>NZ_JALNTV010000002.1:0-855660 GCF_023161645.1 Vibrio sp. 1CM7H
TATGCGTTGAGTTCAGTGTTTATGGCGCCATGCGGTAGCTTTTGTATTGCGTGCCGGCACCCCTTAACGCGGCGTTAGTCGCCAGAAAAAGCTAGCAATCAAAATTATGTTTCTAAGCTTAAAATTTGGCTGATGATTGTTTGCGATACAGGCTCTTCATCGATGCTCAAAACTCAGTTTCAGCTGTTTTAAGTCCAAAGTTTTGTGACTGTTCAAGCGGTTGTTTTGTTCTTTGGTGCTGACAGAACAGGGCAATCGAGAGTCTGTTTTGGTTGCAACTCCGCTCGGTGAGTTTGTTGGGTGCAAAAGCCTATTTACTCGCTGAAATGACGTTTTCTTTGGTGTTGTAAGTTCCACGTGGTTTCAGTGACTTTGTTGAAAGTCCGCACTGTGAGATTGGCTTTCCAAACGCGCTTTTGGGTGTTGTTAGTCCGTTTTCTACGGCGTTGTTTGTTCCAAGTGGTTTCATTGAATAGCCGCTTTGAGACTACGCCTGACTTAAGTGCATCAAAGCACATAAAGTTTGTTGTTCGCAAAGTTTAGTTTGGCTTAAAATTGTCGCTCGGTGCCTCGCGACTAACAAACTGTTTAAGAGTGATTCGCAACGCGTGGCATTTTTATTATGCGTTGGTTTTAGTGTTTAAGGTGGTATGCGGCGGCTTCGGTATTGCGTTGCTCACACCTTAACAGGGCGTTATGCGCTAGTGCATTTAAATATCGAGGGATGTATGGATAATGAACTACCAAAAGCGATGGTATTGAAAACAATAGATGGTAGACATGTGGGTTTCATGTTGTTAGCTCCCAATTCAGGCGAGTCGGGGGAATGTGTTTTCAGTTTATCTGCGTCATCTGCAGAGGTAATCGATAGTAATTTAGGTGTCGTTCTATCTGAGCTTAAAGTTTCTGGCGAGCATAAATACGTAGTGGAAACCATAAAAGATGGGTACTTAATTAATATTGCACCAATAGGCCTACCTAATGTTCAAGTTCAGCTTAATCATCAGTTCTCCGGAGATATAGTTACTGATATTGAAGGACGAGTCGCTTGTATTGGAACAGCTGAATTAGTGGAGCAAAGCGCATAACAAACTGTTTAAGAGTGATTCACAACGCGTGGCATTTTTACTATGCGTTGACTTTAGTGTTTAAGGTGGTGTGCGGCAGCATCGGTATTGCGTTGCTCACACCTTAACAGGGCGTTAGTTTGCAAGAGGAAAAACGCAACAATATCGCAAGATCTAGTGGTCAAAGCTCAAAGTTGAAATTGTCGTATCGGCGTTCAATTTCAGTGTTAATTAACGTGGTAAAAATCCAAAATTGGCATCGTTTCAACGGTTGATTTGTTCTTTGGTGCGGTGACTTTGGGGTTAACTGAGTCGAACTTTTTTGCTGAAACTGTGCTCGTTGAGTTTGTTGGTACAAAAGCCGATTTATTCGCTGAAATGGCGTTTTCTTTGGTGTGGAAAGTTCACGTGGTTTCAGTGACTTGGTTGAAAGTCCGCATTGTGAGATTGGTTTTCCAAAAGCGCTTTTTGGTGTTGTGAGTTCGTTTTCTGCGGCGTTGTTTGTTCCAAGTGGTTTCATTGAGTAACCGCTTTGAGACTACGCCTGACTTAAGTGCGTCAAAGCACATAAAGTTTGTTGTGTTCAAAGTTTAAAATAACCTAAAATCAACGCTTTGGGTTTGCAAACTAACAAACTGCTCAAGAGGGATTCACAACGCGTGGCACTTTTACTATGCGTTGATTTTAGTGATTAAGGTGGTATGCAGCGGCTTCGGTATTGCGTTGTTCACCCCTTAGCAGGGCGTTATGTGCTCGCAGAAATGGAGATAATCAATCATGGAAGATTTAGCTAATTCGTTAAGAAGTTCTGGCCTAAAAGTCAAAATTAAAAAAGGAAAAATTGCAGTTCGGCTTGACGGGCTTTCAAATCCGGTTTCGATAATAAAAGATATACCTGCTGATGAGTATAAAGTGAAAACTAATGATTCGATTCTATCGATAATTGCCTGTCTTTTGCTATTTATTGGTCTGTCAGGTATTTATGAGTTTAGTGGTAATGCTTTGATAAATATTGCACTTATCTCCGTTTCTATATTGTCTTTTGTTACAGTGTTACTTACAGAGTTTAAGCTGACTAAATTACGCGCTACTGTAGTTGCGTTCAATCGTGGAGAACGCGCATAACAAATTGTTCAAGAGTGATTCGGCACGCGTGGCATTTTTACTATGCGTTGGTTTTAGTGGTTAATGTGGTATGCGGAGACTTAGGTATTGCGTGCCTCACACCTTAACAAGGCGTTATGCATCAAGGATATTATGAAGTCTACTAAAGAAAAGATTATTAAACATTACGCAGAGTTCTTTGAAGGTCATGATTTCGAGATATTGTCTTGGGAGCTTGGGCCAATTAAGAAAATTGTACCCGATTTTCAGGTTGTCAGGTTTGCACCTGGCCCTCAAATTAATATGTGGGTGTATTGCTCAGTAGGTGCATCAGAGATTACACACAGTGATTCAGCTCTTCACGAGTTTGTTGTCGTATCACCGATCGAGTCAAATCGTCTAGTTGAAATGCTGGCAATGGTAACTTACTACCATTCGAATCATAATTTGGGTTTTGGCCATACCTTGCCTATTGGTGAGCCTTGGCTTGAGGGTTCTAACTGTGAAAACTGGCTAATTTCGTTGCCGTATCCATTTGGAGAGGACTTGGAAATAATGCCTCTAAATAGTTCCCACGCTCACGTAGCTTGGTTGCTTCCTATCACTGACGACGAACGAAATTTCAAAATCAAGCATGATCTAGATGCGCTCGAACAAAAATTTGATGACGCAGAGCTTAAGTACTGGGAAGTAAAGCGGTCTTCGGTAGTGTAAATGCATAACAATCTGTTTAAGAGTGATTCGCAACGCGTGGCATTTTTACTATGCGTTGCGTTTGATGATTAAGGTGGCATGCGGAAGCATTGGTATTGCGTTGCTCACACCTTAACAGGGCGTTAACTATTTAGGAGGTTGTGTTTGAATCAGAAGTACTTACCGTTTGCTAAAACGACCCTGTTTTATCTATGGATCAGTTTTACTGTCCTTTTTCGATTTTTGTTGGGTAACCTCTATGGCGTGTTAATTACTATGCTAGTTCTACGCTACTTTAGTGAAAGTCTGTTTGGTCATCCAGCGTACTCTTTCGACGAACTTATGGCTTGGCTTCATGCTCTTAGTGATGAAATGAAAGTTGCTATAGTTAGCTCACTAGTTACTGTTATCGGTTTTCTAGTTGCTTACGCAAGTGCTACTTCAAACTGGAAATCTCAACTATTAGCCAACATAAAACTGCAGGCGTGGGGTGAATTAAATGCCTTTTTTACGGAGGTTGGTTCACTTGTGACTGACTGTGAAATTTATGCATCTGAAACTCTAGAAACGTCCGAAAAGATTAGAAAGTCTAAGAATAAGCAAGAGAAGTTGTTTCTAGTTTCGTATCAAAATGGCAGAGGACATGAAATCGATTTGAAACGTAAAAGGTTGGTTGCGATGTCAATTCAAGTACACCAGTTTACCGGGAAATATGCCAACGTATTTTTATCGGTGCCTAAAGTGCAATCTAATTTTAGTATCGCCGCGAAAGCTCTAAATGAGGTCGCGTCAAAAACTTGGTTTAACATCCCTAGAGCTTATCCAGAAGACACCGATCCGGTAACCACCTTTCTGAGTCAAGTGAACAAAGAGCAGCTGACTGAATTTATCTCCTCTATAAATAAAAATCGAATACTTCTCTCCTTCTATCCAGGCAGTGCAGGAGGTATATTGCAATCGGGAGTGGTGCCTTTTAACGGAGTGTCGTTATTCAATACGTTTCGACGAGCAAAAGAGTTGCATTCTGCTTTTGAAGAACTACGAAAGGCGAAACAAAATAGTTAACAAAGCATTTAAGAGTGATTCGCAACGCTTGGCGCTTTCGCTTCGCTCAAGTATAGCCAAGCGTCGCTCACACCTTAATGCGGCGTTAGCAATTAAAGGGAGTTAAGTGGATAACTATGAGAAGTAAATGCAAGTTGTGTCGGACTCCGTCAGAATTGTGTAACTCGCATGCTATTCCTGATAGCTTGTTTAAGAGCATTTTTTCTGCTGGAAGTGGTCAAGCAATATTATTAGATGGTGCTGATGGAGTTCCGATTAAGAAAACTCAGGATAGTTGGGCTACAAAGCAGTTATGTAAAAGGTGTGAGTCGAAACTAAATACATATTATGAGGATTATAGCCAGAAAGTGTTGCGAAACAAATTTGGCTCAGAAAGGACAGAATCCGGTGTCAGCTTTCAAAATATAGACACGCAAATTATTAGGAGTTTTGTAGCAGCGATTTTATGGCGGGTTAGTATATCTGATCATAAAAACTATGCAGCTATAACTCTATCAGACAAACTGAATGAAAAACTTCGGTTTACGCTTAATACGTCTAGTGAGATATCGAAACGAACTTTTTCGGTTAGGGGCTTTAAGTTAATAGATAGTACTGAAGGTGGCTTTTCTAGAAAAAACTTACGTGATTGCATTATTTCCCCTTTTATGCGCACTTATATGGACGCTAATCATAAATCTGTACAAGTAGTATGCTTTTTGTTCTTAGGGTTCTTTTTTGAAGTGTTCATATCAGGAGTGCCTAGCGGAAGCGAGTATCATCATGAGTTCATAGGGTACAGCAAGACAAGTTATGTGTTCCCTTTTCTTGAGATCACTGAAATACCAGAATTATTCGAGTTGATGGTAATTGCGTATGGAAAAAACGCTGAAGGTTTGTCTGCAATTTAATTGCTAACAATCTGTTCAAGAGGGATTCACAACGCGTGGCATTTTCATTATGCGTTGGTTTAAGTGATTAAGGCGGTATGCAGCGGCTTTAGTATTGCGTTGCTCACCCCTTAACAGGGCGTTAAGTGTCTTTTTAGCTATGGTGAAAACAATGAATATGAAAACACAAAACAGGCTTAAACTAAGTCGGGCTTTAAAGAAAAAACTAGCTAGAAAGCAAAATCGTAAAAAGCGAGCTTATATCCAGCCTAGTAAGCGCGCTCTACCAAAAGTTGAGGCGTTGTTCAGAGATGATATAACTACGAGTAATCGAGCATATATCAATATCCGAGATGGAAAAGATATACACGAAGTTGCGGCACGCTCCCTGTGCGAAGATTTATGGTCTAAATTTCAACCTCACAGTGATCAGCACTTCTTGCAAGAGTTTGCGATAGACTTTGATGCACGCTTTTGGGAAATGGATCTAACTGTTGCTCTAATTGAAAGCGGACACAGCGTTATTTGTCCAAAGCCCGGTCCCGATGTGTGCATCGAAGGTGATCAGAAAGTTTGGGTTGAAGCGATTGCACCTAAGGCAGGAAAAGGTCCAGATAAAGTACCGCCAATGAGGTTTGGTGAAGCTCAAACTGTGCCAAATGACCAAATAATCCTACGGTATACGTCTGCTATAGCTGAAAAGTTTGAGCGGTATAAGTCGTATGTGTCATCTGGAATTGTTTCTAACAATGAGCCTTACGTTATTGCGATAAATGGCTGTCAAATTCCTAGCGCAAGACTTGATCACAATCCTCCTAGGATCGTTCGTAGTGTTTTTCCGATCGGGGATGAATATCTCACTATAGATAGGCAGACGGGATCGAGGAAAGGTTCAGGGTTTATTTTTCGACCTTCTATCAAAAAAAGTTCTGGCTCTGATATTCCAACAGATCTATTCCTTCGAGAAGACTTTGCACAAATTAGTGCAATTATCTTCTCTTGCTCTGATTGTTGTAATAGACCATCAAAGGGAAATGATTGGGTCGTGGTGCACAATCCCTTAGCAGTAAACCTGATATGTTCGGGGTTGTTCCCTTGCTTTAAAGAATACCAAGCAACGGAAAATGGTGAGGGTGAGTACATTTTGAACAACATCCAATCAAACACTTAACAAAGCATTTAAGAGTGATTCGCAACGCTTGGCAGTTTCGCTTCGCTCAAGTATAGCCAAGCGCCGCTCACACCTTAATGCGGCGTTAGCAGTCAAGGATGAATATGAAACAAAACTATCAAGTTCATGAAGACATGTATGTTGAAGCTCGCCAAGCTGGCTGGAAAGGTTGGGGTGGCAACGAGCGAATGTCTAAAGCAGTTTTAGTGGAGCGTTTTCTCGAGCTATTTAAACGACCCGTGCAAGGTAAATTGCTCGAATTAGGTTGCGGTGAAGGACATCATTGCAGAGCTTTCCAGAAGTTGGGCTTTGAGGTGACAGGTATAGATATTTCACCAACCGCAATTGAATGGGCAAAGGAAAAAGCCAGAGCGACAGGAGTCAAGGGTAATTATTATTCAGCTGACCTAACGGCAGAGTCTCTTGAACTTCCAGAACGTTATGATGTTGTCATTGACGGTAATTGCTTGCATTGCATTATCGGTGCAGATCGAGTCATATTTTTGAGTCATGTTTATCGTTCACTGTCTGAAAACGGGGTGTTTTTTGTCAGTAGCTTGTGTTCTAAAAATGAAAATAGCTATGAAACTTATAGGGATGGCAGTCCATATCGCCATGTTACCTCTGAAAGTGATCTTGTCGTTGAACTAGAGAAAGCAGGGTTCCAAGTGCTTCATATCAGTGTCTATGAGCGTGAAACTTCAAACCACATAACGGTGTATGCGATAAAAGCATAATTTGGTGTATAAAAAACTGCTAACAAACTGTTTAAGAGTGATTCGCAACGCGTGGCATTTTTACTATGCGTTGCGTTTAGTGTTTAAGGTGGTATGCGGTGACATCGGTATTGCGTTGCTCACACCTTAACAGGGCGTTATGTACTTCGAGGAAATATGTTCAAATTAACGTGTTTAGATAAAGCTGAAGAGCTTAAGCGGTACTGTCAGAGTTGGTTAGATTATTTGGCATCTCAAAAGTTTGAGCTGGCAGACAGCCTAATTGATGAAGCGAACTGTTACGGTCAGATGTGGAAAAAACACCTCGTTTTTGGCGCTATCAATGATTATTTGAGCGACGAAAGGGAATTCAAGTTTGATAGTTGCAGTATAGAAGCATGTAATCCCTCTTTTTTAGAAGCATATGACGGAACCTTGATGCTTGATTTTTATTTGATGCTAAATGGGGAACTCTCTGATCTAACGGTACAGTTTGAGTTTAACCCTGTTGGCAATTGCATGTACAAAGTGTCAATCCATGATATCCATGTTTTGTGAGTACGTACATAACAAACTGTTCAAGAGGGATTCGCAACGCGTGGCATTTTTACTGTGCGTTGTTTTAAGTGATTAAAGCGGTATGCGGCGACTTCGGTATTGCGTTGCTCACCCCTTAACAGGGCGTTAGGTGCTTGGAGAAAATCATGAACTCAAAGGAAGTCGTCCTAGCTTTTTGGGATGCGATGAAAACAAATGACTTTGCCAAAGCAAGCGAGTGGCTTAGCCCAGACTTTGAGGGTTTCTGGCCGCAGTCTGGTGAACTTATTATTGGCCGAGACAACTTTACGGCTATCAATTCCTGTTACCCAGCGAATGGTATTTGGGAGTTTACAATTCACTCTGTAGTTTGCGACGGTGAAACAGTTGTCACTGATGTATCAATTACAGATAGTGTCCAAAAAGCACGAGCTATAACTTTTCATACCGTTGAAAATGGCTTAATAAGTAAGCAAAAAGAGTTCTGGCCAGACCCAATGGAAGCACAGGCATGGCGGGCAAAATGGGTCAGATTAGTGCAAGATTAAGCTACGCACCTAACAAACAATTTAAGAGTGATTCGGCACGCGTGGCATTTTTCGTATGCATTGGCTTTAGTGGTTAAGGTGGTATGCAGCGGCTTTTGTATTGCGTTGTTCACCCCTTAACAGGGCGTTAGTCGCCAGAAAAGCTAGCAGTCAAAATCATGTTTCTAAGCTCAAAACTTGGCTACTGGTTGTTTGGTGCATAGTTCCATCTTCGACGGTCAAAGCTCAGTTTCATCGTTTCTAAATCAATGCATTGCTATTTTCCAAGCGGTTGTTTCGTTCTTTGGTGGTGATAGAGCGGGGCAACCGAAAATCTGTTTTTGGTTGCAACTCCGCTCGGTGAGTTTGTCGGTACAAAATCCGATTTGCTCGCTGAAATGACGTTTTCTCTGGTGTGGTAAATTCCACGTGGTTTCAGTGACTTTGTTGAAAGTCCGCACTGTGAGATTAGCTTTCCAAAAGCGCTTTTGGTGTTGTCCGTTCGTTTTCTGCGGCGTTGATTGTTCCAAGTGGTTTCATTGAATAGCCGCTTTGAGGCTACGCCTGACTTAAGTACATCAAAGCACATAAAGTTTGTTGTTCGCAAAGTTTAGTTCGGCTTAAAATTGTCGCTCGGTGCCTCGCGACTAACAAACTGCTCAAGAGGGATTCGCAACGCGTGGCATTTTTACTATGCGTTGAATTTAGTGATTAAGGTGGTTTGCGGCGGCTTTTGTATTGCGTTGCTCACCCCTTAGCAGGGCGTTAGCTGTTTGAGAAACAAATGAAAATAATCGATAAGCCGTTATTTTGGCTATATGTTAAAACGCGAGACTCAGTCTTTTCATCATTTAAAGGTTTTTCCTCTCTACTCTTAGTCATCATTATTGCGGCTATAGTTTCAGGTAACAAATCTCCCGAAAACACCCTCATGTCTTACATGTTGTATCTGTTGGCGCTTAGTGTACCTACCTCAATGGGTCTTATGCTTTTGAAGCTTAAGTTTCGAAAAGTTGCAGGCTCCATTCCTAGGGCAGAGTTAGCGTACTTTTTACAGAACAATAAAGGTATCGAGCTGGAGAATGCTGTAAAAGGGATATTTTCGCTCTACCTATCATTGATGATTTATCTCTGGTTTTTGATGATGGTTGTTGCAGTTTTGGGACCTTTGATATTAATGCTAGTGTTGTAATACACAGCTAACAATCTGTTCAAGAGGGATTCGCAACGCGTGGCATTTTCACTATGCGTTGGTTTTAGTGTTTAAGGTGGTATGCGGCGGCTTCGGTATTGCGTTGCTCACCCCTTAACAGGGCGTTATGTTTACTTGTATTTCAAAGGCTTAAATATCTTATGCTCTAGTTCTTTGTCCCTCTGGCAGTTCGTCCCTAGTAGACTCAGCAAACCAGCATTGTCGGCCTAAGTTCTTGAGTAACTTAGGCCATCAAACATGCCAATGTTCGTGGGTTGCTTCATTTGCAGGTCGAGCAGGCTAGGGTTTAGTTCCTCTGACTTTAAGTCGCTTTGAGGTTCTTTTCCAAGCAACATCCTACCTTGGCAGTAGTCTCGGCAACTCACCATTGTTTGGCGCTGTTGTGAGAAGAGACTAGGGTGTTTGTTGGTGCTTTGTCGGGTTGCCTCATTGGACAGGGAAGTGTTCATACTTGCTGTTGGTTGGTCGCACTTGGTGGCCAAGCTGGTTCTTGCCTTGTGGTTTGCTTCAGAAAAATGGTCTTAATCATCAGTTCTTTCTCAATTAAGTCAGTTATTTGTGGTAAAACATAACAAACTGTTTAAGAGTGATTCGCAACGCATGGCATTTTTACTATGCGTTGAATTTAGTGTGTAAGGCGGTATGCGGCGGCTTCGGTATTGCGTTGCTCACACCTTAACAGGGCGTTAGCTTAACATTTAAGTTCATGAACAAGGTAGTCAGGCAATTATGCTATTTATAAATTGCAATGTTGTGTGAAACTAAACAAAAAAGTAGTAAGCATATTTGTGCTCAAGTTCCAATAAGTGTATTAAGCATTATCAAAATCTATATTGGAGGCTTTATGAGAGTGCACAAATCAAAAATTGCCGCAGATCCAGTTAAGTACTACACGCATTTGATTGGTATGGAAAAGTACGAAGCTCGTATGAGACAGGAGCCTAATGCAATTACAATTATTACAGGAATTGTACTTTATAGAGAGTTACCTAAGAACAAACAGTCCGAAGTTTTGAAGCTAATATTGGCTTTGAACGATGGCCAGTTGAAAGCTTCACTATATGGTTTAGTTTCTCAAGTGGTTGCAAATCCATACTGGTTCTCATGGTCACTTTCTGATCGGGAGCTCAGAGAATTTTTTGATACCAATAAGGATGTGACTAATATATTGAAAGGTCTTGGCATAGACTTCTCGCTCCCTCTCACAGCAGCAGGTATATCAGCATTTTTGCTTTCATCAGCGCAGCAAGGGGTGAAAAGTGCTTCCAAAGAGGTTGCGACTCAGTTGAAAAAGCAAGTTACAAGCTCACCAGTTGCGCAGATTGCAAATAGACTGGGAGTGACCAAACAAGTTGCAGGCAAAGCATCGGCAATCTTGGTCGTAATGGTCAGTGTAATTGCTTATCAAACACACTTAAATGCAAAAGATGCGCGGAAGGAGCTTCTTCGCAGAGGTCTACTTCAACCGGAAGATTTGTAATGCTAGTTTTAATACTAATAGTGATATTGTCATTGGCAACAATTCATTTCTCGCATGTGCTATTGATGCAGTATATGTTCTCTGAAGAAAAGTTATCGCCGAGTACTACTTTTCTTCGTCCATTATCTTTGTGTGTTATGGCTGCATGTGCCCAGTACTATATTCTTTCAATGATAACAGGCTACAATTTACCCGAGGTTGCGGGATTGGCTCTCGTGGCTACGAATGCATTCTTCTTCGTTGGTTTTTATTTTGCGTACAAAGCAAGAGTAAAAAGCCTGGAAAGTAAAAAGCACTCCTGAGTCTATATTAAGCTAACAAAGCATTTAAGAGTGATTCCCAACGCATGGCATTTTTCATTCCATCGTTGGGTTTTGTGTTTACGGTGGTAAGGTTTAGTTTCGTGGTAGCGTTGCTCACACCTTAATGCGGCGTTATGTAGCCGCGAGAGGACGGTAAGTTAAAAGGATTTATATATGTTAAATATTCGCCAAGCTCGCATTGAAGATATCAGTGTTATCAAGAAACTACAGTTTCAGCTTAATGAGTATCATCAAGCAAATTTACCTGATGACTTTTTATCACCGGAAGAGATTGAACAAAAAATAGACATGCACAAGATGATCGAAAGTGAAAGCTCGATTTGTCTGGTAGCCGAAAGCAAAGGGCAGTTAGTAGGTTTTGTTTTTGGTGAGCTATGGGTTCGTAAGTCTTGGACACTCAAACAGC
This sequence comes from Vibrio sp. 1CM7H, assembly GCF_023161645.1. Classification (NCBI taxonomy): domain Bacteria; kingdom Pseudomonadati; phylum Pseudomonadota; class Gammaproteobacteria; order Vibrionales; family Vibrionaceae; genus Vibrio; species Vibrio sp. 1CM7H. Next base: position 11,172 of record NZ_JALNTV010000002.1, read on the forward strand.
GAAAGATCGCAAGCGTTGAACAGATTGTAGTGGATTCACGCTTTAGGAGTCAGGGTGTTGGACTGGCGCTAATAGAGGCATTTGAAGAAAGGGCTATTTCTAACGGCGGAGAAGAGCTGTGGTTAGAGGTATATTCTTTCAATGAATCTGCTCTAGCTTTGTATCGCAAAGCTGGTATTGCGCCCAAAATCCAAATTGGACAGAAAGCACTAACCTGAAAGTCGGCTACATAACAAATTGTTCAAGAGTGATTCGGCACGCGTGGCATTTTTACTATGCGTTAGTTTTAGTGGTTAAGGTGGTATGCGGAAGCTTAGGTATTGCGTGCCTCACACCTTAACAAGGCGTTATGAGCTTTAGGAAAATTGAAGATGACGGAATTAGAAAAATCTTTAGAAAGTTGGAAGACGATCACCGATGAGAATGCGCACTATGACTCAATAGGAGCATTGGCCGAAGCAACGGTTTCAACAAGTTCAATTATTGATAAGTTATCAACTTGGGCAGCTGCTGGCAGTGCAGCTGTTGCAGGACTTGCAATAACTAACATCGATAAAATGGCGAATTTTTATGATCATTCTGAGCTAAAGGTTTTGTTTTCATGTTTGGCGGCATCTCTCTTATTCGCACTATTTCAAAAATACTTCGCAATGTTATGTTCGCTCAGTATTTCAAGCTCTACTGAAGCTCGTGCACGTTTAGCACCAGTAATTGATAAATTCGAACAGCACGCTAATAGTATCGAGGAGATGGCAGAAAAAAACGGATTAGCTATCAAACCTGAATTTGATCTAATGAAAAGTATTTCATCTTTTCAAGAGTTATACCCGTGGTATATTAAGTTGGTTTTAAATCGCCCAATGAATAAGGCAAAAGAAAATCGTAATTATCACCATAAACGAATGGTGGTCACTCACTTTTGGCAGGGTATAACACTATGTGTTCAATACTTGATTTTGGTCGCTTTTGTTGGAATGTCCGCCGTATACATTTAGCACGCTCATAACAAACAATTTAAGAGTGATTCAGCACGCTTGGCATTTTTGGTTTGGGTTGAGTCCAGTGAATACAGTGGTCAAATTGAGTGTCGTAGTCGCGTGCTTCACACCTTAATTGGGCGTTATAAGCCACTATATATTATCGTCCCATGACTTATCTAGATCTACTGCACTCCACTTAGAAGATGCTTTCATCGCAATACTGTACTCTAGAGCACCTTTACCTAATATCATTAGTGTCTTGTGGCGGTTTTCTTCCCGTGGTCCTTGTCGGTCTGCACTTTTCCAATAGATCCACGTATCAAAATATGGTCGGTCACGATCTTCAGTTATATCGGGTCTCAAAGTGATAATTTGTTTAGGGGATGGGGTGCTTTGAGGCTTAGCTTGCGTTGGAATGCTATTGTTCAACTGCTCTAGAAAATCCTTAGGGTTAAGTCGTACACCAGATTTTGCACCAGAGCTTAAAACATCAACTAAATCGTAGAAGAAGCCGTCAAAGTATGGTTTTATCCAGTATCCGTTTTGGACTTCGAACTTAAAGAATTTTGGTGCGCTTCCTCTCGAAGTTAAAGCCAAAATAAATGGCGCTTCACGAACAGAGAAAAGGCAATCAAAGCTTGCTGAACCAGTATTAATTTGAAACTGTTGCATGTCGGTGCCAATTTTCATCATACTTCGATGAAGATCTTGCAGAGCTGTCATTTTCATATTGAATACCTATGTGGAAGCATGTGACTATAATAATGCTCTCAAAAGTACTTCAGAGTCAATGGCTTATAACAAAGCATTTAAGAGTGATTCTCAACGCTTGGCATTTTTGATTTCATCGTTGGGTTTTGTGTTTACGGTGGTATGGTTAAGTGTAGTGGCAGCGTTGCTCACACCTTAATGCGGCGTTAGCTGTTTTTCGAGTATGGAGGCAAAATGGAACAAATATTTGAATATATCGATAGTCTTTCTTCATTTCAGCAAGGACTACTTGGTTCCGCGGTATTTGCTTTTTCATCTTGGCTTATTCAAAAGCTGAGTAAAAAAGCGAAATCTAGTGGTTTAGCTTTTTTCAAAAGTTATTCTCGTCTAGATGTACTTCGCCATGTAGTACATAAGCATTATATTAACTCCAACAACATACATGAAGTGAGTTACGGCTCCAGTTTAGTACTACTACGTGCTTTTGAATGGATAATACGATCCTTTCTGATCTTGATATTCTTTTTTGGTATCCATTCATTAGTTAATGAACAATGGTTGTTTGTTGCAGCTTCGTGGTTTTCATTCAATTGTGCTCTAGAAGGCTTTAATTGGGTCAAAGATAGTAGCAGTGTTAAGTCAATCTCTTACATAGATGAAGATAAGCGGGAACAATTAGTGAACGATTTTCTTCCCGAATCAAAACGTCCAGAAAGCCAGAACAGCTAACAAACTGTTCAAGAGGGATTCGCAACACGTGGCACTTTTACTATGCGTTGGTTTTAGTGATTAAGGTAGTATGCAGCGGCTTTTGTATTGCGTTGCTCACCCCTTAACAGAGCGTTAGTTTGCAAGAGGAAAAACGCAGCTATATCGCAAGACCTAGTGGTAAAAGCTCAAAGTTGAAATTGTCGTATCTGCGTTCAATTTCAGTGTTAACTGGCGTGGTGAAAATTCAAAATTGGCATCGTTTCAACGGTTGATTTGTTTTTTGGTGCGGCGACTTTTGGGTTACCTGAGTCGAACTTTTTTGCTGAAACTCTGCTCGTTGAGTTTGTTGGTACAAAAGCCGATCTACTCGCTGAAATGTCGTTTTCTCTGGTGTGGTAAGTTCATGTGGTTTCAGTGGCTTTGTTGAAAGTCCGCATTGTGAGATTGGTTTTCCAAAGGCGCTTTTTGGTGTTGTTAGTTCGTTTTCTGCGGCGTTGTTTGTTCCACGTGGTTTCATTGACTAGCCGTTTTTAGACTACGCCTGATTTAAATGCATCAAAACACATAATGCTTGTTGTTTGCAAAGTTTAAAATGACTTAAAATCAACGCTTTAGGTTTGCAAACTAACAAACTGCTCAAGAGGGATTCACAACGCGTGGCATTTTTACTATGCGTTGAATTTAGTGGTTAAGGTGGTATGCGGTGGCTTCGGTATTGCGTTGCTCACCCCTTAGCAGGGCGTTATGTGCTTAAGAGGAAAATTGACATGGAAGTGGTAGAGGCCAACCCTGATTTGGCCCCAATATTAGCGAGTTATGCGAAAGAATGCCTAGAATCGGGTATTCCAAAGTATTTGGGTGTGGAGCAAGATCCGACTGCTTATTTGTCAGGTTTGGTCGAATGTTCAAAGGCAATCTCCGAGTTGCCAAAGGGATATTTACCTAGCACAACTTACTACTGTGTATCGAACTTCGAAATTTTAGGTGCAATCCGAGTTCGCAAAGGTACTAATGCCAACGTAGAAAATGTCATTGGTCATATTGGCTACGAAACTAGACCGTCAGCTCGTGGTAAGGGTGTAGCCTCATTTCTGCTTGCTTGGGTGCGAGACCATGTTGTCACTGATTCAGTTATTGTTACTTGCTCAATTGACAATCCCGCATCTCAAAAGGTCATCGAAAACTGTGGTGGTGAATACCTCGGTAACTACACAGATGAGAGTGAGGGTACGGTAAGGCGCTACCGTTTAGCACGCACATAACAAAGCATTCAAGAGTGATTCGCAACGCTTGGCAGTTTCGCTTCGCTCAAGTATAGCCAAGCGACGCTCACACCTTAATGCGGCGTTAGTTGTTTTACCAAACTTCGGGATAATAGGAAGCAATTGTGATCATTAATAAGAACTGGGATTTAGATATCGCTTTTGAAGTAATCAACGACTGGTACTATCCCGGCGGTTTGCAAAGTGGTCCTCAACGGAATAGACAAATTGAAACTTGGGGTCAACTGGTTGGTAAAACTAGAGCACTTGAGCAACTAGATTCGTTGATCGCGAGTTGTGGCTCTATAAATAAAATGTCTCAGTCTGTCCGTATGAGTTCGGGGAGCATTAAAAAACTTAGAACGTTTTTTGAGTCTCTTTCTGATGAACTGGAAATCGTTGAAGATAATGTTCAACATAGATTCATTGAGGGTGAGGTTTGTTCTCTAGAAGAAGATTTGACCCATGAGTTTAAAGAAGTAAAAGGAAGTAATCCTGCTAAATCTATCCAGAACTTGGTTGACGAATACGTGGTTGCACTCCTTAACGGATCTGGTGGTAGTATTTTCTGGGGCATTTGCGATGATGGTAAGGTGAAAAGTTTACATCTATCAACGGCACAAAAGGACGAGATAAAAAAAGTTGTTAACGCTAAGATTGGTACGATTCAGCCAGCAATAGATCCAACAAAAATCACTGTTAGGTTTCACTCAGTAATAAATACCGAGAATGGGTATGTTTTTGAAGTAAACGTCCCAAAATCAAACACCATTGGTTTGTTTTTCAATTCATCTGGTGACACTTGGGTTCGAGTAAATGGCTGCAAGCAAAAATTAAAAGGTTTAGCTCTGCAAGACTATATTCTAGAGCGTATGCAAAAAAACAACTAACAAACTGTTTAAGAGTGATTCGCAACGCGTGGCATTTTTGCTATGTGTTGTGTTTAGTGGTTAAGGTGGTATGCAGCAGCTTCGGTATTGCGTTGTTCACCCCTTAGCAGGGCGTTAGTTCTCAAAGTTGTTTTAATATCAGTGGAGTAAGTATGTTTACAGGCATAGTTCAGGCGGTAGCCGAAATTGTTGATGTGACAGATCAAAGAGGGATTAGAACTTTTGTTATCGACTTCCCTAAAGGGTTTTGTACTGATCTAGAAATTGGGGCGAGCATTGCTATTGACGGTGTATGTCTGACAGTTACTGAAATACAGTCAGATGTTCGTGTTAAGTTCGACGTAATGTTGCAAAGCCTCTTAATCACAACTCTGAGTAAGTATTGCTCATCCCAATTAGTTAACGCTGAGAGAGCCGCAAAAGATGGGGCGGAAATTGGCGGTCACCCTCTATCTGGCCATGTAGACTTTAATGTAGCTATCGTTGACGTAAAACAAATTGAGGATAACTATTGTGTTCGCTTAGCGCTCCCTGATGCTTGGAAAAGATATGTTTTCCCGAAAGGTTATATAGCTCTAAATGGAGCGAGCTTGACCGTAGCTGACGTAAATAAGCATGAAGGTTGGTTTGAAGTTTGGCTTATTCCTGAGACTCGTAGAATGACGGTTTTTGAATCAAAAGTCAGTGGTGATTTTATTAATATAGAAATCGAGCGTGGTACCCAAGTTGTTGTTGATACGGTTCGTGACACGCTAAATGAAAACCTTGGACCACTATTACCATTGTTTGAAAAACTACTTCTAGAGCAGGGTGTTGATTTGGATTCACTAGGCTATAAACATCAGGCACTCAGTGGGTCAAAGAACTAACAAACTGTTTAAGAGTGATTCGCAACGCGTGGCATTTTCACCATGCGTTGGTTTTAGTGTTTAAAGTGGTATGCGGTGGCTTTTGTATTGTGTTGCTCACACCTTAACAGAGCGTTATATTTTTTGTTTTACGTCAGTGGATAAAGGAAAGTATGAAAAGAATAGTTTTAGCCTCTTTATGCTGCTTCAGCTCGGCAAGCATGGCGGCTATAGGCATCGCCGAAGATAATTACCAAGATAATGAAAGGTATAGGCTCATTGAGACTAAGCTATTTTACCCAACAACGACGACCGCTTCCGAAACTATTTTCGCCGAAAATATAGCTTTCTATGGGTTTAAGGCTGCTAAATCAGCAACCCCAAAGGGGAGGAATTTTCCATTGTACATCCTAGTTCACTGAACTTCAGGTAATTGGAAAAACCTATCATGGCTTGGGAGTGAATTAGCTGAAAATGGAGCTTTTGTCGTTTCAGCAAATCATCCTACTTATACAACAGGTCAAGCTACGCCCGAGAGTGTCCTTAGAATGTGGGAGCAGCCTCGAGATGTCTCCTTCCTTATTGATCAGATACTATCAAGTGATTACGCCCAATATGTAGACAAAGATAATATAACGGTCATCGGTTACTCTTTGGGTGGTTATACAGCCTTAGCATTAGCAGGTGCAAAATTCGATATTAAGGGGTATCAGGAATACTGTCATCAGTACAATGATGCATCATGCGATTATTATAGCAATGCACTTAATGAACTTTCACAACAAGAACGCCTTATGATCTCGGGCGATTACAGGGATAAACGGATAAAAAATGCAGTTGCTATTGCTCCGGGTTACGTGCCTGCGATATTACCCAAATCATTAGATGCTCTGTCAGCAAAGACATTAGTAGTTGGTGCTGAGTTGGACGAGACTATCCCGCCCAAGCTACAAATTACCCCGTATATAAATACCAACCTAAGTAATCTTTCTTACAATGAAATCAAAGGTGCTTCGCACTTTAGTTTTATGCAAGTTTGTAAGCCTCAGGCTATTGAGGTATTGGCAGAAGAGGATGCAGCTTTTGTTTGTCAAGAAACTGGTAATGTCGATAGAAGCTCAATTCATAAAGGGTTACTTAAGGTATTGAGTCCACTGAAATCAAAAATATAACAAACTGTTTAAGAGTGATTCGCAACGCGTGGCATTTTTACTATGCGTTGGTTTTAGTGTTTAAGGTGGTCTGCGGAGGCTTCGGTATTGCGTTGCTCACACCTTAACAGGGCGTTATGCGACAGACAAAATTCAGTTTTAAGGAAGTTCTATGTCATTAAAAGACGATATCTATATCGAACAACAGAAAGTGACTCTAGATTATATTAAGCATGTAACAACACTTTGTACTGGTTCGGTGGTAACCCTAGCGCTTTTATTGGAAAAGTTTTTTAGTGAACCTAAGTTTTCTTGCCTTATTTTGCTTTCGTTTGGTGGGTTCTTACTATCCATATTATTTTTAACGCTGGCAGCATTTGGTGTACTGCGCAGTATAAAAACACCTCAAAACGTGACTAAAGGAATTGTTAATTTCACAGCGGCCACATTTATTTTAGGTGGTATTTCATTCTTAATAGCGTTATCGTCATTTGGTACTTTCTCCATATTAAACTGGTTGTAACATGAAAAAACTAAAATCTTTGTATCGACACATTACTTGTGCAATGTGTGGAGTATATTTTTATACTGAACTTCATAACGTTAAACCTAAGAAAGACAGTTCTGAAAGTAAAACTAAGTTGAAAGGTGTTTGCCCGCAGTGCAATGGTGGGCTTCCTCACGTTGAAAGTTCAAAAAACGAGCAAGACGCATAACAAAGCATTTAAGAGTGATTCCCAACGTTCGGCACTTTCATTCCATTGTTGGGTTCTGTGTTTATGATTGTCTAGTTAGGTTTCGTGGTTGCGTTGCTCACACCTTAATGCGGCGTTATAACACAGCATCAATAATGAGGTCTTTATATGTTGACGACAGTCGGTCTAATTTTGAACATACTAGGTACAATCCTTATTGCGAAATTTGGACGAGCTGTAAAACAGTATAATGCAGACGGTTCAGAGCCGTTTAGTGTACAAACAGGAAAACAAGATGGTTTATTCAAATACTCTGAAAACCTATTGTTGTCGACAATTGGTTGGGTTGCTTTGCTAGCAGGCTTTGTTTTGCAACTAGTTCAGCAGTTCATACAAGGTTAATCTTATTATTATGGGGTCGAATAATGAGTAATGTAATTTATTCTAGTGAAGAAGATAGGATAGCTATTGAGTATTTCTCCAGATTAACTAATACGGTTGGTGCGGTCGGCTTTGGCGTCGTGTTTGGTTTGTTTTCCCTGCCACCTTTCTATGCCTGGTTTACTTTTGGAGTTTTCTTTGTTTGGTCATTTTTTCAAGGTTATCAGTATCGAGCAATGCTAAATAGAACTATGGATAATGCTCGGCCTAGCGTTTGGATTTTTATCAAACATGGCTGGTTATGTTTACTATCTCTGAGTTTAATGGCTTCTGTCGCATTAGGTTTTATTAGTAAGGATGCATTCTTGGGCTTTGTGTTATAACAAAGCGTTTAAGACAGATTCCCAACGCATGGCATTTTTCACTCCATCGTTGGGTTTTGTGTTTAAGGTGGCATGGTTAGGCTTAGTGGTAGCGTTGCTCACTACTTAACGCGGCGTTAGCAGTCCTGATAAATTTAGGGAGTAAGTCGAGATTGGAAGAACTCAAGTTTTTAGCTAAATCCTATTATCAAAATACCGTAAGCCTTCGTTTTTTTGGTATTGAAGGTTCCATCTATCTTGCTTTGGCATTCTGCCTTTTTGCTTTAGGTGGGTATTTGCAAATCATTTTAAAGCTAGAGAACATTTCAATTATTCCCATGCTTATTGCTGGGATGATGGGAGTGTTAGCAAGGCAAAAGTATGATCTTAACTTAGTTCGCCACTTATCTAATCAGACTCTTTTAGATAGTGATAATGTGAATTATCACAAAGCAGTTTATCTACAAACATTGGTTGCCCATATTGGTGACTCACTGTTGGAGGCAATGAAGAACCTTAAAGAAATTAGAGAAACAGACAAAAGTGAGCATGGTTTGTCTACGCAGTCAGAATGGGTACGCTTCTTCAAGTTTTTATATGACCCAGAATCAAAAAATCGGATTCTTAGTCTGGTCATCTATTTAATTAGTCTTATTGCATTAATAACGGTTTCGAAATCCCAGACAGACTTAATCTTCTATGAATTGGTCAACCAGTTGTCATACGAGAGTATTCAGAATTTCATAGTACTGGGTAGTATTAGTATCGTAAGTGCTTATGCTCTTTTAGTGTTACCAGTGTCTTTCGCATACAAATTTTTAGTTGTCCCTTTGTTATTAAAAACCTCGTCGGTAGATGCTTTATCGAGGTTTTTTATTTCCGAATTAAACAGATATGCATACCTTGAGCAAAGGGTTCAACGGAACTGCTAACAAAGCGTTTAAGGCGGATTCACAACGCTCGGCATTCTTAGTTTGATTCGGCTTTAGTGTTTACGGCACAATGGTTTTGGTTAGGTGGTCGCGTTGTTCACCACTTAACGCGGCGTTAGGCGACATGAGATAAACGATAGAGTAGTGATAGTATCTTGGCGTGAATCTAGCTTCAGTTAATAGAAAAGGAGTGGATTAATGAATGGTAAAGCATTTGATAATTGGCAAAAATCGCGAAAGAAAGGCTGTTTAAATTGGCTTTTCAGAACAACTTTCGTCACAGCCATTTTGTACATAATTTTTAATGTTATTTTCCTATATCCGTCTTCTGATGCGGCAAGCATTACGATTTTCTTATCGGATAATGCTCTTAATTACTCAATTTACACGATCGGGATGTTTTTCGCATTTTGGGCTATTTGGCTATACAACGAATCTTCGTATGAGAAAGAAGTTAAACGTAGAAATGTCGCCTAACAAACTGTTCAAGAGGGACTCGCAACGCGTGGCATTTTTACTATGCGTTAGTTTTAGTGTTTAAGGTGGTATGCGGCGGCTTCGGTATTGCGTTGCTCACCCCTTAACAGGGCGTTAGCAGACAAAAGTAAATCAAGGAAGAGGGTGCATTATGTCTGATAAAGTAATTAAGTCTTCAACAACTACAATTCAAGTCGGTGCGACTAAAGCAGATGGGAAATTAGAACTAACGGAGTCGGATTTAATTTTTATTCCGTACAACGAAAAGTTGGGTTTTGGTCCATATCAATTAAAGCGCCAAGACATTACTGCCGTAGCTAAGTGCTTGGGCGAAGGTGGTGGTGTAATTCCAATTACTACGGATGCATTTCGTATAAAATTAGCCAACAATACGTGTTACGAGTTTATTGTAGCGAAGCCAGAGCAATGGATAGAAGCACTCGGTGAAATTGTCAGCTAACAAACAATTCAAGAGGGATTCGTAACGCGTGGCATTTTTACTATGCGTTGATTTTTGTGATTAAGGTGGTTTGCAGCGGCATTGGTATTGCGTTACTCACCCCTTAATTGGGCGTTAGCAATATAAGAGGAAACCGATATGTCAAGAATCACAGACCTAGACGAGTTATTGCGTTCGATGAGTCCAAAACTAATGGAATCAGAGTTTGTATTTTGTACAGTTTCTGGTGTGCTAGCAGACTATGTTGACCTAAATCCAGTTGCCACGTTTATTGAGTCTGAGGGTTTAACTTTGGTTCTAGAGAAATCAGAGGCAGAAAAGGCAGGTTTGTCGTTTGATGGTGCATATAGTCAAATAACTCTGACGGTGCACTCCAGTTTGGAAGCTGTAGGTCTTACAGCAGCAGTGGCTAGCAAGTTAGCATCAAAGGGTATTAGTGCTAATGTCATTGCAGCTTATTATCACGATCATATCTTTGTTCAAAGTGCTAAAGCTGAAGCGGCAGTTTCAGCATTAGAAGAGTTCAGTGCATAGGGTTAAGCCATATTGCTAACAAAGCATTTAAGACGGATTCCCAACGCTCGGCATTTTTGGTTTACTTTGAATTTAGTGTTTACGGTACAATACTTTATGTGCAGTGGTCTGCGTTGCTCACCACTTAATGCGGCGTTATGTGCTTTGGTGTTCGTAACGTTTAGATGTGTATGCAAGTCATTTTAAATTAGTAAAAGGAATTACTATGTCCAAAAAGGAATCGGATAAAAGTACAGCACTTAAGTTGGGTTTGTTCATGGCTGGCTCGGTATTTGGTGCAGTCTTGTATATCTTTTTTGCATTTCCAGCATCTTGATTGTTCGGGTTACTAAATGTTGTCGGTTAGGCTCAAGCTACATGTAGGGATAGAATGTTAGTTGCCATCGTATACATCATTGTCACACTTCTTATGGTTAAAGTGCTTTTAAAGAAGAAAGTCTCTAAAAGTGTACTTTTTTACTTCGCTCTTGAACTCTATTTTGGTCCAGTTGCGGTCGCCTCTTATATCGATTAGCTGTTCTGAGAGTACAGTTGTTCAGGTTAAGCACGCACATAACAAACTGTTCAAGAGGGATTCGCAACGCGTGGCATTTTCACTATGCGTTGGTTTTAGTGTTTAAGGTGGTATGCGGCGACTTCGGCATTGCGTTGCTCACCCCTTAACAGGGCGTTAGCTGACAAGCGTCCATGCTAGAGTAATCCGTTATTCGATTCCGTACTCAGCTTTTAACGACTTCACAATGAATTTTGCGTTATATGTAAATACATTCGCAGGTCGTTCTTTAAACATCACAATTGTGTTTGTATTGCTAGGTTTGGAAATTGCGTATGTTTGACCACCGCTAAACGTAGTCGTAGCTGTACCAGTTGCAAAGTTACCAAAACTTGATACGTTTGCGGTTGTATGACTTGTTGTTGGAGTTGTATAGGTACTATTTGTTGTGTAGCTATCACTATCAATAATGGTAAAAAACTCATAACCATTACTTACAGTAAGCTCTGCTGAACGTAGCATAGTGAAAGCTGCTGCTCTCTTCTTGCTCGTGTAGCCATTTCCTTCAAAACTTACTACAAAAACGTTTTCGTCGAGTTGTGTTTCTGAGTAGCCGCCAGTGAAACCTTGGTTTTGATATGCTGTAGCACAGCCGCCAAGAGAAAGTAGAATTGTTGCGCCAACAAGGAAGTTTTTTATGCTCATAATTTAGTATGGTTTGTTTTAAAGGGCGCGTAAGATACTGCTTTTGAGTGGGATTATATATTGAAAAAGTTTTATCCTCACGACAGGTGTGGCTTATCAGCTAACAAACTGTTTAAGAGTGATTCGCAACGCGTGGCATTTTTACTATGCGTTGGTTTTAGTGTTTAAGGTCGTATGCGGAGGCATCGGTATTGCGTTGCTCACACCTTAACAGGGCGTTAGTACGGGTTTGACATCAAAGGTCATAAGTTTTGGTGTTTATCTGTTTTGGCGCTCGTCTTTACACCTTTCAATTAGTGCCTCTCACGTTCTTTCCGGTGGCACTATATGCGTTGTGCTTGCTTTGATTTCACCGTTTACGGCTTCTAACTCTTAGCCTATTTTTTTGGCGCTTCTTCACTTTCGTGGTGGCTTTTGAGAGAACCTTGATTACTTTTGATGTGGCTGTTGAAGTACGAGGAAAGAATCCTTTTCTAATTTGAAGCCAGTGAAAGTAGGGCAGTTCAGTGCATATTTCTTCTAGCCAACTTTCGTATTTCAATCGGGGTAAAGTTTTGTAGCTGCCCGTCTCACTTCAGTGTTCAAAGCCTTTCATGTCATCTCAATTTTCAATATCTTGGAGCGCACAAATAGAAGTAGCGCATGTACTAACAAATTGCTTAAGAGTGATTCGTAACGCGTGGCATTTTTACTATGCGGTGGCTTATGTGATTAAGGCGCTGTGCGGTAGCTTTTGTATTGCGTTACTCACACCTTAGCAAGGCGTTATGCCTTTTCGAGGAAAATATGGCAATTCCTAATAAAATATATAAATATGAACCAATGTCGGTACAGTCTTTGATTAACTTGAAATCTCAGGCTTTATATTTCAACTCACCTAAAAATTTTAATGGCCCCTTTGATTGTGAGGTCCCGCCAAAGCTCCGTTTTCCTTATGACCCAGAGGCTCAATTAATTAAGACTCATTACGAGGCTGAATTGCGAGATCGTCTGGAAATCCAAAAGTACAACCAGTTGTACAAGACAACTTTAAATGACTTCAAAGTTAACCTCAAAAATATGGCTTCGGAGCTTTGCGAAAAGCGCGTTAAAGGTTTGTTTAATGACAAAGGTATTAGCTGTTTTAGTGAAACAAATGACAATCTGCTTATGTGGTCGCACTATGCATCATCAGCAAAAGGTTTTTGCCTAGAGTTTCGAACGGACATCGAACCATTTGAAAAAGTGCGTAAGGTAAATTATGTAGCCAACCCACAGCAAGTTGACTATGTGGCAATGATGCTTGGTGGTGGTGACTATTTTTTAGATAGCTTTTTGTGTACGAAGTCATCACATTGGTCTTATGAGAAAGAATGGCGACTGTTCCACCATGAAATTAATAAAGTTTATCACTATCCTTCAGATTCACTGACTGCCGTGTATTTTGGCTCAGAAATTGACCGAGAGTTTCTTGAGATTATTTGTCTGATCATTCAAGGACAAAATCCAAATGTAAAATTTTACCAAGGTATTCGATCTAATGATCAGTTCTCCCTCACTTTTGATGAGGTCACTTATAAGTCTTATGTCGCAGCACAGGCATAACAAACAATTTAAGAGGGATTCCCAACGCTTGGCATTTTTGCTTCTACTTCCAATTTAGTGGTTACGGTACAATGCTTTAGGTTGGGTGGTGGCGTTGCTCACCCCTTAATTGGGCGTTAGCAGTTTGGAGAAGTTATGAAGTATCTCACTTTTGTTTTTTTGTTAGTATCATTTACCAGTCAAGCTAGTTGCTATGTTGTTGGCGACCTAAAAGGCTTTTCTACACGTCAAATCGAAAGTTTTGAAATAGGCAAAGATGGCATTTCATCTCAAAAATTCATTGTTGAATTTAAAGGTGATGAAAGTAGCGTCTCTCCAAATAACATGAGTTGTTTTCAAGCTGGCGCAGCTACATTAATCTGCGCTGATGTTAGCAATAGTGGCGAATCGACTATCGAAACTTGGGCTGTATATCCAGATTCAGGAAAAGCTGTATATACAAAGTCCATCAATGGTTTTGGGGCTTTTAATGGGGCAAATATGTTCGTAGGTAACATCAAGGGGCACTGCGACTAAACTGCTAACAAATTGTTCAAGAGGGATTCGCAACGCGTGGCATTTTTACTGTGCGTTGGTTTTAGTGTTTAAGGCGGTATGCGGTGGCTTCTATATTGCGTTGCTCACCCCTTAACAAGGCGTTAGTCGCCAGAAAAAGCTAGCAATCAAAATCATGTTTCTGAGCTTAAAATTTAGCAGCTGTTTTAAGTCCAAAGTTTTGTAACTGTCCTAGCGGTTGTTTTGTTCTTTGGTGCTAACAGAGCAGGGCAATCGAGAGTCTGTTTTGGGTTGCAACTCCGCTCGGTGAGTTTGTTGGTACAAAAGCCGATTTACTCGCTGAAATGACGTTTTCTCTGGTGTTGTAAATTCCACGTGGTTTCAGTGACTTCGTTGAAAGTCCGCGCTGTGAGATTAGCTTTCCAAAAGCGCTTTTTGGTGTTGTCAGTTCGTTTTCTGCGGCGTTGTTTGTTCCAAGTGGTTTCATTGAATAGCCGCTTTGAGACTACGCCTGACTTAATTGCATCAAAGCACATAAAGTTTGTTGTTCGCAAAGTTTAGTTTGGCTTAAAATTTTCGCTCGGTGCCTCGCGACTAACAAACTGCTCAAGAGGGATTCGCAACGCGTGGCATTTTTACTATGCGTTTATTTTGGTGATTAAGGTGGTTTGCGGCGGCTTCGGTATTGCGTTGCTCACCCCTTAGCAGGGCGTTATGGGGCTATCGTAGCCCCATTGTATACTTGTCTTAGCTAGTATGGCATGGTCGGCAACAGTAGTAACAGCCATTAATACTATTATTTGGCCAGCGAGTTTTGGCATCTGCTACAGCACTCTGACAAGATAGATGAAAACCTAAGTCAATTTGATTTTCAGTATTTGGGAAGTGCTGACAGCCTGCGTCTTTTTCGTGAACTTCATGATCTCCATTTTGTTGCGAGTTTTTGTTAATAATGAAATATGGCATTATTTTCTCCGTAAACGTTAAATTGCTCGATAAACGTAACTCCAATACTGTTAATTTTATGTGTAATATTTCACATAACTCACAGGTTGCACATGTTGTGTATGTAAGTTGTGAGTCGCCCCATAACAAAGCGTTCAAGACGGATTCACAACGCTTGGCAGTTTTGGTTTGAATCAGCTTTATTGTTTACGGCACAATGGTTTAGGCTTGGTGACAGCGTTGCTCACCACTTAACGCGGCGTTATACGAATAGAGGGAAATTATGTACAAAAGTACTGATTTTAACTTGGATTCAAAAGAGTTCAGGTTTAAGAAAGACTCATATCCTTTGTCTAAGATAAACAATGTTAGGGTTAAAAAGTTAAGTTTTCTTGATAATTTAGGTCAAGTTTTATTCTGGGTGTGTGTTTTTTCAGGGGCAGTTTGGTTAGTTATTCCAAGGTTGGAAGAGGTGCCACAATGGCTACTCGTTTTAGTTCTTAGTCTGACGGTTGTAGGTTTGGTTTTTGCTCTTTTTCGTTGTTCTAAATATGCACTTCAAGTCGAGTTTCGCCACATAGATGAAACGGGCGTTCAATGGGTTAATGTCGCTAAGTCATACTCAAAGTCAGATTGTGAGTTATTTGAACAGCAAGTGTTGGCACTGAAGAAATTCGTATAACAAATTGTTCAAGAGTGATTCGGCACGCGTGGCATTTTTACTATGCGTTGGTTTTAGTGGTTAAGGTGTTATGCGGAACCTTCGGTATTGCGTGCCTCACACCTTAACAAGGCGTTATATGCTAATGAGGAAATTCGAATGGATGTAACTTTGGCGACAGGCGTAACACTAATTGACTTTCTTAATAAGTCACTAGAAACGCTCAAGTTAGTACAAAAAGATAAACCTGACTCATTGGAGTTACAGTTGCACCTAGCAACGTTAACACAACAATTATCGTTGACTATGGTTGAAGCATCACAGCTCCAAGGCCTTTTGGCTCAAAAGAATGAGGAAATCAGGCAGCTTAAGACAAAGTTGAGTGAGCGAGACTTAATCAAATACGACTCAAAATCTGAAATGTATTGGTCTGAAGGTGATGATTCCCCCGTTTTGTACTAAGTGTTACGAAAATGATGAGAAGTATATCCATCTCTCGTTTATTCCAGAGCAACCATCTGAGTATATAGATGGCATGCACTTCCCTGGCAGTGATGCGTACTATTCCTGTAAGGCTTGCTCTAGCGTTTATACCAAAGTCGATCGCACAAATTAGTACGCATATAACAATCTGTTTAAGAGGGATTCGCAACGCGTGGCATTTTTACTATACGTTGGTTTTAGTGTTTAAGGTGGTATGCGGCGGCATCGGTATTGCGTTGCTCACCCCTTAACAGTGGGAATGGGCAAAAACCTCCAGTAAACAACAATGAACAAGAATGAGCTAATACTCGCATAAAAACATGTACTTATGTGTATGTTGTTTGTGCTTTGTTGTTCATGGATATGTGTGTATGTACAATTATTCTGCTACATATATGCTAC
Organism: Vibrio sp. 1CM7H; assembly: GCF_023161645.1. NCBI lineage: Bacteria > Pseudomonadati > Pseudomonadota > Gammaproteobacteria > Vibrionales > Vibrionaceae > Vibrio > Vibrio sp. 1CM7H. The sequence goes on from NZ_JALNTV010000002.1 coordinate 27,334, forward strand.
ACAAAGGACTTGTGCATGCCCATTGAGAAGAAGATAACCAACACCTCAATCAAGGCGCTAACTGTCGAACAGGGACGGCTCAACGACACTGAAATCAGCGGGTTTCATGCTCGTATTTCACCCAAAGGTACAATCAAGTATTACTTTTACTACCGCTTAAATGGCAAACAACGAAATTACTTCATCGGCTCGGCGGATTCACTCACACCGGCTCAAGCAAGAGATTTAGTCAAAGAGAAAGCGGGATTAGTGGCGAGTGGGGTGGATGTCCAAGAATCTCGTCATGAAGTTAAAAAGACGGAGATGCGCAAAAACCTGACGCTTGGCCGTTTTCTTTCTGAGCACTATAAAGATTACCTTATCTCAATGAACCCCAAGCGGGCGGATCAGGCTTATGCTTGCATCGCTCATTCATTTGTTCACCTCCTAGACAAACCGTTAGAGGAGATAAAAGCGTGGGATATTCAGTAGTGGATCACGGAGCGTCGCAAATTAGGGCGTGCCCCAGCAACGATAGAGTATTGTGTGAACCGACTTCGAGCCGCTTTAAATCGTGCGGTAGAGTGGGAGTTCATCGATAGCCATAACTTAAGCAGCGTTAAACTCATCAAGCAAGATAACACTCGAATACGGTATCTCTCTAATGAAGAAGAGAAGCGTTTACTGGACGCGCTGCGAGACCGAAATCATTGCGTTCGAAAGCCTTGCAACGAAATCGAGCCCGTTGAGTTCGTTGATTTTTTTGAGCCGTTAGTACTCACCGCAATGAATACAGGAATGCGCAAAGGAGAGCTATTAAGTCTTCGATGGGAACACGTTTCACTGCCTAATCGCTACTTAACAATTCGATCTGAAAATGCCAAGTCGAAGAAGACGCGAACGATACCGCTCAATGACACGGTATTAAAGCTTTTTGAACGCTGGCGAGCACAGAATCCTGATGCTGATTATGTCTTTATATCGAATAACCAGCCCGTTGAGTTCTTTCAGTATCCGTGGCAATCATTATTGAAAGAGGCTGCTATCGAGAATTTTAGGTTCCATGACTTGCGGCATCATTTTGTAAGCAAGTTAGTGATGGCGGGCGTTGATTTGAATATCGTGCGTGAGTTGCTTGGGCATGCTGACCTCAAGATGACGCTGCGTTATGCACACTTAGCTCCAGAGCACAAAGCGGCGGCGGTGAATCTGATTGGTTAAGTTGCAAGATAAATCGAGACATCACTCGAAGCATTAAAGGTATGGTTTTATATACAGTGGTCTTGGTGCTGTAATTCGTTGTTGAAATCGTTAACTCAACAAGGGATTGAAGTGAGCCAGTTTAAACGCCGCTATGTAAGGCTTGAGGAAGCCTGTGATAAAACTCATTTAACTAAGTGGGATATACTGGATGCCATTGAAGGTGAGCGGTTATGTTTGTTTGCCGATATTTCTGCTTCGAGTCTTGGGGCTATTCATCCACCAAGTCAATGTGTCGCGGCCATCTTCGACTATCAAGGTATTGTCCAACTCATTGAACGCTCATCCAAGCGGTTTGCGCGTTCATTAGAATCTATAAAGGTTCAACACGTCATCATCGTTGAGATGCATGGTATCAACCGTTGGCGTGCGGTTACTGAAGCGTTTGACCATGTATTGCAAGCGCACTTTAAATACACACCTAATGCACTCTCCCCACCGAACAAAGCGTTTGTTGCTTATGCATCGGTTAATGCCTCTCTAACCACTGAGAGCGTGGTTGGGGAATTCATCACTAAAGCATCTGCCATTTTCTCTAATGACGTAACGCATCAACTTACTGAGCAATACCCAAGTCAACGTGGTCAACGCCTTTCAACCGATGCGTTAACGGTTAAACCCAGTCAAATACGCGTTGATATGGAACAGGTCATTGATGTTTTTGGTAAAGCAGTACTATTGAATCGTGGTTGCCAAGCGGTTGATACGGTTAAGGCAACACTAGGCTCAACGGTTAGCCAGACTGCTGGTCAGTGTATTGAGTCGGTTAATGCGCCTACTGAACTCGGGTTGGATTCGGTTATCCAACCGATGCCAATCCACCCCATTGCACAAATTGCTCATCGAGTATTAACACTCAACCCTCAAGCCAGAGCGGATAAGGTTTGGAACATGATAAGGCAGGACGTGAGAGCGAACGAGTTTAACCGTCAATTTGATGTTGATGCGTTGATTGAAAGCATTACTCAGGACTCGGTGACGTGGTTTGGTCGTGGGGATAATGAAAACACCATGTCCTATGACTCATTCAGAAAGAATGTATTGGTCGACGTAAGGAGGCAAATTAGGCCGTCAAAATAAAACGTCGTCGTCATCGTCTTTGATAACGTCATATGACGTTTGTGGTCGTTACGTTGAAACCTCTATGAACAAGAGAGAACAACAACATGACTCAAACCACACTTGATAAACGTGTATACACAGAACAAGAAACGGCGCTTTACATTGGTATGAGCCGTTCATTTTTACGCCAAGCTCGTATGGAAGGGCAGCGCAAGAACCGAACCGCAGCGCCTCCTTTCATCAAGATTGGTCGTGCTGTCCGTTATCTTAAAGAAGACTTAGACCAGTGGTTAGATAGTCATGTCAAACGCGACCACTTGCTACAAGGGGAGGGCTTCCATGCTTAACGATAGCAATGCACCAGAATTTCCCCATGTCAGATATAAGGAGTCCGGCCAACAAATCGTATTGAACACGGCTGATAACTTGAAAGCATTACTGAAGAGCACGGGCTACCAAGCCAAGCTCAACAAGATGACGTTAGAGCCAGATATATTCAAAGGCAAGGTTTGTATGGGCTCGCCAGATATCGTCAGAAGTGAGCTTGTATCGTTGGCGTCAATTTACACATTGCCCAAATCCGCGATTGATGACCATTTTAACGCCGTGGCACATGAAAGTAGTTACCATCCAATCGCTGATTGGCTTGATGGCGAGTGGGATAGAAAGCCCCGCGTGGAAGCAGTACTTAATTGCTTAGAGACTAAGAATCCCGCGCTCTCTAACATCGTGTTGCTACACTGGTTAGTGGGCTGTGTAGCATGTCTTTTTGTGGGTAGCTTTAAATCCAAACTCGTGCCTGTTTTGCAAGGTGAGCAATCCTTTAAAAAGACCGCGTTCGTTGAACGAATTGCCAATGTGATGCCAAGTGCGTTTCTTGAAGGGGCAGAGCTCAATCCTGATAACAAAGACAGTGTGCTGACCGTTATTCGCTCATGGATAGTGGAGCTGGGTGAGTTAGAACGCTCAACCAAAAACTGCCAAGGGGCATTGAAAGCGTTCGTGACAAGAGCTTGCGATACGGTGCGTCCTCCTTATGCACGCAATGACATTAAGAAAGACCGACAAACCAACCTCATTGCGACGGTAAACGGCACGGACTTTCTAAAAGACGAAACCGGAAATACCCGCTACGCCGTCATTGAGCTGGTGGGCGAAACGGACATGGACATGCTCAATAACATACTCGGTTGGGACTACAAAGCAACGGGTGAGCTAACGCTGAACCAACCAGAGAATCTGCGCCAATTCTGGTTAGAGGTGAAACACAAATTCATGGTTGAACATCATCCTTGGATGTTGTCGTCTGACATTCAAGTGCAAGTGTCGCAAGAGTCATCCAAATACGTAGATAAAGGCAACTGGTATAACTTGCTAAACGACCACCTAGAAGAATGTACAGGTAAAGCGAGAGAGTGGTTATCAACCAAACAGATATGTGAAGTTATCAACGCTGACACATCAAAAGGAAATGTGATTGGTAAAGCGCTCAACCAACTGACTAAAGACGGTAAGTTAGAAAAGAAAATGCTCAATGGCTCAAACCGCTACTGTTTCCCTACCGTTCGTCCTCAAACGTCATTTTGCTAAGTACTTAAACTTACCCCACTTACTCCACTTGAATCGATATTAAGTGGGGTAGGTGGGGTAAGTTGTTCTACTTTCAGAAAACGACACATCACTCTCGGCATGTAATAGATAAAACATTCAGCATTAAGGTCCCTAGTTGCGTATTGAGGAATTGGCTTTACCCTAACTGGTATCGGCCTCCCAAAAAGAGAGCTTAAAAAAGATAGCGTATCGCTTTGCTATGCGAGTGCTGTACAATTCGAGCTAAAGACATGATTTGTCACTCAGGGAATGCTGCTCTCTGTCTATCGATATCGCGGACGTTGTAATATCAATAAAACAACCCAAAGTGCACTTTTTTATAGTGATATTAACTTTTTCGTCACCAATACATTAATAAAAGCCATTAAAAACAGTATGGTACAATTAATTTTTTAAAGTGGTAGGAAAAGTAAATGGCATCTTTGGGGTATTGTGATGTAAAAGATATGGCTCTTAGTCATAAAAGTAAGGGAGCTATAGGAGATATAAAAAGCATCATGGAAAGTGGCAATCTTTTGTCAGGTGTACTAGCGGCAACTCCTTTTTATGCTGTTTTTGGAACACCCAGTGTCACCTCCAGTCCATTCGAAAAACTGGTCACCATTCGAGAGTATGACTGGGAAACGTTTGGTGATGCAATGTTGGCCACAAGCGCCGTTACTCGTAGTCGAATTTATCAGGTTGCTGAGCCTATGACTTGGCAAACCAGCGGTGAAGAACAAAAGTTTTGGAAGTGTGTATCTAATGCGTCATTATAAATTTATTGGATTGTTATCCCTTGTTCTCTTTAGTAGCTCCAATGCTGTAGCGGAATCCATAAATATGGATTGGGTAACAAAATTCCATATGGATAAACAGACTAAAGAGGCGACTCTTAACTGGATTATTCAGAGAGAGAAATGCATCGCTAAAGAAAAGCAAAGCAAAGAGTTGTTTCCTCGTAACGAATGGTTTGACTCGTTATCTAAAGAGGACAAGGTAAAGGTTGTTCTCTATATTAACAACTTGAAGCTACAAGCGTGCTCTGAGCAAGAGTCGTTAGAGCTAGAACGTTTGGTCGATAAAGGAAAACATGCAAAACTGAATGAGACACTTACCGTGTTGGGCGCTTTTAACTGGCCTGATGAAGGTGAGCTAGAAGGTATCGATAAGCACAAAGTAAATCAAATCTCAGAACAAGTTGATATGTTCAACATCCAAGTTGTTGGAGAACAACTCAAGTTTAGAGACTAACCGCAATACAGGTTGGTTGTCGTAATATCATAGCCAACCTGACTGCCCTAGCTTCAATTTAGATAATAATATTACATGAAAGTAGGGATGTCTGGGTTCAGATATAACAGGTTACTCTAGCTCATTTATACCCCAAACTGCGCTAACGCGGGTCCTCTTAGTATTTCTACTGGCTTGTCTTTGACTGAACTAATTTTATGCATTTAACATCTTGAATGCGCACATCAGGTGTAATGGTAAATTAAAACAAAAGTGCCGATTGCAATCTGTCTATTGCTTAGGTAGGAGTTAGTGATGGGTCTGAGCTTAAACACTTTCGATATTGTTAAATTTTCCAATAAAATTGAATAACATTGTTACCTAAAAAGCCACCTTGGTAGGTGGCTTTGTTGACAGCTATAAGCCAGAAACTGGATCATTTTAAGACTCGTCAACAGTTACTGAGTCTGCGTTATTCTTAACAGAGGCGATACCATTTTCTGCCCCTTGCTTTGAAGCGTACATTTCACTGGTCGCAATCACTTGCCCGTTGTCTGCTTTAAGTACAAAGTAGTATGGTTGAACGGTATCCTTTGTAGATTTCTTAATTACATACTTGCCCATCTGTTTACTCCTTTGGGGTAAATGTAAGTTATGAGAACGATTTCTCACACAGATATATTTATTCATCTTATTGCATATCAACTCAAGTGCATTTTGCGTGTTTTGTGAGCAAATTATGATTTGTCTCGGTTTCAATGAATTCGAATGTGTAGTGGAAAGATGAATTTGGTCAGTAAACTAGAGGAGCACTGTATTTGACTCAACTGATATCATGCTAAATTAGCAAAGTCACTGGCACGTTTCTGCCCCATAACTGTTTAGCTAAGGATTCCTGACCACACTCTCATGTCAGGTCTTGACCTACATATACTAATAGCAGATTATGAGTCTAGTTGAGCACTTATAATTATACAGACATGTTCAGCAATTTATGAATGGAAGGAAGAATAAGCTATAGAACAGTGAACTAATATTTATGCTTGCAAGCAAAGGGATTTGGCATGTCGGTTATACGTCACATTGATATACAAAATTTTAGATCAATTAAAAATCTATCTTGGAATCCAAAGCCTGGACTTAACTGTCTAATCGGACCAGGGGATTCTGGTAAGTCGACAATTTTAGATGCCATTGATTTGGTTCTAGGTGCACGACGCTCTTACTCATTCAACGATGCAGATTTTTACCAACTAGATACTTCATCTCCTTTGACTATCACAGTGACAATTGGCGAGCTTGATGATGAGTTAAAAAATGTTGAACGATACGGTTTTTTTCTTCGAGGCTTTAATTTTGAGACCAAAGAAATCTTTGACGAGCCACAACCAAATTGTGAAACGGTTCTTACCTTCAAGCTCTATGTATTTACTAAAGCTACACGTTTACGATGTTTCTTCGCAAGGCGTTATCTATGAAAGGGTTCAGTGCATCCAGCAAAAAACGGGCACCGATGTTCACTATGAGATTACTCCGAGAACACAGCAAAGTATTAGCCGATGGATTTTTGCAGCATCCCTAGAGGCAAGCAGTTTTCTATTCCCGAGCAGCCGACGCTCTGGGCAACCTATCAGCTACTCATTCTATCGTTCAATCATCAGGAACTGGGCTGTAAAACTGGGATTGAATGCTGACTACTACGGAACTCATTCCATGCGCCGTACCAAAGCCACCTTAATCTATGCCAGAACAAAAAACATCAGGGCCGTACAGATCTTACTTGGACATTCGAAGCTAGATAACACAATTCGATACCTTGGTGTTGAGCTAGAAGACGCTCTGAGGCTGTCTGAGAAAACAGATTGCTGACAAATAGGAGCCGCTACAGGCTTTTCGTCTGAAAAGCCTGTGCCCCTTTCCTTGTTTCAGAGCTAATTTCTAGCTGCTCACTATGCTATAAATTATCTAATGTCATTTTTGAATCGAGAGGTAAGTTATGAGTAAAAAACTGTTGCCAGAAAAAGACCTTTTAGAAGGATTAACAAGTCATACTGCGCACACCGATGAATTCGCGACTACAAGTGAAAAAGATGGGGGGGCTTATTCGGAAGGTGCGGATAAGGCGGATATCGACTTTCTAGGTGAACGACGCGATGTTTTTGACGCTTCCCAAATTGAATTTGAGGAAGATGAATAAGACCGAGAACTAGTTAAGCAAAGAGAAAACTCCCCAGAAATTGACGTTGATATTGATGAGTTGTGAACCAGTATGTTTGTGTTTCGAAATTAATCACCAGAATCAAAAATGCCCCAAGTGTATCAACTTCTCATTTGTTTGAATTGCCACCCGACCGAAAAATAACAAAAGTTAGATTTAGCGATGATATGAGCGTAAAAGCTACGCTTTAGTCACTTAAATTGGAGCATTTAGGGCTGGATCTATACGAACTAGCTAAAGCACAGAGTAAATATTTAATAGTAACTAAGAATAAGCCTAACTGTTCTTTGAGAGATCCAGAGCTATGGTAGATTGATAGAACGGAGCTGAGTAATCCTGAAAGATATGGTTGAATTGCTCACGGCTATCAAGCACAAAAGCAACTCGAACGTGGTCTAGGTTGTATGTCGTCAAAACAGAGCGTAACCAACCCGCCAACGAATTCTCCAAAAGCGCTCTACAGCCTACGAACCACACCCATGTTTGCTGATCACTTCGAATAACATCTAAGATTTCTGACTTGTATCGATAACCATCTCCCATTGAAGTTAGGTCGATGTACACAACATTAGCCCCCAGTCCATGGTTAATGCGATTGTACGTATCTTGAAGTTCTTTACCGCATTCACTATCAAATGTGTGAAACCTCATCACGCCCAACTCCCAATAGCCGTGTATTAAGCGTTCTGGTGTACCTACAGGCCAGCTATCAAAGGTGTATAAATTATCTTTACGCATCTACGAAACTTATTGTTATGAACGGATTAGAGAAGTGAAGCCCAATGGTAGGACACATAGCCAATATCTTAAGTGATTGACACCAGCTCATGCAGCGTATCTCTGTCTGTCAAAGTAGACTTAATGAGGGTGAGGTCATTGAGTACTTGGTGTTTACGCTCCTCATTATAAAACACCATGTAGTGCCCGATTTCAAGCTCTGCTTTACGGGGTGTGCTGTAAGCTTTTAAGTAAATCTCCTCGTATTACAGACTTCTCAATAGCCGCTCAATAAAAAGATTGTCAATCCAGCGACCTTTTCCGTCCATGTTGATCCATATTCCCCTGATTGAGCAACTTCTGTGTGAACTCAGTGCTAGTAAACTCGCAGCCCTGATCGGAGTTAAAGATATCGGGTGGTCAGTAGTATTGGAGCACCTCTTCGAGAGCCATGATACATAAAACTTGTACCCATGGTGTTCGATAACCGCGAGGACAACACCTTACAGTTATACCAGTCGATAATGACAACCAAGAACAGGAACCTTTTTGTTGGTAGTTCGTTCATTTACAAGAAAGTTTGTCACTTTTTCCTCTGTCGGTTTAACTTGACAGAGGTGATATGAACTGCCTATGCAAACACACCTTTGCCCCAAAGCGTGTTAATCAAGTTTTTGCTAGTCACTTCTACTCGTGGTTTTCATACTAAAACTAGTGAATAGGCGAAGGGCAAGGGCTGCCCCCTCCCTGTTTACAATATGAACTGCCAATCATTTCATATATAGTTAATTATACGAATAATAGCTTTATTTAGAGTAAGTTGTATCAAATGAGCAATGCTATTAAAATTTTTTCAGATATGTATTCAAGCAGCGTGTTTGAATCGTATGTATCAAATATTCGAGAAGATGTATTTTCGCACTTAACCGATACGGTTACGCTATTTGCAGCTCTTGCGCTACCACTGGCACAACAAACTTTTCAATGGGCTTCAGATAAATATAGCTCTGAGCATTTAGTCGATTTCATTGAATCGAATTCACCAATACACCCAAAAAAGTTAAATAGAAGGCTCATTCTTTATGTTGTAGATGGAAGACGCACTCAACATATCTGAAAATTTAGAGCTGTGACTTTGTTCTTATAAGACAGCGTCCATCTACAGGCTTAATAAGGTCCAACTTCAACCAATGTGACTTCTGCACTATGAAACTGGTAGAAAATAGTGCTCACAAGGTTTATTCTTTCCGATGTTTTACTTTTTTGACAAACTAACCCGTTGCTTGAGAGGATACCATGTTTGCAGAACGCCTAGAACGAGCCCGTAAGGCTGGCATTAGCTAGCGAAAGTTGGCCTGTCATCTAACGCTATTAAAAAGTACGAACATGGTACAACTATGCCCTCTTCTTCAAACTTGCTTAAGCTTGTGAAAGTGCTAGACGTACGCACTGAATACTTCTTTCGACCCACCAAGGTGAGGTTAGAAGGCGTTGAGTACCGCAGCGTGTTAGCACACCAAAGAAAGTACTAAATCGAATCAATGGTGACGTCTTAGAGAAGGCTTGTAATACGTTTGCAGGAAAGTTTCTTCCCCTAGCTAAAACACTGGGGCGAAAACGCCGAGTTTTATAGAAATGAGTCAAATAGATCACAATGAAAGGACCACTGTTACCGGTTTTATTGATCAAAAATTCAGTATTCCTATAGAGGTATTAACTCGTGCGGAGTGGACGCAGCACCTGCAAAAGCACTATCTTTCCGTTGATGGCCCCTATGGACAACAGCCTTTGGAATGGTTAAACGCAACAGCTGAAGACTTAGCTGAGGCTGTGGGCTATCCTGATACTCCCCAGGACCAAGTACTCGATGCATTTATGAAACTTTTCAGCAGAAAGGGGGTTCGTAGAGTGCTTGGGAATAAGGTTTCTAAGCATCAGGGAATGTTTGCTTATAATAACTTCCATTATTTAGTTTTAAGTTGCTTTGTCACTTCCACTCCGATTGGCGCTGGTGATAATAAAGACTTTCGAGATCGGCTTGGTGAGTTATTCCATGACGGTAACGGCAGGGAACAGGGAGTTTCTGGTGTCAATTCTTTATGGGAAGCACTCGCTGAGTGGGTTAATAAGTCCTCCTCTTGGAGACCTATTGTCCTGCCAGATCCTGGTAGTTATATAAATATAGGTATTGCCCTCAAGTTGGCCTATCCATCCTGGGAAGACCTAGCTGCGCTTAAGAAAATACTTAAGAAAGCTCAGGTTAAAGACATGCATAGTCGTTATGCTCTTTTGCAGCATATTCGTAGCTGTCAGTACGAACTGCCTGCATTGGCGCGCCAGAGAATAGGCAAACATATTAATGAACTAGAAGGTCGATTCCGTATCGGAAGGCCGATAGAAAATCATGCGTTCTGGCGAATAGTTGAACGTGTGCTCTATGACATTTCAAACGAAGAAGCTTTCAACCAATCCAAGTTACTTTGGCGGATTTCGGTAGATTTTTATGGGGCGGGTGAAAGTGGAATAGATGTTCTGGTTGCACGAGGAAACAAGAGGGAAGAACTAAGTCAGCCTTGTTGGGAAGGGAGTTTCAGGCAGCTATTAAGCTCATTAAATGATCCTATGATCCCTGTTCAACTTCAGCAGATAATGGCGATGGGCACGGTTCTGCTATTTGAAGGGCATGATGGTTTGTGGACTCAGGATGATCGGCCTGTTGATAATGTATCCACCATTATATTGACTAATGTAAAATCCTATATTTACTCATTTAGAAAACCACTGGAGTTAGAACGTGGCTGGTTTATATCTGAGAAAATGGATATTGATCAAGCTAAGCAACTTACGTTTGGGGCAGGGATTGCCGGTGATTCAAAGGTAGTAACTCGGGAGCTTTCAATTGAGGGGGGAATCAAAGATCGTCTGGGACGGTGGTTGGGCATTCCAGGTTATTTCCCGTATATCAATTTGCCTGAATCTACGGATATTGAATCATCACCAGAGTTGAATCTTCAAATACAGAATCATGTCGCATTGATTGGTGCTAACAACGTACTGGATGGTCAGTGGAATATTCAGATAAATGGAGATCAATTCTATAAGTCGCTGGATTTGTCGTTCACGAGTAAGGCAGCTCGAAATGAGAAATGGCCCAGCCGTCCAGAAAATGGTTTTGTTGACGCACAAGAAGTGCAGTTCGAGGAAGGTGAGTTAATCTTTGATGGCGTAGTACCTGTACATACAGAGTTTTGCTCTTCACGGTTGCTTGATGTATTAGAGGCCATCTATGCCAGAGCAGGCGCCACCCGTTCTGAACGTGACATTTTAAGCTTTTTAAAGCCCGTTTTGCCTGGGAAACTTAATCCTTGGGATCTATTGCGCTCATTAGAAGAAGCGGGATGGTTGAAGAAAGATGTCAGCAAAAAATGGTGCGGAAGACGTTGGCGAGTTTTACCACCTCGCATAGTTAAAACGGGTCATGGTAGAGCAATCATTGAGGGGGCAACTAGCTTTCTTGAACGAGAGCTTCTTGAAGTCGAAGCCAAAAGACACGGTGTCAATTATTTCTTTAATGCAGAACACCCTTGGTCTGTGCCTGTAATAGGTATTGAAGGAGAAAACCTTCAAAGCTTAGCCGATGATTTAAATTGGCCTCTGATTCATGCACGAGAACCCTTATTAGAGCCTGCTCCTAGTTGCTGGTTTACCGATAGTCGAACACATCAAGGTCGAAAGTTAGAAAGTGTTTGGTGCCCCGATACCAAAAGTTTTAAAAAGTCAGAGTTTCGTTCTGAAACAGAGCAACTACAGCTGTATCGGTATGTTCGAGATGATAGCCAGGATTTTTTCTGCATCACGAATGACGAGAAGTTGGTGTTCGGCTATTCTGAGCGCTTAGCTGCTCTCTTAGAGTATTCACGTCAAACGTGTACTTCATTGTTTGCGAGTCGAGAAGACTCACTTATTCGTCAGGCTAAATCTGGTTATTTACCACTGTGTATCTCGAAATGGCTTCGACGAGTAACGGCTCAGCAATCTGGCCCTCGACAGGATGATTCAGAGTTTTGCTATGGCTATGGTGTAACAAGTGCTCAGTTGACCGAGTTAAAAAGAATTTTTGGTCAAGCTATTGGTGATAACGGCTCGGCAAGAAAACAAAATATTATTCAGATAATGGCACAAGATCGACAAAGAGGTCAGCGCAGTCATTGGCCAATCAACAAGGAGTTATAATAAGTGTTAGACGAAGTGTATTTGGGTTTTAGCGATTATGACTATTCATCTGGGCATGGAACACGCATTAAAGCTGCAGCAAAAGAGAATAATGGCTATTGGGTATTTGCAAATAACTTCGAAGATAACCTGCCTCCAAAGGGGAAAGCATTTGCAATTGCTTCTGGACTAAGTTGGCTTAAAAAAGACCAACTGGTTGCTTTCAAAGTACAGCCAATTTCACAGGATGTACGCGATGGTTATGATCAGTTCATCGTAGACCCAGGTGCTAAGCCAGTGCGGAGTATCCTAGATTTTCGTAAAGGTGGAGTGGAGTATGCACGCTATCAGTGTCTTGAGGTTGGTTTTTCAATTGATGCCATTGAGTCGGAAGAAGTCATTATTGCAATATCAGATGAGCAATGCATTGTCGTTTATTTCACTTTAGATCTAACAACTAATCGTTATGTTTCACCAAGTGGAATGGTTACGGTTTGTTCACTTAACCCCGCCATTTTCGAGAGTGACCGAATCAAAGATCGACTCTTCGAGGTGCCTGGTAAGACAGTCGGCGAACCACTCTATGATTTGCCCTGGAAATTTGATCAAGATTTATTAAGCGACTTGCTAGATGCTCTTCGTAAGAGCGATAGCAACGGGCTTAGTAAGAATAAACGAGATGAGTTAGTAAGTGTTTTTACCCGAGCTAAGAACTTAGCCGATGAGCATACAGATATGGCGCATCTAGCTGCTTGGCTTCCTTCATTTTCTAATCGCTTAGATACCTATGTCGATGCTCCCACTCGAATTGCTGACACTCTAATACAAATTGAGCCGGTAAAACAAAAGCTTGAAGAGGCTCGTTGCAAAGTCGAAAACAGCTTACGCGAAGAGCTTGAGCTACACGTTCGCTCACAGCTTGAAGACTGTTATCAAGAACTTAAGCAAGAGATAGAAGCGGCTCGTAATGAATTACAAGCATTATCTGAAGAGCTGGCAGTAAAACAAAATGAAAAAAATGGTATTGAAGCTACTTTTGCTGGCTTGAGAGACGAGCTAATAAGTCAAATTCAGCGCCTAAATCCGGTACTTGGTTTAGAAAATGGCTTGGTTGATAAAGACTTTGAGCAACTATTGAACAGCCTTCGTTCAATATTGGGAGATCATGCCAAACATCTGTCGCCTCGTTATGCACAGATTCCTCCCTGGTCACTGGCGCAATTCGCCAGTTCCAGTGAGCAGATAACCTTCTCTCAATTGCCTGATCGCCTCAATAAAGTCGCCCGTGAGGCTGGAATTTTATCTGAGTCAATGAGTCTGTTTGATGTGGGTGCTCGTTCGGGAGGCCTTGTAATTGTGCCTCAAACACAAGCAGAAGTAATGGTTCCTGCGTATGCTCGTGCGGTTAGTCGCGGAGATTTTGTTCGTGTTGCCCTTGGCCCTAGTGTGTTGCATCTAGATGATCTTTGGGCGCACCCTGCTAAAGATCAACCAACTGGGTTTGCATATGCTTGGCTAGAAGCAGAAAGTAATCCTGATCAAGTTCAGTTGGTCTGGTTGGATGGCCTACACCGAAGTCCAATGGACTTATGGTTGCCAAGTTTGATTGGAGTGTTGCATAGCGAGAAAAGGCCTTCAAATCTTCTAGTGGTAGCCAGTATCGAACATAACCAATGGGATGCCGATCGCGTATGGAGGGAGTTACCAAAATCATCTTTCCCTATTGTGCCTAAAACCCAGTCATGTGGTTTGAAGCAATTCTTAAATCCTGATCAGAAGCAAATCACCTCAATTTGCTGGAGTTCGGGAGCTGATATCATGGTGGATAAAGATGATTTAGACGAGGTGATTGAACTTTGTGATCAAAATGACTATTTCGCACTCAGAACTAAGACCGCTTTATATCGCGCGCTAGCTATGGTCAATAGTTCTAATACTCCAGTCAGCGAACAGTTAGATAAAACTGTAAACCTTCGAGAACAAGGGCTGAAGTGGTTAAAGGGCATTATCGAATAAACTTTCAAGGAAGCTGTCATGCTAGATCCTATTGGTGCATATCAAGAAATTCACAAATTGTATCTGTCTTACTTGGATACTGCTTATCGTATTCGGCGAGAAGAGCTATCGAATGACCGCAGAAGATTGTTGAGCGAACCTGGTACTTTAATGCCTGAGCCATTTTTAGAGCCAATTTTACGCTATCAGCCATCACAAAGTACGCTAGAGTCATTTTTGGATGACGAAACCGAAGCAAACCCATTCAAAAGGTTTAACAGGGAACAACGAATAGCTATTTTAGAAATGATCTATTCAGGGCTTTTTCCAGGTAAGGATGGGACTGGTGAGTTAAAACGAGTCAATGCTTTTAAACCGTATAAGCATCAAGTAGACATGCTTTGGCGTGGATTGAAGCCTGGACGACCTGGTATCGTTACCTCTGGTACTGGTTCGGGTAAAACAGAGTCTTTTCTATTACCCGTGCTTTCAGAACTGGTTGCTGAAGCGACTCGTTGGCCAGTGCCGAAATCTGATTATCTTAGAAATCAGTGGTGGAGTGAGGGGAGTCAGTTCTCTTTGCATCGAGAGGGAGAAAGTCCTGATAGACCAAAAGCTGTCAGGGCACTTTTGCTCTATCCTATGAATGCTCTGGTTGAAGACCAGATGGTTCGTCTCAGGAAAATGCTGGACTCTAGTGAAGCTTGCGAAGTGTTGGATACAAGAGCTAATGGCAACAGGATATTTTTTGGCCGTTATACAGGCGCTAGTCCTGTTGCAGGTTATCGTGAGCATCCAAGATCAAAGGATTCCAAGAAAGAAAAGCAGCGACAGTCGCGAGTGAAAAAGGCTTTGCAAGATGCAGCCAAACACTTCAAAGCGGCATTTAATGCTGACCAAAGTGCCGAAGAATTTAATAGAACAGTTAAAGAACCAGATCAGAAAAAAAATGATTCGACGAGATTTCTATTTCCTTCGCCAGATGGTGCAGAGCTTATTTCTCGCTGGGATATGCAGGAAACACCACCGGATCTGTTAGTCACTAACGTTTCTATGCTGAATGCAATGTTGTCGAGGGAAGTAGAGGCGCCCATCTTTGATCAGACAAGGACATGGCTGGAAACAGATCCTGATGCGTATTTCTTCTTGGTGCTGGATGAGCTGCATTTAATTCGAGGTTCTGCTGGAACGGAAATGGCTGGCTTGCTGCGCCTGCTTATTAATCGCTTGGGGTTGGATCGATCAGCATTTAGACACAAATTACGTATTTTGGCTTCGAGTGCTTCTTTACCGCTTGAGGGAGATATGCGGGAGCAAAGCCTCGAGTATCTCTACGATTTCTTTGGTGATGCGGGTACGCATTCTGGCTCTCTTGAATCAGGTGCTAAGAGTCCTGATGACTGGGAAGAGGCGGTGCTAACGGGACATCCTTTATTACCTCAGCCAAAGCATCAAGATATCTTGAGTCCAGAGCCTTTTGTAAAGCTGCTCAGTTACCTTTCATCGTCAAATAATGAGTTTATCGGGCAACTTCATGTAGAGTTGGATGACGATCCAAAACTTTTACAGCTAATTGCTGAATGTGGGCAGTCATTAGGGGCGGAAATATTATCATCTGAAGAAGTGATAAAAGAGGCCGCAACACGGTTAATGCTCGCTTGTAAAGGTGAGGATGGAATCAAAGCGCGACCACTATCTGTAATTGCTCAAGCTATTTTCGGGTCGAGCCATCAGCAAGAAGCCTTGCGAGGGTTGACGCTACTGAGAGCGTTGGGTGATAAACTAAAAAATATTGATGCGACTAGTTTTAGGCAACATCTTTTCTTACGCAGTCTAGAAGGGCTTTACGCAAGTGCCCAGTTAATTGATGGTCAATTGACATATCATGGCCTCAATGTGGAGAAGGGTAGTAGTCATATTAAGGTTGGCGAAGAGTCCCTACGACTTTTCGAACTTTTCCACTGTGAAAGCTGTCATGAAGAATTTATTGGTGGCCGTAGAGGTAAATTAAGCCAAGGAGGTCCTAAAGAAGACTATGAGATTTTGCCTAATACTCCTGAACTAGAGCGCTTACCGGAAGCCGGTGCTGAAGTAGCAATTGAGCAATTGAGTCATGATGACTTTTTACTATTTTGGCCAGCACAGAATGATGCTCAAAAGGGGGATGATGAGAAGGAAATTTGGAAACTGGCGTTCCTAGACACTCGCAATGGTCAGGTAAAGCAAGAAGCTTCAAACGTATCAGATAGCCCTTTTATATTGTCTGGCCGCCTTTTTCTAAAGCAAGGGTCTCAGCTTGCACTTAAAAGCCCTAAAACAGCAGCACCGCATGTTTGTCCTGCATGCGGCACTGATTACTCACGACGAAGTGAAGAGTATCGAAGATCTCCTATTCGTAGCTTTAAAACCGGTTTTGACAAGACTTCTCAATTATTAGCAACTGAGGTTATGGAAATACTAAAACGCTCAGGAACAGCGACAAAACTCATTTCCTTTTCCGATAGTCGGCAGGATGCAGCAAAAACCGCTCTGAATATTGAGCGTAATCACCACATTGATACACGTAGAAAACTCCTAATTGAAGCGCTTCAGCAAATAGAAATGCCGAAGGAGTCGGTAGCCGAATTAAGAAAAATGCGAGAAGAGGCTGAAGATGCGGGGGATGATGATCTTTTTGATGAGTTGTCGAAGAAAATCAAGGAGATTAAAAATTCTGGGGATGTTAACAGAGTTGCACTTACTCATGTGCTCGAGGTTGACAATCAAGCACGTAAAACAAAATCTTTGCTGGGAAGTATGGCCAGTTTAGGTATGCATCCTACAGATGATTCTGGAGTATCTAAGATTTTTGGTGCTGATGGGGCTGATCGAAAAGTTAAGTATGATTGGACCGACTTATTCAAGATCGAACAAGATAACGTCTATTGGAATGAAGATATACCGGCGAATGATATTCTTGCAGCTCGCGGACATATCTCAACCGAGCAGTTCTCGTTACTAGATGACGTACTTTTTGCAAGAAACTACTTCTCATTGGAAGAAACTGGTTTGGGCTACCCATGCTTAACTAATAAACGAGATAAAAGCTCGGATCTTGCAGATGCATTCCTACGCGTGCTGTCAGATAACTATCGAGTTGAAGCGAATAAGTGGTTTACAAAAGATAGCAAGGAATGGGCTGTTTACTCAGATATTAGTAGCAAAAGAGTAAAAGCATTTATTAATAAAGCTGGACTTACTGAAGACAAGGTAAATGAACTACTAAAACTGTTTTCAGAATATGGTCACACTAATGGTGTGATTCGAATAGAGAAGTTGCATATTTGCCTTGTCAAAGAAAGCGATCCTGTATACGAATGCACGACTTGTGGCCGTGTGCATTTACATTTAGGCGCAGGTATTTGCACGCGTTGTCATGCTCCGCTTCCGGTTAAAAGTAATGGCGTAACAAAAAATCTTCGTGACCGAAACTATATTTCACGACGCTTAACACGAGCATCCAATGAGGATAATAGCTTCCGATTGAGGTGTGAGGAGTTGACTGGCCAAACAGATGATCCGGCAGATCGTTTACGCCGTTTTAATGGTATCTTTATTGATAACACCAATGAACTTGAGAAACTGTCGGAAGAAATTGATTTGTTGTCGGTGACAACCACTATGGAAGTAGGGATTGATATCGGCTCTCTGCAAGCCGTTTATCAGGCGAACATGCCCCCACAGCGATTTAACTACCAGCAGCGTGTCGGCCGTGCCGGTCGACGAGGGCAAGCCTTCTCATTAGCTATGACTTTGTGTCGTGGAAGAAGCCATGATCAGCACTATTTTCATCACCCTGAAGAGATAACTGGTGATGCTCCGCCACCGCCTTTTCTAACACAAGATCATATCGACATTAGTCTTCGATTGCTGCGAAAAGCTTGGCTAACGCGGGCCTTTCAGATTTTACGTGATGAAGATGGAGCTAGGTATCCTGGGGATGTGGTTGCGCCGGATATTCACGGTGAATTTATACCTGCTGCACTTTTTTACGATGATTCGACTAACTGGTCTGCTCGACTTTTGCGAGCGGCAAACCAAACTATTAACTTTGCTAAAGACGTTGCGAAAAGTTTGGGTCAAGGGAAGCCTGAAATATTGGATAGTTTGATTGGGTATACTGAATCGACCACAAAACTTCTTGAGGAAATAAAACATTTCAAATCAGAGGGGAAAAACAGGGATTTGGGTCTTGGGCAATTCTTAGCGGAATGCGCCTTGCTACCCATGTTTGGTATGCCGACACGTATTCGCCCACTATATCTAGGGATGAAATCTAAAAATGGCAAAGACCCTGAATGGGATGCAGTTGATCGTGATTTAGACATAGCAATCTATGAGTTTTCACCAGGGCAGATATTAGTTCGAGATAAGCGTTTGCATAAGAGTATTGGAGTAACCAGTTCTTTAGGTTTTATCCAGCCTTCAAGAGAGGGTAACAAGCTTATACCTGAGCCAGTATCCCAGTGGTGGACTGATACAGAGATGTTGGCTGACTGCCCTCATTGTGGGGCTTTACAAAGTAAATTTATAGACAACGTGGCTGCTGACCAAGTTTGTTCTGACTGTGGCGAATCTATACCTGTATCTATGTTCGAGCAGTACCACTCACCAGCGGCATTTAGAACAGATTTTTATCCACAAGTTTCCGATGGAACAGAGCCACAAAAGCCTGCATTAAGAAGAGAAACCAGCTCAATCATATCTCCGATGGTCAATCATCAGGTTGAACGAACTAATGTTATGATTGCAAGTGGTAGTGATGCCCTCGTTATCAGAAGAAATAGAGGACCGATTGATACTACATTCGAGCATCAGCCTTTTACATTAGTTCGAAAAACACAAACTAATGTTTATTCTGCTGATGTCAAACTAAGTCAATTATCTAATCAAACTATAGATACAGAACTAGTCTATGGTAATAATTGGCAATCCCCTCCAGAAGGCTCTGAACCAGAGCAAGTGCGCTTCTATTCAAAAAAGAAAACAGATGCAATCAGTTTGGGAATGATAAGCATAGCTCCTGGATTAGATCTTCATAAAGTAGGTACGCGAGAACGAGAGCATACAAAAATACGTTCCGCAGCTCTCAGTGCAACACACATGCTTGTTCAGCGAGCTGCATTGGCGATGGATATTGCGCCAGAAGAGTTTGAAGTGCTTGAGCCTAGATTACGGGAAGGTCACCCATACCTGCAAATTGCTGATACTTTGGTTAACGGCGCAGGTTTTAGTAAGCGACTCGCTGCAAACTGTCTCAAAGAGCCGTTAGCTGTAGAGTTAATGCGATCAATGTTGAATGATCCAAAAGACCAAATGTCGAGAGTTTTTTTTGAGCAGCAACATCGTGATCAATGTGCGCTTTCGTGTTATCGCTGTATTCAACGTTTTGGCAACAAAAACTATCATGGTCTTCTTGATTGGCGTCTCGGACTAAGCTTTATACGTTGCCTGTTAGAGCCTGAACATCGCGTAGGGTTAGACGGTGATTTTGAAACTTATCGAGAATTAAGTGATTGGCCAAAATTAGCAATGGAAGCAGCCCTATCGATTCAAAAGTTGAATCCCAGCACAAGGAAAGTGATTCAGATGGGAGTGCTTAACTTGCCAGTGGTTACAGATGAAAAAGAAGCTTATATGGTCGTCCACCCATTTTGGGATGTATTAAATTCGCCCTCTGAAGTGATAAATGAGTCTCTTGCCGAGCTAAGAAGACAGTTTGATAAGGTATATTGTATCGATACTTTTGAGGCAAACAGAAGATTGATGAACACTCTCGATCGACTTCGAAAATCCTAGTCGCATTCTCGATATTCGGTGGATTTCTATCGACCTTGGTTGTGAGCATGGCGTCACAACCAAGGTAATGGTTGATAACTCAGAGAATACGCGTGAGTTGCTTAAGGAACATGCGATTAAGACCGCAACATGGGACAATTTTGTCAAGTTAATCTAACGACGACTTCAGCCAACCATGAACCAGCTTTCCCTCGCCGATACTGAATTTGCCACTAAATCGCAAAGAACTCTTCCTTGGTCTAATGGAGGAGTTGATTCCTTGGCAGCAGCTTGAGTCACAAATTTAGCCATTTTACCCAAAGGCTGGTAACGGTCGTCATCCATACTTTTTATCTGCTATGTAGCGTATCCCTTTTATGCTAAACAGGTACAACATGGGGGACTGGATGAGAGGATGAGAATAATTGGCCACTCAGATAGAAGTTGTTTACCATACCTCTACTAATCCATTAAAAGCTAATTTAGAAAATTTAATAACAAATTTCTGTCCAAATGTGAGTTAGCAGAGCTTTATGGCTGTTTACTTCGATAGCTACACATGTGCTACATATCCTTTTGAGTCATATCTATTTTGTTTTTTAAGTTGCTGTATTTTATGGGTTTTATTTTTTTTATTATCCCTTAACAGGGCGTTATAACTACTTATTAAGATCGAGTATGAAAGAATAAATAGAAAAAACAACCATCTTGATGGCTCAACTTAACAAAGCATGTTCTTTACACAACAGTCGAGAGTATTTCGCTTCAATTACTCTTGCGGGGTGTGCGGAGAGTTTGAGTGAAGAATTGCTAGCATCAAAAGATGAAGAGTCATACAACTCGTTCTTTGAGTCAGTTATTCGTAAACTAGCAGAAATTCGAGGCAAGAACTCACCGTCGAAGCGAGATATTCTTCGTGGGAAAAATCGGGTTAGAAATTCTTTCAAGCATCATAGTAAAGGCGACTCTGACACTATCACGTTGGACATGAAGCATGAGTCCTTAATCCTTATCATGTCAGCTCTAGAAAATTACTCTAGGCTTGGTTTTGAACAAACACCAGTTATGGAACGTTTCGTAAAAAGAAACCGTTGAGAATTGGTGGAACCGCAGTTATAACAAACTGTTTAAGAGTGATTCAGCACGCTTGGCATTTTTGGTTTGAGTTAAGTTCAGTGTTTACGGTGGTCAAATTGAGTGCTGTGGATGCGTGCTTCACACCTTAATTGGGCGTTATAGCGCAGAACAAGCTTCGGAGTATTTGTGATTTTAGAATTTCCAACAAAAGATGATTTTTATAGCGCTGCCAATGGTTTTCTCAATGCTTCATGGGATTCTGTGACTGAGCACTTACATGAATTTGAAACTCTATATAGTGTAATTGCTGATAGCGACCACGAAAATGAGAGAAAACGCTATTGGGCTTCTGCGAAGCAAACGCTAGTCAGTGCAACGGCATTAGTACAGCAATCTGTAGAATTTTACATCAAAGGACGAATCGTTAATGTTTCTCCCTATTTACTGATTTCTGGAAACCCACAATCATGGCCAAAAGGGTGTAACAAAAGGGATATAGAATTTTCAGCATTTCGTACTTTGGATGCACAAGATTTAATAAAAGTTCACGACACTGTTTGTCCCGATCGTTTTACGGATCAGTTCCTTCAATGGAATGATGACTTACGAACAATTAGAAATAAGGTGATGCATACAGTTGATAAATCTCTGAATGTCACTCCTGAAGAAGTGGTCAGCTTTATTCTATATACCCATAGTTACTTTCAAGGTTCATTGTGTTGGTTTGAATCAAGGAGAAAATATCTTGAAAATACGCCAGCAAACTCAATGAAGAGTATCCAGTCTGACGAAGATCACCAGTCGTATATAGTCAATTCACTTTTAATTGATTATCGCTTAGCCATTGATGTCTTGCCTCCTGCTGCATGTAAGAAATATTTGGGCTACGACAAGAAATCCAGATCCCTGCATTGCCCTCGTTGCGCTAACACCGTATCTCGCATGGACTTCTGGGATGACGAGTTCATTCATGAGTGTGCTAAAACTTACCAAAGGTTACCTGATTCTGATGAGTATTTGTGTAAGCTATGTAGCCATCAGGGCAAAGTTTTAGAGCGTAGCTGTGAAGAATTAGGCTGTGAGGGCAAACTACAGGATAGCAAAAGTGGAATTTGCTTCTCATGCTTCTTTGAAAACGCGCTATAACAAACAATTTAAGAGTGATTCAGCACGCTTGGCATTTTTGGTATGGGTTAAGTTCTGTGTTTACGGCGGTCAAATTAAGTGTAGTGGTCGCGTGCTTCACACCTTAATTGGGCGTTATGCCTAAGGTGAAATTGATGATCAAGCAGCTTGATTCAAACGAAAAATCAGTGGTTGAACTGTCAGAGTGTTGCTTCGATGAACTTCGTCAAGTTTACAGGCCAACTGAGCTCGCAGTTAGCAATAAAAACAGTGCTAAAAGTGAGTGGAGTTGTTTTGGTTTCCATGTTGATCAGGTTTTAGTTGGAGTAGTTGAAGCTAAACAGGTTGGCTCAGAATTGCAGATTAGCTCGTTAGCAGTTGCACCAAGTTTTCGCCAAAAAGGTGTAGCGAGAAAACTCGTCGATTTCGTTGTTACACAGTTTAAGCCTATTAACTCAGTTTCGGTTTGGTGTGTTGAGCAAACAGGTAATGTCGCTGTTTTTAAGGCACTAGGCTTTAATGTGATTCAACGTTTTGATTCAGCCTTCTTCATACTTTCCGACGGTTCAAAAGCGGTAGAAGTTCAGTTAAAACAAAAAGTAACGGCATAACAAAGCGTTCAAGAGGGATTCATGCCGCGTGGCATTTTTGGTATGCAGTGAGTTTTGGTGGTGAAAGTGGTCTGCGGAAAGTTGGTTTATGCGGCATTCACCCCTTAACGCGGCGTTATGTTTAATCACGTAAAATCAGTAGCTTGTGTCTTTTCTTTGCTCCCAAAGTCATTCTGTTTTGGTCTTTTAGCAAATTGGCATCGTTTGACGTTGTTTTCCGAACATTTTCCTCAATCTTTAAGTTAGAACTTCAGTTTTTGTGTTTTCTGTTTTCAAAGTTTAATTTAGTCAAATTTATGATTTGATTAAGTTTTTTAACTTTTGGTTTTGTTTACAAATGTAAGTCGGGTTAGACTTCCGTATAGTTAAACGTAAGGTATTGAATCTTAAACATAACAAACAGTTCAAGAGGGATTCAGCACGCGTGGCATTTTTACTATGCGTTGCGTTTAGTGTTTAAGGTGGTTTGCGGAGGCTCTGGTATTGCGTGCCTCACACCTTAACAAGGCGTTATGTTCTCCGAGGAAAAAATGAAATATTGTATAAAAAAAATAGAGAAAGCCCTTCTCGAATATTTTCGTTCAAACCTTGAAAGGTTGTCAGATAAAGAAATTGATCTGATCGATATTGGGGTGTTTCCGTGGCACTCTAAGATAGAAGTTTCTTTCTATGAATCTGGAGATTCCGCATCATTGGATGATATTGCAGCATGGAAGTTATATGATTTTTCCAGCATGAGTGAAGGGCATTGGAATTTGGGTTTAGATGTAGCGGAAGATTTGTCTAAAGAATGGGATAAAAGTAGAGATATTTTACCATTTTTGTTTAATTTTTCATCTGCTGTTACATCGGATGCTGTAAGAGCAGCTATCGGTGAATATAAACTGTCAAACAACTTCTGTGTTCAAATTCTTGATCCGGACAAGCCTAATTCTAAAAACTACTGTGAGTGGTAAGAAACTAAAAATAAGATGTCGTTTCTAATAGATAATGCGGCTGCTAATTCAACAAACATAACAAAGCATTTAAGCGTGATTCTCAACGCTTGGCATTTTCAGTTCAAGGTTGGGTTTCGTGTTTACGGCGCAACGGTTTAGTGTAGGTGGCAGCGTTGCTCACACCTTAATGCGGCGTTATGCCTCTAAGAGGAAATATGGATAGTAAATGGGAGTGTTTTGGGTGCGGGCATAGTAATGCACACTCATCATTGAAGTGTGAAAAGTGCGGGGCTTTAGGCAAAGAGCTTTCAAATAAGCAGATGGCAAACCACCTACTAGGGAATGACAAAATGAAATCGGAGTTTGAATACTGCTGTGATAAATGTGGTTCAGAGTCATATGAGGTTGGTGAGTTAAGAGCCAGTGGTGGATTTTGGAGTACATTTTTCAATTACAACAAACACCGTTTTTATTTCTTATCATGCAGTAACTGCGGTCACACCGAGTTTTACAAACGAGGTCTAGGTACTGGACAAAAAATACTAGATTTTCTGGGTGGTTAGCATAGGCATAACAAACTGTTCAAGAGGGATTCGCAACGCGTGACATTTTCACTATGCGTTGGTTTTGGTGTTTAAGGTGGTCTGCGGCGGCTTCGGTATTGCGTTGCTCACCCCTTAACAGGGCGTTATGCTCTCAGGAGGGAGTTGTGTATCTCAGGGAAAAAGATAAAGCTTTGAATAAAGGTGCAATTTTAATCGGCACTATAGGTATTATCGTTATTTCTATTGCATCAGGAAGCTTATTTGTAGCGCTAGGTTTGAGCTCGATAGCCGCAATTAGCTTATTGTTACAGCAAAAGCTTCCGGATAAAAATGGTCTTTACAGCATCGAGGTTCTAGGTGGGCGTATTAGTCTTAAACTGGGAAATAGCGCACTTTGGCATTTGAGTGTATGTGATGTTGAGTCCTATGATACGACTTACTCAAGGGACGGTGCAGTGATCAAAGAAATTACTTTAAAAACGGTGAACGATAGTTATGTCTTACCAAAACTAGATCGCTTTGAAACTACCGCAGTTTTGGATCTTGTAAGTCTTTTACAAACCCTAAAAGAACGAGCATAACAAATTGTTCAAGAGTGATTCGGCACGCGTGGCATTTTTACTATGCGTTAGTTTTAGTGGTTAAGGTGGTATGCGGAAGCATCGGTATTGCGTGCCTCACACCTTAACAAGGCGTTAGCCCTCAAGGAGAATATAAAAAATTGTTTGAAAATCATTTAAAAAGAACAAAATTCTTACTGTTTTTGCAGGGTATATCTGTTGCAGTTACTCTGTTTCTATTATTTACCTTGCTTGCCCAAGTAAATCAATTGAGCTCTTCGAGTCTTTTTCTCACATTTGCAATTGTTTTAGTGATGCTAAGTTTGAATTTGTCTAGTTTTTACGGGTTGTTAAAAAAGAAGCTTTGGGTATTTAAGTTAATGATCGTTCTTTATTTAATTCAGATTATAGATATAGAGACACCTAACTTTTCCTTAGCCTTTTCTTTTGGAGTTGAAGTACCGATAAGTGTGAATGTTAATGAAGTAACAGTTTCTCTAAACTTAATGGCAATCTTGGTGGTTTGGTTGTCGTATACAAGTCTTAACCTTTTGAAAAAGGGCTAACAAATTGTTCAAGAGTGATTCGGCACGCGTGGCATTTTTACTATGCGTTGGTTTTAGTGGTTAAGGTGATATGCGGAAGCTTCGGTATTGCGTGCCTCACACCTTAACGCGGCGTTAGCTTAAATCATTAACAAGGATGTGTAATGAGAAAAAAAAAATGGATATTTGCGGCAATTATACTCATTGGTGGACCTTCACTATTGCCATTTAGCTTAGAAGTGATCTCTCTAATTGAGTTATTTGGCTTTTTGGGCTTATGGACAATTTATTCATCCTACGCAGAATATTTGGTTAATCATCCTCGATTCAAACGTGGCTGTCGTTTAGCTACTAGTTGGGATTTCCAACCTCAAATGCTGTTTTCTCCAAGTGAGCTAAAAGCATGTCCCCAGTTAGTTTTTCATATGCTCCCAGTTCAAAGCATAATGATTTGGACACTGAACATTCTGTTTTGGGGTGGTATGGTTTGGTGCGACATAATTTAAGCTAACAAACTGCTCAAGAGGGATTCGCAACGCGTGGCATTTTTACTATGCGTTGATTTTAGTGATTAAAGAGGTGTGCGGAAGCATCGGTATTGCGTTGCTCACCCCTTAGCAGGGCGTTATGTCTAATCCCCTCAAATGGAAGCAAAAATGAACATTGAGATTAAAAGATCTATTAGAACTTCGAGCAGTGAGTCGTATCTGTTTTTTAACACGGAAGGGCGATTAGGTACTCTTGATCTGCACTATTTACAGTCTATACATGGAACTTTAATTTTGGAGCAAGAGCTTACCGAATAGAAGTCGAAGAGTTACTTAAGAAAATTGAAGATGACATAGTAGATAGTATCTATCCTAGAGAGGACTTTATTTTTTCCGTTTACCAAGGCAAGGAGATTGTTTTTTATTCGGATAACATATCGGAAGACTCCAGGAAGTATGAATCTGCTCGAATCAAGGATATCGAAGGCATCTCTAAGCAGTTAGCGACAGTTCTTGGAAAACAGCATAATATAAGAGGAAAACTCGCTGAGCATGCAGGAATAGAGTTTTTTGAAACTCTCGGTTACCAATGTTGCTTAAGTCGCAAGATAGATAAGGGCCTCGATCATCAGAAAGTTGATTTGGTGGCTGAGAAAAATGGCGAAACTACGTTTATTCAAGTTAAAGCGGGGGCAATAAGTGATAAAGCGATTGAAACAATGGTTAAAGCTATGTCACTTTATACATATAGCACACCAAAGAATATAGTATTTTTAGCAAATGAGTATTCAAAAAACAGTGAAGAGCTACGTGTGTATTTGGAAAGTAAGTATCAGATGAAAATTCGTTTTTATCATGTTTATCAGGTGCTAAAGTCACTTCCGGAATATAAAAATAGCTTTTAGACATAACAAACAATTTAAGAGTGATTCAGCACGCTTGGCATTTTTGGTTTGGGTTTAGGTCAGTGTTTAAGGTGTTCAAATGAAGTGCCGTGGTCGCGTGCTTCACACCTTAATTGGGCGTTATATTTTTCTGAGGTATCGATGGAACAAATAATTTCTAGATCATTTGATGAAATGGTCGTGACTTACACCCGAACGCTAACAAACTTTTATCCAGCGCGAGGGAGTACTGGTTTCACAGAAGCCAACCAAGTTCATATCTACGTAAATGCCCTAATGAAGTGTCTCGATGATGATCGAGCTGTATCATGGCTTGAGTTTCCGTGGGTTGAGAAAAAGCAGCACATTGATGGTTTTGTTTTTTCCCCTAAGCACAAAGCTGTTTTTTTCATTGAGGCAAAACGTTTATCTCACACAAAGAAAAAACAAGAAATTATAAACGATATTGAGCGTCTACATCATCGAGACAAAAAGTTCCTTCATGACAATGGGATTACCGGTTTCGAAAGTGAATACGTAGTTGCTTTATCTGATGTTTGGCTTGAGACAAAGTGGAAACGCTCGATGCCTGAATGGTGGTGTGGACTAAACAATGTACCAGAGCAAGTTGTGGCACATGGTTCACTTAGTACCCCAGATAGTACAATTCACAATAGCTTGGTTGATCTAAATTGGCACCGAAGTACCCCATATGCATATTGGATGGGTGAGCATTGTGAAAGCGTAAAAAACTACTGTTTATTGATGGCGGCATCAAAAATATAACAAACAATTTAAGAGTGATTCCCCACGCTTGGCATTTTTGGTTTGGATTTGGTTTAGTGTTTACGGTGTTCAAATTGAGTGTCGTGGTAGCGTGGCTCACACCTTAATTGGGCGTTAGGTGCTTGAAGGAAAAGGTAAGTATGGAAATTGCTTTTCGGCAGATAAACATTGATGATTTCGAATTATGCGTTGCTGCGAGAAAAGATGCATACTTTTGTAGTTTTGGGCATTACGATGGTTTCGACGACTTCATCAGTGGTTATCGTGAACGCGTCTTAGACCGTTTAGCAACATCAGGATGGTTCTATATCCATATATTTGTGGATGGTCAGTTTGCAGGGCAGTTAGAGTTTCGTAGCTTTTCACCCGAGCCGGAGACTGGTTATGTGCACCTCATTTACTTACAGCCGAATTTTCGTGGTTCAGGACTCGCTCCAAAAGTGCAGGATTATATTGTAAGCACTTTGAGTAAAGCGGGGTGTGTGCGTGCTGTACTTTCAGTAAGCCGAACTAACCATCGAGCTCTCACATTCTATAAGCGCCATGGTTGGGAGTTCGTGCGCAAGAATCCCAAGCACGATGAAACAGACTTTTACCAACTTTGGCTACGCACCTAACAAACTGTTCAAGAGGGATTCGCAACGCGTGGCATTTTTACTATGTGTTGATTTTAGTGATTAAGGTGGTGTGCGGTGGCTTCGGTATAGCGTTGCTCACCCCTTAACAGGGCGTTAGTACTGGATTGGCATCAACGGTAAAATTTTCGGAGTTTATCGGTTTCTTTTCCTAGCTTTACACCTGGTTAAATGTGCCTTTCACGTTCTTTCCGGTGGCACTATATGAGTTGTGTTCGCGTTGATTTCACCGTTTACGGTTTCTAACTTTCGGGTTATTTCTTTGGTGTGGTTTCTTTGATGCTGGGAAATTTTCGTCAAACACTGAGTTTCTTTGGCGCGGTTGTTTAATCCTGAAGACCGTATCCTTTGCTAATTTGAAAACGGTGAAAATAGGTCAGTTAAGCAAGTTTTTCTTCTCGCCAACTTGCGTTTTGAGATTGAGTTCTAGTTTGGCAGTTGTCCCTTTAGCTTCAGCGTTTTAAGTCTTAATTTTCGTGCTATATTTCAATATCTTGGCATGTACCAAAGGTTAACGGGCAGCGTACTAACAAACAATTCAAGAGGGATTCGTAACGCGTGGCATTTTTACTATGCGTTAATTTTAGTGATTAAGGTGGTTTGCGGTGGCATCGGTGTTGCGTTACTCACCCCTTAATTGGGCGTTAGCCGTCATGGGGCTTGCTATACTCAAAGTGATAGAATAGTATCACTTTAGTATTCCTTTGGAGCAGCCCTCATGAAAGTAGAACTAGTTACATCACTTAAACGCCAAGCAACCAAGATCCTCGCCGATCTCCACGACACTAAAGAACCAGTGTTAATTACCGAGCATGGTAAGCCATCTGCGTATCTAGTTGATGTTGATGATTACGAGTTCATGCAAAATCGTTTGGCTATTCTTGAGGGGATCGCACGAGGTGAACGCGCACTAGCTGACGGTAAAGCGGTAAGTCATGATGAAGCCAAGGAAAAAATGTCAAAATGGCTGAAATAATCTGGACTGAGCCAGCGTTATCTGACCTCAACGATATCGCAGAATACATAGCACTTGAAAATATTGTTGCTGCAAAGCAGTTAGTACAAACGATCTTCTCAAAAGTCGAACGACTACAAACTTTCCCAGAGTCAGGTCGTATTCCACCCGAACTAGAACATTTAAATTATCGTGAAGTTGTCGTTAATCCATGTCGTGTTTTCTATAAGCAAGATGGCGACAAGGTGTTTATTCTTTTTGTAATGCGTGCTGAGAGAGATTTACGGAAGTTCTTGTTGAGTAAGCAATAACCGTTGGGAATGAGCGGTAACAAACTGTTCAAGAGGGATTCGCAACGCGTGGCATTTTTACTATGCGTTGGTTTTAGTGATTAAGGTGGTTTGCGGCAGCTTTGGTATTGCGTTGCTCACCCCTTAACAGGGCGTTATACCTCATTTTTTAACTTGATACGGAAAATTTAGATGCTTAACACACACATGAATGCCACAGAGGCGCATTTGGTTAGTATTTCACAGATACCTGCAAACACCGGACATACGCTTCATCGTGGAACTCCTAGGGAAGCATTTATCAAAGAGTTTCTCGAGGGGCATTTGAGTTCAAATGTATCTATTGGTACTGGAGAAATCATTGACTCTCGGTCTCAACCACGTTCTCCAAGAAATCAATACGACAATTAACTAATGGACTTGTACAATGTAAGAGTTGCCATGTGAATAACAAGCATGTGTTGCGTTGGCCTTCTGATGCTTATTGGCAATGGCCCAATTAGAGGTGAACTACTGTGGGCATGGGATAAAGAGCACGCTCAATTAATTCTAAACTATGTAAAAACACGCATGAGACCGTCAAGGCACTCCTATAGTTTGCGCTATATCCGAACACACTTTTTGTCAGCAAAAGTACGAGATCTTGTAGTTCAAAAAATGGAACGTAGTATAAATGCCTAACAAACTGTTCAAGAGTGATTCGCAACACGTGGCATTTTCACTATGCGTTGGTTTAAGTGATTAAGGTGCTATGCGGTGGCTTTGGTATTGCGTTGTTCACCCTTTAACAGGGCGTTAGATGCTTGATAATAGTGGCTAGTTTGTTAATTACATTTACTATAGATATTTCTAGAAGTCTGTCGAATGTTGATTGACTCCTGTTGAAGGTTGGAATTGCCTGAATAACATAGAATGTTACTGTTTTAAGTTTATGGGTATTTGTTGATGGTAGCTATCGAGAGTTCAGTTGGTGCTGGTGGAGTTAATAAGAAAAAAGATGTAAAAATTGTTCAGATTTTGCTAAACAGTCAAGCTAAGGTAGGAAAGCTAATAACCGATGGTTTGTGTGGTTCAAAGACAATCGGGGCAATACTTTCTTATCAAAGAACTATAATGCCAGGTTGGAAGCCTGATGGTAGAGTAGATCCGAATGGAAGAACTTTTCGCGAGCTGTTAATGTATGTGCCTAAAAAATAAAAGGAAAAACTTAGTAGTCCATTAATTGTTCGCAATATAAATGTTGAAGTAGAGTCAAGAAACAAATTGTCAACTACAGACTATTCTGTTAGCTATAAATCATCACTCTCTAGCGATAAAAGATTAGTAAGTAGTTATTCTATTAATGTTATTAGGTTGGCATTAGCACAAGCTGGAATGAAGTGTGCGGTAATAACTAGTGCATTAAGATTTCCTGAAGAGCAAGCGTCGATAATGTATAGAAATGCTAGAATTGATTTGAAAAAACAAAAACAGTTGTATGGTAAAAATGGTGATGCTGTTCTTGATGTTTATAGTAGTAATTCAAAAAAAGATAAACATGAAGTTATAAGATTAATGAAAGAAAAAATAGAACTGTTAGCTAGAGATGGTAAAAAGGTTTCAAAGCATTGCACAACTGTTGAAGACTATAAGAAATACAATGTTATTGATATCGGTGTTAATTCTACAAGAGCAGCTAATAGTGAATTTTTTTCTATTAAAAAGTTTACTGCTGTTTTGAAAGCATTAACAGAAGACGGATATATCAATAAGTTCATTGATGAAACAGGAAAGTCAAATAAATGTTGGCATATAGAAGTTGTCCCTAATGCAAAAAAAATTACGAGGTTTGATTGATGAAAGTATCCAGTTGCATACTATTTTTTTGCTTGGCTTTAATTCCATTTTACTCAAGTGCCTGTGATAAAATCTATTTCATGCCATTGATAAAAGGATCTTCTGCATTTTATGTCTATGAGGGGATTGATACAGATAGTGATGAGAAAATAATAAGGCACTATTATACTTTTAGTGATGGAGACCAGTTAATATTTGAAAATAAATATTGTCTAATGAATAACTATGTGGTTAATTATCAATCAGAAAAGCTAAATTTAGATAAGCTAAAGTTACGAGTTGGTTTAATACTAGATGGTATTAAAGATAAACATCAATTAACAGTTAGCCCAGACTTTTTTTCAATATGGTTCTATGATAGTGAAAAACTTGAACTTGTGGTTGATTCAAAATTCTCGAATATAGAAGTATCTGGAAAACGGGAATATAGTAAAAATTCGGTATTACATGAAATGATTAGTTTATATGTTGGTGTTGGGGGGGAACCATAGGGGCATCGTTGGTGCGCATGTAACAAAGCATTTAAGAGTGATTCCCAACGCTTGGTATTTTCAGTTCAAGGTTGGGTTTCGTGTTTAAGGCAAAATCGTTTAGTTTGGGTGGTAGCGTAGTTCGAGCCTTAACTGCGCGTTATGTGCTTTATGAATTGAAACATGGAGAGTGTAATGGTTGTATATGGAGATTTACAGTCAGGTAACTGCTTAAAAGTAAAATTACTATTGTCATTCCTTGGCATTGAGCACCAATGGAAACACGTTAATATCTTAGATAACGAGACTAAAACAACAGAATTTTTAGCCCTAAATCCGAATGGAAAAATCCCAACAGTCGTTCTGGATGACGGTCGAGTACTCTGTGAGTCCAATGCAATATTGGGGTACTTTGCAGAAGATACACCTTATCTACCTAAGGACAGTTATCAAAAAGCAAAAATGTACGAATGGCTTTTCTTTGAGCAATACTCACATGAGCCTTATATTGCAGTAGCGCGTTTTATTCAGAAGTATCAAGGTATGCCGGAGCACCGTCTAGAAGAATATAAATCACTACAATCAGGCGGCCATAAAGCATTACAAATCATGGAACTACAGCTGTCAAAAACTAAGTTCTTAGTTGGTGATAATATTTCTATTGCTGATATCGCACTGTATGCTTATACCCATGTCGCAGATGAGGGTGGTTTTAACCTAGAAACTTACCCAAATATCGAGCGTTGGATTGGGGTAATTCGCAAGTTGGACGGTTATGTAGATATGTATTAACCACGCGCATAACATAGCGTTTAAGATAGATTCGCAATGCGTGGCATTTTAACTATGCGTTGAGCTCAGTGATTAAGGTGGTATGCGGGAGTTTCGGTATTGTGTTGATCACCCTTTAACTGGTCATTAGCCCTCAAAGGTCAAATATGGATATTTACCCAGAAATCGAGTTATCTAAAGCGCAGCATAATGCAATTGAAGCTCTGAGAAACAAGTCGTTTCCTGAACATCAGGTTGCTCGTTCTTACTATAAGCAACTCCCACATATGAGAGTTTTGAAGTACGAAGGTGATCACTTAGTTGGTTACATGGGATGAGACTACAGAGTTGTTCGCGTCGGTGATGAAATTTATAAAGTATTAGGTGTGAGTGATTTTTGTGTCGAGAGCACACTTCAAAGGCAAGGTATTGGCACAACAATGTTGTGTCAACTCAGCGAGTATGCGTCAATTAAAGATGTCGACTTCATCATTTTAGTCTCCGATTTGGAGCGTTTTTATGTGGCTAATGGTTATGTGCGCCTTAACTCTCTAAGTTCTTGGTTGCGAGTTCATGAACATAAAAATTACGGTGTTGCTGTAGAGCAAGTCGATGATTTATATGTTAAACCTATCAGCGGCAAAATTTGGGCTGTTGGTCATATAGATTGGTTAGGGTATATGTACTAGTCTGTAGTGGGCTAATAAACCGTTTGAAAAGAAACGCTACACGTGGCACTTTCAATTCACGTAGCTTATACCTTACGAGAGCAAGCCTAGATAGTGTCGGAATAGAAAGTCACATCGCTGACGAACACACGGTGAATACTCAGTGGCTTTATTCAAACGCAATGGGCGGCGTTCGTCTGATGGTGGCCGAGAGTGATGCAGAAGACGCGAAACAAATACTTAGCAGTGATTTCTCAGAATCATTAGAAAGTGAACTTGCCGTTGATGAAGGAAAAGATGTTTGCCCTAACTGTGGTAGTAAAGAGCTATTTGCATTTACAAAAGGTAAGCGTCCAGCTTTCTTAGTCTTTATTTTACTGGGTTTTCCATTGTTCTTTTACAAGCATGGTTACAAGTGTAAGCAGTGTGGGGAATTCAGTGAAAGGCTTTAATTTAAGTCGTTAGATAACAAAGCGTTGAAGAGATAATTTGCACGCGTAGCATTTTTACTTTGCTTTAGGTTGAGTGGCTATGCAGAAGTCAGAGTTACTGCTTGCTTACAAGCAAAGCATTATACAATAGTTAAGGAATAACATTTAATGAGTGAAATTAAAACAATAGAGCAGTTAAAAGAAATTTACGCAGAGCCAAGTGCGAGAGCTAAAAATAAAGCGTTGCCTGCCCTAGATGTTCATGCGATTACATTAATTAATAATTGCCATTTTGTAGTTCTAAGTACCGCCGATACTCAAGGCTATATCGATCTCTCTCCGAAAGGAGGGGAGCCTGGCTTCGTAAAAGTTTTAGATGAATCAACATTGTTGCTCCCAGATAGCTCGGGGAATAATCGTATAGATAGTCTAAAAAATATCATTAGTAACCCCAAAGTTGGGTTGTTATTGATGGTAAATGGTATTGATGAAGTACTCCGTATTAAAGGAATTGCAAGTATTCACACAGACTCCAAATTGATATCTGCTTGCCCCGATGGAAGTAAAGCTCCTAAGGTTGTTATCAAAATAGTCATCGAGAGTATGTACTTTCATTGTGCGAAAGCTGTGATGAGAGGGAAACTTTGGTCTGATGACTATAAAGTCAATCGCTCAATTCTCCCTTCATTAGCTCAAATCTTTAAAGATCAACAAAAGTTAGAAAATAAAGCGCTTAATCAAGAAGAGATGTTGAAATATTACCAATCCAGTCTTTAGAGCGAGTGTAGTAAAGTGTTTAAAAGGGAGAAAAATGCTTGGCTCTTTAGGTTTGACCTGCTGTACGGCACTATGGATTAGTTTTGGTGGGGATGTTATTCAACCCATAAGGTTAGTCCACAAATAAACAATTGTTAGTCCAAATATTAAAATGAAAAATGTAGAAAACTTTACTCTAGAAAATTACGTTTTGGCTAGTCCGGGAATTAGGTGTTTTGGACCAATGATTGACTTTTTTGTCAGTTTTAGCATTTTTACACTCGTTTTGTGGGGCGGCTTAGAAATCGGTATTGAAAAGGAACTTGTTCGCGCTACAGCAGTAACAGCGGCTGTGTCGTATTACCTTTTTTCTGATAGTTTCCCAAATGGTCAAAGTGTGGACAAAAAACTTTTGGGCACTGCAGTTATAAGTGCAAGAACGGGTAAAAGGTGCAATATTTTTCAGTCACTTTTTAGAAATATTATTACTTCATTCTTCGGTTTTATTGACTCAATTTTCATTCTTGGTAAAAAGAGGCAACGGCTCGGTGATAAGTTAGTGAGAACAGTAGTGGTAGTTCACTAGCTTGTTTAAAAATTGACAGCGCTGGGGGTTTGGGTTCAAGTCGGGCTTTGTTTTCAGGGTGGAACAGCTTCGCTTAGGTGGTGGCGTTGCTCACACCTCAATTCGGTGTTAGGCAATCAGAATCAGTACGTAATTATGAATAAAGAGCATTCCGAAGCTTTCATCTTGGAGATTGATAAGGTTTTAGCCCCGAGCGGTTTCAAGTTTATCAAATCTAGACGAGTATGGGAGCGCTGGGAAGTGAATGGAGTTGTATCAGATTCCGCAATTTATGGGTTGTTGGCTAACCCTCTGGACAGCGTTTAGTATCCGGCCTTAAAAGCATCTAATAGGTCTAGCCTGCTCGTGCTCTATACACAGCCTTACACTTGACGGTGAGGTTTCTTGAATTGACTTAGTGGTCACTGAATGTACTATCAAGGATAGGACTTACTGCAAGGATAGCAGCATGAGCGAGAAATTATTTTGGGTTAATCCCTACCAAACAGAACTTAACTCAAGAGTGACCAATGTAGACGGAAATAAGGTTGAATTGGATCAGACTATCTTCTTTGCGGAGTCTGGAGGTCAAGAGAGTGATAAAGGAACGATTAATGGTATTCCGGTTTTGATTGCTCAAAAGTTAGGGGTTCGACTTATTTACACATTGGAATCTACTCCAAATTTTACTTTTGGTGACACTGTAACCACGCGTGTTGATTGGAAGCGTAGGTTCGCCTTAATGAAGCTACACTTTGCTGCCGAAGTGGTGCTCGAGATGTTTTATCAGCGTCGAGAAGGCATTGTTAAGATAGGCGCGCATATTTCTGAAAATAAGAGTCGCATAGATTTCGAGTGGTCTGAAAGTATTGGGCCGCTATTGAAAGAAATTGAAACTGATGTGCAAGATTTGATTAACTCTGATTCAGTTATTATTAGTGACTTTTCCGATCAAGAGAGTGAAAGAAGGTATTGGAGAGTGGATGGGTTTGCGCAAGTACCTTGCGGTGGCACTCATTTAAAGCGCACATCAGAAGTCGGCCAAATTCAACTAAAACGCAAGAACATCGGTAAAGGCAAAGAAAGGGTTGAGATAACCTTATGCTCGTAAGTCGATAGGGCATTCGAAATAGATTCCTAACACCTGGCATTTTAGTTCATGGTGAGATTCACATTTGCGATATGATGATTGAGATTGAGGGCGCGTTGGCTACTTCTTAATGCAACGCTACACGATAGGGGTGGGAGGATGATATGTCGAAGGTAGCATTGAAAGGCTTTATTTTAGTTCCGGAAAAGGATTTAGAATTAGTAAAACATGAGTTAATAACTCACAAAAGGCTCACGTTAGAAGAGCCGGGCTGCCTTACTTTTCTTGTGACTCAAAGCTCGACTAATCCTTTTCGTTTTGATGTCTATGAGGAGTTCGTCGACAAAGCCTCTTTTAAACAACATCAGGAAAGAGTTCAAGCCTCACATTGGGGAAAAGTAACAGCCAATGTTAAACGTCAATACGAAATCTTTGGATGTGTGCATGACTAATCGAATCGGAGTGATTTAGAGCGTTTACGCTTTATTTTTCAAGTTGCTCTACGCTCTACTATGTTGCTTTATTCATCTATTAACCTGGCTTAGTGTTCTTGATACTTTGCCGTATTAAATCTAGAAATTTTAATGGAAGTGTCATGTTTAGAGTTGTGTATGAATGGCGTGTGCCAAGTGAAAAAATGGATGAGTTTCAAAATATATGGCGTTCGACGACAGATTCAATTCATCAGTCAGTAGATGGGGCGTTTGGTAGCTTTATGCTTCGTTCTTACGATGTACCGGAAAAGGTTTTAACTATTGCCAAGTGGCGAACACGTGAAGACTGGGAGCGGTTTTGGGGAACTAGTAACCCAGAAAAAATGAAGAAGATGAGTGAAATTGCAGAGCGTATTTCAGTCGAACCATTCGATGAAATTGAAGATAGAACTAAGTAGGGCAATAGAAACGTTAAAGTGATGCCTAATGCACAGTTTGGCGGATAATATGAAAGACAATCTTAACCAAGGAACAGGGTTATGCAGATTTTAATTGTTGGAGGTAGTAAGGGGCTAGGAAGGTTCTTGGCTACGAACTTACAGGGTACAGAAATTTATGCGATTTCTAGATCAAAGCTAGTTGAGGATGGAGTCGCTTCTGTTTGTATTGACGTTGATCCCGGTAAAAAACCAGATTATACGTGCTTCAAAGGTGTAGAGTTTGACATCATAGTTTATTTGGCGTCGATGTGGGGAGAGTCTTCAGAATTGACAACAAACGAACTGATTGAGTTTATGAATGTTGGCCCGATTGGGTATCTTAATTTAGTCAATGAGCTTAACGCTTTAGGTTCACTTAACGATAAATGCAATATTGTATCTATTGGATCTACAGCAGAGCTTTCAGAAAATAGTGAATACCCTGCATTCGCCCTCAGTAAAAGATTACTCAAAGATATTTCTAGCCAGCTGCAAAACGTTTATCGTGATTACCGCTTTACTCACTTTACAATAGGTGGGATCGGGCATGCAGAAGAGGAACGTATTGAGTATTCGAGCGTTTTGGAAATTATAAATACGCTAGCCAAGCTTGATCCAAACACATACCTTTCAAATATGCATATAAAGTCCAAGCTAGGAATGTAGCTCTCAAGCTGTATTACGTACCTGCTTCTATGATTTGGCATCATGTGCATTCTTTTTATTGAGCTATGGTTATAACTCCAATGAAAGGAGTTTACTTATGTCATACATTGATGGGTTTGTCGCTGCAGTACCGACAGCGAATAAAGAAAAGTATATCGCACACGCAAAAATAGCAGCAGAAATGTTCAGGGAGTTTGGGGCCTTAAAGGTTATTGAGACGTGGGGAAGTGAAGTACCAGATGGTGAGATCACATCGTTTCCCATGGCAGTTAAAGCTGAAAGCAACGAAACCGTTGTGTTTTCATGGGTAGTCTGGCCTTCAAAAGAAGTGCGAGACTCAGGGTGGCAGCGGATCATGGGTGATCCTCGAATGAGTCCTGAGAATAACCCAATGCCCTTTGATGGAAAGCGTCTCATTTATGGTGGATTTGATGTTATTTTGGAGCAGTAAAATACCAGAGAGCCCCAGCTTGATTCGTGACACTTGGCGCGTTAATCAGGATTACGCTTCTGATGTACATTATTCCGCGATAAGCGTTGATAAAACTCCATGTGGAGGCTTAGAGTAAAAATGGAAGGGATAAATTATTCACTGATTGTCGTATCAGCTATAGCTAGCCCCGAGCCTGCGATGGCAGGCACGTTAATGAACTACGGTCAACGCCTTGATAACCAAAGGAAACCTAGACGTTGCATTACTTATAGTTCGATGAGATGTTATCCCGCAAGACGTTAATTTGGAGAAAAGAATGGATTCAAACTCACTATTATTATTTGTTGTCGCTTGTCTCGCTATCAACATGATTCCTGGACCAGATGTAATTTATATTGTTTCCAATACAATGAAAGGTAAATTATCTGCTGGGCTGAAAGCGGCTCTGGGGCTTGGTGTTGGTTACTTTTTTCATACACTAGCGGCATGTTTAGGTTTGTCAGCAATAATTCTGAGTTCATCTTTGGCTTTTAGCGTTGTTAAATGGTTAGGGGCCGCTTACCTAGTTTATTTAGGTGTTCAGTCATTACTGTCCATGTGGCGTGGAGAAAGTAAAATCGTTGAAAACAAAAATGTTGATAATAATAAAAATGTGTTTGTTCAGGGGGTTATCGTCAGCGTCTTGAATCCAAAAGTAGCGCTATTCTTCCTCTCGTTTCTGCCTCAATTTATTGATACGTCTGCAAGCTCAACATCAATGCAATTATTAGTACTTGGCTTGCTGTTCAGCGTGCTTGCGACGACATGTAACGTTTTGTACGCATCTGTGGGTAATTGGGTATTTAGTCGTCCACACTCTCAGCGTTACTCAAGAACTCTTGAAGGTGTTTCGGGTATTCTGCTTATCAGTCTAGCGAGTAAAGTGGCATTCAGTGAGCGCTAGTGGGTGGAAATATTTGTATAAGAGAAAACCTCAACGCTTGAAATGAGCAATTCAACGTTGGTTGCGTTTTTATGGCCAACAGCTTTTACTTGGTGTTGTTATTGGTAATACATAAGCGTAAATCAGCAACAAGGATGTGTAATGAAAAATAAGATGTGGATCTTCGCAATTATCTTACTCATTGGTGGGCCTTCACTATTGCCATTTAGTCTGGAAGTTATTTCTATCATCGAGTTATTTGGGCTGTTGGGGTTGTGGACGGTTTATTCATCCTATGCTGAGTATTTGATCAAGCATCCTCGGCTCAAAAGAGGCGCATATTTAGCTACATGTTGGGATCTTCAACCTCAAATATTATTCTCATTTCGTGATATTAAAGTATTCCCACCGCTGATATTTCATATGTTTCCTGTTCAAAGTGTGTTGGTTTGGTCTTTAATTTTTACCTTTTCGGGCGGTGTTATTTGCCATTACGTAATTTGATCTAACCCATTGTTCAAAGCATTTCCTTATTAAGTTTAATTGTTTGTTTAAGTGGTTACGCGGGGATGAAACAGGTCATTAAATAACTTGGCGATCATCAAAATGAGCATGATGTTTACCAGCATGAGTAAAGGTGTTTCGATACGATACTCCGGGGTCAAGTTAAGTGCGCCTGAGGTTAATACCACCAATAAATTGACGCCTAAGACTCTATGGATCATCAGCTGTGGTGTAGAAAATACCTCCCAAATCAAAATAATATTGATGAAATAAAATAACCCTAGTTGCCAGAGCTCAGTCATCATGGGCATCAAGAAGATGTATTGCAGCAGTATCACTGAACCTGTTCCCAAAACGCCAAAGAAGGCATCTTTAACAACGCTAGGAGGCATTGTAGGTACTATTGATGAAAAGACACCGGCCAACATAGGGAAGATAAACCCACCTGGTACAGGGAGATAAATCCAAACCAATAACGAGGTGATAAACATCGATAGGCCTTGTAAAACCTTTCTTCGGTCTTCTTTCAAGTGCTGTATGAAAGTCCGGTGTTCACGATGCCAAGATGTTTTTTGGTTCACTTGTTCAGTCAATAAGGTACGGCCAATTAGATGCGTGGTTGGCTGAGCGATATCAAATAGCGTCAGGTTTTGAGCCACAGGTTTCCAGTCAATATCATCACAGTGAGGTTTTTCCACTTGTTCAAGTAATCGTTCTTGAATACGTTTCATCTCTTCGAGGCGCTGATGCCACAGTTTTCGATGTTCTTTGAGGTGGTAACTGCCCGTGAGCGGTAATCCCAGTAGTTGGCACATCTTCTCAATGTTTGCTGTGTTGGTTTCAAGCGCATCAATATCAATGTCATTTGGTTTGTCCATAGCTTTAAGCAACACCTCACGGCTGCTCTCAAAGCGTTGAATGAAATTCTCTTCAGTATTCACTGGCCAAACCAAACGATAAACAACGGAGAAGGTAATGATGCCAAGAATAGTTTCCTGCATTCGAAGTACTGCGAAATGGAACGTCACTTGACTATCAAACCCTCCCATACAAGCGATGATAGAGCACACAGCAAAGCCTATGGAGAACACATCACCGTACTTTTCGTCGCTCGACATGAAAATGCATACACCTAAAAATAGGGTAAAAAAAGTCAGGAACAAAAAGCGATCTTGAGAAAATGCTGTGATTAGGAAAAAGGCATAGCCAATGCCCAGTAGGCTTCCCACTAGGCGATTATGACCTTTGTTTATCGAGTGAGCGAAGCTTTCATTTAATGCCATTACCGCGACGGCGATCGCTGCCCAATAGGGTTTCTCCCATTGAAACCATAAGGCGAGGCAGATTGCGATAACGATAGACAGTGCAGCTTTTATTGCTTCTTTGGTTGAGGCATTAAACATACATTTCACCGCATTTATTGTTTGATGATTTTGATGGATGCCGTCATACCGACGCGTAGTTGAAAATCTTTTGGTAAGTTGTCTAATTTCACTTTAATTGGAATGCGTTGAGCTAAGCGTATCCACTGAAAGTTAGGGTTCACATTAGGCAGAAGGTCGTTACCTGTACTACCGTCTTGCTTCGCGATGCCGTAACCAATGCTCTTGATTTTGCCTTCTAGCACCATTTCGTCGTGCATCATTAAGGTTACGTATGCTTTATCTTGTGGATCAACACCAACTAAATCCGTTTCTTTGAAATAGCCTTCGATCCAAAAGCTGTCTTCATCAATTAATGCTACAACTGGTGAGTTTGCGACAACTTGGGAGCCGGTGCGCAGATTAAAATTGGTGATGTAACCATTTGTTGGAGCGTACACCTTGGTGTAATCAAGGTTCAGTTTTGCTTCTTCGACGTTTGCTTTCGCCAGCTCCACGTTTGCGATT
The DNA here is from genome assembly GCF_023161645.1 of Vibrio sp. 1CM7H. Lineage (NCBI taxonomy): Bacteria > Pseudomonadati > Pseudomonadota > Gammaproteobacteria > Vibrionales > Vibrionaceae > Vibrio > Vibrio sp. 1CM7H. The sequence goes on from NZ_JALNTV010000002.1 coordinate 68,770, forward strand.
GCTGTCTCTACGGCGTTGTTCAAATTGTTCAACGTCAGCACCGATACCGCGCCAGGTGTACGCTTTTCTAGTTCCAGTGCACGTTGTTCTTCATTTTTGGCTTTCGCTAACAACGCAATGGCTTGCTTTTGAGCCGCCTGGGCTTTGTGGTAAGACGCTTTATAAATGCTTGGGTCAATCTCAAACAGTAAGTCGCCCGCATTAACTTGGGAGTTGTCTTCAACATACACCTTGATGACTTGCCCGGTTACACGGGGCGTTATAGACACAATGTACGCGCTGACATGACCATCTCTAGTCCAAGGATTGTTTGAGTATGATTGGTAGTAACTGAAAATCACAGTGCCAGCGGAACACAGTAATAAAAATGTGATTAGATAACGTTTTATCACGGAATTTGCCTCAAAAGATGGTTATGAATCGACCAATAACGCCAGTAAAAATCACAATTAGGCTCAGCTCTGCAAGCGCTGGAAACGCAACGTATTTGTGTACCCCTAATTTTGTCGCAACGGTTCCAACCAAAATGGTGAGCATGTAAGCCAATGCAATAACCAGCAGCAAGGGTGGGAAGTAAACTTCACCCCACACAAGCTCATGTGGCATTGAGTTCATGGTGCTTTTCTCTATTTATTTGATGAATGCAAAGATAAGAGAAATCCTACAAATGTAATAATCGCTTTTGTAGGATCAAATCCATCAATGTATTTTTTTAGAGAGTTCGTAATGAGTTACGTCTAATGTCGAACGTGCTTTAAGGGGAGTGTGAGTGCGATAAGTTTTCGCATTTACGTGCGGAATAACTACGTATCTAATGATGAAGATAAAAGCCTCGGGTTAACCGTCGCTCTTTCGAGCTAGCATTCTCAATAACTTGTGATAGTTTAGCCATGTAGCCCTAAGATATAAGAAAACCTATGAATTTTAGTTTTGAACAACTATTGGCATTCGTTGCTGTTTACGAGGAGCTTTCGTTTAGCAAAGCCGCTGTAAAATTGAATAAGCACAGAACAACCATCGGGCAGGTTGTTACGAACTTAGAAGATTTACTTGCTGTGAGCTTGTTTACTCGGGTTGGCCGTTCCGTAGAACCCACTGAAGATGCTCGCCTTCTTTACCACTATGCAAAGCAAACAGTTGAACAAGCCCGTACGTTCGACAAAGTCGCATTGAGCCTTGCTCATGGTGGCTTAGAGAGTGTCAGTATTGCCTATTCTAGTGCTATCCCACATCGTTTGCTGGTGTTACTTCGTGTTCAATTAGCGGCAGATTTTCCGATGATGCGAGTTAACTTTTTTGTTCGTAACCGTAACGAGATCAAAGAAGGTTTAGCGACTGGTGAGTACCAGTTCGGTATTGTCAATGTACATGATAGCCGTGCAATACACAGTCTAGACTCGACGTTTTTAGGTCACTTTGAATTTGTTCCCTTTGTCCAGAAAGGTGGTGAACTGGCTTCTATGGCACCCGACCAAGTGTTAACTGCGTTGAGGAATAGCAAGCAATTTGTGTTGCGATCTTTCATTGAAGAAGGAATGGGTGAAAAAGTTATCGTCAGTTCGAATCATGAAGAAGTCGATCAGTTGGCTCTTGTTGTAAAAATGGTTGAAGCAGGGCTAGGGTGGGCGATTCTTCCTAGAACGCTGGCTCATTCCGAATTTTCTAATAATGATATAGAGCCCGTTGAAGTCTGTGAATTACTAGAAGGCTTTAAGTTTGGTTTTGGCCTTTGCTGTCAACCCTCTAAGCAAATAGGGGATGTAAAAGACTCTATCATGAGGGTTGTTACGGCGTATCGGGAGAAGCTAATCCGCGATTTTAAAGCGACGCCATAACCGTATTCATCCAGACCACATTTATAAACAAGACTCAATTCGAGTCTTGTTTTTTTACTTGAAAAATTCTTTTCTTCTGATTGGACGTTAATGGTTATTGGGAGGGAGTAATCCTCTATATGTGAGTATAAGATCGATGCTTTTTTTATTTATTCAAGCTTCGTTCAATGAGAAAGCTCATATCGCTCAGCCGCTGTTAGTTTAAGAAAGAGAGGCTGCAGTTATTTCACCTCTTGCTCTGATCTAAATAAATTGAGAACCAGTACCCCTAGAACTATAGCGATAGAAATAGAGACGAATCGAGTCATTTGAGCAGAAAATGATTCGATGCCCGTATTGTTAATAATCTGGTAAGTCAGCACAGTGAAGTTAGTAAAAAGCAATTGATAGATGGTTAAGTGTGTCTGTCGACGTATTGCAAAACACGCTAGTTGCAGGCCACAAAAGATGGTAACGCCAAGTACAACGTAAGTAGGTGCACCTGTGGCTACTGCAAGCATGCATGGAATAGTAAACAAGATCCCTAGGCTTGTAGTGATAATTCGATACCGCCCAAAGGAATGACTGTCTTGATTAATTGGGTGCTTAATCATGCTGCCAAATGTTATTGCGATCAATAGCGTTTGAGAGCTTCCAGATGATATTAGCGCGTACAAAACAACACACAATGCGGTTGCTTTAAAGACGATAAGCCCGATATGTTCGTTTGCACCATCAAGAGTGGTTTGGTCTGGTTGTATATCTTTTTCGTCCCCAGGGAATAGCCAAAAGCTAATGTATGTGGCAACCAACGCAACGATGAAACTAGTAAATAAGACCCATGGCAACCCCTCAAGCGACAACCCCATTTGTTGGCTTGTGACCACGATAATCAATACAACAATCAAAGTGAGTGTCGAAACGATGTCTTTGGGATCGCGATGACTTCGGTAATAACTCCAACAGAGAAGTGACCAAGTAAACAGTAAGAAGCCACTAGGAGAGCTCATGAGCGCTCCTGCTAAAGTTACGATGCCAAAGCTGAGAAGTGAGAGTATTACCAGCAATTTCAACATCATGTTGAACGGGGGCTTAGATGGCATCAGTGTTAGAAAAATCACAACGAATATTGGCGCGATAAAGGGAGTAGGTGCACCTGAATACTGTAAGTAAAACAGTAAAAGAATCGGAGTGAAAACCAATCTAATGATTGGGTTTGCTGAACTATGAAACATAAGTCCAGATACTCAACACTCTCATCCAGAAAGAGGCCAGCCACTCTCCAAAGGTGCTTTGCTCAGTTAAAAAAGCGACCGTTGCTTTCGAACCATAACGTACGTTTTCGGGAATATCTCCGCCTTCAAAAACAATATTTACAGGATAGCGCTGTGCATTTAAGGAATTATTGTCTGCAACCAAAAAGCCAGTTGTCGGATCGACGTCGTTACTGCCACCAGTACCCCAACCAATGCTTTCTACTCGCCCTTCAAACACTCTGCCAGGTAAAGCATCCAACACAATCTTTGTTTTTTGTCCCGCACGAACATGCTCGAGTGAGTTTTCGCGAACAAGCGCTGATACCCACACGCCTCTCGGATCAATGAAAGTGACAAGAGGTGAGCCAGTCGTCGCTTTTTGCCCAACAGTGAGTTGTAAGTTAGAAACGATCCCCTTTGATGGAGCAATCACTTTCGTTCGTTGTAAATCGAGTTGCGCTTTTTCTAGATTTGCTATAGCTGCGAGAATCTGGGGATTATCTTGCCCTTCGGGGCCAAGATTATGCTTGGCTTGAGCTAAGGACGCTTCTGCTGCCTCTAATGTGGCTTGAGCTCGTGCTTTAGCTTCGATGGCGTTGTCTAGCTCAGATTTACTCAATACCCCTTTTGCGGCGAGCTCGGTTACGCGAGCTGCTTGTTCTTTTGCGTTGTCACGAGCTGCGAGTGATTCAATGACCTTAGCTTGTGCCACTTCAACAGCCGCGGTGTTGGCTCCAATGTTTTGGCCAGCAATGGCTAAGTTTGCTTCGGCTGAACGCAGATTAATTTGATAATCTCTTGGATCAATTTCGAAAAGCACATCACCAGCATTAACGACTTGATTATTACGAACATGGATTTCAGTTAGGTTCCCCGAAACCTCTGGAGTAATGCGGACAAGATAAGAATGAATCCGAGCGGTGCCAGTGATTGGTGTTACTCGATCAGCCCACAAGCTATATAGCCAAACCACAAAAACGAGGCCAATAATAATAAAGCTTAACTTTCTGGAAGATGATTCCGCTTTAGACATCCAATTCTCTCTTGTTACAATACGTTAGATAAGCAATGTTACAACATGTGACATAAACAATGCTTCAAAAAAATCAACTATTTGTCGATAAGGTTATAGGATTGTTCCGAAGGTGCCATTTAGAGAGGCTGAAGCATGCTAAACGAACTTTCCAATCACGTTGGCTAACATCGCCAATAAAAAGGGGCGACATTTCGCCCCTCAGCTCGTCCATCAGGTTTTTGATTTGTGATTATCTCTTTGAGCTGTAGAGAGAAATCAACTTAGACTTTCTGTTACAACTGGCTTGTTATTGCGCTTAGCAATCCAGTACGCAACGCTACCCCAAAGCACGGTGAGTGCCCAAAGTGCCGTCCAATGTGGAGCGACTTGTTGCCAGGTTGCCCCCATTTGGTTTAGCGATAAGAAAGCTTTGATCGCCCATGTACTTGGACTTAAATCTGCAATCCATAGTAGGGGAGCAGGAATGGCTTCAATCGGCCAAATAAAACCCGCCAAGAAAATGAGAGGCATAGAGCTCACGAGGACGACTAAGGTAACCAGTTCACGCCGAGGTAATAAGTAACCCAGCCAGAAGCCTAGCCCGCAGCAACCTAAAAAGAACGGGAACAACATGGCCAGTAGTTCGCCCGCGTTGGCGATATGGTTTACGCTCAAACGTTCGAAGCTAAAACCAAAATAATAGGCGCCGAGTAAATAATAAATTGCCACAAATACTAACGTTCTCACAAGCAGCAGCGCTCCCGTTGATACTTGAGACCAGTAGCCACGACCATGACGCTGTATTCCCGTTTGTAATCCAACCGCCATGATCAACGTTTGTTGTAAAATCAGAACAAATACTGCTGGCACTACGTATTCGATGTAACCCATGGTTGGGTTGAACGTCGGTTTCATATTAAGCTTAATAGCAGAGTAATTATGGCTAGCCATACTCATGGGCACACCATCTATCACCATTTTACTGACTTTCACTTGGGCCCCTAATGTGCCTCCCGCTTGGGCCAATCCTTCTACCACGGTTCCGTACACGAGAAAATACGAAGCGTCCGCAGCGTAGGCTAGAGTCGGGCTTTTACCTAGCATTAGGTCTTTGTAAAAGTGTTCTGGTATGACTAAAAAACCGGTGATCTCTCGTTGTAAAAATGCTTGTTTTGCATCGGCAATCGTATGAAGTCGAGTAACTACGTTGACTTGTGGAGTGGCATCAACCATACGTTCCAGCTTTAAGCTCGTCTGACTACCATCTAAATTAACAATCGCGATTGGTTGTTCACGAGGCGTTTGTTGTGCATAAGGCAAAGGGTATAAAAACGAGTAAAATACGACACCACCAAACACGGTCAACGTAACGACTGGATTGGTTAGAACGGCCTTCAGTTCCGCTTTAATCAGTTGCCACAATGTCATACCGCCTCCTTCGCTTGGCGTGTTGATGAAGCTGTTCGATGTTTACCCACCAAGGCTGCGGTAATGAGCAGGGGCACTACGTAGCCAATCATAGGCCATAGCGAGCTTAAAGATTGTGCGGCCGATGCCCCATAGCTTGCTTGACTCACTTGCACTTCAATGTAATGGGTAATCGGCAATAACGAACGCCATGCATAAGCGAGCGTGTTCATGTCAGAAACTGGGAATGTAATTCCCATGAACGCGAAACTTGGAGCTGTAAACGCGCCAGCAAAACTCATCGCACGTGCAGGATCCATCGACAAGAAGAAGAACAACGATCCCATAATGATACAGGCGATAACCGTCGCCAATTGTGCTAGTAGCATAACCAAAAAACTGCCTTCCATTGGCCAATCAAGCACGGAATAAAACCAGTATAAGAACAACGCACCTTGCGCCATAAAGACCGGAATGTACTGACTTAATAGGGAAGTGAGCTTGGCGTATGGCTTTTCGCCCAAAAACGCAAAGCCATTCTTTCCACCATAAATGCGAAAGTGCGCGGTAAGAATCAAAATAGTGCTTACTACAATACATATTTGCCAAATAGCTGGCACGATAGCCGTTACCAAAAATTGTGCGTAGTTATTGTTACGGTTAAATAATGCGGTTATTTGTGTCGACACGGGTACAGCCTGTGCAGCCGCTGCTAACGTTGTGGTGTTACCCTTAGCCAAGTTGCTCATTACTTCAACCTGAGCATCGAAATAGCCTTGTGCTTGCGCAACGGCAGAGTTGATCAGTTTCGCAACCAAAATGTACTGACTGTTGTAAAAGACAGAAAGTTGAGGTTGGCGGTGTTGGAGAATATCTTGGTCGAACTTAGATGGGATGACCGCGTAAGCGTAGATATCGCCTTCAATCATCGCATTTTTTGCTTCGCTTGCACTGGTGTAGTGATAGTTAACAGCCAGACTCGACGACGCATCCAAAGATTGAATGAGCTTTCGAGAAAGTTGGGAATGTTGTAGATCAACCACACCGATTGGCAGATCCCGGGCAATGCCCGCAGAGAACACTCCCCAAATCATCATCGCGAGCAAAATCGGTATCCAAGTAAGGCACGAAAGTAACCACTTGTCTCGTCGTAAGATATGCCGCTGTGAAATCTTAATCGTCATAGCATTAACCTAGTGGTTGTGATTAAAGTTCAACGACAACACTCATTCCCATACGCAGTTCAGGTTCGGGTTGAGCTGGACGAGCTTCTACTTCAAAGGTACGAAGATCAAAACCTTGAGAAGCATCGGTTGCTCTCCACGTTGCAAAGTCACCCATAACGGCAACATGCGTTACTTTGAACTCAACATTTTTATTTAAGGCAGGCAAATAGGCATCAAAGGTTGCTCCTTTTTTAAAGTGTTGAAGGTAATCTTCACGCACATTCAGTGTCGCCCAGGCATCTTCTGTATCTATCACAGTAACAACCGGGAAGCCCTGAGGTGCTAATTCACCACTTTGAAGTAGAACTTGAGAGACTTCGCCGTCAAACCAGCTGTAGATCTGAGTATCTTTCGCATACGCTTCTACTTCGGCTACGGCACCCGATGCCATGCGCGCTTTTTCCGCCGCAGCTACTTTAGTTTCACTTCTCGCGCCTTCTTTTGCCATTTCGTACATTTGAAATGCGGCACTTTCGGTGTATTTCGCTGCTTGCCACTGAGTTAAAGCTTCATCGCGCTTTTGTTCTGCAACCACGCCATCGTTATAGAGGTTATTTACACGATTGTAGGTTTTTTCCATTAAATTCGCAGCGGTTTTAGCTTTCATCCACTGATCTTTTGCTGCTTGGATTTGTTGCTCACGTGCGCCTTTCTCAGCTTCTTGAGCTAAGGCGTCCGCCGCTTTTTCACCTGCTTTTGCTTGTTCTAACTTCGCTTCAATTTCAGGACTATGAAGGGTAAAAATAAGCTGGCCTTTCTCTACATCGTCGCCTTTACGGACCATGACCTCATCAATACGCCCTGGAACTTTTGAGGAAATGCTGTATTGCTGGGCTTCAATTAATCCCTGTAAGCGGACCGGTTCCGGTTGATAGGCTTGGTAAAATTGATACCCAACCCAAGAGGCAACACCCAAAGCACAAAGTGAGAGTAAAACAGGTTTTAGTGATTTAGCTGCCATGATTTATTTCACCTCTTTGGATGTTGAAGCAGGGATATAAGCGGTATTTTGATATTGTTCGAAGCTGTTCATTTCACTGCTCAATGCGAGTAGTTTCGTTAAAGATATTAAATAGCGGAAACGTGCCGCTGAACGTTGTGTTTCTATACTCGCGACATAAAGTTGTGCATCCACAACATCCAGAGAAGACGACAGACCCTGAGTAAATGCTTTTTCACGCAAGCGCAGGTTTTCGTTAGCGAGTTCAATGCTAGATGCGAGCCCTTGTACTTCATCAATGGCTTGCTGAGCCTCCAAGTATGTCTTTTGGACTAGCAGCGATAAATCTTGTTTGGCTTGGGACTTTAATGAATCGACCTGCGAGACGACGCTTTGAGCTGCTTTGACTTTTTCGCTTCGCCCTGTTGATTCAATCAGTGGAATGCTCACACCGACACCAACTAACCAGTCAGGCTTCATTTGGCTTGCGAGAGAATCGTCTTCATACAAGCTGTAGTCTCCGTAAAGGTAAACTTCAGGATAGTATTTCCCTTTTTCTGCTTTGATTAAGCTAGAGGCTTGTTTGTGTTTAGCGCTCAGAAGGTCTAACCCCGGATAGGTAAGCAACGTTTGATCGACAAAAGCGGTTAGAGGGGGAAGACTGTCGTTGATAAACAAAGATTCAGCGGGCTCTACGGCGTCATCTTGTGCAAGTAATTTACCTAATGCTGCTTGAGCGATACTCAAATCGCTGGCGGCTTTACGTGTTTCTACTGATGCTTTATCTAGAGAAGCCTCGGCTTGCAGGCGCTCAACGTGTGCGATTTGTCCTTGCTCTTCAAGCTTAATGGCAAAATCTCTATGCTTTTTTAGTCCAGCTTCAACCGCTTGCCGCGTTGCGAGTACTTCCTTTGCCAGCACGACAGAAAAGTAGTACTTCGACAAATCTTCAAAGCGCGCTTGTTGTTCCATTAGAAGCTGGCTTTTAGCCTCATCTGTTTTACCTTCTGCTGCTGATTGAGCAGCAGAAATACGACCACCAGTAAAAATTGGCCAAATGGCACGAATAGACGAAGAGAAAATATCGCGTTCGGTTATGGTCGAAGTGGTGTTTGCTATTGCTCCAACGACAGCTGGTGGTAGTGGAATCGGTATACTGATTGGCGATTCAGTGCTATCCAATATTTGCTTTCCCGATAACGTGATATCGGTATCTAAACGCGTGTAATTCGCGCCAATGGTAACCTGAGGTAAGTTGAGATTGCTGGTGGCACTCTCTTGGTATTGGTAATTCTCGACGTTTGAGCGTTGAGCTTTAAGAGAATAGTTGTTTTCTAGCAATAACTGCCATGCGGTATCAAAAGTGATCGGTGCCGCATGACAGGCAAGGGAAATCGAGCTGCTAAGTAAGCCCAGTATCCAAAACTTTCCTGTTTTTTTCATAATGGCTGCTTTGTCGTAGAGTATAAGCTCTAATATAAAGGATTCGTAACTTGGTGTTAAGTAGGAGGGGAAATTGGATAGTAGTATGCGCCCAGTTATGTTTGTGCTGGGCGCGGGAGATGTTACAAGTTTACTTCGTATATGGACAGTGAAACTCTGCTCTCCACTCAAGCTGACGAGAACCTCGCATCGTATTCAATAGGTCTTTTCCACTCATTTGAGGGAATGATAACAGGACCTTGAGATCAGAAGTACCGCCTCCGTTTTTTTCATAAGCCCTGACGTGTGTAAACGTTGAATACATATTCTCTGACAGCATGGCCTTATTCAGGCATATTCCAAAGGTATCGCGTTCCATGTTTGGTGTTCCTTCTAACTATAAATGCACCTCTGTTTATAGTTTTCCAGTTTTCAGATGGTGTCTAAGTGTTTGTCATATAGTCAGTATTTGTGTTTTGTTTTATTTGTGTCCAAATCACTGACATCAATGTTGAGCTTTTAATAGACTTCCAGCTTCACTGCTTTCTAACCGAAACTCTCAATGGTTTCGTTGATTAAAAATTATACGTTGGAAAGTCTAAAAACGCCTCAAAAACCGCTAAAATCGATGTGATCACGATCATGTTTTAAAGGGCAATTTATGTATGGAATTGAGTATCAGAGAGGAATGCTAAATTTGGTGAATGGTTGTAATTTTATGTTTCAGCTCGTCGATTAATTAACCGTAAACTCTGCGGTTTGCTTGCCTTCCTCACAGATTTATCACCGCAACAAAGCCATGCTGTTAACTGAGTGTTAACGTAATCGCTTGGGAGTGAATCATAAGGATGTATCAATGAGTTGGAAAACGATCAGCTTTCGTAAGCGAATGCTCATTATTATGACGCTGTCGGGGTTGATAGAACTTCTATTACTTGTCGCTGCAGGATTCACTTATCTCAAAATCAATCAAGAGCAAGAAATGGGAGAAAAAGCACAGGGTGTTGCCCGTTTTTTAGCAGACTCCGCCGTTGTTCGCGAAATGGTCGTAACCCAAAATCCCCAGCCATACCAACTTCGTTTCCGAGAATTAACCGAAGCCATCGGTGCTGCATTCATCGTTATTGGCGATCACGAGGGAGTGCGCTTAATCCACCCCGTTGATGAGCGGTTGGGTAAGCCAATGAGAGGTGGCGACAATCGTCGAGCGCTAGAGCAGGGGTTGTCTTATGTCTCGACAGCTCAGGGGTCGTTAGGTTATTCAGTTCGTGGTAAAGCTGCGATTTTTGACGAGCAAGGGAACATCATTGGTGTGGTTTCGGTTGGCTATTTGCTCGACCGGCTGCAAGACCGCATCGAGCCATTTTTGGCTTTTTTGATCTTCATGGTCATCGTAGTTGTTGTCGCTAATGCCATCGTATCCAATTATGCGTCGAGAAAGTTTCAGCGCGCCATTTTGGGGTTCGAGCCTGAAGAGATAGGGCGGTTGTACGGCGAATTAGAAGTGACGATGAGTACCATTAAAGAGGGCGTGTTAAGTATTGATGCCCAAGGGATACTTCGCTCGATCAATCGTAGCGCCTGTCAGATTCTCGGTATTGATAGAGAGGCAGCTCTTAATAAACCGTTGACTGAGACGTTACGCGATAGTGACTTATATACGGTGCTAGAAACCGGACAGGAAGATCATGATATTGAGATATTCCTTAATCATAAACGTCTGATCGCAAACCGTTCGCCAATTTATGTGGATGGAAAAATAGTGGGGGCAGTATCGAGTTTCCGTTTAAGGGATGAAATCAATGACCTAACCGAGCAGTTATCACAAACCAAAGAATATGCAGATTTATTACGTTCGCAAACCCATGAGCATCGAAATAAGCTAAACACCATTAGCGGGTTAGTTCAGATGGGTGAGCTGGATGCCGTACAAAAGTTAATTGGGCAAGAAACCGCACACTATCAAGCGATGATCGAATTTTTAAGAGACACCGTTAAAGACCCGTTAATTGCTGGTATGTTGCTTGGAAAAACAGAACGTGCTCGCGAGTTAGGCTTACAGCTGGTGGTTGAAGAAGGCAGTCGTTTGGAGCCTCTGCCTGAGTGGCTAAATTCGGAAGACCTTGTCACCATTCTGGGCAACTTAATTGATAACGCTTTCGACGCAACGTTAACCTCGATTCGTGATGAATCGAATGTCGCATCGGAGCGCAGAAATATCGATGTGTCAGTGAGCGATTACGGAAATGAAGTGATACTTGAGGTGATAGATCAAGGCTGTGGTTTACCAAGCGATATAGAGCCGCAGGCGCTATTTAAAAAAGGGGTGTCGACGAAATCTCGTCAAAATCGGGGGGTAGGATTGCATCTTGTCAACCAGTTGGCTACTCGATATCACGGCCATGTTGAGATGATGCCCAACACAAATTATGGAACAAGAATAACGGTGTATTTACCCAAGGAAGAACAATTATGAGTATGGCGACTCGCGTAATGATCATTGAAGATGATCTGGCTATTGCTGAGCTGCACCACAAATACTTAAGCCAATTGGCAGGTTTGGAAGTGGTCGGCATTGCGACCACGAGAATGGAAGCGGAAATGCAACTCGATATTCTTAAGCCAGACCTCTTGTTGATGGATGTATACCTTCCTGATGGAACAGGGCTTGAGATACTCAATACATTACGTGCGAACAACCAAACGTGTGATGTCATTTTGATTACCGCGGCAAGGGATGTCGATACGCTACAACAGGCAATGAGAGGGGGAGTCGTTGATTACCTACTCAAACCAGTGATGTTTCCACGCTTAGATGCCGCACTGAAAAAGTATGTGTCCCAACGCCAACAACTAGACATCGCAGAGAGTTTGGATCAGAACCTCGTTGATAAAATGCTGCAGTCTCACGCCAATCAAGACAACTTGCCGAACCGATTACCGAAAGGGATTGATGGTGTAACCTTAGATAAGATCAGAGAGTTGTTCCCAAATGGTAGTGTGCTTACCGCTGATGAGGCAGGCGAAAAGATCGGTGCTAGCCGAACAACGGCAAGGCGCTATTTGGAGTATCTGATCAGCACTGGTGAACTAGAGGCTGATTTAAACTATGGGTCGGTAGGTAGGCCTGAAAGGTGCTATAAGAAAGTGATACGGTAACGTAGGTTTTGATGCTAAATACGAAATGAAAGCGATGGCTTGTTTTAAACAAACCATCGCTTTTTCGCGCTAAGGAGTTAGAAATTATATTCTAATTTCGCTTCAATAGAGCGCTCAGCGCCAAACCAACAGTTATTTTTGTCGTAACAAGAATAGTATTCTTTATCGAATAGATTGCTTGCTGAAAGGGTGACGCTAGCCCCTTTCATTGATTCAGATACTGTTGAGAAATAGTAACTTGCTGCCAAATCAAACAAGGTGTAGTCAGGCACTTTTTCGCTGTTTTGAGCATCAATTTGTGCTTCTCCGACATAGCGAACGCCAGCACTGGTACGAAGGCCTGAAAGATTTCCTTCAAAGAAGTAATTGGCCCATAAAGAGGCCGTTTGCTCAGGTACCCAAACTGGCGTTTTACCTTCTTGGTTGTAATAACTGTCCTCGGTAATCTCCATATCGGTATACGTGTAGCCTAGAGTGAAATCAGCTTGTGTTGTGGCTTGCCACTTTGCCTCTAGTTCAACACCCTGTGATACCACTTCGCCCGCTTGATAGTTCGGTGCATAAGGATTATTCGGATCGGTCAAGATCGCGTTTTTCTTCGTAATATGGAAGAACGCTAAATTACCCGAAATATCGCCAGACAATGGCGCGTATTTAAAACCGAGTTCCCACTGATGCCCGGTTGATGGTTCAAACGCTTTGCCTGTGGCATCTGCACCCGCAATTGGCTCAAAACTCTCGGAGTAAGTAAGGTATGGGGATAAGCCGAAGTCGAGCTCATACAAACCGCCGACTCGGAAAGATACGTTGGTGTCGTCTAACTCTTCCTTGCTGTTGGATATTGCTCCTAGGTAATCGCTCACGGCGTCTGTATTTGAATCGTATTTATCCCAACGAAGACCCGCAATCATTACAAGTTGGTCGTAACGAACTTGATCTTGCAAATAAACGCCAATCTGCTTCGTTTTGATATCTAAGTTTTGTTTGTATTGGAAATTCAGTGCATTACGATCAATGCTGTTGTGGTCAGGATTAAAAATGTCCTGAGTTAGCGAATACCCAAGCGTGTCTTTGTATTTTACATCTGAATCTAGATACTGATAATCAAGTCCGAACAATAAGTTATGTTCAAAATTTCCTGTTTTAACGTAGCCAGATAGTTGGTTGTCAATCACAAAGGATTTGGACTTTTCATCGGTTAAATAAGCATTTCGACCAACGGTAAGGTTATCCGCTTCAAGTGCACCGTTATATGTGTTTTCCTGATAGGCATCGGCGGTCATGTAGCGGGCATTCTGTAGAAATTTCCAATTGTTGTTAAAGTCGTGTTGGACTTTGTAACCCATCATCAGAACTTCGCGTTCGTAAGTGTTCCAGTCCTCATCCCCCAAATAAGTGCTTGGTGACATCGAGCCAAGTGGGTTGTCAATCACTGAGCCAGACGCTGGCACGGTCGTGTAGATACCTGCTGATGGATCATTTTGATAGTAAACATTCACGTTGACTAAGGTGCTTTCTGTCGCTTGCCAATTGAAAGATGGAGCGAGGACATAACGTTCGTCTTCAGACGTATCGGCTTGACCATCTCGCTGTTTTGCGAGGCCGATAATACGGTAATCAACATTAGAATCACCAATTTGTCCTGTGGTGTCGAACGTCAGTTCTTTTAGGCTGTTAGTCCCAGTACTAATCGAGACATAGTGCGAAGGTGTTGACTGAGGCGCCTTGGCGATAATATTGACCATGCCTCCTGGTGGAATATTGCCGTAAAGAACAGACGTTGGCCCTTTAAAAACCTCGATTTGTTCAAGGGCAACGGAATCGACCTGAGGTTGAAGGTTCCAGCCGTTGTACAGCAAAGGAAGACCATCATAAAAGTTGGTGTAGTTAATAAAACCACGAATATTGAATAGGTCAAGTCGGGAAACGGCACCGCCACGCAGCTCTGTATTTACGCCAGGCGCGTAACGCAATGCTTCGCTCACTGAGTTTACGCCGCGCAGGTCCATGTCATCTTTAGTGATTACCGTGATCGCTTGCGGCGTTTCTTCCGGTTCTAAAACGGTTTTAGTTGCGGTGTTTCGGTATGTTTCGCCAAGTACTGTGATAGTTTCGTGCTGAGAAGTGCTCTCAGTGGCACTGGCGTGACCAGCAATAAGCGCGGATACCACGACTGCAACCGCAGAACGATGAAATCGATTCGGACTTTCCATATTTATTAATTCCACTACTTTTTATTTGTTGATAATGATTGTTGTTTGCATTCTATAGCGAAAGAAATAGGAAAAGTTAACAATTTGGTGCAAAGCCAGAACCTAAGTGCTTAGGCTTCTATCTAATGGACATGGCTTCGTTCGGTTTAACAGGTATCCAGTAATGCATTTGGGCATTCTCGCTCTCAACATCATAGTCTTCTGGATAAACTTCTAACTCGTAGCCATCAATACCGTGATAATTGGAATAGGGGAGCCAGTGCAAAATGAACCACTCAAGCGTCGCCGCTAGATTTGATGCTTTACCTATGTGCGTAATCACTGCGTAGGTTTGCTTAGGAACAACCAGAAGATCTGGTTCTTGCGTAGAGACTTTGGATATTGAAGTTTTTGACGCTGAGTTGTACTCATAACCTGCCCAATACTCGAGTTGCTGGTTGCTTGAATACGCTTTTGTTACGTCAATCACACCAAGATAGTTTCTTTCCAGGTGAGTATGGTTTTCAGATGAGTAGAGCTGTGACCACAGCGAGGGCACCTTGGATTGGAAGTTGGGCGTTGCGGAAAACAATCCATAAATAGGTTCATGATAACCAGCAAGCACAAAAGCAGGTTTTGTTTCTATTCGGACTTCGATAAAGCACTTATGTCTATTTTCGTCTTCTGGTGTATCGCGCAACGTTAAAGGTTGCCTCAAGCCCGTTAGTTGCTGAGCTTTACGATAGTCTCGAGGACTCTTTGAAAACATATTTTTGAACGCTCGACTAAATGCATGTTCAGACGCAAACCCCATTTCTATCGCAATATCTAACGAGCGATCTGATGTATGGATTAAGCGTTCAGCCGCAAGGCTTAGTTTTAGCTCTCTAATATAGTGAGCGACGGATACGCCAGTGTGTTGCTGGAAAACGCGTTGCAGTTGCCAACGTGACCAGCAGCTTGCTTTCGAGATTTCATCCACACTAAGTGCGATATCTAGATTGTTGTGAATGTAATCAAGCACAGAGTGTATTCGGTTTATCGGGTGCAGATTCTTTGTGCCTGGTTTCATGGCGTTCTACTTTCGCATTAATAGTATCCTCATTATCTTTAATTGAGTATCATTATCAATAGAGTGAGAGGATAAAATTCAGGCTACATAGATCACAATAAAATTGTAATGGATTGCAAGGGTGGGTAAGGATTGTCCATATTAGAGTTTTTGCTTAATTTTTGTCTTACGTTAGTGCAACTTTTTTTATCCATAAAATACAAATATTTATGATGTTTTGTGTAACTTATTTAAACGTTTGCACTGGCAAGTGTTGATGTAAATCAAATAGTCGTAGACAATACTGCACCGTGTCGGACTCTCCTCCAGCGAGTACAGTGTGTACTTTTGAGACATAAGTGACCTAAATGACCTTAATACGTCGTGTTTCCAAAAGATTTGGGAGTGCTACTTCTTGAGGTTCTTTGGGCCTATAGACTTTACCTATCAACGTAATAGGTAAGACCAATTTTCTATTTTGAGGTGCCATTGATAGGGTTGGCTCATCCTTTAGCCGTATCCGGGCACACAATAAGTACCTCGTTTTTAAGGGAAAGATGATGGTAATACCAGAAAACAGCAGCATCGTTATTTTTGGTGCTTCAGGTGACCTTACATATCGTAAGCTCATTCCTGCTTTATACCACCTCTATGCGAACAAGCAGCTTCCAGAAAATTTTGCCATTCTGGGTGTAAGTCGTACTGAATACAGTGATGAGTCTTACCGCGCGAAGCTGAAAAAATCGCTTCAGGAAATGGAAAAGACTGAGCCAGAAACGCTTGATGCATTTATTAACCATCTGCACTACCAAGCTATCAATACTTCTGACACACAAGATTACAGTAAGCTATCTTCTCGTTTAGACCAACTTGCTGACGAATATCGTTTCGATCAGCGCAATACGCTTTTCTACTTAGCAACCCCACCAAGTTTATACAGTGTGATTCCTGCAAGTCTTGCAGCACACGGCCTAAACAAAGAAGAAGATGGTTGGAAACGCCTGATTATTGAGAAACCATTCGGTTATGACCTTGAATCAGCGCGTATTCTGGATAAAGAAATTCACGAGCACTTCCAAGAGCATCAAATCTACCGAATTGACCATTACTTAGGTAAAGAGACGGTACAAAACCTTCTTGTACTTCGTTTCTCAAACGCGATGTTTGAGCCGCTTTGGAACCGTAACTTCATTGATTATGTTGAAATCACGGGAGCAGAATTCCTCGGCGTAGAGGAGCGTGGTGGTTACTACGACAACTCGGGTGCCGTGCGCGATATGTTCCAAAACCACCTGCTACAAGTATTGGCGATGGTGGGTATGGAGCCACCTGCACAGATCAATGCAGATTCGATGCGTGATGAAGTCGTTAAAGTACTCCAGTGTCTAAAACCTTTGGACGAAAACGCTCTGCGTAACGATCTAGTATTAGGTCAATACACCGCTTCTGAAGTTCGTGGACAAAGTCTACGTGGCTACCGTGAAGAGCCGGGGGTTGCAGACGACTCACGTACCGAAACTTACATCGGTTTGAAAGCATACATTAACAACTGGCGTTGGAATGGCGTGCCATTCTACGTGCGTACTGGTAAGCGTCTTCCAACACGCGTGACTGAAGTGGTTATCCACTTTAAACAAACACCGCACCCAGTGTTTGGTCAAAACGCACCAGAAAACAAGCTGATCATTCGCATTCAGCCAGACGAAGGCATTCAAATGAGCTTTGGCTTGAAAGAGCCAGGCGCAGGTTTTGAAGCGAAAGAAGTGAAAATGAACTTCCATTACGCTGACCTACAAGAAACGCAAATGCTAACTGCGTATGAGCGTCTTCTACTTGATGCTTTGAATGGTGATGCTACGCTATTTGCACGTAGTGATGCGGTGGAAGCGTGTTGGCAGTACGTACAGCCAATTTTAGATTTTAAACAAGATCCACAATCCCTCTTCGGGTACGCATGCGGCACATGGGGTCCTAAAGAGTCAGACGACCTGCTACAGCGTGATGGTCGCGCTTGGCGCTTCCCATGTAAAAACTTAACAGATACGGATTACTGTGAACTATGATCAACCATAAGATCTACCAAACAGCAGAGCAGGTAGTTGAAAGCCTAGCTAACGACATGAAAGCGTTCAGCGAAATGGGCCGACCTGTTCACATCTCTCTTTCTGGCGGCAGCACTCCTAAAATGCTGTTCAAACTGTTGGCTTCAGAGGCTTACGCAACCTCTATTCAGTGGCAAAATCTCCACTTCTGGTGGGGTGACGAACGTTGTGTCGCACCTGACGATGCGGAAAGCAACTACGGAGAAGCGAACGCGCTACTGTTTAGCCAAGTAAACATTCCAACAGAAAACATCCACCGTATACGCGGTGAAGATGACCCTAAAGTGGAAGCGGAACGCTTTGCGAAAGAGATGTCAGAGGTGATTCCGACTGAAAACGGAACCCCTGTGTTTGACTGGATCTTATTAGGTGTTGGTGCAGATGGTCACACCGCTTCTCTGTTCCCTGGCCAAACCAATTATGATGATGCGAATCTATCTCTTGTGGCGCCTCATCCTGAGTCAGGCCAGCTTCGTGTGTCAAAAACGGCACGCGTTTTAGAAGCAGCAAAACGCATCAGTTACTTAGTGCTGGGTGCAGGAAAAGCGGACATCGTTGAAGAGATCAACAGTTCACCTGCACACGCACTGCCATACCCAGCGGCTAAGATTCAAGCGAAATCTGGCCTGACGGAATGGTATTTAGATTTGGACGCAGCAGCAAAAATTGCTTAAACGCTGCTCGTCAATGAAACAAAATTGGAGAGAAACAATGAAAGGTGATATCGGTGTAATTGGCCTAGCGGTAATGGGTCAAAACCTTATCCTAAACATGAACGACCACGGTTTTAAAGTGGTCGCTCACAACCGTACTGCTGCCAAAGTAGACGAGTTTCTGGAAGGACCAGCGAAAGGCACGAACATCATCGGTGCATACTCTCTAGAAGAACTAGTAGAGAAGCTAGAAACGCCACGTAAAGTGATGCTAATGGTTCGCGCAGGTGACGTTGTCGATAAATTCATCGACGCGCTAGTCCCTCTACTAGATAAGGGCGACATCATCATCGACGGTGGTAACACGAACTACCCAGATACAAACCGTCGCGTTGCAGCACTACGCGAAAAAGGTATCCACTTCATCGGTACAGGTGTATCTGGTGGTGAAGAAGGTGCACGTTTTGGCCCATCTATCATGCCTGGCGGCGCTCCAGAAGCTTGGGAAGCGGTTAAGCCTATCTTCCAAGGTATTTCTGCGAAAACTGACGCTGGCGAGCCTTGTTGTGATTGGGTTGGTAACGATGGTGCAGGTCACTTCGTTAAGATGGTTCACAACGGCATCGAATACGGCGACATGCAGCTGATCACTGAAGCTTACCAGTTCATGAAAGACGGCCTTGGTATGTCTGCAGATGAAATGCAAGCGGTATTCGCTGAGTGGAACAACACTGAGCTAAACAGCTACCTAGTTGAAATCACGGCTGACATCCTTGGCTACAAAGACGAAGATGGTGAACCTCTAGTTGAAAAAATCCTAGACACTGCTGGCCAAAAAGGTACAGGTAAATGGACGGGTATCAACGCACTAGACCTAGGTATTCCACTAACGCTTATCTCTGAGTCAGTATTCTCTCGTTGCCTATCTGCACTAAAAGATCAACGTGTTGAAGCTGAGAAACTGTTCGGTAAGACAATCACGCCAGTAGAAGGTGACAAGCAAGAGTGGGTTGACGCACTACGTCAAGCGCTTCTAGCGTCTAAGATCATCTCTTACGCTCAAGGCTTTATGCTAATGCGCGAAGCATCAAACGAGAATGGCTGGGACCTAAACTACGGTAACGTTGCTCTTATGTGGCGTGGTGGTTGTATCATCCGCAGCGCGTTCCTAGGCAACATCCGTGATGCATACGAAGCGAATCCAGAACTAGCATTCCTAGGCTCTGATGATTACTTCAAAGGTATCCTACAAAACAGCCTAGTAGCATGGCGTAAAGTGGCGGCTAAGTCTCTAGAAGCAGGCATCCCAATGCCATGTACGACTTCTGCACTAACGTTCCTAGACGGTTACACAACAGCTCGTCTACCTGCGAACCTACTGCAAGCTCAACGTGACTACTTCGGTGCTCACACTTACGAGCGTATCGACCGTGAGCGTGGTGAATTCTTCCACACGAACTGGACTGGTACAGGCGGCGACACAGCGTCTACAACTTACGACGTTTAATCCGCAGTCAGTAAACGGATAAAAGCAAAAGGGTGCCCAAGTGGCATCCTTTTTTGTGTCCGTAAGATATTGATATATTGGTAGATTTGTAAGTTACATTAAACGTTGATTCGTCACGCACTTCTCAGAAATGGGAGAGCATGCTTTTGCTAGCAGTTTAATATTTCTTTTCGAAGATGAAGCTAAGCCGCTCTCTTGCATCTCCTCAACTACAAGCTCAAGGTAATAGAAATGACACAACAGAAGCATCCATTTCACACAGCTTTCGTGTTGCTTATTTTCATATTACTGATCATTTACTCCATTTATCGCCTTTATCATCATTTCGCTTTCGAATCTCTACCGCTTCAGCTCAGTAGTGGCTTTCAAGTGGTCTACATTGATGCGTCATATGTTTTAAGTATCGCAAGCTTACTCTTGTGTCCTACATTATTGGTTTATATTTTATTTGATCGAATGACACAGTTAGTCAAAGTGCCGATTAAAGTGATAACCATAACAGTTGTCTTGTCCCTTATCGTTGCTATTCCAGTTCAAATTTTGGAATTTGGGCGATTGAGGTATATTGCAGAAAATAATGGTTACTCAGCGTGCCCACCTTTCACAATCGCGTCCAGTGGGATGTCGATTGAAGCTATGGTGAAAGATGAGAGGCTTTGCTTGGATGCTGAGATTAATCGCATTGCGGTGTATGGCTATTTTCACGAACTCGAACGGATTGATAACTATATCAAGTCACAGGAAAATTACATTCAATAGAAAAGAGCGTCTAGGCGCTCTTTTCTGTGGTCGTTTTCTTGTTTTGATAAAACCTGTCTTTGAGGTAGAGAATTGCGCTGACCACAAGAGCCACTACAGAAACAGTAAATAGGGCATACATGCTAAGAATCCATGCGAATGTAGCCGTCAAAAACGCAATGAAGGAAAACATTCTGCTGAAAGACATCACATGGCCAAGTTTGTTACTTTTCATAAACGCCTCCCAAAGCTGAGTGGGGATAGACAAGTGTGGTCATATACCACGCTTTGATTGTCTGTTCTTTTTTGGCGTTTCACACAAAAAATCGGCTAAAGATTTCTCAAAAAAGGTGAAATATTGAACTGGTAGACAAATCCATAAACGGATTTACAAATATATGAATGCATTTGTCTATCACTTCAAAGTTTTTGCTGTGCGGATTAAGGCCTTTTAACGCTATTATTGCAGCCTTCGAGTTTACTAGGCGTAATTGCAAGTCAATAATTCCGGGAAGCTCATCCTCATTATCAGTCACGATGAAAATCACTTTTCTTTGCTTAACAATACTTTATTGAATATGTGTGATTGCATCAGATTTGAGAATGAAACTAAGGTTGCAAGAAAGGCGAAAAAGAGTGCTAGGTAAGCCTTTGAACTACGCCTATAATTAGCGCCCACATGGAGGATGTTTAATAAATGAACATCTTCTATTTTTTGAAACCAGCAACAAGGATCCAGTAAAAAGTGTTTTTCTGGTGTTGTTTACGTTGACCAAGAAGGTGATTAACACAACAAATTGAGGTTCTAAGATGACTCTTAACAAGTACTTTGTTTTCATTCCGGCAGAATTGGATCAGGAAATACACAAGGACAACCAAGTGATCTCTGAGAAGGAAACTCAACGTCAGGCATTAGTAAAACAGGCTCAACAACAAGGCGGCCTGTAAGCTAGGTTTCAAATAGAAAGAGCACCGCAAAGGTGCTCTTTTTGTATCTGAGGTTATGGATTAACCCAATATGCCGAGGCTTTTCAGCTTTCTATAAATCGTATTTCGACTGACGCCAAGCATGCGAGATGTTTTGCTGATGTTCCCCTGATTGGCTTGATATGTTTTGAGCAGTTTGTCTTCGACGGTTGCACGCAGTTCTAACGTGGGTTCGGCAGAGGTTGTTACGTCTTGAGCTTGGCTGAGTTTCTTACTCAAGTGAGTCGGTACGTGAGCGAGCTCTAACGTTTCTTCACCTTGCGCCATTAACGCGGATACTTTGATTAAACTATCGAGTTCACGCAAGTTTCCTGGCCAAGAGTAAGAAAGCAGCAGAGAAAATAGGTGAGGACAGAGTTGTTGTTCAGATTCAGCGTGACGTCGATGAATATTCTCGATCAGTTGTTGCTTATCATCTCGCTCTTCGAAGCGAGGCAATTCGATGATCAAACCATTGAGGCGATAGTATAAGTCTTGACGGAACAATCCTTCGCTAACCAAGTTCTCGAGATCTTTATGTGTGGCCGCAATGATTTGCGTATCGACTTGAACACTTTGGTTTGAACCCACAGGAAGCACGGTTTTATCTTGCAATACATGCAGTAAACGGCTTTGAGCTTCCAAGGGTAAATCTGCGATTTCATCCAGAAACAAAATCCCTTTGTGTGCTTGGCGAATTTTTCCCTGATAGCCTTTGCTGTTTGCGCCAGTAAATGCACCAGCTACGTAGCCAAACAATTCGGACTCAACCAAATCTTTCGGTAGTGCGCCACAGTTGACGGAAACCAACGGCCCCGTTTTTCTCTGGCTGTTTTTATGTAGCGCTTTCACAAACTCATTTTTACCAACCCCAGTTTCTCCGAGAATCAGTAAGCTGATGTCTTTATCGATAACGCGATTGGCTTGTTGCCAGCAATGTTCGACAGTAGAATCGCCGTAATGCAGATCATTGGAAGCGGTAACGGAACGAGACTTCACTTTTTTGTTGGTCAACGGCTTTGTTTTGAACACGAAAGGATGGTCGGCACTTTGGATAGAAAGAATGTCGTCGAGCGATTGCCCGATGACGTTTTGTTGCGCGAGGAGCTGAGAAGCAACTTGGTTGTGCGCGAGAATCTGTCCATCTTCATTAGCGATGATAATGCCTTGCCATCCACTGTTTAGTAAGCCTTTTTCACACGCCAAATCCACACGAATATGCCCTTGTGGAATCAAGTTAAGCAATTGATTTTCAACTTGCTGAACCATGTTTTGTACCAGCACTTGCGTTGAGAAATCATGTTTCTTTTGTTCGCTGGTGATATCTAGCACACCAATCAAATGACCAAGATGATCGAAAATAGGATTGGCCGAGCAGCTAATAAAACGATGATGTTGGATGAAGTGTTGATCGCCGATGACTGAGACCGGTTTTGCTTCAACTATCGCAGTCCCAATCGCGTTGGTGCCTTTGACCTTTTCTTGCCAGCACGCACCAGAGCTTAGCGCAATTTCGGTCAACTTCTCGCGGAACTTAGGTTGTCCCCAACTGCCGATGATGACGCCGTCGGCATCCGTCAGAATTAAGCGGCTGTCACTATGAGCAAAAAGCTGATTAAACAGCGGGAGAGCAAACTGGGTGACGGTTTCCAATAAGAAGTTGAGTTGGTGACGCCTATCTTGAAGTGTCGCTGGTGTCACTCGAATATCTTCAGGGCGTCGACGCTGTTTTAAACCCGCCTGTTCACTTCGGATCCATGAAGTTGAAAGCCAATTGTTATCGCTAATGTGTTGAAGTTCCATGACTGTACCATTTTGTCACAGTGAGGGTGTGCCATTTTGGAACACTTGAACATTGGTGTTCACACCATACATCCGCTCAAACATCGCTCACTTGGTTTGTTATCGCTTGGTAATCATAGTTTTACATTTAATTAACAACAAGTGTGGTGTAGTTGGCGTGTGACTTGCGTAATGCTCTTTGTGAACAGTGCGATACGACACTGCAATAACACATTGAACGAGAAACAAAAGGAAGAGTTATGATCTATGCACAGCCAGGTAGTGAAAATGCCATCGTTAATTTCAAATCGCATTACGATAACTTTATCGGTGGGGAATGGGTAAAACCAACGGGCGGTGAGTACTTTGATAATATCTCACCAATCAACGGACAAGCGTATTGTAAAGTTGCTCGTTCTGGCGAGGCGGATATCAACTTAGCATTGGATGCGGCACACAACATCAAAGCAAAATGGGCGAAAACCAGTGTGACTGAACGCTCTAACATCTTGCTGAAAATCGCTGCTCGTATTGAGCAGCATTTAGAAGAGTTGGCAGTTGCCGAAACTTGGGAAAACGGCAAACCAGTTCGCGAAACCTTGGCGGCAGATTTACCTTTAGTGGTAGATCATTTCCGTTACTTTGCTGGCTGTATTCGCGCACAAGAAGGCAGTGCGGCGGAGCTGGATGAGCACACCGCAAGCTACCACTTCCCGGAGCCGATTGGCGTTGTTGGTCAAATTATTCCATGGAACTTCCCAATGTTGATGGCGGCTTGGAAGCTGGCACCGGCACTTGCGGCAGGTTGTTGTGTGGTATTGAAGCCAGCAGAACAAACGCCAACGTCGATTCTGGTTCTTATGGAAAAGATCGGTGATCTACTGCCTCCGGGCGTCATTAACGTTGTTAATGGTTTTGGTTCAGAAGCAGGTCAAGCGTTAGCAACCAGCAACCGAATTGCGAAACTCGCATTTACGGGCTCAACACAAGTTGGCAATCATATTCTAAAATGTGCAGCAGACAACTTGATCCCTTCGACTGTTGAGTTGGGTGGTAAATCTCCAAATATCTACTTCTCAGATATTTTCGATTACGAAGATGAGTACCTCGACAAGTGTATCGAAGGTACGCTACTTGGTTTCTTCAACCAAGGCGAAGTTTGTACCTGTCCATCTCGCGTATTAGTTCATGAAGCGATTTACGATAAGTTTGTAGAGAAATTGACGGAACGTGCGCAGTTAATCAAGCAAGGTAACCCGCTCGATACCGATACTCAAGTAGGCGCCCAAGCTTCTCAAGAACAGTTTGATAAGATTTTAAGTTACCTGGAAATCGGCCGTGAAGA
This sequence comes from Vibrio sp. 1CM7H, assembly GCF_023161645.1. Taxonomy (NCBI): domain Bacteria; kingdom Pseudomonadati; phylum Pseudomonadota; class Gammaproteobacteria; order Vibrionales; family Vibrionaceae; genus Vibrio; species Vibrio sp. 1CM7H. Next base: position 93,345 of record NZ_JALNTV010000002.1, read on the forward strand.
AGGTGCAAGAGTGGTCTTTGGTGGTGGCGTATCTGAACAGCCAGAGTCAATCAATCAAGGTTACTACATTCAACCGACAATGTTGGAAGGCCACAATAAGATGCGTATTTTCCAAGAAGAGATCTTTGGCCCAGTGATTGCTATCACTAAGTTTAAAGATGAAGCGGAAGCATTAGAAATCGCGAACGACACCGAATATGGCTTAGGCGCAGGCGTTTGGACGCGTGATGCGAACGTCGCATATCGTATGGGCCGTAATATCGAAGCTGGTCGAATCTGGATTAACTGTTACCACGCTTACCCTGCACACGCAGCGTTCGGTGGTTACAAAAAGTCGGGTATCGGCCGCGAAACACATAAGATGATGTTGGATCACTACCAAAATACGAAAAACCTATTGATTAGCTACAGTGTTGATCCACTAGGCTTCTTCTAAATTGAAGTAGTTAACAAAGAAAAAGCAGTACTAACCAAAACCCCGAGCCTTCGGGGTTTTTTATTGCATGGGCTTGCGGGTGGGAGGGTGTATATACGTGAAATTTATATTTTGAACCCATTTATATTGCGTGATCAGGAACGTTGAATTACTGTCACTTTTCGTTCAAGTAGTTTTTCGACCGCGGTGTTTTGCTTTTCAAGACTAAACTGCTGATCAAAATCCAAGACGCGATTACAAGACTCAAGACTCGCAAACTGGTTTAAACATTCGCTAAGTTCTCTTTTAGAGCTCATTCGAGCCAAACTGCTTTCTGATGAAGAGAGTAGGGTCACTTTGCGGCCATGAAACGTTCCTTGTGGCAGAGCATCACTTTGCTGTGCTTGCTTTACTTCATGAACCGGTAAGTTAGTGTATTTAGATTGGATGTCGTTGGACATAGAGACACCTAAACTCTTAAGTCTAAAGTTTGTGGCATCGGAGCTACCTCAGCAGTGGCGACATGAGCAGACAATAACGACTCCCACGACTCACTTTGCGTCAACAATTCCGCCAAAGCTGTTTCAAAATACTCATAATCCAGTCGCTTAATGTTAATGAGTCGGTTTAAACAGAGTACATGTCGATGATTATCTAAACTAAAGAATAATTGATGCTCAGGCCAGTGATAATTAAAGGCTAGGAAAGAACGATAGAGATCGGAATTAACGATTTGAAGACCAACAATCTCAGCTTCGAGCTGGAGGGTTGTCGATTCAGGATGAAAGATGATATGCACTCTTAGATTATCATCAAACGCTAAGCTTACTTCATTTTCCGTTAGATGCAGTGCAGGCAAGCCTATTTGATGAGCAAACTTTAGCAAAATCTCATCGATACTTTGGCGTGCTGACATAGGAATAGTCCCTTTTGAAATTTTATCAAGGAAAATATTAGATGTATCTCTTCGTGTTTATCAATATTGGTCGGTTGTTATTATATTTTGGTTTTTAATTTCGGTGAGCTAAATAGAACAGCGATAACAAATGTGCTCTGATGCATATTGTGGTTGTTCTTAGATATTTAAATATCTTTGTTCTCTAATATACCCACCTAATTGAAAGTGTATTAGGGCGCAGTCACTATGAGTTAAATTAAATCTAATGTTAAATCTGTGTTGTTGAAGAATGCGATTTATTGTCCGCTTGTAGTATAAATATAAGTTGATCTTTTATATTTTTACATAAAGAATTGTGTGAAATTAAAATGAACTAAGTCTATAAAATAAGTTTATGGTGTCATAATGAACAATTCTATGTGGGCTGGTTTTGTCGGACTATTCCTACTAAGTGGGTGTAGTCAGTCTGTGCCGATTGTAAGGGAAGGTAGCTTTGACACAAAGAGTCAGGCGGCACTCTATGGTTGGGTTTCTGTCGATGGATACTTTCCACCTTCGATTACGTCTCTTGATGTGGAGATATGCAAAGTGATTGAAAATCAGTGCCTTAGGTCTGCTTCGCAGCACTACCAAGGCGTTCAATTACCCGTACAGTATTCATTTTTAATTGCACCGATTCAAGCTGGTGACGGAAACATGAAGATAATTGGAAAGCTATACTCGAATGGGGAACTTGTAGCGGAAAAAGAAAAGAACTATTTATTTTCAGTGGAGGGAAAGCAGGAAAATTTGATACTCGTGCCAAAAAAATAACCAGATGAAAAGTAATCGGTTACATTTAATTAGACCTTACTAAATTATTAAAAATAAAGATTTGCTCTTTCCTGTTGTGAAAGTTTTGTTGTTTTTTACAAACATTAATCACATGGTTTAAGTCATCGGGTCAGTTGTTTTTTAGACTTATACTTGTTGCAAAAATAGCATTCTTTATGATTATATCTCGCTCCTTGAACACGTTGGCTTGGCGTTTTAGGCTATAAAACATACAATTTTAAGATTTTGGAAATTTCAGTTTGTTCGATAAACGATACCATAATCTATTTAATTTTATTCTAATGTATAACAAAAATCCTAAACTTTAATAACGAAATGATATTTAAGTTTTGGCTAATAATAAACGCTATCTGATAAAAATAATAAAGACGGACAGCAGAGTTTACTAAGATAAACTTTTACCTTTAGGTAAGGGTAATGCTTAGGATATTCGCTAATTATTCGGGGGGTATGGTAAGTGATATGAACTTCTATGCTCTTTTCTTTGCTTCTTTAATTGATATAGCAGTACTTAGAAATAACAACAATCAAAGTATTGCTTTGAAAGTTTCTCAACACTCGTACTGAGAAACTCAAAATAATGAAGGGTAGAAAATGGATGTGTCAGGCCAACTAAACACAGAAAGGGTCGGCTCGAGCTCGCGAAAAATTCGTAGTTTTTCCCGCTATGAAAAATCTGACGAAGTATTTCACTCAGACCAATCTCACATTGTTGTCGTTCACAATGGTCAGCTTCGAGTTCAAACAGGTGATTGCACAATCGATGTCGCGGCAGAAAACGGGGTGTTTCTATCCCAAGGGGATTACTTATTCGAGTATTCGCCCTTAGACGGGGTATACAAAGCGTCGATTATAACCTACGACAACGAACTCGTTAGCCAGCTATTACAAAAGCACAGTGATCTTTTGATGATGCTGCCCAAGGTAGATAAAGTTTGTTCTGGCTTGTTTACTTTTGGTTTGAACATACTCGTAGAGCAAGTGCTTTCCAGCATGCAGACGCTTGAGCAACAGGCGTATCCAGATGCGATCATGTGCCTAAAATATGAAGAGTTACTCATTCTTTTGCTGCACGGCAAAGGGGGAGAATCACTCTATGCGTTGCTGTCACAACAAACTAACCGAACATCGGAACGGTTACGTCGATTTATGGAACAACACTATCTCAAAGAGTGGAAGTTGACGGACTATGCGCAAGAGTTTGGTGCTAGCTTAACGACTTTTAAAGAGCTATTTAATGAGCACTATGGCATTTCTCCAAGAGCTTGGATCAGTGAGCGCCGATTGTTGCACGCTCATAAACTCCTGTTGACGAGCAAGATGAGCATCGTGGATGTGGCGATGGAGGCTGGGTTTTCTAGTCAGTCTTACTTTACGCAGAGTTACCGCCGTCGTTTTGGAACGACGCCAAGCCGTGTACGTTCGGGAGACGATCAAGTAGCTATCGCGAAATGAAATGACTTGGGACTAAAATTTTCTGACTAATTTTGAAAGTCACTCATCAGCGTAAATTCTATTATGCGTCATGTAACAACGAACGATTAAAAATTATTACACCTCTTTCTTTCTGGATCGTTCGAGAGGGGTGCGGAGACGAACATAAATGAAAAAGCAGCATTGGCGACGCCGTTCGCTTTTTCCAGACAGCATTGTGACACAACGGAAAGTGACTGTTTTGCAGAGAGGAGCTCGATATGAAAGTGCTTCTAGATCAACGCAGGATTTCAATGTTGTGCACGTCAATCACCGACAATTGTTGAGTGAAGGCGTCATTAATTATGAACAGTTATCTTTACTTCAGCGCTTGTTGGATAGAAGCGTCGTCGATAGCCTGTGCGCAAGCCAGTTGGTGAAAACGTATCAAAAGCTCGGTGCGTCGCTTGACCGATTCGCCATGCGTTTATTTTTGGAAATTGGGTCGCAGCTCAGTGATAGCCGCACACTCGTGACCTTTGAACAAAGACTGGAATACATCAACGCGCGTCTTGGTTTTCGCTTCAATTTAGCGGTACCAAAAACGTTGATGCTTTGTTTTCATTTATCGCTAAACGAGTGGATTAACCGTCAAGTTGATCAAAGCGCTTTGCATGCCTCCATCAAAGTGGAACAGCTTATCAATCAGCTCGATATTCAAAAGGAATATTGGTCGAAACTATCGGGAGAGGACACCAGTGCGGTGTTTGTGCAACAGCAACTCGATTTAATTGAGCGCCAACAACACCAGTTGAAAGATCAACTCGGGACGTTGAGCGAACAACAGATGCAAGTGATTGAATGTCATCGTTCGTTAATTGAGAAGTGGCAACCGTCCCTAGACGAGCTTAAAGGGTTCGCAGAGTACACTTCTACGACTGCTCAGTTTATCTCTGAGTGGAAAAAGTGGTGTTCGGAAGTTCGACTTGAAGCTCCTGAGCTGAACGAAGTCTGGGATGCATGTGATGTGGTTTACAACGACCAAAATGCGGTTGCGAAAGTATGGCAGTGGTTCAAGAGCATGCAAATTGTTGGCGACATCGATCACTACTATTTTGACACTCAAAGCGGCCAGTGCGGCCAGGCTTGCAATCACCTCAGCCAGATTTAAATAGGGCGTTAAATGTTAGATAAGATGATGAAATCTTTAGCGGAAACGCTAAAGGTAGGGGATTTTATTGCCTCAGAAAATGGCTCTTACAACATCGAGGTTGATCAGTTGTCACTGACCATCAAACAACACGCATCATGGTTTTTATGGGAAGCGGCTTTACCTTTCCAGTTTAAAGAGCATCTAGATTATCAACAAGAACAAGCGTTGCAACGTTGCATGCAGCTCTCATTAAAAACAATCCGTGAAGATGGCTGCGTACTAACAGCGAATGATGATCAGCAGCTGATTTTACAAAGCAAAGTGAGGATCGAGGACTGTTCGATTGAGCTGTTCTCTTCTTTGCTTTCCAAGCACGTTAATCTATGTGAGCGTTATATGGCATTATTGGAGCAAGAGCGCGTGAACCACACGATTAATCATAATGTGTGGTTGCCATGATGCGAAAAGTCTTTCCGAACATCAGACGTGCTGCCACAAAGATACTGTTGTGTGCTGTGAGCTTTGCTCCGTTGGGATTCGCACAAGCAACAGACTTACACTGGCCCGAACAACCATTCCGATACTATGCAGATAACGACTCATTAAAAGAGTTGTTGAATAACTTTGGCGCAAACTATCGCGTTTCGGTTTCGGTGAGTGACAAAGTTAATGATCGAGTGAGTGGACGTTTTACTCCTGATGATCCGGCTGAGTTCCTCGACTACTTATCGCAAGTCTATAACTTGATGTGGTATTTCGATGGTGCCGTCTTACATGTCTATAAGGCGACAGAAACGCGCTCACGTTTACTCCAATTAGAATTATTGACCGCCAGAGAGCTACGAAGCACGTTAATTTCCACTGGAGTGTGGGATTCGCGCTATGGGTGGAGAGCCGCTGAAAGTAAAGGGTTGGTTTATCTTGCAGGTCCTCCACGTTATGTCGACTTAGTTGTACAAACGGCCGAAGCATTAGAAACGCGCCTGCTGCAGAAATCGAATTCAACCGACGAGTTATTCGTTGAAATAATTCCTTTGAAGTACGCTTCTGCAACGGATAGAGAAATTGCATATCGAGATCAGACCATTACGGTTCCGGGTATCGCGTCGGTTTTAAAGCGAGTCGTGTCTGGTGTTCAAACTCAAGTGGCGAGTGCGTCGAACAAAGAAGTTACCAGTTCAGATAAGCCTGTAAAAAGCAATAAAACCGCCTCAGTTCATGGCGGAGCAACGGTTGAAGCAGAGCCGGGCCTTAATGCGATTATTGTTCGTGATACTCAAGCGCGATTACCGCTCTATCGCAAACTGGTCGCTCAATTGGACCAACCGCAATCAAGAATTGAAGTTGCATTATCGATTGTCGACATCAGTGCCAACGATTTAAGTCAGTTAGGCGTGGATTGGCGAGCGGGAGTGTCTGTCGGAAATAATCGAATTGTTGATATCAAAACAACAGGGGATGTGAGTTCGGGTGATGTGACTCTCGGCAGCGGACAAAATTTTAAGTCTTTGCTTGATTCAACCAATCTGAATTACCTGTTGGCTCAAATCCGATTATTGGAATCTCAAGGCAGTGCTCAAGTGGTTTCAAGACCAACACTGTTAACCCAAGAAAATGTCGAAGCGGTACTGAACAACAGCAGCACGTTTTACGTCAAGCTGGTTGGTAAAGAGACCGCAGCACTGGAAGAGGTCACGTATGGCACGTTACTGAGAATTGTCCCGCGTATCGTTGGTGACAGGTTTGCAGCCCGACCAGAAATCAACCTGAGCCTTCATCTCGAAGACGGGGCAAAGATTACCGATGGTGGTGTCGACGACCTTCCTTCCGTTCGTAAAACTGAAATCAGTACCTTGGCGACGGTGAAGCAAGGACAGAGCTTGCTCATCGGTGGTGTTTATCGAGATGAAGTGAGTCATCAGTTACGTAAAGTACCACTGTTGGGAGACATCCCATATTTAGGTGCGTTGTTTAGAAGTAATACCAACACTAAACGCCGCACGGTGCGCATGTTTATTCTAGAACCGCGAATCGTTGTGGATGGTATTGGCGATAGTGTGTTGATTGGTAATGAGTACGATCTGCGACCAAGCATTGGCAAGCTCAACAACATTTCCAATAACAGTGCTGAATTTAAATCGGTCGTCGAAGTGTATAGCTGCACATCAAAGACTCAAGCAGAGCGCTATCAGCAAGACTTATTGTCACAGCAACAGTCGTCTCAATTGACGCAGTGCCAATTGCCGACAGGGCAAAAGGGTTGGCGTGTAAAAGTATTGGAATGCGATGACTCACAAAGTGAGTGTGTGCGTCCATCAGAGGAGCCTTAACCGCGATGCAGCAATGGAAAATTCGTATTTTATCAGGCGTGCATTCCGGAGTTGAAGTCACCTTACCTGAGGGCGCTCTTGTGCTTGGCAGTGACGACTTTATCGCAGATCTCGTGCTGTCTGATGCTGGGGTCGAAGCTAACCATTTCACGTTGGTTTGCCAGCAAGACTCGGTCATTTTACGAGGTTGCAAAGAGGCAAATATTAACGGTGAAAACATCTCTGTTGAAGATGATGGGATCGAGTTGTCACGCCATGCCGTTGTCTCTGTAGGCGTTGTGAAGTTCGCACTGGGGTACGCAGAAGATGCGTTAATCGTGAGTAACGTCAGCGACGAATCTAGCGAACAGGATACACCTGTTGTTGCTGTACAACGCTCTAGCTGGAAAAAAACAACGCTCATCGCCTTGCTTTGTAGTTTTGTCCCGAGTGTCATTTTTGCTGGTATGTGGTACAGCCAAGCTAACGGAAACAATAATGAGACTGTCACAGAAGCAGAACCCATTGTTTTGGTGCGCAACATCTTAGGCGAGCTCAAACTTAGCGACGTTCGTGTGGAATGGAATGCCGCCGCACGCCAAGCGGTTTTGGAAGGCTATGTTGAAGATCGAACTCAGAAACTCGATCTGCTTGGTCGAATTGATGTATTAGGTATCAATTACAAAAGTGACTTAAGAACGATGGAAGAAATCCGTCGCGGGGTTAGATTTATTTTGCGAAACCTCGGCTATCACCAGGTGAAAGTCGAAAATGGGGATGAGACGGGCACACTGTTACTGACGGGTTATATCGATGATGCAAGCCGCTGGAACCAAGTTGAGCAAATTTTAGAGCGAGACGTACCGGGCCTCGTAGCGTGGAAGGTCGAACTGCAAAGAGCGGGTGCCTACATGGATACGCTAAAAGCCTTATTGACGGATGCGGAGCTACTGAAAAAAGTCCAGTTGGTTACCAGCGGTGATCGCATCGAAGTACGCGGGGAACTTGATGATATCGAAACGACTCGATTTTACGGTGTGACTCGAGACTTCCGAGAACAATATGGTGAAAAACCATATTTAGTTTTGAAATCCATACCTAAGGTGAGTAAAGGCACCAACATCGATTTCCCGTTTCGTAGCGTTAACTTTGGTCAGGTTCCATATGTGATTCTGACTGATAACGTTCGTTACATGGTTGGTGCAAGAACGCCTCAAGGCTACCGCATATCCAGTGTTACGCCTGCTGGCATTGAGCTGGTCAAAGGCGGGCGGGTGATAACAATAGAACTCGGATACGAGGGCGAGACGAACAATGACAAATCTTGAACAAATTTTAAATAACGACAAAAACGGTGCGGAAGTGCACAAGATTAAGAGCAAGCTCTTAGAAGCACAAGCGGTGGTGAAACGTCAGTTGGATTTAGGGTGCTCACCACAGCAGTACCAATTGCTACTCAAACAGTATGAAGCTTACACAGCCGCCCATGCGGTCGTTGAATCATACGAAGCTAACTAAAAAATACGAGGAAGTCTTATGTCATTTTACGATGCTAGTAACAGTGTAAACCTTGATGATGTTAAAGCTAAGTTAGAACAACAAGCGAAAGATGCCAACACAGAAGTGACGGCAGCCATCAAGAACCTAGAAACCAATGCCGATGATCCATCAAAGCTTGCCGAGCTTCAGCACGCGATCAACAAATGGTCTGTTGTTTACAATATCAATGCGACCACCACTCGTGCGATTAAAGATGTGATGCAGTCGATTCTCCAGAAGGTGTAAAGCATGGAACGAGAAACGCGCCAACTGCTGGCTGAAATCGCGCTGATGGCAACCGGTATGCATCGTCATCAAGAAGCTAACACGATTGCGGACGGCCTTGAAGCAAGCTCCGGTTCTGAAGAGACTGTGGTGATGATTCGTGCAATGAGCCTCATGAATAAAGGCTTGTACGAAGAGGCTCATCAATTGCTCGAACCACTTTGCAACGCCTATCCAGATCTGATCAGTTTAGCGGCCCTTGCTTCCGCCAAAGCTGGTTTATTGAGCAAAGCGGAAAGTTGGGTAGAACTCGCATCACAGGGAAGCGAAGAAAGCCAAGCATTTGCATCAAGCTTTTCTCAGGACATTAGGAACCTTGGATGATCGTTGATTCAAGTAATCTAACTCTTCAGCCTCAACCTCTGCGCCAATCGAAGTCGCGCCATTATGAGCGGAGCGATGAAGATAAGATGAATATGCTCATGGAGCGTAATGCCAAGCAAGCGGAAGCCTCACACGCCTCTCCAAAAGAGACGTTAGAGAAAACAGAAGCGAAACTGGCGGACATCAAAGCGTGGTATGAATCACTAAAAGAGGCAGATGTTGTCAGTAAACAAAGCGTCTTATCGTCGTTGAATGAAGTGTTCTCCGATCCTCAAGTTAAACGAGAGGCAATGTGGTACGCCTTTTATGAGGCGAAGAGTGCAAAGGGCACCGAACACCCGCAAGCCGATTTATTAAAGGTGTTGAAGCAGGAGTTGCTAGGGGATTTTTCGGGCCAGCTTATTGCCGAGCCACCTGTCGATAAAGCAACACTTAAAGAAATGTTGGCGCAGCATTTTCCACTTGGTGCCCAGAAAGAACAAGCCTTGTGGCACTGCTGGGCTGAGTTGAAGTCGTTACCTGATATGGCATCAACACTGGACATGGTCCGTGATGAGCTTAGCTTCATGATCCAAAAAAATGCGATGGTAAAAAACATCGTGACTCATAGTCACAAGTTAGATTTGTCTTAGGAGTACATATGATAAACACGCAGTACACCGAGGTGATGCAAACCAACATTGATAAGTTGCAGGATGCACAAGTCGAGGACGGTTTAAGTGAACGTTTCGAACAAGCTATGTCGGTTCCCGAGGCAAATAATGGCCTGGAGGGCGGTTTGCTCGAAAACATCAGCGAGTTAAAAAATACTATCGATAACGCGAAAAGTAACCTGCAAGACAACATGAAGATGGTGGGTGATGATCCGGCGCAATTACTGCAAATGCAGTGGGCACTGACGCGCATTACTTTTCAAGAAGAGCTGATCGCGAAAACCGTGGGTAAAACCACACAAAACGTAGAAACCTTATTGAAGGCACAATAGTGATGATGAATAAAATGAGAGCGGTTTTCATCATGCTCACGTTGTTTCTGGTGGGTTGTCAGACCGAACTGTACACCAACGTAACTCAGAAAGAGGGGAATGAGATGTTGTCGATCTTATTATCCGAAGGTGTCGTTGCAACAAAAGAACCTGACAAAGACAACACCGTCAAGTTAATGGTAGACAGTTCTCAAATCGCCTTCGCTGTAGACGCGCTGAAGCGAAAAGGGTATCCAAGAGAGCAGTTTTCTACATTGAAAGAGGTGTTTCCCAAAGACGATTTGATCTCGTCGCCATTAGCAGAACGAGCACGTTTGGTGTACGCGAAATCTCAAGAACTTTCTTCAACCTTATCTCAGATTGATGGCGTGCTGGTGGCACGTGTTCATGTTGTTTTGGAAGATCAAGATCTACGTCCAGGAGAGCGTCCAACGCCTGCATCTGCCTCTGTGTTTATTAAACACGCGGCGGATATTGCGCTTGATTCGTATGTTCCGCAGATCAAATTATTGGTGAACAACAGTATTGAGGGGTTGAATTACGATCGAATCAGCGTAGTGATGGTACCCTCATCAGAGGTACGAGTTGCTACTCAAAACAATCAATTTAAAAGCATTTTGTCGGTTCAGGTCACCAAAGAGACGGCGAATAATTTTGTCGCCATCCTGGTGTTCTTGGTAGCTGCGCTTATCGGTTCAAATATCGCTACTTTTACTTGGTGCCGCAGGAACACAAAGCGTGGTTAAACCAGAAACACCACTCGCGCAGGTACAACATCAATTTAACTACGCGCCTTGCCAATACATCCATAAAAGTTGGATAGAACAGAAACAGCCTTGGTTATTAAATATTGAAGGTTGGAGAGATAACCCCATGTTTAACCAATGGTGCATAAATGAGTGGGCGTTATCTCCGGTTCCAGAGACGGCTTTTAACAAACCTTGCCATAGCTTGGCGTTGCTCCCAGCGGATGCGTTGAACCAACTCGTATTGATGGTGGGCGGAGCTTTACATTGTGTGGCAATGCGAGGCGTTGTTTTAAAACATCCGAAACAGGTTCTGAACAACGTCTTTGGATTGGAAGGCACTCGGTTCTTGATTCAAAACGGGCCGATGTTGTTATCCAGTTGGCCGCAAGGTTGGCAACATCCGTTGCCAGAATCATTGGATGAGCGGTCTGTTGAAGCAAAAATGCAAGCGCTTGGGTACTCCTGGATAAGGTTTGTTTTAGTTAACTCGCCAGAAGATATTGTCCTGCGTTGGCAATTCAAACTAGAACAGCAGCTCAGCGAGAGTACGGAAATGGCTAGCTGGTTGGCAAAAGATCAGCGAGATTTGGCGTATCGACTCACAAAAAAAATCGCAAAACAGGTTATTCCCCAATGGTTTCATTTGTTGAAATAAAAACAGACAACTTGCAGCTGGCACCTGGCTTAAAGGTGCTGAAAGCGAAAGATTATGCCAGTTATCTTGATTCGCAACACTTAGTTGAAGCCGCGAACTCCAAAGCTGAAAGCATCATTGCTAATGCCCAACAAGCCTACGAAACCGAAAAACAACGTGGTTATCAAGATGGCCTTGCACAAGCCAAGATTGAAAATGCGCAAACGATGGTTGAAACCCTAGCGCGTTGTAATGATTACTATCAGCAAGTCGAAGAAAAAATGACAGGCGTGGTGTTGGAAGCGGTACGTAAGATCATCGATACCTTTGATGATGTCGATACCACGGTGAGCGTCGTGCGAGAAGCGTTGCAATTGGTGAGCAATCAAAAGCAGGTCATTTTACATGTCCATCCAGAGCAGGTTGTTGATGTGAGGGAAAAGGTGGCTGGTGTATTAAGTGATTTCCCTGAAGTCGGTTACGTTGACGTGGTAGCAGATGCGCGCTTGAAAAATGGAGGCTGCATTTTGGAAACAGAAGTTGGGATCATCGACGCCAGTATTGATGGACAGTTGCATGCATTAAAGCAAGCGATGGTGAAGCAGCTCAGTGAGCGTAAAATTACGATTCATGAATAAATCTTAAAAACTCAGCACTTGCTGAGTTTTTTCATTTTAATGCCTTTAAACAAAAAAAATCCGACCATTTCTAAAATATTCACTGCCATAAATCCTTAAGAATACACCTAAGAAAGCTGCTTAGTTGATAAGTGTTGCAACCAAGCAGCGCCTCTAAAACAACAAAAATAGGATTATTTAGTCGAATGGCTAATGGATTTATAACTTCTTTACTGACAGATTTTGCCAGCCGCTGCCAACTGGAGTCGCTGGTTTTTGATGAGGATGATTGTTGTCATCTACTCATTGACCAAAACACAGCAATCACAATTCGCGCACAAGAAGATCGCCTGACACTTATTGGGCTGATTTCAGGCGATAAGCCGAGTGATGATGCTTTGCATCAACATATGAAAGATGCCTTAACGCAAGGCTCTCCAGCGGTATTCTGGGAGGCAGAAACGGGATACATCGGTTTCATACACCTGCACCAGCAACTGTTAACTGCTTCTTTTCTTGATGAATCATTAGCGAATTTCATCGAATGGCTAAAAAGTGCGAACACGCAAAAAGTAACCAATAAAACAACCGAAGTCCCGGTAACGAGTACTACTCATTTTTCCACATTAAGGGTTTAAAACATGATCAGTTTTGGAAGTGTTAGCGCATTGCAGGCTGCCATGCCGCAAGCTCGCAACGAGATACTAAACGAAGGCAAGCTGAGTATTGGTGGCAAAGAATACCAAATCAACGCAGCGACCCAAGAATTTACTCGTGCCAATCCTACTAATGGTGCGGTAGCACGATTTTTTGAAGCGACAGGAAAACTGTTTCGCGAAGGCAGCCCACAATCGGTTGCGAAAGCCCTTACAAAAGCCGTATTTGATAATGAGCAAGGCCAAGCTCAGCGTTTACGAGCTGCTTCTTCTGTTGAGCATGGACAAATGTTCTTCAAAGATGGAAACATAAAAACCGCATCAGATGTATTAAATGCATTCGCAAAATTGGATAGCAAAACGGTCCAATCGCACTCTGCTGAGCTAAACCAGTTAGCGGAGCGAGCAATGACAGAATCAATGCTAGAAACCGATTCTGGTAAAAACCTCACATCACTGATTGGCGAAAGTGCAGCGAAGTCGCTTGCTGGACGTGTAGTAAAAGACTATGGCGGTGGTGTGTCTGCAGCGCAAAAAAATCCAGCAGGTAGCATCAATCAAATGCAAGCGGTGTTTGATATGGAGGTGATGCATCTTAAATCGGCGCAACGCCATATCGAAGGTCTAGCAAGCACCGATCTAAGCCAAGGTGTATACGCTGAAGGACTGGCAGAGGACGCGTTTAACAAAAGTGGCATCACCGATAATGTCGAACGAGCTGCGGCGTGGATCATTAATGCTTCTAACTCTAAAGGAAACGATGCCGAAAACATTACGTCTTTACTTAAAGAATACGCGTCTAATGGTAAAGACTTATTGAATATAGACAACTTAAAAGAGCTACACGCTCGATTGGTACCTGATGTTGAACGTGACTACCGAGGGCCAAATATTTCGGGTGGTACTTTGCCTTCAAGTATTGGCGGTGAGGGGATGCTAAAGCAGCACATTGAAGGATTTTTGAAAGAAAACCCAGTGGCGGATAAAGAGCTGGGTAAACACTTGTTTGCAGGAGTCATTGGGTATCACGGGTTTACTGATGGAAACGGTCGCATGGGACGCATGCTATACGCGATAGCAGAACTTCGTAACGACTCATTCAATCCTTTGGCTATGAACGCAGAGAACAGCCTTCACGGCATCAAGTAATTTTTCTCTTCTATTCCAATTTTAGAGCGGCGATTGCCGCTCTTTTCTTATTTCTTTATCCAACTTATTCTTCATTTTTCTACCTCGCTAAAACGGCTAATAGCAATAAAATTGAGACGTTTAAATAAAGCTCCTGTGTCTATCACGCCATAAAATCGCTCTTATCCTTATGAGCTTATTTAAATAAGCCGTTATACCCAAGTCGTCTCGCTGCATCAGATATTTCGAGGCTACTTAGGTATATTAAATTAGACAGGACACAACATGGATACAGGAAAGATTAATATGCTTCTCTCTGAACTGGGAGAAGTGCTGAACCTTGAGCGCGTGACAGCGTATGACGATCAAATGTGGTCACTGCATTTTGCTGAAAATAACAGTGTCGATGTTCTGCTCGTGGAAGAAAAAGGCGAGTTGTTGATTTCTAAAAATCTGCATATAGAACAAGAGGATATTACGTTAGACAAACTTCAAGTTTTACTTGAATACAATTTCTTATATCGAGAAACCGGCGGTGTGCAGTTTTGCGTTAATCCAACCACTAAAGATGTGGTTCTTCAGGTTGCCATCGCGGCCGAGAGTGAACTCACCAACATTGCTAACTTGATGAGTCAACTGAATGAGCTAGTGGATACTTGGGCTCAGTTATTTCAGAACAATACGGTCGTAGATTTTAGCCAAACAGACGTACACGCATTTATTCAGGTTTAAGGCATCAAACATGGTCAATATTAATACATCACACATGCATTCGTTGAGTCAGTTAACGTCCCATTTGGCGACACAAAATCAATCTGACGATAAAGAGGTTCGAGCGCATAATGGCAAAGATATTTTTGTTAAAGAAGGGGCGCCCAAAAACAAAAGCGTCAGCGCGCGTATTAGCCACCAGAATAAAGCGAAAGACATTGTGGTGAATCTGCTCACGAAGCAGGGCATTCCTAAAGATGTTGCTAAGCTGATGCTGCAAAATGTGTTGAACGGTGAAAACAAGTTAACGCTTGGTAGTCTGAAAAATCTTGAGAGATTGTCGTCTGGTCCGAGCTCACATTGGCCAGCCGCGCAAACGGCCTCTTCTTCCAAAACCAATAAAGCTTCATCGAGTGTCGCGCTGATCAACGAACATAAAGCTAACCTTCAAAAGCTTGGTGATTTTGCCTGTACAGACTTAAATACATTTGGTGTAAAAGGTTCGCAGTTTTATGAAACCAAAGGAAAGCCTAGATTAGAAGCGCTTCACGCGAATCAAGCGCGAATCATGCAAGATCAACGAGCGACTATGTCTGCAAACGGAGTTCAAGCTGCAGCACAAAGAGGGACCGCACCGCAATTAAGCACTCTACAGAACATTGCCAAGGCAGTACAAAACGCGAAAGCCGGCTGCTGTACTACATTTGCCTTTGCTGCCGCTGCTGAGATGATTCAAGGTATGTCAGGCACACCTGAAGGTGAGCCTAAAGTAGAAGTGGTTGCGTTTAAAAAGGGTCATTCAGGTACACACCTTTATGTACTGGTTGGTCGACAAGAGGGGAGTGATATCAAAGATCCATCAACATGGAGTAAGGATGTGAAAATTGTTGATCCTTGGGCAACATCCGCATTCGGTGCACCAATGTTTGGAGATGCGCAACGACCACCTGTTTCGAATATGTTCCCGCCAACAGAAGTCATTTTTGATAGCCATAAACTGGGTTAGTCGCTCTGCAAAAGAAGTGAGCAAACACATAATACTAACCTTCTAACCTTTATTGAAAGAGCAGCCCTGAGCTGCTCTTTTTTATTACTCTGGCAACTCATTTTCACAGCGAGATTTCTGCGGAAAACCTCACAATGAAGACGAGAAAGTGACAAAAATAAAGCCATTACCGACATCGTTCAATCTGCAATCGTTGTTCAATAGAGTTATTGAAACAAAAGGAAAAAGTTATGAACACGATTCAACAACTGCTCTTGGAGTTTTGCCAACTCAATGAGTTACCCGAACTGAATTTTGAAGACAATGAACGTTGTCAGCTACTGGTCGACGACCGCTACATGCTGTATTTCATCGCGACAGATACGGATGACTTAATGTTGTCCGTGACGTTCGGAGGATTAGAAAAGTCGGGCGAACAAAGACTAAAAGGTTTAGAGCTTCTTGCTCATGCTAATTATCAGGGCATCGGTAGTGGCAGCCTGGCACTTGCTTTAGCCCCAAATGGTCGACAGCTTGTCTTAGCGGGACGTAAACCTGTTGAGCACCTAAACACGACGAATCTTACTGCTTGGTTTCATGAGGTTATTGAACAGGCTGAATTGTGGCAAGCGCGTTTTGCAATGTTGGATCAAGCGATTCCAACCCCCCCTAATCATGAACAAGCTCATGTTCAATCACTTCGTGTGTAGGAGAGAAAAATGGTCAATACAACGCAAAAAATCAGCCAAAGCCCAGTACCTGATCTAGAACAGTTTCGTGCAGTCGCTGCGCAAAAAGATGACCGAGTGATCAGTAAAAGAGGTGAGGTAAAAGAACCTTCAACGTTCCATAAAGGTCACAAGTTTGCTTCTATCCACGAAGGCGTGTTGAGAAGCAAATACACTAAGTTTTTCCAAGAAAACATCAAAACTCACCTTGATTTAAAGCAGGCGCTACTTAAGCAAGAAAAACCTGAGGTTGCGCTGTTGGCTTACTCCCTAGTGAGTCCTTCTGGTTATCGCGGTGAGCCGCTTACTGAGCGCAAAATCTTAGAAGTTGTCAGCTTGTTGGATGAAGTCAAGGTGAGCAGCGATACGTACCAGCAGCTTAAAAATACGTTTGATGCGATCAGCAAAGATCCGCGTATGCAGGTGAGTTTAGAGGCTCAGTACCCGGGGAAAATGGATGGTTTTGGTGCCGAACTGTTACAGATGGGCAAAGAAAAACTGAAAGGTTCTGGCGTTAATGCTGTCATCAACCTAGCTTTGCCTGGCGTAGGGCTATTAATTTCAACAGGACGCGAGCTGCACAAAGCGGCAGTCAATGGCGATGCTGAAGCTTACCACCATCAGCTGGAGCAAATTTCGCAGCTTCCAGGGCGAGACCAACGTCTCTCTATGCCGATGCAACAAACATTGGCTCAAGGTCATGCAATGTTATCAGCTGAAGGTGCAGTTGGGGCAACATTGGGCATGGCGACAGGGAGCTTGGGTACTTTTGGTGTGAGCTCCGTAGCGACAGCGGGTGTTACGCCGATAGCAAAAGAAGCCATTGGTTCGGCTGCCACGACTGGCATCATCAGTGGTGGTGGTTTTGTTGCGAACCAAGCTGGAGCATACGGGTTAAATACGGAAGTCAAAGAGCAACTCATGCAAGGTGAGATGTCTGGTGTTTTACCAAGGCTTGAAGTTTCTAATGCCAAAGGAGACTTTACCTTCAGCATGCAAGATCCAGCTTCTGTACGCGCATTGATGGCGTACCTTGGACCTAAAGAGAACACGGCGATGACATCACCTCAAGCGCCTAAAGAAGCACAAGAGATGGAAGCGGCTCGCTTAACGTTGAAAAAGATGTTGGGATCAGAGCCAGGTGAACACTTAGTCCCTGACGTTGATTCTATCTTGAAGCTAAGTCCAGAAGATGCGCCAAGTAAAACTGAGGCAACTGCTCATAGTGCGTTTAAAAAGCTGTTGGGCGAAGATTGGGATTGGCTCATGCCTGCAGTTCGAGCGATCGATAAAGGTGAGGCGAGTCAAATCAATGAAAAGCTGACTTACAAACTGCCACTTGATGCCGAAAATGGACGAGTATACCTTGATAAATGCCCAAACCTGAGTGACGCTCAGTTGGATGCATTAGATAAACTGGGCTCACCAAGTCAATTGCGACTGATGTACTTAGCGGAAGGTTGGGTTTAATTGAAAGTAAGGGAGCAGATGCTCCCTTACCGTATATGGTGTTTTTCCGGATGTTTATCTAGGCGTTAAATTGGCCTACTGATTTCGCTTAAAAAAGCGCTCGGCATTAGCAAATAGAGATTCACAGTGCTTTTTCTGCTTGTCGTAGTCAGCCGAACCTTCTGGCATTGCGTCTAATACTTCTTTTGCGCTGTGGTATTCTTTTACCATCAACTCAAATTTATCTTCATAATTGCTTTTTTTATTCTTTTTTTGAAAGCTATCTCGTTTTTTTCTCATTTTTATTCCTCTAGAGCGTGTTTATTAAAGGTCAATCTAATTAACCTCTACTTTTATAGGAATAACGAAGTCAAAATGGTTTAAATTAAGTCTAAATATTCCATTGTCATCGCGCTGATTAATATATTCCACCGCTAATGACTATTCCTAAATAGTGATGATGTATACACGAAGTGGCTATGCAGCGTTATGTCTTATTTTGACGCTTACTGATTGTTTTTATAAGGTTAAATTCCTTATAAACCTATCGATGTAAAGACAGCGCGTTGTGATAACCATGCTAAGAGAGCTAACTCTCGTTCGTATTTAAATCAAAACTGAGGCTATTTAATGGAAGATAAAGAATAAGTTGCTACAGGAGTTGAGTAACGAAATGACTCGAAAGAAAACTAAGAAGAGACTCGAACTAAATATTTCATCAATAGCTCACGGTTAGGAGCTGAGCTCACTATACACCGATTATAAGAAATAGATAGGACTTTCTATTTTTCTTCAGACAAAACCGTCCATGAAGGAAGCTTGCGCGTTGCAAAGCAATACCTAAAGATACAAAGGCATGCGTACATGCCTTTGTATGTGTGCGAGGCACAAATGGCACTATGGTAGGTAGGCGCCGCCACATACTGGATTGTATGTGCCCGTGATATGTCCGCTTTTTTCACTTGCCAAGTAGCTCACGGTGTTTGCTACGTCTTCAGGTGTGGCAATTTTCTGCGTTGGTGTGAACATTCGAATGGTTTCTTTAAACTCTTCAGGAGCACCTTTTGTTGCGTCTGTTTCTACAAGGCCCGGAGCAACGACATTAGACGTAATCCCGAAAGGACCAAGTTCTTGAGCGAGGTATTTACTAAAGCTATCAAGTGCACCTTTTGCACTACCATGAGCAATAAAGCTTGGTGCAGGAGCTTCTGATAAGGTGCTAGAGATAAAAATTAAGCGACCAAACTGGTTGGCTTTCATATTTTCTACCGCCAATTTTGCCGTTTGATATGCAGCGTGCATTTCGTCATTTAGCTTTTGTGAAAACTCTTCCCACGACTGCTCAGTGAAAGGTTTAGCGGTAAAGCTCATGTTTGCGTTTGAGACAAGAACATCAACGCCACCATGTTCATTTACGATGCTGTCGAACATTCCTTGTATTTGTGCGTCATCTCGAACGTCAGCTTTTAAAGTGTACGCCTCACCACCGGCGTTTTGAATTTCTTGAGCTAACGCTTCCGCGACCGCAGTACTATTTACGTAGTTGATAAAAACTCGGTAACCATCTGCAGCGAGTGCTTTTGCTGTTGCTGCACCAATTCCACGAGCGCCACCTGTAATTAAAGCATTGCGTTTTGTCATCGTATTTCTCCAAGGTTGAGCCTGACTGTTAAACCAGCTTCTGTCGCAACGTACGCTGATAAGTTAAATTTGTCCGTTAAGCTTGCGTAAGTTCGCTACCACGTTAGAAAGTTGCTGTTTGCTGTTGTCTAGGTCGGCATCAGCAAGGTTCTGTTGGGCTTCTTGCAGTACTAGCGAAGCGATATTTGCACATGTATCAACGGTGTCTAAAGATTTTTCTGTTAGCACGACTAACTTACTTCGACTATCCGTTGGCGAAGGTTTCCTCTCTGTCCAACCGCGCTTTTCAAGCCCATCAATTGATCGACTGACGCTCGATTTTTCTAAGTACAACAGTTCACAAATCTGACTTTGAGAAAGGGCACCGTTGTTTCGTAACAGCAACACGACACCCCATTGTTCTGCTGTCATATTAATACCAGCATCTTTGAAACGGGTAGTGAGTAATCGGTTAAACAGACGACTAGCAAGCCCCGTAAGGTGACCGAGAGACTGATGATGGTTGTATTGGGACATGGAAAATTTTACCAAATAACATGAACGAACAATATGGTTGTATACACAACTATATTGGGCGATGTCAAATTCGTTTGAAGAAAATGCTACTAGCTTGTGCTTATCGTTGGGTTGATGTGTCAGATTGAGGTGCTAATGAAAATTGGTGAGGTAGCTTCGAAAACTTCGGCCAGTCGAATGTTTGCGCCTGATGCACCGAGTTGGGGAGCAAGCTTCATTAAAGGTAGGGGAGTTGCAGTCCTCTCTTTACTTATTCAGTTTAAATGTGTTTTTTGTTTACATTACAAATGGTTAGATTTTAATTCTTTTCATTCGAAACACTTTTCTCAAGAAGTTCATGATAAATCAATGAGATTGATCTTTTTGATTGGCAATGATCAAATGTGTCTTTACTAAAACTGTACGGTACAGTACAGTTTGTGAAAATCATAAAATGGGTTTCAAACATGAAGAAGAAAGTTATCGCCTTGTCGCTTGTTGTTGGTTCGTTATTTGCTGCTGGCTGTGCCTTATACCAGCCGAATACTGTAATGACGGATAACGCATATGTTCATTCAGACGTTACGGCCATTTCACCTGAGGTTGGGGGGCAAGTAAGCGAAATCTTTGTCAAAGATAACCAGTGGGTAAGAGAAGGAACTCCTTTGTTTGTCATTGATGATGAAGACTTTATTGCCAACCAAGAAATTGCTCGAGCAGCACTAGACGTTGCGAAATCTGAGCTTACTGCAAATCAAATCAAAACGGATATGCAGTTAATGAAAATTGAGCAGGCGAAGCAAGGTATTCGCCGCGCGAGTGCAAATGCCGAACACCAAGCGGCGGAGTTTCAACGTCTTTCTCGTTTGGTACAAAAGCAATCTGTGAGCAAAAATCAGTTTGAAGCACAAAAAACGCGATCTATTGAAGCAAGCAGTAATCTTGAAACCGCTAAATTGGGCTTAGCTGCTGAGCAAAAACAGCTCGACACATTGATGACTGAGAAGTTGCAACTGACAGCACAGCGTAAAAAAGCAGAAGCAAACTTACGACTAGCTAATATTTCACTGGAAAGAACCACGGTGCGTGCGCCATTCGATGGCTATGTGGCAGATAGACAAGTGCAAGTCGGCAAGTTTGTACAACCAGGAATGGGGCTCATCGTGATGGTGCCAGATTATGTTTGGATAGAGGCAAACTTTAAAGAAACACAACTTGAGAACGTTGTGCCTGGGCAAGAGGTTGAAGTGGTATTGGATATGTTTCCAAACCATCCATTGCATGGCCGTGTTTCTTCGATCACCCCGGCGACTGGTGCACAGTTTAGTTTATTGCCACCTCAAAATGCGACAGGCAATTTCGTAAAAGTAGTACAACGTGTACCAGTACGTATTGAGCTAGAGATCCCTCAAGAGTTGAGTCAACGAGTCTATCCGGGGTTGTCTGCAGAAGTATCGATCGAGACCGCGGCACAAGGTTAACTGCAATGGAAAAACGTTCACCGCTGCTGATTTTGACGCTTTTTGCGATTGCTGCTTTTGGTATTAACTCCGTGATGTTTACCGAGTTATCGTATGAGATGGCGGCAACGTCAGGCTTATCTGTCGATGAAGTTGCTCTGGTTAAAGTCGGCTTTATGATTACTCAGGTATTAGGTTTTATATTCACACCAATATTGGTGCGTAGATTGGGTACGTTAATTCTCTTACATGCCATTTTATTGGTAGGTCTAGCGAGCAATCTTGTACTTTACTGGGGCGGACAGCAAGAACTGGTGTTCACTCTGACTTGGCTCTCGAGTGGCTTTTTTATGAGCATGTTAATGGTGGTATTAAACCTTTACTTGCTCCACTTCTTTGAACAGCGTTGGCTACCTGCCATTATCGCTTTAACGCTAGTATTCTCAACCTTGCTACCGATCGGCGCTTACCCTTGGGTAGTGGCCAATATTGTCGAAATTTTTGACTGGTCACTGTTGTGTGTCGTGTCGGCTTGGCTGTACTTCTCTGCCTTGGTAATTGCATGCATCTACAATCCAAAGTCGATTCAAATCGAGGCCGAACCCAAATCTGGCTGTTCGTTTTATTTAGTTTTTGCCCTGACAATAAGCCTCGTTGTATTTCTATTGATGAGAGGCAGTTATTACAACTGGTTTGACTCGGAATGGTTTGTTAAAGCCTCTTCGATTGCCGCGGCTCTGACTTTATTAGTGGTGTATTACTTTGTGAGAACCAGTCCTTTAAATACAGCATCAATACAGCTGCATAGTAAGTTGAAAACTAATGTTTTTATGTACAACGCTTTTTTGGCAGGTTTTGCTGTTATGGCGAGCAATGTGTTGTTTACTAGCTTTTTGAAAATGGCGTTGCAGTACAACAACCTTAATGCTGGATATGCCCAATTGCCGGCATTTTATGCCATGCTAGGTGGTATGCTAGTCAGTGTGCTGGTGTATTACTTCCGCCGTCCATTAGCGGATGCCGTCGTCCCGTTTGGTGTGGTGATGATTATACTTTCGGTACATAAGTTTAGTCAGTTACCTAGCTTTGCTGGTACGGAATCTTTGTCCGTTCCGATGATGTTGCGTGGGTTTGGTGTCGGCTTATTGAATGTGTCTGTGACCATTGCAGTCTTGATGTACTTCCAGGTCGGGCAGCGTTTAGAAGGCATCGCCAATTTCTACCTCTTTCGTACCATTGGTGGTGTGATCGCTGGTGCCGTGTTCTCACGGGTAATGCAAAGCCATAGTGCACAAGCTGCTGGAGAGATTGGCCGAACGCTAGATGATGTGAATCATGCTTTTGGTGCTTATAAAAATGCGTTGAGCAGTACGATTCTGACTCATGGACACTTGCCAAATTCGGCATTAGGAATGAGCCAAATTAGTTCTGTTGTCAAAGAGCAGGCGACCACTCTAGCACTGAGTAATTCATTATTGATGTTTATTATCTCGGTCTTTGCTCTCGCGCCAATCTTAATAATCGGTAAAAAGCTGGCGGCGAAGCGAGAGATTCACTAAGCCATAGAAACAACAAGGGAGCGATGATGCTCCCTTTTATATTCAGTGAGTTTATCTTTGGTATAGATTTAGGAAGGCGGTGACCGCTTTTTTCGTATGTGCATCTAACTCTTCATCTGTCGGAAAATCGAAGCCAATTAGTGCCATGTTCTGGTAATCAAGTTTAATTAATGCAAGTAGTTGCTCACAAGCGAGGTCGGCATTTTTAACATCGAGTTGTGAGCTGACAGTTTCACTCTTTAAAAAGTCGATGAGGTATTGATGAATGCGATGCGGCCCTGTCTGCCAGAATTGATTTGGTACGGAATCATGTTTGTTGAAGTCAGCCGAAACGATCCGATAAAGTGATAGCATAGGATTGGAGCATACACCTTTTAGGTACTTCTTGGCGAAGTCATTCAATGTTTCTTGTAAAGGCTCCGATTGCTTGTCGGCAAGCTGGAAGACGGACTCTAAGCTGGTTTTGGTATTGTATGCTAAAACTTCAACAAATAACCCTTCTTTGTTCGAAAAATAGCGATATAACGTCTGCTTTGAGCCTCCACAAATCGCGACGATTTGATCGAGTGATGTGTCTTTGTAACCTTGTTTTATAAAAAGGTCAGTGGCAACTTTGATGATTCGAGTTCGTTTCTTTTCGGTAGATATGCGCATAAATAAATCAACCTAAGCAAAAATCCACCTTTGTTGTGGCTGGCGTGGTTTCTTACCGAGCTCTAGGTGGTTTAGAGATGAAAGTAAAACTGTCCAGTACAGTACCACTATTGACGTTAGTAAACACGACTTTTCATGAACCAAGTGCTTCTGAACCAAGTGCTTCATTGAGACAAGCAAAAGTAGGCAAATTCGATATGCTGAAACCTATAGCGAAGGATGACACATTTAAAAATATCATTATGTATAGAAAAGTGGTAACCGTTCTTCGTACGATAGCCTTTACTCTCGAAATCATGTTAGTTCAGCGTCTTATCGGACTCCAATGATGCCAACCAACGAAGCACTTCGGCGGTTGCCTCAATAAGATCACTTGGGATGTACTGGTCGACGTTGCCGTCCGCGTATAGTGCACGGGCTAGAGGGACTTTTTGCATCACAGGAACGCCTTCCTCTTTAGCGATTGCGATCATACGTTTGGCTACCGCATCGGTTTCCATCAAGGTGATGACGGGCAGGGGCGTTTCGTCTTTCTTGTAATAAAGACCAACTGCTATATGTGTTGGGTTTGTAACTAATACATTAGAACGTTTAACGTTTTCGCGTTGATTGGAGGCTTGTAGCTCTTGGTGCAACTGACGACGTTTACTTTTGATTTCAGGGCTGCCTTCCATCTCTTTGTATTCGCGTTTCACTTCGTCCTTGCTCATTTTGAGTTTCTTCGTGTGGTCAAATTTTTGGTACGCAAAATCAGCTGCAGCGATGACGATGAAACCTACCGAAGAGATAATCATTAATTGTTTAATCATGACACCAGTAATGGTCGGGACACATTCTAGCCCGCAAGTTGGAATTTGCATCAAAGCGTTGATGTTACCGCGTAAGGTCACCCAGATAATGCAGGAAAGAAGAGAGACTTTAAGGATCGACTTGATAAACTCAATCACGCTCTTAAGCGAAAAAATGCGTTTGGCACCTTCGACGGGATTGATCTTTTTGATATCTGGTTTAACGGATTCACCACTAAATAGGAAGCCGAACTGCCCCATATTGGAAAAGATGGCGACGAGTGCAGCAACCAGAATAATCGGGGCGAGTAGATAGGCAATTTCTTTTGCGATGGCAATAGCGACATCGACTAGCGCATCTTGGAAGCCCTGATAAGCAAGCTTACTTGGTAGGAGAATAAGCGCTGAGATGTGCGACATGTAATAATCGGCGAACGCAAACAGTACAATTATGAGCGCCAAAATTAATGCAGACGATACGATTTCTAGGCTTTTGGCTACCTGACCTTTCTGCCTGGCATCGCGTAACTTTTTTGCGGTGGGTTGCTCTGTTTTTTCTGCGCTCATAAAGAATCCTAAGCGTTATTGCCAAATGGTATTGAGTTGTTCTGCGAATCGGGTAATGCCATAAAATTGCACTTCAAAGTGATCCATCATTAGCCCGAGATACACGATCAGTAAAACACTCGCGATGGCACTTTTTATTGGCATGGCAAGGAAAAAAACATTCAATTGCGGTGCAAAACGACTGATAAGCGCCAGACCAAACTCAGCAAGAAACATTGCCAACACTAATGGAGCGGACATCAACACACCAAGCCACATAAGCTGTTCAAATTGCGCGTAGAAGAAGCTTACCCATGCATCGCTAACGGTTGGGAAAAAGTCCACGATCGGCCAAGATGTGTAGCTTTTGAATAACGCATAGATAAAAGTGACAAAGCCCCCGCCAGAGAAGAACAGGGTAATCAACGTTTGGGTCAGCAACACTGCGGTTGGCGTCGATTGCGAGCCTAGCGTTGGGTTAAACATACTTGCCATGGCAGCACCACGTTGGTTGTCGACCAGAAAGCCAGCCGCTTCTATTGCCCAAAAGGGGATAGCAGCAACAAACCCGATCAATAGCCCAATTAATACCTCCTTACCCAAAATCACTATCAGCCAAATACCGTCGGTTTCTGCGGGCAAGCTTTGCTGATTAATCATCGGAAATATAAACAGTGCGAGTGAGCAAAGCACACCATTTCTCACCATGGTGCCGCCTAGCATTTGCTTGCTCAAAATAGGCAAAAAGATGAAGCATGCCATTAACCGAGGCAACGTCAGGCTGTACAAAAATAAGGCCTGGTGTAAGTCGTGATAACTCATCGTATTTGAGGAATTTTATCCATGGCAAGCGAGGCGAAGGCGTGGAGCTCTGCCCCTAGCCACTGCGTTGTGACGAACAGCGTAATAATGACCGCGATAAGCTTGACCACAAACCCCAACGTTTGCTCTTGGACCTGAGTGAGCGCCTGAATAAGCGATACCAATGTGCCGACCAACGCTGCGACTAAAATCGGCGGTAACGACAAGTACAAAACTAGGGTTAATGCTTGAGTCGTGAAATGAATGATTTCAGCAGAATGCATACTTTCTCCGTGATTAACCGTAACTCAGCACTAAGCCGTGAGTGAGTTTCGTCCAGCCGTCAAGCAAGACAAAGAGTAACAATTTGAAGGGGAGGGAAATCGTCATTGGCGATACCATCATCATGCCCATGGCGAGCAAGATATTCGATACAATTAGGTCGATAGCGATGAACGGTAAGTACAATAGAAAGCCAATTTCAAAAGCACGGGTAAGCTCACTGACCGTAAACGCTGGCAGCAACAGCAACAAGCTATCTGACTCTAAACGGTCCACGTACTTTTGAGGCCATAATGTGCGCGCAGCATCGGTAAAGAATATGGCTTCGGTTTCCCGAATATGTTTTTTCAAAAACTCTCGATAAGGCTGTAAACCGCTTTCAATGAGGCCTTCTACACTTGCAGAATCTTCGAGGGAGATATCATGCTGCTTTACGTAGTCGTAGGTTTCAAACCCGACGGGAGCCATGATGAAAATAGACAAAATGATCGCCAATCCGTACAGCGCCATGTTCGGTGGAATTTGCTGTACACCGAGAGCGTTACGCAGCAGTGAGAATACAACGGCGAGTTTTACAAACGACGTCGCCATCATCGCGATAAATGGGATCAGTGCCAGCAGTGCTAAGCTGACAATGAGATTGAGCTCGTCAGGTAACTGGATCATGCTGGCTCCTGCGTGCCACCAAACAGTTCCAGTACGCGCACACCTAAATGCTCATTAACATTAACCAGTTCACACTCACCGACGATTTTGCCGTTGGCACGCAATGTTACCGGCTTAGATACAGGTTGGTTTAGCTCGAATACGTACCCAGGCTGAAGCTGGTTAAGCTGTTCTAGAGTGATGGTTTGATGGCCGATATCAAACGTGAGTTCCACGGGCAGTTGCTGGTGGTCGGTTAACATTTCTGAAGTGTTTAGGTCATTCATATTGGTTTCTTTTTCAATAATGTGAAGAATTTGGTCATCCAGTTGGCAGCGCCAGAGATTCTGGTTAGATACTTGAAAAATGGCTTGTTGTTGGGCGATATAACAATCGTCAAAAAAGATCACATCTCCCAGTTCGAGCGAATTAAATTCGCTTAACATTAAATGGGTCTTTCCAAGGCTTAACCACACAGGTAAAGCGAGATGTCGCGCCTGAAGAGAATCGCTGTTTGGTAGTGCATCCAACAGCACGTTTGCTCCTTCGCTAACCCACAAACAAAGAGAGCCGTTAGGTTTATTGAGGGTTAACATCAAGGTATGCTCTTGAACTTGGCTCGACTCTAACGGTTGTAACTGGCTAAGAATGGGCAACTGACCAAATAGTGCTTTGAATGCCTCACTATGCGGTTCAATCTGAGAACTCAAAAGTGCTAACTGGAGCGAGTTGGGCAGTGACTCGAATGCAGTGGCATTCAGAGTAGACTCAAGCCATTTCTGGAGTTGCGCACGACAAAAATCCACTTGGATCGTTTGCCCTCCAATCAACGTGGTTAAACGGAATCCTTCAAATGAAGGGATTTGAGAAACAGTAATCGATACGCTCTGACCATCAGCCCCTTGGAAATGGCATTGCTTTGCACAAAGTTGATTACTGAGCGCAATACTGTCTGAATCGACTTTGGGTATCGTTAACGGCGTCATAGGTCATTCTCCGCTTGCCATTCTTCATACACGCTACGTTTCTGGCGTGAGTGTTGTTGTTCATTCTGTTGTTGATCGAACTGCTGAGTTTGTTCGCTGATCGCTAGACGAAGTGGCTGATCACCGCCAAATCGGTTTAGGCGTTCGGCAAGATCTTGTCTAGCTTGCTGGCTAATAATGGAAAGGGCATGCTCTTGTCGAATCGTCACGCTATAACCTTGCGTGTCCAACTTGATGTGGATTTCGCCACCTTTTAATTGTCCTTCACTCAGAAACAGCCGAACCTCTTTGTTGTCCGATGCGGTTGGCAGAGAAACATAGATTTTGTCCACCAATTGTTGGAGTAACGTATTTACTTCTCGTACAGGGGCCGGCTGAGCCTGTGAAGCGACACTCTTTAAAATGACATCGCCTTGTGTTGCCGCGCTCGCAAGGTGTTGAGGTTCTGCTTTTTCGTCATCCGCTTTAACGGCCACTAGTGCGCTTTTCGTCTCGACTTTCTCAAGCGATTTAGTTTCAGAACGACTATCGTTTTTATCTGTTAGTTTGCCTGTGTCTTGTAGTCGCTGCGTTGCACGCTTATTGTGTGTCGTTTCGGTTTGTTTCGTCGTGAAGTTGGCATTGTTAATTGCATCTTGAGCGAGCGATTTCCCTACGGCCTTTTTAGGGAGAGAACCGTCGAGAGAAGCTTGTGCTTGAGAATGGGTGCCTGCGCGCTCAAGCGAGGATGAGTTTGGAGCCTGATCGCTCTCAAGTTTCTTATCTTTCTCATGCAATTTACTGTTTTCAATTAGGTGTTCTTCGCTATTTGTTGCGTCGTCTTGTGGTTTCTCTACGCCTCTCTTGGTGACGACGTCACTTTTGCCTTTTGATGTGGCGGTATTTCTATAAGTGCTGGCTTCTTGGTTAGAAAGTTTCGATTGTTTGTCTAGGCTTTGAGATGCTTCATGTCTTAACGGAAGGCTCTCGTCTCTGCTCTGAGTGTCTTTTTTGCTCGCAACGGTAGATTCTTCTTCCTTGCTAGGTTTCTCCGTCATTGCACGCTCGAACTGTGATTGAAGCTCAACCTCTCGTTCCAGGGGCTTTTTTTCTGGCGTTGATTTGTACAGCGTATTCGGTGTTTCTTCTGTTGGAGTAATGCGCATAATGAACCTTTAGATAATATCGACAGTGCGAAACTCTTCTTGTTCGAGTTCTTCTTGGTATTGTCTTTCTCGCGACTGTTCCGCGAGTTCTTGTTGTTGCAACTGAACGAATTTTTCTTTGGTTTTATGGGCTTGCCGTGCCTCTTTTTGTTTTTCTTTAAGTACCGAACGTTCGTACTCAAGCGCTTTTTTTGCTTCGGCAACGCGCTGTTTAAGCTCGGCTTCTCGCTCTCTCAACAACGCGATTTCTTGTCTCAATGTTTCCAACTCTTTGAGAACGAGTGTGTGTTGCTTTGCTTTGGCAAAACGTCGTTCTTCTTCTTCCTGACGCCAAACGTGATAGTCCGCTACGGAACGTTCGGCCTTTTGAACCTGTGCTGCCGAATTTGATACTCGGTATTCTTGGCGCTTAACGGCTTTATCCGCACGTTCCGCTCGAATTTGTTTGATCTCTAGTAACCGTTCGATCATTGGTTCGCCATCCCTTTTAGTTGAGCGATAGCACCATCAAGATCACTTGGCTCATGCGTTCCTTGACGTAAAAAGGCGCGTATATCATCACTTTGTGCAATCGCCATATCTGCTCGGCTATCTGCCCCATGCTGGTACTCGCCAATTTTTATCAGTAGCTCAACTTCTTCGTACTTGGCTAACATTTCGCGAAGGTGAGCAGCAGACGCCTGATGATCAGGTTCAACGATTTGATTCATCACGCGGCTTGCTGATCGGAGTACATCAATGGCGGGATAATGGTTCATTGCCGCAAGTTTGCGTGAGAGAATGATGTGCCCATCTAAAATGGAGCGAGTTTCATCGGCGACAGGTTCTGTCATGTCGTCGCCTTCAACCAACACGGTGTACAGCGCTGTAATTGACCCTTTGTCAGATTGGCCGGCTCGTTCCATCAGCTTTGGCAAAGCGGCAAAAACGGAAGGCGGATAGCCACGTCGTGTTGGTGGCTCGCCTGCGGCTAGTCCAATTTCTCTCTGTGCGCGGGCGAAACGCGTTACAGAATCCATCAGCAGTAACACGCGTTTACCTTGGTCACGAAAATATTCAGCAATAGAAGTGGCAACAAAAGCGGCTTTGGCACGTTCCATGGCCGGGCGATCGGATGTCGCGACCACTAAAACCGATTTGGCCATTCCTTCTTCGCCCAAGTCATGCTCAATAAACTCTCGTACTTCGCGTCCGCGTTCACCAATCAAGGCGAGAACGGTCACGTCGACGTCTGCGGATCGAATCAGTTTTGCCAGTAGGGTACTTTTACCACCGCCCGCCGCTGCAAAAATGCCCATGCGCTGACCTTCACCACAGGTCAGTAGTCCATCAATGGATCGAACCCCAAGAGAGATTGGCTTTTCAATCAGTTTACGTTGCATTGGTGGTGGCGCATCGCGATAAACCGGATACCAAGCACTTGGTTCCTGGCTTTGCGTACCATCGAAAGGACGCCCAAGCCCATCAAGCGTTGTACCTAACAGGTGATCGCCAACACCGACTTCATGCATTTTTCCCATTGGGCTAACTTCTGTATTTGAGGAAATTCCAAACATATTTCCTAACGGTGTGAGCAGAGCGTGATGCTGTTGAAAGCCAACGACTTCCGCTAATAAAGACAGAGTTTGATCAGGATTACGCAACTCACACAGCTCACCAACACGAACGCCGGGGACAACGGCCTTGATGATGGTGCCGGTTACTTGCGTAACGCGCCCGCGAATTTGGATCAGACGAGTTTGCCTGATCGCAGATTGTTGGATATCAGTGATGTATGAGAAATCGTTCAAGGTAAAAATATGCGCAATGATTGATGTTGGGAGGATAGAAAGGATGAGGGGGTATTTATAGTGAATATCAGTCGGGAGTTTTTAGAAAACTGAAAACGCACTAAAAAAACACGTCTGATTTTGACAGCTTCGAGAAAGCGCACTTCCTATAATTCGCCTGTATTGTACGGAAGGAGTGCAAGTGAATGAGTATTATCAACAATCATATCGCAACAAACCCGAAGTTTGATGCGTCTATCCAAAACGGGTTGGAATCGTCTCGTACCGACGCTTCACGAAAAGGCAATTACCGCGGTGAAACGGTCCGTGTTCACAATGCCACACAATCACTTTTTGATGCGATGGAAGAGCTCACTTCACTCGGTTCCGAAAAAGCAGAAAAAGATTTGACCAAGCGTAAAGTGAAAGACAGTGGCGTTCGAGTTAATGAAGCGCACGAACTCGTTTCTGACTATCTGCGAAAAGTCCCTGATCTTGAAAAGAACCAAAAGATCAAAGATCTGGCTGCAAAAATGGCGGGAGGAAATATCTCGACCATCGCTCAATTGCAAGCTTATTTGAATGGATTTTCAGAGGAGAAAAGCCATCAATACCTTGCGTTAAAAGCCGTTAAAAAGTTTTTGAGTGCGAGCCCAGAAAGTAAACATCTACTAGCGCTGATTGACCAAGCGATTCTGAGAATCGAGCAAAACCCAGATTCTTGGGCTCAAATTGATACGGAAATTCGCGTCTCAAACTTTGCTGATGAGTACAGCCAAGAGCAAGAGTTTAGCTCATTACATCAGCTGCGCGGTTTCTATCGCGATACCGTTCATAGCTATCAAGGGCTCGGCGCTGCTTATCAAGACGTAGTGGCGCGCTTTGGTGAGCAGGAGGTATCGACCGCTGTTGACTTTATGCTGCAAGGCATGAGTGCAGATCTTAGTGTTCAAGGCAGCAGTATCGACTCGGTTAAGTTGCAGTGGTTGATGTCCGATATGCAAAAACTCAAAACTCTGAATACGTTGCAAGATCGCGTGAGTCAGTTGTTCCAAATGTTTAAACCGGAAAGGACGAGTTATGGCTTATCAAGTTTCTAATTTGATGGCTGATGTGATTGCGTTGGTAGAGCAGCGATGGGTAAGCAGTGATGAGATTTGGAAAGTCGCCAACGCAATGGAATTGACGGCGGTACAACAAAAAATCGATTTTTTTCGAGAGTTCCACAAGTTAGTTCGCGCAATCCCAATTGACGTATTCGCCGATGAAGAACAACGACAGAATTTAATCCAAGCGGTACAAAAGGCGCTAGACGAAGCCATTGATATAGAAGAAGAGGAAGCGTGGGAAGATGAGTTGGATTGATGCATCCGTCAATGAATTTTGCCGAGGAATGGGGCTCGATGCCGTCGATTTCTCATCAGCTGGACGGGTGCAGCTGGATTTTGAGCAAAGCGGTACACTACATATTGAGCGACACGGGGAGCAGCTATTCTTTATGTTGTCTCAAGCGTTATCTTGGCATCAAACCAGTGACATCATTCAAAGCGCACTCAGTTTGTGTCATACCGATCAAGGCTGGCCTTTCGAAATTAAAACTGGTTTGTTAGATGAGCAAACTTTGGTTTTTTCCGCGCGGTTAAACGGAGAAGAGGTCACGCTTCCGACTTTAGAACAAGCGTTTACGCTTTTGGTTCGTCTACATAACGATGTGGCAACCTCATGACTCGAGTAAGCACTTTAAACGTAGGCATAGAAGCCTTCACGCATGTTACGCATAGTGAGGTTAAGGCCGATTTCCCTGAACGGTTTCAATTACTTCCGGATGGACAGGCGGTCGCTACACATTTAGAGAAGCTCTATGACCTCAGGCCTTCAGACCAATACCTAATCGCGTTAACCAAGCCAAAATTGTTGCACTCAGAGTTGCTGCGTCCAGAAAAATACCGTCAACAATTTGATGAAACGTTAGCTCAGTTGCAAGTTCTTGCACAGGATTCAGGCTCCGCTTCTTTTATCAAAGCATCCGAAACGTTACAAAGTACGCAACTTGATCAGCGTTACCTCACTATGGCGCTCAATCTCCTTATCCAGGTCTAACCAACATGAAGTTGAGATCCAAAGACATTGAACTGTTGCTTGTTCACGCTGCACTACAAGTTCAATACCAAAAGCCAGAGCATGCTATCTCTATTCTCGAGGCGGTTTTAGAGATAGACCCGCAACACAAAGAGGCGATGCAAACGCTCGCAGTGGCGTGTTTACAAAGTGGTCGATATGCCCGTGCGGTTGAGGTATGTGAGCACTTATTAAAATCCGACCTTAAACCTGATTCGGCAGGACTCTGGTTTTGCTTAAGCCAAGCTCGTTGGAAACAAAACGACGTCGATGGGGCACGCCAAGCGCACCGACGCTATCTGCAATCTTTAAATAGTGAATCACATGAATAAGTTGATCGATATTTTAAACAAGGTGGGGCAACGTAAAGACATTATGCTTGCTGTGATGTTGCTCGCGATCGTCTTTATGATGATATTGCCACTGCCTACCGCGCTGGTGGATGTGCTGATTGGCACCAACATGAGTATTGCGGTGGTGCTGCTTATGTTAGCGATTTACATCACTACGCCGCTTGAGTTCTCTGCGTTTCCCGCGGTGCTACTGATCACGACATTGTTTCGTTTGTCTTTATCCATCACGACAACCCGTTTGATCTTGCTGCAAGGCGATGCTGGTCAAATCGTTTATACCTTCGGTAACTTTGTCGTGGGCGGTAACTTGGTGGTCGGTATTGTTGTTTTCCTGATCATTACTATTGTCCAGTTTATGGTGATCACCAAAGGCTCGGAGAGGGTTGCAGAAGTTAGTGCGCGATTCTCACTTGATGCGATGCCTGGTAAGCAGATGAGTATTGACGGTGACATGCGCGCTGGGGTGATTGACGTACACGAAGCACGGCACCGACGATCACTGATTGAAAAAGAAAGCCAAATGTATGGCTCGATGGATGGCGCGATGAAGTTCGTTAAAGGCGACTCCATTGCCGGTCTGGTCATCATTGTGGTCAACATCTTAGGTGGCGTCACTATCGGGGTTACGCAAAAAGGTATGAGTGCTTCTGAAGCGCTTGAGCTGTTTGCGATTTTGACCGTTGGCGATGGTTTGGTATCGCAAATTCCGGCACTGTTTATCGCGATTACGGCCGGTATTATCGTGACGCGTGTATCTCATGAAGACTCTTCTGATCTTGGCTCGGACATTGGTGGGCAGGTCATTGCTCAGCCACGTGCGCTTCTTATTGGCGGTGTGCTTTTGGTGCTGTTCGCACTGATTCCTGGTTTTCCAAAAATTACTTTTCTGGTCTTGGCCACAGTGGTTGGTGGTGGTGGTTTCTTCCTTTTCTATCAACAGAAAAAACAGACTGAATCAGATAGTACCGACTTATCAAGCTTTGTTTCGCAAGGGGCGGGTTCACCAGCAGCGAAGCCAAGCAAACCAACCCCATCTAGAAACAGTAAAGGAAAATTAGGTGAGCAAGAAGAGTTCGCTATGACGGTCCCACTCTTGATCGATCTTGACGCGAGCCTTCAGGAAAGCTTGGAAGCGGTCGCATTGAATGAAGAGCTAGCAAGGGTGAGGCGCGCACTATATCTCGATCTCGGCGTGCCTTTCCCGGGTATCCACCTGCGTTTTAACGAGGGGATGCAAAATGGCGAATATTTAATTCAGTTACAAGAAGTTCCGGTTGCACGAGGACGAATTGTAAAAGACCAACTCTTGGTGACAGAAGGGAATGAGCAGATCGACTTATTAGGCGTGCCTTATGAGCAAGATGAAGATTTTCTACCCGGTATTTCTAGCATTTGGGTGGCACAAAGTTACGAGCAAAAACTCACGACTAGCCATGTCGGCTTTCTCACACCCGACAGAATTTTAACGTACCACTTGTCTCATGTTCTCAAGGAGTACGCACAAGACTTTATTGGTATTCAGGAGACGCGTTATCTATTGGAGCAGATGGAAGGCAGTTATTCGGAGCTTGTTAAAGAGGCCCAGCGTATTGTTCCGTTGCAAAAAATGACGGAAATCTTGCAACGCTTGGTTTCTGAAGACATTTCTATCCGAAACCTTCGCGTGATCTTGGAAGCGATGGTTGAGTGGGGCCAAAAAGAGAAAGATGTTGTACAGCTGACGGAGTACATTCGTTCCAGCTTAAAACGTTACATTTGCTACAAATACGCGAGCGGACAAAACATGTTGCCCGCTTACTTATTGGATCAAAGTCTCGAAGACACAATACGCAGCGGTATTCGTCAAACCTCAGCAGGGAGTTACTTGGCGTTAGATCCGTCAGTAACGCAACAATTTGTCAGTGATGTGAAACAGACCATTGGTGACTTAAGCCGCATGCCGAATAAGCCTGTGTTAGTTGTGTCTATGGATGTACGCCGATATGTGCGAAAGCTTATTGAATCGGAGTACTACGATCTGCCCGTTTTGTCATTTCAAGAATTAACTCAGCAAATCAATATTCAGCCACTTGGAAGGGTGGGGATGTAATGAAAACAAAACTAATGCTCTCGCTCGCGCAAGCGGGGATCGAAGTGACGCCATACTTTTGGCAAAAAAGTGAAATTCAACTTGGTTATCGAATTGAAGTTGAGGGTTTAGAGCTCGTTTTTCGTGTGGAGGACGGTGAAATCATCATCGTTCTTTTGAAACGTGTGCATCCAAACCTAGGGTTGAGTAACCCTTTTGCAGGCTTATTTCTCTTAGCTGAGCATGCTATTCAACTTTATCCCTCCGATTGGGTCATTCGCGGAAACGTTGATGTATTACGTGGTAGCAATATGAGCAGCCAGCGATTGGCACAGTTCTATCTAAAAGCATGCGGTGCAAGCCATGATGAGCTAGAAGACTGGTACTGTTTACGCCTAGCAGATTATAGACCTTTGAAAAAGTTGAAAAAGTAAAAACTCACGACTGTTACTGACAGCACCGATGAGATGACCCGCTTTAAGATAGGAATCAAGATGAAGCAACCGTTTACCGATGCGATTGAGAACGCTGAGCTTGCCATTAGAAAAGCTGAAGACAGAACCGATATTTTTAACGAGCTATTGGAAGGCTTAGGTGTTGGTCCTGTTGCGGGTGATGTTTTACTTGGCGGCATAAAAGCGCCAGTAAATACCATGAAACGTGCAGAGCAAGAGCTAATAGACGAAGTCCAGCGCCGCCGGCAACAACAAAATCAGCTACAAGGTACGTCAGGTAAACGCAGAAAGCGTCCCACAGTGATGCGCGGCATGATGATTTAGAGGTTTGGAAATGACGAATATGAAAACGACTGGCTCTACGACAGGAGCAACAGACACAGCTGCGAGTAGTGCACCATTACCCACTTTCCAACAAAACTTGATAGAGGCATTTACCCCTGTACTGGGTGAAGCAGAGACTCAGCAACTTGCCTCTCTAATCTCTTCATTGCCAACTATCTCGGGACAAACGGAATCACAAAGCATCGCGCTTTATGTTGATACACTTGAAAACCTAAAAGCGAAAAATAACGCGTTTGCTGGTATATCATTGACCGACACCGCATCTGTTTGGATAAAGTCGCTACAAAGTGCTAATTCAGATGGCGAATTAACCGCAGCCGAGTTCAATGCTCAAACAAACCAAACGCTATCAAATCAGTTTCAGTCTTGGTTTAGTAAGTTACTGACGGAAAACGTAGATAGCTCGTTATCTACTGAGTTTGTTAGTCAATTTAATTTGGGCACTCAGAGTAACCAAGCGGAGCAGATCGCCAACCTCTCCGAGACAGGTCTGGCTAATGCCACCAAAGAAATTTCTCTTTTTGTTGCAGAGCTTGCTAATCAAATGAGCTCCCGTGAAGTGAGAGATGCTTCTATTTCTTTTCTTCGCAATGCCTTTAGTAGCTTAGGTTCCCTTAATCTCGCGCAACTGAAGATCTCGGACTTCCTGTTGACTAAAGAGAGTTTCGCTCTTCAAGTCTCAGCTCAATTAAAAAGTAGTTTTCAAGGTATCGGTATTACTTTAAGCACCGATGACGCAAGTGCGCTAGCTAACAGAATTACATGGACTCCTGGTATTTCTAAACAGCAGCTTAAAGAAGCGTTAGATGAAATGGCCGCTCAAGTGAAAGGCCAATATAGCGCAGCTTATGGGGAGGCGGCTGGAACAAACAACCTAAAAGCAGCACTTAACACCGTCATTGGCGGAACCGAGCCTTTGACCCTTTCTAGTCTGTTCGCCAACTTCGCGGTGAGTTTAACAAATATAGAAATCGACGACTTTTACCAGGACAGCGCGATAGCCGATGTCCAAAAGACACAAATAACGTCAGCTCAAGTTACTTTGATCAAAGAAAACACCGAACGAGACATCCGATTACAGTTTGAAAAAATAGTAAAAGATGAATCTACCGGGGCTTCATTTGCTGAGCGATACGAGGCATTGCGCAAGAACTTAGGGGCATTGAAAGAGCGTCTACTCAATATCACCGACAAAGAGAAAGCGGATCGCGAGGTGAGAGCAGAGCACTCTCTAACGGCTCGTGATTTGTTGGCCGTTGTTGAATCTAGCATTGGTGATCGTTTTGATGAGCAAGTGCTGCTTGCACTAAATGAGCGTCGTGTTAACCGTTTAGAGAAACGTAATCAGCAAAAAGAGGAGCTTCAATCTTTTACAGCGAGGCTAAAAATCTTTGGTGAAGTGCAGTCTTTGGTTCATAGCAAACAAAGCGGAGGCGGTACATATGGTGAAAGTTATAACCCTAAAGATTATACCTTTGACTATAGCAGTTTTAACTACAGTTCAAGAGAAGAGTTCTACAAATCACCTGAGTTAAAACATCTAGCGGAAGTTTTC
Source organism: Vibrio sp. 1CM7H (assembly GCF_023161645.1). NCBI lineage: Bacteria > Pseudomonadati > Pseudomonadota > Gammaproteobacteria > Vibrionales > Vibrionaceae > Vibrio > Vibrio sp. 1CM7H. The sequence continues at coordinate 130,822 of NZ_JALNTV010000002.1, forward strand.
CGTAGTGATAAAGGGTGGGGATCCCCTGGACCAGGTAAGACTCTAAGACTGAACAACAGTTACATCGATTTTGATGCAATACGCAGAGACAACGTTGATACCGATAGTGTCTACAAGAGTGCCGACACTTATGGGGTAGAGTTTGTTTTTACCAAAGAAAACATTGAGAAATATATTAAGCCCGAATACCAAGCTCTTGATGGTGGAGTAAATCCCGCTCCTGAAGATGTAAGGGTCACTCACCTTATGTTTTTAAAGTATGAAGGTGTCGATGTAAAAGATCAGAGCTATCAAGATGGTGAAAAGGTTAAAAAACTATCTAACTTTTCCAGTTCGATCAGTGACAAATCCAAACTACTCAACGACGAAGTTCAAATCAAAACGACAGAGCTAAATGATACAAGCTCCCAATACAACTCGACCGTTGAAGCGATGAACAAGTTTGTTCAGAAGTACCACAGTATTTTACAAGAAATCCTACGAGCCATTTAAGGATAACCAACCATGACTAAAACAAACGCGACCGATCCATCCCAAATGCAAGCAGAAGAGCTGCTGTCTTTTCTTGAAGAGGGAGGCACGCTAAAAATGTTGCACGATGTGTCTCAGGACACCATCGAACATATTTATGCCGTAGGTTACAACTTTTTCCAATCGGGAAAGATTGAGCAAGCAGCGAAAGTATTTCAATTACTCAGCATGCTTGATCATTATCAGGCGCGATTTTTCATTGGCCTTGGCGCGGCTCGTCAGGAGTTGGGTGAGTATCTGCAGGCAATAGACGCCTACAGCTACGCAGCGCTAGTGGACGTAAATGATCCACGTCCACCTTTTCACTCTGCTGAATGTCACCTGAAACTGGAACAACTGACAGAAGCAGAGAGTGGGTTTTACAGCGCGAAGGAGATGTCTGCCGGAAAATCACAATATGCAGATTTGCATGAGCGTGCAGGCATCATGTTAGAAGCGGTGAGAAATAAAAAGGAGTAATTAGACTATGAGTTCTATTGCACTTGACCGCATCCAGACACAGGTTTATAGCCCTGAATCTGGCCAAGCCACGTTAGATAACGTGCAGAAAACGGCGTCTACAGCGACGCCTTCTGTGACGGTAGAAAACGTGAAGAGTAAAGATGCAGATGTACTGAACACCGGAAAAGTAAAAGTTCAGTTAGATGCACCTAACGCAGCTGTTAGCGACAAAGTGAATGATTTGACGCTAAAAGCCATGGCACAGCTGCAAAAGATCGTCGATACCATTGCAAAATCTCTCCATGCAGTTGCAGATCAAACAGGTTCGATTGCAGTCAAAATCATCGCAGGTTCTGCTGATGATTTTGAAGTAGAGCTTGCTGCTATCACGGATAAACTGAAAAGTGCTCAAAACGAGCTGAAAATTCAGGAAGTGAAGGTCGCAAAAGCTAAGCACGAAAAAGAGATGGTGGAAAACCAAGACAAAATCAAAGAATCGGAAGCCGCTGCAAAAGAAGCCCAAAAATCAGGCTTAGCAGCGAAGATCTTTGGTTGGATCAGTGCGGTGGTTTCTATTGTTGTTGGTGCCGTAATGGTGGCAACGGGTGTTGGTGCAGCAGCTGGTGCTCTTATGATCGCTGGTGGCGTCATGGGAGCAGTGAGCATGGCGCTGCAAGAGCCAGCCGTTCAAGATGCGCTAAAAGAAGCGGGCGTAAATGTCGATGTGCTAAACAAAGTCGTAATGGCATTAGAAATCGCAGTCGCGGTTATCGGAGCTGTTGTGACGTTTGGTGGTGCAGCAGCTGGCGGTATCGCGAAACTTGCAGCAAAAGGTGCTGGTAAGGTAGCTCAAAAGGTCACGGAAATCGCTACGAAAGCCGCTGCAAACATGGCGAAAGTGGCGGATATGGGCACAAAAGCTGCGACAACAACAGCGAAAGCGATTCGTTACGGAGCAGAAACCGTCGATCTTGCCGTCAATGTGGGTAAAGGCGCAACGGACAGTGTCCATGCTGCTAACAATGCTCAAGTGACAGAGATTCAGGCAGATATCACGGACCTTCGCGCCAAAATGACCTTAAGCCAGGCCGTCATCGACAAGCTTAAAGAAGAAATTGGCAAGTTGATGGAAGATTTCCAAGAGCTGATGAGCGTCATCATGCAAATGATCCAAGCGAAAAGTGAAACCATGCAAACGGTGTTAAGCCGTCCTGCAACGGTATAAGGAGTTTATTATGCTAGATAAAGTAGGCGGAACGGGACGCGGCGAACTGTATGGTTTAGGCGACACTATTAAAACAACCAAAGCAGAAAAAACACCAGAAACAAAGCTTGAAGCGGGCTCTATTAAAAGCCATAGTGAATCAGGTGTTTCTGGTGCTGCACGCTACCAGTTAGAGGCTCCTAAAGCACCAGCAGTGAGCAACCAAGCTCAAGTTGTTGCAAACTTAATGAACGCTCTTGCACCGACGGTCAGTTCGCTAATGAGCACAACAATGAAAGCGCTTAACGGTGAAGAGGTGATCAAGTCACCATCAGATGCGGTATCACAATCGTTGACGCTACTAACATTGTTGTATCAAGTATCAAAGCTGAGCCGTGAGCAGCAAGTGCTACAACGTGAAATTGCTGTTGAAGCAAACGTCGCGAGTTTAGAAAGCCAAGCGGCAGAACTAAACAACTCGGCAAGTGCGATGATCGCGATGGCAGTCGTTTCGGGTGTATTAGCGGGTGCTACTGCAATTATTGGTGCCCTTGGTTCTTTCAAAGCAGGGAAAGAAATCAAGAATGAAATGGCGAGCAATAATGTACTGAAAACGCAAAAAGCTGGCTTCGATCAAGCAGAAGAGTTATTGAATAACAATAGCTTGTCTAAAACTCAGCAAGATCAGGTTAAGCGTGCGCACTCACTAGCGAAAGACAATATCGCAGACACGACAGCGCAGCTGACAAGTGGTGGCCGTAAGTTCGATAAGTTGATGAGCTCAAACCAAGCGAAGAACGCTATTCTTCAAGCTTTGGGCCAGATGGCAAACTCAGCATCGAATGTAGAGCAAACCAAAGCGCAAGCGCGCAGCAAAGATGATGAAGTACAAGCGACTCGCGCACAAGCAGCCAAACAGAAAGCCGATGAAAACATTGGTTTCCAAGAAGGTCTGTTGAAAGAGCTACGTGAATTGTTCCGTTCTATCTCAGATAGTCAGAACCAAGCGTGGCGAGCGTCAGTCCCAACGGTGTAACCGTCCATCTCATTAACTACAAAGCGTTGTTTATACAACGCTTTTTTTGTTTCAGTTATCTAAGCTAACAACTAGATATTGATACTTACTGAGGAATTGGTTTGTAACACAATATAACGTAGTTAAACATTTACTCTATCCCGCTTCCTTAGTAATCATCAATGATCTGATCATCATGCTAAAAGAGATTTATCTTGCATAGAAGTTGTTGTTTTTGTTGAACTCAGCTCAAAGTTATCACTCCATAGTGGCTTTGTTGCATAAAATTGAGTTAGAGTGTCATTATTACTCACAAAAAGTGTTTTTTGTAGTGGGAGTACTTAAAAGGAAAATATGGCGGTTCGACTGGTGAGTATTTGGGAACAGAATTATATAAAACTCAACTTAATAAGTAGTCGAAGATGGAAGATATCAGTTTAGCATCAGATTTAGTTATTTATCTGACTACGGTTGGAATTTTAGGTATATTCACTTGGGTTTTGTTTGTTATTTATTTGAAATCCAACTGGTTGAAGTATCTTGAAGATACTCTTGATAATGGAGTCCGATACTACACTCTGAATATATTCTTATCAGGTCAAGGTGTCCTACAATATGGCACTGTCTTTCTGAGCAAGTTTCATGCGAAACGGTATAAAATGCTAGAGAAGAGAGATAAAGTTCCAAAGCATATTAAACGATTATTTGTTCTCTCTTTCGTCTTGTTTATTTCAAGTGCCTCATGTCTTTTGTCTGGAGTTATAATTCATCATATTTATATAGAATAAAGGTTGTTTAACAAGATTATTGTAATTGACCTGATTGTTTCTATTTAATAGATAATTTCGAATAGATATGTCTGTCTAAACATTTCATAAATGAAAAATTTTAAAAAGATTTAATTTTCTATGCGATACGGGTTGCGATTACATCTTATATAGAGCCTTGTATGATGGCAGAATATGCTGATAAAAATGGTGCTTGCTAAGCCAATCTGCAAGGATGAGAACTCAAACGTTATCAAATTGTTAACGGTTGCTATACTTAAACGGTCATCAACACAGGTAAAAAGGATGTTCAATGTTTAAGTTTAAGCAAATCGCACTTGCTGCTTCTTTAGCGGCACTCACAACTGGCTTTTCTGCGTCTGCGGAAGAAACGTTTGTCACGATTGGTACTGGTGGCGTAACAGGGGTTTATTATCCGACTGGTGGAGCAATTTGTCGCTTGGTTAACAAATCGCGAGAAGATCACGGTATCCGTTGTTCGGTAGAAAGTACTGGGGGATCGATTTATAACATCAACACTATTCGTGCTGGTGAATTGGATCTCGGTATCGCTCAATCAGACTGGCAGTATCATGCTTACAAAGGAACCAGTAAGTTTAAGGAAAGCGGGCCTTTTAAAGAACTACGCGCCGTATTCTCCGTTCATCCAGAACCGTTCACTGTCGTTGCACGTAAAGACGCGAACATCAAAACTTTTGATGATTTGAAAGGTAAGCGCGTCAACATTGGTAACCCTGGCTCAGGTCAACGAGGCACCATGGAAGTGTTAATGAGCCAGTATGGCTGGAGTAACGATGACTTTAAGCTTGTGTCTGAGTTAAAAGCAGCAGAGCAATCAAAAGCACTTTGTGATAACAAAATTGATGCGATGATTTATACCGTTGGTCACCCAAGTGGAGCGATTAAAGAAGCCACTACGTCGTGTGATAGTAATATCGTAACGGTAGCTGGACCTAATGTAGAAAAATTGGTTGCAGACAATAGCTTCTACCGTGTCGCAAATGTACCGGGTGGTATGTATCGTGGCACAGATAGTGATGTTCAAACCTTTGGTGTGGGTGCGACGTTTGTTTCCTCTACTGCTGTACCAGAAGATGTGGTTTATAACGTGGTTAAAGCGGTATTTGAAAACTTCGATGATTTCCGCCGTCTCCACCCAGCGTTTGCGAACTTGAAGAAAGAGGAAATGGTAAAAGACGGTTTATCTGCGCCTCTTCACCCAGGTGCGCTCAAATACTACAAAGAAGTAGGGCTGATTAAGTAACCGTTACTTTCTCTTCTTATTGATGTAAAACGCCATCTTTCTCGATTAATGCCACTCGTTTAACAGCGAGTGGCATATTTCTATCTCTCGTCATCCTGTACAGCGACGGAGGAGCGTGATACAGGATCTTCTATCCGAGCCCTTTATGGTCAAAATTGTTTCACTAGCCGCTCAGCGTACTGCTATTAGATCCCTAGTCACGCCAAGGCTCGCTGTAATGACACAAAAACCTCGTTCAGCGATCAGCATTAATCATTCGCGATGGCGTTTTTTATAGGAGTGTTATCTACATGTGCAAGTTTTACTTAAGCATAAACATCAATGAAAAAGTAGATAGTGATGAGAATAGAAGAAAGAGCAACAAACCCTTTAACATGATTGGGATTAAGTTGACGAGATACACGAGCTGCAAGATAACCACCCACCAACGTACCGACCAAAACAACGCTACCTGTGCGCCAGTCAATGGAACCATTCGCAACAAAAATCACGATAGCAATGAGTGAAACACACGTAGATACCAGCAATTTCAAACCGTTCATTAAATTAATGTCTTGGTGACCCGCTACTACCAGATAACTCAGAACAATAACCCCTAAACCTGCGTTGAAAAAACCACCGTAAGCAGAGACACCAACAAGTAATAGACCCAAAGCGATTGCTCCGAGTATTCCTGCGTGTTTGTGCTCTTTCGCGACAGTTTTGATAAGCATTGTTAAACGAGAACCAGTCAGGAAAAGCACGGTGGCAAACAAGAGTAGCCAAGGAATGGCTTCCAAAAATAGCGATTCTGGTGTGTTGAGCAGCAGATATGCTCCGACAGCGCCACCTACTAAACTGAATGAGACTGTGAACAACAGTTCTTGCTTGTTCTTCATGATCTCTTCTCTGAAGCCAACGGCTCCGCTAATGTACCCTGCACATGAAGCATAAGTATTTGTTGCGTTGGCCATAATTGGAGGCACACCAACCGCCAATAGGGCCGGAAAAGTAATAAAGCTTCCGCCTCCCGCAATGGAGTTAATGATCCCACCAACTACGCCGGCAACGAATAAAAGCGCTAGTTCTAAAAGCATAAACAATCCTTGTTATGTTCTTTTTCATTGTTAGAGCTTTAGATGGCCCATCCCACATGCTCTAGTGTTCTGATATGAAGTTTACTTTACCCGCTCTAAAACAAAATTGTTCAGTTCTGTGACGTTTTTGATGACATGAACGGTTTTACTTTGAGAGTACCCTTCGAGACGAGACATAAAGTCATCATTCCAGAATGCAGGGCATTGCTGAAGAACTTTGTAGCTTTGTAATGTCCCTTTCAATACCGAACTGCCATCAGGCCAACCTTCGGGTTTAATGAATAGTCCTTTAAGGAGACGTTTCGTCACAAACCAATAGCTTACGGAGTATGGTAGATCAATATAAACGAGAGTATCGGCTGCATCTAAACGAGCATTAAAGGAGCTGATAGGCCCCAGACCATCTATGATCCAACGATCTGAGTGAAGTATATTGCTATGTGCTTCATCAAAAACGTTACGCTCAACGGGCTCACCGTTTGGTTTATAGACCATGGAATCTAATTGATGAAGAGGGAGATCGGTAGCAGACGCGATTGCTTTACTTATCGTCGATTTTCCGCTGCCGGGCTTACCAAAAACCGCTACTTTTTGCATGTGACCGCCTCCAAGAGAATATTTCCCATACGGCAGAGACAGAAAACCCACCGTTATGGGTGGGTTCGATAAATATTGAGCGCATCAAATATCCCACCATTCCTATGGAATGATGATAATTCGTTGGTTAAGTTGCGCTAAGTGTGTATTCATGCAACTACTCTTATATATAGGCGATGACTTGTCAATATTGTTTTGCTTAATAAGTGAACGATTTGATAGGAGAAAGAAAAGCCATCGCGATGGATGGCTTTGTCTAGGTTGAAAGAGACAGCTATTACTGCTCAACGCTCACTGGCTGTGCTTTAAACTTTTGAATCAGCTTTACGATTAGTGGACTTGCCAGTACCAATACGGCTAAAACAGTAAAGGTAAGGGTAATAGGGCGCTCCCATAGGAAACTTAATTCGCCGTCTGAAATCATTAATGCGCGGCGTAAGTTCTCTTCCATTAATCCCCCAAGGATGAAACCCAGCAATAAAGGCGCAAGTGGGAAGTTAGCGAGTCGAAGTGCAATGGCAGCCATAGCGACAATCAGCATCACGAACACATCCATAGTATTAAAGGAGACCAAATAAACTCCGGTGATTGAGAAGAATAAAATCATCGGCAGAAGTACCGTTCTAGGAACCGCCAAAAGCTTTGAGATGTACGGAATCAACGGTAAGTTCAGGATCACGAGTACGATGTTGCCGAAGTACATGGAAATGATCACTGACCAGAACACATCTGGATGCTCAACAAACAGGCGAGGGCCCGGCTGAATACCGTAAGCGATCAGCGCGCCGAGCATTATTGCTGTTGTACCAGAACCTGGAATGCCAAGCGTTAGCAGTGGAACAAATGAACCACTAGACGCTGCGTTGTTCGCTGATTCTGGCGCGACTAAACCACGGATACTGCCTTTACCGAACTCTTCCTTTTTCTCTTTAGGTGCGAGGTTGCGCTCCATACCATAGCTTAAAAAAGCAGCAATGGTTGCTCCTGCGCCAGGAAGAACGCCAGTGAAGAAACCTAATATTGAAGAGCGAATTGAAACAGGCGCGACGTCTTTGATTTCTTCCTTCGTCACTTTCATTGAGCCAATGTTACTCAGCTTTTCCTGTTCTTCATCGCTGGTGTCTTTTGATGGTTTAAGAATGTCCATCAGCGTCTCACCCAGTGCGAATGTCGCCATTGCAAGCAACAAGAAGCTAAAGCCATCCATTAAATCCGTTAAACCGAAGGTAAAGCGTTCAATGCCTACGCCTTTATCGATTCCAACTGTAGATAGCATCAAACCAAGAATGGTCATCATCCACGCTTTGATTACCTGACCTTTCCCAGCAAAAGCTGCGACTGCTGATAACCCAAGTAGCATCAACGCAAAATAGTCCGACGATTGGAAGCTAAGTGAAACGCTAGCCAATGCTGGTGCTGCGACAAGCAACATAATGGCAGATAGCGTACCGCCAGTGAAAGACGAATAAGCTGCCAAAGCTAATGCTTTACCTGCTTGGCCTTTTTGAGCCATCGGGTAGCCGTCGAATGCTGTCACCACGGTTGAAGAACAACCCGGCGCGTTAATTAAAATCGACGATGTAGAACCACCAAATACCGCACCGTAATAAACACCCGCCATTAAAATAAGGCCAGAAGAGGGCTCTAGGCCATAAGTAATTGGGATCATCAAAGCAATGGCTGAGATCGGCCCAAGCCCTGGTAACATGCCGATAAATGTACCGACGAAACAACCAACGATCACCATCATGATGTTCATTGGCATTACTGCAGTGGATAAACCTTGTAGAATTCCATCTAACATAATTCAGTCCTTTCTTTGACTACCAGATGGTGAAAATCAAACCCGGTTCGAGATAGATGTCCAAACCTTGAGTGAGTAATAAATAGAACGCGATCACGAATGGAAACGACGCGCCGAACAGAACGGGTTTACGTCTTTCCCCCAGCAGATAAAAGCCAGCCAATAAAAAGAAGCCAGTAGCTATAACAAAGCCTAGGTAAGTCAGGCCTACGCCGTAAAGCGCCATCAAAACCAAGAAAGCGATCAGTAACTTCCAATTAAAGTTCAGCACCGCGCCACTTTGTTTATCTGGTTGTCCTGTTACCAGCAATAACAAAGAAAGGCCTGCACCAACGTAAGTCAGGATGGTTGGCAAAGTACGTGCGGTGAACGGTTCGTATTCATCACCAGGGAACAATGGAATTTGTGAGGTTTGATAACCGTAGCAAAGACAGAAGAGTAGAAAGATCATTGCGCCGACACGGTCACGACAGAGCAAATATTCTTTGGTGAAAAAGTTGGTTGAACGAGACATATTCAACTCCTAACAAAAATAAAAAAGACCGCATATGGACGTTAATGAATAAACTAAACCATTAACAATTAAGCATTTCGCTGCTAGTCGAGCTGCTTTGGGTATATAAACAAAGGAGTGTGCATGCCGATTGTCGACAATATCCATATACGGTGAAACTTAGAGTGCAAATACAGTTGGGGAAATACCAACCTCACGTTATTGGGTGAGGTTGGAATCTTAGGGACCCTGTTCGACTGTTACTTTAGGAAGCCTAACTCGCGCATTAGGTCACCCATTTGCTGCTCTTGCTCTTCAAGGAACGCGAAGAACGCTTTGTCCGCTTTGTAGTTGTCTATCCAACCATTGCGGTCACGGACGACTTGCCATTCGTCAGTGTTGTACATTTTGGTAAATGCTGCATTCCATTCATCCAGCTTTTCTTGGCTAGTACCTGGTGCAGCAAAGAATCCACGCCAGTTAGCGAAGACCGTTTCGTTACCATATTCTGTTAGCGTAGGGATGTTTGGTGCGGCTTCTAGGCGTTTTGGTGCAGTTACCGCTAGCACTTTTACTTGACCAGATTTTGACATCTCCAGTACTTCACCTAGGCCCGTAGAGAGCAGTTGAGTTTCGCCAGAAAGAAGGGCTGCCATGGCTTTACCGCCCGCATCGTAAGCGATGTAACGCACTTTACGCGCATCAAATCCTTCGCCTTTAAATGCGGCGGCAACGACGAGGTGATCCATAGAACCACGAGCAGAGCCACCCGCAATTTTCACTTTGCGAGGGTTAGATTCAAATGCTTTTACTACGTCTTCCCAAGAATTGTATGGCGAATCAACAGAGGCTACGATGGCACCGTAATCCGCAATGGTGGCTGCAACGGGAGTGAGATCTCTAAAGGATTGAGGGAAAATACCTGTTAGAGAGCGAACGACGATCGGTGTTGAGTTCACCATGAGTGTATCTTCTTGACGATCTGCCGTTTCAATCAAGTGCGCAATGGCTTTACCGCCGCCGCCACCAGAAAGGTTTTGAAAAGATACCGTCTCAACGATGTCTGATTTGAGTAGCACATCACCTGTACCTCGTGCGGTCATATCCCAGCCGCCCCCGGCACCTCCAGGGATCAAGAAATGCATTTTTTCTACATCAGCAGCAAAAGCGTTAAATGAAAATGAAGCTGCGATGATCGATGCGGCGAGCGTTGGTTTGATTACCTTTAACATGTTCACGTTCCTTATGTTGGTGACTCTATTTTTAGATGAGTCTTATTTTTGTTTCAGCTTTTAACTCGAACTGGATGCTGATGTGTCAAAGGTTAATCAAGTGTTAAATTGATGTCTTTAAAACGTCGATAAAGAGAATATTGAGCATAACGGATATTTTGTTCATAAAGTTCACGCTGAAAAATTGGTTGCACATCACGCGTGCGTGCTAACAATTGCGTCATAATGGAATGGCATCAAACGAATAAGGAAACAGAGAATGAAAGGGACATGTTTGTGCGGCGCTATTGAAGTGATCGCAGATGCTAAGAATGAAGTGAGTCTATGCCACTGCTCGATGTGTCGAAAATGGTCGAGTGGAGCACTCCATGCTGTGCATTGTGGTCCTAACGTAACGTTTAAGGGGGCCGAGCCAAAGCGTTATCAATCGTCTGACTGGGCGGTGAGAGGTTTTTGTGGTGAATGCGGCACAAACCTTTTCTATCATTTGTTACCGACAGGCGAGTACATTCTCTCCGCTGGTTTGTTCGACAATCCAGATTTCAAACTCTCATTAGAGATCTTTACCGATGAAAAGCCCGCGTATTATGACCTCAATCCCACCTCACAAAAGATGACATCGCAGCAAGTTTTTGAGCAATTTTCACCTAAAGAATAGCCTTTTGTATCCTTAATTGTTCGACGGCTTAATTATTTTTCTTTTATATCATTATGTTAAGAGGTGTTTGGGTGTCGACAATTTATTTTTTCCTTCGCAATTATCCCTCCATTAAGCCCGTAATAGACGATTTTCGTCGATTTAAATTACGACCTTAGTCTAAATTGTCGACAATTTACTTGATTGTCGACACTTTGATCGACTACTTTATATTCAGGTTAAGAAATTGTAGACATTTTGATGTCGGTAACGTGAGTATCTGAGTATGAACTCTGAGTTGAAAACTCGTTATAAAGTACTGGGTTCTGAGAAAGAACACACCAAGTCAGAAACACTGACAGAAACACTGATTGAAGTCATTGTGAATGGCGATGTTAAGCCTGGTCATAAAATCTCGGAGCCTGAACTGGCGAAGAAATATCAAGTCAGCCGTGGCCCTTTGCGTGAAGCATTAATGCGTTTAGAGGGGCTAGGGCTCATTGAACGTATTCCTCATGTCGGGGCTAGAGTGACCACTTTTTCTCCAGAAAAGCTGATAGAACTCTATGCGGTTCGCGAAGCGCTAGAAGGTATGGCGGCAAGGTTAGCAGCGCGACATATTACGCAAGAAGAGCTCTTGAGCTTGGAAATGCTATTGTCGACACATTCTAAGCACATCGATCAAGTGGAGGGAGCCTCTTACTTCCATCAGCATGGAGATTTTGATTTTCACTATCGCATCATCCAAGCAAGCCGAAACAGCAAGCTGATTTCTCTGCTGTGCGACGAGCTTTACCACTTGTTACGCATGTATCGCTATCAGTCACCGCGCGCGCAATCTCGTCCAAATGAAGCGCTGACTGAACACAAATTCATTCTGGAAGCCATCCGTAATCGCGATGAAGAGCTTGCAGAAATGCTGATGAGAAGACACATCTCAGGAAGTCGAAAGCTCATCCAATCGCAAATTATACATACAGAAAGTTTAGACAAAGACTAGAAGGAATTCGTCATGAGCTTAACACCGGGAGCGAAGTTCAGACTCGCTATTGAACAAAACAATCCGCTGCAAATTGTTGGCACCATTAACCCTTACTGCGCCATGATGGCGAAAAACTTGGGGCATCAAGCGATTTATTTGTCTGGCGGCGGTATTGCAAACGCGTCATACGGATTGCCGGATCTCGGTATTACAACATTGAACGACGTACTGGTCGATGTTGACCGCATCACTAACGCGTGTGATTTACCGCTATTGGTCGACATCGACACCGGTTTTGGAGGCGCATTTAATATTGCTCGCACGATCAAAGCAATGGAAAAGGCGGGTGCTGCTGCGGTTCATATGGAAGACCAAGTCGCACAGAAACGTTGTGGGCACCGTCCGAACAAAGCAATTGTGAGCCAGCAAGAGATGGTTGATCGCGTAAAAGCCGCGGTTGACGCACGCAATGATGAAAGTTTCGTGATTATGGCTCGTACAGACGCGCTAGCTGTTGAAGGCATGGACAGTGCAATTGAGCGTGCGATTGCGTGTGTGGAAGCTGGCGCGGATATGATTTTCCCAGAAGCGATGACCAAGCTGGATCAGTACCTTCAGTTCTCAAACGCACTTGAGCAAGCAACTGGAAAGCACGTTCCTATTCTGGCCAACATTACCGAGTTCGGCGCAACGCCACTGTACGGCTGCGACGAGCTTGCAAAAGCGAAAGTCGATATGGTGCTTTACCCATTAAGTGCGTTCCGTGCCATGAACAAAGCCGCTGAAACGGTTTATAAGCATTTGCTAGAAGTGGGCAATCAGGAAGCTTTGGTTGATTCAATGCAAACACGCAAAGAGTTGTATCAGCACCTGAACTACCACGATTACGAAGACAAACTTGACCAGCTATTCTCTGAAGGAAAATAGCGGGAAAAGAAAAGATAGACGGAAGCCCAAGAAAAGATAATCGGAATTTATCTAATTCAATAACGTGAAATTCGTCTGGCTAAAAAACGCTCCAAAGAGGGCAAAGCCAGACAGAAAAGGAGTTCAAACAATGTCTCAAACTGCAGAAAAGAAAGCAGAGTTAGGTGGTGCAGGCCTACGCGGTCAAAGCGCCGGAAGCACAGCTTTATGTACTGTCGGAAAAACGGGGACCGGTCTGACTTATCGCGGTTACGATATTACTGACCTTGCCAATAATGCTCAATTTGAAGAAGTTGCACATCTTCTGTTACGCGGTCACTTACCAACTCAGAAAGAACTGGATGCGTACAAGACACATCTCTTAAACCTTCGCGGCTTACCAACTGAGCTTAAGCAAGCGTTAGAGCTTATTCCTGCTACTGCTCATCCAATGGATGTGATGCGCACTGGTTGTTCTGTGTTAGGAAACCTAGAGCAAGAAATGAGCTTCGATGAGCAATTGCATTCGACGGAACGTATGCTAGCGCTTTTCCCAGCTATCATCTGTTACTGGTATCGTTTTAGTCACGATGGCGTTCGTATCGATACAGAAGATCAAACCGAAGACTGCATCGGCGGTTACTTCTTGCGATTGCTTACAGATAAAAAGCCATCAGCGCTGCACAAGCAAGTGATGCACTGTTCCTTAATCCTTTACGCTGAGCATGAATTCAACGCATCAACTTTTGCAGCGCGTGTTTGTGCATCAACGTTATCAGACATTCATTCTTGTATCACGGCAGCAATCGGTACGCTTCGCGGGCCACTTCATGGCGGCGCAAACGAAGCGGCGATGGAAATGATTGAAGATTGGCAAACGCCAGACGAGGCGGAAGCGAACATCATGAAAATGCTGGCCAACAAAGACAAGATCATGGGCTTTGGCCATGCCATCTATCGCGAAAGTGATCCTCGCAACGCGTTGATTAAGCGATGGTCGAAAGAGCTGTCACAGCAAGTCGGTGATACACATCTATATGCTGTTTCTGAGCGTGTGGAATCAGTGATGAAGCGAGAGAAAGGTCTGTTCTGTAATGCGGACTTCTTCCATGCATCGGCTTACCACTTCATGGACATTCCAACCAAGCTGTTCACACCAATTTTTGTGATGAGTCGTTTAACGGGCTGGGCGGCACACGTTTATGAGCAACGTGCCAATAACCGCATCATTCGCCCAAGTGCTGATTACACAGGCCCAGATCATCAAGAATGGGTACCTATCGAGAATCGCTAGCGCGAAGGCCAATCAGGGCACATACGCTTTGATTGACCACCTCCTTCCTTTGTACCTCTCTCTGACAGAGGAAGGAGTCCCTCTCATCACGATGTTTCTGGAGCAATGGAAAAACGTTGATGAAGGCAAGATGTACAGACTGAATGGAAGCAAACCATGAACACAAATATTAATACCCAATATCGTAAGCCGCTTCCGGGAACTCAACTGGATTACTTTGATGCACGCGAAGCCGTCAATGCCATTTCTCCTGGAGCCTATGAAAAACTCCCTTATACCTCCCGCGTGCTAGCTGAGCAACTGGTCCGTCGCTGTGATCCGAACACATTGACGGATAGCCTGAAACAGTTAATTGAACGTAAACGTGATCTTGATTTTCCTTGGTATCCAGCACGCGTTGTTTGTCATGACATTCTTGGTCAGACCGCTCTGGTAGATTTAGCGGGTCTGCGCGATGCTATTTCGGATCAGGGCGGCGATCCTGCAAAAGTGAACCCTGTGGTTGAGACTCAATTGATCGTTGACCATTCTTTAGCGGTTGAGCATGCGGGCTTTGAACCTGATGCCTTCGACAAAAACCGCGCGATTGAAGAGCGCCGTAATGAAGACCGATTCCACTTTATCGAGTGGTGTAAAACAGCGTTTGAGAACGTAAGCGTGATTCCTGCGGGTAACGGCATCATGCACCAAATTAACTTGGAGAAAATGTCTCCTGTGGTGCAAGCAAAGCAGGGTATTGCCTACCCAGATACCTGTGTGGGTACGGACAGTCATACGCCTCACGTAGACGCCCTCGGTGTTATCGCGATCGGTGTTGGTGGTCTGGAAGCTGAAACCGTAATGCTTGGCCGACCATCAATGATGCGTCTACCTGATATTGTCGGTGTAAAACTAACGGGTAAACGTCAACCTGGCATTACCGCAACGGATATCGTTCTGGCAATTACCGAGTTCTTGCGTAATGAGCGGGTTGTTTCTTCATATCTTGAATTCTTTGGTGAAGGTGCTCGCGACCTAACAATTGGTGACCGTGCAACCATCTCCAATATGACACCAGAATACGGCGCGACAGCTGGCATGTTTTATATTGATGAGCAGACCATCAACTACTTAAAACTGACTGGTCGTGATGAACAGCAAGTTAACTTAGTTGAGAAATACGCAAAACAAACCGGTCTTTGGGCTGACGATCTAGATACTGCCGTTTATGAGCGTGTACTGGAATTCGATTTATCATCAGTAAGTCGTAACATGGCCGGCCCGTCAAACCCTCACCGCCGTTTACCAACATCTGAGTTGGCGCAGCGTGGCATTTCTGGTGCGTGGGAAGAGAAAGAAGGCGAGTTACCAGATGGTGCAGTGATCATCGCTGCGATAACATCTTGTACTAACACCAGTAACCCTAGAAACGTCGTCGCTGCTGGCCTTGTCGCGAAGAAAGCCAACGAGCTCGGCCTTGTACGTAAACCTTGGGTGAAGTCGTCTTTTGCTCCGGGTTCTAAGGTAGCGCGTCTTTACCTGGAAGAAGCGGGCTTATTACCAGAGTTAGAAAAGCTTGGCTTTGGTATCGTCGGTTACGCATGTACCACTTGTAACGGCATGAGTGGCGCGTTGGATCCAAAAATCCAGCAAGAGATCATTGATCGCGATTTATATGCGACAGCCGTTCTGTCTGGTAACCGTAACTTCGATGGCCGAATCCATCCTTACGCAAAACAAGCCTTCTTAGCATCTCCACCGTTAGTTGTCGCTTATGCGCTAGCAGGAACCATTCGTTTTGATATCGAGCGCGATGCTCTGGGTATTGACCAAAACGGTAAACCAATTTACTTAAATGATTTGTGGCCAAGTGACGAAGAGATCGATGCAGTTGTCGGCAAACACGTTAAGCCAGAGCAGTTTAAGCAAGTTTACATCCAGATGTTTAAGCTGGATGACGCAGAGAAAAGCTCTAGTCCGCTTTACGACTGGCGTCCGATGAGTACCTACATTCGCCGTCCTCCTTATTGGCAAAAAGAGGGGGAAGGTGCGCTAGCGGGTGAAAGAACACTGTCTGGCATGCGTCCATTAGCGATTCTTGGTGACAACATTACCACCGACCACTTATCGCCATCCAACGCGATCATGGCGAGCAGTGCTGCGGGTGAATACCTTGCCAAAATGGGCGTTCCGGAAGAGGACTTTAACTCTTATGCGACTCACCGTGGCGATCACTTAACGGCGCAACGTGCGACCTTTGCTAACCCGAAACTATTTAACGAAATGGTGAAAGAGAATGGTGAAGTGGTTCAGGGTTCTCTAGCGCGAATCGAACCAGAAGGCCAGGTTGTACGCATGTGGGAAGCGATTGAAACCTACATGAATCGTAAACAACCATTGATTGTTGTCGCCGGCGCGGATTACGGTCAGGGTTCATCTCGTGACTGGGCAGCAAAAGGTGTTCGTTTGGCAGGCGTAGAAGCCATTGTTGCTGAAGGCTTTGAGCGTATTCACCGTACTAACTTGGTTGGCATGGGCGTACTGCCGCTGCAATTCAAACCAGGTGTAAACCGTAATACGTTAGAACTGGATGGTACGGAACTTTACGACGTAGCTGGCGAGATTAAACCGGGTGCGGATCTGGCCTTGGTTATCACGCGTAGCAACGGCGATAAAGTTGACGTTCCTGTTACCTGCCGCCTAGACACCGCTGACGAAGTTCACGTGTACAACGCAGGTGGTGTTTTGCAGCGTTTCGCGCAAGATTTCTTGGCGCAATAAGGAGCGGTTATGGAAAGCAAAACTCCGAATCAAATGAGCCAAATCAAAGTGCCGGCGACGTACATGCGTGGCGGCACAAGTAAAGGTGTCTTTTTCAACCTAGAGGATTTGCCTCAAGAAGCGCAAGTGGCTGGAGCCGCGCGTGACAAGCTGTTGTTACGTGTTATCGGCAGCCCGGATCCTTACGCGAAGCAAATCGACGGTATGGGTGGTGCAACCTCCAGCACCAGTAAAACAGTGATTGTTTCGCGCAGTAGCCAAGACGATCATGACGTTGATTACTTGTTTGGACAAGTGTCGATCGACAAACCATTCGTCGATTGGAGTGGTAACTGCGGCAACTTGTCTGCCGCTGTCGGTCCTTTCGCCATTCATGCTGGGCTGATTCCACAAGATCGCATTCCAGAAAATGGCATTGTGACGGTGCGTGTTTGGCAGGTGAACATCAGCAAAACTATCTTGATTCACGTTCCAATTGTTAATGGTTTTGTCCAAGAAACCGGCGAGTTTGAGCTCGATGGCGTGACGTTTCCGGCCGCCGAGATTCAAGTCGATTTTGTTGACCCTTCTGATGGCGAGGGCAGCATGTTCCCAACAGGCAACTTAGTCGATGATTTAGTGGTGCCGGATGTGGGTACGTTCAACGCGACCTTTATTAACGCGGGCATACCAACCATTTTTATTGATGCTGAATCGATTGGATATCAGGGCACCGAGCTGCAAGACGATATCAACAACGATGACACAGCATTAGCGATGTTCGAATCCATCCGTGCACATGGCGCGTTAAAAATGGGCCTGATTTCTGATTTAGAAGAAGCTCAAACACGCCAGCACACACCGAAAATTGCGTTTGTTTCTAAACCGAAAAGTTACCTGTCTTCAAGTGGCAAAGCGGTAAATGAGTCGGACATAGACGTGTTGGTTCGTGCGTTGTCGATGGGCAAACTTCACCATGCAATGATGGGAACAGCAGCCGTTGCTATCGCTTCAGCGGCGTGTGTGCCGGGTACGTTGGTTAACTTGGCGGCTGGTGGCGGTGAAAAAGAGTCAGTGACTTTTGGCCACCCCTCAGGAACGTTAAAAGTTGGAGCACGAGCGAAGCAAGCTGAACAGGGCTGGGTGGTACAAAAAGCCATCATGAGCCGAAGTGCGAGAATACTAATGGAGGGATTTGTGCGTGTACCCTCTGATGTCTTTGAGTGAAAAGAACGGTCTTTGAATAGAACGAGAGCAATGTCAGGACATACTGGAGGAAGCAATATGTCTTCATACGAAAAAGAATATTTATGGGCGAAAAACGAACCGGAGAGTTTTTGGCGCGCTCAAGCGGAGAATATCGATTGGTTCGAATCTCCTAAAACTATCTTGAAATCTGATGAAAACGGCATAGAACGTTGGTTTCCAGATGGTGTAATGAATACGTGCTGGTTAGCATTGGATTACCATTGCGAGCAAGGACGCGGTGATAATACGGCACTCATTTATGACTCGCCAGTAACCGGCAATAAAACCACGTATACCTATAGTAACCTGCGTGACCAAGTGGCAAAAATTGCCGGCATGCTGTCTGCCCAAGGCGTTGAAAACGGCGACCGAGTCGTTATTTACATGCCGATGATTCCAGAAGCCGCAATGGCGATGCTAGCCTGTGCGCGTTTGGGGGCGATTCACTCCGTTGTATTCGGTGGTTTTGCACCTAATGAACTTGCTGTACGAATTGAAGATGCAGAGCCGAAAGTCATCATGACGGCGTCATGTGGTATTGAGATCAACAAAGTTATTCCATATAAGCCAATGGTAGACAAGGCCATTATGGACAGCCGATGGAAGCCTGAAAAAGTATTTATATTCCAGCGTCCTGAGTGCGAAGCCGATCTAAACCAAGAAAGAGATCTGGATTGGCAGCAAGAGTACAACCAAGCGTTGCCACACGGTTGTGTTCCGGTGTTAGCAACCGATCCACTCTACATTCTTTATACTTCGGGTACGACAGGTAAGCCAAAAGGCGTTGTGCGTGACAACGGTGGCCATGCCGTCGCGATGAAGTACTCTATGAGCGCAATCTACAACATTCCTCAAGATGGCGTATTTTGGGCGGCATCTGATGTTGGCTGGGTAGTAGGGCACTCTTACATTGTTTACGCGCCACTGATTCACGGTTGCACAACAATCTTATTCGAAGGCAAGCCCGTCCGAACACCGGATCCTGGTGCATTCTGGCGAGTGTGTGACGAATACAAAGTAGATGCGTTGTTCTCTGCCCCGACAGCGTTCCGTGCGATCAAGAAAGAAGACCCAGAAGGTGAGTTTTTAAAACAGTATGATCTCTCTAAATTGAAAACCATCTTTATGGCAGGAGAACGCCTTGACCCTCCAACACTGGAATGGGTTCAGAGCAAAGCAGACAAACCCGTTATTGACCACTGGTGGCAAACGGAAACGGGTTGGGCTATCGCGGGCAACCCAACAGGTGTTGAAATGATGCCAGTTAAAGCGGGTTCTTCGACGAAGCCAATTCCGGGTTATCAGGTCGAGATTCTGAATGAACTTGGAGAGTCGGTCGGGCCTAACCAACAAGGCTTTGTCGCATTAAAACGTCCGCTGCCACCGAGTTGTCTGCCAACGGTTTGGCGTAACCATGACCGTTTTGAAACCGGTTACCTCAGCCAATTCCCTGGCTACTATGTGTCAGGTGATGGTGGCTATTTGGATGAAGACGGTTACCTGTTCATTATGGGACGTATTGATGACGTGATTAATGTCGCGGGGCATCGTTTATCGACAGGCGAAATGGAAGAAATTGTCGGTGGACACCCAGCCATCGCAGAATGTGCGGTAGTTGGTATTCACGATGACCTGAAAGGACAGCTTCCACTGGGCTTTGTGGTACTTAAAGATGGTGTCAAAGTGGACGAGCTTGATCTTGAAGGTGAGCTTGTTGGCAAGGTACGTAGTGAGATCGGTGCAGTTGCCTGCTTTAAGCATGCATTGGTTGTAGATCGCCTACCGAAAACACGTTCGGGTAAAATTCTGCGCCGAACCATACGTCAAATAGCCGATGGTGAAAAATACACCGTTCCGTCAACGATTGATGACCCAAGTAGCTTGAACGAAATTGAACGAGTGTTAAGACGTTAATTAAAACTCAATTCTAACTAACCCCTGATCCTCGAACTCTGTAGGTTGGTTCTGCCTCTGTACGCTTATTAAGTGCAGGGGCTTTTTTGTTTGTAGATAGCGTAAACGTCTCGTGCAGGCAATTTTGTGACTTGCCAATACGGCATTTTCCTCACAAACTACAGCCATTCAATTTTTAGTGACCCTTTGTATGACCACGTTTGTAATTAAATCTGCGTGTTTTAGCGACCTTGAGTCGCTCAACGACCTTATGTTTGAGCTGCATGATGAGCATCATCTTCAATCTCCTGAGCTGTTCAAAACTGCAGAGGAGATAGAGCAAGAAAAGAGTATTGCTCGATACATTGATGATCCTGAATGTCTTGTTTATGTAGCAAAACAAGGAGATGAAATTATTGGTTTTATCTCTGGTCATTTCTGTGAACTTGTTTCTACCGTCAGTCAGCCGGTTATGATGGGAAGTGTGGATGAGCTCTATGTATTACCTGAGTTTCGGAAACAAGGCACAGCTCAGGCATTGATTAACAAAATTGAGTCAACGTTCTCTGATTACGGTGCAAAACAGATGTTTGTTGAAGTATGGCACTTTAACCAGGGTGCAGTCTCTTTGTATGAAAAACAAGGGTTTGCACACCATATTCACTATCTAAGAAAGCCGTTGAGCTAATGACCATGCTTAATTTTAATATTGTGATACACATTCTAGCGAATTGAAATCATTCAGTTCGTCAATAGACTTTTCTCTATAAGTTGCTCGCAATGTTAGTAAATTAATATGCGCCCACATTGGTATTGGCGTTTTTGTCTGCTTGTTTATTAGTAGCACGAGGATCGTGCTTACAAAAACAAGAGGACAATATTTTGAAACTAACAAAATCGTTACTTGCGTTGGCTGTTTTGCCAATGTTCGCAAGTGCTGATGATTTGTCACAGACACAAAATCACACTATACAACCCCAGATCGTAGGCGGCATCACTGCTGATCCTAGTGAGTGGAGATTCTACACCCAAATTGTTAGCCGTTATGGTAACCGATCATATTGTGGTGCCAGCTATATTGGGAATGGCTACGTCCTGACTGCGGCACACTGTGTCGAGGGTGATTCACCGAATCAGATTGCGGTTAAAATTGGTGGCGTCGTCTACAATGGCACTGACGGTGTTCGAGCTAACGTGAGTGAAATCCACATGCACCCGGCATATCGCCGAGCAACGCTTTCTCACGATCTCGCAGTATTAAAGTTGGACTCTGTACCTCAAGGTGTTGCTGCGGTTGAAATTGCCGATGGCAGTCTAACGCAATACGCCAGCATCGGAGATTGGCTTACAGTCGCAGGTTTAGGGAGAACCTCTGAAGGAGGAAGCTCTCCATCTCGATTGCAAGAAGTTGACGTTCCGCTCGTGTCGGACACTACTTGTCGTCAAGCCGGTGGTAATTACACAACCGTTGGAGAGGTGTCTTTCTGCGCGGGAATTCCTCAAGGTGGGATAGATTCCTGTCAGGGAGATAGCGGTGGCCCAATCGTTATTAATCGTGGTGGCGTAATTACTCAACTTGGTGTGGTCAGTTGGGGGATAGGTTGTGCTCGTCCGGGTATGTATGGTGTTTATAGCGATATCGCCGCCATGCGCAATTTTGTTAATGGTGTCATTGGCACGACTACACCTCCGAAAGAGAATGTTTCTGTTGGGTATACCACCGAACAGACATTGGCATCATTTAATGTTGGCGAGTTGCAGCAACATAGTTTTGTTATCAAAAATTCAGGTAACACGACGTTCACTGTAGAAAACGTTCGCGCGTTTGCTTCTGGCGTTGCTGATGCTGCCGTTATTGCATATGATCAGTGTTCTCAGGCGACGTTAGCAATGAATGCAAGCTGTCGTGTCGATGTCGAATTTGGAGCAGCTCAGGCGGGAGAAGCAAGAGTTGCTTTGAACTTCAACGTTGATAAGACCAGTACACAATATCAGGCGCTAGTGTCGGCTCAAGCGAAAACAGTGACAACGCCTCCAACAGATAACTGCGCAGCAGAATGGCAAGCGAGTACGGTGTATCTCAAAGGGGATAACGTTACTTGGAATGGCAAAGTGTGGCACGCGCAGTGGTGGACTCAAGGCGATAACCCAGCAGACTCTGGACCTTGGGGTGTTTGGCAAGAAGTTCGCGACGCACATTGCAAGTCTAACTAACCATCAAGCATTCAAAAGCTGATTCGTTGGTGACTTGAGGTAGAATTCATTCTTGGTTTCAACGAGCAGCGCATAGTTATCATAAGCAGGGTTTATTGTTTTCGAATAATAAGCCCTTTTTTATTGTTCCAACTTTGAGAACCCATAAAATGTGTATGACTTTATCCTGACGCTACCTTCATATAACTGGCAGAATTGCGATCAACATTTCATGTTTTGTCTGATTTTTGTCAGGTTTGCATTAAATTACTCTCCAATGAGCTTCAAGATCATGCTTTATTCGATCAACGTTGTTTGGCATAACTCGTTACTTAATTTTTATCGAAAAAGATAAGATTAACTGCCATTATTCATTGGCTATCATAATGTTTACTTAAGGTCATATTTTGTGTTGAGACAGCTGTTATTACTCATCCTTTGTTTTATTTTGTTACCTGTTTCACCAATCTCTACGGCTAAAGCTGCCGCGAGCGAAGTAAAAGGGGCGCTCTGCGTTGTTCGTGCTGACGACAAGTTAGTGCTAGTTCATGAAATATTGACGGATAAGATTTCTCTACCTGGTGGGACAATTATTGATGGAGAATCTCCCAAAGTTGCTGCGCAAAGAGAAACGTGGGAAGAAACGGGTTTAGTGGTCACGGTTGGGGAGGAACTTGGCAGAACTGACACCGCGGTTTATTACGATTGCATATCAGATTCTGAGATTATTGCTTTTTCGATGAACAATTCCTTAGGTGGGAATGAGTTACCTATTTGGTTTGCTCCTCACTATGGAGTAGAAATCGCATCAGCTATGTTACTTGGACCATCCGAGCTGCCATCATTTTTGTACCGCTATCCCGCTCAATGGCCACAAGCCATTCAGTTTTTTGAACAAGCTACTCAGCAGTCCGCATCTTATGTGACTCAGCTGATCGAATCCGCGCCTTCATTTCGTCAGATTGAATTGAGGTGGATGAAAGACTTACAAAGTTGGGTAGGGGCTTTATCAGAAACGAGTTTCGAGGTAGCGAATCAGATCTCAAATCTTGTTATAGAACTGACAGAACCTACGATACTGCTTTTTCTATTTCCGTTAGTAATGATGCGTTTTGGCAGTCGATTTGTATTCCGACTCTTTTTCGCTATTAGCGCGACGTCCCTGATGGTACTTGTAGCTCAACAGGGCTTTGCGCTTCCTCGCCCGCATGTCTATATACCAATGATGGAGTTAACACACAGCTTTGGATTTAGTTTTCCAAGTTTGCCTATTGCCGTTTGGTTTTGTGTTTTAACCTTTTTATTTCAGAGAACGCATTATTTCGGTTTGAATGGTACGACCGCTGTCATGATGCTCATCACGCTTACTATTATGTTATGTAAGTTTTTCCTTGGTAGCGCCTTTTTCTTAGATATGCTGTTTGGTGCGCTGTTAGGAAGCTTGGTGGCCTGGCATGTTCTGCGATTGGAAACAAATCAAGACGTGAATGTTGATCAAGTGTTGAGCTCAAAAGGCGTCTGGTTCATTATGACTGCGGTAACGGCGGTCATCTCTGTTATCTGGCCATTACCTGTGTTTGGTCGTTGGTTGGCTATTTTAATTACGGCATCAGCATTGGTTATGACGTTTAGAGAGTCAAAAGTGCATTTGGATTCTCGTCAGATGATTTTTGTAACGCTTGCGTTGGTATTCGTTGAGCAACTTTATTTATACTCAAGCTCTGTTGTCTCGTTTAGTGGTTTGTGGTCATTGGTATTGTCGACGTTGCATTATCCATTGTTGATGTTGCTGTTTATCTTGCTTGCAAGAAAGCTGATTCATGAAAAACAACAGAGAGAAACAGTGCTAGATTGATGGTTGTATGCTTTCTTTCTCAGGCATACGAGTAAAAAAAGCCTTGCTTTACAGCAAGGCTTTTTTGTTCGTTGAGTAGCTCAACAATGTGGCTTTGCGCATATCTGACGCCATGGCTGAGTTAAAGGTAATAACGTTGATGCCATAGCGGCGGAGAGAATTAAGCGTTAAGGACGAATTTTTCAATAGCTTTAGCTACACCGTGTTCATCATTACTTGCCGTAATGTAATCAGCGATTTGTTTGGTCTCTTCCATTGCATTTGCCATCGCGATACCAAGGCCAGCGTACTTCAGCATGTGGTGGTCATTTTCAGCATCACCCATACAGATTACTTCTTCCGGTTGAATACCTAGATACTCAGCAATTGCAGCAACACCAATACCTTTGTTGCTCGCTGGGTTAAGAAATTCCAGGAAGAACGGAGCGCTTTGAACCACCGTAAACTCTTCACGCATTTCAGACGGCAGCGCAGCGATGACCTCAGTTAACTTACTTGGCTCGGCAACCATCATTGCTTTGATGATTGGATGATCATCTTCTAGCGATTCAAAATTAATCTCTGTTACATTTAAGCCATTAATGTTGGCTTCGATGTCAGTGTATGGGTTTTTCTCATTGGTGATCAAGCCATGTACTTGGCTGAATGCGTGCACATAAGCGCCTAATTCTTTCGCTTTACGAGCGACTAATTTTGCTGCCTTACCATCAATGATTTGCTGGTGGATGATTTCATTTGTTCCTACGTTCTTAACCATAGAGCCATTGTAGAAAAGGACAAAATCTTTATCGGAATGGATATTCAGTTCGTCGAGCTTGCCTTGCATTCCTTCTAATGGGCGACCAGAAGCGAGAACGACAGTAACGCCTGCTTCTCGAGCCTTTGCGATCGCTTGTTTGTTTTCTTCAGAGATTGCTTTATCACTATTAAGCAGTGTGCCATCCATATCTAATGCGATCAGTTTATACATCATTTCTTACCTTAAAGTTTTTGGGAACTGTAAGTGAATAAGGTTTGGTATAACGCTAACCAGAAACCTACGCTCACCGCGACTATGAAACTACAAAATGGTCTATTTTAACAATTAATTTTTGGTTTAAATTGACCTAGACACGTGTGTCCATTAAGGTCTTCGCCTCGAAGTATTATGAGTTGAGTGAGTTCTACGTTGTATAAGCTAAATGAGATGTTTGAAACCATCCAAGGGGAAGGGGTTTTCACTGGAGTACCTGCTGTTTTTGTTCGCCTTCAAGAGTGTCCGGTTGGTTGCTCATGGTGCGATACCAAACAAACTTGGTATGCAGATGAGAATGACCAACGTCAAATTGGTGATATTTTGGTGAAGACGGAAGATTCTCCGACATGGTGCGTCGCATCTGCCGAGAACATCGTAGAGCAATATCAACTGCAAGGCTTTAATGCTAAACATATCGTGATTACTGGTGGTGAGCCTTGTATTTATGATCTACGCCCTTTAACAAAGGCGTTTGAAGATATGGGTTGCCAATGCCAAATCGAAACCAGTGGCACATCAGAAGTCATCACGTCAGAAAATACATGGGTGACCGTGTCACCAAAAGTGGCGATGAAGGGTAAACTGCCAGTTCTCAATAGCGCGTTAGAGCGTGCGAATGAGATTAAGCACCCAGTTGGTACGCAAAAAGACATCGACCACCTTGATGAGCTATTGGCAAATGCGAATGTCGCGGTTGAGACTGTCATTGCATTGCAGCCTATTAGCCAAAAGCCTCGTGCAACGCAATTGTGTATTGAAACGTGCATTGCTCGCAATTGGCGCTTGTCTGTTCAAACTCATAAATACCTAAGTATTGCTTAAGAGCGGAGAGAGAAATGAAAAAAGCCGTTGTTGTTTTTAGTGGTGGTCAGGATTCCACGACTTGTCTGGTTCAAGCACTTAAAGAGTTTGATGAAGTTCATGCCATTACTTTTGATTATGGTCAGCGCCACAAGTTAGAGATAGAAGTGGCACAAAAGATCGCAAAGGATCTTGGTGTCAAAGCGCATAAAGTGATG
The DNA here is from genome assembly GCF_023161645.1 of Vibrio sp. 1CM7H. Taxonomy (NCBI): domain Bacteria; kingdom Pseudomonadati; phylum Pseudomonadota; class Gammaproteobacteria; order Vibrionales; family Vibrionaceae; genus Vibrio; species Vibrio sp. 1CM7H. The sequence goes on from NZ_JALNTV010000002.1 coordinate 157,048, forward strand.
GATGTTGGCCTTTTAAACGAACTTGCGATTAGCTCTCTCACGCGCGATGACATCCCTGTCTCACACGAATTGCAAGAAAACGGCCTACCAAACTCTTTTGTTCCTGGCCGTAACATTCTATTTTTAACGCTCGCAGGAATCTACGCCTACCAAATTGGGGCTGAAACCGTAATTACTGGCGTGTGTGAAACTGACTTTAGTGGTTATCCAGATTGTCGTGACGATTTTGTGCAAGCAATGAACACGGCTTTGGTGAAAGGGATGGACCGTAACCTGACGATCAAAACACCGTTAATGTGGCTAAATAAAGCAGAAACGTGGGCGTTAGCTGATCAATATGACGCGTTGCAACTGGTTCGTGAAAATACGTTGACCTGCTACAACGGGGTCATTGGTGATGGTTGCGGTGATTGCCCATCGTGCGATTTGCGCAAAGCTGGCTTAGATGATTACCTAAACAATAAAGAGACCGTAATGCAGTCTCTTGTGAACAAGCAGGCTGCTGACGTTTAGTCGTGCCTTGCTTTACTGGCTAACATAGTCAGAACTTAGGCTAATTGGCTCATCGTATGCGTCTATAATGATGTTTTTTCCCTGCTTTTTAGCCTGGTATAAAGCTTGGTCTAGTATCGAATAAAGTTCATCAAAGTTGGTAAGCGGCATTGATGTTGAGAGATAGGCCAAGCTAGCAGTTACACTCAAATCACTATTATTTACCGTGCGTACGCACTTCTCTGAAATCGTTTTGTGTAGGCTTTGCACCCGGAAAGGAACGTCAATTTCATCGACGTTTTTCAATAATAAGATAAACTCTTCTCCACCCAAACGGCCGATATACTCTCCCTTATTGAGCTTAGCTTTAAGCACTTGGCAAACTTGCTGTAACACCAAGTCGCCAGTCGGATGACCGTATTGATCATTTATCGTCTTAAAGTCATCAAGGTCGATTAATGCTAAAACATAGCGGAAGTCTTCGTCCGCTTTGGAGGTTTGACCTTTGATGGTCTCTATAATTGCCGCTCTATTCAACGCACATGTTAGACTATCTATTTTGGCTTTTTGTCGTGTTTGTCGCTGAAGTATCAATGCCAGAATGAGCAAGACCAACAAACAGGAAACCACAAAATTATAAGTGCGCTTTTGATCGGTAAGCTTCTCAAATTGATGCTGATTTAAGCTTTTTTCATTATTCAACCGAGCGACTTGAAGATCATATTCGTACTCTTTCTTTGTGAGGTCTAATGCCTCTAATGCTTTAATATTGCTAGCGTCTCGGTTGGCCAATTCAATGGTTGAATAGGCTTCGTGGTGCTCTAATGCCAGTTTATAATCACCTTGGGCTTGGTACGCTTTGGAAAGGAGTAATTGAGCTTGTGCCTGTAATAATGGCCTAGAGTTATTGATCGCTAGTGTTAACGCGACTTTGCCATGTGCAATCGATTTTTCAGTAGCATGGTTTTTCAAATACGCGAACCCAGCAGCTAAATGCCCTTCCGTTTCGAGGTGCGTATTTTCATACGTTTCAGCAATGTCTAAAGCTTTTCTAATGTAATCTACTGCGGTATCCAGTTGCCCACTTTCGGCTAAAACCGCAGACAGCCCTAAGTAGCTTAACCCTTGACCATATGGGTAGTGGAGCTGGTTGAGTATTGTTAATGCATTTTGATAATGATTGATGGCTTTATCGAATTCTTTGGATTTCTTATACATTGCCCCAAGGCTATGTTCGACCTGGGCGACTTTGAGTGGTGTCCCTTCATCTTGACGAGCGAGTAGGGCTTGGATGAGATATTGTTCTGATTGTTCAAACTGCCCAAGCTCTGCTAGCAAATTTCCGACGTCATTGTAAATGCCAGAAGGATCGCTTTGAGCAGACATGTTGGCCAGCAGCTTTCGATAAAGGCTCAGCGCTTTTTCATAGTCACCACGATAGTTATAGTTATTCGCTACCACACGTAACGCGAGATCAATAGGGAAGTTTTCTTGGTGTTGTTGACTTAGATGGCTTTCTAACGACGAGCAATAAAAGTTTGCTTTGTGATAACGACCTTGTTGATTCAACGTATAACAGAGCTGATAGTTCATCAAAGCTTTGCCTTCAGAATCTGAAGTCTGCTTCATTTTTTGTCGCAATGAAGAAAAGCTATTTACTGAGGCGTCATAACTACCATGCTTACGTTCATTTAAGGCAAGAATGTACTCTGACTCTAACTGAGCAAAGTTATTGTTGAGAACTTGGCTGCTTCCATAGTACGGCTGCTTTATGTTCGACATGTATTCATAAATCAGCCCGCTGACGTAGAGTTTTTCGCTGTGCGATTTCGCGGTGTGGTATCGATCTTGAAGCATGCTTAATGCTGAGTCAGGATTACTTCTCAATGTGGTTTGATAAACGGCGTGCCACTGCGTGATATTTTGTTCTGGCTCAATATCTTGAGTGTCACTAGCATATACCGGGGCGAGTAAGAGTGACGCAAGCAAAGGATAGAGCGTGCGCATATTTAAACGTGCCTTATGTTCTTTTGTTGCTTTGGAATTGGAGAATCATAGCGCTATTAATTGATCAGCGTTGTGATTGAGTTGGGTGTACGAAGAAAAAGAATAGGAAAACTATGCACTTGGTCGATATATCAAAAAAAGAGCATCAAAAGAAAGACCCCAACATAAAGTTGAGGTCTAGGAGTCGTTATGCAATGTAAAGCTTTGCTAGATCTTGAGGCTCCATTTCTTTGCCTTCTAGCTGATCGTTCCAGTTAGTACCAACAAGAACACCATCTTCTGCAAGAGTTAAAAGCCAATCTTCAACAAAGATATCTAGTGGGATTTCTAGTACAGTGAAGTCAGCCCATTCTTCAACATTGTGCGCTTCTGCATCTTCTTTCGAAGACCAGAAAGGCATGACTTCACTGTTTTCGAATTCAGTTGAATCGCAAGATAGCCAACCTTCTTCATTGCGTAAACCCCAAACCAGTTGGTTTTCTTTTGTTTCTGCAACAAAAAGGTCAAGGTTTGCTTGGATATCTGATGTAAGTTTGCTCATTTCAAAACTCTCGTTGTTATGACGCCGCTAGGGTAACACTAAAGTGCCGATTCCTAAAGCATAATACGGTTATTGCAATGAGTAAAAATAAAGGAGCCGAAGCTCCTTTTCTTATGTCGTTCTAGGTTTATTAATGCTTGTTTGAACAAACATTAATACAGATATTTTTACCTTTCAGGGAGGGTAGTGAATATTGTCCACTCTTTTTTAATCTCGCCTTTATAACCAACGACAGAAGCAGTTACTCGGCGGTTTAAAGCGTGGCTGACTTCATCGGTACCTTGTTGCGCTAGGTGAGTATCTCCAAAGCCAACAATACGAACTCTGCTCGGTTCGATGTTGTAGCTCAATAGCGCCTCACGGACATTGCGTGCTCGTCTCTCTGATAGATCTTGGTTGTGTTGAGAGCCACCAACTTTACTCGCGTAGCCGTGCAGTTCGATCGACGTAGTAGGGTATTCTTTTAAAAAATCGGACAGTTCACGTACTTGTCTTCTGAACACGGGATTGATTTCATCAGAATCATTGGCAAAAAGTATTCTTACTTGCATGTTATCTGATGCTTTAATGTATTCGCCGCAACCGTCATTGTCGACTTCTGAGCCTTCCGGTGTTCCAGGGCACATATCTCGAGCGTTGATGACGCCATCGTTATCTTCATCTTGAAGGTCAGCGATTTGCTCTGCACTTGGTACAGGTCGATAGTCATACTCGTCTTCAGCAACAACCTGTTGAGTAACGGCGAGAAGGCTTAATGCAAATAGAATTTTCATTGGTTTCATGATTAGTACTCCACCTTTTCATTCCATTCCGTAGGCACATCGACTCGCAAGGCATTTAACAATTGGCCGGTCGCATTCATTACACGGTATTTCGCGTATTGCTCTGAATATCGAGCATCCAAGTAGTTTTTTCTCGCTTCAAATAACTCGTTTTCAGTATTTAACAAATCCAAAAGGGTTCGTTTACCGATGCGATACTGTTTCTCGTAGGCGATAACAGTTTCAGATGCCGAATCTACGTGATCCGCCAGAAACTCTTTTTGCTGAAGCGTTAAATCTAACGCGCTCCATGATAGACGAAGCCCTTCTTCAACGCTGCGGTATGCGCGTTCTCGTAAATCTTTGGCTTTGTTTAGTTGATAGGCAAAGTTTTCAGCATTGGCGACATCACTACCACCATTAAAGAGGTTGTAACGCATACGCAGCATCGCTGTCGTTTCATCGCTGCTTCCTTCGATACCGCTTGCATCATCACGCCACGTTTGAGCCGCTTCTACAGATATCGTTGGATAGTAAGTTCCCTTAGATTGCTTATATTGGAACTTAGCTGAGTCTACATCTGCCATCGAAATTTTGATTACTGGATGCGATTCAAATGCCAAGTCAATTGCTTCATCTATGGTGTAGGGAATAAAGTTCTGGTCCGCTCGCGGAAAAATCAATCCTTGTGGGGACTGTCCGACAAGGCGTGTAAACGTGGTGTGGCTGTCATATAAGTTGTTCTGAGCCGCCACCAAGTTACCGTGAGCTTTTGCTAAACGAGCTTCTACTTGAGTTAGGTCAGCGGTAGACCCAAGTCCTGAGTTAACTCGCTTTTTAATGTCTTCGTAGATCTTCTTATGAACCTTCAAGTTGTTTTCTGAAAGTGTAAGAATTTCATAAGCTTTTACTGAATCTAAGTAAACCTTTGCCACTTCGAGTGCCGTGTCTTGAGCATCAGCGAGCAGTTGATAACGAACTGATTCTGCGTCAGCTGCTGTTCGATCCATATCGTTAAGTGTCGCAGAACCGTCCCATATCAACTGGGTTAGTGTCACGGTGGCTTCTTTTCTTGTCAGATCCGTTGAATCTCGCCCTGCTTCTGCTGGGTTAATGCCTTCATAACCGATACCGGCGTCTAAATCTACGGATGGGAGGTAAGCACCGCCAGATGCTTCATTCACATACTGCTTGCTAACGAATTCATTGAACGCACTTTTGATGTCAGGATTGGTTTTTAATGTGTTTTCAACCGCTTGCTCTAGTGTTTGCCCAAAAGCATGACTAGCTGCGAACACACCAATGCAAAAGGCGTTGGCACGAGTCCACTTCACTGTGATTCTCCTAGATAATAATAAAATTTCTCGAGGTGAGAGGGCTTATAAGTGGGATACCTATAAGGGCGTCAATAATTTAGCGCACAATAACATTAATACACGATGAAGTAACCTGTTGATTCATTGTTCATTTGTTTCATTCTTGATAAATCAATTCATTTGGTGGGTATAAATTTTGAATAAGGATCCCAATTTTAAAGTGAAATTGATGTTTAACAAGAGTTGAGTGGCTTTTATTAAAACAAGACAAATATGCGCATAGATTCCTATTGATGTATGACACATAATTACTTAATTGAGCATCAAATTGCTGTTATTGCACTATATAATCAGGCAATATATAGCAAATTAGTATTGTTAGTCAAAAACTTGACAGTTATTTAGGGTTAAGATTTATATGGATCGTACAGCGTTAGTGTCACTCGGTAATCAAGTCGTCGTAATAGGTTTAGATGGGGAGCTGAGAGTCCTAACAGAAGGACAACAGCCCCTACCAGGTGAAGTGGTAGTGGCAACGACAGATGCTGCACCTCTAAATTTGAACATTCAACTAACTGAAGAGCAAGGCTCAAAAGATATTTCTGATGATGTGGCACGAATTATTGGTGCTATTGAGCAAGGTCAAGACCCTTCTATAGTTGATGAAGAACTCGCGCCAGCTGCGGGTGAAAACAGTGGTTCAAGTTTACAAAATAGTGCCACGATTGCACGGGATGGCACTGAAGTACTGGCCTCAACAAATTTTGAAACTATTGGCTTGGAATCCCTCGGTTTATCTGAAACACAAGCGTTGACCTTAAATGACTTTTTCGCAACAAATATAGAAACCAGTGGAGATGGCTCAAATAAACCACTTACTAATTCTCCAGTGACATTAAGCGCTATCGAAGAAGATAGCGATCCCATCACGATAACTACCGAAGAATTACTATCGAATGTCGATATTGACGATGCTGATACTCTTATCGTTACAAACGTCACTATTGAGAGTGGGAATGGTACTTTAATTGATAACAACGATGGATCTTGGACTTATATCCCAGAAGCTGATGATGATACTGAAGTGTCATTCTCCTATGACATCATTGATGACGATGGGGGTGTTATTAATGGCACTGCTAATTTAGATATTAAGCCTGTTAATGACGCGCCAATAGCGACTAACGATGCGATTCAAACTGACGAAGATTCCCAGGTTGTAATTGATGTGCTCGCTAACGACAGTGACATTGAAGGTGACGATTTATCCATTACTTCTGCTTCTGTATCAGAAAAGCAAGGTATCGTTGAGATTGTCGATGGTAAGCTTGTTTTCACTCCGGCTGAAAACTTCAATGGTAATGCAACTATTAGCTACACCATCTCAGATGGTGAGCTAGAGGATGAAGCTCAAGTCTCGGTAACAGTAAACTCAGTTAACGATGCGCCTATTGCCCTTAATGACGCAACAATTACAGAGGAAGATACCTCAGTAACGATTGATGTGTTGCCAAACGACACTGACATCGATGGCGATGTGTTAAGCATCGAATCGGCGTCTGTGCCGAGTGACCAAGGTCAAGTCGAGATTATTGACGGTAAACTGGTGTTCACGCCAGCCGAGAACTTCAATGGCGACGCTGAGATCACTTACACCGTCACCGATGGTGCGCTGACTGACGAAGCGACGGTCAAAGTTACGGTGAATGCCGTGAACGATACGCCAGTGGTTGAGAGTAGCATTGCAGACCAAACCTTGGCGGAAGATTTCACGCCATACACGATCGATCTGAATGCGGCCTTCAGCGATGTGGATAATGCCGATGGCGAGTTAACGTTTAGCGTATCTGGCAACAGCAACATTCAAGTAGCGATAGTCAATGGTATTGCCACGATCACTCCAACTGCGGACTGGAACGGCTCAGAAACACTGACCTTTACCGCCACCGATCCAAGCGGCGAGAGTGTTAGTCAAACCGTGAACTTCACAGTTGCCCCTGTGGCGGATATTGAATCTGACCGCGCGACAGTCGTGGAAGACACACCAACTATCATCAAACTCTTAGGTAACGACACGTTCGAAGGCGACGATAAAGTGGTGTCGCTCGATACCAATAACGGCCCAGCCAACGGCACGGTCTCGGTCAACCCTGACGGCAGCGTAACCTACACGCCAAACGACAACTACCACGGTACAGACAGCTTCACCTACATCGTTACATCGGGCGGGGTATCGGAATCCACCACGGTGAATGTCGATGTGACGCCAGTGAACGATGCGCCAATGGCGAAAGATGATACGGCAACAACACAAGAAGACACGCCAGTGACGATTGATGTCCTGCCAAACGACACTGATGTGGATGGCGATAAGTTGTCGATCCAATCTGCGTCTGTTCCTGAAGCGCAAGGTAAAGTAGAGATCGTTGATGGCAAACTCGTCTTCACTCCGGCAGAAAACTTCAATGGTGACGCTGAAATCACCTACACCGTTACGGACGGTGAATTGACCGACGAAGCGAAGGTGACCGTTACAGTAAATCCAGTAAACGATGCACCAACTATCAAAGTTGATGCTGTAGAAAGCATCACTGAAGATGCAGTGAACACGGATACGGTAGTGGCGACGCTGGAAGTCGCTGATACTGATACGCCAGAAGATCAATTAACCGTTTCTTTAGAAAACAACTCAAACGGTTACTTCGTGTTGGCTGGCAATGAAGTCAAGCTAACTCAAGCAGGCGTCGATGCAGTTAACAACGACGAACTTAACCTTAAAGACCTAACTATTAGCGCGTCAGTATCGGATGGTGTTAGTCCAACGGCTAACGACAGTGACAGTTTGATTGTGAATCGTGTTAACGATGCACCGACTATCGATAACGTCATTGCAGATCAAGTGCTAGCGGAAGATTTCGATGCATACACGATCGACTTGAATGAAGCATTCAAAGATACTGATTCCTCGCTAGAATTCTCAGTCTCTGGCAATAACAACATCCAAATCTCTATTGTGAATGGCGTTGCTACCATTACTCCGACTGCGGATTGGAATGGCAAAGAGACAATTACGTTCACAGCTAAAGACCCAAGCGGTGAAAGCGTAAGTCAAACGGTGAACTTTACGGTTGCACAAGTAGTCGACATCGAGGCAGACAGTGCGGATGTAGTCGAAGACACACCAACCATCATTAACGTCTTAGGTAACGACACGTTTGACGGCGACGATAAAGTAGTGTCGCTTGATACCAATAAAGGCCCAGCTAACGGCACGGTCTCGGTCAACCCGGACGGCAGCGTGACTTACACGCCAAACGACAACTACCACGGTGCAGACAGCTTTACCTACATCGTTACGTCCGGCGGGGTATCGGAGTCTACCACGGTGAACGTCGATGTGACGCCAGTCAATGATGCGCCTGTGGCAAAAGATGACACGGCGATTACTGACGAAGACACACCAGTGACGATTGATGTCCTGCCAAACGACACCGATGTGGATGGCGATACGCTGTCTATCCAATCAGCGTCTGTACCTGAAACACAAGGTACAGTCGAAATTATTGATGGAAAACTGGTGTTCACACCGGCAGAGAACTTCCATGGCGATGCTGAGATCACTTACACCGTCACCGATGGTTCGCTGACTGACCAAGCGACGGTCACCGTCACCGTGAATGCGGTGAACGACACACCTGTGGTTGAAAGCAACATCGCAGACCAAACCTTGGCGGAAGATTTCACGCCATACACCATCGATCTAAATACCGCTTTCAGCGATGTGGATAACGCCGATGGCGAGTTAACGTTTAGCGTCTCTGGCAACAGCAACATTCAAGTGGCGATCGTCAATGGCATTGCTACGTTCACTCCAACCGCGGACTGGAACGGCTCAGAAATCCTAACGTTTACTGCTACCGATTCAAACGGCGAGAGCGTCAGTCAAACGGTGAACTTCACGGTAGCGCCTGTGGCGGACATCGTGGCAGACAAAGCGACGGTTGTGGAAGACACGCCAACCATCATTAACGTCTTAGGTAACGACACGTTTGACGGCGACGATAAAGTGGTGTCGCTTGATACCAGTAAAGGCCCAGCTAACGGTACAGTCTCCGTCAACCCTGATGGCAGCGTAACCTACACGCCAAACGACAACTATCATGGTGAAGATACTTTCACCTATATCGTCACCTCCGGTGGTGTCAGTGAATCCACCATTGTTAAAGTTGATGTCACGCCAGTAAACGACGCGCCAGTGGCGAAAGATGACAATGCCGTTACTGACGAAGACACACCAGTGACGATTGATGTCCTGCCAAACGACAGTGATGTGGATGGCGATAAGCTGAGTATTGAATCAGCCTCTGTACCTAAAGAGCAGGGTACGGTTGAAGTGGTGGATGGAAAACTCGTCTTCACTCCGGGAGAAAACTTCAATGGTGATGCTGAGATCACTTACACCATCACCGACGGTGTGCTGACTGATCAAGCGAAGGTGACCGTTACCGTTAACTCAGTAAACGATGCGCCAACCATCAAGGTCGATGCCGTGGAAAGCATTACTGAAGACGCAGTGAACACGGATACGGTCGTGGCGACGTTGGAAGTCGCTGATTCTGATACGCCAGAAGACCAATTAACCGTTTCTTTAGAAAACAATTCAAACGGTTACTTCGTGTTGGTTGGCAATGAAGTCAAACTAACTCAAGCGGGTGTTGATGCAGTTAACAACGATGAACTCAACCTTAAAGATCTGACTATAAGCGCGTCAGTATCGGATGGTGTTAATCCAACGGCTAACGACAGTGATAGTTTGATTGTGAATCGTGTTAACGATGCACCGACTGTTGAAAATGCGATTGCAGACCAAGTTTTATCGGAAGATTTCGATGCATACACGATCGACTTGAATGAAGTATTTAAAGATTCCGATTCCTCGCTAGAATTCTCCGTCTCTGGCAATAACAACATCCAAGTCTCTATTGTGAATGGCGTTGCCAATATCACTCCGACTGCAGACTGGAACGGCTCAGAAACCCTAACGTTTACTGCTACTGATCCAAGTGGTGAAAGCATCAGCCAAACGGTGAACTTCACGGTTGCACCTGTGGCGGATATTGAATCTGACCGCGCGACAGTCGTGGAAGACACGCCAACCATCATTAAAGTCTTAGGTAACGACACGTTTGATGGCGACGATAAAGTAGTGTCGCTTGATACCAATAAAGGCCCAGCTAACGGTACTGTCTCGGTCAATCCTGACGGCAGCGTAACCTACACGCCAAACGACAACTACCACGGTACAGACAGCTTCACCTACATCGTTACGTCAGGCGGGGTATCGGAATCCACCACGGTGAACGTCGATGTGACGCCAGTCAATGACGCGCCAGTGGCGAAAGATGACAATGCCGTTACTGACGAAGACACACCAGTGACGATTGATGTCCTGCCAAACGACACCGATATTGATGGCGATAAGCTGTCTATTGACTCGGCGTCCGTACCTGAAGCACAAGGTAAAGTCGAGATTGTTGAAGGCAAACTGGTGTTCACACCGGCAGAAAACTTCAATGGTGACGCTGAAATCACTTACACCGTAACGGACGGCCAATTGACCGACGAGGCGAAAGTAACTGTTACAGTAAATCCAGTAAACGATGCGCCAACCATCAAGGTTGATGCCGTGGAAAGCATTACTGAAGACGCAGTGAGCACTGATACGGTAGTGGCAACCTTAACGGTTCGCGATACTGACACGCCGGAAGATGAGCTTACGGTGTTGCTAGAAAACAACTCAAACGGTTACTTCGTGTTGGTTGGCAATGAAGTCAAGCTAACTCAAGAGGGTGTTGACGCGGTTAACAACGATGAACTCGACCTTAGAGACCTGACTATCAGCGCGTCAGTGTCGGATGGTGTTAATCCAACGGCTAGCGACAGTGATAGCTTGGTTGTGAATCGTGTTAACGATGCGCCAACAGTTGATAATGTCATTACAGATCAAGTGTTATCGGAAGATTTCGATGCATACACGATCGACTTGAATGAAGTATTCAAAGATTCCGATTCCTCGCTAGAATTCTCAGTCTCTGGCAATAACAACATCCAAATTTCTATTGTGAATGGTGTTGCTACCATCACTCCGACTGCGGATTGGAATGGCAAAGAGACAATTACGTTCACAGCTAAAGACCCAAGCGGTGAAAGCGTCAGTCAAACGGTGAACTTTACGGTAGCACCAGTAGCTGACATTGAGGCTGATAGTGCGGATGTAGTCGAAGACACACCAACCATCATTAACGTCTTAGGTAACGACACGTTCGAAGGCACTGATAAAGTGGTGTCTTTGGACGCCGATAATGGTCCTAAAAATGGCACCGTCATTGTGAATAACAACGGCACGGTGACCTACACACCAGATGACAACTACGTCGGCAAAGATACGTTCACTTATGTCGTGACATCAGGCGGTGTATCCGAATTCACTACCGTTGAAGTCAATGTGACGCCGGTCAACGACGCGCCAGTGGCGAAAGATGACATCGCTACGACACAAGAAGACACCGCAGTTACTATTGATGTTCTGCCAAACGACACTGATGTGGATGACGATAAGCTGAGTATTGAATCAGCCTCTGTACCTAAAGAGCAGGGTACGGTTGAAGTGGTGGATGGAAAACTCGTTTTCACTCCTGCAGAAAACTTCAATGGCGACGCTGAAATTACCTACATCGTAACGGATGGTCAATTGACCGACGAAGCGAAAGTGGTAGTTAGCGTTAACCCAGTAAACGATGCGCCAACCATCAAGGTCGATGCCGTGGAAAGCATTACTGAAGACGCAGTGAACACGGATACGGTAGTGGCGACGTTGGAAGTCGCTGATTCTGATACGCCAGAAGACCAATTAACCGTTTCTTTAGAGAACAATTCAAACGGTTACTTCGTGTTGGTTGGCAATGAAGTCAAACTAACTCAAGCGGGCGTTGATGCAGTTAACAACGATGAACTCAACCTTAAAGATCTGACTATAAGCGCGTCAGTATCGGATGGTGTTAATCCAACGGCTAACGACAGTGATAGTTTGATTGTGAATCGTGTTAACGATGCACCGACTGTTGAAAATGCGATTGCAGACCAAGTTTTATCGGAAGATTTCGATGCATACACGATCGACTTGAATGAAGTATTTAAAGATTCCGATTCCTCGCTAGAATTCTCCGTCTCTGGCAATAACAACATCCAAGTCTCTATTGTGAATGGCGTTGCCAATATCACTCCGACTGCAGACTGGAACGGCTCAGAAATCCTAACCTTTACTGCCACCGATCCAAGCGGCGAGAGTATTAGCCAAACGGTGAACTTTACGGTTGCACCTGTGGCGGATATTGAATCTGACCGCGCGACAGTCGTGGAAGACACGCCAACCATCATTAAAGTCTTAGGTAACGACACGTTTGATGGCGACGATAAAGTAGTGTCGCTTGATACCAATAAAGGCCCAGCTAACGGCACGGTCTCGGTCAACCCTGACGGCAGCGTAACCTACACGCCAAACGACAACTACCACGGTACAGACAGCTTCACCTATATCGTCACCTCTGGTGGTGTCAGTGAATTCACCATTGTTAAAGTTGATGTCACGCCAGTAAACGACAAACCTGACAGTGAAGACTTTACGCATGTGGCCGATGATCAGCTTACGCACATTGTGTTTGATACCGATACGAAACCTCTGGGTAGCGGTGACTCTCAAGATCATATCGCGGATGTTGAAGACGACTTAAAAGGCAACGATCTACATGTCCGAATTACTGAACTGCCAACCTCAGGTACGTTATTCTTTAAAGATAGTGATGGTGAGTTGCACGAAATTAAAGAAGTAAGCGATACGCTTTATGACAAAGACAGCCTTTACTATGAAGCTGATAATGTTGGCTTCTTATTAGGTATCAAAGATCGTCCAAATACGCCTAATGGCTCGGAATCTACAACAGATTTCAATAACTGGGGATTAAGTGAAGATGGTGGTCCATCACATTCCCGTACTGAGCATTTAGCAAATGGAGCCTCTATCACCATTTCTTCTGATAGCGATGAGCTTGCGCAATACAACCGCCAGGTGTCACACATCGGCAATGGTATCGCTGACAATGATGGGCAGGGTATTGAGAAGGGTGAAACGATTACGATCGATTTGTCTAATAACCCTGTGGGCAGCGTAAACCTTGGACTAGATGGACTAGGTGGATTGTTTGATTACGGTGATGACAACGCAGCGCTTATTACGGTTACATACTTAGATTCAAATAATGTCCAACAGACTCAAACGTTCGAGTTTTTGAAGCCTGAAGGCAACTTCATGCTATTCCAAGAAACAAGCGTTGGTTATGGGAAAGATCTAGCTCTTCCTGAAGGTTCGGTCATTACTCAGTTAGATTTTTCTACGAAAAATGAAGGTAACTGGGAGTTACGTTATGTAGAAGGTGTTCCTGCAGAGGACAGCTTTGGATATGTGGCCGTCGACTCTGAAAGTGGCGTTAGCGATCCATCTACAGTCAATATCGTTAATGAAATGCTAGATGGTAATGTTGCTGAAAATGGGCCAAGTCTGTCTGTGGTCGGTGATAGCGTGACTGAGGGTGACAATGTCACTTTTTCGGTTGTTCTAGATGAAGTCACCAGTACTGCTGTTAAGTACCAAGTTGATATGCTTGCTCAAGGTTCTTCAGTTGATAAGAATGACGTAAATCTATCAAATGCAACCTACACAAATGGTGTTGTTTTCTTAGGTGGTTACTTGATTGTTCCTGCAGGTATAAGTAGCTTCGAAATATCGATTCCGACTATTGATGACTTGGTTGTGGAAAGCAGCGAAACGATCGTTCTTGAGCTCGGCGGTGAAACGGGGACGGCAACAGTTCTTGATAATGATAGTTCAGAACTTAGCGTAGTAGATGCCGGCGATGTCATTGAAGGAACTGACGCAATATTTACCGTTTTACTCTCTAACCCTGTTCAAGAGGCCGTTGTCGTCAATCTGAAGTCAACAACAAATGATAGCTATACTGCGGAAGATGTTGATCTAGGCACTATGGTAGTGACCTATGTGGATACTCATGGTCAAACTCAAACATTAGATATAGCGCCTAATGGAGACGTTACTATACCTCCAGGTGTCGCTGAAATTAAAGTCGCAGTCTCGACCAAACTAGATAATGTCCATGAAGGTGATGAGAGCTTTGGTCTGACGGTTACGGAAATCGGTAGTGTCACCAGTAATGGTATTGCAACTGGTAACGCAAATATTGTGGATTCTGATCCTGCACCTTTAGTTAGTATTAGTGCCGATCAAAACAGCGTAAATGAAGGTGAAACGGCAGGCTTTACGCTGACACTTGATAAAGTTGCAGATGAGAGCGTTACGGTTCATGTCGAATATAGTGGCGTGGCCCAAGATGGAAAAGATTTTGTTGGCGTTCTGAGTGTTGAAGTTCCTGCGGGTCAATCTTCAGCTGCTCTTGACTTACTGACGCTCACCGATGGTATTTATGAGGGCGCAGAATCTGTCACAGTAACCATTAAAGAGGTGGATGGCGCTGATGCGAGCATTGCTTCAAATAACGGCGCAAGTGTTGTGATCGTTGATGCCCAAAGTGCACCGAAAGTGACTATTGGCTCAGATCAATCCTCAGTTGATGAAGGTAGTGATGCAAAATTTATCGTCAACATTGGCCAAAAAGCAGATGAAGATGTACTGGTAACATTCACAATCGGCGGAAATGTTGATGACAAAGATTATATTGCTCCAAGTACTTACACAGTCACGATTCCAGCGGGTAAAACGTCGGCGCCGATTGATATAAGAACTCTCGATGATGGTATTTACGAAGATCTTGAAAACCTAACTGTGACTCTAATTGGTACGGTTGGTGCAGATTCGACGCTTGCAAGTGACTCGAATGAAGCAACAGTCTCTATTATAGATGCTCAGCACGCTCCAGAGTTTATTTCTGGCGGCGATAGTGCTGGTGACAAACCAAATGATGATGTTTACGACTTCGGGTCAGTTAACGAAAACACGGTGAGTGGGTCCGTTATTGGTACGGTCGTTGCTGAAGATCACGATAATGACGTGCTTGTATACCGCTTTGCAGATGGCTCGACCACTAATGGTATTTTTGATATCGACCCGACAAGCGGAGAGATTTCATTGAACAAGACAATCGATGATGTTGACTTGGGCGATTATACGCTTCAGGTTGAGGTTATCGATGGAACTGGCGGGATTGATACTGCCGAGGTCAATGTTTCTCTGGTAAATGTGAATGATGCACCTGAATCTTCGCCTTCCGCGGTTGAGATGAGTGAAGATACCCAAGTGATGCTTGATTGGTCATCATTCGGTATTAGCGATGTGGACTCTAACGTATCAGAGCTCTCCGTCCAAATCACAACGCTTCCTAGTGATGGGTCATTAGAGTATAAAGATTCGCAGGGCGATTGGCAGTCTGTCCAAATCGATCAAGTGCTTGATAAATCGCTCTTTGATGAAAACAGTGTTCGTTTTGTACCTGAATTAAATGAGTCTGGCAGTGACAGTTTCGGCGGAAATCAAGTCGGAGACCAGGAGTCTAGTTACGCTCAAATTGGCTTTAAACCAACAGATGGACAGAGTACCGGTCAAGAGTCAACACTGACAATAGACGTAAACCCTATCGCTGATAAACCGAACTTAATCGCAGTGACGCACGAGAACTCATTACCCCAACAAGAGTTTAACGTTACGACATGGAGTAATGTTCAAGTTGGTTCTAGTGATGGTATGGGGGTCAATGGAGAGACTCTAATCTCAGCGATCAACGCTCTTGATGAAGCCGATGGTACTCGATTGAGTTGGGCAAATGTGGAAGATTTAGGGACTCATGCAACCTTGGCAAATGAGGCCGTTCTAGTCACATCTCTTGTTTATCTCGAAGCTGGCTCGAGTTACGACTTTGTCGGTCAAGCCGATGATAGCCTTGCAATCAAGTTGGGTGGTACGTTACTTGATCAAGCTCGTTGGGGTAGTGACAGTGGTGATATTAAGGGTGCTAGCTTTACCCCTTCGGTATCTGGCTTTTATCCAATTGAAATTTATCACCATAACCAAAGTGGTCCGGGTAACTTTAATGTGGATGTATCCATTAATGGACAAGCACCTGTCAATCTGAGCAACAGCAGTCTTTACGTAGTTAGTGATGAAAGTGCACTAGAAGCAACTGATATCAGAACGTCTGAACTACAAGAAGTTAATGGTGTTGCGTTTTACGAAACATATCAGCTGAACGAAGGGTTACAAGATACAGCGATACCGCTCTCTGAAATTAAAACAAGCTTAAATGATAAAGATGGCTCTGAATCACTTAAAGTCACGCTAACTGGCTTACCTGTAGGTGCGATCCTTTCAGATGGAAACAGTTCTATTACTGTAGCAACCATTGATGAAGAACTGGACGTGACAAGTTGGGCATTAGATACACTTACTGTGACTCCACCAGCTGGCTCCCATGATGACTTCACAATCAATTTGACGGCAACGAGTACAGAACGCGCGAATGGTGATTCAGCAGAGTCTAACTTAGCGATCAATGTTGTAGTACATGAGAACTTACCGACGGAAACGGAAAGTGATATTGGTAAGACCAACGAAGATAATTCGCTACAGGGTAACGTATTGCGTAATGACTCTGATGACGACAACCTTCTGATGGTTGATCACATTACTATTAATGGCACTGACTATGCGGTAGGTGAAAACGTATCTTTGACTAGTGGCACTTTATTAGTAAACCAAGATGGTAGTTACGTATTTGAACCTACCGAGCACTGGTCAGGTGATGTTCCATTAATTAATTACACCACAAATACTGGCGCAACAAATACGCTTGATATCAACGTTGTCGCAGTTGCAGATGCCCCTGCGATCACGATTAATGTTGGAGAGTTAGTAAAGAGAGATGCTGTTGATCCTAATCACAACTTAGCCACTTCTGCGATAGATAAAACGCCTACAGAGAATGAACTCGTCGCTGCTGATCTTGGTTTGGATGATGTCGTACAAAAAAATCACTCATACGCCGGAGTGATGCTAGGAGACAACAACGACAGAAGTGATACCGATGGCTTATTCGTTGGGACTGATTACAATGACACCTTCTACGGTGGCGGCGGTGATGACGTATTTATTGGCGGTGGTAATAACGACTCTTTCTATGGTGATGATGCGTCCACTATTACAGATTATGATGGCCAAGATACGGTTTACTTAACTGGAAACTTCAGTGACTACAAAATGACCTTCAAAGACGATCATGGAGGTCAAGTCCCATATTGGATTTTGCTAGATAATCGTTCTATCGATTCGGTAAACGACCACACAGGTAGTGATGATCGTGGTGATCACTTATATGAAATTGAACGAATTGTTTTTGCAGACAAAGTCGTTGAATTGAAGCCCGACGGCACCTATGAAGTGCTTCAAGAGCGTTGGATTCCCGTTGATATTAACGTTGATTTGGTTGATGTCGATGGAAGTGAAAGTTTGGCGCAAACTGTTTTTGTGGAAGGTTTGCCGGATGGTGTAGAGCTGTATATCGATGGACATGCCGTTAATCAGGACGCAAACGGTAATTACCTTGTCACTTTGGATGCTAACGGTAAGGTCTCTTTAGATATCAGAGTGCCGTTTGATTATGAAGGTAGTCTAGAGTTCCCACTAAGCGTTACCGCGACGTCGGTTGAAGAAGCAAATAATGATGCTGCTTCAACAACAGAGTCTGTTGAGCTTACAGCTCGTGACTATGTTCTAGAGTCGGGTTCACATGGGAACGATCAGATAACGGGCAGTGACGATCACGATATTATTGTTGGCGATGTCCAAGGATTGGAGATTATTGCGGGTCAGGACTACAACATCGCCTTTGTTTTGGATACTTCAGGGAGCATGGGTAACTGGGTAGGAACTGCTAAGCAAGAAGTGCTAGATGTGTTTGATGAACTGTTAAGCGCTGCAAATCAGGGTGAGAAGCCTGGAACAGTGAATATTCACCTCAGTGAGTTTGCTTCAAGTGCGTCAGCAGTTATTTCCGTTGACTTGAGTTCTCCAACAGCAAGAGATGAGTTTGTAAAAGAACTGAATAGTGCTATAGGTGATGAGGGTGACGGCGGCACAAACTATGAGGCGGGTTTACAGTCAGCTGTTGAATGGTTTAGCAGTCAACCTAACCCTAATGGCCAAAATATCACGTACTTTGTTACTGATGGTCAACCAAATAGAGCAACGCATCTCTATCATTTAGCGCCGAATGAATTCTCGAAAGTGATTTTGGATGTCGATGATTCTGGCAAGCTTGTTACCCTGCAAGATATAGTTAGTAACAGTAGTTATTCATACGGACAGACGGTTACCTACAAAGGTGACGTCGTTATAGATAGTTACGGTCAGGTATATTCACCGCTAACAGGCAGAACCCTTGGTGATATCGACAGATATAATGGTTCTATCCGTTACTACGATGAAGGTGGTAGCTCAACACAAGCTCAACATATGTATCAAGTGTTAGCAGCATTGTCTTCAGTAGAGTCGATAGGTCTTGGTAGTGGTGTTGATGAACAAACACTTAAGCAGTATGACACTGATGGTGTGGTAGAGTCAGATATCGATGTTACTAAACTTGCTGAAACGATATTGGGTCAAGATGTGCCCCTAAAACAAGGCTCAGACACTATTCAGGGTGGAGAAGGTGACGATATCTTGCTGGGTGATTTAATTGAATTTGGCGGTAATGAGCAAGGTTTGAGTGCGATTCAATCACATGTGGCACAGCAAACGGGTCAAGATGTTTCTACCATTGATGGTGAAGACATCCATGAATACGTTAAAAATAACTTAGAAGAATTCAACCAATCTCACCAAGGTGATAAGTCGGATAACTTATCTGGTGGTGCTGGCAACGATTTACTGTTTGGTCAGGGTGGTAACGACATACTCGTTGGCGGTGAAGGTGATGATATTCTGATTGGTGGTTTAGGTAATGATATCTTAACGGGAGATGAGGGCTCTGACATCTTTAAGTGGAGTGAAGTGACCAACGAGGTTGATACGGTTACTGATTTCAACAAAGATGAGGATACTTTAGACTTCTCCGATCTGTTTGATGACTTATCTAAAGATGAAATTGGAGAGCTTCTTACTGATCTTCAGTCCGGTGATCATACTGGTGATGTCGGAGAGTATCACGTAGAAGTGGCACCAGATGGCGGCTCGGAAGCGAACTTGAGTATTACGAAAGGCGGCTCGACATTGGACATCCATTTTGATGGTGCAAGTGTCGATGATGTGACTCAAAGTCTGATTGCAAGTTTAGAAGCGCAATACAAAGACATGTAGTAGTCTAGTCACAGGGAAAATTGAAAATCAAAAAAGGTCTAGCATTTTGCCAGACCTTTTACTTTTAAACTCAGTTCATCGCGATGTTAGCTCTTAGGAAGTGTCGTGAAAACGGTCCACTCTTTCTTCACTTCACCTTTGTGGCCAATCACCGTTGCGGTGACTCGACGGTTCAACGCATGACTCACTTGGTCGGTGCCTTGTGTTGCAAGTACCGTGTCTCCATAGCCGACAATGGTGACTCTATCTCCACTAATACCATTCATCATGAGTTCTTTTCTAACGTTCTCAGCGCGGCGTTTAGATAAGTCAAGATTGTGTTCTGCAGTACCAGTACGACTGGCATAGCCCTGAATCTCTATCGATGTATTTGGATACTCCTTCAAGAAGTCGGATAGTTCTCGAATTTGCTCCGTAAAGATAGGATTGATCACATCGGAATCATTCGCGAACAGAACTCGAATTTGCATTTCTTGCGAGGAGTCGACATACGAACCGCAGCCATCGTTATCAATCTCGGCACCTAAAGGAGTCCCCGGACATAAATCGCGCTCATTAATGACTCCATCAGAATCATCATCAAGATGATCTGCCCACTGATCGGCAATTGGCGTATCAATATAATCATATTCATCGCCTTTATCGGATGAACTGCATGCCGAAATCATCAATGAGAGTGCAATAAGAGTTATGTATTTCATAATTAATACTCCACTTCTTCTAGCCATTCTTTAGGCATTTCAACCCTTAATGCACTCAACAGTTGACCTGTTGCGTTCATCACTCGATATTTGGCGTACTGCTCTGCGTATTTAGAATCTAAGTAGTCTTTACGTGCCTCAAAGAGTTCGTTTTCAGTATTCAATAGATCAAGCAGCGTTCGCTTACCAATGCGATATTGTTTTTCATACGCAATAACGGTTTCAGATGCCGAGTCTACATGATCTGACAGGAACTCTTTTTGCTGTAGGGTCAAATCCAGCGCGCTCCATGAAAGCCTTAACCCTTCTTCAACATTGCGATAAGCACCTTCACGTAAGTCTTTCGCTTTATTTAACTGATAGGCGAAGTTTTCTGAGTTTGCAGCGTCACTGCCGCCATTAAATAGGTTGTAGCGTAGACGTAGCATGGCAAGTGTCTCATCACTGCGGCCTTTTAAGCCATCAGCGTCGTCACGCCATGTTTGTGAAGCTTCAATGGAAATGGTTGGGTAATTAACACCTTTAGATTGTTTGTATTGAAACTTAGCAGAGTCTACGTCTGCGAGCGCGACTTGGATGACAGGGTGTAGTTCAAATGCCAAACCTACCGCTTCATCAATGGTGTATGGAATGAAATTCTGATCCGCTCTTGGAAAGATCAACCCTTGCGGGGTTTGACCCACTAAACGAGTGAACATAGTGTGAGAGTCGTACAAATTATTTTGAGCAGCTGCCAAATTACCGTGCGCTTTTGCCAAACGTGCTTCTACCTGTGTTAAGTCAGCGGTAGAGCCGATACCTGAGTTGACTCGTTTTTTAATGTCTTCGTAAATATCTTTGTGAACCGCCAAGTTATTTTCAGAAAGCTTGAGTATTTCGTAAGCTTTTACTGCGTCTAAATACACTTTGGTGACTTCAAGCGCTTTATCTGATGCATCGGCCAAAAGTTGAAATCTAACTGACTCTGCATCGGCTGCGGTACGATCGATATCATTTAAGGTTGCACTGCCATCCCATATGAGCTGAGTTAGTGTTACCGAAGCTTCCTTTCGAGTGTAATCTGTATCCCCACGTCCCACCTCGTCAGAAGGGTCTAATCCCTCGTAACCAATGCCCGCATCTAAATCAATAGAAGGTAAGTAGGCGCCCGAAGAGGCTTCATTTACGTATTTTCGACTGGTGAACTCGTTAAATGCGCTCTTAATGTCAGGATTGTTTTTTAACGTCAATGCCACGGCTTGCTCTAAAGTTTGACCGAAAACGGGTAAAGACACTATTAAACTACAGCAGCAAGCAATATTTAGTCGGTTCCATTTCACGGTATTTCTCCTAAAAATTCGTGTTGCTTTTTGCTATTTCATCTCATAACTGAGACGAAACATCATAAATAACAGTGCTTGAGTAAGGGATTTATCAACCTACTGTTAAAACAAAGCTTTTGTTTCAAAAACCCAAGATTTCGCCTTTTAAAACCTTAGCACATATGTCGAATGTTGCTTAGCAACATAGCAAGTTTAGCTCGGAGAAAAGCTTGAATTCTTAATATCATAGCGTTTCACGGCCTGTGTCACTCTGCGCTTTTTTGTAACTCTGCCCCTAGAGTTATCAAACGTCCTACAAGCTACACATACAACGAAAATATGATGATTTTGACTAAACTATAGACGTAAATGTAGAGGTGACAAACTTTTGACTTGGTTTGAAGTGGGGCGAGGTAGATATGGATCGAGTAACTTTGAGCTCATTGATGGGCAACATCGTGGTTATCGGGCTGGATGGGGAAATCAGGACCCTAGAAGAGGGACAACTACCTCAACCAGGAGAGTTAATAATTGATGAGGTATCAGATACTTCTGAGCTTGTGATCGAGCAGGTGACACCACAAGGAAGTTCGATAAACGTAACTGATGATATCACAGCGTTAATTGAAGCAATTGCTAGTGGGGAAGACCCGACTGAGCTGGGTGAAGAGTTTGAGCCTGCTGCAGGTGAAGGAAACGGGTCTAGCCCACAAAATACGGGGGCTATAGATCGCACAGGTGCTGAATTACTCGCCAGTACCAATTTTGAGACAGTGGGAACTGACGGAACAGGATTTTCAAGTACTCAGGTAGAGACGCTACTCGATATTTTCCAAATACAACCACCAGAACCAACAGCAATATCAGTTCCTGCAACAGTAATTGTTCAAGAGATTTCTAGCCCAACTGTCAATGAGGGCGATCTGGTTTCCTTCGACGTCACACTTAACCAACCAACAGAAGACAATATCAATATCACTTTTTCTCTGTTCGATCAGACTGCGACTGGTGGATCTACTGACGAGAGCGGAAGTGACTACGTCAACGAGAGTGTTCTCATAACATTTTCCGATGGCACAACAGAAGAAATCTCAGTCGATGACAACGGTATTTTTACTGTGTCGGTCCCGTTAGGTGAAAATGGTTTTACGGTTTCTCTCGATTCTATAAATGACTCTATATTCGAAGGTCCAGAAACATTTACGCTTTCTGGCAACACAGAAGAACAAAGTACACCTGCAACTGGGATTGCAACCATTGTTGATGATGGTAGTGGGCCTGGTTTAAGTCCTGATGATGATCGTCCAACGGTAACGATGAGCGATGCAGGGACGATTAATGAAGGTGAGTTAGCCAGCTTTAAAGTGTCTTTATCTAATCCATCAGCTACAGATGTTGAGGTCGAACTAAGTCTCAACCTCGGTGATACCGAAGCCGGCGACTTAGGCACCTTGGAATACAACACGGGCTCCGGTTGGGTTACGGTGCCAAACGACGGTGTGGTGACGGTGCCTGCCGGGCAGACTCAGTTTGATGTGCGCATTGCTTCCATTGATGACGCCGTTTATGAAGGTCCTGAAGATTTCAGTGTTACGGTAACGGGCATTGGTGCGGTGCAAGGCAGCGATACGGGGACGGCAACGATTGTGGATGACAGCAGTGGCCCTGGACCTGATCCCGATGATGACCGTCCGAGTGTGGCTATTACCGACGCTGGCACCATTAATGAGGGTGAGACTGCGAACTTCAAAGTCACCTTATCGAATGCCTCCGAGTCGAGTGTTCAAGTTGAACTTGGCCTCAACTTAGGCGATACCGAAGCGGGTGACTTAGGCACCTTAGAATACAACACGGGCTCCGGTTGGGTTACGGTGCCAAATGATGGCGTGGTGACCGTGCCAGCCGGGCAAACCGAATTTGATGTGCGTATCGCTTCTATTGATGACGCCGTTTATGAAGGCCCAGAGGATTTCAGCGTTACGGTAACGGGCATTGGCGCAGTACAAGGCAGTGATACGGGCACGGCAACGATTGTGGATGACGGCACTGGCCCAGGACCCGATCCAGATGATGACCGTCCAAATGTCTACATCGTTGAAGATAGCGTGGGTGTTAACGAAGGTACCGATGCTGTGTATACCGTTAGATTATCGGCGGCGGCCGATATCGATGTGACCGTCAGGTTGAACACCTCAACCGACGGCAGCAACACGGCGGAAGCGGACGATATAGGTAGCTTTGTGGTGACCCTTGCTGATGGTGTGACAGTGGTGAATGCCAACAGTGACGGTACGTATACCATTCCCGCCGGTGAGAACGAGCTGAAAGTCACTGTGCCAACCACAGATGATGGCGTCTACGAAGGGGATGAAACCTTCACTGTGGCGGTACAAGGTGACACGGGCGTCCTAGGCAGTGACAGTGCGCTGGGCATTATTTACGACGGTGGTAACGGCCCTGGTCCCGATCCAGATGATGACCGTCCGAATGTCTATATTGTCGAAGATAGCGTTGGCGTGAATGAAGGTACTGAGGCTGTGTATACCGTTAGATTATCGGCGGCGGCCGATATCGATGTGACCGTCAGGTTGAACACCTCAACCGACGGCAGCAACACGGCGGAAGCGGACGATATAGGTAGCTTTGTGGTGACCCTTGCTGATGGTGTGACAGTGGTGAATGCCAACAGTGACGGTACGTATACCATTCCCGCCGGTGAGAACGAGCTGAAAGTCACTGTGCCAACCACAGATGATGGCGTCTACGAAGGGGATGAAACCTTCACGGTTGCAGTGCAAGGTGCAACTGGAGTACTTGGTACTGACACTGCGTTGGGCATTATTTACGACGGCGGTAACGGCCCTGGTCCTGACCCGGATGATGATCGCCCGACCGTATCTATCTCAGATGCGGGTATCGTAGATGAGGGTGATATCGCGACGTTTACCGTGTCATTGAGTAATGCTTCGGAAGGTACAGTCCAGGTGCAGTTGACCTTAAACCCAGACGAAACAGAAGTGGATGATCTTGGCTCGCTAGAATATAACACCGGAGCAGGTTGGGTTGCTGTGCCTGTCGATGGCATCGTAACAGTGCCAGCAATGCTTACCGAATTTGATGTGCGCATTGCGACCATTGATGATGAAGTTTATGAAGGTCCGGAAGACTTCAGCGTGACCGTGACGGGTTTGGGCGCAGTTCAGGGCACCGATACTGGTTTAGCGACCATTGTGGATGATGGCACTAAAACGGACGACGATCGACCAACTGTGTCTATCTCGGATGCGGGTACCATTGATGAAGGTAGTTTCGCTACATTTACCGTGTCATTGAGTAATGCTTCAGAAGCCGCGGTCCAGGTTCAGTTAACGCTGAACCTGGATGAAACAGAAGTAGGTGACCTTGGCACTCTAGAGTACAACACCGGTTCAGGTTGGGTAAGTGTACCTGTCAGTGGCATCGTGACGGTGCCGGCAGGTATGACGGAATTTGATCTACGCATCGAATCAATTGATGACGGTGT
Source organism: Vibrio sp. 1CM7H (assembly GCF_023161645.1). Lineage (NCBI taxonomy): Bacteria > Pseudomonadati > Pseudomonadota > Gammaproteobacteria > Vibrionales > Vibrionaceae > Vibrio > Vibrio sp. 1CM7H. The sequence continues at coordinate 182,124 of NZ_JALNTV010000002.1, forward strand.
GTACGAAGGCCCTGAAGATTTCAGCGTTACAGCAACTGGCTTGGGAGCAGTGCAAGGCAGCGATACTGGTCTGGCGACCATCGTGGATAACTCACCACCTACAGCCCGTGATTTCATCATTTCGCTCGATGTTCAAAATGGTATTTTCCCGGTTCAGGATGTTGAATTTGATGGATTAACGACGTCTGGGGAACAGCGTGTTGAAGATCTCGAAGATGACGCAGTTACTGCAAATGATGATGATATTTTAATTCAGGTCGTTAGCCTTCCTGAACACGGTGAACTGTATTATGTGGATGGAAATGGACAGGAAGTCATTATAGACGAAACCACACAGTTCCCTGAAAACACAGAGGTTAAGTATCGTCTGACTGAAGATTTCTTTGAGGAGCAGAGCTTTGACTCAGCCGATCTTCTTGAAGATCAAGGGAAAGATATCTTGGTTGGTTCTTACACTCCTCCTAACTCGAACTTAACGTTCACTGGAGGTCAGATCACCACCATTGGCAACAGCATCATCTTTGATTCCGACGCTCAGATTTCAGTCGATTTTGCGAATCAACAGGTCGGGTTGGTTGTCGTTTCGCCAAATGAAACGGGTCAGGGTGATGAAATCAGTACTGGTGAATATATTACGTTAGAACTGGATGAGGATTTATCAGCAAACGAAGCGAAACTGAACTTAGCCAGTCTGAATGACCGCTTCAACAGTGGTGGTGCATGGTTAACGGCATACATCTTCCTAAATGGTGCACTTGTTGATGTTCAGCAGTTTTACTCAACGGATATTACTTATACCAGCAACCACGAAGGTTCTATTACTGTTGCGTTAGCAAATGGGAGCTTTGATGAAATTCGACTTACTCCAGAAACCGATAGCGCGAGTGATAAAGCGGGCTTTACCTTGGTGGGGACTGAAATTACCAGCTTTACTGATGTGAACGATGACTTTACTTATCAGGCAATCGACACTGATGGTGCGGTAAGTAACGAAGCTACGGTAGCGGTTGATTTCGAGAACGTCACGGTAGAGGCTGTCACGGCGCTTGGTTATCAAACCATGGCCTTAAATTCGGATCTGAATCTGGTTATGGGGACAGATGGCGATGATATTCTGGTTGGTACTGAAGGCAATGACCTGATCATCGGTGGTTTAGGTAATGATATCTTGACTGGCGGTGAAGGTGATGACGTATTCAAATGGACAGAAATGCAATCCGCAACGGATACCGTGACAGATTTCAGTGACGGGGATCAGCTTGATTTTACCGATGTATTTGATGATATGAGTGGTACGGATATCTCCGCCTTGCTTGATGATCTTGGTTCGGGTGACTATCGCGGCAGTGTGGATGACATTTCCGTTGAAGTGACTGAAAGTGGAGGTAACTCGACGTTAACCATCAACAAAGATGGACAACAGCTAGAGGTTAACTTTGATGGTGCCTCTGCAGCCGATATTGCCAATAGTCTGATTTCTAATCTCGAGCAATTACGAGAATAGATGGCCCAAAAAAAACGGAGCGTTTTTTCGCTCCGTTTTTTATTTAATAATACGGTAAACTAACACTGTGATTACAGAACTTTACATGCAAAACCTTTCAGGTAGAAACCCTCCGGGTATGCTGTATCGGTTGGGTGGTCAGCAGCTTGTTCAAAGCGCTCCACAAACTTTACTTGGCGGTTAGCATCTACGGCTGCGTCAGCAATGATTTTCTGGAACAAAACTTGATCCATTAAGCCAGAGCACGAATAGGTCAGTAGCGTACCGCCAGGTTTTAGGATTTGCATTGCTAGCATGTTGATGTCTTTGTAACCACGACATGCGCCGTTTAGTTGTGCTTTACTGTCTGCAAACTTAGGTGGATCCATGATAACCACATCGAACTGAGTTCCTTGGTCACGATACTCGCGAAGCAGTTTAAACACGTCTGCGTTTAGGAACACAGCGCGCTTCTTCGAGATATCAAATTCATTCAGTTCTGCGTTGAACTTCGCAGTGTCTAGAGCAGGTTGTGATACGTCAGCGTTTATCACACGCTTTGCATCACCTTTCAGAGCGTAAAGTCCGAAGCCACCTGTGTAAGAGAAGCAGTTAAGAACTTCCTTGCCTTTCACATATTTCATCGCTTGCTGGCGACTATCACGTTGATCTAGGTAGAAACCTGTTTTATGACCGCCAACGATATCTACACTAATCTTTACGCCATTTTCTTCGATGACGACCGATTTAGGTGGCTCTTCGCCGTGCAAGACGCCCGTGGTTTCTTTCAAACCCTCTTTCTTACGTACCGCGACGTCAGAACGCTCGTACACATTACAATCAGGGAAGCACTCAACTAGAGCATCAACAATGGCCTGTTTATTGTGTTCTGCGCCAGCACTGAGAAGTTGACACACAAAAAAGTTTTGGTAACGGTCAATCGTAACGCCTGGCATACCATCAGACTCTGCCGCGATAAGGCGGTAACCCGTAAGGCCATCACGTTCGATAATGTCTTCACGAAGAAGTTGTGCGTCTTTTAATCGTTTTACGAAAAATGCGGTGTCGATCTCTTCTTTATCAAAACTCCAAATACGAGCACGAATTTGTGAAGCTGGCGAATATGCCGCTTTAGCTAGCCATTTACCGTCGTGAGTGAATACATCAACCGTTTCGCCAAGAGCGGGTTCGCCCTCAACTTTGTTGATGCCTCGAGAGAAGATCCAAGGGTGCTTGCGCTTGACCGATTTCTCACGACCTTTTACCAAATAGATAGCAGCTGTCATTTCATTAGCTCTTGTTGAATTTTGAAAGGGGCGTATTGTCCGGGATGTGAATGGTAAAAGCAATATCCCTCGGCAATCCAGTACATTGTAGTGGCTTTTAAATACAAAAAAGGGTCACTAAAGTAACCCTTTTATTTGAACTGGTCGTAACAGATTACGTTGCTACGCTTTAAGTCCAGTAAGGAGCGACTCCATGGTGTCGCTTTGCTTACGCAGTTGATCCACGTTTTGTGAAGTCGTGCTGATCATATTGCACACGTTATCTGCTTGAACTCGAATCTCTTCAACGCTTGAGGCGATATTGTCCGCGACTACACCTTGTTCTTCAGCCGCTGTTGCAATTTGAATGCTACTGTCGGAGATAGTTTGATTTTTATCTGCCAAAGAGCCTATTTCGTGATTCACTTCCGTCATGAGGTTTTGTCCCTCATTTGCATTGTTGACAGTCACTTCCATCAGTTTAGTAAGTGATTGACTGTTACGCTGTAATGATTCGATCATCGTTTGGATTTCAACCGTCGCTTGCTGAGTGCGTCCCGCAAGAGCGCGAACCTCATCCGCAACGACCGCAAATCCACGACCTTGCTCACCAGCACGTGCTGCTTCAATGGCTGCGTTCAATGCAAGTAGGTTAGTTTGCTCGGAAATCCCATTAATGGTTGTCACGACTTCATCAATTTGTGCGGCATTGGCATCTAACTCCGCTACTGCTTGAGACGCAGATTGAATCTCATTAGAGAGGTTCGAAATCGAGTGAAGCGTATTCTCTACTTTTACTTGTCCAGACTGAGCCACGCTGCGCGCATCATCGGTTTGCGCACTTGAATCGTGAGCTAATGTCGCGACTTCTCGAATCGTTGATGCCATCTGTTCCGTTGCACTCGCAAGAGAGTTGAGGTGCTCTTGTTGCGTCGCAGAAATATCTGAACTGTGATGAATTGATTGATTCAGGTCTGAGCTAATTTGTTGCATTAACGCCACAGACTCTTGAATCGACAGCACCATTTGCTGCTCTCGTTCTGCAACTTTGTCTATCGTAATAGCAATTTCACTAAACTCGTCGCGAACTGGGAAGAAGTTCATTCTCGCGGTTAGGTCACCATCCGCTAGGGTGTTTAATGCTTTATTCATCGTGAACATTGCGCCGCCGATAAACGTCATGATGTAGTAAACGCCAAGCGCGAGAATAAACAAGCTCACACAGATGATGCTCACTTGAGTCGTTGATAGGGCAGTCCATAGAGAAAGTTCATGGTTTGCAACCAAGCTGTACGCACCATTTAGAACAGACACGGATTGCGGACCAGAGCCAAGAGAAACGGTTTCTGAACCAGCTATGAGGTTTGCTACTTGCGATTGAGAAAGGTTGCCTGCCTCTATCAGACCTTTCATAAGCATGAGCTCTTCTTGGTACATACTTGAGATCAACGTATTAGCCGCGCTATTAAGGACGAGAGTGAGAATGACTAAAGCAAGAAGAGGGAGAACGAAGAGCAAATAGAACTTTTCTTGAATCTTTAAGTGAATGAGATACTTATCAATCCAGCGGAATGGAATTTCTTTCATAATTATAATAACCGTGCAAAAACCCACTATCCTTAGTGGGGTGAATAGACGAAAAGAATATATCACTCAGTAAAAAGAAGCGGTACAAAGATGAACGTAAAGTGTGAGAGATTTATAGTAAAAGGTCACGTTCAAGGCGTCGGCTTTCGTTACCATACTTCCCATCAAGGATTGAAACTGGGTTTGACGGGTTACGCGAAGAACCTAAACGATGGTGATGTTGAAGTTATGGCGTGTGGAACAGATGCACAAATAGCTGCGTTTTCCGAGTGGTTGAAAGAAGGCCCGCGAACGGCAACAGTAGAGAGTGTGATACAGGAGTCTGCGTCATATAAGCCGTTGCGCGGTTTTAAGATTTTGTAAATTCTACAAGCATTTAGCTGGCTTTGGTAGGCCGGCTAATTTAGTCGCTTGTTTGGCTGGCCCCTTTTTAAACAGCTTGAATAGATACTTACTGTTACCTTTTTCTGGGCCGTGCGCTTTTTCCATTGCTTTGACAAGCATACGCACAGCAGGGGAAGTATTAAACTCTTCATAAAAATCTCGCACAAAGTGCACAACTTCCAAATGAGCATCCGTAAGCTCGATGTCTTCTTCTTTTGCTAAAAGCTCAATCATACCTTCTTCCCATTGAGTATGATCCAGTAAGTAGCCTTGAGCATCAGTTTCAATTTCTTTGCCGTTGTAAACGAACATAACGTTTTATCCGTTAAGTGAACATGGATGTTTATAGATTAGCGACAGGTGAGGATGTTCTCAACAAAAGAATCTCGAAGTAGTGCCGAGCGAAGCAAAAGCGTACAAAATGGTGAGTGCTTTTTGACTGAGCCAGGTGCTTTGATATAAATGCTCTTTTATTCAAATAAATAGGAAACTATTCAGTTTGTTAGAAAATTTTCGGGGTGAGTAACAATAAAATTGCATGGATATCCAGGCTTATTCATTTTTGTTTTGTTTTTTTCTTGGCTACTTGTCTGAATATGGAATTTTATCTGTAAATGAATAGCTTACGACGTTGTGTTTGCTCTTATAGACCGATATTCTCTTGGTTGATAAGCAACCTGCATTCAGGTTGTAAACAATAACGATGACAAGGAGTTAGTCATGTCGAAACAACGTTACATTGAAATAAATGACAACGTAAAATCCATTTGGTCTATCGAGCGTATTTGGGAGCTCGCGGAGTCCCTACCTGTAGAAGAAATTGCTATTGATGATATCAAAGGCCCTAATGAAGTGACCTGGTTTAGTGATGATGGACCACAGCCAACCTGTCGTGAGATCGCGAAGCATTGCCAACGCATCAACAATGCCGATTTGTCGTATCCCGTAATTTTAACCAATGATTACCGTGTTTTTGATGGTATGCACCGAATTGCTAAGCAAATCATGTTGGGTGAAGATACGATTAAAGTGAGACGTTTTAGAGAAAATCCTGAGGCTGATGAAGTTATCGAGTTAGCAGTCGAACAGGCGTAATGCACTTAACCACTAGCAAAGAAAAAGCCCGAAGGAATTACCTTCGGGCTTCTAGTATTCACCTTAGAGCGAACGATTAATCGTCGTTCATAATACCTAGAATGCTTAGTAGGCTGATGAAGATGTTGTAGATTGATACATACAAAGTTACTGTCGCAGAGATGTAGTTTGTTTCACCGCCACGAATAATGCTTTGTGTTGTCATCAGGATCGCCATCGTAGAGAAAATGATAAACAAGCTGCTCAACGCCAAGTGTAAAATGGTTGATTGAATAAAGAAGCTTGCAATCATACCCACAACAAGCACAACAAACAGCGATAGCATCAAGCCGCCCATCATAGATAGGTCACGTTTTGTTGTTAGTGCATAAGCTGATGCCGCCATGAAAGATAGCGCCGTACCACCTAGAGCGGTTAATACGATATCGCCCATCCCAGCACCGATATACATGTTTAAGATTGGACCAATAGTGTAGCCTAAGAAACCAGTGAATAAGAACGTAAACACAAGGCCAAGGCTGTTGTTACGGTTTTTCTCTGTTAAGAATAACAGGCCGTAGAAACCAACCAACATTAGGATGATTCCTGGATGTGGCAGGTTAAATGCCATTGCTACGCCAGCAACGACTGCCGACCATAAAAGCGTCATTGAAAGTAGTGCGTAAGTATTACGCAACACTTTGTTTGTTTGTAGAGCACTTTCTTGTGTTGAAGTGCGGGTAAACATTGGACTGTTCATAATCTTCCTCGATAAGAGACTTTCTTTTAAGTACATTTATGGGATTGAAAGTTCAAAAAATCAAGCCCTAACCATGCGTAACTTAGATAAAATAATAATAGAAATAAGATGTTATGTATTTGACAACTTGTAACACAATATTACTGCAGAGCAAAGTCATAGTGATTGTCACACAGAATTTTGAATTTACTAACAAAAAGCACTGACTTCATTGAAATCAGTGCTTTTATTATGCCAATTGCAAAAGATCTTAGTGATGTAAGATTTGCGCTAGGAAATTTTGAGTTCGATCTGATTGAGGGTTTTCAAAGAAATCAACAGGGTTGTTCTCTTCGATGATCTCTCCTGCGTCCATAAATATCACGCGATCGGCAACCTCTTTCGCAAACCCCATTTCATGTGTCACACAGAGCATGGTCATGCCTTCCTCGGCGAGCTCGACCATTACATCCAGTACTTCGCGAACCATTTCCGGGTCGAGTGCAGATGTTGGTTCATCAAAAAGCATGACTTTAGGGTTCATACACAAAGAGCGAGCAATCGCCACGCGTTGTTGCTGCCCACCAGACAACTGGCCAGGATATTTCTCTGCTTGGTCCGGAATTTTAACGCGTTCCAGATATTTCATCGCGACCGCTTCTGCCTCATCTTTAGGCATCTTCTTCACCCAAATAGGCGCGAGCGTACAGTTTTCCAGTACAGTTAAATGAGGGAAGAGATTAAAGTGCTGAAAGCACATGCCCACTTCACGGCGCACAGCTTCAATATTTTTTAAATCTTCAGTTAACTCCGTACCGGAAACATAGATGCTACCAGCTTGGTGCTCTTCGAGGCGGTTAATACAGCGAATCATCGTTGATTTTCCTGACCCTGATGGGCCACAGATTACGATTTTTTCCCCGCGCTTAACATCGAGGTTAATATTCTTTAGTACGTGAAACTCACCATACCATTTATTCATGTCCTTCAATTGGATCATATAGTCTTGTTGTTGCGTCATAATACGTCCTTGAGCTTGATGAGTTATCGTTTGTGACCGGTATGAAGTTTGTTTTCAAGCCATATCGAATAACGCGACATGCCAAAACAAAATACCCAAAACACTAACGCGACAAATACATAACTTTCAGTAGCAAAGCCTAGCCAGTCAGGGTCGGTGTTTGCTGCTTGTCCTATACCTAGTACGTCAAACATACCAATGATAAGAACCAAACTGGTGTCTTTAAACAATCCGATAAACGTGTTCACGATAGAAGGGATCGTAATCTTCAGCGCTTGCGGCAAGATAATAAGCCCTGTTTTTTTCCAGTAACTTAACCCAAGTGCGTCGGCAGCCTCATATTGGCCTTTTGGAATCGCTTGTAAGCCGCCCCGTACCACTTCGGCCATGTACGCCGAGGCAAACATCACCACACCAATAAGAGCGCGAATAAGTTTGTCTGTCTCTGATCCTTCGGACATAAACAAAGGCAGCATAACGGAAGCCATGAACAGAACGGTAATCAGTGGCACACCACGCCAAACTTCAATATAGACGGTACAAATACTGCGAATGATGGGCATCTCTGAACGTCTACCGAGCGCGAGTACCACACCAATCGGTAATGAAACGACAATACCGACTAGCGCAATGATGAGCGTAACGAGTAATCCGCCCCATTTGTGTGTATCGACCACTTCTAGCCCAAATATCCCACCATATAACAGCCCAGCGATAATGAATGGGTAGATGTTTACGAAGAAAAGCCAAATCCAAATCCGTTTCGGTGTCTTTTCATACGCTAGCAACATAGTAAATATAGCCAATGTGATATAGAAAAGGCGAGGGCGCCACAGTTCAGACTCAGGATAGAAACCGTACATGAACTGCTCCCAGCGCACGCTGATAAATACCCAGCAAGCACCTTCTCGGCTGCAGTCGTCACGCGTCGAACCAATCCAGTCCGCGTTGATAAACGCCCAATCAACGATATGCCAAATTGCACTAAAGACAAGATAAGCAAGAATTACGGTAACAATGGAATTGACAGGTCCATTAAATAGGTTTTTCCGCATCCAACCAACAAAACCGACGGTATTGGCTGGTGGTGGGAGATCCGGTTGAAATTGATGAGTACTCATATTATCTCTCCACCAGTGCGACTTTACGGTTATACAAGTTCATTAATGCAGACGTAATCAAACTTAAGGTTAAGTACACGCCCATCGTCATCGCAATGATCTCAATCGCTTGCCCCGTTTGGTTCAGGGTAGTACCTGCAAAGACAGAGACAAGATCTGGGTAACCAATCGCCATCGCTAACGATGAGTTTTTGGTGAGGTTGAGATATTGACTGGTTAAAGGTGGAATAATAATTCGTAACGCTTGCGGAATGACAACAAGCTTTAAAGTTTTCGTGCGTGGTAAGCCCAGCGACATCGCCGCTTCCGTTTGACCATGGCTAACCGCATTAATACCAGAACGTACAATTTCGGCAATGAAGGAGGCGGTATAAACGCTCAGTGCCAAAAGTAGTGCAGCAAGTTCAGGAATAATGCTAATACCACCTTGGAAGTTAAACCCTTTCAGTTCAGGATAATTTAGTGAAATTGGCATACCAGCAAGGAAGTAGACAATCAGCGGAAGGCCAACGACTAAGCCTAAAGCTATTCTTCCCATTGGCGTTTGTTGCCCAGTTAGGCGTTGCTTGTTATTCGCCCATACATTAATCAGCAAGCTGGCGATCACCCCGAAGATTAATGCAGCAATAACAAAGCCACTGCCTGGCTCCATTTCTGGTGCTGGAAAATATAAACCACGAACATTCAAGAAGATGGCTTCGCCAAGGCTCAAGCTTTGACGAGGTGAGGGTAATGCTTGAAGAACAGCGAAATACCAGAAAAATATTTGTAGAAGAAGTGGGATATTTCGGAACGTTTCGATATAAACAGCAGCCAAGCGACTCACTAACCAGTTAGAAGAAAGGCGAGCGACCCCCATGGTAAAACCAATCACGGTAGCCAGAATAATACCTAATACGGAGACCAGCGCTGTATTAAGAAGGCCAATAATAAACGTTCTGCCGTAAGAGTACGTTTCATCGTATTCAATTAGCGTCAGCCCGATACCAAACCCGGCTTCTTGATTTAAAAAACCGAAACCCGTAGCGATCCCACGAGCATCTAAGTTGTTCAGTGCGTTGTTAATAATCGTGTAAAAGAAAAATACCAGTGCAGTTATGGCAATGATCTGGAAAATAGCAGAACGAAAGGCGGGATTATAAATCAAGCTCTTGCTTCCGCTCGGTTTGGACATCGTACTTGGCGATGCATCTTTTGTCGGTTTCATACAGCGATAACCTCAAACCTTAGTTATAGATATCTGCCTGTATAAATAGTCACGTCCTTGCTGGTCGAAGCATGTTTTCACCAGAGTTAAACGGCGATATTCGAGTTGAAATAGCCTATCTAAGCGAATACTTCTTACCATTCAATGAGCGGTCCTTACTCATACAGATGGATAAAATCAAGAAAAAGGGCGGCATGAACCGCCCTGATTAACTTGTTCTATCGGATTGGTGGCGCGTACATAAAGCCGCCTGCATTCCATAGCGCATTAACGCCACGAGAAATTTCTAACGGCGAACCAGTACCGACTGTGCGTTCGAAGCTTTCACCATAGTTACCGACTTGTTTGATAACTTGGTAGCCCCAATCATCACGAATACCCAAACCTTTGCCTTTCGGACCGTCAACACCAAGAATACGTTTGATGTTTGGATCTTTTGATTTCAGCATTTCATCCGCATTTTTCGAACTAATACCATACTCTTCGGCGTTAATCATTGCTGATAATGTCCACTTCGCAATGTTGAACCATTGGTCATCACCTTGACGAACGACGGGACCTAGTGGTTCTTTGGAAATGATTTCCGGAAGAACGGCTGCAGAAGAGGGATCTTTCAGGTTCAGACGCAATGCATAAAGACCAGATTGGTCAGTCGTTAACACATCACAACGTCCTGCATCGAAACCTTTTGACGTTTGGGCTGCCGTATCGAATACGACCGGCTTGTATGACATACCGCTGTTACGGAAGTAGTCAGCAAGGTTCAGCTCAGTTGTTGTACCGGACTGTACGCAAACTGATGCACCATCAAGCTCTTTTGCGCTTGAGATGCCAAGATCTTTCTTCACCATAAAGCCCTGGCCATCGTAGTAGTTTACCCCTACGAAGTTGAGGCCAAGTGCAGTATCACGATGCAGTGTCCAGGTGGTGTTACGAGAAAGCACATCAATCTCACCTGATTGAAGCGCAGTGAAACGTTCTTTCGCGGTTAGGGGTACATATTTAACTTTCGTTTTATCCCCAAGAACGGCTGCAGCCAGTGCTTGGCAATATTCTACGTCGATACCTTCCCATTCACCTTTTGAGTTAGGGTTAGAGAAACCAGGTAGACCGGTACTTACGCCACAAGTAAGAAAACCTTGTTTTGTGACTTTGTCCAGAGTAGTGTCTGCTGCTTGAGCTGATGTTGCCATCATCGCAGTAGAAGCCGCTACGACGGAAGCAAGAACTGTGAGTTTATTTGCCATTTGTATCCTTCCTGTATGATCCATGTTTAATCAGGAGTGACCTGAAACAACGTGTCCAATTCGTTAGAGTTATCGTCCTACGTGATTGATTTTCGAAGAAACGGTATTCGATAGATCAACCAGTTATAAGCGTAGGAAAGGATCTGTTAATTCTCAAATATATAATTTAAATGAAGTTTTGAGAGAACTTACAAAGCGCCTTGAGATTTAGAATGACGAAATGTTAATTGTTTGTAAATAGTGCAAATCATGGACAATTTGGTGCATCAGAACAATCAATAGAAGAGTGAACAATACAAGAGAATAAAAAGTTGTTATTAAAACTGTCATTAGCTGAGCTTGGTGAAGTTCAGTAAAAATTCGAACAAAAATTATTTGTGATACCGAAACAGGGTGATGAGCTTGCCCCATTTTTGGTAGCATGGTCCGCAACAGCTAATTAGAGTAATCATGGATTGAAATGCGATATTTTCCTCTGTTCTTAGATTTAATCAATAAACCCGTTCTTGTCGTGGGCGGCGGTGAAGTGGCAAGCAGAAAGGTGGAAGCTTTGCTAAAAGCAGGGGCGGATGTCACTATCGTTTCTCCAACGTTGGTCGATTTTCTGTCTAAGCTTGCTGCAGAGCATCAAGTGCGCTGGGTGCAACGTTTCTATTCAAGTGACATTGTCACTAAAAGCTTTGTTCAAGTGTGGGCCACGACAGATAATCCAGAGCTAAATCACCAAGTGTATAAAGATGCGAAAGAATTAGGCATCCTAGTGAACGTTGTGGATGATAAGCCTTATTGTGACTTCATTACGCCCTCTATGATCAATCGTGGCCGCATACAAATTGCTATTTCTAGTGGCGGTGCCTCACCAGTTTTAATTCGAAACATCCGTGAAAAGCTTGAATCGATACTGCCACAAAACATGGGGTTGATGGCGGACTTTGCTAACTCAAAGCGTAATTCGATTAAAGAAGCACTACCTAGCGTCGATTTACGTCGTAAGTTTTGGGAGCAATTCTTCTCGAATCCTGAGGTTGAAAACGCGCGAGATAATAGAGAGTTAGAAACGATTTACCAAGCGACCATGGCAACACCTTTGGATGAAAAAGGAAGTTGTACTTGGATACAGGTAGGGAAAGACGTTGAGATGTTGCCAATTAAGGCCGTGCGCTACATGCAACAAGCCGAGCTAGCACTTTACTCAACTCGATGCGAAGCGAACGTGTTAGAGCTAATACGAAGAGATGCAGAGCGAGAAGCTTTCTCGAGCGCAGCTGAACTCTCTGATATGTTGACCAAGGCTAAATCTGAAAAGCTTCGAGTTTGCGTGTTTATCCCTAAAGGGACGAGCGAGTTCTTATTGCTGCAAGGGCAGGACTTGGTGATATAACCGCGTTAAAAAGTGGGCACTTGGCTTGCTCGATTAAAAGGCCAACAAAAACGCCAGCGAACTATGCGCTGGCGTTTTTTAAACTAAGTTACTTCTCAGACTGATTAATCACGGAAGTTGTTAAACTGGAATGGTATGCCCATCTCTGCTTCACGAATCGCTGCCATTGTCGCTTGCAGGTCATCACGTTTCTTACCAGTAACACGTACCTTGTCGCCTTGAATAGAGGCTTGTACTTTTAACTTTGCGTCTTTGATAAGTTTCACTACTTTTTTGGCTGTTGGTGTATCGATACCTTGGCGGAAAAGCAGAGTTTGGTGCCAGTTCTTACCAGTTACATCTGGGTCCTGTGCATCCATTGCGTTTGCATCAATATTACGCTTTGCCAAGTGGCCACGTAAAATATCGCGCATTTGCTTAAGTTGGAAGTCACCTTCCGCAGACATTTTTACGTTTTCTTCTACTAGCTCAAAGCTCGCATTAACGTTGCGGAAATCGAAACGAGTAGACAATTCACGGTTAGCATTATCAACGGCGTTACGTAGTTCAACCGTATCGATTTCAGAAACAATATCAAACGATGGCATGAAGATTCCTTGATTATTTTGTTATAGGGACTTTCGGGATTTAACGGCGTTTGCCAGCATATCTAGCATTGTAGCAGTATCTTCCCAGCCTAGGCATGGGTCTGTAATAGATTGACCATACGTTAGGTTGTTGATGTCAGTCATTGGCTGATTGCCTTCAAGAATAAAGCTTTCAGCCATGATACCCGCAATACGAGTACTGCCTGACTTAATTTGGTTACAAATGTCTTGAGCAACGTCGATTTGTTTTCTGTGCTGCTTCTGACAGTTTGCGTGGCTGAAATCCACAACCAAACGTTGTGGCAAGCCAAACTCGGCTAGAGCATCACACGCTTGTTTTACTGACGCTTCATCAAAGTTAGGGCCTTTCTCTCCGCCGCGTAAAATAATATGACCATATGGGTTACCACTTGTACGGTAAACCGTCATGCGGCCATTCTTATCTGGAGAGTAGAAGTAATGCGAGGCTTTCGATGCGCGAATTGCATCAATTGCAATTTTTACGTTGCCATTTGTGCCATTTTTGAAACCAACTGGGCAAGACAGCGCCGATGCCATTTCACGGTGAATTTGCGATTCTGTTGTACGAGCACCGATCGCGCCCCACGTGATCAAATCCGCTATGTATTGACCAGTAATCATATCAAGAAACTCAGTAGCAGTCGCAAGACCAAGCTTGTTGATATCCAGTAGTAGTTTACGTGCTTTATGGAGACCAGCTTCAAGCGCGTAAGAGCCATCTAGGTTAGGGTCGGTAATTAAACCTTTCCAACCAACTACTGTACGAGGCTTTTCAAAGTAAGTACGCATCACGATAAACAGTTCGTCTTTGTACTTGTCTTGGATTTCACTCAGGCGAGTGGCGTAATCAATGGCAGCTTCAGTGTCGTGAACAGAACACGGACCTACAATCGCAAGAAGGCGATCGTCTTCACCCGATAAAATGTTTTCAATCTGACGACGAGATTGAGCGATACGGTCTGCAACGTCATCCGTAATAGGATGTACACTACCTAGCTCTGCTGGGGTAGGCATTGGACCCAAAGGTTGGGTTCTCAATTCATCTGTTTTTATAGGCATGTTATAGCTTTATTCTCTATTGCGAAGGGGTAAAGATAACGGAATTACAGGCAGGAATAAACCGTTTCACGGGAATCTTCGCCAGGAAATACCGAATTGTATACAAAGGTGTAGGTATTCATTTAAATGACTTATGTATAAATGACAAAACTTGATCATTAAATCAATATATATACATTTGAATTTATAACCATTTCATCTATCTCACCGTTAGGCAATCAAGATAACTGCGGCAAACCTCATGTTTATCTGTGTGACAATGTCACTAAATTAGTGGCTAAATAACTCGTGAGATCGAGCTTTTGTTAACATTTCTTTGACATCTATTTCTTTCGTTGATTAACTGGTCTGACTAGATTGGTAAGGAGACCAAAATGTTATCAGCTGTACGTCGTGCAAATTTGTATCTAAATCTATTCGGCTTTTCTAAAGTGCCTCTGATTTGGCTTTGTCACCCTAAGATCATTGCGATAGATAGCGAGCACGTTGAGGTTCGAATCCCTTTGCGAAGAAGAACAAAGAACCATTTGAATAGCATGTATTTCGGCGCTTTAGCTGTTGGGGCGGATGTAGCTGGTGGTTTTCTTGCTATGAGCAAGGCGCAAGAAAAAGGAGAAGCAATCTCTTTAGCATTTAAAGGCGTCAAAGCCGAGTTTTTAAAACGTCCGGAAGCGGATGTACACTTTGTGTGTAACGATGGTGATGTGATTGATGAGATGCTCGATCATACGTTGGCAACGGGTGAACGAGTGAATCGCGATGTAAAAATCGTCGCATTGTGTCCTAGCTTACATGGTGACGAACCTATGGCTGAATTCTCGTTGACTCTTTCGATAAAAAAAGCAGCCCAACAAGGAAAAGAGGCTGCTTAGTGGTTTGCTGTTTTAAAGAATATCGCTTTAATTGAGTTCAATCTGCTCAATCGAGACGATTTTGGAGCGGTTTAAGACCACTTTCCAACGGTAATAAACAGGCTCATCGGTGTGGTTGTCCTCTTTGACAATCACATTGAGCAAATGACGTTTCTCTACCGACTCTTTGGTCACTTGCCCTTCATTTAAACGGTAAACTCGGTTTGAGCTTTTATCCATCAAGCGGATGATAGGGCGCAAACTGATGTTCAGTGTTTCTCTTGTTTGCTCATAACCACTCAAAAATAGAGAGGTCGCCATTTCGGTTTTCTCGTGATAATGAAGTATCTGCTCTTCGCGCTGCACGACGCGCTTCTTACGTATTCTTTGAATCTTATCTGGCAAGCTACTTAACGTACGATAATCGAGCCACTCTAATTTTCTGCCGACCACTTTTTTCGTTGTTGGATCAACATACTTCTTACGCCACTTTGGCTTGCCTTTACGGATCCATCGCCACATCGCATCGCGCAAATCATCTTTAAAGATTTCTCGTAGAGCATAAATAAATGACATCGCGATAATGAAGGACGCGGAAATTTCCCCAAGGTAATCGCGAGCGAGAATCACGGTTGAGGTCACGACAACCATCACCAAGCCAGTAGCAATACCTTTGATAGCACGCTTGATGTTGTTACCCATTGATATGGTTTCTTCACGAAGCACGATAGGGTGTTCAATCAAGCGTCTTAGCAAGCGCATTTTGTTAGATAGGCGAGTAACGTCTTCAACGACTCTTGGAGAGTTGTACTTGTTGAGTTTTCGATGGGCTTGCTCTTTTTCACAGAGCGTGATCAAGCGTTTCTTAATCGTGCCATAATCGCCTTCACGCGGGAGATGAGCCACTAGAGATAAAAACTTCTGCTCGGTATACCAAGACAGGTAGTTATCGATGTTAACGTAGTACCGTTTTAAGTTCTCTTCATAAGGAATAGAACGTCGCAAGCGCTTTAAGATCTCAAGCGTGAGCTCGATAACTTCGTCTACTTCATCTTCCGTTACGGAGTTGTTCTGATGCTTGTTTAAACTTGCTACCGCTTTGTCTAGCGCGATAACGTATTGGTACGCGAACAAACTCAAACTTACTCGGTATTGTTGATTCGACAGGCGTCCACGTTTGGCAAGTCGACTGTGTACTAGCGGTAGAAGGATTTCAGTACTGTAATAAGAGCGTTGCTGTGTGATTGAAGTGTAATAAAATTCGGATTCACTGATGATATCGGCGTTTAAACCAAGCTCACCAGGTATAAAAAAGTAAATATCTAGGTCGACACTTTTGCTCTTTGCGAGTGCATGACTGATTTTTAATGTTATTGAGTCTTGTTTATCGACGGTGACCAAAGAAAGCTCCTGACTTTGTTAAAGCATTCTTAACTTATGCGTACTGTTGAGCAGGTAAGCATAAAAGTGCTAAAAGAGTGACTGGGGCATATAGCTGAACGACAACAGCATAACAGAGCACTATGCTTTTCTCTCTGATTTTCTTGTTAGTTTAGGTATAATTCCACGTAAATTTAAAAAGAGACAAAATCAATGATTAAAATTGGTCAAATTAACAGCTTAGAAGTCATTAAAAAGGCTGATTTTGGCGTATTTCTGGATGGTGATGATTACGGTTCTGTTCTACTGCCTAATAAGTATGTACCAGAGGGTACTGAAATTGGTGATCATGTAGACGTATTTTTGTACTTCGATTCAGAAAGCCAGCTTGCTGCGACCATTGAAAGACCTATTGCCCAAGTGGGTGAATGGGGCTTAATGAAGATTGAGGGCGTCAACGCGACAGGTGCTTTTGTAAATTGGGGCATCAAAGAAAAGGATCTACTTATTCCTTTTAGTGAGCAACGCACTCGCTTCTCTGCGGGACAAACTATTCTTGTCTATGTTTACACTGACAAAGCGTCAGGCCGCATTGTTGGTACGACTAAGTTCAACAAATGGTTAGACAAAACTCCGGCGAATTATGAAGTTAACGAACAAGTTGATTTGATCATCGCAGAGCGCAGTCAACTTGGCTACAAAGCGATTGTTAACGGTAAGCATTGGGGCATGATTTTCCCATCGGATGTGTTTGGTAAGCTTTACATCGGTAAGAAACTGAAAGGCTTTATTAAGCAAATTCGTGAAGATGGTAAAATCGATCTCGCGCTACAAAAAGTCGGCGTGGCAAAAATGGACGATCTTTCTAGCAAGATTCTTGATTTGTTAGAGAAGAAAGGCGGCTTTTTACCTTTGAACGATAAGTCTTCTCCTGAAGCGATTTTTGATGCTTTCCGCACAAGTAAAGGTACTTACAAAAAGACCATTGGTGGATTGTACAAGCAGGGCAAGATTGTTATCGAGAAAGACGGTATTCGTCTGGCGTAGCCCAAACTCACGTATAGCGGATCTGCAGCCAAAAAAACGGCCCAAACTTTTCCTTTTTTGGGCCTAGGGGAAACGGCTCCGCAGAGCCTGCGCTAAACTTTTTCCAACAATAATTTTGTTGGTGAACATAGAGAGAAATGCCATATCAAAGCATTACTTTGATACAACTAGTTTAGTACAGCGTATCCGGATCGCTAGCGAGCCCAGTTGCTTTCATACTTACGAATTAAAAAGCCATCGCAAATACGATGGCTTTTCATTTATTTATGATTCGTTACTTCTTTAAAATAAGTTCTTATCTCGTACTAATTCGCGAGGAAGACCATTCTTTATTCTGTTGCTTACCCACTTTCCAAGGCCAATGACTGCGCCTTGATAGGTGACAAGTACTTCGCCTTTACCTGTTTTCATTCCCTCAGGAATCGTTTGTGGGCGAACATCACGCCCCATGTACCATTCGCGCGCTTCTTCAATGGTTAGCTCGATGGCGTTTGCCTCAGAGCCCGTCGCTAATGCCGTTGCCACCTGATGCTGCCAACGGTAGCCATTTTTATGGGCTTCCGCGATCTTTATACCCATCCGGGAGAAGCGTAATTCGCCGATCATTGGCTCTAAAGCATTAGGGAACAACCAGACATCTTTATCGCGAAGCCATACAGAACTGTCATTCGGAAGTTCAATACCTAACGCACTTTGCAGCTGTTGGGCAATTTCAACCGATTCTTTTTTCGATGCTTTGGTAAACGGGAACTTGCCCATGCGCTTTTTGACCTTTGGTGGTTCAACAGCTGCCAGTTTACGAATTCTAGCGACAAAGAATCCTTCGCAGTCGTAGACCTGTGGAAAGATATGCAAAAAACCTTCTTCAGTTAGAGCAGCATTTGCGTTTTCAAACAAGGTCTCAAGGCTTTCAAACTCAACGTCATCACCAAAGGTTTCTTTCAAGTGATGACAAACTTGTTGGTTTTCTTCGGTACTGAGTGTGCACGTTGAGTAAACCATCACACCGCCGGGCTTTAGTGCATGGAAGGCGCTTTCAATAAGATCTTTCTGTGTGTCAGCGATGTCGAGCACGGAAGCTTGCGTCCAGTTTTTCATTGCATCTTCGTCTTTGCGAACGGTGCCTTCGCCGGAGCAGGGCGCGTCGAGCAGAACCGCATCAAATTGTTCTGGTAGCCAACCACCAAAAACGCGCCCGTCGAAGTTACTTAGTGCGGCGTTACGTACACCACAACGTTCCACGTTGGCATGCAGCACTTTTACACGACTTGCGGCGTATTCATTGGCCACGAGAACGCCTTCATTGTTCATTAAAGCCGCGATTTGAGTGGTCTTTGATCCTGGTGCAGCTGCTGTATCTAACACGGCATCGTACGATTCGTCATTCATAAACAGCGCAGATACTGGCATCATTGAACTGGCTTCTTGAATGTAGAATAAGCCTGACATGTGCTCTGCGGTGTTGCCTAATGGTACAACTGACTCGTCCGCTTCAATCCAAAACCCTGTGTCACACCAAGGCACAGGGGAAAGCTTCCAGCCTTTTGCGTCTGCACGTTCTAGAAACGCTTCAACGCTGATCTTCAACGTATTAATACGAATACTTTTGCGCAGTGGCTTTTGGCACGATGCGATAAAGTCTTCCATGTTGAGGTTAGCAGGAAGGATAGTTTGGATTTTTTCCAGAAACGCGTCTGGGATGTAAACATTAGGATGCAATGTGGGATCTCGTTTGCAGAATTTGTGGCAAATAATATACGAAAGCGAAGCAGAAACGAATAGTGACAAGGGCCGAGCAATAAAAAAGAGCAGCGATTGCTGCTCTTTTAAAGTGATCAAACTTCAATTGTATGTGAATGGAGCTTTATTCTACGGCTTAGGAATCGCTGTACGCCATTGAGTCCAACCTTCTTCAGCTTGTGGATATAAAAAGAAAGATTGCCCACTTTTTGCCGCTGGTGGAATAGTCGATTGCTCTGGCGTTGAAAACGCAATTCCTCCGCGAACTAAACTATCAAATGTGCCCGCTTTGATGTTCGCACCAGTAATTCCGATGGAGACATCTACTCCTGAAACATTCCAAAACACACTGTTTTGACGAACGAGGTAAGCATATTCAGGCTGTATCTTGATGGTCGTGACGACGCGATCGGCAAATTCTCCTAGGCTCACGTCGGTTACTTGGCCGACTTCCATCTGGCGGTAAAGAATAGGCGTTCCGACTTGTACTGAGCCTCGTTGTTCACTTTGTAAAGTAAACATCATGCCCTGAACACGTTCTGAACCATTTTCCAACTGAAAATCAAATTTAGCTTTACCTTTACCTGGCTCAACACTGATAGATTTCGACACCAATGCGCCAAGGTTTTTCACGCCCCCTAAGCCAATCTCTGGCTCAGTTAGCCAAAAATGTGAGCCTTCAACCGCAATGTTTTCTACGTATTCAGGTAGGATTCTTGCGGTGATTTCAACCATATTGCGACGAAAATTCGGTACAACCAGTGTGACTTCACCAACTTTGACGCCTTGATACTCTATCGGCATTCCTTTGGCAATTTCTTGTGAGCCGTCTGTTTCTAACGCAATAACGCGTCCAAACTTGCGAGCGGTTTTTTGATCTGTATATAACTTCCAGTTGTCTCCAATTTTGTTTTCAACGCCAGGAACAGAGTCAAAAGCGATGCCACCTTCGATTAACGATTTTAAAGGGTGAGCTTTTACACTCACACCGGCTAGCGATGCATCTATCTCTATCCCTGAACGGTTCCAAAAGACGGTTTGCGGTGTTACGAGGTAAGCAAAGCGGTTTTCGATGGTTGCTTTAATTAACACACCGCCATCAACCAATTGGAAATCGGAGACGTTACCAACAGGAAGATTACGATAGAGTAGAGGGCTGCCTTTGGAAATCGGCGGCAATTCAGAAGCAAACAGTGTGAGTGCTCTAGAGCCACTTTGGTTGTACTGTGCTAGTTCTGCCAATGATTCGTTTTGGAACAGTTGATACTCTTTTTGAATATCTTGCTTGCCTTCGCTTACAAAGCTAATGGACCCAGTTAACAACTGTTTTGCCGGAGGAACGGTAACGCTGAGGCCCGATTCCGTTAACTCTGCAGAGGCACTTCCGGTTACATAAAAACGGTTGTTTGATTTGATCAGGTGTTTGTATTCATGATCAATCAATACGTCCATAAATACTTCATGTTGCGATTTTTTACCTTCTTCAACTAAGCCTACGTTGATAATTGAACCGATCACGATGCCTTTGTAAAGCACGTTGGCACCGCTATCTAGGCCAAACGAGTTGTCAGACACTAAACGAATAGCGATGGACTTTTCTTGCTGTTGGTTAAAAACGTTTTTACGAATGGCAGTAAAGCGGCGAGAGCGATCACCAGCACCTGGCACGATGGTTAAGAAGTTTCCTCTCACGAGATTGGCAATGTTTTCAACACCAGAGAGAGACACTTTTGCTTCTTCTAAGACGAATCGGGTACCTGTCGTCAGCATGTCACTGAAAGCTGGTTGAATTGCCGCTGACGCTAATATCACTTCTCGCCCTTCGGATAGGTTTAAGTCTGTAACTTGGCCAATCTCGATTCCGCGATACATAATGGGTGCGCCTTCGCCACTGATTTTACTGTCATCAGGGAGGACGATTTTAACAGCGATACCTCGACCTGCAGTTTTCAAATCTTTATACAGACGGAATTCAGTATTCTCTTCTACAGGCTCACCGTCATCCGGAGAATCGACGGCGATCGCGCCTCCGAGTAGAGCACTCATGCTTTCTAGCCTTACATCGACGCCTTCAAAACCGATGCTGGCACCGATTCCACTTACGTTCCAGAACCGACTGCGGTTGTTAATGATATGTCGGTATTGATCCTGGATGTTGGCTTGAATCGTGATAGATTTTGCGTCTTCATCCAGCTGGTAGCTGTAGACTTCACCGATTGGAATTTTCTTATAAACAATTTGAGATCCAATCGACACACCACCTAAATCGCGGCTTTTGAGTTTAATGTTCAAACCTTGTGAAACGCGCAAATCTGTTGGTGCAGAGTCTAACGCATGGAACGTTGTTTCAAACTCTTGACCATCTCCAGGTTGAATCGAGATGTAATTACCCGACACGAGCGCATCGAGCCCAGAAACTCCCGTTAGGCTTGCTGTTGGTTTTACCAGCCAAAAGCGAGTTTTATCGTTCAGCAATTTTGCCGCTTCAGGGTAGATATCGGCATCAACATAAATACTGCCGAGATCTTCAGTGAGGTTAATGTCTCTCACCATACCGACTTCTAGCCCTTGGTAACGGATAGTGGTTCGCCCGGCGACCAAGCCAGCAGCGTCAGAAAAATAGATTTGCACCCGTTGTCCTGCATCGTGTATCGACTTCACCACAAGCCAGCCAGCTAAGACCATGGTCAAAATTGGCAAAAGCCAAAGAGGAGATATGCCTTTGCTCCGCTTTACATCTGGTACGTATGACGTTTGAGAACTGTTCTGATCACTCATTCATTGACTCTTTTTCTGATTGTGTTGGGCCTGTTTGGTCCCAGATTAGCCTTGGATCAATACTTTCCGCTGCAAGCATGGTCAATACCACGACAACACCAAAGGCCACGGCGCCATATCCTGGTGTGAAATCAAGTATCTGACCACGATCGACTAAGGTCATCATGATAGAAATAACAAACAAGTCCATCACAGACCATTTACCGATCCATTTAACAACAAAGTAAACCATCATTCGTTGTCTCTTAAACACCGAACGTTTGAATTGAATGCAAAGCATGATGTAGGCAAGGCCAAGTATTTTTACAACTGGCACAACAATACTGGCCACAAAAATGATCACTGCGATGCCATACATACCGCTTTTTACCAACCCAGCTACGCCTGAGAAAATGGTATCTTCCAAACGTTTGCCATTGGTCAGCAAGATGGAAATAGGAATCAAGTTGGCAGGGAAAATCGCTATCGTTGCCGCAATGAGGTAAGCCCACGTCTTCTGAATGGAGTTGGGCTTGCGATGATATAACTCGTGGTGACAACGCCGACAATGGTCACCTTCAGGTTGAGACAGGTGGCACTCATGGCAATGCACGTCTTTGTGTTCAAAGGAATAAAGACGTTCTGGCTTCCAGGCTTCCCAGTAACGACGCACACTGATTCGAGAAACTAACAAAACGGTAAATATCTGCAAAAGAACCAGACCAATTAACCCTGGGCCTACAAAAATGTCGGAATAATCTTGGAGTTTGAAGCAGGAAATGGCGATGCTAACTAAGAACACATCCAGCATTACCCAATGTTTCAAATGTTGAATTAGCCACAGTGAAACACGAAGCCCTCGAAACCACCGTTGATGCAGCGAGATATGTGCCGTAACCACTGAAACACAAACCGTCAGCGGCGCTAGAGAGCTACAAAATAGAATAAGCAGTGAAAGAAGAACAAAGCCTTCTTCCATCAATGTGATCATCCCTGAAGGTAGGGTTGCCGGAATCATCGCACCAAAGAGTCGGATACTAATAAAGTTAAAAAAGTGTGATGGAATAAATAGCAGGATACAGGTTATCGCGACGGCTAAATTACCTGAGAGGCTAGGGCTACCGCCTCGATACAACTGTGTGCCACAACGAGGACAGTGTGCATTTTTTCCATTGGGTAAGTCGACGATATCGACAGGCAATTCGCAACCTTGGCACAAGCGCACATTATTTGGCTGCATGGCGTGCTTAGACAGAGAGGTCATAACGACCTCTCTAACTTGAACGATTTAAGCGTGGGACTGTATGCCCCCATATAAGGTTTGATATAAGCCTTCTTGCTCAACTAACTCACCATGAGTACCTGTTTGCGTCACTTTTCCATCTTCAAGCACGTAGATCAAATCGGCTTGTTTTACGGCTGATAGACGGTGCGCAACGATTAATGTTGTTCTACCACGTAAGAATTCAGTCAATGCTTTGTGCAATGCCGCTTCAGTAGCGGTATCAAGCGCAGACGTGGCTTCGTCTAAAATAACAAATTGAGGATTACTCAGCACCATTCTTGCGATGGCAAGGCGTTGTCGTTGACCACCTGACAAACGAATGCCGTTACGGCCAACTTGAGTATCCAAACCGTGGTTCAGTTGAGAAATAACATCTTGCAGCTGAGCAACTTCGAGTGCTCGCCAAAGTGACATTTCGTCAAAATTCCCACCGAGCGTTAGATTATGCCTCAAGGTGTCGTTAAATAGTATAGGTTGCTGTAATACCACGGCAATTTTGTCGCGAATTACTTCAAAACCAATATCTTCTGTTAATTCATCATTAAAGCGAATGCTACCGGAGTTTTGACGATAAACCCCAATAAGTAGTTGTATTAAGGTCGACTTACCGCCTCCGCTCGCACCAACTAACGCCACTTTCTTTCCTGCCGGTATATGTAAAGAAAGGTTATCTAGGACTTTGTTTTCATTATTATAAGAGAAGTCTACGTTTTCTACTTTAACATCGACTTCTCTGTCTTCTTTGAAAGGATTTACCTTAGGTACCGGTCTTTGTTCTTCTTCTAATACTAATAAGTCGTTGATGCGTTTTAACGCAGCTTTCGCGCTGTACCAAGAAAACTGAATGCCGAGCAGCTCTTGAACAGGAGACAACATAAACCATAGGTAACCAAAAACAGCAAAGATTTGACCAATAGTGAGGTCACTAAACATGACCATCAGCATGGCGACGGCTCTGAATAACTCAAAACCGATTAAGAAGAGTAGGAAAGAGACGCGACCTGCCGCCTCTGATTGCCACGCATACTTGTCTGCATCCACGCGAACTTGGTTCGCACTGTCTTTGAGTTGCTGGAGAAATTCTCGCTCTTTATTGGCTGCGCGCAGCTGGTAAATGCCATCTAATGTTTCAACTAAACGGTTTTGGAAAATTTCAAAAGAATGATTTTCCTTCCGTTTCAGATGTTTAACCATGCTTCCTAGTTTACGTGAGAAGTAAATGACAATAGGGTTAACTAGCAGAATAAATAGACCAAGTCGCCAGTCGAGCCAAAGCAGAACGATGGCAGTACCAATGACCGTTAAAAAACTGATAACGAATTTTGCTAACGTAGAACCAATAAATTTATCGATGGTTTCAATGTCAGTGATAAGGTGGGCGTTGATGCCTCCGCTGCCTTTGGTTTCGTATTGGCGGATGCTGATACGACCAAGTTTGTCGATCATTTTACTGCGCATCTCAAACGTGATCGTTTTAGAAACAAGTGTAAATTGTCGGCTTTGAAGGATATTTAACCCCTGACTTGCAGCTCGCATCAGGACGACCAAGAAAAGGGTGAAAAATATATAACCCGTCGGAGTGTGCCACGCTTCAGGGAGAATGGCATTCATAGCAGCTAAGCCTTTTGCTGGTTGGTCCAATAAAACCTCATCAACCATCAACGGCATGAGAAGGGGGATTGGAACACTAATCAAGGTTGCAAGCACCGCTATCAAGTTCGCTATGATCAGCTTGGACTTGTGCTTTTTTACTTGTGTTATCAACCAAGAACGGCTAATAGTGTCATTTTTCAGAAGCATTGTAATTGAGAATAAGTCCTATTATAAAGTAGGGCTGCATTTTAGCGCCATACTGTGAGAATGGAAGCTTTTATAGTAAGTAGGAAGTTAATATGAACATAGAACAATACCATAGACTAACCAAACAAGCCGTTGCTCTAATTGAATCTGAGCCTGACTTTATTGCTAACCTAGCAAACTTGAGCTCACTGCTTTTCATGGAATTGGACGATCTTAACTGGGCTGGCTTTTACCTAGCAAAAGGTGAAGAGCTCGTTCTTGGTCCGTTCCAAGGAAAACCAGCTTGTGTCCGCATTCCTATGGGGCGCGGTGTCTGTGGTACTGCTGCAAAAACTAACACCATACAAAGAGTATACGACGTTCATGAATTTGAGGGACATATAGCGTGCGATGCAGCGAGTAATTCGGAAATTGTGATTCCGTTTTCTATCAATGGAGAGGTGGTTGGTGTCCTTGATATTGACAGCCCAAGTATTGGTCGATTCAATGAAACAGACGAAGAAGGTCTCACTCATTTCATGGCTGAAGTAGAAAAGCTGCTTAATTCACACGCGAACGACGCATAAATTAGCCCTCGAGTGTGGTTTTTCCTTGGCATGTCACTATAATACGAGAATATTTTTTCTTAATGCTTCGCGGAAATCCGCTCAAATCAGGAACCCTCATGACTGAAAAGTTAAAAAACAGCAAAGAAGTTATTGCATATATTGCTGAATGTTTCCCTAAGTGCTTTACTTTAGAAGGTGAAGCAAAACCTCTGAAAATTGGTATTTTTCAAGATCTTGCGGAACGTCTAAGTGAAGACGAAAAAGTAAGCAAAACACAGCTTCGTGCAGCGTTAAGACAGTACACTTCATCATGGCGTTACCTACATGGTGTAAAACCAGGTGCAGTACGTGTAGACCTAGACGGCAACCCTTGTGGTGAGCTAGAAGAAGAGCACGTTGAACACGCGAAAGCGACACTTGCAGAAAGCAAGGCGAAAGTTCAAGCTCGTCGTAAAGAACAAGCACAAAAAGCTCGTGAAGAGGGTAAGGCGAAAGCGAAACCAGCGGCTAAAAAGCCTCAACAGCCTCGTCGTACTAACAAACCAAAAGTACAAAAACCAACTAAGCCTGTAGAAACGCGCGCTCTAAATGCTGACGAAATCACAGTAGGTAACGCAGTTAACGTGAACATGGGCAAAGGAAACATGGCAGCGACCATTGTTGAAATCAATAAGGATGATGTACGTGTTCAACTTGCTAACGGCCTACAAATGGTTGTGAAAGCGGAGCACTTGCGCGCATAAAGGAGATACTCCTACGCATGAATTGCCGTTCAAAAGTGACACTGATTGCTGCTAGCTTATGGCTAGCAGCATCAGCTCAGGCTCTCGAAGCCAAACTACATAAAGATGACTTGCCGGTTCTCGCTCCTGAAGTTCAGCACGAAACAGCTAGCAAACGAGTCACCTCTCGATTTACCCGCTCTCATTATAAGCATTTCAGCCTCAATGATGATTTCTCCAAAGCGATCTTTGAACGCTATGTAGAATTGCTTGATTATAATAGAAATATTTTTACTCAAGCGGACATCGACTCTTTTAAAGACTGGTCAATTGAGCTTGATGATCAGCTAAAAGCTGGTAACAACCAAATTGCTTTTGATGTTTATAACCTCTCAATGCAAAAGCGTTTCGAGCGCTTTGCTTATGCGTTAACGCTACTCGACGAAGAGATCAAGTTTGATACTGATGACGAGATAGAGTTAGACCGTTCTGAAGCTGCATGGCCAAAAGACGAAGCGGAGCTCAACGAGTTATGGCGTAAGCGCGTGAAATATGACGCGTTAAATCTGAAGCTGACTGGCAAAGAATGGCCAGAGATTAAAGAGGTTTTAGAGAAGCGTTATAACAACGCGATGAAGCGGATCACACAGACTAATAACGAAGATGCATTCCAGTTATATATGAATGCCTTCGCCCGACAAGTCGACCCTCATACTAGCTACCTTTCCCCACGTAATGCTGAGCAATTCCAATCGGAAATGAACCTTTCTCTGGAAGGCATTGGTGCCGTTCTGCAAATGACTGACGATTACACAGTAATTCGTTCACTTGTTGTTGGTGGCCCTGCGTCGAAGAGCAAGCAACTTGGCGAAGGGGATCGAATCATCGGTGTTGGACAAGACGGTGAAGAGATTGTCGACGTGATCGGTTGGCGTCTGGATGATGTAGTTCAATTAATCAAAGGCCCAAAAGGCACAAAGGTTAATCTACAGATCTTGCCAGAAGGTAACGATGCGAAGAGTTACATTGTCACAATTGTTCGTGACAAAGTTCGTCTAGAAGATCGCGCAGTTAAGTCGGAGATCATCGAAAAAGATGGTAAGAAGATTGGTATTTTAGAAGTGCCAAGTTTCTACGTCGGTTTGTCGAAAGATACCGATAAACTGCTTGCTGAGTTAAAAACCAAAAACGTTGACGGCGTAATCGTTGATCTACGTAACAACGGTGGTGGTGCATTAACGGAAGCGACAGCATTAACAGGGTTATTCATTAAAGAAGGTCCTGTTGTTCAAGTTCGTGACAGCTATGGTCGTATTAAGGTGAACGCCGATACTGACGGAAAAGTGAGCTACGATGGTCCACTGACGGTGTTGATTAACCGCTACAGTGCTTCAGCGTCTGAAATTTTTGCAGCAGCAATGCAAGATTATAATCGTGCAATTATTTTAGGTGAAAATTCTTTCGGTAAAGGTACGGTTCAACAGCATCGTTCACTGAATCATATCTACGATCTTTTCGATAAAGAACTAGGCTACGTTCAGTACACGATTCAGAAGTTCTACCGTATTGACGGTGGAAGTACGCAAAATCGTGGTGTTGCGCCCGATATTTCGTACCCAACACCAATTGAAGCTTCTGAAACGGGTGAAAGTGTAGAAGACAATGCACTACCTTGGGATCAGATTGATAAAGCAAAATATCAAACCTTCCCAAGCAACGAAGCACTAGTTGAAAAACTCACCGCTCTTCATAACAAGCGTATTTCTGATGAGATGGAATTCCGTTTCATCAATGAAGACATAGAGAAGTATCGTAAAGAAAAAGACGATAATATGTTGTCTTTGAACGAGAAAGTTCGTAAGGCTGAATCGGATAAAGCGGAAGCACTTCGTTTGCAACGCATCAATGAGCGTCAAGCTGCTTTAGGTAAGGATGCATTCAAAACATTGGATGATATACCTAAAGATTATGAAGCGCCTGATGTTTATTTAGATGAGTCTGTCGCGATTATGGTTGATCTACTCAAGCAGAAAAATCAGTCATAATAACTGGCAATTCAAAGTAAAAAGAGTGAGTCTTTCAGGCTCACTCTTTTTTTATGTCTTTTCATCTTTGTTTGTATGGAGTATCAAGTAAGATATTCGCTTATTTTTTCCCAATAATTTACGTGATCTACATCTAAAATTTCGCGAAAGTGAGGACTACTGCCTAAGCTAAAAGAAAACGATAAGGATGCCGATATGAAATGGTTCTTTATTTTACTTAGCTTTTGCTGCTTTAGTGTGTTTAGCGGAGAAAACACCAGAGAAGATGAATTAAGTCACTTTGACACGCCGTTTCTCATCGGAGACTGGTATTTAATGAACCCAAACCCCGAAGAGTCGGCTGAAAATTTTCGTGCGATAAAACTGTCACTGGGTTCCGACTACAGCTTTTCTATTGATATTCAAAAGAAAGATTATTCTGTCGATCATTGGGAAGGATTGTATAACGCCAATGAAGACACCATCGTTCTTGGCTTAAACACAGATGAGCCTCAAATTTATGCCTATCGCAATAATCACAATACGCTTGATCTTAATGGTGTGACTTTTACTAAAGGGTTGTCTAACTCGCTAGCGGGCATATGGTCTAGCTCTTATGTATCCGGAGATGGCCTTGTGGCAAACAACATCAACCATATGGATCTGATACTTCAACCTGACTTCGTGTTTATGTTTCGGGTATCCAACGAAGAAGGGGATGAGTCAATCAAGCAAGGTGTTTTCTACACAGAAGATGAATATTTAGTCTTGCTCTATGAAAATGGCGAGCACGGGACCACCTATAAGCTCAACAAAAATGAATTAACGATTGAAGATTCAAATGGCGATATGTACGCGGTACTTAATCGGGTAACGCCTTGATAGCTTATCTTGTTACGACAAATTACGCGAGCATACGGTAAATTGTCAATGTTGTTTAAATGTTAATCAAAAAACGGAGCTAGAGCACTAAAAGCTCCGTTTTTTGATGGAAAGACTTGTATTCTGATACCACAACCCCTACAAATAGCTTATATAGTGATACCAGAACTGCATTTTTGATCATGCAGTCTGGTATTTTTGTTGTTCGACATACAAGGATTTATGCTCATGTCCCAAGCTCCCCAGGCCAAATATCGTAAAGATTATCAAGAGCCATCTCATGCGATTACCGATATCGATCTTACGTTTGATCTTTATGACAATGACACCATCGTTACGGCGATATCAAAGGTTGCTCAAAAAGGCGATACAACAACGCTAGAACTCGATGGCGAGGGGCTTGAGCTGCGCGCTGTAAAAGTAAACGGTGAGGATTGGGCTCATCACGAAGTGAAAGAATCATCGCTTGTACTGACCGATCTTCCATCCGAGTTTGAACTTGAAATCGTCACCAAAATTGATCCTGAAGCGAATACAGCACTCGAAGGTTTGTACAAATCAGGCGGCGCATTTTGTACTCAGTGTGAGGCCGAGGGCTTCCGTCGTATTACTTATTACTTAGATCGTCCTGATGTTCTGGCAAAATACACGACAAAAGTGATCGCAGATAAATCCGCTTATCCATATTTGCTGAGCAATGGTAACCGAATTGCAGAAGGCGATGCAGAGAACGGTCGTCATTGGGTTCAATGGCAGGACCCGCATCCAAAGCCAGCTTACTTGTTTGCTCTTGTCGCAGGGGACTTTGACGTACTGCGTGACAAATACACAACGATGTCAGGTCGCAGTGTTGATTTAGAAATCTTTGTTGATAAAGGTAACTTAGATCGTGCAGGCCATGCGATGACATCGCTGATCAACTCGATGAAGTGGGATGAAGAACGCTTTGGCCTTGAATACGATCTGGATATTTACATGATCGTTGCCGTTGATTTCTTCAATATGGGCGCAATGGAAAACAAAGGCCTAAACATCTTTAACTCAAAGTATGTTCTGGCGAATGACCAAACGGCGACCGATCGTGACTACTTAGGTATCGAAGCTGTGATCGGTCATGAGTATTTTCACAACTGGACTGGCAACCGTGTCACTTGCCGTGACTGGTTCCAACTAAGTCTAAAAGAAGGCTTAACCGTGTTCCGTGACCAAGAATTCTCTTCTGACTTAGGCTCTCGTGCAGATAACCGTATCGATAACGTACGTATCATCCGTGGACCTCAGTTTGCAGAAGATGCAAGTCCAATGTCACATCCAATTCGTCCTGACAAAGTCATTGAGATGAACAACTTCTACACGCTAACAGTGTATGAAAAGGGCAGCGAAGTTATTCGCATGTACCATACACTCCTTGGCGAAGAGGGCTTCCAAAAAGGGATGAAACTTTACTTTGAACGTCACGATGGTACTGCTGCCACATGTGAAGACTTTGTTTCTGCAATGGAAGATGCCACCGGTGTCGATTTAAAACAATTCCGTCTATGGTACAGCCAGTCTGGTACACCGACGCTGCGCGTAAATAGCGAATACAATGCCAATGCAAAAACTTACGCACTAACGGTAGAGCAATTTGCGGAGCCAACGCAAGACCAGGCTGAGAAGCAAGCGCTGCACATTCCGTTTGATATCGAGCTGTACGATTCGAAAGGTCGAGTTATCCCGTTGCTGATTAACGGTGAATCTGTTCACAACGTGCTAGATATTAAACAAGATAAGCAAACGTTCGTATTCGAGAATGTCGAAGAACAACCAGTGCCATCTTTGTTGCGTGAATTTTCGGCACCAGTAAAACTAGAATACGACTACAGTGATGATGAATTAGTCTTCTTGATGAAACACGCGACGAATGACTTTGCTCGTTGGGATGCAAGCCAAATGCTATTGGCTAAGTACATTCGTCAGAACGTGAAAAACGTTCAAGCCGGACAAGAAGTATCGCTTTCTGAAGGCGTGATAGATGCGTTCCGTGGTGTGCTATTGGATGAGACGCTTGAGCCAGCTTTCATTGCTCAAGTTTTCTCTTTGCCTTCAATTAATGAGATTACTGGCTGGTACCAGCAAATTGACATCGATGCCGTAGACAAAGTTCTAAACAGCATTACAGTGTCACTTTCCCAAGAGTTAGAAGATGAGCTAAGTGCAACTTATCATACACTGAAGCAAACAGAGTACACGATCGATCATGCTGCGATTGGCAAGCGTGCATTACGTAACCGTTGCCTGCAATACCTAGCACATACGGAAAAAGGTAATGATTTAGTGAAAGCACAATACGCATCTGCAAATAACATGACAGATACGATTGCAGCGATGAGTGCGGCAAATAGTGCTCAGCTTGAGTGTCGTGAAGCTCTTATGGCAGACTATAGCGATAAATGGAAGCACGATGGTTTGGTTATGGACAAGTGGTTTGCACTTCAAGGTAGCAATCCTGCAGAGGATGCACTTGAAAAAGTAAAAGCAACCATGAACCACGAAGCATTTAGTTTGAAGAACCCGAACCGTACGCGCAGTTTGATTGGCTCGTTCTTAAGTGCTAACCCTGTACGTTTCCATGATAAATCCGGTGCAGGTTACCAATTTGCAGGAGAAATCCTTCGCCAACTTAATGATTCGAACCCACAAGTCGCATCTAGAATGATTGATCCTTTGCTTAAGTTCCGTAAATACGATGAAGGTCGCCAAGCTTTGATCAAAGCAGAACTTGAAAAGCTCAAAGCAATGGATAATCTTGCTAAAGACTTATTCGAAAAAGTGACTAAAGCACTAGACGAATAGTAAACAACACAATAGGGTGGTCATTAAGGCCACCTTATTGTTTATGTCACTTAGTTTTTACTTCATGAACTATTACTACTTCAACCTCAACATTTCATATCAAACGTTTTTATCCCATTATTCTGGCGCGGCAAGTGTTGTTCAAGTCGTCACACATAATGGTTTACGTTTGCAGTTACCCGCCGCACGATTTAGACCATTTCTTAGTCAATTAGGCATTAAAGGCCAGTTTAGACTAACAACTGACCAAAATAATAAGTTTCTTAAGTTAGAAACTCTGTGATGTATTGTATTTGCAGAGAGTTAAATAGGAATCTTAGTCACAGAATCGGACATTTCACCTCTTACCACCACGATTAGTTGTTAAACATTTGTAATTATGCTTTTACAATGGGCACATGCATTACCTATGCTTAGTTTCTAAGGTAACAACCTAGCTACTAAGTCCCCCTACAAAACAACAATTCTAATGTGGAGTGTGAATATGACCGCGCGTGAAAATGTAGTGCCGGTTCTGCTTGAAAAAGTTTACCAACTGATTCAAGACAAACTCGAGCTTTCTCACCAAACGCTTGTAACTAAACTTGCTCAACACTTATTCAGTAACATTGCTGATGATGACCTGATTCAGCGAAACGAATCCGATCTTTATGGTGCTGTCGTCAGCCTTTGGCACCATATCAATGAAAAAAAACCAGAAGAGATTTCGGTACGAGTATTTAACCCGACCGTAAGTCGTCAAGGCTGGCAATCCACACACACAATCGTAGAAATTGTTGTTCCAGATAGTCCATTCTTAGTGGACTCAGTCAAAATGGCTTTAGCGCGTTTGGACCTTGTTTGCCACCTAATGTTAAACAACCCAACACAGATACAGCGTGATAAAAAAGGCCAAGTTACCGACGTAAACGGTGAGGGTGGTGTTCTTCAATCACTGTTCCATATCGAGGTAGACCGCCTTACTAGTAAAGAAGAGATGCAAGCGCTTAAAGAAGAGCTGTTAAAAATTCTATCTGACACTCGTTTAGTCGTTGATGACTGGAAGCAAATGGTTGATAAGCTTAAGCTTGTGACTGATGAACTTGAGAAAAATAAAGATCGTGTTTCTATCCAAACGGATCGTATGGACGAAACGATCGCATTTCTTCGTTGGCTAGAAGATCATAATTTTACCTTTATGGGTTACAAAGATTATGACTTAGAAGAAGTCAATGGTGATACCGAGCTTGTTCCTGCTAAAGAAAAAGGACTTGGTCTATTTGCTGATGACAAGCGTGTGCGTAGCGTCAAGCTATCTGAGCTTTCAGATTCAGCGCGGTTAGAAGCGAAAAAGCCATACGCTCTGATCATCACAAAAGGTAACAAAGCATCTCGTATTCACCGTCCAGCTTATACTGATTACATCGGTATTAAGAAGTTTGATGAAAACGGTAAAGTAATAGGTGAGCATCGCTTTACTGGTTTATATACCTCTGCCGTGTATAACCAAGCGGTACAAAGCATCCCTCTGATCCGTGAAAAAGTGGACCGTATCCTTGAAGCGAGCGGATACCGTCACGGATCGTATTCATACAAAGCATTGCACAATATCTTAGAAAACTACCCACGCGATGAACTACTCCAAGCAAATGAAGAAGAGTTGCTTGAGGTGGGTATGGGTGTTGTACAAATGCAAGATCGTGACCTACTGCGTTTATTTGTTCGTAAGGACCCATTTGGTCGTTTCTTTAGCTGCATGGTTTATGTCACTAAAGATCGTTACAACACAGAGTTACGTCGTCAAACTCAACGCATTCTTAAGCAGTACTTTGGTTGCGAGCAAGAGGTTGAATTTACAACGTTCTTCTCAGAAAGCCCACTAGCGAGAACACATTACATTGTTCGTGTAGACAATAACAACATTGACGTAGACGTGAAAAAGATCGAGCAAAACCTAATGGAAGTTTCTACCTCTTGGGATGACAGACTAAAAGAATCCATCATTGCTAACTTTGGTGAAAGCAAAGGCCTTCCTCTTTCAAAAGAATACATGAGTGCGTTCCCTCGCTCATACAAAGAGGACATGATGCCAGGTTCTGCGGTTGCAGATATTGAACGCTTAGAAGCGTTAAGTGATGATAATAAACTTGGTATGTTGTTCTACCGACCTCAAGAAGAGGGGGCGGATTCAAAAGCTGTTCGCTTGAAGCTATACCATCGCGATGAGCCAATCCATCTTTCTGACGTAATGCCAATGCTTGAAAACCTTGGCTTACGAGTGATAGGTGAATCACCGTATGAGATCGAGAAAAACAACGGACAGACATTCTGGATCCTTGATTTCTCTATGCTGCATAAGAGCGAGAAAACGGTTGATCTTCGTGAGGCTCGTGATCGTTTCCAACAAGCATTTGCCGCAATTTGGGCAGGCAACCTTGAAAGTGATGGTTTTAACCGATTGGTACTAGGTGCGTCGCTATCTGGGCGTGAGATTTCCATTCTTCGTGCTTATGCTCGATACATGCGCCAAGTCGGTTTCCCATTCAGTCAACAATACATCGAAGACACGCTAAGCCACTATCCAGACTTAGCAACAGGTCTAGTCAAGCTGTTCACCAAGCGATTCGATCCGAAACACAAAGGCAGTGAAAAAGGCCAAAACGATCTGATTAAAAAGCTAACAGAGCAGTTGGATCGTGTAGAGAGCTTGGATGATGATCGTATTATTCGTCGTTACATCGACATGATCATGGCGACACTTCGTACTAACTACTATCAATTAGACGAAAGCAAGCAACCTAAGCCTTGGTTATCTTTGAAAATGAAACCGAGCGATATTCCAGAGATTCCGCAGCCTGTACCCGCGTTCGAGATCTTTGTGTACGCACCAGATATTGAGGGTGTTCACCTTCGTGGCGGAAAAGTGGCTCGTGGTGGTTTACGTTGGTCAGACCGTCAAGAAGATTTCCGTACAGAGATTCTTGGTCTCGTGAAAGCGCAACAGGTTAAGAACACCGTTATCGTACCTGTGGGTGCAAAAGGCGGCTTTGTTTGTAAACGCCAGCCATCTCTCACAACCCGTGATGAGATTTTTGCTGAAGGCCAACGTTGTTACAAACGATTTATTCGTGCTCTACTTGATGTATCAGATAACATCATTGAAGGTGAAGTCGTGCCACCACAAAACGTTGTGCGCCATGACGAAGATGACCCATACCTAGTAGTGGCTGCAGATAAAGGCACAGCAACATTCTCAGATCTAGCGAACTCTGTTTCTGCAGAGTACAACTTCTGGTTAGGTGACGCATTTGCTTCAGGTGGTTCAAATGGTTACGACCACAAAGCGATGGGTATCACTGCAAAAGGTGGTTGGGAATCTGTTAAGCGTCACTTCCGTGAAATGGGCATCAACTGCCAGACCACTGACTTTACCGCAATCGGTGTAGGTGATATGGCAGGTGACGTGTTCGGTAACGGTATGCTGTTATCGAAGCATATTCGATTGCAAGCTGCCTTTAACCACATGCACATCTTTATTGATCCAAATCCAGATTCAGCCACCAGCTGGGAAGAGCGCAACCGCTTGTTTAATCTGCCAAGATCAAGCTGGGAAGATTACAATAAAGATTTGATCTCTCAAGGTGGTGGCATCTTCTCTCGTCGATCAAAATCGATCCAGTTAACGCCAGAAATTCAGAAAATGTTAGGTACTAAGAAAGCATCTTTAGCGCCTAATGATCTGATTAAGATGATCTTGAAAATGAAAGTCGATCTGCTTTGGAATGGTGGTATCGGCACTTACGTTAAAGCATCGACAGAAACTCATACGGATGTTGGTGACCGTGCTAACGACATGCTGCGCATTGACGGCCGTGACTTGAGAGCAAAAGTGGTTGGCGAAGGCGGTAACTTAGGTATGACTCAGCTTGGTCGTATTGAATACGCACTGACTGGCGGCCGAGTGAACACAGACTTCGTTGATAACGTGGGTGGCGTTGACTGTTCGGATAATGAAGTCAACATCAAGATCTTCCTTAATGGACTGGTTTCAAATGGCGATCTTACGGTTAAGCAACGTAACCAAATTCTAGAGTCTATGGAAGACGAAGTGGGTGAAATTGTCTTGGATGATGCTTACCGTCAGTCGGAGTCGATCTCCGTGACTGAACAGCAAGGTGTTGGCATTGTTAAGGAACAAATTCGATTCATCCATACCATGGAAAAAGCAGGGTACTTGGATCGTGCTCTCGAATACATCCCTGATGATGAAACGCTAATCGAGCGTGAAAAACAGGGACTAGGTCTGACTCGCCCTGAGCTATCAGTGTTAGTTGCCTACGGTAAAATGGTACTTAAACAGCAACTTGTTACGGATGAAATCGCGAATGATGAATTCCATGCGAAACAGCTTGTTGAATATTTCCCAAGTGCGTTACGACGTAACTATAAAGATCAAATGGTGAATCACCCACTGCGAGCTGAAATTATCGCTACAGCATTGGCTAACCAGATGGTTAATGAAATGGGCTGTAACTTCGTCACTCGTTTGCAAGAAGAAACCGGTGCAAGTGTTGTCGATATTGCTAACGCATACAGTGCGGCTCGTGAAATTTTCGATCTAGAAGCAATTCTTAAACAGACTCGTGAACTCGATAATATCGCCACTGCTCAAGCTCAGTACGAAATCATGTTTTATGTTCGTCGAGCACTACGTCGAATTGCACGTTGGTTGCTTCGCAACCGCAGTGGTAAATGCACAGTTGGTGAGCTGATTGCTATCTACAAGCAAGATGTCAATGTTATCACTGAAACCTTAGACACTATGCTGGTTGAGTCTGAAGTAGAAGAACACAATGAACTTGCTCAAGGGTGGATTGAGAAAGGGGTAGAAGAGAAACTTGCACATCAAGTCGCTCGTTTATCCAGCTTACAATCTGCACTGGATATCTCATCAGTGGCGAGTGAAACAGGTAAAACGGTTGAGCAAGCATCGAAGCTCTACTTTAACTTAGGTGACCGTTTGTCGTTACACTGGTTCTTGAAGCAAATTAACAGCCAAGCCGTTGATAATAACTGGCAGGCACTGGCAAGAGCTGCATTCCGAGAAGATCTGGACTGGCAACAACGTCAACTTACGGCTCAGGTATTAAATTGCGGCTGTGCAACGGAAGAGCTAGACGTGATGAAAGCGTTAGAAGATTGGATGGAAACTAACGAGCAATCACTGCACCGTTGGGAAAGCATCTTGAATGAGTTCAAAGTTGGCTCTGTCCACGAATTTGCTAAGTTTTCTGTAGCACTTCGAGAATTAGTACTCTTGAATCTCAACTGTTCGTCGAAAGAGTAGATGAGCTAGTCAAATTGTAAGTAAAAGCCTCGTTATTTAGCGAGGCTTTTTTGTTGCTCATCGTTTCTACTATAGTGCGGGTGAGTTACGGCGTAACGGCGTTGGGAAGTTAAAATAGGCTGAAATCGATTGCTTTAGGGTGGTTAGTTATAAATTTTATTGTTGAAATCTTACTCTAATTGTTTGTTTTATATTTGAAAATATTAGAAAGATATAGGTTTTTACTTAATACATTCATTTTCATTGAATTACGATGAAAAACAGTAAATAATATTGTCCCGTTTATACGGGGCTTTTTTCTTTCGGAGGCACAATGCTTTACCGTCTAGCCAGAACTGGCTTTTTCCAACTCGATGCCGAGAAGGCACACGATCTTGCAATCAAGAACTTCCAACGCTTTAACGGCACACCACTTGATCTCTTCTACCGCCAACAATTACCAACTCGTCCAGTTGAGTGTATGGGACTAACATTCCGTAACCCAGTAGGTCTTGCGGCTGGCTTAGATAAAAACGGTGAATGCATTGAAGCATTTGATGCCATGGGCTTTGGCTTTGTTGAAGTTGGCACAGTAACACCTCGTCCGCAATCAGGGAATGATAAACCACGCTTATTTCGCTTAGTCGAAGCTGAAGGTATCATCAATCGCATGGGCTTTAACAACCTAGGCGTTGATAATTTGGTCGAGAATGTAAAGCAAGCAAAATTCAGCTGTGTTCTCGGAATTAATATTGGTAAAAACAAAGACACACCAATTGAGAAAGGGGCAGAGGACTACCTGATTTGTATGGAGAAAGTGTATGAGTACGCAGGCTACATTGCGGTTAATATCTCATCACCAAACACTCCGGGTCTTCGTTCACTTCAATATGGTGAAGCGCTTGATGAACTACTTTCTGAATTAAAAGCGAAACAAGCGGAACTTTCAGAGAAATACAACAAATACGTCCCGCTAGCATTAAAAATTGCGCCTGATTTGAGTGACGAAGAAATCTGCCAAATCTGCGATTCTTTATTGAAAAACAATATAGATGGTGTGATCGCGACTAACACAACTCTGGATCGCACGATCGTAGAAGGAATGAAACACGCCAATGAGGCAGGTGGTTTAAGTGGTCGCCCTGTGCAATTACGCTCTACGGAAGTCGTACGTAAGCTTCATGAAGAGCTAGGAGACAAACTTCCAATTATCGGTGTTGGTGGTGTGGATTCCTATGTTGCAGCCAAAGAAAAGCTGATGGCAGGCGCTAAACTTGTTCAAGTCTACACTGGCTTTATTTACCACGGCCCAAGCCTAGTACGTGATATTGTTAAGAGTCTTTAACATATACATCAAAAACCACTGAAAAATCAGTAGCTATTACATAAAAAAGAGGACTTTGTTTCCTCTTTTTTTTTATCCGTTCGTTTGTAAAATTTAAGAATCACGAGTAGGTAATTAAGCGTCTTACCTCTTTACCACTGATTTAACTAGTCAAGAGAGAACGGAATAATGCTTAAACCCAGCGACAAATGGAATTGGTATTTTGACGAGCAAAAAGCTTGCTTAATGCTGGATCTGGGGGAGGAAATGATTTTCCAAACCAATTTATCCCGAAAATTGTTGGTTAACTGTGCCTTCTCAAACAATGAATTTACCGTTGATGACGCCAGTGCATTCCAAACGTTTAATGAACGTATTCGATGCCTCGACATCAGCGAATACCGCCAAGCTGAGTTAACACTGTATTGTGTTGCAGCAAAGCGCTTTCATAAACCTGTACAGCCTAAAAGCTGGTTCTTTGACGCACAGTCCTCTGGTTACGAGCCTGAAGAAGGGGACATGGTCTTTCTAACAAACCAATATTCTGATGGCATGTTCATCGTGTTAGAACCAGGCGAGACGTCGAGCTTATGTGCTTATGTTAACCAAGAAGCGTTTGTGCTTGATGGCAATAAGGCGCTTCAGTTTGGGCAACCGATTAAAGTAATGCATGACCGCATGGCTTGTGCAAATCACCTCTTTGCAATAACCCCTATGGCAATGGTGGGGTAAACCTGTTTAATTTTTTCTCTATTTCGTTCCTTTGTTTGCATTAGTCGACCTCGTTAGGTCGATTTTTTTTGTCCTTTCCTTTGATACTAGAGCCCCATCAGCCATGAAACTGTATGTTTTCTATGCATGCAAACATGAAGCTGGTCACTTTTATTTTACTTATTTCAATCTGATGACTCCCTTAACTAGGCAACCTAGCGCTTAAAATGAGCCCATTTATTCCCCTATAAGGCAAAAATGTAAGTAACTTACATCAATAATCCTTGCCTGGTGTATACCAAAATTTATGTAAATAAGTATTCACTTCTTTCCAAGGGAACAAAATTTCGTTCGTGAATAAAAAATACTCAAATTGAAGATGTTGAAAGTTTCAGATCATTTTGTTGGTGATGATTTGAACTAACAGGTGGGGAAATTCCTTTAAAAACGAGGCATTGATCGTAAAGTCAGGTATAATTGAAGCCATTTTTTATCAGCGAAAGAACACTATGAATCAATATCTCGCGGTAACTTCAAATGGCATGGAAAATTTGCTTGTTGAAGAACTGACTAAACTAGGCATTGAAAATGCGAAACCAGTACAG
Organism: Vibrio sp. 1CM7H; assembly: GCF_023161645.1. NCBI lineage: Bacteria > Pseudomonadati > Pseudomonadota > Gammaproteobacteria > Vibrionales > Vibrionaceae > Vibrio > Vibrio sp. 1CM7H. The sequence goes on from NZ_JALNTV010000002.1 coordinate 222,116, forward strand.
GCAGGCGTAAAATTTAAAGCGACAAACGAACAGGTTTATCGCTGTTGTTTGTGGAGCCGTTTAGCGTCTCGATTTGTACGTGTTTTATCTGAGTTCACGTGTAACAACGACATGGACTTGTATTTATCTACATCTGCTATTAACTGGGTTAACCAATTTCATAGCTCTAAACGTTTTGTTGTGGACTTTAACGGCACAAACCGTGAGATCAGAAATAGCCAATACGGTGCGATGAAAGTCAAAGATGGCATCGTAGATTGCTTTGAAAATAAAGGTTTGCCGCGTCCCAACATCAGTAAAGAACGCCCAGATGTTCGTATTCACGTTCGTTTGCATAAAGATAAAGCGTTGCTTGGGATCGATATAGTAGGCAGTGGTTTGCATCAGCGTGGCTACCGACCAGAATCGGGTCGTGCCCCGTTACGTGAAACGCTTGCTTCTGCGATTATCATGCGTTGTGGCTGGGATGGGCATCAACCATTACTCGATCCAATGTGCGGTTCTGGTACTTTGCTTATTGAAGCTGCGATGATGGCTGCCAACATGGCTCCTGGCGTTAAGCGAAAGCAATGGGGTTTCGAAGTGTTGGAAGACTTTGAACCAGAGACTTGGGCAGAGATTAAATCAGAGGCTAATGTTCAAGCTAGACGAGGTGTCAAGAAAGTTGACGCTAAGTTTTTTGGCTTCGATAACGACCCTAAAGTATTAAAAGTTGCTCAAGAAAACGCGCGCAGAGCAGGCGTTGAAGAATTGATTGAGTTCGCACAAGGTGATGCTGCAACCATTACTCGTCCTGCAGGATTCGAACACGGTGTTATCGTTTCAAACCCACCTTACGGTGAACGTCTAGGAACTGAGCCGGGGCTAATTGCGCTCTACACCGCATTTGGTGGACAGCTAAAATCTGAGTTTGGTGGATGCAAAGCCTCTATCTTCTCGAGTTCAGACGAGCTGCTGAGCTGTCTTCGTATGCGTGCTGATAAACAATTTAAATTGAATAATGGTGCGTTACCTTGTCACCAAAAGAACTACAGTATTGCAGAGCGCAGTGCTGATGAGGTGAAGGGTGCTGATACTAATGTTCAAATCGCACCAGACTTTTCAAATCGTTTAAAGAAAAACATTGGCAAGATTGGCAAGTGGGCTCGTAAAGAGAAGCTTGATTGCTACCGAATCTATGACGCTGATCTTCCTGAATACAATGTGGCGATAGACGTATACGGCGATCAAATCGTAATTCAAGAGTATGCTGCGCCAAAAAACATTCCAGAAGAAAAAGCAAAACGTCGCCTAACGGATATCATTCGTGCAACGATTCAGGTGACAGGTGTAGAGGCGAACAAAGTAGTACTTAAAGTTCGTGAAAAGCAGAAGGGTCGCAGCCAATACCAAAAATTAGGTCAGGTATCAGAGACGCTTGAAGTAAACGAGTACGGTGTGAAGCTGATCGTAAACCTTCATGACTATCTAGACACTGGATTGTTCTTGGATCATAAGATCACTCGTCGTCGCTTAGGTGAAATGGCGCAAGGTAAAGATTTCTTAAACTTGTTTGCATATACTGGGAGTGCGACGGTTCACGCAGCGGTTGGTGGCGCTCGTTCCACAACGACTATTGATATGTCAAATACCTACTTGAACTGGGCGAAAGACAATATGCAGCTTAACGGCTGTGTAGGACGTCAACATCGCTATGAACAAGCAGACTGTTTGCAATGGCTAGAAAACGCGAAAGGTGAGTACGACTTGATCTTTATTGATCCACCTACGTTCTCTAACTCTAAGCGTATGGAAACATCATTCGACGTACAACGTGACCACATTAAACTGATGAAGAATCTTAAACGTTTACTAAGAAGTGAAGGCACTATCGTATTCTCGAATAACAAGCGCCACTTCAAGATGGATGAAGAGTCGCTGGCCGAACTTGGTTTGAAGGCTCAGAATATTTCTTCTCAAACGTTACCATTAGATTTTGCGCGTAATAAACAGATTCATAACTGTTGGCTAGTAACGCACGCGTAGTATAAACAAAAGGATTAATACGTGCTGATATTGTATAGCACGGAGGGATGCCATCTTTGTGAGATGGCATTTGCTCTAGTAGACCAAATTGGTTTGGCCGAGCAAACAGATATCATTGATATTGCGTTCGATGATGCACTGTTTTCTCGTTACGGCGTCACAATACCCATATTAAAGTATCAAGATTCTGAGTTGAACTGGCCGTTTGACTTAGAACAACTCACACATTGGTTGGATAATAATGGCATTACTTACCATTCATAACGCACAACTTGCATTTGGTGACCACCCATTACTGGACAAAGCGGAGTTCGCTCTTCAAGAAAACGAACGCGTTTGTTTAGTGGGTCGCAACGGAGCAGGTAAGTCCACGTTAATGAAAGTGCTTGCCGGCGACATTTTGTTGGACGACGGCAAGATTCAAATCACTCAAGACGTCGTTGTTTCTCGACTTGAACAAGATCCACCGCGTAATCAAGAGGGTACGGTTTACGAATACGTATCTGGCGGTTTGGCTGAAATCGGCGAACAACTGAAGATCTATCACGATCTTCTCGATCTTGTTGCTCAAGACCCGAGTGAGAAAAACATCAACCGTTTAGCCAAGGTTCAAGAGCAGCTTGACCATTCTAATGCTTGGCGTTTTGATGACCGTGTTAAGAACGTACTTGGTGCTTTAAAACTAAGTCCAGAAACTAAACTGACCGATTTATCCGGTGGTTGGCAACGTAAAGCCGCTTTAGCTCGCGCGCTGGTTTGTGACCCTGATGTATTACTTCTTGATGAGCCAACAAACCATCTTGATGTAACAACTATCGAATGGTTAGAGAACTTCTTAAAAGACTTCAAAGGCTCGATCATCTTTATTTCTCACGACCGTGCGTTCATCAAATCAATGGCAAGACGCATTGTTGATTTAGATCGCGGGCAATTAGCTTCTTTCCCTGGTGATTACGACAACTACCTAGAAGAAAAAGAAGAGATGCTCCGCGTTGAAGAAATGCAGAATGCTGAATTCGACAAAAAACTTGCTCAAGAGGAAGTTTGGATTCGGCAGGGCATTAAAGCACGCCGAACTCGAAATGAAGGTCGTGTACGCGCATTGAAGAAACTTCGTGAAGAGCGTCGCGATCGCCGGGATGTCCAAGGCAAAGTTAACCTTAATATCGATGATGCTTCACGTTCAGGGAAAATTGTATTTGAAGCAGAAAACATATCTTTTGCTTACGAAGGCAAGACAATCGTCGACAACTTTAGCTTTAACATTATGCGCGGTGACCGTATTGCACTTATCGGACCAAATGGCTGCGGTAAGAGTACGGTACTTAAATTGCTATTAGGGCAATTGGAATCGCAGTCTGGTCGTTTACACTGCGGAACAAAATTAGAAGTCGCGTACTTTGATCAGTACCGAGAGATTTTGGATCCAGAAAAGACAGTGATCGATAACTTAGCGGATGGGAAACAAGAAGTAATGGTTGGGGGACGTCAGCGTCATGCGCTGAGTTATCTTCAAGACTTCTTATTTGCACCTAAGCGCGCAAGAACCCCGGTTAAGGCGCTCTCTGGTGGTGAGAAAAACCGATTACTGCTAGCTCGTATCTTGTTGAAACCAAACAACTTACTTATTCTTGATGAACCAACCAACGATTTGGATATCGAAACGTTGGAACTTTTAGAAGAAATGCTTGCCAACTATCAGGGCACATTGCTTTTAGTTAGCCACGACCGAGAGTTTGTTGATAATACCGTTACCACAAGCTGGATCTTCGAAGGGAACGGAGTGATTGAAGAGTTTGTTGGTGGTTATCACGATGCAAGACAACAGCGTGAACAGGTATTGGCGGTTCGTCAAGCGGTTGAAAAGCCAGCGAAAAAAGAAAAAGTGGTTGAGGAAACTCCCAAAACAACTCAACCTAAGAACAACTCGAAGAAGTTATCGTATAAGCTGCAAAGAGAATTAGAAGCTCTACCAGCTAAACTAGAACAATTAGAGTCGGATATCGAGAGCCTTCAGGAGCAAGTGAACGATCCAGAGTTCTTTGCTAAACCTGTAGAGCAAACTCAGCCGGTATTGGAACAGCTTGCTGCACTAGAGCAGGAGTTGGAAATCGCATTCGAGAGATGGGAAGAACTCGAAGCAATGCAACAGGATAGTTAAGAATTCAATGAATTGTAGTAATAAATTCAAATTGACCGCCATTGCGATGATGGTTGGTACCACAATGAACGCACAGGCGGCATTGTATCAAGTGGTTGAGGTTTCACCTCAGGATCATGGTTCAAACGGTGACTACCAAACGGCTTACGGCGTTGCAATTCAGCAAGGTGATGCGGGTACAGATCCTTCAACAGGTTCCCCTTTCGCTTTGGGCTGTTTTGATGCGGCAGCAAACTGTACACCAGACCAATTTAAGCTTGCGATGGAAACTCGCACAACACCTATTTCAGCAACACAAGCCGTGGATGGGAACAGCTATCGTGAGGAAATTCCATTTGGATTGGACGCGGGCTTTTATTACATCCAAGAACTCAAAGATTTTGAACGTTACTGTTATAACCAGCTTCGCTATTCTACTTGTGACTCTTGGGCTTCTGTAAACTGGACCCCATGGAACAAAGAGCGTAGTAAAGACTTTACTTCTAATGCGTTAGCATTTGTAGAAGGCGATTCTGCTGCTTATAAAAATGAATATAACAATGTTATCAATCAGCTTACCGAAGATGGTGCAGCTGTCGGTAATCAAAGTAAAGTCAACAGTGAAAACAAGTCGACACTGGAAACAAGAAATACAGTCGTAGCACCTATTGAACCAAATTTTGTTACAGGTGATAACGACGCAAGCGTTGTGCAAAGCCACGCTTGGAAAACCGATGGCACTTTTACCGTTGGTAGTGTATCTCGAACAGCAAGCAATACCAATGGCGCTCACCACACATCGAAAGCAGCTATTTGGGATCAAAGTGGAACCGTCAGTGAGTTGGCTTGGCCAAGTGGCACATCTAAAGACGGAGAAAGACTGGCTCAAGGAAGTATGCGTGACCTTGTCACAGATGGTACAACGGTTTACGGAGTGGGCTACAATACATATCGTGATGACAATTATCTGAATGCTACTGTTTTTGTCGGAACACTAGAGGCAGAAGGTAGCGTTGAAAACGCAACTTGGAAAAACAAAGTTGTTGTAGGAGCGAGACAGCGTGAGGGCGATGATACGGTTCATACAAACTCACGATTAACCGATGTTAACTCAAATTTTGTTGCTATTGGTGAAGCAAAACGTTCAGGCGGATACTTAATGCCAACGGGCTCTGCTCCGAATCGTCTCTTTATCGTAGATGATGTTCGTAAGGATTCTATTAACGCTTTTTACCCAAGTACCGGAATTTTCTTCAGCGGTGCTGGCGGTAAGATGGGCGGGATCAACTCTTACAATGAAATTGTCGGACAGCTCGATGCGGAAACGACGCGTGAAGACGATGGTAAGCCACGTCGTAAGCGCGGTTTTATCTACCCATATAGCGTAGGTGGTGAGACTAGTGAACGAGCTTCAACACTATTTAATGGAAAAGCTTGGTTCCTAGATAGTTTGACTAATGGCGGTGACTACTCTGAACACAACAACCAGTTCCGTATCATTGACGCAACCGATATCAACGATGCAGGTGTGATTTCTGGTACCGCGATGAAATGTGCTGGCGGTTACAGTACAACAGCAAACAATGCGACATGTAGTTCTGATGAACAAATCGTAGCTGTAAAATTGGTGCCTATTGCAGGTGCGACTGAGAAGTACATTGTGTCTCGAAGCGTTGACTCAACGACAACAGAGCGTCAAGGTGCAGGCCTTGGTTGGTTAGCTTTGACCATGCTTGGATTGTTTGGGTTCCGTAGAAAATAGTCAAAAATCGTCAGTAATTTTTAAATCAAGCAGAGGCTCACACATTTGAGCCTCTACTTTTTTTATGCCTTGAGAAATCACTCAACTTGATCGATTCTTATAAGTGGAGTCATAAAAACTCCATCAAAGTTTCACAATAACAGCTGTACGTTAGTAAATGGACCTGTATGAGGAATTAACTATGAAGAGACAAAAGCGTGATCGCCTAGAACGAGCTCAATCTCAAGGCTATAAAGCTGGGTTGAATGGAAGGTCTCAAGAGGCTTGCCCATATCAACAAGTTGATGCTCGGTCGTATTGGTTAGGTGGTTGGCGTGATGCCAGAGATGAAAGACAATCTGGTCTCTACAAATAAACTCTCCACATACAAAAAGAAGGATTCGAAAGGGCTCTACGGAGCCTTTTCTACATTTATAGACTAGGCAAACAAAAAGGCCCCTAAATAGGAGCCTTTATAAATCGATTAAAGTCGTGATTAGAAGTTTGAAGTGTCTTGGAACAAACCAACTTTCAAATCTTTCGCAACGTAGATTTCTTTGCCATCTACGCATACACGACCGTCAGCCAAACCCATTACTAGTTTACGATTTACGACGCGTTTCATATGGATTTCGTAGGTTACTTTTTTCGCCGTCGGTAGGATTTGGCCTGTAAACTTCACTTCACCAACACCTAGAGCGCGACCTTTACCTTTACCGCCAACCCAGCCAAGGAAGAAGCCAACAAGTTGCCACATCGCGTCAAGGCCAAGGCAGCCAGGCATTACTGGATCACCAGGGAAGTGGCAATCAAAGAACCACAAATCTGGAGTAATATCCAATTCCGCCAAGATCAAACCTTTACCAAAATCGCCCTCTGTCTCAGACATTTTAGTAATACGATCCATCATTAGCATGTTTGGCGCAGGAAGCTGAGGGTAACCAGGCCCAAACAGTTCCCCTTGGCTAGAAGCAAGTAGATCGTCACGGTTATAAGAATCACGTTTGTTTTGCATTATCAATTACTCCAATTTTTGATAGCTGCATCTTAGTGAACACGTGTACGCTAAACAACTCCGATCAGTACTAGACAAACCAGTTTTTGATGCGCTGCACAATTCCTTCTGGATGCTCATGTCTTTCAAAGTTTTCAATACGTTCCGCTATTTTGCCAATAATGCTCTCGTCTTCGCCTCTAAAAGGTTTATTCATAACAATCGGAATAGCTTCATCTACCGTAGAGACGGACCAAATATGGAACTCACCATTTTTAATGCTTTCTATTACATCTTTATGTAATGCAAGGTGTTTAAGGTTTGATTTCGGCATGACAACGCCTTGATTTCCCGTAAAACCCTGATGTTTACAAACCTGATAAAAACCTTCAATTTTCTCGTTCAAGCCACCGACTGCTTGCACTCGACCAAACTGATCGACGGCTCCTGTAACCGCAACTTGTTGATTAATTGGAGATTCAGATAACGCACTCACCAAGCAACAAAGTTCTGCGAGAGATGCGCTGTCACCGTCAACTTCACTATAAGACTGTTCAAATACAATCGAGGCAGAGTAAGGCAGTGGTTCATCCAGTTTTAGAGCAGAGCTTAAGAAAGCTTGCATAATCATCATGCCTTTCGCATGTAGATTGCCTCCAAGCTCAGCTTTGCGCTCAACATCGGAAACATCGCCATCACCAAAGTGAATTACACACGATATTCTGGCAGGCTCACCATAGCTGACAGGGTGTCCAGCCATATCGATGACGGTTAGGCCATTGATTTGACCAACTTGTTCCCCAGTTGTCTCAATAATGACTTGTCCATCTAAAATATCGTACACGGCACGCTGAGGAAGATAGGATTCGCGATAATACTTGTCGTCAATCGCTTTATCTAATGACTCGTAATCTAATGTTTGGCCATCACTGAACTGGCTAGCAAGTGTTAGAAGTTGAGAATGCCACATTACACCTAACGGCAAATAATGTTGATCTTCAGTAAATCTCATACCAGCTAGCAACAGTCTTCTAAAGCCACATTCCGTTAAGTGAGGCAGCTGATATTGAGAACATATCCAGTTCACCAAACCAAAGTAATCTGTCAAATTCTGCTCTGACAAATGAATATCTTCTTCAACTTCGGTATACATGGCAAAGCCTGAACAAAAGTCCTCGTCGATATATTCTAGCTCTGCTAACTGACTTCTTTCCCCAGTTACAATCAGTTTTACATCATAAGCTTTAGATGGCGGTACTGAAGTAGGTAAGCGAGTAGGGCTTAGGTTCAGTGGCTCGATAAGGTTTTGTTGAATTGCAGACTTTATATTCGGCCAAAGTCCCGGGTTAGCCAGAATGAGATTAGCAGGTACAATCAAATAACCGTCGTCAGCTTGTGAAATCAAGCCAGGTTGGAAGGCAATATCACCACTTACATCAACACTGTAACGGTCAAATAAACGTTTGGCATCAAGTGATTCCGACAAAACAATCGCAGCGTTAGAATGACTCTGAAGAGCTTTACTGATGAACTCTCTATAGACAGAATTATCGACGCAGTTAATGAGTAGCACGCGTGTCAATCCCGACATTTTGGAAAAGCGAGATATCGTTGCCGACATCCTCGGTTGAAGATCAGTAAAAGACTTCTTTGGTAACGAAGGTGCAGACTTTAAAAGTGCTTCGTACTGCTCAAGTGAAGGTGTTACGTCTTGCCAATTAAGTTGGTTCATTAAAATTCATCGTAATTCAATCTTGCCGACATTATAACGAAATGGACTATAACACCCTAGCACCAATTTGGTTCGCTCACGGCATTCAACACTCAATGAACAATACTTAGACAAATGAGTGATCAACATCGATACTTCTAAGAGTTTTATTTGCCCAAGTAAATTATCTGGGTTACGCTGTCACTAGGTTATGTTTATGGGTCGGAATAAATGAAATATCAGCAGCTTGAGAATCTAGAGTGTGGGTGGAAATGGAAGTATCTCATCAAGAAATGGAAAGATGGTGAAGCGATTACCCGACATATTGATACAAGTGAAGCAGATGCCGCGGTTACAGAGCTAAAACGCCTTGAACATGAGCCTACACTTGTCTTGGCTTGGATAGAAAACCACATGTCAGAAGAGTTAGACAATAAACTCAAGCAGGCTATCCGAGCGAAACGGAAACGCCACTTTAATGCAGAGCAAGTCCATACAAAGAAAAAATCCATTGATTTAGATTACCGAGTTTGGGAAAAGCTTTCTAGTAGAGCAAACGAGCTCGGTTGTACATTATCTGACGCAATTGAATATCTACTTTCTGAAGCATCGAGAAGTGAGAAAGCGAGTCAAAAAGTTACCTCAATCAAAGAGGATTTGAGTAAATTGCTATCTAGCTAGGATAGGGAGTGCCAAATGTTATATGTAATCTTAATTGCTGCCATCGTGATCTTTTGGTTGATCGCAGTTGATAGACCAGTGCTAAAAGTAAAGTTTGATAACGGCCATATCAGTAACGTAAAGGGGCATCTACCACCTTCTTTCAAACATAACTTACAAGATATTAGTGAACATAATCCGTTTAGTGGTGAAATGAAGGTATATAGCCAACGAACCGGCATGCGCTTGAGCTTCTCCAAGGACGTTCCCAAAAAAATCCAACAGCGGATTCGCAACGTTTTTCCGCATCAAGGTTTCAAAGCGAGCAAAGGCAAGAAGCGAGCTTAATTACATATCAGTTACTTAATCGTGTTAAATGGGACGCAATATAGCGTCCCATTTTCGTATCTATAGAAAAATTATTTATCATTGATTAATCAATAAGATAAACGGGCTTAAATTATGCGATACGTTGTAACTTTAATGTTCTTACTCTTCGTAAGCACTCCAGCTTTGTCTGACGACTCGGAAACGAACCCATTGGCTAAAAAGATTAAAACTAAGATTCAAAGGAAAGCGGACAATAAATTTGATGGCTACCAAGGTTATTGCGATGTCATGATAGAGATGGAACACAAAGGTAAAAAAGCAGTAATAAAAAGAGTAACCAGTAGTGGTGACAAAAAAGTTTGTCGGTATGTGAAATCCAACTTGAGGAAAGGAAAACGCTATCGTTATAAATATCCAGAAAAGTATATTCGGCTTCATATAGCCACAGGTTCGTGATTTCAATGTTGATTAGAAGCATCGGGCAGCAAGAGCGCAAAGCTTTCAGACTCGATGAACTAGATGAAAATGAAGTGGCTCTCGTGAATTGGTTGGGAATGCAGACTACAGGTGAGCCATAAACCAATCATCTCGCAATAATAATCCGCAGATAAAAGCAGTATGGGAAGGAATAGCAAAAAAGTATAACGGACTTGGATTATCAAGCATTTCAATGGTTTGTGCCGGATTGGCTTTAGTGATTGCAAGTCCACAGGAACCTCTATATCAGTGCGCATTATATGTGTTATGTTAAATGAAATGTGCTCGTACGCCAAATGTTGCCAATGAGCACTCCTATTCCCCTGTGGATTTGAAATTTAAGGTCTCCATCATAACCATTAAACATAATGGCTATTTACCATAAAATACTTAATATAGATCTTAATAATCTATCGATTGTTAAGATCTATATTAATGCTTTTTCTACTTACAGAAATGGCTGTATAGCTTCAAAGATATCTTGTCTTCGAACTGGTTTGGAAATGAATCCATCCATACCTGCGTCGAGGCATTTATCTCTATCACTTTCTAGCGCATGAGCGGTTAATGCGATGATTGGTGTCTTGAAGCCTTTATCTCGGATAAGCCTTGTTGCAGTAATCCCATCCATTACTGGCATCGAGACATCCATAAGAATCAGGTCGATTAAATCCTCATTTTCCTCTAAGAACGTTAATGCTTCTGCTCCATGACTTGCGATATGAACATTATGACCAAGCTTATTTAAAATGAGCTTTATTACAAACTGATTCGATTCGGTATCTTCGACTACGAGAAGATCCATCGCTTTTGTTGGTTGGTTGTTTTCTATTTTAACTGGACGATTTTGATTGCAACGAGTTAAAACGGGAATCTTAATAGTAAATGTTGAGCCGACATGCTCGTCACTTTTAACGATAATCTTGCCGCGCATCATTTCAACTAAATGCTTGGTTATTGCAAGCCCTAGTCCTGTGCCACCAAAGCGTCTCGTGATGGAACGGTCACCTTGATGAAATGCCGTAAATAGATGTTCTTGCTTGGCTTTAGATATACCAATTCCGGTGTCTGATATTGAAATTACAAGCTCGGTGTCTTGCTCAGATACTGAAACTTTTACTTCTCCTTCATCAGTAAACTTTATTGCATTCCCAATAAGATTAAACAGGATTTGAGATAATCGCGTAGAGTCAATCCAAAACTGTTTGTCGTTAGTTACCATGCAATTGAGTTTAAATTGAAGGCTCTTCTTCTTAGCTATTTGTTTTTGTTGAGAAATAACAAAAGTGACAGTGTCTCTTAAATTAACCCACTGCTCATTGAGTTGAAAGCGACCTGATTCAATTTTTGAGAGGTCAAGGATGTCGCTGATAATCGCGAGAAGCAACTCCGCTGAGCATTCCATTTGGCTCAGGGCATCGATTTGCTCTTCTGATAAGGTGGATTGTTTCAGAATATCGAGCATTCCAAGGACGGAATTTAGAGGGGTTCTAATTTCATGACTCATCATCGCTAAGAATTCTGACTTTGAGCGATTTGCAAGCTCTGCTTCTTCTCTTGCTTTAGCAAGCTGAGTTGTCCGCACTTCAACAATACGTTGTAACTTCTCTTTGGTCTCGATATCGATGACAGCTCTCTCTATTAAAGGCCGAAAGCGTCTTAAGGTTTCCTTATTTTCTATGCTAAAGTGCCCTTTCTTCGCACCAATGAGTAAGATGACTGTTTGTGTTACTTCTGAACGTATGCCCGTTAGGACTACCGAGTTTACATGGCTTTTTATAAAGCTGTTCAGGTTAATAAACTCCGCAAGCCTATCTGGTTCGAACAGCAGAATACATTCGCCATTCAGCGCCCTCTCAGATGCGTTACCGTGTAACCAAGATATGTTATCAAATACACTATTTGTCGATATCAACGTTTTGAAGGGGTACCTCTCATCATCACGAGTTAGAACGATAAAATCATCAAAGTTGATGTACTTCTTAAGGACATTATTTAATCCCGTAAATATCTCGTGCCGGTTTTTTGCTTCACTCATCGCGGATATCGCTGAAAGAATAGCTTTATTCTCATCGGCGAGCAGTCGTTCTCTTTGCCTAGCCTGTTTTAGTTCGACTAACGCTTCTTGCAGCGCTTCCTGTTGGTATATGTCTAAGTATTTATCTTTCATAAGGTTTATGGAATATCGCTGATGAAATCATCAGGTTTCCATGTCCATTCTCACCACCAATAAATCTACCTTGCTCACCAAAAGTAAAAGGGCAAATAAAAGGTAACTGTTCTAGTTCTTGGTTAATTTGTTCACAAACGCTATTCATGTCTTGCATTAAGTGCAACATAGGACCTGCGCAAAAGATGTTTATCACCCCAATTTTTCGAGATTCTTCTAATTTTTGATTAAAGGCTGCATTTACAACTTTAGCAGCGCGTGCAACGAGGTGTTCTCTGCTTCCTTTCATTAAAGTGAGTTCATCACCCTCTTCTATTCGTGTAAATAGCTCAATTCCTCCATCTCGCGTCTCACGAATTGGATGGGACAATTTGTAATATGGACGCTCATAGAGGTGGCCAGCGACACGCCCTAGTGGATAAGCGCTCGAGTTTGTAAATAGCAGGTTGTTTTTGCCTACTTGGTTATCTTGATGGTTTGTCCACTTTCTATAAACATTGAGGGCTGGTTCGTCATCAATTTCTAGTAAGCACCTATCGCTAGTTTTGGTTGCAACCCCTTTGATATTGGTTGGAGTGTGCCCAGCACTAAAAGCAATATCAACAGGCTGTGAGGAGTAAAATAATGTCAGACTTAAACCTGCAGTTTGAGATCCTTGGGCGGTAATAACAGACCATTTTCCCGCGATATGATTATCAGCGGCTGAACCACCAATAATTGGGATCAGCGTACCAAACCTTTCATCTATAGATGCAATGATTGATTCCTCTTGCCCTGGAGTTGCATGAAGCAGTATTAAGTTTGGCACTTCTCCTACGCGGTTAGCGTTCTCAAGAGCCATATCCAAGGCTCTAGTTACACTGTCACCTGAATCATGGTTAGAAATACCAGTGCCATAAGCATGAGGACCTGAATCATAAATTGCGAGCGCCGCAATCACTGGGCCCGTATGAAACCCCTGGTCTGTCATTACTGCTTGGCATGAACTAGCTCCATGAAAAGGCACACCGGGAAAATGCTCAAGAAACGCTTTTCGAATTAACTCGAAGTCGTACTCTTCCGTGTAGTAGCACATCACATAAGACAAGTTCTGTTGTGTCAGTTCGGACCTAAGCGTTTCTATCGCTGAGTCTTCATCTTTAATATGAGTAAAAACTGATTGGCAATGCATACGATTTTATAATTGGGTATCACTCTGCTGTTATACCATTCCAACCAATTTTCTCTAGGTAAGAAGGTGAAAAATTCATTAAGAAGTTGCGATTATCTCGTGACAGATCGTATTTATAATTGAACTACAACAATGTTTTCGCCTTTTTTAAAGGTGATTTTTTTTGATTCAGGCATTGTGTCCCATTCTATTCTCTTATGTTCCCGATCGAGATTGATAAATTCGCCAGATTGATTTAGATCAATTTTTAGAGTGCTACTTTTCATCGTTTCGAGCAAAATTCCCGCCGAGTCACGATTAATTGTGATTATTTCACCTTCAATTGTTACATCACATCGTTCTTTTTGTGAACAGTCAATGCTAGTAACGCTCTCGTGTGTAAAGGTACGCCAGAAAAATGCGCCTATTAACACACTGAGCATGATTAAGATTTGTGCAAGTCGCGCCTTTGTTAACTTTTGTGCAGGCATAATTACTAATATCCTTGTTACAAACTTCAAACTTTTTAAATAAAAAATGATTTCCAGGGGGCCAGTAAGGTTACTACCCTGTCATTGAATTGTTAATTCAAGTATAGTGTCACGCTGAAAATGCCACTTTTTATTAAAGTCAGCAATGGAAATAAGGTGATGATAACACTTGAATTCTAGAGTTTACTTGGGTGGTGTTACGACGCAAGTCGTGTTGGAAGTAAAAGTGTAGTTAATTAGAAATTGGAAGCATGCAAATGAGCCAAGTAAAGCAGCTTGAACAAAACTACAACTATACAGTCGTTCGCCAATTTACCCTTGTGACCATTTTATGGGGCATAGTTGGTATGGCTGTTGGTGTTTTGATTGCCGCTCAATTAGTTTGGCCACAGCTAAACTTTGATACGCCGTGGTTGACGTACAGTCGCTTACGTCCACTGCATACTAATGCGGTAATTTTTGCGTTTGGTACAAGTGCTCTGTTCGCAACGTCTTATTATGTTGTACAGCGCACATGTCAAACACGTCTTTTTGGTGGCCCACTCGTTGCCTTCACCTTTTGGGGTTGGCAAGCAATCATCCTGGCAGCAGCCATTACTTTGCCTCTCGGTTTAACATCGGGTAAAGAGTATGCTGAGCTAGAATGGCCTATTGATATCGCAATTGCGCTAGTATGGGTATCATATGCGGTGGTGTTCTTCGGCACACTGGTGAAGCGAAACACGTCACATATTTATGTGGCAAACTGGTTCTTCGGTGCCTTTATTATCACAGTAGCAGTACTTCACATCGTGAACAGCATGGCTATTCCTGTGTCACTTGGTAAATCTTACTCGATTTACTCAGGCGCAGTGGATGCGATGGTTCAGTGGTGGTATGGACACAATGCGGTAGGTTTCCTACTCACCGCTGGTTTCCTAGGCATGATGTATTACTTCGTTCCTAAACAAGCTGAACGTCCTGTTTATTCTTACCGTCTATCTATCGTTCACTTCTGGGCGCTTATTTCTCTATATATTTGGGCAGGCCCTCACCACCTTCACTATACAGCGCTACCGGACTGGACTCAGTCTCTAGGTATGGTGATGTCGCTGGTTCTATTTGCTCCTTCTTGGGGTGGTATGATCAACGGTATTATGACGTTATCTGGTGCATGGCATAAGCTTCGTTATGACCCTATCCTACGTTTCCTAATCGTTTCTTTGTCATTCTACGGTATGTCTACCTTTGAAGGTCCAATGATGTCGATTAAGACAGTTAACGCACTTTCTCACTACACAGACTGGACCATTGGTCACGTTCACTCTGGTGCGTTAGGTTGGGTTGCGATGGTTTCTATCGGCTCTGTATATCACTTAGTACCTCGCCTATTTGGCCAAGAGCGTATGTACTCTGTTGGTCTCGTGAATGTGCATTTCTGGCTAGCAACAATCGGTACCGTTCTTTACATCGTTGCGATGTGGATCTCTGGTGTAATGCAAGGTCTGATGTGGCGCGCGGTTAACTCTGACGGTACGCTAACTTACAGCTTTGTTGAGTCTGTAGAAGCGTCTTATCCGTTCTACTTTGTACGTTTCTTAGGTGGATTTATCTTCCTATCTGGTATGTTCCTAATGGCATACAACACGTACAAAACGGTAAGTGCACCAAAAGAAAGCCTAAAAGCTATCCCACATCCGGCATAAGGAGATTTAAGAATGAGTAATAATTCTAATAATCGCCACGAAATCTTAGAACGTAATGTCGGTTTGTTGGCTATTTTTATCGTGTTTGCTATCAGCTGGGGTGCTCTTGTAGAGATCACTCCTCTGATTTTCCAAAAGCAAACGACTGAACCTGTAGAGAATCTGCGTGCTTACACTCCTCTGGAGATGGAAGGTCGTGACATCTACATCCGTGAAGGTTGTAACGTTTGTCACAGCCAGATGGTTCGTCCTTTCCGCTCAGAGACTGAACGTTACGGTCACTACTCTGTCGCCGGTGAGAGTGTTTGGGAACACCCATTCCTTTGGGGCTCTAAGCGTACAGGTCCGGATTTAGCTCGTGTTGGTGGTCGTTATTCTGATGAATGGCACCGCGTTCACCTACTAGATCCTCGTGAGCTTGTGCCTGAGTCAAACATGCCAGGTTTCCCGTGGTTAGCTGAAA
Source organism: Vibrio sp. 1CM7H (assembly GCF_023161645.1). NCBI lineage: Bacteria > Pseudomonadati > Pseudomonadota > Gammaproteobacteria > Vibrionales > Vibrionaceae > Vibrio > Vibrio sp. 1CM7H. Next base: position 238,153 of record NZ_JALNTV010000002.1, read on the forward strand.
ACGTTTTAGACGGTAAGCTAACGCAGAAGAAACTTGAGCTATTTCGTGATCAGTTCGGTGTTCCATACACTGATGAAGAGATCGCGAATTCGGCTAAAGAAGTAGAAGGTAAAACAGAGATGGATGCAATCATCGCTTACCTTCAGTCTCTTGGTCATGCAATGAAGTAAGGGGATCATATGGATTTCGGTACAATTCATAGTATTTATACCGTTGTACTCTTCGCTAGTTTTATCGGCATCGTATGGTGGGCATTTAGTAAAAAGCGTAAAGCACGCTTTGAAGAAGATGCCAACTTGGTGTTTGCTGACGAAGAACAAACGACCCCAAATAACCAAGGAGTGAAGAAGTAATGACTACATTCTGGAGTCTCTGGATTATCGTGATTACTGTCGGTACGCTGGTAGGCTGTGCGATTCTCCTAACTTGGTGCGCTAAAGATAAAATGGGCGTCGAGGAAGGGGAAGACATGGGCCACGAGTACGATGGTATTCGCGAGCTAAACAACCCTCTACCAAAGTGGTGGACTTATCTGTTTGTAAGTACATTTGTGTTTGCAGCAGTTTACCTTGCCCTATTCCCAGGTCTAGGTAGCTTCAAGGGCTTTTTAAACTGGCAGAGTTCTGCTCAAACAGTACGTTCACTGGAAGAGTCAAAAGAAGCCATCGCTAAAGCACAAGAGAACAAGCAACTAAACCAATACGCAAAAGAACTGGATGACGCAGATGCATACTTCGGCGAAGCATTCCGTAAACTTGCGCACAATGATAGTGGTTTGCGTCCAATACCTGAAATTGCGCAAGATCCTGAAGCATTGAAAGTTGGCCAACGTTTGTTTTTGCAAAACTGTTCTCAATGTCACGGCTCTGATGCTCGTGGTCAGAAAGGTTTCCCTAACCTAACTGATGATGCATGGCTATACGGCGGTGAACCAGCTGCAATCGTAACAACCATCATGCATGGCCGTATTGGTCAAATGCCAGCATGGAAAGATGCGCTTGGTGAGCAAGGTGTGCAAGAAGTTGTAAGCTACACACTTAGCCTATCTGGTCGTAAAGTGAATGCTCGTGAAGCAGCGGCAGGTAAAGCACGTTTCGTCGTGTGTGCAGCTTGTCACGGTACTGATGGTAAGGGTAACCCTGCAGTCGGTGCACCTGATCTTACAGACCAAGATTGGCTATTTGGCGACTCTCGTGCAGCTGTAACCGAAACCGTAATGAACGGCCGCTCAGGTGTAATGCCCGCGTGGAAAGACATTTTGGGTGAAGATAAAGTTCAGCTCGTTGCCTCTTATGTCTGGAGCTTAAGTAACTCAGAGAGTAAGTAACTGAGATATTAAGTAACATAGCAATAACAGCCCCTTTCATAGGGGCTGTCTTTCCTTTAAATTTAACGCCTTACATTTTTTCATTTAGCTGTTGAGAACTTTTTTATGGTAAAGCCTTGGTATAAACAATTTTGGCCGTGGTTCCTAATCATCCTTCCTCTTACTGTCGTAGTTTGGACTGTGATTACTGTGGTCGTTTTCTCGAACAACTCTGTTTCTTTAGTCGCCGAGGATTACTATAAAAAAGGCAAAGGCATTAACATCGACATTAGTAAAATGAATGTCGCTCGTGACCTAGGTCTTAACGCAGAGATTTCTTCTGAAAATAACAATGTTGTGATTGTTTTCGCTAAAGGGAAGCTATCTCATTACCCTGCTCTAACGGCCACTTTCACTCATCGTACTCTTCCTGACCGTGACTTTACAAAGCTCGTTACGGCGGATGCATCTGGTAATTACCGCCTAACGGCAGAAGAATCTATTCAAGGTCCTTGGTTTGTCGAACTACAACCACATGACCAACAATGGATGATCCAAGGTAAAGTTGAATTTCCTGCCTCGTCAACACCGTTAATGAAGTAAGCATATGTGTGAATCCTGTTATCACTGTGGTGAAGATGTACCAGCCAACACGGATTTTAAAGTTGATATACTCGGTGAATCCCGAAAGATGTGTTGTCCTGGCTGCGAGACGGTTGCTCAAACCATCGTAGACAGCGGCTTAGTATCCTACTATCAATATAGAACTGCGCCTGCGGAAAAAGCAGATTTAGTACCAGAGCAACTCCAAGCTTTAATTCATTATGATAATGAAGATGTACAATCAGAATTTGTGCGAAATCGTGAAAATGTCTCTGAAGTAACTCTTTCTTTAGAAGGCGTTTCATGTGCAGCTTGTGCGTGGTTAATCGAAAAGCAAGTCTCTAATACGGCCGGGTTAGTGTCTATCCGCGTGAATACAACCACTAACCGCGCATTACTAGCCTGGGATAAGACTCAGGTGCGATTAAGTGAGCTCCTATCTGTCATTCATAAATTGGGTTATAAAGCCGCACCATTTGAAGCTGATAAGCAAGAAGCCTCTTATCATCGAATGATGAAGCAATACTTATACAGATTAGGTATTGCTGGCTTAGCTACCATGCAAGTTATGATGCTAGCCGTCGCATTGTATCTAGAAGTTTTTGGTGACCTAGAACCGGAGTTTAAAAATTACTTTCGTTGGGTAAGTCTGATCTTTGCTACGCCAGTCCTACTCTACTCTGCTCTTCCGTTTTACTTAAATGCGTGGCGAAGCATCAAAGGCCGAACCCTCGGTATGGATGTGCCTGTCTCGATTGCACTTATTTTTGCCTACGTAGCCAGCTTAATTGCAACCGTTACAGAACAGGGCGAAGTCTTCTTCGAATCGATTTCAATGTTCACTTTCTTCCTATTAGTTGGACGATTTTTAGAGATGCGAGCGCGTCGCAAAGCCGCTGCGGCGAGTGGTAACCTATTAAAGTTAATTCCAGCGATCGCCACAACGCTGGATGGCGAGCAAATACCAGTGAAAACTCTTAAAGTTGGAGATCGTATTCGCGTCCTTCCTGGTGAACATATCCCAGCTGACGGCAAAGTTATTTCGGGTCGTATTCATATTGATGAATCCATGCTAACCGGTGAATCCGTACATGTTGTGAAACGAGAAGGCGATGCGGTTTATGCAGGAACACTAAATGGTGATGAGTCGTTTGAGCTAGAGGTCATGTGTTCCAAAGCCGACTCAATGATTTCCAATATCGTGCGTTTACAAGATGAAGCTCAACACTCCAAACCTAAAATCGCAGAAATTGCAGACGTTGTTGCTCGTTACTTTGTTGGAGCGATTCTTATTATTTCTGCTGGTACTTGGTTGTACTGGCATCAAACAAAACCAGATGATGCGTTTTGGATCATGCTATCCGTGTTGGTAGCCACCTGTCCATGTGCCCTATCTCTTGCGACTCCAACTGCTCTCACCTGTGCTACCTCTCGTATGGGAAACTTTGGCATTTTGCTTCGTAAAGGTCATGTGTTCGAGACGCTATGTAAGATCAACCACTTAGTTGTAGATAAAACAGGTACTCTAACGAAAGGCGATATTGAGATCTGTGATACAAAAGTGTTGAGTGATCTTCCAAAAGAAGATTGTCTCTCTCTAGCCGCGACATTAGAAGCTCATGCAAACCATCCTATCGCTCGCTCTTTTGCAAGTTACGCCAATGATGACTTTGTTGTGTATGAAGTGCAAAACGTGATTGGTTCAGGGATTGAGGGGATCTGGAATGGCAAAGTCGTTAAGATAGGCAGTGCGGCTTTTGTTCAAGGCAAGGAAAGCGAAGAAAGCCACGCGGTCTATCTTTCAGTTGATGGCGAGCATGTCGCTAGTTTTTACTACCGCGACCCTATCCGAAAAGAAAGCAAAGCCTTTGTTCAACGTTTTGCCGACGCTGGAATTAAGACCACGCTGCTAACAGGTGACTCTCTCTCAAACGCTCGACCTGTAGCGAATGAAATTGGTATCGATCACGTCGTTGCGTCAGCAAAACCAGAAGACAAACTCGCGTACCTTAAGAGTCTTGATGAAGACAGTATCACAATGATGGTTGGCGATGGCATCAATGACGCACCTACTCTCGCCGGAGCTCATCTTTCTGTTGCAATGGGCGGTGGTACGGATGTCGCTAAAGCATCTGCAGATATGACGTTACTTGGGGATAATCTCGAAAAGCTACTAGAGGCACGTTTGCTTGCACTGCGTACAAGAAAGATTATTCGAGAAAACTTGGCTTGGTCTTTGGGTTACAACCTGTTAATTTTGCCTTTAGCTGTCGCTGGTTTAGTGGCTCCCTACATTGCAGTAGTTGGCATGTCTGCAAGCTCAATTATCGTTGTATCTAACTCTTTGCGCCTGCTCAAAGAGAAATAAGTAGAGAAAGCAAACATGGAAAGTCTTTATATATTGATTCCCATCGCTATCGTTCTCGTTTGTGTTGCTGTTGCCGTTTTTCTTTGGGCAGTAAGAAGTGATCAGTTTGAAGATCTAGAACGACAAGGACATAACATTCTTCTTGATGAAGAAGACAAATCTAATAGTGATAAAAAATAGCAACCTTTATGACTCCTGACTTTATTGGTGCTTTGATGATCGGCCTCGTCGGGGCCGGTCATTGCATGGGAATGTGTGGTGGTATCGCGTCTCTGCTTACCATGGGCTCTTCTACAAGTAAAAGCTCCCCCCTTATTCCACTCTTCTACAACCTAGGGCGATTGAGCAGCTATGCCGTAATCGGTGCATTAGTAGGCGGAGCAATATCAGGTTTATCTGAGCTAAGTGGATTAACGCATTCTCTTGCTTGGTTAAGGCTGATTGCCGCACTGTTCATGATTCTGGTTGCGCTTTATATTGCTAGATGGTGGCAAGGTTTACTGTTAATAGAAAAGTTAGGACAGCACATTTGGCGCTTTATCTCACCTGCTGGTAAGCGTTTGTTGCCATTAAAGCACCCTCTTCATGCTTTACCATTTGGCTTCATTTGGGGCTGGTTACCATGCGGCTTGGTTTATTCTGCGCTAACTTGGTCGGCGGTTTCAGGCAGCGCAATAAACGGTGGTCTTATTATGCTCGCGTTTGGCCTCGGAACACTTCCGGCAATGCTGATTATTGGATATGGTGCCAACCATTTTCAGAAATTACAAAAATCGTTAATATTTAGAAATATTTCAGCATTAATCCTTATTGGGTATGGTTCGTACACTGCTGTAGGAGCTTTAGAGTTACTCGGTTTCATATAACGTTAAACTCTATTGAGGTGACATTTTTGCTACCCTTTAGGATTAAGCGATGCTAAAATATTGATGTATATCAAATAGTGAAAGGTTGTTATGATTTCTGAAAAACCTGCAACAAAGCGTATCCAATCAGGCGGTTGCGCCATTCATTGCCAAGATTGTAGCATTAGTCAGCTGTGTATCCCGTTCACTCTGAATGAGGCAGAACTTGATCAGCTTGACCAAATCATCGAACGTAAGAAGCCTATCCAAAAAGGACAAGAGCTTTTTAAGGCTGGTGACGAGCTAAAATCTCTGTACGCTATCCGCTCTGGTACCATCAAGAGCTATACGATCACAGAGCAAGGTGATGAGCAAATCACAGCGTTTCACTTGGCCGGAGACCTAGTTGGTTTCGATGCCATTACAGGTGACTCCCACCCTAGCTTTGCTCAAGCGCTTGAAACGTCGATGGTATGTGAAATCCCATACGAAATTTTAGACGACCTATCAGGTAAAATGCCTAAGCTTCGCCAGCAAATTATGCGTTTGATGAGTAACGAAATTAAAGGTGATCAGGAAATGATTTTGCTTCTTTCTAAAAAGAATGCAGAAGAACGTCTAGCGGCTTTCCTATACAACCTATCAACTCGTTTTTCTCAACGTGGCTTCAGCCCTAGAGAGTTTCGTTTAACGATGACTCGTGGTGATATTGGTAACTATCTTGGTCTTACAGTGGAAACAATCAGTCGCTTGTTGGGTCGTTTCCAGAAATCCGAGATCCTAAGTGTAAAAGGTAAATATATCACTATCTTAGACCACGATGCATTGATGGAACTTGCTGGTGTAACTAAAGAATAATACACCCCAATTATTGATGTGGCTCGAAAATGAGCTACATCATATTTCTCATAAATTCCTTTCGAAAGTCCTCAAAAAGTTACCCAAACTAAGCTACAGTAAAAATGTACGGTGAGTACTCCAAAATACTGATTTAATTTATATTCAGTATCTGGTTTTGCAATAGAAGTGGGCTTAGTTATGAGTATATACAGTAAGATCCTTGTTGTAGCTGACATCAATAATGATGAGCAGCCCGCACTTGCAAGAGCTGTTCAATTAGCTCAAAAAAGTGTATCTAGAAGCCGAATCACTTTCTTTTTATCCATTTACGATTTCTCTTATGACATGACGTCAATGCTATCAGTGGATGAAAGAGATGCTATGCGTCGAGGTGTTATCCATCAACGTGAGCAGTGGATGCGTAAAATTGCTCAACCTTATCTAAACGATGGCTTCGACTTTGATGTATGTGTCGTCTGGCACAACCGTCCTTACGAAGCAATTATCGCTGAGGTCTATGCAGGCAGCCATGACCTAGTCATTAAAGGCACACGTAAGCACGACGTGTTAGAATCTGTGATTTTCACTCCGACCGATTGGCACTTGTTACGTAAATGCCCTATCCCAGTACTTCTGATTAAAAATGCAGATTGGCCAGAACAAGCAAGCATTCTTGCCTCGGTGCACGTAGGCTCTGAAAATCCAACTCATATTGATCTCAACGATGCCATGGTCGAGCGACTAAAAGAAGTCACCACCCGACTGGATGCCAAACCATACCTTGTTAATGCGTATCCCGTTACACCGGCGAACATTACCATCGAACTTCCTGAGTTTGATCCAACGACTTATACCGATGCCGTTCGAGGTCATCACTTAACTGCGATGAAAGCATTACGCCAAAAACACGGCCTTGATGAAGAGCAAACGATTGTTGAGCAAGGCTTACCTGAAGATGTCATTCCAGCAGCAGCAGAGCGCTTGAATGCTGCAATGGTTATTTTAGGCACCACAGGGCGAACCGGGCTTTCTGCTGTCTTTATTGGTAATACAGCTGAGCACGTGATCGATAAAATAAATTGCGATGTATTGGCTCTAAAACCAAAAGGCTACATTAGTCCTCTTGATCCAAACACAGCAACCTAATCTCTTTGTAACATTGCTATATTGAGCGCTTTCAAACAGACGCTAATAAATCCCCCCAATACAGGGGGATTTTGGTTTGGAGCAGTTAGAGCGTTAGGCACAAAAAAGGAGGTCTAATTGACCTCCTTTTTACGAGTTAGATGTTCGTAACATCGATGAACATTGATTCATCAATATTCGTCGAAGAAACGACAGCCTCATTAAATTCATACTCTTCGCGGTTACCTTCGCGATCTAGCGGTAAGTTAACAAAGTCGAACAATTCGCGGTCTGCTAGTTGGCTTGGGCTTACGTTTTGAATTGATTTAAAAATCGCTTCCACACGCCCTGGCGTCTTCTTATCCCATTCAATCAACATTGCTTTTATAGATTGACGCTGAAGGTTCTCTTGAGAGCCACAAAGGTTACACGGAATAATTGGGAAATCCTTGTGCTCAGCGTATTTGATCAGATCTTTTTCACGACAGTAAGTTAATGGACGAATGACCACGTTACGACCATCATCAGAGCGTAATTTTGGTGGCATCGCTTTAAGGCGAGAGCCGTGGAACATATTCAAGAACATTGTTTCGACGATGTCATCCATGTGATGACCTAGCGCAAGCTTAGTTGCACCAATCTTCTCTGCAAATGAATACAGCGTACCACGTCGCAGGCGCGAACACAGACCACAAGTGGTTTTGCCTTCTGGCACTTTCTCTTTTACGACTGAATACGTGTCCTTATCTACGATGTAGTAAGGGATATTCAGTGTTTCGAAATACTCAGGCAGAATATGCTCAGGGAAGCCCGGTTGTTTTTGGTCTAGGTTTACCGCAACCACTTCAAATTTGATTGGCGCAGCTTTTTGAAGATTCAACAGGATATCAAGCATCGCGAATGAATCTTTACCACCGCTAATACATGCCATCACAACATCGCCTTCTTCGATCATGTTGTAATCAGTAATGGCATTTCCAACATGTCTTCTCAGGCGTTTCTGAAGCTTGTTGAATTCTAGGGTTTCTTTTCTTGTATCTATTTGGTTCATTGCGGGCTCTCACATCGCCGATAAATCGACTAGGACTTCCTAACATGGGTTTCTTTGGGGCGTGGATTATACGAGCTTTTTACGCTGGATTAAATGCTTGTCTTATTGAGACATTAAGAAAAGGACACGAAAGGTAGCTTAGTTACCGTCACAAATGAAAAAAGAGCCGCAATTGCAGCCCTTTCTAAACTCTCAGTGTTCACTTCTTTGCGTTAGGCAGATAAGGTAGCACTCGCATCGTCGGTTCTGGTAGTGTCATTGTGCCACCTTGCCCTATTTCACTTAGTGCGACTTGTATCTTGCCATTGACAATTGGCTTTTCGGTTCCGTTTGAGAAAATCACTTTATCATTCAGTTGATTTGCAAACTCCATCGTCACACCTTGAACTTCAGGTGTAAACCAACCCGCAAACATACCGCCTAAATCTTCCAGCATCGTCTGCATTTGAGGTAGAAGAGGCTTAAGTTGTTCGTAAGAAACGTTACCCTGTAATGGTTCTTTGGTCATCACGACAAGTGAGTAATCGCAGCGAGTATCTTTTGGAGTATCGACAAAAACCAACGGATTCGCTGACTTTAAGTTTTTATCGACTGGCAGAGGCAACTCTTGTGAAGCAGGGATAACAAACTCTTCATAGTGCTCTTCTTTTTCCATCCAAGCTTTTTCTATTGTACAAATTTGCTTAGTTTTTGCGTCCACAAAGAAGACGCCAACTTTCACGTTGTCATGCCCTTCTTTATTGTTGTTTTTGAGTTGGGTGTATAACTTTGAGTACGTGAACATGTACTCTTGAGCTTGGGTTATTGGCGATACAAGAATTAGCGCCGCACTTCCCAATAGACTTAGGCTTAACTTTTTCATTTTATCCGTTATTTTATTGTGTCCAGTAGGCGTTATTATGACGAATCATAGCGCGAAGATCGTGTACATAAGCAATGCCACGTTCAGAATATGCTAGCAATCCATGAGTTAACTCTGACGCCGTTGCGACCGATAACAGGTCTTTGTTCTTTTCGGCTAGAGAAGCTCTGATTTCACGTAGTTCAGCATACGCTGGGTTTCGATTAACATTCATAAAGTAGCCATGAACCGACTGCTGTACAGAATCGAATTTTTCAACTTCATGAGCTTTGCCTGCGCCACGTTGCGCAGGAACAATTCCACAACCCTTTTTATAACACCATTGGCCGAACAAGTTGTTCGCTTGAGTGGCAAAACGAGAAGTGCCCCACGCAGATTCATTTGCTGCTTGAGTTAGAACCAGCGCTTCTGGTAAGACATTCACTCGCACAAGCATTTCTCCCAACCACGCGTGATCGACTTTGTTGTCGCTCAAAGGCAAAGAATACAGAGCCGCTAGTCGCTGAGCGTACTCTTCTTGCTCTTGAGTGATTTGTCCCACCTTTAAAGAAGTAAGAAACGCTCGTTCATGACGAATTCGTTGATTCTCAAGTGCTATTTTAGGCCTTAAGAAATCAAAAAACGCCGCTTTTTTCTCTTTAGTGTCTTTTATTGCGTTGAAGTCAGGAATATCACCAATGTATGGCAAATGAGATAAATCGACATGCTTAATTGTCCCGGACAGCACATCAGGATTCTCAACATATTTAAACTGTTGCTCGTAGTGTAAATACGGTCCAATGGAAATGAAAGTGGCGGCTATACAGGTAGCCGCCACTCGTAAACTTATTAATTTTAAAGAATTAGGCATCAAACACCTGTGAGTTACCATCGTGATCATTGTCGTTTTTCTGTGTTGCAACGATCTTGAGCTTAATTCCAAACATTTCGCGGTAGAGTATGCCTTTCAAATGAAAGAAGAATGGCAACACAAAAATCAAGCCAATACCGTAGAACATCGCTGCGACAATAAACATCAACATCACGCCTAAGTAAAGCCCTGCGACAACAAAAATCTTCTTGTTAATAGCGCGAAGTGATAACAGTAGCGCCTGCATTGGTGGCACTCTTTTTTCACAAATCAACAAGATAGAGTGACTAAACGCTAAAGAAAGATACAAGGACAGTAGAGGGAAGATCATACCAACTACGCCTTGCAGCATTAGGCTCATCAGCGTTGCTAGGATCACGGGAATAGTAAACTGCAGCCCTTTGCCTACATGGCGCAACTTAGTATTTAGGCCCGCGATATGGCTCATCGCCATCAAGCTGATCCCTGCATAAATTGGGGCGCTGATCACCTCATAACTAAAGTTCGCGACATAAATAGAAGACACAATATCGTTAGTGAATGATTCTGGATTCTCAAATGCATCAAGAATAACGGTCAGATCACCCAACTGCAGTTGTAATGCGATATAGAAAATACCTAACTGGACAAAAAGCAATACAATAATAGCAGGAGAAAAGGATAAAAAGTGCTGGATGGTTGCTCGCCAAGCTTCATTGAAAACAGCCCCAGCTTTAAGCTCGTAGTTGCCAGACAAAGCTCGCTCTACACTCCCCCCAAGATTGAAATCTTTCTCAAAATCGTCGTTCATAGTTTATCCAAGATTAACTTGTAAAATTTTCACTGGAATTCCAGTCAATTAATGTGGCCGTTATTATAAAGAAATCTTTCCACATCTAACATCACAACTCACGTACTATCCTTGCAATCTCAACTGTATGGTTGATAATTAACCACTCACAAGGTTATGAAATTGAAAACAATTATTGTACAGAGCTTAGTGCTATCAAACTGTGTTTAAATGCCAATTAATCTTATAAAAACAGTATGGTAAGGAATGATGACTTTTGCCTGCAAAATTTTTTCTGTTTCAAGATAAGAAAATGCTTTAATTTCACAATTTTGGTGATTATGATGCGCGCCTCAAAAGTGAATGGCTAGTGTCACATCAGCTGGGATTATCCCAGCTTGAACGTGGGGGAAATACAGACGTTGAACGCAAAACCGCAAGCAGGAAAGCCAGTTATTCGTTTATCTGGTATTAGTAAAAGTTTCGATGGTAAGGAAATCATCGGTAATTTAAATCTGGATGTTAATCATGGTGAGTTTCTGACGATTCTTGGGCCTTCTGGTTGTGGTAAAACGACAGTTTTACGAATGATCGCTGGTTTTGAAGCGGCGGATAACGGTCAAATCATTTTGGATGACCAAGATGTAACACAGGTTCCTGCTGAGCAGAGACACGTCAACACGGTATTTCAAAGCTACGCACTGTTTCCACACATGACCGTTTTTGACAATGTCGCTTTTGGTCTTCGTATGCAGAAAACGCCTGCAGCAGAGATTGAACCAAGAGTAATGGAAGCATTACGCATGGTTCGTCTAGAAAAAATGGCACAGCGTAAACCGCACCAACTTTCTGGTGGCCAGCAACAGCGTATCGCAATTGCTCGTGCAGTTGTTAATAAACCAAAAGTACTTCTGCTCGATGAATCGCTATCGGCGCTGGACTACAAGTTGCGTAAACAAATGCAGATCGAGTTGAAGCAGCTTCAGCGTCAACTTGGTATTACCTTTATCTTTGTAACACACGACCAGGAAGAAGCCCTATCGATGTCAGACCGCATTATCGTGATGCGTGATGGCGTTATCGAACAAGATGGCTCTCCGCGTGAGATTTACGAAGAGCCTAAGAACCTGTTTGTTGCTCGCTTTATTGGTGAGATCAACGTATTCAATGCAACCATGCTAGAGCGCATCGATGACAAACGCATCCGCGCAGAAATTGAAGGTGTTGAATCCGTCGTTTACTACGATAAGGAAGCACAGAAAGGCGACAAACTACAAGTACTACTTCGCCCTGAAGACTTACGTATCGAAGAAATCAAAGAGTCTGAAGAAAAAGGCATTGTAGGTCACGTCACTGAGCGTACTTATAAAGGTATGACGTTAGATTCTGTTATCCAATTGGATTCAGGTATGCGTGTAATGGTAAGCGAGTTCTTTAACGAAGATGATCCTGATGTGGACCACTCACTTGGCCAGAAAGTCGCTATCACTTGGGTTGAGAGCTGGGAGGTAGTACTCAATGATAAGCAAGAAGATTAATCTTCAGAACGCGATCATTGCCTTAATCGTAGGCTGGCTAACACTGTTTGTGTTGGTACCAAACGTGATGATTATTGGTACCAGTTTCTTAACGCGTGATGAAGCAAACTTAATCGAAATGACATTCACTTTCGACAACTACTTGCGTCTGCTGGACCCACTGTATGCGAAAGTGCTGATGCACTCGTTCTACATGGCAATTGTGGCAACGTTGTTGTGTTTAGTCATTGGATACCCGTTTGCTTATATCGTAGCGAAAATGCCTGAAAAATGGCGTCCGTTTATGCTGTTTTTGGTGATCGTACCATTTTGGACGAACTCTTTGATTCGAACTTACGGACTGAAGATTGTTCTCGGTACACAGGGCATTTTGAACAAGTCGCTGATGGCAATGGAAATCATCGACAAGCCGTTGCGTATTATGTATACCGAAACGGCTGTAATGATTGGTCTTGTATACATCCTACTTCCTTTCATGATTCTGCCGCTTTACTCGGCAATCGAGAAGTTGGACAACACTTACATCGAGGCAGCAAAAGACCTCGGTGCGAACAAGCTCCAAACCATTACTAAAGTAATTCTACCTCTGACAATGCCTGGCATTATCGGTGGCTGTTTGTTGGTTCTACTACCTGCGCTGGGTATGTTCTACATCTCAGATCTTCTAGGCGGTGCGAAGAACCTACTGATTGGTAACGTAATTAAGAGTCAGGTATTGAACGCTCGTGATTGGCCATTTGGTGCTGCGACCAGTATCGCCCTCACCTTCGCAATGGCGGTCATGCTTTACGCTTACTACCGAGCAGGAAAATTATTGAATAAGAAAGTGGAGCTAGACTAATGGGACGCACAGTTAGATTTAGCTTTATGGCGTTGGTTTATGCATTTTTGTATCTGCCAATCGTTGTACTAATCGTAAACTCATTTAACGCCAATAAATTTGGTATGAAATGGGGTGGTTTCACCACGAAATGGTATGAAACCCTAGTCAACAACGACAGCCTAATGCAGGCTGCATGGCACTCATTGAACGTGGCGGTATTTTCTGCAACAGCGGCTACTATTATTGGGAGCTTAACAGCTGTTGCCCTATTCCGTTACTCTTTCAAAGGCAAAGGTGCTGTAAACGGCATGCTGTTTGTCGTAATGATGTCTCCAGATATTGTCATGGCGATTTCATTACTTGCTTTGTTCCTAGTATTAGGCGCACAGCTGGGCTTCTTTACTCTATTGATTGCCCACATCACCTTCTGTTTGCCATTTGTGGTGGTAACCGTATACAGCCGCTTAAATGGCTTCGATGTGAAGATGTTGGAAGCAGCAAAAGATCTTGGCGCAAGTGAATGGGTTATCTTAAAGCAGATCATCCTTCCTCTTGCAAAACCAGCAGTTGCGGCAGGCTGGCTGCTTAGCTTTACCCTGTCTCTGGACGACGTAATTATCAGTTCGTTCGTAACAGGTCCAACGTATGAAATCCTACCATTGAAAATTTACTCGATGGTTAAGGTGGGTATTTCACCGGAAGTGAATGCTCTTGCAACGGTCATGTTGGTGGTTTCTTTAATTCTTGTCGTAATTTCTCAGTTGCTCGCAAGAGAAAAAGTAAAGTAAAATCCACAGCCGTTAACATCACGAAACAGAATGGTTACATGCCATTCTGTTTTTCTATCTACCGTCCAAAATGATTTGGACAACGTTTGGTTTGGAGCTAACGTCAATGAAAAAATGGGCTACTCTATTAGCTGGTAGTGCATGTGCGCTTTCTCTGTTCTCAGGTTCAGCGGCAGCGGACGATAAAGAATTGGTATTTATGAACTGGGGGCCTTACATCAACAGTAATATCCTAGAGAAATTTACCAAAGAAACTGGTATCAAAGTGATCTACTCGACTTACGAGTCGAATGAAACTTTGTACGCAAAGCTAAAAACTCATAACCAAGGTTATGACCTAGTGGTACCTTCAACGTACTTCGTAGCAAAAATGCGCGATGAAGGTATGCTACAAAAGATCGATAAGACTAAGCTGAAAAACTTCGGCAACCTAGATAAGAACTATCTAGACAAGCCTTACGATCCAAATAACGACTACTCTATTCCACACGTTGTTGCGATTACAGGTCTAGCGGTTAACGCAGATATGTACGATCCAAACGACTTCCAAAGCTGGGCAGATCTATGGAAGCCTGAGCTTGAAGGTCAAGTAATGCTGATGGACGACACTCGTGAAGTCTTCCACATCGCACTTCGTAAACTCGGCTATTCAGGTAACTCAAAAGACCCTAAACAAATCGATGAAGCGTACGCTGAGCTACAAAAGTTGATGCCAAACGTTCTAGTTTTCAACTCTGACAACCCAGGCGCACCTTACATGTCTGGTGAAGTGGGCGTTGGTATGCTTTGGAACGGCAGCGCTGCAGCTGCTCAAAATGAAGGCCTAAACCTTAAACTCGTATTTCCTAAAGAAGGCGGTATCGGTTGGGTTGACAACTTCGCTATCTCTTCCGGTGCGAAGAACGTAGAAGCAGCTCACAAGATGATCGACTTCCTACTACGTCCAGAAATCGCAGAGCAAATCTCACGTGATACTGGTTACTTAACAGCGGTAGAGGAATCGAACGCTAAGTTTAAAGATGTTGCACCGCTATTTCCTTCTCAAGAAGATCTTGATCGAGTGGAATGGCAAGATGCGGTTGGTGATCTAACCGTTAAGTACGAAGATTACTTCCTAAAGCTGAAAGCGGGACAGTAATCGAGCTTGTGTAACAAGTCATCGACTAAAAGAAAATAGGCAGCAATACGCTGCCTATTTTTGTAATTGACTGATATAATTATGCGTTGCTAGGTTTATCTGGCTCGATGTCTAGTTTTATCTTCTCACAAAGCGGAGATACAGCCCTCGAGCTAAATAAACAGATTTGTGCTTACTGCGATTTGGATCAACTTGATAACTCCAGCTAGTATTGACTTGTCCAATCGCGAAACAAAACGGAAAACAAATGAAAAGTAAATTCTACGCAAGCGCTCTATGTGCAGCGACGCTCATCGCTACCCCTGCAATGGCTGCTGATCAAGAACTGTATTTCTACAACTGGTCGGAATACATTCCAAACGAAGTTCTTGAAGACTTTACAAAAGAAACTGGAATCAAAGTTATTTACTCTACATATGAATCTAACGAGAGTATGTACGCAAAACTTAAAACCCAAGGTTCTGGTTACGACTTGGTAGTACCGTCTACCTATTTCGTCTCTAAAATGCGTAAAGAAAGCATGCTGCAACAGATCGACAAAGAGAAATTGTCTCATTTTGCCGATCTTGATACTAACTTCCTTAACAAGCCGTTCGATCCGAACAACAACTACTCTATCCCTTACATTTGGGGTGCGACAGGTATTGGTATCAATGCTGACATGCTAGACAAATCATCTGTTACTAAGTGGGATGATTTTTGGGATAGCAAGTGGGAAGGTCAACTAATGTTGATGGATGATTCTCGCGAAGTATTCCACATTGCATTGACTAAGCTTGGTTACTCACCAAACACGACTAACCCAGAAGAAATCAAAGCCGCTTACGAAGAACTGAAAAAGCTAATGCCAAACGTATTAGTATTTAACTCAGACTTTCCTGCAAACCCTTACCTAGCGGGTGAAGTTTCACTTGGTATGCTTTGGAATGGTTCTGCTTACATGGCTCGTCAAGAAGGCGCGAACATCGACATCATCTGGCCAGAAAAAGGAACGATCTTCTGGATGGACAGCCTGGCAATTCCAGCTGGCGCGAAGAACGTTGATGCGGCTCATAAGATGATTGACTTCTTACTGCGCCCAGAAAACGCAGCTAAGATCGCACTAGAGATTGGTTACCCTACTCCAGTGAAAACGGCACACGAACTGCTACCGAAAGAATTTGCTAACGATCCAAGCATTTTCCCACCACAAGAAGTGATGGACAGCGGTACTTGGCAAGATGAAGTTGGCGAAGCGAGCGTAATGTACGATGAGTACTTCCAAAAGCTAAAAGTGAACAACTAATTCGTTAGTTTTAAAGATATGAAAAAGCGGCTCATGAGCCGCTTTTTTTGTTCTTAATGACAAGACAAAAGCTCTCCTCTGTGAGAATTATTACGCTCTTTCTTTTCCTTCTAGAGCCAGTATCTCGTCAACTAATTTTGGAACCTCGACGCTTGCTTTTCCGTAGCGTTTTTCCTCAAATTCACTTTCTACCGCACTAGGCTCGAGGTTAATTTCGATGGTGTGCGCGCCATGCATTTTTGCATCATGAACAAAACCTGCTGCGGGATATACGACGCCAGAAGTCCCGATAGAAATAAATAAATCAGCTTCTTCTAATGCTGCGTAGATATCCCCCATTCGTAGTGGCATTTCACCAAACCAAACAATATGTGGTCGCATTTGTGACGGGATCTGACAGCAGTGACAAAGCTCACCAGTCTTAATGTCCTCACTATGTTCTATAACTTGGTTTGATTCACTGCATCTCGCTTTTAAAAGCTCACCGTGCATATGAATGACGTTATGGCTACCGCCTCTTTCGTGAAGGTTGTCTATATTTTGAGTGATGACCGTCACTTTACCTTCTAACTCAGCCTCTAGACGACCCAGTGCCTTATGCGCGGCATTCGGCTGTATCGCATTGTCTTGAAGTTTCTTGCGGCGTTGGTTGTAAAAGTCTTGAACAAGGTCCGGATCGCGAGCAAACCCTTCAGGTGTTGCTACATCTTCAATACGGTGATTCTCCCAAAGGCCATCTTGCGCACGAAATGTTTGAATACCAGATTCGGCCGAGATACCTGCACCAGTAAGTACTACAATATTTCTATAAGGGAAATTCATAACTCATCCTTGCTGTTTTTTCATTAGCTTAACACTGAAAGAATAGCAACAGTAGTAATATGGATTAGACCATGGTCGTAATGGTCACTATTAGAATTACAATTTAAGAGGAACAGCAATGAGACAAGTATCTCTAGCGCTTATATTACTTACGACTTTAGCAGGTTGCCAACTAACCAATGTTGAAGGCGAAGTGGACGACGTAAAAGTAAGAGTCAGCACCAATGACGATAACCATCGTGGTAATGGAGATTTCTGTCCCCCTGGCCAAGCAAAAAAAGGCAATTGCTAAAAGAGCGGCTTTACGCCGCTCCCACATTGGCCTCAATCCTCGTTGGTAGAAGATATTTTATGAATGGCTAGGTCAGCGCCATTGAATTCGTCTTCTTCCGAAAGCCTTAGTCCCATACTGGCATTGATCGCGCCGTAGACTGCAAGTGCCCCAATCACTGCGATAGAAATGCCCAAAAGCGTTCCTAGAAGCTGAACGAGAAAGCTCACGCCACCTAGCCCACCCAACGCGCTTTGACCAAAGATCCCCGCAGCAATACCACCCCAAGCGCCACATAAACCGTGTAAAGGCCAGACACCCAACACATCATCAATCTTGGTTTTGTTTTGTAGGTAGGTAAAAAGATAAACAAATAGCACGCCAGCAATCGCACCTGTCACTAAAGCACCGATAGGATGCATTAAGTCTGAGCCCGCACATACAGCAACCAAGCCAGCTAGTGGGCCGTTATGAATAAAGCCGGGGTCATTCTTACCAGCCAACAATGACGCGACAATGCCTCCGACCATTGCCATCAATGAGTTCATAGCCACCAAGCCACTTATGCCTGACACGGTTTGAGCTGACATGACGTTGAAGCCAAACCACCCCACACATAAGATCCAAGCTCCCAAAGCCAAAAACGGAATATTCGAAGGTGCAAAGTTGGTATGCTTTCCTGCTCGAACTCTGCCTTTTCTCATGCCCAAAAACACAACGGCAACCAACGCTATCCAGCCGCCAACACCATGTACAACGACTGAACCTGCAAAGTCGTGAAAGCCATAACCAAAGGTATTTTCAAACCAAGCTTGAACACCAAAGTTTCCGTTCCAGATCATTCCCTCAAATAACGGGTATACGATGCCGACAGTGAAAAATGTTGCGATTAGAATCGGATAAAAACGAGCTCGCTCTGCGATACCACCAGAAACAATAGCAGGAATCGCTGCAGCGAAGGTCAGCAAGAAAAAGAACTTCACCAACTCGTAACCATTGCCTTGAGATAACGTCTCTGCATCAGCAAAGAAGGTGCCGCCATAAGCGACCCAGTATCCAATGAAAAAATACGCAATGGCGGAAATACCGAAATCGGCCAAGATTTTAACTAAAGCATTAACTTGGTTCTTTTGGCGCACGGTTCCTACTTCAAGAAAAGCAAAACCAGCATGCATCAAAAAAACCATGATTGCGCCAAGTAGTAAGAAAAGTGTGTCGGAACTTTGCGTGAGAGTTTGTACAGCGCCGTGTACCTGATTGGCAGTTACACTCATTATGATTGTCTCCGTTGATCTGTAGCGCACTTATCCTGTGCATCAAAGTTAGGCTCATCACCAATTTGGTGAACTTAATTTATAGAGCGTCTAACAGAGCAATTCTCATTCCATAATTTACATTTCTAACACTTACACTTTAATTTATTGTTTTGTATGAACTTTAATAAAATTAGGCATTCTTGAAATGGTGCTTAACACGCTAATAAATGCACCAATATGGTTTTAGTGCACCAACATAATGCGCACCATATAGCTCAACAAAACGTAAAAGCCACCTCATGAGAGGTGGCTTATATACTGAATTGCTAACTAAAGGAGTTTATCGAGTGATCTTCCCTGCTTTTACATCTTCTAGCCAACGTCCTTCGACAAGATAGGGAGGAAGCCAACCAGTTTCAATAGATAAACGGTTGCCTTTGTCGTACCACATACAGGCCATGCCAAGAAGAGGGAAGTTAATAAAAGTTCGGATGCCTATCCTGTCGGGTCCTAATTCTCGAAGATGATATTTTTCTTGGAGTTGTAGGTTTTTAACGAGCACTTCCTCAAAATCATAACCAATGTCGGTGGTAAGCGCTGCGAAGGTTTCTAGAATCCCCATCGCAATTTCCAACGCCCAATTATCCCCTTGAGCTACCGCTGCGTCCATTGCTGCAACCAGCTTATCAGGATAATCCGATGTGCGGTTGTGGAACGACTGAATGACGTCTACTAGCATATAAGACAGCTCACCCGCTTTGGTAGAGCTCTGTCTCATCAAAGAAATCGGAAAGTTCGCCAACACATTCATGCTAGCTTCGTCACGAACGATGACAGAGGTAAAATACGCATCTAGCCACATTGAGGGACAAATGAAGCCTGTTTTTAAAATACCTTCGCCTTTCCAAGTTATTTCAGGATGATCAGGTACCTTAACCGTCAAAGGGCTTTCAGGTTTTTGAGCCAGTCGATGATAGCTAGCTTGCATTATCGAGGCTTCAAATAGACGCAGCGTTCCTATTCGGTCATTTAGTTCAGACACTGGAAACAAAGTATATAACCTAACTTGCTCCCAAACCCCGTCTGTTAGATATATCAAGTTTTCGCGCTTTATTGTGATACGATGTTTTCTTTTCTCTAAGTTTTTTTCTATTTGTTTTGTATAGTAATTAAGTTCCTCAGTATTCAACTCGTAGGCTGCTTTTCTATTTATCTTTTTCATACTAACTGTACTTCCCTTAACCTAATTCTTCGAGGCTAATATCAAACTCTTTTACATTCACTTTAGATACGCCATCTGAAGCATCAATTTCTGCTTGGGTATGTAAATACCTGACTGGAATATCATCTTGCACTGCTGATGTAATTTCGTCTGCAGCAGCTCTTTCTGTTGTACCAGCTTTTTGTTCAGACATTAATTTAACGATTTGCGCCGCATATTTGCTTGTCCCTTGTTGATATGCTTCATTGCCAATTTTACGGCTACCGAGCGAACTGCTGCCACCTTTAGCCTCAACAATTATAATTTCACCAGGTGGTGGCTCTTCCACCTTGTAAACCATATCAAAGTCGCCCGGCTTCGAAATTGAAGTTCCAATATCTTTGGGATGAATTAGCTTAGCATTAGGACATTTACTCCGAACAAAATCATCCGCCGCCAATTCACCAATTTTTGCCGATTGTTTATTGATTTTACCTATTTGCGCGTTATATCCATCTTGACCAGTCCGAGCGTCCATTGCCTTTTGACGTTCCACTAAACACTCTTCAATCTTCTCTTTACACTCTTCAGAGAGTTTGTATTTATCATTATCGTTGAATTTTGAGTTCTCTTTGTAATCCGCTTCATTAAGCACTAGCTCCTCGGTTAAGATAGTACAACCTTCATCTCCACCGACTTTCTCTGAGTCAAAAACATGCGCATTTACAAATTCCTCAATCCCAACAACATACTGCACTTCGTGTCTGGTGCCATCTGAGTGATTGATATGACGATAAAAAGTAATCTCGTTCTTCTCACAATCAATATGGTCTAAATCGTATTCATATCGAATATTGTTTTTACCATTGGGTTTTCGGATTTTGACTTGCGAGCGAACGCCATCTTCTCCGACAGATGACTCTTTTGCTGCCTCTAAAATCTGATCACAAACCTCTTGGGGAACGTTGTTTTGCGCCTGATACTCAGCCAGCATTTGTTGTAAGCGTTTTAGCCCTTCTTCACACAAGAAGCCTGTTGGGTCAATCCACTGGATAGGGTTGACTGCGTATTGGTAATGATTAATACCACCAGCAATAGATATCGGATCTTGTTGGATAAAGCGTCCTAGCTTAGGATCGTAATACCGAGCGAGGTTGTAATGTAAGTTGGTTTCTTGATCGAAATACTGCCCTTGAAAACGTAATGGATTTACTACTTTTTCAATATGTACATGAGCAAAGCCGTGAGCATCGTAACTTGCACTCCATACAACATTCCGTTCGCAATCGATTAGTCGTTCTGGCTTACCAACTTGATCGCACTGGTACCAATAAATAACGTCATTCTCTAACAGTGCCACTGGCGTGTAGGTTTCTGGTTGATATAGGTACCAGCGGAAAGCACCTGAAGAGCGTTCACCAATTAAACGTTCACCTTCCCACAAGAACTCTGTAACGCATTTTTGTGTAATTTTCTTCGTTCTGCGCCCTAGAGCATCATATTCATATTGACTGATGCAATCGTCGGTGTGAACTTCAATGAGCTGATTTAACGCATCAAACACTCGAGTCTGAACGTGTCCTTGCCCCTCACGTTTTGTCTGATTTCCTTGCGCGTCATATTTGAACCGGACATCATCGTGCACTTCAATACGATCAGCGAATACCTCTGAAGTTGGCAAAGTAGGATTGCCAAAACTATCGTATTCAAACTTAGTCACTTCTCCGGAAGCATTGACTCGTTTCAGTTGCCCTAAGGCATCGTACTGATAATGCGTTGCTCCTGCCGTATTATCAATGATTGATGAAATGCGGTTTTGCGCGTTGTAAACGTACTTTTTCTCTCTATCTGGCCAATGTTGTTCAACCAAACGACCAACACCATCATAAATGATGCGCTCATTAAAATGTGCCGTTTTAATTTGCGAAACTCGTCCCATTTCATCGTAATGAAATTTGATTTGAGGTAAATCTAGGTTTCCAAATCGAATCGCTGAAAAACGCCCATATCGATCATAAGAGAAGTTCAGCTCCGTATTATCTGGCAGTACCTGAGATACGCGTTGGCCAACTCTGTTAAACTCCTGCGCTATCTCAAACTGACCTTGAAGGCGCTTTGTTAAATGCCCGAATGAAGAGTATTGGTATTGCAATGTTTGATGGCGATTGGATGCGAAAGTAAGTCGCCCACCAAACGTATAATTGAAGTGGTTCTCTACAATACTGCTACCATTTCCTGCTTTGACGTGCTTGAGATAACCCGCAGCGTCATAGCGGTACAGCACGGTCCTATCGGCGACTTGCTTACGATGGATGCGCCCCATATCGTCATAATCAAATTGGCTTTGTAGATTATCAAACCCAACAGTTCCTGATAGCTGGCCTTCATCGTCATACAGGAATTCGAATTCTAAGCCGTCACTCCGAACTAATTTAGTCAGGTTACGTTGTTGATCGTATTCATAAGAAATATGGCTGCCATCGGGGAAGATGACTGCTTCTTGTTGCGCGAGTGCTCCCCACTGATACGAGGTAATGCCTGCTGGCGTTCGAATCTGAGCAACACGGCTGTGCTCATCGTAAGAATATTCTTCGCTATAACCGACTTTGTCTTCGTCGTTAAAATAACGAACTGATGTACGCCTGCCAAATTGATCATAAGCGAGTTGAGCAATACACCCATCGGGATAAGCGACGCCATTCACTAGATCTTCTTCGTTATAGCTGTAACGAAGTAATGTACCGTCTATTTCATTCGCGATAAGTCTTTGTTGTTCATCCCACCACCACTGACTTTTCTTACCATCTTCAGACTCTTTTTTGACGACTTGACCGTGTTTATCGTAATCATATTCCGTGACACAGCCGAACTGATCGGTATCCCAAACTCTTTGACCGAGGCTATTGTAGTAAGCCTTCTCGATATCCCCGTCAGGTGAAACCGTTTTAACTAACTTACCTAAGCCGTCATAACCATATTGAATTTCTTTGCCAGAGGAATGAAACTTAGAAACTAATTGACCATGCTGATTATATTGATAATTGACCGTTGACTGATCAGGATAGATAGCTTGTGCTTTTCGTCCTAATTCATCATATTGCCATCGCCAAGTTTTACCGGTGGGGCTTATTTTCTCGAGTAAGTTACCCTGCTCGTCATGCAAGAAAGACCATTGATGATCTAACGAGTCAGAATAAGAAGAATGATTTCCCTGATAATGGAAGCGATAGTCATAAATTCCTGCGTCCCCAACGTTCCTGATGCATTTCGCGTTAGCACCTTCGCCATCCCATTCAAAATAATGAGTAAAGCCAGTTGGTCGTACACGCTTAACAATTAAATGGCCGCGGTATTGGTACTGTTCCTTCAAGCCCAAATGATTGGTTGCACTGACCAAATCATCGTGCTCATCATAGGTATAAGTTGTCAGAACTTTTTGGGACTTTGCATTAAGCAGCTCTACAAGGCGTCCTTGCTTATCATATTGACATTCAAGAACCGGACGCTTGTTATATGCAATCTCGATCAATCGATGGTTTCGAGAATACTGCAGTTGAAACGTTGAAAACGTGCCATTTCTGACTTGTTTAACAAGCCAACGATCATCTTTCTGTTCAAATCGATATTGATGCCCATTAGCGAGCGTCACGATCCGAGTTGCTGAATTTAGGAAATAACAGCTCGCACCAGCGTATATCTGGTAACTTGTCGCTCCAATATCTACTGGCTCAAATTCTGTGATATCTGCCTTATCGTCAACAAACTTCCAAGCGATAACATTGTCTTTCTCGTCGGTCTTCTCGTGCAATTCAAACTGAAATGCATGTCGCCAACCAAAGCCCATTCCATGATTTACATCCGACTGCGATGAGCGGTAAGTACGCTGCCAAGTAGTACCTTGTTGTAGCTCGATATCATAGAGTTCGAGAATTTCTTCACCCGTCACAAGTGATACAGGATCACCGGCTTTCTCATGTTTTTCGCTACTTTGTTGTTGAGGCTTAGCAGATGCGGCACTTCTTCCACTCTTTTTATTCGACTTCCCCTTTCCCTTCGATGGTTTTGCATTGACGGTATTTTGAGTCGGTGGAGGCGTAACCGCAGAGGAGAGTGCGTAGTTTTCTCCGGTCGGTACAATTCGAGCAACATGCAAGTCACCGTTCACCAAAGCATTGGCAAACGTTGAATTATAGTGTTGGGAAGTAAGCTCACCGTCAGGTATGTTTGGCTTGAATTGACCAATCAAATAGAACAAGTCTTCGACAGAGCGAAGGTCAAGCTCACCAAAGCTCTCAAGAAACTCTATTGCCTCTTGTTTGGTCACGAATGTTTTAGGTTCGCCGCTAGTAAGTAACTGACCAGAGAAGTGATAACTTTCGCCAAAGCGATTCGTGATAGGAATGACGAATTGAGGGATCATAGCCGTAACGTGTTTGTCCTTTTCTTACCTTGCCGCATCATTTAATGCTCGTTTCGCTCTTTTTATTTGTGAGAGCAAGATGCCTTAGTCAAACATCCTCCGATAGAGATTCCTCTGTATGCGTAGACTGAATGTATTGATGGCAATTTTCACGTATGCAACTCTTTGAATTTCTGAGCGCAGCGTACTTTAACGGGACGATGAATCCTGAGTAAATGAACAATAGCGTGAGTGAGACTAATGTCTCATCGCGACGCGATTTTTTTACATGTTTCTTACTTAACTATGATTTTCTGCCCAGTTACGTAAATTCACTCAATAAGTTGCATCAAGTATCACCTGTGGGACTCAGCGCTTCATATTTGAGACATGACAGCAACAAAAAAACCGCCTATTACGGCGGTTTTGCTTAAAGAATACTGATTAAAGGTTTGGACCTGTCGATGGTCTGTGTGGTTGGTTATTGCGCAGTTGTTGCATCCCTTGAAACATTCGCATAAACCACACCAAGATGGCTAATGCAGCAAACACCATCCCTATCCAAGGAATAAAGTAAGCGATGGTTTCAAGCAAAGTACTATGCAACCAATAATCACTCACGCCAACGAGTACACCGTTAGAAGTCGCGACGGTGACGATCAACACAACAAAAAACGTCAGGTAGAGAAAGAAGGTACGAATTAAACCGTAGTAATGAGAAATCACTACGTCGCTGTCTTCTCCCTTATCTAATCGGTAACCAGCATAGATAATTGCGATAACGCCTGAGATCAGAAACGTAAACGGGGTCAGACAGCTCAGGATGTACGTAACCCAAATCCCGTTATGAGGTTTGTTCATTCGCTTTCGCTCCTTTTGCTTCCGTTTGTGCCGTATCTGTTTCGCCCATCGCTTCTTTGGACTTCACTTCTTCATACCAAAGATCGTGGTGTTCTTTCGCCCATGTCTCGTCAACTTCACCAGTCACCATGCCTTCTAACGCACCTTCCATACCAAATAGACCAATATAGATGTGGAAGATAAAGCCACAGATTAGAATCAGTGCCGAAATCGCGTGAACTAAGTTAGAAAGCTCCATGTCACGGCGAGTTTGGCCAAAGATAGGAAAATCTAGAACTAAGCCACTCACTGCCGCGATAGCACCAAAGAAGATCAATAACCAATAGATTGCCTTCTCGCCACCGTTTGAGAAACCAGCTGACGGATGTGTGCCTTTGTGTTTACCAACCATACCGCCCATTTTCATGAACCAACGAACATCAGTCATGTTTGGAATCGACTTGCGCCACCATTTAAAGAGCACGAGCATCAGCAAAATGAAGAACAATGGTCCCATGTAATTGTGGTACTGCTTCGCCAACATGACGATAAAGCCCCAGAACTCAGTAGGAACGTACGGTTTTAAGAAGTGCTTACCGTAAACCAGCATCAAACCACTGAATGCCAACGTTAAGAATGTAAACGCCATACTCCAGTGAAGCGCGCGGTCTAAACGAGACCAACGTTTCATCTTTCTGCCAGTACGCGGCTTGCTAAGCATTAAAGGGCCAACGAGTACGTAAGCCATGATTACCATTGCAATACTGCCGAAAATCGCGACAGCACCAGCGGGAGACATCCATTTCTCTTTTAGAATGTACCAAGTCTCACCAGGTTTACTGATCAATACGCCATGTTCTGGCGATTGAGACGTGGTATAGCCCTCTTGCCCCTCTCTGACCTCGCGCCAATAGTCTGCCCCGGCGAGTTGCGTAATCTCCTGTTGAATAACTTTAGAAGATTGTTCCTCTGCTGAAGCAGGCATTGCAAAAGTCAGCAGCAATGCCGTCATCATTGACAGCATTGCTAGAGATGCACGTTTAAGCGTGTTTAACATGTGCCTCTCCTTACTTAGCTTTTCGTCGCATCGTAAGAAAGATCGTTTCCGTCTGTCCAACCTGCGTTTTTCGCGCCGCGTTCTACCACACGTTGACGGAAAATGTCAGAGACTTTCTCTGCGTCACCCGCAAGCAGCGCTTTGGTTGAACAAAGCGATGCACACATCGGTAACTTGCCTTCTGCGATACGGTTCGCACCGTATTTTTGACGTTCTTCCTCAGAGCCAGGCTCTGTTTCTGGGCCGCCCGCGCAGAAAGTACATTTATCCATTTTGCCACGTTCACCAAACGCCTCTTGTTTAGGAAATTGAGGTGCGCCAAACGGACAAGCAAACAAACAGTAACCACAACCGATACACAGATCTTTATTATGAAGAACGATGCCGTCTTCGGTATGTTCGAAACAATCAGCTGGACAAACTGCCATACAAGGCGCATCGGTACAGTGCATACAAGCAACAGAGATAGAGTTTTCACCAGCTTCACCGTCGTTTAGTGTTACCACGCGGCGACGTTGAATGCCCCATTCAAGCGCATCGTCGTTTTCGTTCTTACATGCAGTAACACAGCCGTTACACTCGATACAGCGTTTGGTGTCACATAGAAATTTCATTCGTGCCATTGTCAGACTCCTTACGCTTTACGAATGTTACATAGGGTTACTTTGGTTTCCTGCATCAAGGTAACCGGGTCGTAACCGTAAGTGGTTGCCGTGTTGGCCGATTCGCCAACAACGTAAGGCTGTGTACCTTCTGGGTATTTAGGACGTAGGTCTTCACCTTCGAACTTACCGCCAAAGTGGAACGGAATGAACGCCAAGCCAGGTTTCACACGACGTGTAACCATCGCTTTCACTTTGATGCGTCCCTTCTCTGCACCTTCAACCCAAACATCATCACCATCTCTAAAGCCAAGATCGTTCGCGTCTTTCGGATTCACTTCAACAAACATTTCTTGTTGAAGCTCGGCAAGCCATGGATTTGAACGCGTCTCTTCACCACCACCTTCGTATTCAACCAGACGACCAGAAGTCAGAACGATTTGGTACTCGCCAGATTTGTCTTGCTCTTGAATGGATTTATACAACGTAGGAACACGGAAGATGGCATCTTTGTCGTCCCAAGTTGGGTAGTCCGTTACAAGGTCACGACGTGGTGTGTATAGTGGTTCACGATGCAGCGGTACGCGGTCTGGGAACGTCCAAACAATCGCACGCGCCTTCGCGTTACCAAATGGAATGCAACCGTGCTTGATCGCGACACGCTGAATACCGCCAGAAAGGTCAGTCTTCCAGTTTTTACCCTCCGCTGCCGCTTTCTCTTCAGCAGTTAGATCGTCCCACCAACCAAGTTGTTTCAATAACTTGTCAGTGAACTCTGGGTAACCATCTTTGATTTCACAGCCTTTCGAGTAGCTGTCTTCTGCAAGAAGGCTCTTGCCTTCAAATTCCACACCAAAGCGCGTACGGAAGTTACCGCCACCTTCTGCAACCGTCTTAGACGTATCGTACAGAATGTGTGTACCTGGGTGTTTCATTTCCGGTGTACCCCAACATGGCCAAGGTAGACCGTAGGTTTCACCGTTCACAGGGCCACCTTCCGCTTCCAATGTGGTTTTGTGGAACGTATGCCAGTTTTGTTGGTGCGCTTTCAAACGCTCTGGGCTTTGGCCTGTGTAACCAATCGTCCACATGCCTTTGTTGAATTCACGCGTTAGGTCTTCAATAACTGGCTGGTTGTTTTCAACACGGATGTTTTTGAACAGAAGATCTGAATAGCCCAGTTTCTTCGAAAGCAGGTACATGATTTCGTGGTCTGGTTTTGATTCGAACAAAGGTTCAATAACCTGATCACGCCATTGTAGAGAGCGGTTAGAAGCGGTAACACTGCCGTATGTTTCAAACTGCGTTGTTGCAGGAAGCAGGTAAACGCCGTCGGTACGGTCGTTCATTACCGCAGCAACCGTTGGGTATGGGTCCACGATCACCATCATGTCCAGCTTCTGCATCGCTTTTTTCATCTCAACACCACGTGTTTGAGAGTTCACTGCGTGTCCCCAGTAGAACATTGCACGGATGTTTTCGCGTTGACGAATGTTGTCTTTGTTTTCCAGTACACCATCCACCCAACGGGATACAGGAATACCTGCACTGTGCATTGGTTTCTGACCGCTATAAGCGTTGTCATCGAAACGACCTTTAATCCATTCGTAATCGATTTCCCACACTTTTGACCAATGACGCCAAGCGCCTTCAGAAAGGCCGTAGTAGCCCGGTAGCGTGTCAGAAAGTACGCCAAGGTCGGTTGCGCCTTGTACGTTATCGTGACCACGGAAGATGTTTGCGCCGCCGCCTGATTTACCAATGTTACCAAGTGCTAGCTCAAGCACACAGTAAGCACGTGTGTTATTGTTACCGGTAGTATGCTGAGTACCACCCATACACCAAACGATACAGCCTGGGCGATTTTCAGAAAGCAGTTTTGCTGTTTGGTAAACGTCTTCTTCGCTTACGCCTGTTACACGCTCAACTTCTGCTGGCGTCCACTTCGCCACTTCAGCACGGATCTCATCCATACCGAATACACGTTGACGGATGAACTCTTTATCTTCCCATTGGTTTTCGAAGATGTGCCACAACACACCCCAAATGAATGCAACGTCAGAACCAGGACGAAGTGATACATAGTGATCCGATTTTGCTGCCGTACGTGTACGACGAGGATCCGCTACGACGATCTTACAGTTGTTCTTCTCTTTCGCGATCAGAATGTGCTGCATCGCTACTGGGTGTGCTTCAGCTGGGTTTGAACCAATAAACAGCATCGACTTACAGTTGTGCATGTCATTGAAAGAGTTGGTCATCGCACCGTAACCCCAAGTGTTCGCTACACCCGCCACGGTTGTTGAGTGACAAATACGCGCTTGGTGGTCAACGTTGTTAGTGCCCCAAAGTGATGCCATTTTGCGGAACAAGTACGCTTGTTCGTTGCTGTGCTTTGCGCTTCCCAAGAAGTAAACCGAATCAGGGCCAGACTCTTTGCGGATGTCCATCACCTTGTTACCGATTTCTTCGATCGCTTGATCCCAAGAAAGCTTTTTCCACTTACCGTTTTCAAGCTTCATTGGGTATTTAAGACGGCGCTCACCGTGACCATGTTCACGCAGTGCGGCGCCTTTTGCACAGTGACCACCGGCGTTAAATGGGTGGTCGAATGCAGGCTCTTGACCCGTCCAAACACCATTTTGAACTTCTGCGTAAATACCACAACCCACTGAACAGTGAGAACAGATAGTACGTTTCACTTCTGTTTTCGCTTCTGGATCGACTGATTTTGCTTGCGCTTTTTTCATCATTCCCGGTGCGAATAGACTAGCACCAACCACTGCGCCACCAGCGGCAAGCGAAGTGTTTTTCATGAATGCACGACGAGATACGCCAAGCTGGTTCGTTTCTTTGCTCACACTGTCGGAGCGTTTGACAAGTTTCATCCGTTATCTCCTAAAGTGTGTCGTAGTAATCGCGAATGTGTTGAGTTTCACGATACCCTTTCTTCTTCACGTCTTTTTCAGAAGGCTCAACCGTTTCTGAAGCAACGGCCACTTTCGTGGTTCCCGCAACAACAGCACCAGCAACGGCAGCGGTTGTGAAGCCTTTTAGGAGATCCCTACGGCTTGTGTTTATTTCTTTATTATCTTTCATCATTGCTTCCTTACCTTACGGTAGATCTTTGGAGACTCATGCCTCTCTATCGATATGACCAAGTACTGCTCGATTACTCGTAATCAGTGACGTTTTTCACATCAATTTTTAATTTGCTCTTACTGCTTTTGGTGTTCACGCTAAAGCGCACTTGCTCTAACGTTAAAAATGCATCGCAAAGCTGTGCAGCTGGCTTGTAGAAGTTCACGCTTTCTGCGCTCTCTAGTTGGCGCGTAAAAGATTGGAACCAAGGGGCGATGTGTTTGTTAAACACCGCTTGTTGAAGTTCTTCCTCTTCACCTGTCAGCATTGCCATCACTTCGCACAGTGCAGAAATATGGTCTTCAGGCTCTTTCACGTTCTCTTCTCGTTCGATGCCTAAAAGATCCAAATCGCGACGAATTTCCGCTAACGGTTTTTCCATCATCGAGCCAGTGCGATGCCAAGATCCGAATGGCACAACTTCACCACGTCCAATGCCAATAAACAGATCTTGATATTCTTCTTCTAACGCTTCTCGCTGCGCTTCGTTCGCGGCTTGTTGCAGTGCGAGCCAAGCTTTTTGCATCGCGCTCTCAGACGGTTCAATTTCTAGCGATTTCAAGAACGCCAGCATTTCATCACTTGGCGCACTACGAAAAAGTGCGGATAGAACGAGATAAATGTCCGTTCTCAGTGTTTGTTCTTGTTGTGTATCCACTGCGAGCTCCTAGTATTTCAATTGATTCATTGGATCAGCAGCCATCGACTCAAACATGTCGATCACACGACAGTCTTCACACATGGCGATGCGATTAATGGCGGCTTCATCAGAGAAATGAGAATGACCACGAAGCTTGTTTTGCAGCATGTCGATCATCGATTGCGGAGCAAAAGGCTTGTGACAGCGAATGCACTCGGCTGCCTTTTCTTCATGAATCACAACCGCTTTCTGGCGTTCTTCTTTCACCCAGTTCATACGAGGAGTAAGCGTCAGCACTTTCTCTGGACACGCTTTCTCGCACAGCCCACATTGAATGCAGTCTTGCTCGACGAATTTAAGCGACGGAGATTGTCCGTCCGTATGCAATGCACGCGTTGGACACACCGCCACACAGCTCATGCACAACGTACAATCTTTGCTTTCACAAGAAACCGTGCCGTAAGGTGCATTCG
Organism: Vibrio sp. 1CM7H; assembly: GCF_023161645.1. Lineage (NCBI taxonomy): Bacteria > Pseudomonadati > Pseudomonadota > Gammaproteobacteria > Vibrionales > Vibrionaceae > Vibrio > Vibrio sp. 1CM7H. The sequence goes on from NZ_JALNTV010000002.1 coordinate 269,046, forward strand.
CTGGCAGTTCAACAATGTTCTCAACTGGAATACGCGATGCTGACAACGCATCCAACGCCGTAAATAGACGCTGACGTTTGTTACCTTGCAAATCACCTAATGCCAAATCAAAAGACTCGGTACAAAGTGTCGGAGCACCTTCACGTAGTGATTCTAGATACAGAATGTCGATGGTTTCTTTGGCGATACCAAGCTGGTCGAGCAGCTCTTGAGCAATACCTACTTCGCTATTCAGCACACGAATAATGGTTTGCGGCATAAAACGCGAAGCCGCAAACAGCACCTGAGTGGCACCGTTCACAAGCGCAGCGAACCAAGTATCTATACCAACCGAAGGCAGTTCTTCCACCACAATTGGAATCACATTATCTGGCAATGCTTTTAGTGCCATCACGTTGTAGCTCTCGTGGCGAGAACTGCAAATCAATACGATAGGCTCTAAACCACCCGCTTGCTCATAGTTGGCGAGCGTACGTTCAATAAACTTTTGCGTATCTTCAGGGTTTGGCAGTGCGTAATGAATCGCTTCTGTCGGACACGCTGTAGCACAAGTACCGACGCCTTGACATAGGTATGGGTTGATCTCGATGCGATGGCCCGTTTTGTCGCTGCCTTCACTAGATAGTGCCCCTGCCGGACAAGCATCCACACACCGTTCGCAACCTTTTACGCCACGAGAGCTGTGTGCACATAAATCGGTATCTAAACGGAAGAATTTCGGTTTATCGAACGTCCCCATTAAGGTTGGAATCTCTTCCAACGCTTCAGCCAGTTTCGGATAGCCACGACCTACTGGGTAGTAGCCCGGTACTGGGACTTCTTCCGACATGCAGCTGTTAAGGCAAAGATCGAGTACGATATCGAAACAATCGCTATTGATCGCGACCTTGGCAAGATTGTTGGTCGAACCATGATTTTCAATCAGAACTTCAAACGTACCTAAGAACCCTGAAACCTGAACCGAATTGGCGTAATAAAGCTCGGGATTTGTGCCCTTTTCGCCATCGGTAGAAAGCAGCGTTAGGCTGTTCATTTGCGACAATTGCGCTGCCGCACTTTCGATGATTGCCGTTGGGCCCACAATCAAAGTATTACCGCCGCTTTCATAGCTTACGGTTGGTGGAATAAGATTGGTCAACTCTACGGTATTTTCGAAAGCGTACAGCCTCGCTTTACCGTTATTGGAAGTTGCTTGTTCTAATAATTGTTTCAGCATTGCTCAATTCCATTTATGAACATGGATAGTCTTTTCCATCTCTTAGTGTAGTTAGCGCCGGAGATTCTGCTGATTATCTTATCAATGAGCATTCTTATTCCGCCATCTATAGGCGATGAATACTACGCAGTGCGTCCGTGCTAACTTCAACCAGATTGGTATTGAGCAACAAATAGCAAATGTCATGCCAATAAAATATCAATTAAAATTCAATCACTTAGACATTTTACCGGCAAATAGTAGGGATAAAAAAACCGGTTGAGACATTTTGTCCCAGCCGGTTCATTGAGTGTTTAGTCAAAATGTACCTATTCTTTGTGTGGTATATTTTGTCTCACCTCGTTAGGCGGTGATTCCTCAGCAAAAGTATCACTTTCACCAGATACTGTATTTATATACAGTTCGTTTTCATCTTGGGTAATTCCGGCACTTTTTTCGGCGTTTAGTTCTGAGTCTTCAACCACCTCAGATGCGATATCGTCAGCGTTAAGTTCAGATCCTTGCGCCGTTTCAGCGTCTGGTTCTTCTTCCACTTTTTCTTTAACCCAATCACGCAGCGTCTCTGCGACGTCTTTAGAAAGTGACTTTAAGTTACTGTAATCATCATCGTAATCGTCTAGGCCATCACGCACGTTAAATTCTTCGGACAAGAACATTTTGCGCAGCGCGGCTTTCTTAACACTTTCTGAAGCTTCAGAAACCAGCAGTTGCGCCACAGACATTTCTTCGGGCTTTTCAGTCTCTACACTCGCGGTAATGTCTGGTGACTGACTAACCTCGTTGACGTTCAAAGCGTCTGAGCTTTCGTCAGCGTTTGAAAGCGCTGTGACACAATCTTCGGATTGCTCCGTCTCTGCTATCGGCGTGATCTCTTCATCATGTTGGGAAGGTTCTTCTAATTTACGTTTCGACCAACGGCTTAAAAAACTAGTTGCCATTTGCTCTGCCCGCTCCTTTGCGTTTCTTACGTCTTACTTCTAACAACTCACCGTGGCGACCGATGAAGGCTTCCATCCAAGCCTGAACGGCTAACGGCATATCGTTGGATAGTACAAGATTGTCGCCATCCATATATTGCGCCGCGACAGATTGTGAAGCCGTTAGTAACTGTATCGCTGGTTTTTCACCAGACTCGACGTTATCCATCACTAAAAAAAGTTTAGGTTGCTGAGAGCTTAAGTTAAAGCGGTAGTCTGTACGCTCGTCTTTGTGCAGTTGCAATAGACAAACATCAGGAGTCTCTTCCGTCGGATTTAGCGCAAATCCCGTCAACTGCCATTGGGTTGTCACCCAAATCCCTGTACTGATCTCATGCTCAACAAGCTCTACGCCAATTGGCCATGCGTCTTCAGTCTTCTCGTAATTGTTCTCGAAATCTTTCTTATCCGACATAACTCACCCAGTTTTTCTATTTTGGTCTGAAAGCAAGCAGGACACTTTGACCTTACTTTCGACCATTTTATTGACTTATAAGCAATAAACGAGCCACACTGATAAAGCTTAGCCTATTCATGTCCTCTGGCTATAAGTACCAAACTAGCCGAAACTCAAATGTACTGATGTGTCATTACTGCGAACTCGCAGTTTTAATGCGTTGTTGACATAAAACCTCGCAATTATTGTGGGAACCGCTATTTTGGAACGAGATTTGCTTTGCTAACCACTTAGCAAGCTAAATGCGTAGCAACCTAACGCTCTTAATCACTAGGACACGACTGTGCTGAAACCAAATATTATTAAAACCAGTGAAAATCCCCTGCAAACCATTGAAGTCGATGTGTACGACGAGTACGGCGAAAAGCTCACGAAGCAAATCGCGTGCGAGCGCCCTCTTACGGTCATGCTGAACTGGAAAGAAGTGGTCACGCTCATGACGCTAGGTTCGCGTCCAGAAGCGTTAGTACTGGGTTATTTGAAAAACCAAAGCTTCCTGTCCGATCCAGCAGCGATTGAATCCGTCATTATTGACTGGGAAACGCATTCCGCAGCGGTGATTACTAAAGAAAATACCGAACATTTAGAAGGCGCTCTGAAAAAGAAAACCGTCACATCTGGCTGTGGTCAAGGCACCATGTATGGCAACGTGATGAAGCAGCTTGAAAACTACCAAGTGCCTCAAGTTCCGCTTAAACAATCAGAAATCTATTCCGCACTAGAAGCGCTTACTCATTACAACGACACCTACAAAAAAGCAGGTGCGGTGCATGGCTGTGCGGTTTGCAAAGGCAATGAGGTATTGTCATTTGTGGAAGATGTCGGCCGCCACAATGCAGTGGATACGCTTGCAGGTGAGATGTGGCTCAAAGAAGAAACAGGTGAAGATAAAATTTTCTACACAACTGGTCGCCTTACTTCAGAGATGGTGATTAAAGTGGCCCAAATGGGCATTCCTGTTCTGCTTTCTCGCTCTGGCGTTACTCAAATGGGGTTAGATCTTGCGAAACAATTTGGCATTACGACGATTGCGCGAGCAAAAGGTTTACGCTTCCAAGTATTTACCGGAGCCGACAAGATTGAGTTTGATGTGAAAGGCGAAAGTGCATCTCGTTGACGAGAAAATAATACAAAACCGTCGATTCGTGTAAACTTATAACAATTGGGATAAGTAAATCATCACGTTATGAAGGCTTAATTAAACGATATAAGTCAGAAATAGCAACATGTGTTGTAGCAATAACAACGCTTGCTTTAATTGATGCTAACTACAGCTCATTCACAAAGGATGTGAACTATGGACAATGACCAACTGTGGAATTTTTTGCTCACGCCCAGTGGCATCATGCTCTCAATGATCATTACATTTGGTGTCGTCGGCATATATGCGTATATAACCGGTCAGTTTAAGGATTAAGACCAATTAAAAAAGCCTCGCTAAATAGCGAGGCTTTTGCTTTTTAAACGCTTTACGAGTAATTACGCGTCAACGCCACGAGATTTTAGGAACTCAGAATACGTGCCTTTGAAGTCCGTGATCTTGCCATCGCGGATTTCGATAATACGCGTTGCTAGCGAGTCTACGAATACACGGTCGTGAGATACGAAGAACAACGTGCCTTTGTATTGCTCAAGCGCGGTGTTCAAAGATTCAATCGATTCCATGTCCATGTGGTTGGTTGGTTCGTCCATTAGCAGCATGTTTGGCTTGTGCATCATCAGCTTACCAAGCAGCATACGACCTTGCTCACCACCAGACAGTACTTTTACTGACTTTTTAATGTCGTCTTGACCAAACAGCATACGACCAAGGAAACCACGAACGACTTGCTCGTCATCACCTTCTTGACGCCATTGACCCATCCAATCCGTTAGGTTCATGTCTTCTGCAAAGTCATGCGCGTGGTCTTGCGCGTAGTAACCGATGTTTGAGTTTTCAGACCATTTGTACTCACCCGCACGCGGTTCAAGCACACCAGCAAGCGTGTTTAGAAGTGTTGTTTTACCCACACCGTTCTCACCGATGATCGCAACGCGCTCACCCACTTCAAAAATTGCACTGAAGTCTGAGAACAAGTCCTCTTCGAAACCTTGGCTTAGGTTTTCAACAATCAGAGCGTTACGGAACAGCTCTTTCGACTGTTCGAAACGAATGAATGGGTTTTGACGGCTAGACGCTTTAACTTCATCCAGTTTGATCTTGTCGATTTGCTTAGCACGAGATGTCGCTTGTTTTGCTTTCGATGCGTTTGCTGAGAAACGTGCAACGAACGTTTGTAGCTCAGCAATTTGTGCTTTCTTCTTCGCGTTGTCGTTTAATAGACGTTCACGAGCTTGAGAAGCTGCTGTCATGTACTCATCATAGTTACCTGGGTAAATGCGCAGTTCACCGTAATCCAAGTCAGCCATGTGCGTACATACTGAGTTTAGGAAGTGGCGGTCGTGCGAGATGATGATCATGGTGCAGTTACGCGCATTTAGCGTGTCTTCCAACCAACGGATCGTATCCATGTCCAAGTTGTTGGTAGGTTCGTCAAGCAGCATAACGTCTGGGTCTGCGAATAGAACTTGCGCTAGAAGCACACGAAGTTTCCAGCCCGGCGCCACTTCACTCATTAGGCCGAAGTGCTGCTCCATTGGAATACCCACCGCAAGAAGAAGCTCGCCCGCTTTGGCTTCTGCCATGTAGCCGTCCATTTCCGCAAACTGAACTTCTAGGTCAGCCACTTTCATGCCGTCTTCTTCACTCATTTCAGCAAGTGAGTAGATACGGTCACGCTCTTTCTTCACTTCCCATAGCTCTTTATGACCCATGATAACGGTATCGATTACCGTAAATTCTTCGTAAGCGAACTGGTCCTGGTTTAGTTTTGCAACGCGCTCGTTTGGATCGTAACTCACGTTACCGCTGGTTTGCTCAAGCTCGCCGCTGAGGATCTTCATAAAGGTTGATTTACCACAACCGTTAGCTCCAATTAAGCCGTAGCGATTACCTTCGCCGAACTTAACTGAAATGTTTTCGAATAGCGGCTTAGCGCCGAATTGTTGAGTAATATTCGCTGTGGAGATCAAAACCTTTACCTTAGCAATTGGGGTGTATTTAGAAAAACCGGGCAACGGTACTTGTTCATGCTACATACTGCAAGTGTTGTTTTTATTAATTCATCGCTAGTGAAACCATCGCAGTGCTTCTTCAAAGCAAAAAGCTCAAGCACAAATGCGTCATTGAATACAAAAAAGAGCCAGTATTATAACTGGCTCTTTCTTCCGTAATGCTTACAACAAGTGACTAAGCGATATTCGTCACCTCTAGGATCAGTTCGGCTTTTTTAGGTAGATAAATACTGAATTTACTGCCCTTTCCCCATTCCGACTCGGCTTTTAGCTCACCACCCGTTTGGCTAAGAATACTTTGGGAGACCGACAGCCCTAACCCTGTGCCTTCTCGCTTCGTCGTGTAAAATGGTGAGAAGATTCGATTCAAGTTTTCTGGCTTAATACCGCAACCCTCGTCAATGACATGAATCGAGGCTCCTTTCACTTCGCCCTCGTCAATCCAGTCTTCACTGACTACTGTTAACGTGCCTTTGCCGTTCATTGCGTGAATGGCATTCATTTGCAAATTAACTAAGATTTGTAGCAAGTGGTGACGGTTTATCTCAACGGACGTATGCGCTTGCAGGTCAGTCACAAACTCAACGTCGCGTTTCTTGGTGCCCGTTTTAACCAAGGTGATGCTTTCATCAATAATAGGATTGACATGTTGCCAAGTGATTTCATCTTGAACACCACCTTGGCGACTGTATTGCAATAAACTGCGCGTGATATTGCGAATACGGTCGATTTGCGCGTGAATCGCATCAATCTCCTCTTGTACTCGACTTGCATCGTCACCCAACTCAAAGTGGATCAACTCCACGTTGCCAAGGATCACGGCGGTTGGGTTATTGATTTCGTGAGCAATCCCCGCGGTGAGTTCTCCCAGTGCTGCCAGTTTTTCATGAACAACGAGTTTGTCGCGGGTTTGGTTAAGCAATTGAATATGCAGCTCTAGATCTTGGGTTTTTTCTCTAAGGCTTGCCGTACGCTCTTGAACTTTGCATTCAAGTTGCGCTGCGGAGTTCTTCAGTTCAATTTTGCGCTCTTCTAGCGCGTCTAACATATCATCAAACTGTCTGGCTAACTGCGCAAGTTCATGATCGGCATCCAATCCCAACGGACCAATCCGTTTTTCTTTTCCTTGTTGGACCTGCTTCACCACTTTATGGATGCGTTCGATCGGTCGAAACAGATCATAAGAACCGCGATATACCATCACGCCGGAAACCAGCAATAACATAACCGTAATCAAGCTAATTTCTGCAATGTTGGTCATGTAGGCTTTAACGAATGGCCACATTAGGTAACCGGTATAAAGCATACCAATGACGTTGTCGTATTGGTCTTTGATCGGTTGATACGCCGTAATATACCAAGCGTCATACACATAGGCTCGGTCAACCCACTGCTCACCTTTTGAAAGTACTTGGTTATACACTTCTGCGCTCACGCGAGTGCCTATGGCGCGCCCTAACCTATGCTCGCTGTCTAGAGGAACGTTGGTGCTCACACGCAAATCATCAAGAAATACGGTCAATGTGCCAACGGGACGAAGGCGATCATTATCGCTGAGATAGATTAAGTCGCGAATTTGATCTACCAATACAGTGCTGTTATTGAGAAGCAAACCACCATCAAGAAAGCCGATCAAATCATTCGTTTGGCTATGCACAGGAATCACGGTTCGACTGACTAGCCCACGTGCTTCCATGCCCCCGTTGGCAAGAATAGGCACTTCCGCTCGTTTAGCGAGTTCAGGATCGAGGCGTTCGAGTTCTTCTTTATTGAGTACATCAAAAAACGATTCTCGCTTAGTGAGATCCATAAAGCGGAATTTGTTTTCCATCGAGTTGACGCGTTGGAAAGAGAGAAAATCTAAAGCATATCGTTTCTTCTGCTCAGTGACCCACTTTTGCAGCTCATCTTGCGGTATCCCTTGATTGATGCGAATACGAAAATCGTATGAGTCAGCAAACGCACGTACGTAATTCGATTGCTTTTGCTGTAACAACGTTACGCTGTTATTCGCAACACCAAGACGCTCAGAAACATCAAGCAGTGCATTTTGCCACGTATAATGGATGGACCAATAAATGGTAATCCCGATCAGGGCTATCAAAGTCAGAAAGATAGGTGCGGAGGTTAAAAATAATAAGCGATAACGCACCATGGTTTTAAAACGGTGCGTCCATTTCGACAATCCTTTGTGCTTCGGGCCGTTAGTCGGCATATTCCTCATCCTCAGAATCCCATTCTTTATACTTACGTTCTAAGGTCTTACGCGCAACGCCTAAGTCACGAGCAGCGGCTGACTTGTTGCCTTCGTGCAAATTAACGACCTGTTTTATATGCGCTTTTTCGACTTCTTTCAGAGTCCAGTTGTTTGGATACCCCTCACCGGTGAACTCTCTACCTTCTTTAAATGTCGGTAGTTCAGCAGAGTGAGAAACAGTAATCGACACATTAGGCAATGAGTGTCCACCATTTAGCTCCCGCCAATAATGCGCAGGCGGTTTGCCAAGCAAAATGCATCGCTCAATCAAGTTTTTCAGCTCACGAATGTTTCCCGGCCAATCGTACTCACTCATGGCTTCCATGTCCTCGTGCGCCCATTTTGGCGCAGGCATACCGAGCTCGCGCGTCAGCATATTGCTGAAAAATGGCACGAGCTCAAACAAATCGGTTTTGCGCTCACGCAGAGGACACACTTCAATTTTCAGAACGTTTAAACGGTAATACAGGTCACTGCGGAAGTTGCCTTGATTGACCTCTTCTTGAAGGTTTCGGTTGGTTGCTGCAACAATACGGACATCAATGCTGATTTCTTTTTCTGAACCAACAGGACGGATAGTACGCTGCTCCAAAACGCGTAACAGCGACGCTTGCATTGCAAGTGGCATTTCCCCGATTTCATCGAGGAACAAGGTGCCGCCATTTGCTACGCGGAACAAACCTTCACGAGATTTTTTCGCACCGGTAAACGCGCCCGATGTATGACCAAATAACTCACTTTCAAGTAGCTCTGGCGCAATGGCGCCACAGTTGATTGGCACAAATGGGCCCGTTCGCCCACTCGCTTGGTGAATACCTCGCGCAACCAGCTCTTTACCCGTACCCGACTCACCTTCGACCAACACAGAAGCACGCGACGGTGCAAACTGGTTAATAAGCTGCTTAAGCTGACGCGTTTTCTCTGAACCACCGATGATCTCGGAGGTATTGTGACGTTGGTAATCGCGCTTCATGGCGTACTGCATGCGCTCGTTTAGACGTCGGTCCATGCAGCGACTGACCGCTTTTAGCATTTGTTCTAGGTTGAAGGGCTTTAGGATAAAGTCAGAAGCACCAAGTTGAAGTGCGCGAATAGCAATCTCTAAATCCGCATAGCCCGTCATGAAGATCACATCGGCACGTTTGTCGTCATCTTCAAACGCTTCTTCCCACTCAATCCCAGAGCGCCCCGGCAGATTAATATCCAGTAAAATCAGATCATAATGTCGAGAATTACGCAGTTGCTCTGCTTCTTCGATGCTGCCAGCAGTGTCGACATGTGAGAAAAGCTTCCCCAATGCCTTTTTCAAAATGGCTTGCATGCCCAATTCATCATCAACGACCAGTACGGAAAAGGCGTTATATTGTTGGTTTGTACTAATATGGGATTGAGTAGACATATTTACCCCAGATGGCTTCGGATGAGACAGAGTGTACCAAGTTTAAACAGAGATACCCTACAAAAAGTGCGACATTTTGTACCAACGCAAACTTTTGTGCAAATAACCCCATGATTTAGTGCATAAATCGAGCACTTTTCGCTTGTAAAAGGTTGGCATCTTGTTTGCTATGAGGTGGCTACAGGGCGTATTCAAGTGATCTCAGGATGTTGGTGTTTGTTATTCCAACACCCTAAGACAACTTGCACTTTGAACTAATCGCTCTCGCCCAAGAGGCCTCTCCCAATACATCGGGAGAAAAGCCAAAGAATCATTGGAAAGGAACATATAAAAATGAAAAAAATTGCGCTAACTCTGGCTGCGACGTCAATCACGCTTGTAAGTTACTCTGCGTTTTCCGCTCAAGATGGCGAGCACGTTCGCCTAGCAACCACTACCAGTACTTACCATTCAGGGTTACTTGATTACCTGCTTCCACAATTTGAAAAAGACACGGGCTACAAAGTCGATGTTATCGCTGCGGGTACTGGCAAGGCCTTAAAAATGGGCGAAAACGGTGACGTAGATTTGGTGATGACACACGCACCAAAAGCCGAAGGCACATTCGTTGAGAAAGGCTACGGCGTTCTACCTCGTAAACTGATGTATAACGACTTTGTAATTGTTGGCCCGAAAGCTGACCCAGCAAAAATCAAAAATGACGAAGGCGTGTTAGATGTATTCAAAGAGATCGCAAACAAAAACGCAACGTTCATCTCTCGCGGCGATGATTCTGGTACGCACAAAAAAGAAATGGGCTTCTGGGCTCAAACTAAAATCGAACCAAACTTTGGCGGTTACCGCAGCGTAGGTCAAGGTATGGGCCCAACTCTGAACATGGCGTCTGAAATGCAAGGCTACACCATGACAGACCGCGGCACATGGTTGGCTTATCAAAACAAATTGGATCTAGAAATTCTGTTCCAAGGCGATGAAAAACTGTTTAACCCGTACCAAGTTATTCTTGTTAATCCTGAGCGTTACCCAACAATCAACTACCAAGGCGCGAAAGCATTCAGTGATTGGTTGGTGAACCCTCGCGGACAGGAACTTATCAATGGTTTCCGCCTAAACGGTAAACAACTGTTTGTTGCGAATGCTGAGAGCAAATAACGCAATATGAATCTTGCTGATACAACACTGGAAGCGCTTCGCTTACTGGTGAATTTTGATGCAGACCTATGGGAGATCGTTGCGGTCTCCTTTAGTGTTTCTATCACGGCAATATCTTTAGTGGTATTGCCGGCTATTTTGATGTCCTTTGTACTGGCGTATACCGACTTTCGCGGTAAATGGTTTTTGTTGTCGATCGTGAATACGCTGCAAGCGGTCCCTACCGTCGTGATTGGCCTGTTGCTGTACATGTTGCTGTCGCGCGCTGGCCCTTGGGGAGACTGGCAAATGCTGTTCACTCAGAAGGCGATGATTTTCGGCCAAATGGTGATCTGTTTCCCTGTTTTGGTATCGATGATGCATGGTGCATTGCAATCTAGCGACCGTCGCGCTGTGGAAACTGCCATCACGCTAGGCGTCTCCATTCCGCGCGTGGCCGCTACAATGATTTGGGAAACCCGCTTTCCTGTACTCGCAGCTATCATTGCAGGGTTCTCACGTATCGTAACCGAGGTGGGCTGCTCAATGATGGTAGGCGGAAACATTATGGGCGTAACGCGCAATATTCCGACCGCTATCGCAATGGAAAGCAGCAAAGGTGCTTTTGCGCAAGGAGTTGCATTAGGAATTGTATTACTATCTTTAGCGTTGGCACTAAACTTCTTCTTATCAAGTATGAGAGGCAAAGGCTACCTCAGAACATAGAACATGAAGCAAACAAACGACTCACCATTAACCCCATGTAGAGGCGCATTATGACTATAAAAATCACCGCCGAGCAGTTATCCATGCGCTTTAAAGAGCGTGTGCTTTTCCACATCCCTGAGTTAGCCATCGGCCCAAATGATGCCATTTATCTCAAGGGTGACAATGGTGTGGGCAAAACTACCCTACTCAAAATCCTTGCCGGCTTGCTCAAACCCTCTACTGGCGATGTTGTTGCGCCAAAAGATACGTGGCTGAAAAGGCTGACGCGTCGCAATGGTCGTGTCGATGTGATTTATCTCCATCAATCCCCTTACCTTTTTGACGGCACTGTATATGAGAACGTAGTCTATGGCGTGAAATATCAACAAGACACACCAAAAGATAAGCGAGCTCAAGTTATTCACGCGCTGCGCATGGTAGGTTTAGAAACCTTAGCGGACGAACATATTTCCGTGTTGTCCGGCGGTGAAAAACAGCGCGTTGCCATGGCAAGGGCTTGGATCTTAAAACCGTCGATTTTATTGATGGATGAGCCAAGTGCGTCTTTAGACCAAGAATCCATTGAACGGTTGGTGGTGATGGCGAAAGATCTTTTGGATCGTGGTTCCAGTATCGTGGTGACAAGCCATCAAACCAACGCACTGACCGACTTATGTAAAAAACAGTGGTGGATTAAAGACAAGACTTTGATAGAGTCTCCTCTGTTGTATGTCATACCAAAAGAAACATCCCAAGAGAATGCATATGCTTCAACCAACACAAACTAGTTGGGTCATTTTGGCTGGTGGCCAAGCCAGCCGTATGGGTGGAAAAGATAAAGGTCTGATTGAATTAAATCAGAAGCCACTCATCGAACACGTTATAAAACGTTTATCTCCACAAACACCACGCATTTTAATTAATGCCAACCGAAACCAAGATGCGTACAGCAAATTTGGTTTCGTATTTAGTGATCAATTCAAAGATTTCCCTGGGCCTATGGGCGGTATTCACGCGGGTTTGATGCATGCTGAAACTGACTGGGTCGGATTTGTACCTTGCGATAGCCCACAAATTAACACCGACCTTGTCGAGCGTTTCTGCCAAGCCGCCAAAGAAGACAGTGATATTTTGGTCGCTCATGATGGTGACCATCAGCAACCTGTTTTTACGCTCTACCACAAGCGCGTACTGCCAAAACTCACCGCATTTTTAGAACGTGGCGACCGAAAAATCATTCTGCTCTACAAAGAGTGCAACACCAGTTACGTTGACTTTAGCGACTCACCAAACTGTTTCGTCAACTTGAACACTCCGGAAGAACTGGCGCAATTTGGACAATTAGAATCATGAAACACACGCTAAATATTCCTATTCTTGGTTTTGCAGCTTATTCAGGCACAGGCAAAACCACGCTACTTGAAGCGCTATTGCCAAAGCTGACTGAAGCAGGTTTACGCATTGGCATGCTAAAACATGCGCACCACAACTTCGATGTCGATAAGCCGGGTAAAGACAGCTACCGTTTACGCAAAGCTGGCGCGTCTCAAATGCTGATTGCTTCTCGCAACCGTTTTGCGTTAATGACAGAAACGCCAGAGGCCGAAGCAGAGTTTGAATACCTCTTAACACGTTTTGATGAAGACAAGCTTGATGTGGTTTTAGTTGAAGGCTGTAAAAACATCGCGTTTCCTAAAATTGAATTGCATCGTGAAGAAGTGGGTAAGCCTTGGCTTTACCCTCACGATGAAAACATCATTGCTATCGCTTCCGACAGTGCGGAGTTGGACTCTGAACTGCCACAAATGAACATCAATGATCTTGAAGCGATTGCTCAGTTCGTTATTCAGTATGTTCAAGAAGCGAAAGTGCCAAAAAACAAAGAGAAAGAGGCCGCATGTTGCGACACACTTTCTCCTGCTTTCCTTTCTGTGGTTCAAGGCCAAGAAAAAATCCTTTCTTTGGTGAACACGGTTTCGGAAATAGAAGCATGCAAGATTGAAAACGCCTATGGCCGCGTTCTCGCGGAACATATCATTTCATCAGTAAGTGTGCCGCAATACACCAACTCCGCGATGGACGGTTATGCCATCCGCAGTGATGATATTGAGCGCGATAGCTACCAAGTGGTTGCTGAAGTGATGGCGGGCCATGCTTACGATCAGCCTCTGGAAGTTGGTCAAGCGGTGAAGATCATGACCGGCGCACCAACACCACTTAACGGCGACACAGTGGTCATGCGTGAGCAAGCCTCTCAAGAAGGTGACAAGGTCACCTTTAATGGTGCGAATATCAAAGCAGGCCAAAACGTTCGTCAAGCAGGTGAAGATCTCGCTATCGGCAGTGACGTCTTTACCGCAGGCACTCGCCTAGCCTCTCCAGAAATGGGCATGATCGCTTCTCTCGGTTTTGGTGAAGCGAATGTGTTCCGCAAATTGAAAGTTGCCGTGTTCTCCACCGGTGACGAAGTACAAGCGCCGGGAACAGAGCAAAAAGCGAATTCTATCTACGATTCCAACCGTTTTACCATCATGGGCATGCTTGAAAAGCTCGGCTGCGAGATCTTGGATTTCGGTATTCTGGAAGACAACGAACAGTTAATGATTGAAGCGTTGGAAAACGCATCGACGCAAGCGGACGTGGTTATGACTTCTGGTGGCGTATCCGTTGGTGATGCGGATTACATCAAACTTGCCTTGGATAAACTTGGTCAAATCGATTTTTGGCGAATCAACATGCGTCCGGGACGTCCACTCGCGTTTGGTCAAATCAACAACAAGCCGTTCTTTGGTCTGCCGGGCAACCCTGTTGCCGTGATGGTCTCTTTCATTAATTTTGTTGAGCCTGCACTGCGTAAGATACAAGGTGAGCAAGGCTGGAAGCCACTCAAAGTCAGTGCCATTGCCACAGAAAACCTCCGTTCTCGCCAAGGTCGTACCGAGTTTAGTCGAGGAATCTATGAACTGGATAACACTGGCCGTTTAACCGTTCGTACAACAGGCAAGCAAGGCTCTGGTATTTTGCGCTCAATGAGTGAGGCGAACTGTTTGATCGAAATCTCCCCAGCTATTGATACAGTAAAAGCGGGAGAAAGCGTGACAATTATCCCACTTCAAGGCAGAATCTAGCCCAAACTAGAAATTCAAAGGTCAGCGAGTCTGGCCTTTTTGTTTAATACAGAAACCTTTTCAGAGAGACAGCTATGGCTCGCACCATTCTTTACACTTACAAAGACCAAGACAAAGAACTGACGTTCTCATACCAGCAGCACCGCAACATTCAAGAAGCGGTTGCAGAAGCAGAAGGTATCGATATCACTGAGTTCCTAAAGATGGAGCAACAAATCGAAGCAGTATCTGACACTAAAGCTGTGCGCAACTACCGCGATAACTACTTCAGAAAATTAGGCTTTAGCAAAATTACCCTAGCTCAAAAAGAAAACCTAGGCGTAGGCAAAAAGAACAAATAAGCTTAGCTGTAAACAGAAAACTCGCGATTCGTCGCGAGTTTTTTTATGCATGCTATTTTTGTTCGTGCTCTATACCCAAGCATATAGAAGTTACTTGGGTATATGAGTTACTTCTATATATAAGTAAAAAGCCCCGTTTTTACCTTGATGGTCTAAACGGGGCGTAGATTTCTTCTTACTTTATATCGAGTAACGTTTCAGTCACTACTTGATGTTTAGGAACGCAGCACCGCGTACACCGCCTGAATCACCGTGTTTTGCTTTGATGATCTTAGGACACTTAGCCACAGACAATAAGTGTTTAGGGATGCGTTTTGGCATCTCTTCATAAATCAATTCGAAGTTTGAAAGACCACCACCCAGCACAACAACATGTGGGTCAGTCGCTGTAAAGATGTTTGCAAAACAGATAGCCAGCAACTCCATAAAACGCTCAACGTGCTCGACGGCTTTCGCCTCACCTTCTGCGTGCGCTTTGATGATGTCGATCGCTTTCTTCTCTTCACCGTAGTAATGGGCATAAAGAAGCTCGAAGCCTCGACCAGAAAGGTAACTGTCTAAACAACCCTTCTTGTCACAGCCACACCCCAACAGAGGTGCGTTTTCGCCTAAGTGGAACCAAGCATCGATAGGTAAACGAGTATGGCCCACCTCACCTGCTACGTGGTTACGACCAGAGAAAACTTTACCATCGTAGATAAAACCGCCACCAAAACCAGTGCCTAGGATCAAACCAAGTACGGAAGGCTCATCTTGAAGCTCTTCGTCCCATGCTTCTGATAGCGCAAAACAGTTTGCATCGTTTTCAATTTTTACGCTGCGACCGATTTTAGCTTCCAGATCAGCACGAAGTGGTTTGCCTTTTGCCGCAGGAACGTTAACTGTTAGTACAGTTGCATCATCGGCGTCTTCCATACCTGGTAGGCCAAGACCAATCGTACCTTCGCAGCCAAACTCTGCATCGTATTTGTTAACCAATTCCGCAATGGTATCAACCAGCAGCTCGTAGTTGTCTGTTGGTGTAGGTACACGTTCCGTCGCTACACGCTCAAGCTTCTCGTTAAATGCACCAAATTCAATTTTAGTGCCACCGACATCAAAGCCGTAATACATGTATTTCTCTCCTAAAAAATGCTTAAACGACTCCAAAAATGGCTGGAGTCAAAAGTATAAACTAATGGCATTATCCATATCTGTACGCCTGCAAACCGTGACCGAATGCAGATTTATACCCTCACCGCAGCCAGTTGAACAACATGCCATCAACAAAAGTTCATTCCTTAGAGTCAGCTCTCGGTTTTCACCCACTCTTTGAAACGTTTTAAATGCGGTCGGTTGGGATCGTTTTTGACTCGGGTCTTGGTCAACATGTAGGTTTCTCTAAAGGCTTCAAACCACAATTGAAGGCATTCCGATGCTTTGTTCTCACCGGCTTGTTTCAAAACTAAAGTCGCAACTTCGGCGGTCGAAAGATGCTGCTCGTTCTCAGAACGGCGCATGATGTATTCTGATAAACACTCCGGCTCGATAGA
Source organism: Vibrio sp. 1CM7H (assembly GCF_023161645.1). Taxonomy (NCBI): domain Bacteria; kingdom Pseudomonadati; phylum Pseudomonadota; class Gammaproteobacteria; order Vibrionales; family Vibrionaceae; genus Vibrio; species Vibrio sp. 1CM7H. The sequence continues at coordinate 285,306 of NZ_JALNTV010000002.1, forward strand.
TAAAACTGGTAGAGACTGTAAAAACTCAGAGCGACGGAAAATTTTTCGTGCCTCACGCCAGCTACCATCAATAAAGATCAGCAACCATTTTTTGTTCTGAGCCTCTTCGTTTATTAATCGCGCAGGCTCCAGATCTTCAATTAAACGAGATGGGTCATCCACATAGTCTGCAGGAAATACAATCACTGGTTGGTAGTTGTCATCCTGTAATAGCTCCAGCATCTCCTCAGACGGCTCTGTTCGATTCCATTGATACACGTAAGTCTCTTGAATCGTATCAGCTATTAGACGACCGGTATTACTTGGCTTAAATACTTCGTTTTCAGAAACAATCAACATACATGCAATATTAGCCTTGATGTTTGGCTGAAGCTCGCACAAACAGTGTTGCTCAGAAACCTGGCAATATTGACAACGAACCACTTTACATCCACGCGCGTTGAAAGGCTTGGTTGAGATAGATTGTCGGTACTGATATAAACGGTGGAAAGCGTGAATTCTCATGGTAAGTAATGCCAAGTAAAAAGTAGAGCGCGATTCTACTGACATTATGGTTTCGCCTCAAGATAAGCCCTTCAAAGCACCTTACTGTTTGTTGAAATAATTTCACTCTTATCTCGGTCATAGATAAAGTAATAAATAAGGAAATGACAGTGACAGAAACGACGTTTCAAGATCCCTCGTGGATAAGATTAGGCTTTTTTCTCGGCGTATTATTACTTTGTGCCCTTTGGGAAAACAAACTGCCGAGAAAAACACTTACCGCTTCACGCGGGTTTCGCTGGGTCAATAACTTATCACTGGTTGCTGTGAATAGCTTGATTGTTGCGTTAGTCATGCCTATCGCCGCCTTTCAAGCTGCAATTATCGCTCAGGAGCAACAATGGGGACTATTTAATTTGCTCTCCCTGCCCGCTTGGTTAAACGTGCTTCTAGCGGTTATTCTGCTTGATTTAGTCATTTACGTTCAGCATGTGGTCTTTCACTATGTAAAGCCACTGTGGAAGCTTCATCGAATGCACCATGCCGATCTCGACATTGATGTCACTACTGGCGCACGTTTTCATCCCATCGAAATCATCATCTCGATGGGTGTCAAAATTGCCACTGTATTTATCTTAGGCGTTTCTCCTATCGCTATCGTGGTATTCGAAATAGTGCTCAATGCCAGTGCGATGTTTAATCACAGTAATGCAAAACTGGCTTTATCAGCGGATCAGAAACTGCGAAACGTCATAGTGACGCCAGACATGCATCGCGTTCATCATTCCGTGATAGCAAAAGAAACCAACTCGAATTTCGGTTTCTTCCTTTCTGTTTGGGACCGACTTTTTGGGACATATCGAGCTCAGCCTGAACTTGGCCATGATGATGTCGTAATTGGTATACCGGAAATTAGGAATGAAGCAGAACAACGATTAGACAAGCTGTTAACTCAACCTTTTCGCTATAACCGAAGAAGACGCAACAGTTGAAGAAAAGTTTTTGTGGATGAAGTGCGTAAACAAAGCGAATAGACTAAACCTAAACACCAACCAGTTAAACACCACTTCATCCTTACGATGCTAGCTAGTGGATTCACTCTCCGTTAGTTGACGTTTTTTGTTTAACTGAGTAATACCAACAAATAAACCAACCACACCAAGCACCGTGCACACCAAAGCATTAGTATTCATTGCTTGTTGTGCTTCTATTGAGCTGTATAGAAAAGCCAGACTGAAGAAAGTGGTACCAAAGCTTAAACCTGTCAATACGCTGAAACCAGCGAAACTGGCCAAGTCTTTAAAATCGTTCATAACGAATCCCTGTTTACTATCCTTAATTGAGTGATGAAAAGTGAAAGTTAACGAAATATCTGGCGTGATTGTCGATGTTTACGCGCGTTCCATAACCAGATAGATACGCCGAATGAAAAACCTAAAAAGAGTGTTTTCATTTGAAGTGCGGCATTGTTGTCCAATATTTCTAATGTATAGTGAGCGTGCGAGCTAAAAATAACATTGGTCGTCAGAATCAATAGCATAAGTACTAATCCGGAACGAAGGTGCTTCACCAACAGATACACCGCTAGTAAGTCTAACAGCCCCAATGCGCTCCAATAAATATTCAACCAGCGTGGCGCAAAATCATAAGGCAAAAAACCGTTAGCAATGTTGTCATAAAGATGAACCACACCGCCAACTGTCATAAAAAGGCATAAGAGAAACACGACGAATTTATCCATTATCGTTTCCTTATCTGAATGAATGCGCAAAGCATATAGAAGTCAGTTAAACATTTGTAATCTCATAGCCATTTTTGAGATCGACAGTGCCTTTAAACAGTACGTGAGGCGTGCGAAAGAAATTTATTCGCTCCTGATAGAAGCATAGTGTTAGCTTTGGCATTTCGCTCAAATACACCAATGTTAGAACAGAAGTCTCATTCAAACCGCTCCTTGGTCTATCAGTTTTCGAACTTTTTCCAGTGCGTTCTGAAAAACGGTATGCGCTTGTGAGGAAATATCGCTCCCTATATCGTGCCAAAAGAACGCAAAATCATGTCCGCCATCGTCTTGCGTATGAAACGTCCATGAATCCGCTAGGTCAGCACACTCGCACGAAACAAAGTGCCATACTTGATTTTGAAAGCCACTGTCCCATGAGCATAAATACCGAGCGGAGATAACGTGCGTAATTCCAGATTCTTCAGCAAGCTTCCGCTTTGCAGCCGTGATGTAACTTTCATCAAACGTCTCAATAGTGCCCTTGACGAGCTGAATACCCGCCAACGGATGTTTAAAAAGTAGGAGCTCTTGGTTTTGCTTACGCAGAACGACGGGACAAACTTTATCGATCACAAAACCACTCCTCGTTGTTTAAGCAGAAAGCTTTGGCTTGTTCTGGATATAAAGGAATCGCATGAAGTTGCATGATTCATTCCTTTGAATTCGGACAACATTCTAGCCATCTTGTTTCACCGAGATAGCATTAACACCACGTAGTGATAACTCAGCCCTTAAGAAATGAGCAAGATGCGATATAACTCACTTTTGCGATTTGAATAGCGATGAGAAGTTGCGTAGAAGCAACAAAAAAGCAGAACCGAAGTTCTGCTTATAGAAGATAAAAACATGTCACTTAGGCGGACTGATGTAGCTCGTATTTATGCAACATCGCTTGTTGATGCCCTGCAATTTCTGCCACTTGTTCAGAGCTTTCAACCATGGATTCAAGTTGTAGCTTTGTACGCTCTCCAAGCTCGGAAATATTATTGATGGATTGAGACACATCCGCCGTCGCACGTTCTTGCTCTTCCGTGGCAACAGAGATTTGCTCAACACGTTCTTGAATGTGTTTGACCGCAAGGTTGATATCAGAGAATGTCGATTTCACTTCATTGCTGGACTGCAGCGCGTGGGCCATTTCTTCTCTTGAATCACTTACCGCTTGGCGAGAACGCTCTGCTGCGGTAATAAGCTCACTCATCATTGCTCGGATGTTCGTTGTTTGTTGAGAAGTATCACTTGCTAGTTTGCGGACTTCATCTGCGACGACCGCAAACCCACGCCCTTGCTCACCAGCTCGAGCGGCTTCTATTGCTGCGTTGAGAGCAAGCAAGTTTGTGTTGTCAGCAATACCACTGATCATGTCGACCATTTCACGAATCTGCTTAACACGCTGGTCTAGTTCTAACATAGATCGCTCATTCATATCCAAAGAGCTTTCAAGTGATTCCAAACGTTCACGGTTTTGTTCCACAACGTGAACGCCTTTTTCAGTGTGCTGGGTAGCAAGCATCGAGTCCTGTGACGAGGCATTTGTCACTGTTGCGATTTCACGAATGGAGGCTTCAAGTTGCGTAATGGTCGTGATCATACTCGCCAATGCTTCATTTTGTGTCGTCAGCCCATCGCTCGTTTGTTCAGCTGCACTGTGGCTTACTTCAGCCGTCTGATAAAGCGTCTCACAGTTACGTGTAACTGTTTGGATAGAGTTGTTTGTTGAATCAATCACTTGGTTTAGTTTTCTTGCTACTTCTTTCAGCTCATAAGGGCCAACCTCTTGTGCATTGTCACGGAAGTCATGTTCGGTAAGTGCGGAAAGACGCGTTAGTACATTTCTTAACCCTCGGTTTGTCCATGACTTCAGACTGAACCAAGTGATCAGAATAATGAAAGAAATCACACACGCAGCAAAAACGATCATAACACTCACTGACTGAATAGTGTCATTGACCACACTCTCTTTATCCGCAATCAACTCACCAGCTGCTTGTGATATTTGATCAAGTAACCGCATGGTTTCATCCGCAAGAATCGAAGCCTGTTTAAACTCTGAACGTTGCATTTTCCCTTGTTCTAGTTTGGCGAGGATCAAACGTAGCACGCCCTTTTCACTAAAGCCTTGCTTCACCATCTCGTACGGTGCCGTTAGGCTTGCGTATTCGCTTACTTCTGGATGTAAAGACTGGAAATCTTCATAGGCGAGATTAATACCTGCAATACGGTTACGCATTTCTCGGTATTCTTTTTCGGCTTTGCTCAGTTCAGAATGCATCATCATTACTAAGAACGTGCTTTCCATTGAGCTCGCTGAGGCAATAAATCGGTTGGCGGCATCACTCGATTCAGGATTTTCGGCACTAAGAAACGAGCTGATTCGATTCATTTCCGGGCCGATAGAGCTGAGTCCATAGCGGAACCCACCAACTCCTGCATCAATATCCATTTGAATTTTTATCACTGAAGATTGCTTCAGTAAAATGGACTGCGTGATGTTACGTAAACGCGCTAAATTTGTATCTAACTCCTCAGAGAGTTGCTCAGCAACACCAGAAGCTTCTCCAACCAAACTTTTACTTTGAGTCGCAAGTGAATCGATTTGCTCTTTTATTAGAGACAACTCTTTTGGCTCAGTAATTTGCATACCATGGTTGAGTAGCTTAACCATCTCCAATACATTCCTGGTTAACTTTGCGTTCGCCATCGCGATTGGTAACGCTTTTTGCGACAAGTCTTCAAATTGCTCTCCTACCTGTTCCATTCCTTTGAAACTTGAGACAGAAAGGGCTATAACAAGAGTTATGATAGTTAAAAATGTTGCACTAACAGCCTGAATCAGTGAAAGTGATGTGCGTGAGCGTTTTCGCTTTGCCATAATCAATTTTTATTCTTTCTTAAGGTTGAATCGGTTTTGCAGTGATTCCGTCACATTTGTGAGACAAAACCGTGATTTGCAGCCCATACTATGGATTGGTTATGACACTAATATTTCAGTTGTGAGTCGTAGAGATGACAGGTGGTGATTTGCGTCGAGTATATTTTCCTTTGATAATCAGTGTGCTACTAAGCGCCTGCTCTTCTGGGCCTGAACCTAGCGAGCAAGTGCAAGTGACAACACCTACAAATCAGTTATTGGACAATAACCCTGACTTGTTCCAGTTTTATACAGAATGGCATGGCACACCTTATCGCTTAGGCGGCACACAAAAATCTGGTATTGATTGCTCGGCATTTGTGCAAAAAGCCTTTGTTGAGGCTTATCAGCTATCGTTACCCAGGACAACGAGACAACAATCGAAACAAGGTGTGGAATTACATTGGACGGACGCCAAACAAGGAGATTTGGTGTTTTTTAAGACAAGACGGACGACCTATCATGTAGGGATTTACTTGGGTAACAAGCAGTTCATGCATGCGTCAACGTCTAAAGGTGTGATCATTTCAAGAATCGACAACCCATACTGGGCATCTAAGTTTTGGCAAGTAAGAAGAGTTACAATGTAACTCTTCTTACTTTTAGAATTGGAGATGACTGGTATCAAACAATATCAATCGTAAGTAGCAACGGCAGTATCGAATAGGTTTTTAACCAAAGCGATGTATTCATCAAGGAACGTGATCTGTTCATTAGTCGCTTTTTTATGCCATACACCAGCCAATATCTCACCAAGATCTTCAACAACCGCATCCGCTTCTTTTAGTAATTTGAAGCGTACGCTTGAGTGAAGCTCTGGGTTTTGCTCAAAGATCGCCATGATGTTTGAAGCCACCATATCGGTGACGACATCTTCGATGCTTTCGGATCCAGTGTCGCCAATTTCAGTCGTGAAAATATCTAGATTTAGCGACAAGTGCTCGATAAGAGCGAGATATCCATCGGTTTCTAAAACCACTGTTTTTCTCCGTTTATTGCAAGCCTTCGAAGCTGAAAGCGGAATAGTTTCAATAGTAAGACATGCCGAGAAAATTTCATTAACTTATTTCATATTAACAAACATTCACGAACCAACTGGATGTTTTTCAAACAATTGCGCTTTGCCTCACTGCGTTCGGATACAGGGTTTCTTCAAACCTTTTTGTATTTCAGTCATTTTCATGCAAACAAGTTTGGTTACGACCGTTTTCTTTTGCACGATACAACGCAGCATCGGCACTCTTTAACCATTGAGTGTGAGTTTCAAAATAAGGTTTATACTCGCAAACACCAATACTTATCGTGTAATTAATCAAAAAATCTTCCACTTTCACGATCTCTTGCTCAATTCTTTTACGTAAACGCTCCGCGAAATAGCAAGCTTGTTCTTGATTCGTATGAGGAAGCAATACCGTAAACTCTTCTCCACCAAAACGACCGCACACATCACTGCTTCTTGCTGTCTTTCTTAATAACGAAGAAGTACGACGAATGACTTCATCTCCCGTCGGGTGACCATAGGTATCATTCACTTTTTTAAAGTGGTCGATATCAAATATTACTAATGAGCATGGTCCGTCGATAACTTTTAGGTGAGCAAACTCTTCTTTCAGCGATTGCTCCCAATAAGCACGATTAAATAAACCTGTTAAACCATCTTTGCGACTGATTTCAGACAAATGTTGATTTGTTTCTTTCAAATGAATGCGATTTCTTGCCGTTTCAGAGACATCATTCACTTGAATAGCAATGTGGCTGACCTCTCCTGAGAGCCCGATTAACGGGGTGATTACGATGTCTTGATACATGAAATCACTGCTGTTTGAAACCGGAGAAAAATTGTTGAATTTAAAAAGGTACGGTCGGTTTTCCCAGCTAGAGAAGGAACGAGTTTCCAGATCGGCGGCGGTTTTTATCTTGGTTTCTAGCCAAGTTTTTGGCAATTCTTCAAAATGATCAAATAAACATTGGCCAAGGATTTCTTGTGACAGAACGCCACTGTATGACTGCATAAAACTGTTCCACACACAGACCTTATACTCTTGATCCAACACGATAAGCCCTGAATCCATCGTATCGAGAATTTGTGTGACCCAATGAAAGTCTGCTATGTCCAGCGTAATATCGGACATTAGATTAGCTCCATGATTTCATAAATAATTTCTACGGATGGTTTATCAATTAAAAACAGTACCTCACACTCAAAATCGAGCGCTTCTGCCATGTAGGTGTATTCGATAGTAAACAGCTCACCTAATTCACCCTGCTCTTCACAGTAAGGCGTTAACGTATCCACAATGCCTGGCTGACGAAGTGAGAATTGCTTGTCGAGCTGATCCCCTAACGATGTGAGAAATGAAGAAACCAGTAAGTTCGAGATATTCAAAATGATTTCATTATGAGGCGTAAACTCAAGCAGATAGCCTAACTTCTCACCAATTTGATTGATGTCTCTACCACGTAAACACACCAGAGCTTCACCATGAATACCGCCACCAACAAACCTCTGCGCAACCGCGACGGAGCCATCACGCCCAACAACGTCGACAAGCGTCATATGAAGTTCGCCATAGGATAACGGACCAACATGTGGAACAGGAAGTTGGATGAACTCGTGTAAGTGGTCTGCCATAATCGCAGCCCCTTTACCAAGGGCAATGTTTGCAATCTCGCGGAATTTGGCTAATGAGGAGAACTCCTCGCAAATCTGGATTTTAGGATCAATCGAATGGCTAGGCTTGAACGCATAGTGCAGCCCCAATTGTTCATAGAGCGGTATCACCTGCTCTTCTGTCAGAGGCTTAGCGATAAAAGCTTGAGCACCTAGCTCTATGCAGCGCTGTTTTGCCTCTTGTTGAACATCTCCAGAAATAATGACGATTTTAGTCTGGTAGTGACTAACAGGTAATGACTCGAGGACTTCAAAACCGTCCATGATCGGCATCGTTAAATCGAGAAACAAAATATCGATATTTTGCTCCGCAAGAATATTTAGCGCCTCATACCCATCTTGAGCTTCGATCAGGTGCAATGATGTATCTTGTACGATGGAGCGCGCAATGAGCTTTCTTGCAACCGCTGAGTCATCACATATCAGTATTTTCATGTCACCAATGGAACTAACGTCAAAAAAATAATAATACCTGTTGTATACGTTCATCTCCATATGCTATGCCGACAAATCAGAGGCTTATAAGCGATTTGATTCACATTTATACAAATTGACTACACTGAGAGGAAGGTTTCTTTACGAAGTATGCTCAACGTAGCGCCAACACCTTGCTTTTTATCCTAAACTGTTGGTGGTCAAATAGATTCGCGAGGTTTTGTATGTGGCAAGCAATATCGCAACAGCTTTCTGATACTTTATTATTCGAGTACCAGATCACGGAAAAAGTAAGACTGTCTGGTGGGGATATCAGTGAAAGCTACATGATCAATGACGGCGAACAACGCTATTTCGTGAAAATTAACGATCGCGAGTTTTTGTCTAAGTTTGAAGTTGAGGCAGAAAGTCTGCATCTTTTGCGCGAGACATCTACCCTATTTGTTCCAGAGGTTGTATTGGTTGGTAAAACCAAAAACGCCTCATTCCTAATTCTTAACTACCTTCCAACAAAGCCATTAGAAGATGGCCCAAACAGCTTTAAATTAGGACAGCAATTAGCTCACCTTCATCAATGGGGCGAGCAAAAGGAATTTGGTTTTGATACGGATAACTATCTCGGATCCACTCTACAACCCAATAAGTGGCACAAGAAGTGGTGTGTCTTCTTTGCTGAACAACGCATAGGGTGGCAATTACAACTTCTTAAAGAAAAAGGCGTCACTTTAGTTGATATCGACGACTTTATAGATGTCGTAAAACAACTGCTAGCAAACCATGCTCCAGAGCCTTCCTTGCTGCATGGCGATTTATGGAATGGGAATGCGGCTCTCACGGCATGTGGCCCTATCTGTTACGACCCCGCCTGCTACTGGGGTGACAGGGAGTGTGATATTGCGATGACTGAGCTGTTTGGTGGATTTCAGCCGGAATTTTATCAAGGTTATGAATCTGTTATGCCACTTTCTGCTGGTTATCAAGAGCGTAAAGATATCTATAACCTTTACCATATTCTCAACCATTGCAATTTATTTGGCGGCCATTACTTGGAGCAGGCTCAACAAGTTATTAATAAAATTATTTCTTATTAATTTGGAAGCCACTGCATATTTCGAGATGTAAAACCTCGAGGCACATCACTACAGAAAATGACCCTAAGCTCAAGGTTGAGTTTGGGGTCAAGTTTTATACTTATTTCGACTCAATTAGCAACAACTCCACCTAATATCAAAGGAGACTTAACTTTGGATTGTGCCTATTTTCCTTGTAGGCAAAGTAAGTGAAGGGCTGTACTTCCTTAAAGAATAGAGTGTTTAAAAGCCCTGCGATATTAGGAGTTGTTGTATGAAAAATTATACCGAAAGGCATGTCAAATGCCCCCATTGTGGACATTCAATCGGCATTACACTAGATGCAAGTAATGGTGACCAAGAGTTTTATGATGATTGCCCAGCTTGTTGCCATGCCATTCACTTAAATATGCGAGTAGATGAGCTGCAAGATAAAGTCGAACTGTTTATCGATGACAATTACGAATAACAACTCGAGCATGTAAGCGTTGGAAACACAAAGTCACTTGAATTAAAAAGGAGCGCTTGGCTCCTTTTTATCATTCTAAAGCTGTTTTGCTGCGAGAACTCGCTCAACAGTATCAACTATGGCTTGAGTCTGAGGGTCAAACTCAATATTAACGCGGTCCCCTACTTGTCTTACTCCAAAGAGTGTTCGTTGCAAGGTTTCTGGAATTAGGTGTACTGAAAAACGACACGCTTCAACCTCACCAATCGTCAAAGAACAACCATCCAAGCCGATATAACCTTTCGCTAATACATATTTCATTGATTCTTGCGGCAGTTGGAACCAAATCGTGCGGTTATTAGGCGTATCGATGATCTCGACAATATCAGCCATCAAACTAATATGGCCAGACATGCTGTGTCCGCCAATTTCATCACCAAACTTGGCAGCTCGCTCAATGTTTACGCTGCCACCTTCAACTAGCTCGCCTAAGTTGGTGAGAGCCAATGTCGCTTGCATTAAATCAAAGCTGATAAGGTTGCCATTAATTTTGGTCACGGTCAGGCAGCAGCCATTGTGAGCGACAGATGCACCTATTTCTAATCCTTTACAAAGCTCTTCGCTTAACTCGACAACATGCGTTTGAAAGCGTTCTTTTTTATCAATTTTAACGACCTTCGCCGTACCCTGAACTATTCCTGTAAACATTCTTTTTACCTATTGATTTCATACAAGCTGCAATCGATGACAGAGCCTTAAGCACAGCACTGTGTATCGAGATAAAACCTGTAGATTATAGAGCAACGACCTATTGAAAAATGGAGCCTTGTTCTCATACATGCTTCTAACATTAACATGATTTATTACAGCTCTCAGTATTAGCGTATCCTGAGCTTAGCGAGCATTAAGTTAGTGTTATCCACTATTCGCAACCTAACTATGGAATATAAACATACAATTGTTTATCATTTGCGCGGAGTTTCTCCGAGGCATTTTTTCACCTTATCGTGACTAAAATCAACCATCAGATCAGTTCACCACATCTTTTGTCCTCGAGCGCTCTCATTCTTTCAACTTATTGTTCCGCTCTGGAGTATTTTTCGTGCATCGCTATAAAGAAGAAGCATCAAGTCTCATCAAATTGGCGACCCCGGTATTGATCGCATCTGTTGCTCAAACTGGTATGGGGTTTGTTGATACCGTTATGGCCGGAGGCGTTAGTGCCACCGACATGGCTGCGGTTTCTGTCGCTTCAAGTATTTGGCTTCCATCCATTTTATTTGGTGTGGGTTTGTTAATGGCGTTAGTCCCTGTTGTCGCACAGTTAAATGGCTCTGGTCGTCGAGTAAAAATCCCGTTTGAAATTCAACAAGGCGTCGTTTTGGCATTGTTGATCAGTGTGCCGATTATTGCAGTGCTGCTTCAAACCCAATTTATTCTCGGATTTATGGATGTTGAAACGCTGATGGCAGAAAAAACAGTGGGGTACATTCATGCTGTTATCTTAGCAGTCCCTGCCTTCTTGCTTTTTCAAACGCTTAGAAGCTTTACGGATGGTATGTCATTGACGAAACCAGCAATGGTCATTGGCTTTATCGGTTTACTGCTCAACATTCCTCTAAACTGGATTTTCGTGTATGGCAAGTTTGGTGCACCTGAATTAGGCGGTGTTGGCTGTGGTGTTGCAACCACGATTGTTTACTGGGTTATGTTTGCCCTACTATTGCTTTATGTAATGACATCAGATCGACTTAAAAGCATCAACTTATTTGGTGAATGGCATCGACCACAATGGAAAGCGCAAGTTCGTCTGTTCAGGCTCGGTTTTCCTGTTGCAGCAGCGCTGTTTTTTGAAGTGACACTATTTGCTGTCGTTGCATTATTGGTCTCACCACTAGGACCAATCATCGTTGCTGCGCATCAGGTTGCGATTAACTTCTCGTCGCTAGTATTTATGCTTCCAATGAGTATCGGTGCGGCAGTGAGTATTCGTGTCGGACACCGACTTGGCGAAGAAAACGTTGATGGCGCTCGCGTTGCTTCACGAGTGGGCATAATGGTTGGTCTAGGTCTATCTGTTCTTACAGCGATATTAACCGTATTGTCTCGTGGATGGATTGCCGAACTTTACACTAGCAACCCAGAAGTCATCACTCTAGCGATGCAACTGCTCGTATTTGCTGCTGTTTATCAATGTACGGACGCAGTTCAGGTAATCGCGGCAGGTGCACTGCGTGGCTATAAAGATATGCGAGCCATCTTCAACCGTACGTTTATCGCCTACTGGATTCTTGGTTTACCAATGGGTTACGTCCTTGGCCGCACAGACTGGATCGTCGAGCCAATGGGAGCGCAAGGTTTCTGGCTAGGCTTTATCATCGGCCTTTCTTCTGCCGCACTTATGTTAGGGGTAAGAATGCGCTGGATGCACCGCCAAGAACCAGAGGTGCAATTGAACTTTTCAGTTCAGTGATAATAAGAAAAAAGCCAGCACACGCTGGCTTTTTTGATCGAATAATAACGCTGTTGAGTATACTTATAGCAAGCTTGTGAGCCAGTAGAGTCTGCTCTCTGGGTGACGAATACGAAGTTATAAAAAGGATATTTGTGCGGTCTATTTTATTGTTCTTAGTCTTGTTTCTTAACGGTTGCGATAGCTGGTTCAACCCAGAAAACGCCATGTTTGACAAGTATCACCAACGTGTCGCCAATGTGTTGGACGCTCCTACTCTTCCAATCGAATCGCAACCTACTGTGACCATACCTGCAAAACGTGACTTATTCGAGCCACTTCCAAGGCTATCGATTGGTTTACTAGAAAGCTACCAATTACGCCAGTGTGGATTATTCAATCTACTTGCCGAGAAAAACTCGCAACTTGGTAAGGTGCAGGATGCATTTCATGATTTTGATTACCAAACTTCACTGTTACGAGTCATGAATCGATGCCTATCCGAATTTCAGCTCAGCGATGAAGAACGTACTACATTAACAGAGCTTTATTCGACTAAGTGGCAACATTTAGGTACTCATCTTGACAACTTGCTACTCGCGAGTGATGCAATGCAAAAGCAGCTAACGGCGTCGGATTGGCTATCTCAAGAAACACCAAATGATGTTGCACGTATTAACGACGTCTATCGCCTTTTCAGTGAAATGCACGGCTTGCCTCATCGCGCCATTTCACGTCTGCCCGATATTGAGATTGTGCAATATCAAGAAGAGCTAGAGAAATCTCGTTTAATCGGACGGCTTTACTATTCTATGATAAACGCTTCTCACTGGCTAAAAGCTACGACTCAGTTACTTGAACAACATCAGAATAATGTGTTGTGCGGGCCAAACCGAAACGTGACCCAGTTCCGCTACCTAAGAAATGTCTTTCAATCCATTTATGTTGAAGAAGTGCAACCTTACTTAGCCTATTTAGACAGTACCTATCAGCAACTTCATGATGGCGCCACCTTGATAGAAAAGCGTATGCAACTTCATGGTCATCAATATGGTATAAAAGAGGCACACAAAACCTTTAGACAAGAAACCCTAAACCACGTTCAGTTTTGGCAGGGTCTCTTCAAGCGATGCGGCGTAACCGTTGGTAAATAGTAAGTACAGAGCGTTCTATTCCTCCAGCCTCTCACGCAAGAATCGGGCAAAACGTGGCTTACCGGTATGAGTAAAACCGTTGTACCTGAACGTGACGGTTGAACCTATTTTCGGAGGCTGACGACGCACTTCATCGGTAAACCCACTACCAATGTAAAACTCTGTACCATCTGGTAAGCGAACTAACATCGCCCCCATCATACCCAATAAACGCCCCGAGCCTGGCTTGTAGCCCACGACTAGCGCTTCATCATCCGCGTATCGTTTCAGTTTAAGTAAATCACTACCACGTCCAGCTTGATAACGACTTGATACCTTACGTAGCATCACCCCTTCACCATCGGATATTGAAATCTTATCCAATTGCGCAAACAGGTGAGCTTCATTTTGGATCGCACGGTGTTCGACATATTTGATATGAGGTTGGTCTACTTCGAGCACTAAGTCTTTGATGTTGTAATAACGCTTCCGGTAATCACCAGCAGAATACGGCATATCAAAGATCATAAAATCAATGTTTCGCCAAGCTGACTCCACAGGCGTTTTATCCAAAACCGTTTGTTGTACGAGATGGAAATTGCCTCGTCCCGCCCATAGCTCACCATCTAACGGATAGTCAGGTAGTGAATCTATAAACCAATCTGGAGCGTAGATTCGGTTACCATTTCTCGTCACAAGATGTTGTCCGGTCCAATAGGCGCGAATGCCGTCGAGTTTTTCGCTATACCAGTATTCAGATACATCGATACCATCTTGATAGCTTTGCGCAAGAGAAACTGGAGGCGTGAGAGAAGTATCAGCTTGAAGCTGTGAAGACGCTGTCATAACAGCCAGCGCGATTAATGTCATTTTTAATGGCATAAGAAGACCTTGTACAAAAAAGCGCCTTTATTGAACCGTAACTCCTCTCGATGACCTATTTGTTACTAGTCATTCTTCGACTCAGAACAATCAACTTAAGTAATGATTTGCAAGGACAATCATAAACTTTAGACAGATTTTGCATTTAATATTTACACATTGTTCACAATAGGATGAGTGAGTCTCAAATCAAGTCGCAACCTAATCTCGATGAGACTCTTGCTTTAGCACTCGATATTAATTCGACCTCTCTCCTGAACAAGCCGTTTGTCTATGCGTTTTTGATTCTCAAATTGAGAACCTATTCCTTCTCAATTTGAATGACATCAACCAAAAATCATAACTATCTGATTTTATACGCATTTAAATCTGGCACGTTACCTGCTCTATATCCAAGTAGAGAAAACAAACGGAGATAGAGTCATGGAATTACGCAAACTAGAAATTAATCAAGACAAATTAGCCATTGAATTTTTTGGTGACTTAGACGCAAGTGGCTGTCGACAAGCACAACATCACATTGATGAAGTAATTCACGACAATCATCACAAAGAAGTCGAAATTAACCTACAGCACGTCCAATTTCTTGATTCTTCAGGGATTGGTGCCATTGTTTACTTATATAAGCGTCTAGTTGAACGTGAAAGAAGCATGAGTATTGAAAACGTATCAGGCCAACCTTTAGAAATCATGAGCTTGCTTCGTATTAACCATGCTATTCCCGTTAACTCAAAAGGACACTAAAAATACCGGTTTAAACGGAGGTTGGCATGGTAAATCTTATACGACGATATGTAGTAAGCGCTCTTGTTGTCGGCATGTTTGGTTGTTCGTCGTTTGACTACCCAGACCACGGAAAAGGTGGCTTGGCGGAAAACTATCAAGATATCTCAATTGAAAATTATCAGTTTTCCCCAGTCATGCCCGATGAACCGTTAGGTCCAGAGCATGGGTTGAGGTTTGATTGGCAACTCACCAAGCTACACCTAGACGCGTTGATTCAAGAAGGCGCACGCTGGTGCTTTCCTGCAGCAGTCGTGCAAGCACTTGAGAAGCAAAACAGAATCGCACGTGAGTTAGAAGGCGGACTTCTACTCGATGCTGCTAACGACCTGGTGATTCAGCGTCGACGTTTAAACCAACTTGAACAGCAACTCGACTATGTATTAAGCCAAACCACTTGTACGCCACCCGATGATATTGAAGCATTGCGTAGCGATTTGAACGTCGTCGCTGAAATTTATGCACTCCTCAATATTGATAATCAATTTGCTGTCGATTCAGCAGAAATTAATCCAAAGTACATGGGACATTTGGCAGAAGCTGCCTACATTTTACGTGACCACCCTAACCTAACTCTTGTGGTGACTGGGCATGCCGATGTCACTGGCTCACCAGATTACAACCAGAAACTCGCTCAAGCGCGTGCAGAACAAGTGAAGCGTTACCTGACTGTATTTGGCATCATTTCAGAACGCGTAACCACCAAATCTGTGGGAGATAGCCTGCCGCTTTACGAGGGTGAAACACCTGCCGTGCGTTTAACCAATCGCCGCGTAAGCATCGAGGTTATTAGCCCTAATTCAGATAGCGATACCTCAGTAAATCGCAATCTATCTGTAGGAGGTGCGCTATGAACACGATGAAACCATTTATCACCTTAGTTCTTTTGTGCTTGGTTGCTTGGGTACCTACTTCGTCAGCAGATGGAAACAATACTGTTAAGGTTGGCGATTTAATTCAGATTAACCTACCTGGAGAAGCGTCTTTAAATAAAGGGTTTCAAGTCGATCGCCGTGGGCGTATTAACTTACCGGAAGTCGGCCCTGTATTTGTTGCTGGATATAATGAACAACAGCTCCAAGACGTGATTATCGAAACGCTAAAAACCGTGTATCGTGACGTAAACAACGCTCGAGTCTTTATCAAACAACAACAGTTATTAGTGTCAGTCCAAGGCTACGTGGTCAAACCCGGGGAATATACCTTACCTTCAGGTTCCAACATTCAAATGTTTGTATACGAAGCTGGCGGCCTTCGCGCTGGTGCTCAGCTCGATAAAATGATCGTTAAACGCGGCGACAAAAACATCGAGTTTGACTACAAACGTTTCCTTGATACTGGTGATAATAGCCAGCTCCCGAAATTGGAATCGCTGGACGTACTGTTTGTTCCAGCATCTCCACTCGTTGGGAATATTGAGCAAGAATTTGATGCAGCAAAACTCGCGAACTCAGGCGATAGCGCAGACTCCGCTCGTGCCATCAAAGTCTTTGGTGAAGTTAATGCTCCCGGCTCATTCTCTTACAAACCGAACACCACGCTCGTTGATGTCGTGATGAGAGCTGGCGGCGTAACACGATATGCCAGTGTTGAGCAAATTCGCGTGATCACAAATAACAACCCAACCATGTTTAATCTGAAAAAGTATCTGGATACGGGTGATCAAAGCTTACTACCAGAAATCCTACCGGGTGCCACCATCTTTGTTCCAAAACAGGAAGAAGAAATCAAAGCGGGCGCAAATGTGGTTTATGTCATGGGTGAAGTTGCCCACCCTGGCGCGTATGAAGGAAAGCAAGACGCTAGCTTCATGGATATTCTCGCCAATGCAGGCGGGCCTACTCGCTATGCAGAATCTCGCCAAATTCGTGTCATAAAAGCCGATGGTAAGGTCATCAAATTCGACCTAACCGCGCATACCGAGGGGCTGTCTTCGGTTAGACCACCGAATGTCGGACCTGGAGACGCGATTTTCGTCCCTGAGAAAACCGATTTCAACGAGAAGTCATGGCTAAAAGTGGCGCCAAGTCGAGCGGTCGCTGTGATGGGAGAAGTCGTGCGCCCGGGACGTATTGAATGGTCAGACGAAATGGATTTAATTGATCTGCTTGCGCATGTTGGCGGCCCAACACGTAGAGCTGACACCACCAAAATTGAAGTCGCCAATAATGGTCAAATGACACAGTTCGATTTAGATCAGTACATTTTAGATGGCTCACCAACATCGAATCTGCCCCAAGTTTCTGCTGGCACGGTAGTAAGAGTCCATGCATTACCTGACGATCCATCAGACAACAAATCGCAATGGGTAAGCCAGAGCTCTGATGCCTCGATATATGTTTTCGGTCAAATCAATGCCCCAGGCCGCTATCGCTTTACCGAAGAGATGCACTTTCTGGATATTTTATCTGCCGCCGATGGACCAACAATGGATGCCGATATTCACAATATTCGTGTGACGCACCGTGGCCTAGGCTATGCCAAAGTGAGTAAATTGAATTTGTCGATGTACTTTGAAACGGGCGATGAGTCTATTCTGCCCCACATTCGTCCCGGCGATACCATTTACATTCCGGAAAAAAACAAAAACTGGTTGGATCGCTCCAAAGAATCCACCGTGCGTGTATTAGGTGAAGTAAGAGACCCTGGGCGCTATGTATTTAATGACAACATGACGGTACTTGACTTGCTGGCCGAAGCAGGAGGCCCGACAAACAATGCGTATCTTGAAAAAATCAGTGTGGTCAACATGTCTTGCTGTCAGGGCCAAGCTCGAACATTTGATTTGGTGAACTTTAGCAAAACCGCCAACATTTATGATTTACCAGTCATCCGTGCAGGCGACACTATTTACATTCCACATAAAGACGAAAGCTTTGCTGAAAAAGCGAGAGCCGGATTAAGAGATATTTTACAAATCACCACAACCATCGTGTTAATAGGAGCGTTGTAATGACTATTCCTGCCACTCACGCTGAGATTGAGCAAATTTATCTTCAGAGTGAACAGAAAGGCCACAAAACGATTTGTGTTGTGGGTTGTAAGTCTGAAGACGGCGTCACTTCCGTTGCTTCATCTCTAGCAGAGCGTCTGGTTTTAGCTGGACACAATACTTTGTATGTGGATCTTAACCTGTTCAAGCCCGCTTATCGCACCATTCACGAGTTTGATGATGCCGAAAAAGTTGGCCACCTGATCACTAGAGAAAATACGCATCAAACCTTAGTCGGTCTCCCTGCTCCATCTCTCGCCAGCACTCAATTGGCGTACCGAGACCCGACAATGCTGAAGCGCAATATTGCAGAGTGGTTAACGCAATACGAGCGCGTCGTGATAGACACATCTCCACTTCTGAGTGTCAACCGAAGCAATATTGCCCCTCAAGTGATTGCGGGCGTATGTGATGCCACCTTATTAGTCGCACATTATGGCTCTACGACGGCAACCCAACTCGAACAAGCCAAAAAACTACTTGATGCTAGCGATGCGAATTTGATTGGTTCCGTGCTGAATATGAAGCATACACCTAGCCTGAAAGATGAGTTGATCCGCCAAGTTTCCAAGCTACGCTTTTTACCCAAAAAGTGGAAAGAAAAGATATCTCAACAAATTAAGAAAAGTGAACTGTTTATGTTATAGGGAGCGCCAATATGACTGCAAATAACACACCGACTATCGAACAAGAATTGGTGGATGAACACATTCTCCAGCAAATGATCAAAGATACGTGCGCCGAAATCATCCCTACGCTGATTGAACACTATATTGAAGAGTCACGAGAGCGCATGGAGAAAATAGAGCAAGCATTAAGCGCGAGAGACCTCCAAACATTAGAGTTCGAAGTTCATACACTCGGCAGCTCTGCCCTTGCTTTAGGTAACCGAACGCTTTCCAGACAAGCAAGAATGATTGAGAAATATTGTGTGGAAGGGAAAACACTAGAAGCATTGGCTCTCTGTGAGTCTCTTTCCCAGCTGGCAAATGAATCGTTTGACGCGCTAGAAAAGCGAAAAGATCAAGGGTTCGAGTAACCGTTTCAATAATAAATTATCTTATGAATCATCGCACTTATTAAAGTGCGATGCCGATATCATCTAAGACATTTACAATTTAACTTAATCAATTAAAAAGTATGGATTTTTCGCAAATTTCCCACCTTGTGCTAATACTTAGATAACGCTTTTCTCAAATTGAGAATATTCAGCACTAGAGAGCACTAAGCCATATAACTCGCTCATCACGCCAAATACAAATAATAGTGCTGACAAAAATCATAAAAATGAAACGAACTACGTTGGGATAGGACTATGAGACCAAGGGTGTTACTGGTAGAAGACTCTACTTCACTAGCCATACTTTATAAGCAGTATGTCAAAGACGAACCTTATGACATTTTTCATGTCGAAACAGGTCGCGAAGCAATTCAATTTATTGAAAGAAGCAAACCTCAGCTCATCATTCTCGATTTGAAACTGCCCGATATGTCTGGTGAAGACGTGTTGGATTGGATCAACCAGAATGACATTCCTACCTCAGTTATTATTGCTACAGCGCACGGCAGCGTAGACTTAGCCGTTAACCTAATTCAAAAAGGTGCGGAAGATTTCTTAGAAAAACCTATTAACGCCGATCGCCTAAAAACTTCTGTTGCATTACACCTCAAACGCGCCAAATTGGAAGATTTAGTAGAAAACATTCAGTCCAAGTTTGATCGCCATAACTATCACGGATTCATCGGTTCAAGCCTCCCAATGCAGGCGGTATATAAAACCATTGATGCCGTTGCTCCAACATCTGCCAGTGTCTTTATTGTGGGTGAAAGCGGCACAGGTAAAGAAGTCTGTGCTGAAGCCGTGCACCGTCAGAGCGATCGTAAAGACAAACCTTTTATTGCTATAAACTGCGGGGCTATCCCACGAGATTTAATGGAAAGTGAGATTTTTGGCCATGTTAAAGGCGCATTTACCGGAGCCACAACAGACCGAAAAGGTGCTGCGACGCAGGCTCACGGTGGTACGCTTTTTCTCGATGAACTGTGTGAAATGGAACTTGAGATGCAAAAGAAGTTGCTCCGTTTTCTTCAAACAGGAACCTACACACCGCTTGGCGGCACTCGAGAGATGAAGGTGGATGTCCGAATCATTTGTGCCACCAACCGAGATCCATTAACAGAAGTGGAAGAAGGTCGTTTTCGTGAAGATTTGTATTACCGTGTACACGTAATACCTATCGATATGCCCCCTCTGCGCGAGCGAGGAAGTGACATCGTCACGTTAGCCAAACACTTTTTGACCACTTATGCTAAACAGGACAAAAAGAAATTCTCAACAATCGACAGCGAAGCTCAACATATCATCAAGCACTACGAATGGCCGGGTAATGTAAGGCAATTGCAAAACATCATACGTAACATTGTGGTGCTTAATAATGACGAAAAAGTCACGGTGAATCACCTACCCGCTCAACTGACTAGAAAGTCTAAAACGGTGAGAACATCCACTCCCGCACATGTAACTCAAGAGCCAGCAACCCCTCCAACAATAACATCCCAACCTGTGTATATTGAGGAACAATCGGCCCCCGCTAGAGAACCGTCAATACCGACACCGGAACCTAACATACAATCCTCAGCGGTTGCCTCGCCGTACTTTAACTCTGATGGAACCATTCGCCCTATGTGGCAAGTGGAGCGTGAGGCGATTCAAAACGCAATCGCATACTGTGATGGCAACGTACTCAATGCCGCCGTAATGCTGGAGCTAAGCCCATCTACGGTTTACCGAAAAAAACAAGCGTGGGAAGCGGATGAAATTAATCTCGAACAATCTTGAGAAACTTGCCGTTGGTGAAATTTGGATTTTTCTTGATAGCCGCCTGTTTGGCGGTATCGAAAGTCACGTCATAGAGCTTGCTCGTGGATTAATGACATTTGGGCACAAAGCACGTGTTGTCTTAACGACTGAGTACTCGCCACCAGCACAGATTGTAGAGAAAGCAGAAGAATCCACCATCCCTGTGAGTTACTTGAACCATTTGTCTGGTGAGCCACATAAGGCATTAAAGATCAAACACCTAACAAGCGCGGTCGCCAATCACCAACCATCGGTCATTCACTCCCACGGTTACAAAGCGTCAATCTTAGCGCGCTGTGCCAAGCTACTCACGCGCACATTTCCTCGCTTGATTTCAACTTATCATGCAGGAGAATCATCCTCGGGCAAAATGTGGCTCTATGATTGGCTTGATAGAAGTTCAGGCTACCTCTCTAACCACTGCTTTTCCGTCAGCCCAAGCATTCAGCGCAAAGTCATTTTCCCTTCGGAACTGCTGAATAACTTTGTTTCGATTCCCGATTGTAATCTCAACTATCAAGAAATCGCCTTCGTCGGCCGATTGAGCCAAGAAAAAGGTGCCGACCAATTTATCGAAGTGGCTAAGCTCTGCCCAACACTGCAGTTTAGTGTTTACGGTGATGGACCCGAAAGAGAATCACTCGCCCACATTGCCCCTTCAAATGTGACATTTTTCGGTCATCAAACTGAAATGGAGACCGTTTGGAAAAACATTGGCGTGCTGGTAATTTCTTCTCGCTATGAAGGCCTGCCTATGGCGGCGCTTGAAGCAATGGCTAGAGGAATAGTCGTGATGAGCCTACGCGTGGGTCGCTTGCCCGATATTATCCAAACTGGCGAAAATGGCTTTATTGTCGATGACGTCCCATCTCTCGCTCAATGCCTTAAACATTGGATGTCTCTTGATGAAGCGCAGCAATCTCACATTCGTCAAAACGCTCGGCAGACCATTATTGATGATTTCTCGGCGCAAAGCGTTATTCCTGTATTGCTACGAAAATATCAAATTGAAACGGAGCAATAAGCCATATTGGTTCTCAATATGAGAATATTGCTTATCCCCTTAAGGCCAAGCACAAATATCTAATAATATTCAAACACATAAACTAATGGCATATTTTGGCATCTCTGTTGCAACTCAGCAGTTAACACAAGTTAATGATGAGACAGAGGTGACTTATGACTACTCCAAAACGCATTCTATATGTTCATTATGGTGATAACTGGATTCGCGGCAGTGAAGTGGTACTTCTGGATCTCATCTCAGGGATTGACCGTGATAAGTTTGAGCCATTCGTGTGGTCAAACTGCCAGCCACTAATCGATAAGTGTCAATCGCTCGGAATTGAAGCGGAACATTCTGTTTTCAATCTCGTTGGTGGCTGGAGTGCACCTCGCTGGGATATTAGCGGATGGAATAGCCTTATCAAACAGGGCTCAGCACTGATTGAAAAACACAATATCGACTTGGTACACGTTAATAGCGGTGGTCCTTGTCAATGGATGTGCTTGGCTGCACGCATGAATCACATCCCACTTGTCACCCAACTTCATTGTCACTATACATTGCGAGATCGCTTCTCTCTTGGGTTACACCTCTCCCCAAAATTGATTTGCGTTAGTAAAGATGTCGGTCGTGAAATTATTCAGGACGGTTACCCAGAAGACCAGCTTTATGTTGTGCACAACGGTGTATCGCTTCTGGACTCTGATACGCCCATTGATATCAAGGCTCACCTCGGAATACCTCCACAAGCGTTTACCTTTCTCTCGGTAGGTTCGTTGATTAAAAGAAAAGGATTCGACCGCCTTATTCGCGCTGTGCGCATGCACAATTACCATCACGATAATCCTCATCTTGTTATCGTTGGCGATGGCGAGGAAAGAGAAACATTGCAACAACTTGCTTCGGATCTTGGTATCCAAGACAGAGTCCACTTTGTCGGGGAAAAAAGCAATGCAGGTGCATGGATGTCTGGGAATGCAGACGCTTTTATTAGCGGCGCCTATGAAGAGGCCTTTGGTCTCGTGCTCGGGGAAGCGGCTTTAGCTCAACTGCCTATCGTGGCTCCTAAAACGGGAGGCATTCCTGAGTTGTTCGAGCATAATCACTCTGCACTACTGTACCAGAATCGCGGAATGGCAAGCTTATTAAACGCTATCCAACAAGTCATGCAAGATGTAGCTCTAAGAAACAAGCTAGCTGAAAACGCCTATCTTCATGCTAGCCAAAACCTCACGACTGCAGCATCTATAAGCGCCATTGAACGTATTTATGAAGGTGAGCTTGAGAACAACAGTATTACACCAATGCCAATGACTCACTGCATGAAGCCTCTTTCACGCTGGTTGAGTATCAATTGAGGAGCCCAGTCATGAAACGTGTATTAATGTTCGACGCCATCCCAATGCAAGGTGGTTCTAAGATTGCGAATGCAGAGCTCCTCAAACAGTGCGATAAACTGAACGTAATTGGTTATCTGCTGACCACGAACCCAGAACATTGGGAGTCACTGCTTAGTGATACGCCTCGTGTGCAGATTATCAAAATCAAACCATCACCACTGAGCTCCACTCATGGCCTCACTTACTGGTTAATGAACGCGTATTACTTTATCCAACTGATTTTTGCGTGCATGAAACTACCAAAGATAGATAGCTTTTTAGGTCTATCTTGCCCAAGTAATGATATGCCTTTGTACTTACTAAGATTAATCAGCAAAAAGCCTGTGGTACAAATGGTTCATGGTCCAATTGGTCGTTCAAGATCTTCCGGCTACTGCTTGGTAAAAGCATCCGCAATTTATTACTTGGCAAACACCCGAGAATCGATGCTAGAGGCCTTACAGGTCTACCTCAAAACAGAGAAACCAGCCACTGAACGCTATTGGTGTGGTTTGAATGCTTCTACGTTTGTTAACGGACTATCGAGAGACCGCTGGCCAAAACAAGCAAATCCGATTTCAAACCGCGTCTTCTGGGCAGCTAGCTTACTAAAATGGAAGAACATCGATCTTTTTCTTGATGCTTTAACACTTGATAAGACAAAAGAGATCAAATCTACCGTGTGTTACATCAAACCAAATGTGGCAGGTGTGGAATATTCAACACCAGATTTCACCACCAAAGGTGTTGAATGGCATGAATGCCCAGATAACCTAGATGACCTACGCTCTCAGTGTGGTGTGTTTGTTTCCACCAGTGTTAACGAACCTTTTGGATTATCCATTCTAGAAGCTCTCGCAGCAGGCATGTGCATCGTCATCCCACATGATGATAGCTACTGGGATCGCGTATTGACGCATGGCCGCAATTGCATCAAGTACACACCAAACAATGTGGCGTCGTTACATAACGCAATTCGCCTTTTGAATGAGTCTCCATGGATGAAAGTGACAATGGGTATCGAAGCTCTCAACGTTTCTCAACTTTATACGGCCGAACGTTGTTATCTGCCAATCGCTCAGCACCTTGCAGCAGAATCCGCACCGAATGGCGATTGTAAACTCAAAACACCGCGATACATCAAAGGATATGACCATGTCTAAAGCAATGACCAATATGTCGCTGTTCGCTATCGCGTTAGTGATAAACAAAAGCATCAGCTTAATCATGCTGCCTGTATTGCCCCACTTTCTCTCACCAGAACAAATGGGCAAGCTTGAACTGCTTACCACCTTTGGCGTTGTCACAACCTTATTCGTCAGTTTCGCTTTGCATGAAGCGCTGTATCGATTCGTCGGGGTTGAAAAGGATAAAAATACGCGCACAAGCCTACTAAACCAGCTGTACTCACTTGCTTTGTTCATCGCTGGCATCGTGGCTTTATGCCTACTCGCTATCATTATGCTCGCGCCTATTCCTGCGCCTTTTACGCGAGTCGAGTTTGCTATTATTATGTTTGCTATCGTTCTAGAAGGCAGTATCGCAATCGGCACAGCTTGGTTGAGAACACAGGACGACAAAGCAAGAACCCTACTTAACGTCATGGTGACTACCACTGTTTTTCAGGTCATTTTCATCATCACGGCGCTGTCTGTTCACCCACATGTTATTTCTGTTTTATGGGGTGGCTTGTTGGCTGCTATTACTCAGTTTGTCTGGCTGCACATCATTAACCGCTACAGCATGACTCTGCCAAGTATGACAGTGGCGAAACAATACCTAAATTACTGTCTGCCAATGATGATGGCTGGATTGGTTGCGTTTTGTCTCAATGGCGCTGAACGCTGGTTCATCGGCGCGAACGCCTCACTTGCGACCTTAGGGATTTACGCGATAGCCGTAAAATTTGCGGTTGGCATGTGTATTTTAGTTCAGCCATTTGGCATGTGGTGGATGCCACGTCGATTTAATTACCTAGAAGGTCGTAAGAGTACAGAAGCTGTGCGCATCACTCATCTAGGCATGATTTACATTACAGGGTTAAGTGTTTCAGTCGGCACATTAGCAATGGTGATGATCACTTACCTGTTACCAGAAACCTATCATGAGGCGGTACTGTTCAGCTTGTTTTTACTGCCTATCGCTATGCTAAAAGAGTGGAGCGAGCTCATTAATATTTCCATTTTGTACAAGCGTCGTACTCGCTGGTTACTGGGTATTAATGTCGTCTCAGCATGCGTTGCAATTGCTTTGCTGTTTGGCCTATCGTCCCTGGGTATCTATGGAGTTTTCATTGCGCTTTATTACGCTCAACTGTGTAAGCTTGGCCTTACTTATGTGGTAGGTCAACAATGCATGCCGTTGCCTTTTCACCTAAGTCTGATGGTTTTATTGCAGATTATCTCCGGTGTGGCACTGTTCCTGCTTCACTCTTCACAATCAATAGGCATCGCCATCGCAATTTGCATTTTGACATGCACTTTGCTGGCAGGGATAGCTACTCGCTATATGAGTAAAGAGACGCTAAATGCGCTCACTCGATACATGGTGAAGTGGCGTGGACAGGTGAAGAGATACTCGTTATGACTGAAACCAAGGTGAGAAGAAAGCAGTCCATCGCAGCGCTGACGATTACCGTCTGTATCGGCCTGCTTTGGATTGTTATGCCTCACCCTATTTTGATTGTCGCACTATGTTTCGCCCCGCTGGCTTTACTGTTCGTTCTCAACCAAACGTTTTGGCTTGTCACGCTGTTCGTTATTTTTTCATTCTTCCGTATTCATGAAGCGTTTCCCGTTATCTATAACTTTAAGATCCCATTGCTACTATCACTAGGGGCACTGGCCGCACTTGCTTTCCACCTTTTGATAAGTCGCCAGCTTACGGCTTTTTGGCACCCTTCATTAAAATGGCTGTGCATATTTTGGGGGCTGGTGATCATCGGCATCGTCTTCGCATCCAGTCGTGACATTGCCATTACAGTTTTCAAAAATACCTATTGGAAAATCATCATTATGACATTGGCGATCACCTGGCTTATTACCAAGCCTGCTCAGTTAGCACAAATGTCGAAAGCAATAATTTTCGCCGGATTGTTGATTGGTTTAGTCGCATTACAAAACGCAGCGAATGGCATTGATTTAGTCGAAGGCACGCGCGTATCGATTGGACGCTCAATAGGTTCAGTACTCGGCGATCCGAACGACTTGGCGCTGGTATTAATGTTTCCCCTCGCCTTTACCGTTAGTCAGTTGATGGAGAAACGTTCACCTAAGCATCTCCGACTCTTCGCACTTGTTACCTGTTTGGTATTGTTTTTTGCGATTATTGAGACACAAAGCCGCGGGGGCTTGTTAGGCTCTCTATCGGTATTTGCGTACTTTGCCTTTAAGCATATCAAAAGCAAAACGTTAGTCTTAGTACTAGGCGCCGTCGCAGCCATCGTACTCTACGCATTTGCTGGTATCTCAGGGCGAGAATCGGGTGGCGCAGCCGAGGATGGTATAGATGCCTCTGCGATGGGGCGACTTTACGCGTGGGAAGCCGCATTTAAAATGGCTCTCCACCATCCGTTAACTGGGGTTGGGCTTGATAATTTCTACTTCAATTACTATTTCTATAGCCCTCACTGGGATGGTATCAATCACGCCGTACACAGTACTTGGTTTGGCGTATTAGCAGAAACGGGGTTTGTTGGACTCGCCGTGTTCATTACATTGATTGTGTCATTGATTCGAACCTCTTTGCATTCTATTTCACTACTGACGCCAACATCGGATTACACCCTCTCTGTTGGAGCAAACGCAGTCTTAAGTGGGCTTATCGGGACCATCGTATCAGGTACTTTCCTCACTCAAGGTTTCACTTGGCCAATTTACATTCTGGCAGCATTAACGGTTGTCGTTAGCCGAATCGTTCAAAGTGATTGTCAAAATGAGAAACCCTAATTTCAAATACCAATAGAAAGTCTAATTACTTGTTTTATAACAAATAAATCCTTGGCACGTATTGTGATTACTCTCTTGATTAGTAATCAAATAACGAAGACTCAAGGAGAGCTACATGACAGACATCGTAGTATTTGGAGAAGATTTTGGCGGGCTACCCTCCTCCACTCAACACATTGTCAAACGACTAGCAACGAGCCACCGCATCCTTTGGGTTAACTCAATCGGTCTGCGTCAACCTAGGCTGACCGCTAAAGACATGCAACGTGCGTTAAACAAGCTCACTCGTGTGTTTAATAACGCTGGATCGCATAAGCCAACGTTAGAGTCTGAAATAAACCCAAATATTCACACCATTAACCTACTCACTATTCCTGCTCCAAGTTCTGCGCTGGCAAGAAAAGTAGCGGCTAAGATTATGAAATACCAGCTCAATAAACAGTTACACGCTCTTGGTTTTGATAAGCCTATATTTTGGACATCTCTCCCGACGGCCGCAGATGTTTGTGCGGAAATGAATTCACGTGGGCTAATTTACTATTGTGGCGATGACTTTAGCGCTTTAGCTGGTGTTGACCACGACACGGTTGCCAAGCATGAACGTACACTGGTTAACACGGCTGATGTGATTTATACAGCAAGTGACAAACTCGCCACTCAATTTCCATCTGGTAAAACCGTCACTTTGCCTCACGGTGTCGACTTTAGTCTATTTTCTGAGCCAGCACCTAAGGCTGAAGATTTTCCTAATAATGGTCGCAAAGTGCTGGGCTTTTATGGCAGTTTGTCTGAATGGTTAGACTACGACTTAATTGCCCAAGTCGCAGACCAAGCGCCTGACTGGGATCTCGTGTTCATCGGCCCCAACGAGTTCAGTGATAATCCACTTCCACAAAGAAGCAACATATACTACCTGGGCCCGAGAGCGCATCACACTCTGCCACGTTACTCTCAACACTGGGATGCCAGTTGGTTGCCCTTTGTTGATAACGCTCAAATCAAGGCATGTAATCCGCTTAAACTTCTTGAGTACTTGGCAACAGGAACCCCTGTTATCAGCACACCCTTTCCCGCATTAATGCCCTACAAACATATGCTCCATGTGGTTCAAGATGTCGAAGACGTGCGTGCCAGTCTCGATCACCTCCTACCGCCACCGACAGATTCAAAGTCATTTGTTCAACAGCAAAGCTGGGAAGCAAGAGCCAACCAAGTTGATAAATTAGTGAGGGCGCTATGAACGATTTAAGAGAAAACCTCAGTGTACTGTTACATGGAGCTTGGAGACGTCGCTACATGATCGTTATTCCTATGCTTGTATTGCCTGTGCTGGGTTTCATCGTAAGTAAACTGGTTCCGACGACTTATGTCGCTCATACCAGTATGCTTATCCAAGAGACAGCGAAAATGAACCCATTCCTTCAAGATCTTGCCGTCTCAACCATGCTGAAAGATCGATTGAGCGCACTCAGTACCTTGCTAAAAAGCCGACATGTTTTGTACTCAGTTGCAAAAGAACAAGCGCTGATTAGTGACGAAATGAGTGCCAAAGAGCAAGAGTTCATCATTAAAGATCTCGCGTCGCGTTTGTCTGTTCAGCAGCTTGGTAAGGACTTCATTCAAATCCAATTACGAAGTGGCAAACCGAATGGCATGGAGTCGATGTTACTCTCCGTCAGCGAACATTTTGTCGAACAGCTTTTAGCTCCTGAACGATCTTCAATTAAAGATTCAAGTCACTTTTTAACCATCCATATTAATAAACGCAGAGAAGAGCTGGATAAAGCAGAGCAAGCGTTCGCGGAATACAAGAATACTTACTCTCACGCGACGCCTGAAATGCAAGCACAAAGCCTGACTCGTCTGGCAAGCCTTAAACAAACCTTGGCAGAAAAAGAAGCGGAGCTTGCTGGTGTTACCCGAAGCCTAGGTAGTTTGGACCAACAACTTTCTAAAACCAACCCGGTTATCGGTAAGCTTGAAGAACAAATCATCGACATTCGTAGTGAGCTCACTTTGCTTCGCGCCAAGTACACTGAGGCGCATAGCATGGTTCAAGGCAAGCTACGAGAGTTAAACCGCTTGGAGCAAGAGCGCTCAGTACTATTGAACTCTAAACAACCGGAATTAAACAGCGCCCAACTTTGGGATATCGCAAGCAATACCACCGTAAACAGTCTTGGAGAAGCTCAGCCTCTTCTGGTCTCTCAGCTTCACCAACTGCAAATTATGCGCGGACGCTTTGAAGCCCTCACAGAAGAAACCAATAGCTTACGAACAATGATTCAAGAGTTAGAAAGTAATGCGCATCGATTTGGTAGCACAGCAACAGAAATCAACCGCCTAGCTCGTGATGTCGCGGTAAAAAGAGAAATGTATGATGACCTTGTGGAGCGTTATGAAATGGCTCAATTAACTGGTTCACTTGGCGTATTTGAAGAGAATAAACGCGTGAAAATCATTGATGAACCTTTCACACCAACCATTCCGTCTAACTTACCTAGTTTTGTGTTTGTTATTTTAGGGTTTATCGGTGGCGCGGGTTTGGGCATTGGATTAGCGACGATACTTGAGTTAGCAGATAACTCTATCCGCTCTAAAAGAGCATTAGAAAAGCATCTTGGCGTTCCTGTGATCACCACTCTACCTAAAGTGGTATACGGAAGCTAACAGCCGTTAACACTCCATTACAAGCACTCGTTCAGCGAGTGCTTTTCTTTTTGTGCTTATTCTAACTCCGTGTAAGGTTTCCACTAATATGAATCTCAAATTGAGAATAAACATCGCCCTTCATATGCATTGTCATTAACCTCATGTTTTTAAACACTTAATTTATTGGCACGCAGTCTGCAATTCCTAAATAAACAAAGAACTCAACGAGGGTTTGAGAATGGAATTCAGACAAAAACAAAATAGCACTCAACGCAATAAAAAAGTGATATTACACGTCGTGCAGCACTTAGCTCCTGGCGGTTTGGAAACGCTCGTATTAGAGATGCTTCGTTTTGCGCAACCAAATCATTCCGTGTTTGTCGTAAGTTTAGAGGGAAGCAAAGCGCAAGCACTGCAATGCTGGTCAAAACTCTCGGCCTACCAAGGCCAACTGCACTTTCTCAATAAGAAACCTGGATTCAGCGGGACAACCATCAGTACGCTGACTTCCATGCTCAAAGGACTTAAGCCTGATGTGGTCCACACTCACCATATCGGACCACTCTTATATGGTGGGATTGCGGCACGCTTAGCGCAGGTGCCAGTAATTATCCATACTGAGCACGACGCCTGGCATCTGAATAACAGAAAGTCAGCTCGACTGCAGTCCCTACTGCTAAAAATGATTCGTCCACATGTGGTTGCCGATGCGAACTTTGTCGCCGAACAAATCCAGACAAAACTGAATTACCGCAAAGTCTGCACCATTCACAATGGAATCGATTGCCAGAAATTTCAAAGCGGTAATCAAGCAACCAAGAGAAACTTGTTTGGGCTTCCAGCCAACAAAACCGTGATTGGAGTAGCTGGACGTTTAGAAGCAGTTAAAGGCCATAAAGTGCTTATCGAAGCCTTCTCTCATCTTACGCCAAACACACACCTAGCCATTGCTGGAGATGGTTCTCAGAGAGCTCAATTGGAAGCACAAGTTAGAACGTTAAAACTTGAGGATCGCGTTACCTTTTTAGGCTTGGTCGATGATATGCCCAGCTTTTACCAAAGCCTCGATTTATTTTGTTTGCCGTCGCTTCAAGAGGGCTTCCCCCTCTCAACACTAGAAGCTCAAGCATGTGACATTCCTTGTGTCGCAACCGATGTGGGTGGCGTGAAAGAGACGCTCTGCCCGATTAACAGCACATTGGTTGAAGCCAACCGAGTGTTCTCTTTGGCGGAAGCTTTGTCGCTGCAATTGAAATCAACCCATGGTTCTCCTCGAACTTTTATTCTCAAACATTTTGATATCAGAGACATGGTGAGTCGCTACTCACGTTTGGCCAAGGAGGCTAGCTATGAATGATTTACTTTGGATTACAGGTTTTGGTTTATCCGCATTTTTGATTGTCTATCATCATGTTGGTTATCCATTGCTACTTAAATGGCTTCCTTTAAAACAGCAAAAAACCACAGCACCATTTGTAGAGCGAGCTTACAAAGCCTCTCAAACAGACAGTCAGTTACCATCTATTACTGTCATCGTGCCCGCCTACAATGAAGAACAATGGATAGCAGAAAAGATCCGCAACCTTGCGAGCTTAGATTACCCAAGAGATAAATTGAAAGTGGTGATCGCATGTGATGGCTGCACAGATAACACAGCCGAGATTGCTCAAGCGACGATTCAAGAAGCAATCTGCTCCGATACACTGTTCATCATTAATGACCACCAAGTCAATCGCGGTAAAGTTGCCCTACTCAACGAAGAAATGCGTCATGTTAGCTCGGACATTACCGCACTGAGTGATACATCGGCATTGATTTCTTGCGATTCTCTGTTGCTAGCTAGTCAGCATTATCAAAATGAGAAGGTTGGAGTGGTTAACGCGACATATCAAATAATGAGTACCGATAACCAAGGTGAAGCAGCGTACTGGCAATACCAGTCTCGAGTGAAGCACCAAGAATCCTTGCTGGGTTCAACGATTGGTTCTCACGGTGCGTTTTATACATTCAGAACCCACCTATTTGAACCACTTGAAGTCAGCACCATCAATGACGATTTTATTCTCCCTATGAGAATCGTTTTGCGAGGCTATAACGCTATCTACGAACCTAACATGCTAGCTCTTGAACTCGAACAAAGCTCAGACGACGCAGACTTCAAGCGACGCCTAAGAATTTCAGCGGGTAACATGCAGCAGCTCATGCAATTAAAGAAATTACTGCTACCTCGCTATCGTGGCACTGCCTTTGCATTTCTATCGGGAAAGGTTCTGCGCTTAGCA
This sequence comes from Vibrio sp. 1CM7H, assembly GCF_023161645.1. Taxonomy (NCBI): domain Bacteria; kingdom Pseudomonadati; phylum Pseudomonadota; class Gammaproteobacteria; order Vibrionales; family Vibrionaceae; genus Vibrio; species Vibrio sp. 1CM7H. The sequence continues at coordinate 317,475 of NZ_JALNTV010000002.1, forward strand.
ACACCCTATTTGATGATTGTTTGCTTGGTTTGTTCACTACTACTGGCACACAACCCGCTTTTTCAAGTAATGCTGCTCGCTCAAGCCTGTGTTTATGGTATCGCACTTGTCACTTACTTGGTGCCTGCACTTAACACAGTCAAACCTTTTAAACTGATTAGCTACATCGTCATTGGTCATCTCGCCAATTTCATCGGCGGTATGAAGTATTTGCTAGGAATGGAAAATGGACGTTGGAAACGCGTCAACCAATAAGGAAAGCATCATGAAAAACTCACGCTACGATTCAAATGTATGCCACGCGAAAAGAACGTTTGATGTACTGGTTGCAATGTTTATTTTGCTCGTCACTGCACCACTATTCCCATTTATCGCGCTAGCTATAAAAATCACATCGAAAGGCCCAGTGATCTATCGTCAACTACGTGTTGGGCGCTGTACACCAGAAAAAATGGATCTTTTTCAGATCATGAAGTTTCGCACCATGTATATTGATGCGGAGCAACGCTCCGGTGCAGTTTGGGCAACCGAGAATGATCCTCGAATCACACCAGTAGGACGTTTTTTACGTAAGACGCGTTTAGATGAGTTACCACAGCTGTTTAATGTGTTGAGAGGTGAAATGTCTATGATCGGGCCACGTCCAGAGCGCCCTGCTTTCTACCAAAAGTTGGAAGATGAAATCCCTTATTTTGTAGAACGCACATATGGCGTATTACCAGGAATTACAGGCCTAGCGCAAGTTAACCAAGGCTATGATGCTTGTATTGAAGATGTACGACGTAAAGTTGGTTTTGACCACAGTTACGCACTCAGCTTGGGTTCGTTCTACTCTTGGATTTCAATGGACCTTTCAATCATGAGTAAAACATTCGTTGTGATGATTGACGGACGAGGTCAGTAACCCCTGGTTCTGGTAACGATCACTCTTGCCACTGGCGTCGCATCTTTTCGATGGTCGCTGGTGGCACATCATGAATGCTTTGATACGCTCCGCGACACACCTTAACTTCCACCTCAATGCTCTTCTTCACGCAATAGTCCAAGTAACGCTTCATCTCCCAGTGCCGAACAAACGTATTACTCACAATCACGACTTTCCCTTTGTTCAACCACTTTCGAGTTTGCTGAAAACACCATTCATGCGCTTGGGGTAACTCAGTTGGATTAAAGTGATAATCACCTTCATCATTTTCAAAATACATGTCAGCTTCAAAATGCTTAGCACCAAGCTCTATCGCCAATTGCTTTGCTAAGGTTGTTTTACCTGAACCTGGAAGTCCACGAATAAGAATGAGTTTAGCCAGTGACATAATGCTGTTAAATGAGGTGGGAATAATCCCAAACTGTAACGGAATTATTGAAAAAGAAAAGTAGAAATAAAAAATGCCGAGCGCATTAGGCTCGGCATTTAAATTCAATAGTGGATAGTGTTTATTTGTAAGCTGACAGTTCGGTTCTTAACCCTTTAACCAAGCTTACACACATCAACAACAGAACAAAGGTAAACGGTAATCCTGTTGCAACCACGCCTGACTGCAATGCTTGCAAGGCTTCTTTGCCACCAACCCAAAGCATAACGGCTGCAATTGCACCTTCAATACAAGCCCAGAAAATACGCTGTGGAATTGGTGCATCAATCTTACCGCCCGCAGTGATACTATCGATAACCAGTGAGCCAGAGTCTGATGATGTAATAAAGAACACCAGAATCAGCACGATAGAAAGCATTGAAATCACTGAGCTATACGGTAGCGCATCGTAAACATGGAACAGAGTCAGTGAAATATCAGTTAGACCATTTGCACCTAGCTCCCCCACTTTATTCACCACTTGGTCAAGCGCGATACCACCGAATACAGACATCCAAATCAAGGTAACGACAGTAGGAATAACGATCACTGCGAACAGGAATTCTCGAACCGTACGACCTTTAGACACACGCGCGATAAACATACCAACAAACGGTGACCAAGATACCCACCAAGCCCAGTAGAATACCGTCCAGCCGTGCATCCAAGTTTCATCTTCACGACCGTGGGGGTTGCTCAACGGAATAATATTTTCAATGTAAGCCATTGTTGTGTCGCGTAGCGAACCCCACGCCGTATCAAACGTGATAAAGGTAATAAAAATAAGCAGGGCAAACGCAACCACCATATTGACGTTACTCAGTAGCTTAACACCACCATCAATACCACGAATTACTGACAGCACCGCGATAAAGGTAACAAAGGTGATCACAATCATTTGTGTACCAATGCCGCCTTCTAGACCAAAGACATGGTTAATACCACTGGTCGCCTGCTGAGCACCGAGACCCAGCGACGTTGCAAGACCAAACAGCGTGGATAAAACGGCAAGAATGTCGATAACATGTCCTAGCCAACCCCATGCTCGGTCACCAAAAATTGGATAAAACGCCGCGCGCAATGAAAGCGGTAAACCCTTGTTAAAAGCAAAAAACGCAAGTGCTAGTGCAACGAGTGCGTAAATACTCCAGCCATGCACACCCCAGTGGAACATGGTGGCACCCATTGCGAGAGATTTCGCTTCTTCGGTGTATGGCACTGCGTTCAGTGGCATTCCCCACCAATCAGTGAAGTACGCGGTCGGCTCCGCCACACTCCAGAACAGAAGGCCAATACCCATACCAGCTGCAAAGAGCATCGACAACCAAGAAACGGTTGAGTGATCCGGCGTTGCTTCTTTGCCACCTAAGCGGATTTTACCCAGCGGAGAAAAAAGAAGAGCAACAGCGAATAATAAGAAGAAGTTTGTCGACCACATAAAGAACGCATCAAACTGTTCGATAATTCCGTTTTTCAGACCGTTTAATACATCACGAGCAGTGGTTGGCTCAACAAGAAGAAGTGAAATTAGACAGAAAACAACGAGACCCGCACTGATGCCAAAAACGGGGTTATGTATGTCGAATCCCCACTTTTGAACGTTGTCCTGTCCAACCTGATAGTCTGTTGTGTCGATACTATATTTTTTAAATGCATTATCCATAAATACAAATTTAACGTGAATTTGAAACGCCCCTCAGGTGAGAAGAACTCCAATACCGCCCTCCATTAATTTGAACTCTAAAGTTTTAAAGCGGGGCGAAGTTTAGCAGCAATCACATATTTTTGCAAAAAATCGCCATTTATTGCATTTTTGGCTCAGTTAAAGGCAGATGAGAACAAAGTAATATCAACACAAAAATTATGAGGTCTAACGATTGATTTTATCGTAATTTGATCGTTCGAAAAGCACTGGAAATACTTGCGCTCTGTGGCTTTATCATTGATGGGCGCGTAAATTGAGATAAGTAACACTGACTTGGTTTCAAAGATAGCGATGAAACCAAGTCAGTAAAGTTTTCATAGAGACTGATTATTATAGGAAATGGAAGGTAATATTCCCCGTCACACTGCTCACGGTGTCACTATCGCTGTCAATATCCACGCCAAACGCTTGATAGCTTGCCCCAATAGAAACATTATCGAGCAAGAAGTATTCGGCACCGACACCATACATGTAGGAGACACCATCATCTTTATCTAGATTTCTCAGTCCGCCGTCATAATCAACATTGAATGCATTGATGCCACCTTTGGCATAGACATGAAGCGGCCCAAAGTCGATGCTTGGTTTCGCTGCTAAATAGAATGAATCAAAATCAGCACTACCCCTGCTGCCACTCAGTGATAAATCCACCTTGCCGTGATTAAAGTAACCTGCTTCAATGCCAATGAATGGCAAAATACCAGTACCTACATGAATACCGTAGGTTGTATCGTTTTCGCTATCAATATCAGATTGACCAATTTGACCGCCAGCGTAAATCCATGAGTCAGCCATTGCTGATGTTGAGCACAACGTTAGAGCTAATAACGAGAGTGTTTTTTTCATACTATCCCTTCCTGAGCGATTCCTAAGCGAAACATTACGCAAATATGCGCATTTAATCGCCACTATATATTGGAAAGCATGAGCATTTTAAGATCCAAAAGTGAATAATTTATGTTCTACTTTTGTTTTGTAACTTCCAGACAAAAAAACACCGACATAAAGTCGGTGTTTTTCATATGGATGTTAGAAAGCTAGACGCTTATAGGAAATGCAGTGTTGCGTTAACAGAGAACGTGCCGATATCGTCTTTACCCGCCGTGTAGTTCATGTAGCTAGCACCAACAGACATCGGACCAAAAATGAAGTACTCAGCACCTACACCGTACATTAGATCCAAATCGTCATCGTCTTTACCGCCTTTCACTTCTTTGTCCCACTGGTGGAAACCACCTTTTGCATACACATGCAGTGGACCAAAGTCGATGCTTGGCTTAAGTGCTGCGTAGTAAGACGTTAGCTTAGTGTCTTGACCATTTACGTTAAATTCACCGTGTTGCGTTACACCAGCTTCAATACCAATGATAGGTAGAATGCCTGTACCAACGTGAACAGAGTATGATGTATCCGTCTCACCTTTGTAGTCAGACTGACCTACTGTTGCACCACCGTAAATCCAAGAATCTGCCATTGCCGCAGAAGATGCGCCAAGTAGCGCCACTGCTAATAGAGTTTTTTTCATCATCTACCTTTACTCTTTATTATTCCCACGTCTGCATAACTCAGTCGTTGGTACTACAAATAAAGGGAGGCGAACCATTGCCTCCCAGAACTAAAAATTTACGCTTATTGAGTTACTAGCAATTAGTGTACCAGTAACCTCATACGCGATAATTACAAATCTGACGCTATTTTACTGGTTGATTAGCAAGCATCAATCGCGTTTTTGACTCGTTTATCAGAAACAGGATAAGGAGTGCCTAATTGTTGAGCAAAGTAACTCACTCGAAGCTCTTCAATCATCCAACGCACTTCTTTTACGTTTTCAGGAATGGCCACGCCTTTCGGGATCTTGTTCAGCAACTCCTTATAGTCTTGAGTCACAGATTCAATCTTCAGCATATGTAAACGATCTTTGTTTGGATCGATTGGCAACTTCTCCATACGACGCTCTATCGCACGCATGTAGCGAAGAATATCCGGCAAGCGTTTCCAGCCACATTCCGTCGCAAAACCTTTGAAGATCAAGCCTTCAATTTGTGCTTTGATATCCGACAGAGCAAACGCCATTGTGAAGTCGATTTTGCCTTTTAGCTTCTTATTGATGCTGAACGCCGTTGTCAGAATAGTCTCAACCTGTTTCGCGATCTCTACGACGGTATCACCCAGTTCAGCACGAACGTGTTCTTTCAACGCTTCGAACTTCTCTGGTTCCCAAACTAAGCCACCCTGCTCTTCAATAAGCTTATCGACACCACAGGCGATACAGTCATCAATCAGATCAAGCACTTTGCCGTAAGGGTTAAAATACAAACCCAACTTCGATTTGTTCGGTAAGTTAGCGTGCAAATATTTAATTGGAGACGGCACATTCAACAAAATCAAACGACGCTGACCAGCACGCATTGCCGTTATCTGCTCGTACTCCGTTTCGTAGAGTTTGATTTCAACGCTGTCTTTGCTATCAACAAGTGCTGGATAGGCTTTTACATCGTAGCCACCACGTTTTTGTTGATACACTTTCGGCAATTCACCGAAGCTCCACGTATGCAGACCTTGCTGTTCAATATCGTCATCTGCCACTTTGGAAAGCGTTTCTTGAACTTTGTCTTTCAAGCTCTCTTTCAATTCGTGAAGGTCTTTATGTTCCTTCAGTTTGCGATTTCGATGATCAACCGCTCGGAACGTGACTTTCAAGTGTTCAGGCACCTGTTCCAAGTTCCAGTCTTCACGCAACACTTCTACACCCGTCATGCGGCGCAGTTCTTTTTCTAGCGAGTCTAGCAGCGGCGCTTCCATTGGTGTTACGCGTGCTAAGAATGCATCGGCATAGTTCGGCGCAGGTACAAAGTTCTTACGAATCGTCTTCGGCAGCGATTTAATCAAACTAACAATAAGCTCATGACGCAAACCCGGGATCTGCCAGTCAAAGCCCGCTGGTTCAACTTGGTTTAAAATCGGCAACGGCAAATGCACTGTGACACCGTCACTATCATCGCCTGGTTCAAATTGGTAACTCAACTTGAGCTTCAAACCATTTTGATGCCAGAAGTTCGGGTAATCCAAGTCGGTGACATGACTAGCGTCGCCCTTGAACAGCATCTCTTTTTCAAAGTTCAGCAGTTCAGGATCTTCTTTCGATGCTTTTTTCCACCACGTATCGAAATGTTTACCAGACACCACTTCGGTACCAACACGTTGGTCATAGAAATCAAACAGCTCATCATCATCCACCAAGATGTCACGACGACGAGATTTGTGTTCAAGCTCTTCCACTTCTTGCAGAAGCTTACGGTTTTGCTTAAAGAACGCGTGTTTGGTTTCCCACTCGCCTTCCACCAGCGCACTACGAATAAAGATTTCTCGGCTAACGGTCGAATCGATACTGCCGTAGTTCACCAAACGTTTCGGTACGATTGGCACGCCGTAAAGCATGACTTTTTCGTGCGCCATCACCGCCGCACGTTTCTTCGACCAATGCGGTTCGCTGTAACTGCGCTTGATAAGGTGTTTGGCTAATGGCTCAATCCATTCCGGCTGAATCTTGGCAATGATACGGCCCCAAAGTTTCGAGGTTTCCACCAACTCGGCTGACATTATCCACTTAGGTTGTTTCTTAAATAGACCCGATGCAGGGAAGATATGGAAACGAGCGTTGCGCGCGCCTTGATATTCATTCTTTTCTTGGTCTTTCATACCGATGTGCGACAACAAACCAACCAAGATCGCACTGTGTACGCCATGGTAAGACGCAGGCTCATCGTTCAGTTTGAATTCCATTTCACGCATCGACTGGTGAATTTGGAAGTACACATCTTGCCACTCACGCACGCGCAAGTAGTTCAAATAGTCTTGCTTACATTGCTTGCGGAACTGGTTGCTAGACAAGGCTTTTTGCTGCTTTTGGATGTATTCCCACAAATTTACAAACGTCAGGAAGTCCGACTCTTCATGGAAGAAACGACGGTGCTTGTCATCTGATGATTGTTGTTTGTCTGAAGGACGCTCGCGTGGATCTTGAATCGACAAGGCCGCTGCAATGATCATCACTTCTTTAAGCGCACCATATTTTGGCGCTTCCAAAACCATACGCGCCAAGCGTGGATCGATTGGCAAACGCGCTAATTGGCGACCAATGGAAGTCAGGCGTTTTTTCGGGTCTTTTACCTCAGAATTAATCGCGCCAAGCTCTTCCAGCAAACGAACACCATCTTGGATGTTACGTTTGTCCGGCGCTTCCACAAATGGGAAGGCTTGAATGTCGCCCAAGCCAAGTGCGGTCATCTGTAAGATAACCGATGCTAGGTTGGTACGCAGGATCTCGGGATCGGTAAACTCTGGGCGCGACTCAAAATCTTCCTCTGAGTACAGACGGATACAGATACCATCTTCCACACGACCACAACGACCTTTACGTTGGTTCGCACTCGCCTGAGAAACCGGCTCAATTGGAAGACGCTGAACCTTAGTTCGGTAACTGTAGCGGCTAATGCGCGCCGTGCCCGGGTCGATAACATACTTGATGCCCGGAACGGTTAGCGAGGTTTCTGCCACGTTGGTTGCCAGTACAATTCGGCGACCAGTATGAGGTTGGAAAATCTTGTTCTGCTCGCCCGCCGACAAACGCGCGTAAAGCGGCACAATTTCGGTGCTCTTCAGATTGCGTTTAGACAGTGCATCTGCGGTATCACGAATTTCACGCTCACCGTTCATGAAGATCAGGATGTCACCTAAACCTTCATCGCACAATTCGTCGACCGCTTCGAAGATGCCTTCAAGTTGGTCACGATCATTGTCGTCATCACCGCTTAGTGGGCGGTAACGGGTTTCTACTGGGTAAGTACGCCCTGACACTTCAATAATTGGTGCATTGTTGAAGTGTTTTGAGAAGCGCTCTGGGTCGATGGTTGCCGACGTGATGATCACTTTCAAATCAGGACGACGTGGTAGCAACTCTTTCAAGTAACCCAAGATGAAATCGATGTTAAGGCTGCGCTCGTGCGCTTCATCGATAATAATGGTGTCGTATTGATTCAAGAAACGGTCATGCTGAATTTCAGCCAGCAAGATACCGTCCGTCATCAATTTGATTTGGGTATTTTCAGAGATCTGATCGTTGAATCGAACCTTGTAACCAACAAATTCACCAAGCTTGGTTTCCATCTCTTCAGCAATACGGTTCGCAACCGAGCGCGCCGCAAGACGACGAGGCTGAGTATGACCAATCAAACCGAATTTGCCACGACCAAGTTCTGCACAGATCTTTGGCAACTGAGTGGTTTTACCTGAACCGGTTTCACCCGCGACGATAACCACTTGGTTTTCTTCGATCGCTTTAGCGATGTCGTCACGCTTTTGGCTGACGGGCAGAATTTCTGGATATTCAATCGTTGGCTTGTAGCTGCCACGTTGCTCAGCAACCATCATTGATTTGGCAATGTCGAGTGCAATTTCATCAAACACAGCATTACGTGCTGCATCTTTCTTAATTTTGCTCGCACCAGAAATGCGTTTACTTAAACGGAAGCGGTCACGCATCATGCACTGGCTTAACGCTTTGCGTAGAGACGCCGCGCTATTCACTTGAGCCTGAGGTGCTTTATCTTGTTTCGCTGTCGCCTTTTGCACACCATTTGACGGTGTCGCTTGCTCTTCAGCGGGATTCTTTTTTGGGGGCTGTGACGAAGTCAAAGCGTTTCCTATTCTTTTCATTACAAAAACTGCGCGGATTGTATCACACAAGATCTGCAACAAGATAACCGAAACCACATTCAAATTTTTCGAACATGTTCAGCGAATCCCTATACTTTTTAACCAACGTGCCTCGCTTATAATGGCTCCCATAGTCAAAAGCACTTATTTAAGGAATAACCATTATGTCTCGTGTACTAGCTCTAAAATCAAGCATCCTTGGCGATTACTCTCAATCAAACAAACTGGTTGAAGACTTCATCAAAAATGTAGACCAAGACAAGCTAACTGTTCGTGATTTGGCTGCAAACCCATTACCAGTTTTGGACTTCGCCGTTGCCACTGCACTTCGCGCAACGGAAGATCTTTCACAAGAACAACAAGAGGTTGTCGAACTGTCGGATACCCTTATTGAAGAAGTAAAAGCCGCAGACACTTTGGTTATTGCCGCACCAATGTATAACTTTACGATTCCGACTCAGCTTAAAAACTGGATTGATTTGATTGCTCGCGCTGGCGTGACATTCAAATACACAGAAAACGGCGTTCAAGGCCTGATCGAAGGTAAGAAAGCGATTGTCATCACGACTCGCGGTGGTATCCATAAAGATTCACCAACAGACAACGTCACACCATACCTGCGTACCGTGCTAGGTTTCGTTGGTATCACTGATGTGGAATTTGTTTATGCGGAAGCGCTAAACATGGGTGAAGATTTCGCTGCGAAAGGCATTTCTGAAGCGCAGAGCCAACTTGCAGCGATAGCGTAAATTGGCCTAAGCTAGATAGTAGAATGTAAATAACAAGGGATTGGTTCGCGCCAATCCCTTGTCGATCAAAATACCCTAATCGTGTTTAGAAGTTATCTTATTTCTCCCAGAGCGATTCACTTTCTCTAAGTTGTGTAGCGCTTCGTGATAGAGCTTTTCCAAAGACTGCTCAGCTTCGTTTATCATATTCTCAATCATCGCATCAAACGCGACATCACTCGGAATTTCGAGATCGTCTCCAACGTCAACCTCAAGAGAATTGACGTACAACACTAACCATTCATCACTCTCTAAATGTCCTTCCCCGTGGACGAAAAAAAAGCGCTTGGCAAATTCATCGTTGGTACAGTTTATGGCCTCAATTTGAATATTGAATGAGGAGTCGATACTCATGGTGCTCATGCCATCCGATTCATCAGATGCATCACAAACAGCCTTAACTTTGGCACGATACACGAAGGTTCGCGTTGAAAGCAGCATTGTATTATTCATCATTACTCATAATGGGCGATAAAGAAGTCAGTTGCAAATCCGACCTATATGCATCTTACGATGCTCTAAAACTCGAACTGGAAGTAAATTGTATTGTAGTTGCTTCCGCCTTTAATGCGCCCAAACTGGGACGCACTTTCGAAAATTGCTGAGCGGTGATGCAATGAATAACCCACCCACATATTTTCCCAGTTTTTTTGGTTGAATAAGTCACCTATATTTACATCAAACGAGAAGTCTAAGTAGTTCAGTAGCTTACTTGGTGTATAACCCTTGTCTTCCATTTCGGTTCCTTCGATGTAGGTAATGTTGTCGACGTATGACATACCTTCCGCAACACCAAATCGCCAAGTCGTTGGCCAATTAACGGTATAATAAGCCTTAATCGCCATCACGTATTCTGTGCTCGCGGACTGTACACTGGACGACCAGTGATGAACCAAACCTGGCGTTAAATAAATATCAAGAGGAAAACCAAACAACTCGTCCGTTAGCGGGTGCCCATAAAATAATGAAGTAAGTTGATTGTCGTATGGGTCTTTTTCTCTCTCAAAGCTAAATATTTCACCAATATTTGAAGGCGTCGCCCAACCATGCGCGATACGTAGGTATGGTTTATTGCTCAGTGTTGATTTCGGAGCTTTGCCTTTATCGTTGAAAAAGCCAAAACCGACAAACACTTCACCTTGATATCGGTCCTCTACAAGCTGGCTGTTGTAGGCATTATCATCTAAGCGAGTGACACTCGTCTCCCCCAATAAATACAAGTTGGAAGTCACATGATAACGCGCTTTGATGCCGAGGTTGGCGTCAAGTCCTGCTCCAATTCTTTCCCCAGTAACATCTTTAAACGCATAATATTCACTGTTGAAGTCAGCGTCTTTGTATCGAATCGTGATAGATGGCTCTAACTCCCAATCACCAAACGCATAATTAGCGGCAAGGCGATAATTAGAGTGAAACTGGAGTTCATCGTCCGTCATTAGTTCTACTTCCGCGCGCCAGTTGTCGTTAATGCTATAACGAACTTGACCACCAAAGTCGACTCTGTCCCCTTCATTGGCATTTTGTAGCGACATGGGAATATCAACAAATCTCAATCGCATGATCGCACTCGCGCGCCAGTCAGAATCACTCTCGTCATACAGAAAAACGCCGCCTTCAATGCCATTGATATACAAATGCTCGTTTTCAAAGAACATCATTGGTACAAATGTACTCACCGTCGAGTCATTATCGGCGGTATAAAACGGGATCGATGCGGTGCGATACATCGCTGCAATTCCCCACGTTTGCTCTTCTACACCATACGCAGAAGAAGTCATCGCAGCTAAAGGCAAAGTGAGTGTTGTTAGAATTAATCTCTTCATGAGTTCGAAAAATGTTGGTTGAGAAGCAGGCAAACATCAATGATTTGCCATTTAAAGCTTATGTTCTTCTGATGATAGCCGTTACAATGACAAATGTTGTCATCCTCGTGACAGTTTGAGTCCCAAGATTATATTAATATTGCACGACTAGATGAGCTTATTTGTGAATATTTTTACTATCGTAACAAGCTCTTAAAACTCTAGCTTAGTTCTAAATCAAACATAATGAAGTAAAAAGTGAAAGCATCAGAACTTATCTCTACCTTGAATCATTTACCCGCAGACACGGACCCAGACATTGTGATGGGAGAAGCATGGCTGCCTGAAAGGTTGATAGGGACTCAACTTGATGGTGACATGTTATTTTTGCACTTTGATAATGCTCCAGAAGATGGTCAGGGAGACGAAGAGGGACGCGGCTTCGTCGAGCACGAAATAGATCTAATCAGAACGCGACTTCAGCAGATTTTGGATGAAGACAGTGATAACGCGTCAAAAGCCGATGCCATGCTAGGTTTATTCCTTATGGGACATGAACTTAGCAGTTCACAAGTTATCGAAATATTAGAAGAAGAAGCTGACACATAAGGAGCCGTTTTGCCAGCATTGATGAACACGACTGAAACATCTTCACTTCCTCTTATCGTTGCAGGTCCGATTTTGCGCAAAGTGACCGCAACTGAAATCAATATTTGGCTAGTCACCACCCAACGCTTGGAGGGTATGGTGCAAATTACGGATGAAAACGCCTCCGTCATTCATCAAGCCCCCTTAAGTGAGCAAAAAGAACAGCTTCAAATCGGTCTCAATGCATGGTGCTGTTTGTTGCAATTAAAGGGCGAGTTTCCGACCCATCAAACGTTACGCTATCAAATACAAACGCAACACGGCTCAGTAACGGAAATGCTTCCTCATCTGACTTATGAACGAGATAACTGTCCAAATTTGGGCGTTGAGTTCCTAATCAGCGAAAAAGCAGATTATGTTCTGCATGGCTCGTGCCGGAATCCCCACCACTTCAGTAAAGATACATTGGTCGCTGCGGATCATAAAATCGCATCTCAAACCATCGAAGAAAGACCAGATATGCTCATCATGAGTGGTGACCAAATCTACGCAGACCATGTTGCAGGCCCTACTCTGGACGCCATCGAACAAGTCATTGCCCTACTCGGTTTACCGGGCGAAGAATTCGAGCAAGCGCCGATAAAAAATACCAATGCCCTCTACCAGCACTCAGCTTGTTATTATGGTCGGGACAAATTGTTGCCTCATTATGTGAATGATGGCAGTTTACTGAGTACGTTTTTCCCGCACAGAGGGACGCCAATATTCAGCGCCAAAGAGTGTGAAAACCATCTAATAAGCTTTGCCGAATGCTTTGCAATGTACTTATTGGTTTGGTCTCCGACCTTATGGAAGCTTATTCGGACAGATCGCTTATTAGAAAATGAGTTTACTGTCGGCGGAGCAACTCTCGAACCCAAATGGCAACAGCAATGGCGCGAAGAAAAAGCTCAAATAGATAAATTCGTCTCAGGTCTGGATAAGGTTCAACGCTTACTTGCTCACATTCCAACCTACATGATCTTTGATGACCACGATGTCACCGACGATTGGAACCTTACCATAGGCTGGGAACAAGCCGCGTACAGCAACGCCTTTGCGAAACGTATTATCGGGAACAGCCTGATTGCCTACTGGCTCTGCCAAGGGTGGGGAAACGCGCCAGAAAAATTCAATGATGAGTTTATGAGTATCGCTCAACGCTTTTTCAACGAGGGTTCCTCACAAACTCAAGATGCATTTATTCAATATTTGTATCGCTTTGAGAATTGGCATTACACCATTCCGACGACGCCAAAAGTTGTCGTGCTAGATACGCGAACCAGACGCTGGCGTTCTGAGTCTAAAATGAACAAGCCCTCTGGGTTAATGGACTGGGAAGCAATGATTGAGTTCCACCAAGAACTTGTTCATCAAGACAAAGTTATCATTGTTTCTGCCGCGCCAATGTTCGGAGTGAAGTTTATCGAAGCACTGCAGCGAGTAGTGACAATGCTTGGTAAACCGTTGATGGTCGACGCTGAAAACTGGATGGCGCACCCCGGGAGTGCGAATACGCTTATTAGTATTTTTACACATACTAAGACGCCGACCAATTTCGTTATTCTCTCTGGCGACGTGCACTACTCTTTTGCATACGACATTAAACTTCGCTACCGAAAAAATAGTCCGAATATCTATCAAATCACCTGTAGCGGGATTAAAAATCAGTTCCCAACCCAATTGCTCAATATTTGTGATGGTCTAGATAGACTGCTATATAGCCCTCGTTCGCCTTTAAACTGGTTCACAAAACGTAAGCGGCTAAAGATCTACAAACGCGCACCAAGTTCGCACAATTTTTATCGCTTAGTTAACCACAGTGCCATTGGTGAGCTACGTCTTGATGACGAAGGAAAGCCGAGCCAAATTAGCATTCTAACGAGCGATGGTGAAGAGGTACATTTTCCACCAACTCGTGCCGAAGGCTAAATCTCGCTCCCAAAATGACTTGCCCTTTCTTGACGCCAAGTCATTCTGACTGAACTTAAAAGTGCGAGGGATTTGGGTAGATGAGCAAAGCTCTTGACTGTCAACGGCGTGCTAATTTTGATACTACACCTTGAGATCTACCGTATTTATGACCATGTTAACCAAATAAACAATAGCTCGGTGTTCAATATGTTTAACTCTCTTACCTCATTATTTAAACAGCTCATTGAAGGCTCTGATTTAAGCCAAACCAACACACTCTCTCCGAATATGGCTATCGCGTGCTTGCTGTGTGAAGTATCTGGCGCAGACCATAACGTCGATGATAAAGAGCAAGAAACAAAGCGTTCATTATTGATGAAGCTTCTGTCATTAAATGAAGAAGAATCAAATGCTTTGTTAGATCAAGCGCAACAGAAAATAAAAGACTCCGCGTCTCTGTACGATTTTACTTCTCAACTGAGAGAACTGACTCAAGAAACGCGCTACAACTTAATCAAAAGCATGTGGGAAGTGGCTTATGCCGATGGCGAAATTGATCCACTAGAAGATGCAGTGATCCGCAAAACAGCAGAACTACTCTACGTTGATCACAGTGAGTTCATTCGAGCAAAGTTGCAATCTCAGTAAGGCAACAAGGTAAACATGTAAGTCGCGCAAGCTATTTCAAGTCTACCGTGAAATGATGTCGAAGATGAGTTTTATAGCCATAAAAAAACGCGCATTACGCGCGTTTTTTCGATAAGCCAACGACATTGTTATTAAAATACTGGTCAAGATATGAATGTGTTTAACGAGCTCTACACTAAACAGATTCCATGACAAAACAACAATGGTTGAATGACGATTTGATTACAAGTTTGTCTATCTATATCGGACCATTAAAGCATAGTCAGAGCAAGCTTCGCTAAATTGTACGCATCCACATAACCAGAATGTTGGCGCCCTTCCCAATCAATGCCTTTTGCTTCTTGAGCTGCTCGGTGACCAATACGCTTATCCTTAAGACGATTTTGAATGCGATAAAGCGTCGCTAAGTTGATGAACTCCGTAAATGGCGCTTCAATACCTTTTTGCTTACACTCTTCAAGCAGGATGAGGTCATCTCGGCCCCATGATGCATAAATCTTGTTACGACCACCGAAGTTCTTAACCATGGATTTAAGCACTTCTTCTAATGGGCGCCCTTGTTTTTCAATTTTACGCGGCGTAATACCTGTTAGCTCGGCACAAAACAGCGAAACTTCATCATGTTCAGGTTTTACGTAGTATTGAGCTCGCTTGACTATCTCGCCTCTAGACAAATCTATTTCAGCCAACCCAACTTCGATAATTTCACCCGTGCTGCCGACGCCATTTTCGTTCCAGCAACACATTTCTAAATCGAAGCATACAATACGGTTATGGTTCATAGTTTGTCTTGATTCCTAACATAAAATTTTAAAGCGTGGGATTCTACCGTAACACGGTGTAAAACTCGAATTTGCACGCCCATTTAATCGCCAATCGACACATTATTACGACCGTTTTTTTTACTCAAATAAAGTTGATTATCCATTTTGTGATACAAGCTTTCAGGATCTTCATCTTTATGGACAGCCGCGCCGATACTTAACGTGCAAATGATTGAAGTATCGCCATAGTCAAAAGCCGTACTTGCCACGATGCTCCGCAACTTTTCCAGATAAGCTTCCAGTGCTTCTTTATCAATGACTTTAGAAATAATACAGAACTCATCACCACCAGCACGATAAAATCGGTCTCCAGGTTTTAGATTCGCACTGACTAGCTTAGTCACATGCTGCAATGCTTCATCTCCCCCTAAATGACCATGCTTGTCATTTATAACTTTGAAGTGGTCGATATCAAAACCAACCAATGCGAAGCTAACACCTTTGTTTATCTGGCTAAGCAAATGATCGTTAAACGCTCGGCGATTAAGTAACTGAGTTAGAGGGTCACGCTCAGCCATCCTTTTTAATTCGACGGTTTTAAGCTCTAACATGACCGCCAAGCGCTCTTTTTCTCGTGACTGCAAATTCACAATCCAACTAATCAAAAAGGCGATTACCAACCCGGCTAATGTCGTGCCCGCTAAAATAGAACGCTCCCAAGCAGAGACGGCATCAGAAAGTTTAAAATCAATCCGCCACTCACGATTAGGCAGTTGAATGGTACGGCTTATAACCGTTCCTCGAATGTTGTCCCAGTTTGAACTTTGGAAGAGAACGGGGTCATCTGCTGCGTCAAAGCCTAAATCTTCTACGCGCACCGACATATCTAGCTCAGTCGCGGTTTTCGTGATCAAATCCTCAAAGTAAACCGTACTTCGAATCACCCCTGTCACTACACCTAATAAATGTTTGTTCTCGAAGTCAAACACTGGATGGAACACTAGCAGCCCAGTTTTAGGAATGGACTTGTCATACCCATCTTGCAGTAAGCGAACTTTATCCGAGACATTTGCTCGCCCATTTGTGGATATATCATCCAAGATGAGATCGAAGCGTTTACGTGAAAAATAGAAACCTAATAGAGAAAGGTTTTCTGGTGTTCTTGGATAAATATCCGATGCGATAAAAATTGGCTCTTTGTGTTCAAAAATGTACCCGTAGGTTTTGGGGCCATCTTTAGGAACGGTAAACGGTTGGAAATTAGGAAATGTTTGACGGGTCTTTAAAATATGCTCATCAAGGTCTTCGAATTCGACCTTTTGCATCCATTGAAGTCCGATTAGACTTCGCGAGCTATTGATTACTTGTTCCGCATACATTGGGAACGAAGACCAATAGGTACGTTCAATCGAATGAAAAAAGTTTGCACCTGCACCAATAAACTTTAAATCATTTTCGACGTTCGCTTTCAGTGATTCTGCTTGTCGGTCAGCTAATGTATCAAACGTCGTCTGCGTATACCGTTGCTGCATCGTATAAGCAGCACCGACCACACCAGCAGTGACACACAACGTCGCTGCAAAAGCTAGAATAGAGTCTGAATGTCGTTTGATAACGCTCTTGTGAGCGGTGCTTTGTGTCATATCTTAATTTTGATACTTCCGTAAGTTAAACTTCGGGATCTATTGAAATACTGCGTTAGCAACGCACAAACATCAAGCAACAACCTATGCTGGGCAGTCCGATCGTCGATTTTTCACGCTGTTCGTACGGTATAGTCACGAATTATTACAGCCTTAAGCCTTGAATATGCTACCATCCGTCATCATTTTAATGTCTAAACTTGGTGCAAGATCGCAAAGACGATCGTTTTAGTGAACACATATGAGCCAATACTGAGCACCAATAATCAATAGAAAGAGAAAAAACGTCATGAACATTGATTTGAACCTAATTCCTCAAACGTTCGATATGCTTCACGCTGGCCTAACCGCATCGAGCGTTTTGCTTCTTTTAGTCGCGGTCTCTCGCAAATCAAAAGTGGTTGAGAAAGTCGTAGAAAAACCGGTCGAGAAAATCGTCGAAGTTGAGAAGCCAGTTGAGAAGATCGTCGAAGTAGAAAAAGTCGTTGAAGTTGAGAAAGTCGTTGAAAAAGTGGTTGAAGTTGAATCGAAACTTGCAACAGCATCAACAGACTCTGCAATGCAGCTGCTTTCTATCATGCAGCAAGAAGCTCGTCTGATCGACTTCCTACAAGAAGACCTAACGTCATTCTCTGATGAAGAAGTAGGCGCAGCAGCTCGCGTAATTCATACTGGTGGCCAGAAAGTATTGAACGATTACGTAACACTTGCGCACGTTCGCAACGAAGACGAAGAAACTCGTATTACGGTTGAAGAAGGCTTCAACCCACAAGAAATCCGCCTTACTGGCAACGTGACAGGCAGCGCGCCATTCCAAGGCACGTTAGTGCACAAAGGCTGGAAGGCAACATCGATGAACCTTCCTAAGCTGGCAGAAAACTACGATGCATCTGTGATTGCTCCAGCCGAGGTTGAGCTGTAATGGAACACATGAACCAAGAAAACCATTCTCAAGAAGTGTCTGTTGAAACACAACAGACGCCTAAATTCAGTGTCGGTATCGACTTAGGTACAACACACTGTGTCATGTCTTTTGTTGATACACATGACGAAGATGCTCGCGTTGAAGTTATGCCTATCCCGCAGCTGACTGCGCCGGGTACGGTAGAGACTCGTAGCCAATTAGGCTCTTTCCTATACCAACCACACGAACACGAAATGAACCCGCAATCACGTGTTCTTCCGTGGTCGAGCGAGCCAAAAGCTCTAGTTGGTGCAATTGCACGTAACCTAGGTTCAAAAACACCAATTCGTCTTGTTGCAAGTGCAAAATCTTGGCTTTGCCACGGTGGTGTAAACCGTCGTGACGCATTCCTACCAGCGGGTAGCCCAGAAGAAGTGGAAAAAGTATCCCCTCTTCGCGCAACCGAGCTATACCTTGAGCACTTAAAAGATGCTTGGAATCACGCGAACCCAAATCACAAACTTGCCGATCAAGACGTTACCATTACGGTTCCGGCTTCTTTCGATCCTGCTGCTCGTGATCTAACTGCAGAAGCAGCACGCAACGTTGGTTTTGTGCACCTAACGCTTCTAGAAGAGCCACAAGCTGCACTTTACAACTGGATTGATAACAGCAACGACAAATGGCGCGACGAAGTTGAAGTTGGCGACATCGTGCTTGTGGTCGATATCGGTGGTGGTACAACTGACCTTTCTTTGGTTGAAGTAACTGAAGACGACGGCAACCTAACTTTGAACCGCATCGCGGTAGGTGAACACATCCTACTTGGCGGTGACAACATGGACCTTGCACTTGCGTACCGCTTGAAGATGAAGCTAGCGCAAGAAGGCAAAGAGCTACAGCCATGGCAAGTTCAGGCGATGACGCACGCATGTCGTGACGCGAAAGAAGCGCTATTGAACGACAGCGAACTTCAGTCAGTACCAATCGTGGTACCAAGCCGCGGTTCTAAACTGCTTGGCGCAACGTTGAAGACAGAACTGACTCAAGAAGAAGTACAACAAACATTGGTTGACGGCTTCTTCCCTCAAGTTGCGATTACGGACCACCCTGTTCAACGTAACCGTGGCGCACTAACACAAATGGGTCTGCCTTACGCACAAGATGCGGGTATTACTCGTCACATTGCAGCGTTCTTGTCTAAGCAAGCACAAGCGCAAAGCGGTGGTGAATCAGCGCAAGCTCAAGATTTCAACCCATTTGCAAACATGCCAGGTATGCCAGGCGCGGATGCAGCGCAATCGGCTGACTTCATCAAACCAACGGCAATCCTATTCAACGGTGGTGTGCTGAAATCAAAACTTCTAGCCACTCGTCTAGAAGACACGATCAACGAATGGCTAATTGAAGCAGACGCAGAAATGGCGAAACGCCTAACAGGTGTGGATCTAGACCTTGCAGTTGCTAGCGGTGCGGCTTACTACGGCTCTGTGCGTCGTGGTCAAGGCGTTCGTATCCGCGGCGGTATTGCTTCGGCGTACTACGTGGGTATCGAAAGTGCGATGCCTGCGATTCCGGGCATGGCGCCTCCAATGGAAGCACTGTGTGTAGCACCATTTGGTATGGAAGAAGGCTCAAGCGTTGACGTACCAAGCCAAGAGTTTGGTTTGATCATCGGCCAGCCAGTTAACTTCCAATTCTTCGGCTCAACCGTTCGTCGTGACGACCTAGCAGGTACTCACCTTGACTACTGGGCACCAGAAGAGCTTGAAGAGCTACCAGAAATCCAAGTAACGCTGCCTGTATCTGAAGGTCGTCGTGAAGGTGAAGTGGTTCCAGTTACCCTAGCTTCTCGCGTAACAGAGCTTGGTACGCTTTACTTAGAAGCCATTGCCGCTGATAACGGGCAAAAATGGCATGTTGAGTTCGATGTGCGCGAAGACGCGAAAAGTGACTCAAACGAAGAACAATAATTAGAAGTCAAACGGCATCCAATCGGGTGCCGTTTTTAAATACACGAAGGTTTGGTTTTGTATGGCATCTCCTCGTTTCCTTGTTGGTATTGACCTCGGCACCACAAACACTGTGGTGGCCTACTGTGAAATCACCGACAACCTTGAACAATCCGAAGTATCCCTATTTGACATCGACCAACTGATTGGTCCGGGCGAAGTCGTTCGTAAACCACTTCTGCCCTCTTTCCGCTATCATCCAGCTGTAGGTCAAATCTCCTCTTCTGACCTCACTCTTCCTTGGGACAACGAACCTGTTGCTGGCGACATTAACAATGTCATCGTTGGTGAATGGGCTCGCGAATTAGGCGCGAAGGTGGAAGGACGTCAGGTATCCAGTGCAAAAAGCTGGCTATCGCACCAAGCGGTAGATCGTAGCTCAGACATTCTCCCTTGGGCTGGCGCGCAAGACGTAGATAAAGTCTCGCCCGTCATTGCCAGCGCAAGCTACCTTAACCACATTCGTCAAGCATGGAACTACCGACATCCTAGTAACAAGCTAGAAGACCAAGATGTGGTTGTGACCGTTCCAGCATCGTTCGATGAAACCGCTCGTAAGCTCACGCTTGAAGCCGCAGAGTTGGCAGGTTTAAAGAAAATCGTCCTGCTCGAAGAGCCACAAGCCGTATGTTACGACTGGTACGCACGCCATCAGAAAACCGCAGCTGATGAGCTCAAAGAGTTACCGCTGATTCTGGTGTGCGATGTGGGTGGTGGTACCACCGACTTAAGCTTGATTGAAGCCAGTTTCTCTTCTCAAGATGAGCTAGCCCTTGATCGTATTGGCGTTGGCGAACACTTGATGCTGGGTGGTGATAACCTCGACTTAGCATTAGCACACCTTGCAGAAAGCCGCTTCAATAAAAGTAAGAAGCTCACTGCAGCAAGCCTAACAAAGCTAATTCAGCAAACACGTAAAGCGAAAGAGAACCTGCTTTCAGCGAGCGCACCTGACGAAGTGAAGATCACCATGTTAGGTAGCGGCTCTAAGCTACTTGGGGGCACAAAGAGTATTGCTCTAAGCAAACAAGAAGTGCACCAAATCGCATTAGATGGCTTCTTCCCGCTTTCAGATTTCAGTGAAGTACCAGACAAACGCCGCAGCGCGGTTGTCGAGTTTGGCCTTCCATACGTTGCTGACCCAGCGGTGAGCAAGCACGTTGCCGAGTTCTTAACTCAGCACCAGCAAGTCGCTCGTGCCGCTCTTGGCATTGAAGACGATAAACAAAACGCGATTCCAGTTGGCGTGTTGTTGAACGGAGGCGTGTTTAACAGTGATCTGGTGACTGAACGTGTCACCGCCCTACTTTCTGACTGGCGCGGCGCACCAGTTACGGTATTAGATAACCCACATCCAGATTGGTCTGTTGCACTGGGTGCTGTTGCGTTTGGTAAAGCACGTCGTGGTGCGCAGCTTAAAATTGGTGGCGGTGCAGCGCGTTCTTACTTCTTGCATCTTCAAGAAAAGAACAAAATGGGCAAAGCGCTCTGTTTGCTTGCAAAAGGAACAGAAGAAGGCCATGAGATCCGTTTAAGCGGTCGTCGTTTCTCGCTCACTCTTGGAGAGCCAGTCCGCTTTAACCTGCTGACTTCTACCCACGATACCTTAACCAATAACACCGCCATTCAAAATGGCGTGATGGTTGATGTTGACCCAGACTTGTTTGCTCCGCTGCCGCCTTATATCACCACCCTTGAAGGTGAAGGTGCCGAACTGCAAGCTAACCAGAAAGAACGTGTCGAAGTGCAATTGGCTTGTCAACTAACAGAAGTTGGCACTCTTAAGATGGAGTGTGTCAGCGCCGAGGACGACAACAAACGTTGGGAACTCGAATTTGAAGTCCGTAACAAGCAAACCGATGACAGCGAGCAAGTTAAGCTTCACCCTAAACTGGACGAATGTAAGGAGCTAATCGCTCGCCTATACAGCGGTAACAAAAAAAGCGCAGAAGGCAAAGAGATCAAAACCTTAGCCAAAGATCTTGAGAAGAAGCTCGGTAAACGTGACGAGTGGGATTTCACTACCCTACGTCAACTGTTTGATACCTTTGCACAAGGTCGTAAACGTCGCCGTCGCTCTGAACAACACGAGAAAAACTGGCTTCGTTTGGCGGGCTTTGCACTGCGTCCGGGCTTTGGCGATCCAACAGACTCTTGGCGCATTGAGCAAGTTTGGGGCCTCTACCAACAAAACATTCAGTTTAAAAACCATCAAGGTTGGACTGACTGGTGGGTATTCTGGCGTCGTATTGCCGGTGGTTTAAGCCAAGAGCAGCAAGAGACCATCTTGGCGGACATCGCGAAATACCTACACCCTGGCGCGATGAAAAACCCACAGTCAGCTAAAGCGGCACAAGACATGGGTTATGAATCCATGGTTCGATTGGCGGCGTCGCTTGAACACCTAGAAGTCGAAGACAAAGTTCTATTGGCAACGTGGTTCTTGAGCAAAGCCATCAACCAAAACCAGTTTGAACAAGCGCACTGGTGGGCATTGGGACGCTTGGCATCGCGAACGCCACTTTATGGCAGCCAGCACAACGTCATTCCTCGTGAACAAGCGGAACAGTGGCTACCTAAATTACTGGAACAAAACTGGCAGAAAGAGCCAATGATCGCGTTCGCAGCCGTAATGATTTGTCGTAAGACGGGTGACCGCCTGTTTGATATTTCTGACGATTACCGAGAGCAAGTTCTAACGAAGCTGAAACAAAGTAAAGTGCCCGAATCTTGGGTATCACTAGTTAAAGAAGTGAAAGAGCTTTCAGAAAGCGAATCAAAACGCGTCTTCGGTGATGCTCTACCAAGCGGTTTAACGCTGGTTCATCATTAAACCCACTCTATACAAGAAGACGAGTTAGACGTACAAAGCCCTTCCGACGAAGGGCTTTTTTGTATCGCATTCTTTTGGTTTTGGTCGTGTACAACGCGCTAATTCATTTCTGTCGTAATTACTACATCGCGCGTTTCGTTATCCATATCGCTAATACCGACCACCGATACTTCTCTGTCCGATAGAGTCTCAATTAAGCTGTCTTCTAATCCGCCATCAGCCAGCCAAGTATAAAATTTATCCGCGATACGCTCCGAACCTTCCCCGACAAACGTTAATGTGACCTTCTTCATTTGTGACACTCCATCAATTTACGATTCAGCCACTTAAGCGTAGTATGTTTCGCAAATATCGACATAAACTAGGACTAACTTCTTTTATGAGTATCGAAAAATTTGACGCGATTTATCAACGTGCTGCTGAGCGAAAAGGCGGAGAAGATCAGCTTGAAGCGCTATTGTCTCACCCATTAAGTAAAGAGGAATTAGCAGCGATTCCCGATGACCGTTGGCTCGCCGCTTTTTCGATGAAAGTATTCCAAAGTGGAATTTCTTGGAGTGTGGTTCGCAACAAGTGGCCGAACTTCGAAGAGGTATTTTTCGGCTTTAAAATCGAGCCGCTATTGATGCTGTCTGATGAGCAATGGGAAACCAAAGCAACCGACAAACGCATCATTCGCCACCTCACCAAAGTCATGTCGATTCCGGCCAACGCTCGCATGATCCATGAAGCAAGAATCGAATATGGCTCGTTCAGTAACATGATTGCTGAATGGCCTCGGGAAAAGATCACGGATCTATGGGGCTACTTGAAGAAGCATGGTAGTCGTTTGGGGGGAAATACAGGCCCTTACACTTTACGCCAAATGGGCGTGGACACTTTTATTCTGTCTAACGATGTCGAAGCTTATTTACGCAACTGCAAGATCATTGAAGGCGGCAAAGACACGAAAAAGTCCTTGGACTCTGCTAATAAAGCCTTTATTCAGTGGCAGCAAGAAAGTGGAAGAAGCTTGACCGAAATCAGTCAAATTATCGCGTTTAGTACTGGTGACAACCGAATTTAAACAAGCACTTTGTAGCTCTGGGGGCGAAATTCCGGCCCCCCCTATAACGCATGATATTTGCACGAATCACTCTACTTTAGCTCTTGCTGATATTACTACTTTCTCGATTCCTCCAAAAAATCCCTCCTTAAAGTGGCAAAATCCCCCTTCAAATCACAAAAAGTTATCATATCGACAAATTATTTTTCTTGTTCAATATTTTTATTTATCAAATATTTAATTACAAGTGCCCAGTTTTTAGGCACTAAATATTGATGACGCTCAATTGCATTGCGCTGACAAACTGACTAGGATACACGCCCTTCCTGAGTGAACTATCAGAAACTTGATCGAGGAATTTATTCAAATTTCTCAACACTTCGTGAGCACTCACAACAATTGCACTCACTTTATAGATTTAAGGATCAACAGATCCGTTAATACAAATTCGACAGCGCAATAGAGTGCTGACTAGAACAACCATGACGCGATGTCACATGAGTGACTATTTTCGTGGTTTTGTGCTGGAAGTTATTTATTACATCAAGGCTGGTTAAAAGGATGAGCCCCTTGAACGCATTTACTGGAGGACAAGAAATGCCAAAAGGTCTAATGCTGACTGACTTAGCCATCGCTGGCTTACTATTAATTGCAGCAAAAGTAATTCGTGTACATATGCCTTTACTACAACGCATGTACATTCCATCTGCTGTATTGGCTGGGTTATTTGGTCTTATTTTTGGCCCAGCTCTGCTTAACGTATTACCTTGGACAGATACCTTTACCGCAAACGCAAGCCTCTTAACTGCTGCACTTTTTTCTGCGTTGGGTTTAGCAACAGATGTCCCGTCACCAAAAGTGGTTGCTCAACGAGCAGGCTCATTGTGGGCGTTTAACCAAATTGCATCCGTGTCGCAATGGCTGTTTGCAGCAATGTTTGGTTTAGTACTTACCACCTTCTGTTGGCCTGAGATTAATCCTGGGTTTGGCGTAACCATGTCCGCTGGATTCATGGGCGGACATGGTTCAGCATCTGTAGTCGGTGAAATCTTCACGGGACTTGGTTGGGAAGATGGCTTCACGCTCGGTTTAACGTTCGCCACAGTTGGGATCTTTATTTCAATCTCTGTGGGCATGTTAATGCTTCAGTTTGCGTTGAAAATGGGCTGGATTCGTAGCTTTACGACATTCGACAGCATGGACGAACACGAACGCAAAGGCTTAGTGAAACCTGACGATCAAGAACCTGTGATGAAAGATACGATGTCATCATTGTCAGTCGATTCTTTCGCGATTCACGCGGCGCTGGTTGTAGTGGTAACGGCTTTCTCTTATGTAGCAGCCAACTACTTATCTTCTTTCCACGATAAGGTACAAATTCCGACTTTCGTTACTGGCTTTCTGGGCGGTATGTTAGTTCGAATCATCGCTAAGCAAACCAAGGCATCTCATTACCTATGTGACGGCGCATTCAAACACGCAGCGGGTATTAGTACGGATTACCTGATCATCTTTGGTATTTCAGCGATTAAGATCACGGTTCTAGCGCAGTATTTAATGCCAATGGTAGTGCTCGCAATTGGTGGTATCGCGTTCACGCTATGGCTTATCTTTTGGGTTGCACCTCGCATCATGGGAGATGACTGGTTTGAGAAAGGCATTTTCTCTTGGGGATGGTTAACAGGTACAGTCGCTATGGGTATCGCGTTATTACGCATTGTCGACCCCAAAATGCGCAGTAAAGTGTTAGACGACTATGCTATCGCTTATGTTCCAGGCTCAATTACGGACATTTTCATCATCTCGCTTATGCCAATCGCAATGTATAACGGCATGCACTGGCAAGCGTTAGGTGTAGGTCTAGCCTATATTGCCGTTGTCTTATTTATTTGGCGATTTGTATTTAAGCGCAGCGGTCAAGCCGTCGCAAACGAGTCTTAATTGCTCATTTCGGGAGGTATTTTATCCTCCCGAATTTAACTCTCTTCTCTTATTCGATAGCCGCCTCCCAACAGCATGCAAAAAATAAGCAACTTGTTTTATACTTAAGATCTGCAAGCTTGGTCACCCCTTCCCATCCTTTTTTAATACTTGACCTACGCATTTTTATATCAAAATAGCCGCCAAACTATTCATGACTCATGGAGAAAAGGCAGTGCATCGCTCTCAAGGATTTACCCTCATTGAACTCATTGTGTGCATCATTATCCTTGGTGTCGTTAGTGTTATTGCCCTTCCTAAATTTCTTGGTCTGCAAAAAGATGCCCGAGTGGCAGTACTATATGGCGCGAGGGAAGCGCTCATGACTGCAAACAACTTTGTGTACACTAAAGCCGTTATTCAATCTCAAGAGACGATAGATGGCGGCAAACAATATAACATTGATCTAGATAATGACGGCAATAACGACCTAATTGGTTACTTTGGATTTATTAAGAATGTCATTCCCGCAAAAGAGCTGGCAGGTTTCGACCCTCAACTCACTATCAATACTTGGTACGGGGTAGACAGCCCGGACGAACCCTATTTCCTTATCGGCTTTGCAAACAAACCTGTTGGTCCAGACCATATGTGTTATGTCGAAGTTTACTACCCAGAAACTCCAGGTGGCCAAGTCAGCTACAAAATACAAACTGACGACTGCTAGTTCCCCTAGTGAGTGAAAGTAACAGTTGCACTTTTGGTGCTTTCATCGCTTTTAGCAGAATACTGGCCCCAAAACCCATTATTAACAACTATTTCACATAATGTTGTTTCATAGTTAGCTTGCAGCGAGAAAACAAGTAATTCGCGACCGCACACGCCCGTAATCGAAACAATCTATCGTTTTTCCGACCGCCAATAATTTGTGCTTGTAAACTCATCATTTCGCTCAATAATAGTTCTATAACAAATTCAATAATTTAAAGCGGGAGGCGTGATGAGAATATTCTGGCAGTTACGTTGGTATTTCCAACAAAAGTGGAAGCATTATGTCGGATCGATTTTGCTTTTCGCTGTGATATCAACTCTACAACTTGTTCCTCCTAAAGCGGTCGGAATCATCGTTGATGGGGTCGTAGATAACACGTTAGATACAAATACGCTGATTCTGTGGCTCTTGGGACTCACTGCACTGATCTTTGCCATTTATGGATGCCGTATCTTATGGCGAATTTGGCTTTTCGGCGCAAGCTGGGAACTCGGAACCATTCTACGTAATCGTCTCTATAGGCACTTATCGACACAACCACCCCGATTTTTCGAACGTTATAAGACCGGTGATCTGATGGCGCGTGGTACTAATGATGTACGTAACATCGTAATGACAGCCGGCGAAGGGGTTTTAACGGCAGCCGATTCCTTGATCACGGGTATTGCAGTTTTAATCATCATGGTAACGCAAGTTAGCTGGAAGCTCACCGTTATGGCACTTCTTCCAATGCCGTTTCTTGCAATCATCATCTTTTTTATTGTCCGTATACTGCATCAACGTTTCCGCATTGCTCAGGAAGCCTTTTCTACCATGTCAGACATGACGCAAGAGTCACTTAACGGCGTGCGAATGTTGCGAGCTTTTGGGTTAGAGAATCAAGAACAACAGCGCTTTGAAGATGTAGTCGATGATACCGGTCAGAAAAATATCGCCGTCGCTAGAGTCGACGCGAGATTTGATCCAGCTATCCAACTCACCATCGGCCTCTCTTTCCTTCTCAGTGTCGCTGCTGGTGCTTACCTTGTCGATAAGGGAGAGATCACGCTTGGTGATCTAACAGCCTTTACGATGTATTTAGGGTTGATGATATGGCCTATGCTGGCCTTCGCTTTCTTATTTAATATTTTAGAGCGAGGCTCCGCAGCATGGAATCGCCTACAAGAGATCTTTGATGAAACACCAGAGATTGTCAGTGGAAATAAACCATTAGAAGATAAACCACTGCCATTAAAAATTGATATCGATGCTTTCCACTGGTCCAGTGATTTACCACCAGCTCTAGCCGAAATAAAAATCGAGCTCAAGCCCGGTAAAATGTTGGGAGTAGCTGGCCCTGTCGGAAGCGGAAAATCAACCCTGCTAACGCTGCTTTTGCGTCAGCACGACCTAACAAACGGTTCAATTACATTCGGGGATGTTGAGATTAAAGATGCCCTACTTCCTCAGTGGCGCAACCGCTTTGCCGTGGTTAATCAAAGCCCGTTTCTATTCTCCAAATCTATCTTCGATAATATTGCCTTAGGTAACCCTAATGCAGAGAAAGAAGAAGTCTATAGAGCTGCAAAGTTAGCCTGTATACATGACGATATTGAGAAGTTTCCTGAAGGCTACCAAACAGAAGTCGGTGAAAAAGGCATTACACTCTCCGGCGGGCAAAAACAACGTATTGCGATAGCACGCGCTATGCTGTTGAATGCCCAAGTGTTGGTTTTGGACGATGCACTTTCCGCTGTTGATGGCCGGACCGAACATCAAATCCTTAAGAATTTGGAAACACACTACCGTGATCAAGCCCTAATCGTTATTGCACACCGCCTCACCGCATTGGAAGCAGCAGACGAGATTATTGTCTTGAATCACGGCCACATTACTGAACGTGGGCAACATAGCGCTTTATTAGCGCATCAGGGATGGTACGCCGAAATGTTCGAGTACCAAAAACTAGAACAGGCGATGGAGGAATAATGAATGAACCAGACCAGTACGTTTAAACGGTTGATGTCTTACCCATTATCTCAACCAAAGCCAATGATTAAAGGACTTGCTTTGCTGTTTATCGCAGCGTTAGCCAGCGCTGGCGGCCCTTGGTTGATTCAATATTTCATTGATGAGCACATCGCTAAAGGTGACTATTCACAGAATGTTCTGATTTCGCTAGCAGTAGGTTATATCGCTCTTCAGATTGTATCGGCAACATTCCAGTATTTTCAGTCATTGCAATTTAGCATTGTCGCGGCAAACACGATCAAAACGATTCGTAAGCAAGTATTTTCTGGTGTGATTAAGCAGCCGTTATCTGCGTTTGATTACACTCCTGCGGGGAAATTGGTATCGCGAATCACCAACGATACGGAATCTCTACAGCAATTTTATGAGCTCTTGATCGCGACCGTGGTGAAAAACGTGGTCATGATTGTGGTGATGCTTGGCGTTATGTTTTTCATGAGCTGGAAACTCACGCTTGTTGTGCTTGTATTGCTACCGATCGTCATCGGCTTTATGTACTTATTTAAGCAGCTAAGTACAGAAAGCTACCGAAAGATGCGTGACCTATTGACTGATATAAATGCGAATCTGAGTGAATCCATTCAAGGGATGAGTGTCATTCAATTAATGCAACAAGAAGAGCGTTTTAATAAACAGTTCAACGAGCTAACCGCAGAGCACTTGGTGGCATCTAAACGAGTGATTCGGCTAAACGGCTATCTGCTAAGACCATTAATGGATTTGCTCGCAGGTCTTGCGTTGCTTTGCTTGGTTGCGATCTTTGGCTTTAACGGTATTGAGTTGATTGGTGTGGGGGTACTGTATGCGTTTATCAGTTATCTTGCGCGCGTTACTGAGCCATTAATTGAAATGACTCAGCAGCTTGCTCTACTTCAGCAAGCGTTAGTATCAAGCGAACGTGTGTTTGAATTGATTGATGCGAAAGAACAAACTTATGGGGACGACCATCAGCCATTAAGGTCAGGTGCTATCGAACTTAAAGACCTCACATTTAGTTACGATGGTAAACAGGACGTCCTAAAAGACATTTCGTTGAAGGCCAACCACCAAAACTTTATTGCGCTTGTCGGGCATACAGGAAGCGGTAAAAGCACATTAGCGTCACTGTTAATGGGCTTTTATCCAACGCAATATGGTGAACTGCTCATAGATGGTCGTCCACTTAAAACATTAGGGAAAGACGTACTTCGCAAAGATGTGGCAATGGTTCAACAAGATCCACATATTCTCCCTGCTTCAGTCAGAGAAAACATCTCTCTTAGTCGAGCGGTTGACGATACTCAAATATGGGATGCGTTAGACAAGGTAGGTTTGGCAGAGCAAATTCACCGTTATCCCAATGGGCTAGACACGCAGTTAGGTCAAGGTGAAACCAATCTATCTGCTGGACAAAAACAGCTCTTAGCGTTAGCGCGTGTGCTTGTGGTAAAACCTAAAATATTGATACTAGATGAAGCAACGGCCAATATTGACTCAGGAACAGAAGCTTTAATACAAAAGAGCTTGGCAGTACTCAGACAAGACATGACACTAGTCGTTATCGCTCATCGACTTTCAACTATTTTGGATGCGGACCAAATAATTGTTCTTCATCATGGGGAGTTAGTAGAGAAAGGCACACACAAAGCACTGTTGAAACAAAATGGTCGTTATGCCCAAATGTATCAGTTACAGCAAGCAAACCGACATTTACAGCAGATTGAAGAAGAAACCAAGCAACTCGAAGAAGCGGTGTGATTTTTATACCCATGCCTTCTTTTTATTTGGTAGGCATGGGCATAATCGGCCCAACTTCAAAAGTTAGCCTGATTAGCTTCCAATTTCTTCATAATGTGAACTAATTTTCTATTTCTTACCTATTATTGACATAACCCCTCGCTATATCACGCAAGGTCGTTGTAAAATCGTACGGTACTTCAGTCTGGTGCCCTTTGCACTAGACTGTTTTTCACTTTCTAATAATGCATATTAATCTCATGACACAAGTCCATGGACAAAGATAAGTTTACTAACATCTATCGCTTGCCTGGTTCGATTCAAATTCGTATCGGTAAATGGCAAAAAACGTTCCGCGGCACCTCTGATTTAGTTTTACATCAGGCGCTAATGGAGCGTAATAAGCAATTTAAGAAGCCAGACTTTTTACCTAAAGGCTGGTGCGTCACTCCTGTTGACGAAAAAGATATTACTGTCACGCACCACGGTAAATATATCCAAACCGTCATGCGCACAATGTTGGACAGAAAGGTCTCGTACAAGCGATTATTCCTATCTCGAATGAGTGCGGAAGAAGGTGAAAAAGTGCTCCACAATTACAAACTGGAGTGGGTAAGAAAACATAACCAGATCGCCAAAAAGTACAATCAAATTAAGAAGAAACAGTACATGAACTTTGCAAGAGAAGAAGAGGAAACCCTCTACCCTTCGATTCCAAAGGGTGAGTTTGACAAAACGTTATGGAACAAGCTCGTAGTATCATCGTTTGGTCCGCAGAAAAAGTACAAAAACCCACATTTTGTCCGCAAAGCCGATTTCTAAATAAACACCCCTACACTAGGGGTGTTTATTTATCCGTTAAATCACCAATCGTAAGTTAAACTGGCAATAATATTTTGTCGATCGCCATACCAACAAAAACCATCACATGTCGCTATGTACTCTTTATCAGTGATATTTTTGGCTGCGACTTGTAGCTTGTAATCTCCAATGCGATAGCTGACCGTCGCATCCATTAAAAAGTAACTTGGTACTTTTAGTCTCTCTTCATTATCTCCGTATGACTCACCTGTATAGCGCGCACCTAAGCCAACAGCAACGCCATCAAGAGGTCCATCAAAGAAACGATAATGTGCCCAAGCTGATGATACGGTATTCGCGACTTGAGAAGGTGTTTTGCCAACCCATGTCTTATTGACGTCTTCTTTTATCTCTGCATCAACATAGGCTATGTTTCCGATTAATGTTAAGGATGGTGTCACATTAGCTACAACTTCAAACTCAATGCCGTTATTTTCTATTTTTCCTATTTGCGTCAATTCACTCAAGTAGATACGAGCCAAATTTTCTTTTGTTGCCCGATACGTTGCGATATTGAAATAGCCATCGAATGAATCCGGTTGGTACTTCATACCGATTTCAAATTGATCACCGCTTTCCGGCTTCGCTGGCTTACCATTGCTATCTTCTTGAATAATTGGATCAAAGTACTGAGAGTAACTAAAGTATGGTGTGAAGCCAGAATCAGAAATATAAGCCGTTCCCACGCTAAACGTCCACTCTCCATTATCGACTTTCGTGCGAGCACCCGTGGTAACATTATGTACTTCGTTACTTGTATCGTCGTAACGCGCACCCAATAACATTGCCCATTTATCGTTAATCAGCATATGATCTTGAAAGTAGACACCAAGCTGTCGGTTCTCGATTTTCGTTCTTTGCTTATCGGTTTCGCTCAATGGCTGTAGCGTATTCGGATCGAGTAACGTTATATTATCCGAATAAGTGGGATTAAATACATTAAACCTAGGGTCAGGCAAAGCTCCCATTGGTGTGTTTAAGAGCGCATTACCATCAGCAACGATAGGATCATTAGCAAAGTCCTTACCATCGATACTGATCATTTGAAAATCTAGGCCCAACATCAAATTATGCTCAACGCTTCCCCAATTTACTTGGTGCATCAAACGATTATCAATATTAAAAGCATCGGATGATCCATCTTCTGTTGAAGCGCCCCGAAGTATGGTCTTGCGTTCATTTGATGGATCTAAAACCGGCCCCAACCCAGGCACATCAGCCGAGTAAACGTACGAATACATTTGTCTCAACTTAACATCCATTTCACTGTAACGAGCTGCTTGAACAAATGAAGTGGTATCATTAAACGCATGAGAAAACTCATAGCCTAAAGACACCTGCTCACGCTCAAACGTCTCCCAGTTGAGATTGCCTATCGCTAAACTATCACTGATCTTTCCATTTTTGTTTGGCGTTAACGTTCCTTCAACTGGCAAAAATTGCAGATAAGGATCTGAGTCGTCTTTTTGATAGCTCGTTAGAAAGGTAATTTCAGACGTCTCAGTAAATTTGTAAGTCATTGATGGAGAGAGAAGAATGCGCTCTGCTTCTACCCCACTAATTCTCGTCCCATTTTTTCTCGCTAACCCTTGAAAGCGAAAAGCTAACTGCTCACTCACCTCAGAGTTTACGTCAAGAGAAAGTTGTTTACGGTCTTCAGAACCGTACTCCAAAGATACAAGCCCTGAGCCCCCATCAAATTGAGGTCGCTTACTGACGACATTGATAACCCCACCAGGAGGGTTTTGCCCATAAAGAACAGACGCTGCACCACGTAACACTTCAACCCTTTCTAACGCAAACGGATCTATTTGCCAACTATAGAAACCAGAAGAATATAAACGGGTACCATCTTGATACAACCCGCTGTTCGCCTGTTTAAAACCACGAATAATAAACCAATCTTGCTTGTTATCTTCGCCGAAATAATTAGTTTGAATACTTGGTGTGTACTGTAGCGCGTCAGAAATGCTAATAGAGGCACGATCATCCATTTGTTCTCGCGTAACAACAGATACCGCTCTTGGGGTTTCATTGATGGCAATATCAGTTTTCGTCGCTGCCCGACTCTTCGCTCCAAGATAACTAAAATCAGGACCAACAGCACTGTCTTGCTGCTGTCCAATCACAACTATATTTTCATCTTCCTGAGCCAAGACATTTGGCGTTGATAACGCTAATACAACCGCCATTGACGTTGGTGTCAGCATAAACTGCCGAGTCATATTATTCTCCTTTTTTGTCGGCAGCCAAACCAACCCTTCATGACTTCAGCGATCGCTGAAAGAAAAGCGAGTTACGGCATCGCCAGTTGTTTCCATAAAAGACAAACCAGAGGTTTTGCATAAGACACTCGCAGTGGCATAGGTTACCAATGCCACTGCGAGTGCTTGTTTGTTGTATAAGTACTTTCTTCGTTGATGCTTAGCTCGTATCTATAAACGGCGTAAACCCCACATTAAATACAAACCGCCAATGAGAGACGCCATAAGCCCTGTTGGTATTTCTTGTGGGTAAAGAACTTGTCGTCCCAACCAATCGGCCAACAACATCACGCCGGAACCCAATATCGCGGCGCATAACATGTGTTGTGACGCTTTGTTAAAGCCAAATAAGCGAGCTAAATGCGGAGCCAGTAACCCAACAAAGCTAATAGGACCAACAACCAATGTCGCACTGACCGTGAGACAAGCAACTAAAAGAAGCAGTATTGCGCGTGAACGATCAACTCTAATTCCAAGTGCTTTAGAGGAAGCGGCGCCAACAGGAAGAATATCTAGCCATCTTACGCAGAGAAAACTCAACCCTATAAAAACAAGCGCAGATAAAGACAATGGGAGTAACGTTTCAACCGAAACATAGTAGGTAGACCCAGACAACCAAGCCAATGCTTGATAACTTCTTGGGTCACCAGTGGCTAGAATAAAGCTCTGTATTGCATTCATCAGTGCGGTAATAGCAATACCAGTCAACAAAATGCGCTCCGGCTGAAAACCTGATTTACGGTTTAGCAGCACAATGACCAATACCGTCGCTAACGCACCTACAAGCCCGCCTAAAGAAAGAGTGAAAATTGACGAACTTAACCCAGTAAACATCGCGATGATCAACCCCATCGCTGTCCCTGAACTGATGCCGATCACTTCTGGACTGGCCATTGGGTTTCCACTTAGGCGTTGAATCATGGTGCCAGCAATCGCTAACATTGCCCCCGCAATTGCTGCTGCAAATAATCTAGGTGCGCGCCATTCCAAAAAAATCCAATTTTGGCTAGCAAACAAGTTTGTCCACCCTTCATTTTGCACAGCAACTGTGGCAAAAAGAACAACGGAAATTAGCGTGCCGAACAATGACAATAAGATCGCTTTAGGGTTTAGCCTGTAAACATGTTGACGATGCCGAGTTAACACCGTCTGAGTATGACCCTGCGTCTTTTGTGATAAGCGAGGTAGCAGCCATAACAGTAGCGGAGCGCCCAGTGCAGCCGTTGCTGCTCCCGTTGGTATAAAACTCGCCATTAGCCCCGGCAGTTGCTGAATAACCAAATCGGTTAAAGTCAATAACATGGCACCA
The DNA here is from genome assembly GCF_023161645.1 of Vibrio sp. 1CM7H. NCBI lineage: Bacteria > Pseudomonadati > Pseudomonadota > Gammaproteobacteria > Vibrionales > Vibrionaceae > Vibrio > Vibrio sp. 1CM7H. The sequence continues at coordinate 352,079 of NZ_JALNTV010000002.1, forward strand.
ATCAGCATTGATACCCAAAGCTTATGCTGGATTTTATTGATACCTATCAATCGAGTAATCGCTGGCGCTGCTAATCCGATGAAACCGATGATTCCTACTGCAGAAACGACCCAAGAAGTGATTAGTACCGCAAGCCCAAGACAGACAAAGCGTAGTTTGGCTAGCGAGACACCTAAACTCTTGGCACCTTGCTCGGAGAGTTCTAACAGACTTAACGGCTTTGCAAACACAAACGCGATAACCGTAGCAAGTGCGATTCGAGGTGCAAGATACGAGAAATCACCCCATCCGCTCTGAACAAGCGAGCCCGCTCCCCATATCATTAATCCATTCAGCTTTTCGGTATTCATCATCAGAATAGCCGTACTTAATGATGCAAAGTACAGGTTTATCACTAACCCAGAAACGACGACAACCGTTGGAGATAACGCTCGTCGCCATGACAACAGCATCACCAACCCCATCGATGTCACACCGCCGATGAGAGCAACCAAATTAGGTGCTATATCCAACATCCAAGGGGCAAATAGCGTAGCTAACATCAAAGCAAAACTTGAACCGCTCGCCACACCTAATGTTGTTGGCGAAGCAAGAGGATTGCGCAGAACTTGTTGCATTAATACCCCAGCAACCGCTAATCCGGCACCAGAAATAATCGTGGTGAAGACTCGAGGCCACCAGCTAAAGTGAAGTAAGACGGAATCGATAGATTGAAAGTTAGGTTTCCATAAACTGCTAAGAGCCAGTGAGAATGAACTTGCTTGATACAATTGGAAAGCACCAATAGAAAAGGTAAATGCCGAAAGTAACACCACAAGGCTTAAAGGCATGGTTTTCATTGTTCTAACTCCTCGACCTTACTCGCCGTAACTAACTCCGCGAACCGAAGCGCTGAAGGCATAGAACCAAAACTCCAAACAGGCGCGACTTGCATGACCTCCTCACCAGACTGTTGAACAACGTATTGCCAAAACGGATCTTGAGAGAGCCGCTTTTCGCCACCGTGAGGCAATGGCTCAACGATAACAATTTGGGCCCTTATACCTACTAACTTATCGATGCCGACTAAGCTGAAGCCCCAGCTATTTGTCTCTTCGTTCCACGCATTACTCAGCCCAATCTTTTCGATAGCCTGAGAGTAAAGGCTATTCTGACCAAAAACACGAACGTGCTTCGTATCCATAAACTGAATCATTAAAAGCGGCGGCTGGCCTTTGTTTATGCGCTGTTTTAGTAAAGAGAAACGTTCTTCATATTGTTGGATAAGTGCCTCAGCCTCCGCTTCTCTTCCTAGCTCTTCACCAAACCTCCGAGTGAAACGAGTAAGTACCGACCAATCTGTAATCCCGCTTTCATATAAGTCAATCGTGGTAACGGGGGCAATATCGACTAAGCGATGCTTCATTGAGGAGAAATACGGGGCAATAAAAATACGGTCAGGTCTGAGCTCGTAAATACGCTCTATATTGGGTTGAGTTCTTAACCCTACATCCTTAGTTTGAGGTGGTAACGGTGGCGATTTTACCCAAGCATCGTAATCTTGCCCTTGAGCGACGCCTACGGGCACGACCCCTAACGCCAACATCGTTTCAGTTTGTGTCCAATCAACCGACATCACCCGAGGTGACGCCTCAGCTACTGCTTGAAAGGAACTGACCAAAAGCGCACTAAGTGAGAGAGCGAAAGAGAAATGCTTAAGTCGAGTGTTTGTACTGCTCATTATTCAACCTCTAGCTTGGCATCGCCACCGGATAACCCGCAGGGTGGTCAGAGATCTTCATCTCTATCCCGTATATGTCCCTTAGCTTAGGTTCAGTAAACACCTGTTCAACATTGCCTTGTGCAATCAAATCACCTTGATGTAATGCAACGATATGATCGCAAAAGCGCGTCGCTAAGTTGATGTCGTGCAATACGATAATAACGCCCAAACCCAACTCTTTACTGAGTTTAGAGATGAGCTTCAACATATCGACTTGATGGCTAATATCTAACGCAGACAAAGGCTCATCAAGAAGCAAATACTCGGTTTTTTGCGCTAATAGCATGGCTAGCCACACTCGTTGGCGCTCCCCTCCAGATAGCGTATCAACTAAGCGATCTGCGTATTTTAGTGTTCCTGTCATCGCCATTGATTCTTCAACAATGTCATGATCTTTCTTGCTCAAACGACCAAGTAAACCATGCCATGGGTAACGACCAAATCCGACTAAATCGCGACCTAAAATACTGTCGGTCACCGGAAGATGCTGAGGCAAGTAGGCAATGTGTTGGGCGAATTTTTTCGCTGAGAGATCGTTAATGCTCGTTCCATGCAGAACCACGTCACCAGCGGTGTATGGCTGTTGCTGTGCCAGCAACTTTAACAATGTGGATTTTCCTGAACCATTGTGCCCAACAAGAGCGTATGTTTTTCCAGGTTCAAATGTCACATCAAACGCTTTTAGCAATGACTTGCCTTCAATCTCAAACTGGAGTGCTTTAGCTTCCAACATCCCTACTTCACCTAATAGCCATTCACAAATGAAAGCTAATCAATCGCTTTCATTCGTTCATCACGTTTGCCGTTCTTATTCAACAGAACGATTAATAAGGGAGGTTTTATATAACAACAAAGATACAAATGCAAACCGTTGTCATTATCATTACATCAGCAAGATCATTGAGAGAATTACTAAGCGTTAATGATTATTTGTTGCGGATGACTTCATTAGTGGATTGTCGGCAGGTCAACGAGAGCAGCGGTCTACCACTGCCCTCGCATAAATTTAAATGAATACTGCGGCGCATGAAGAAATGAGAAATGCCGCAGTGAATAAATTAATGACGAGCGTCAGCGCCAAACTCTACTTCTTTATAGATATCGGCCAGCGACTTTTTACCTTGTTTGTCTTTGGCTGAACGCTTTTTCTTCGTTTGATAATGGTATTCTTGCTCCTGAAGTGCTTGTTCGTGCTCTTTTGCTGACTCAACAAACTCAGGATTTGCAAGTGCTTGTTGGCGTAAGCGGTTTACTCTTTCAAGGGTTTCCCACAACATACTTCACCTCCAAACTTATCACTGTATATAAAAACAGTATTGTTTAAATATTCCTCCTCGTCAACATTTCAACTTTGTTACTGCTCTTCACATTAACCCCAAGCCTGTATAGTGCTCCGGATATTTGTGGATGATTTGCTTTATATAACCTTGATGCTCTCGCAGAGCATTAACACATTCTCGAGATAACCATCCCTGATATACCCATTTTTCAAGTTCTAACAATGCGTATGGGATGGACCACGCTTGTCTGTACGGATGGTGCGTCGTCATAAAATCAAAGGCATTCGCGACAGCCGTAATTTGCGCGGCTATTGGTATATCGCCACTGGTTAAACCATACGGATAACCAGTACCATTTAAGTTTTCGTATTGATAAGTAACCATCTGCAAAAACAAAGTCACACTCGGGTGAACCGGATTTCCGATACGAGCCACTATGTCATCGGCCGAGTCGATGCAACGCTCAATATGTTGAATCAATATCGCCTCTTGTTCTTGAGTATAATTTGTTCGGCGACTAGCAATTTCAACTGGCAGCTGAATATCACTGAGCGCATGGAATTGAGCAAAAATACCAATATCTTCGACCATTTCATCATTCAGGTGATAACGATCCGCTAACTGCGTTGCGATGACTTGGCTGTAATACTTCATTCGTTTGGTATGCGCGTAAAACTCAGGGGAGTAGCCTGGCATCATACATTGCATTCGGTTCGCCAACGTTTCTATCGCGCTAACGACGTGGTCTTCTGATTCAACCGCAAATTGAATCATTTCGAAATAAGGTTTGAGACTATTCAACGCTTCTAAGCTAAACGCATTGGGCTGAGTGGAATTTAAAAACACAAAGCCTGTAAATGCTTTATTGTCGTAACAAGGAATCGCAACCGACGACTGGTATCCGTGTTTGAGTAAGGTTTGAACCCGAGGACAGTGATTAATATAGTGAAGGTCTTCGACGATGCGAGGAATCGCGTTTTTGGAGGCAATATTGAGGTGGTGGAGTTTACGGAATGCTGACTCATGGTGGGCTAAACACCAAGTGTCGAACTCACTTTCTGCAAATGATTTGAGCACATCTTGGTCTGGGTGATATTTAGCAAATGACACCCTATCAATACACGGCAAGTGCGCCTGCATCCTGCCCTTTAGCGTTTGCAGTTGCTCATTAAGCGGTTTTGCAAACGGGTAAAAACTCCGGTGCGCCATACTTCACCTCCACACCCAAGCAGAGAAACAAGAGAAGCTCATTGTGTTGTAAATTCAATGGTATTTTGAGCGGCTTTCTCCACTTAAATTATCGATATACCACAACTTAAGTGTACGAAATAAAAGCACATTTCTACCAATTCTTTCACCGAATATCTTACGGTAATTTGATCCAGATTAAAAAAGCCAACGAGCGAAACTCGTTGGCTTAACAATACTGATTGATTACGATGGATTCAGTAACTAGAGGTTATTCAGAGAACGTTCTAAACAACTAGCCCAAAGCAGGAAGCACACCCAAAGTAATTAACACCTGAGCTAATACGATACCTGTGCCAGCGATACCCGTTATCACTAATGCGCCTTGGCCACCAGCTACTCGGTACTCTCCTGTAAAATCATCCGATTTACGAACCTTGATCACCATAACCAGAGGTAAAAAGATGGCTAAAATCGCTAAGGCAATCGCTGCATAGCCCAAAGCCATAATAAAGCCTTGAGGGTAAAAAAGTGCGAAGCCCAGCGGTGGGGTAAACGTCACGAGTGCCGCAACCAAGCGATTAGGCTTATCGTTGCTCCCTTTGATGGTGTCACCCAAAAACTCGAATAGACCTAAACTCACACCAAGAAATGACGTTAACAGTGCCAAATCAGCAAATACACCGACAATGTTGCCTAAGTTTGATTGGTGCACCGTTTGCGATAGTTGACCAATAAGCGCGCTCAAGCCGCCGTTTTCAATAAGTGTATTTTGGCTAACCACACCCAACGTCACGATCTGCCAAAAGATGTAAATCACGAGCGGGATCGTCGAGCCAATAATAACGGCTTTGCGCAAAGAAGAAGTATCGCCATCTAAGTAATTCACAATTGCCGGAATACTTCCGTGAAAACCAAACGAAGTAAAGATAACAGGAATCGCCGCTACAATAAGACCTTGCTCAATCGGCATACTCAATAAGTAAGATTCCGTAACGTTTGGAGCAAGAAAAGAAAGCACAGCAACCATCGCAACAAGTTTCATCGCGAACAACACGCGGTTAACTTTATCGACCGTACCTGTACCAACTGTCACAACTAAAGTCACAATCAAGGTAAAGATTATCGTTGATGTAGGCCCTGAAATATCAAGGTCAAACCATTGTGCAAGGCGGTCTCCGAACTGAGCACCACCGCCAGCGATGTATGCTGCACACAATGAGTAGAACAGAAAAAGCATCGCAAAACTTGCCACCCACTTGCCTTTTGGGCCCAGGATCTGTTTCGCTAAAGTATGAAGAGTTGCACTACTTTCTGCATGCTGATGAAGCTCTAGCATGAGTAAGGCAGTGAAAGCCATCAGAGCCCATAAACTGAGCATGATGATGATTGAAGTTGAAAAACCAATGCCGGCAGAGGCAAGTGGAAGGGCTAGCATGCCAGCACCTATTGTAGTTCCCGCGATAATTAGAGTACTACCGAATACTTTAGAACGACTCATTGTATATTTATCTTTACACTTTATTAGGAATTATCGGTATTAAATCGGGTAACGGCGTACCGAAACCAATACCATATTTGTAATGCTGTCGATATTGTAGGATCTTCAGCAGAAGATCAAGCAAAGTGTAAGGATAAAAAACCACAAGTGTAAATAAAAACTTACACATCACTAATATCTAACAATAGCTGAGTACATTCTTCCCTGCTCATGAACTTAGGGACAGGGTAATTCCAGTGCGCCTCTTTCAGAATTAAATCTACAAGCGCATCAGCATCTTCGCGCTGAATGAGTGCACTTTTCTGCTTAATATCAATGCTTGCAAACAAAGACTCCACATGCGTCAAAAAGTGTTGAGCACTCGCCTCACCTGACTGCCCTTCGGCCGTCAACGCATCGAGTTTTCTTAGTTGAGGCTCTATCTCTGATAATGAAAAGCGCAGCACAGGTAACAAGGCTAATCCGTTTGCCATGCCATGAGGTATTCCATATTTCGCACCGAATGTGTGAGCAAACGCATGAACATAACCCAAACTCGCTTTCGTAAATGCTAAACCTGCGTAATAGGATGCCATGGCCATTTTATGTCGAGCTTCAACATCATCCCCTTGTGCTACGACCCGAGGAAGATGCTTAAAAATTAACTTAATGGCGGCAACAGAATAAGCCCTAGTTTCTTGAGTAGCATTTCTCGACACATACGCCTCAATAGCGTGAGTTAATGCATCAACGCCAGTATCAGCCGTGATCTTAGGAGGTAAACCAATCATTAAGTTCGCATCTAAAGCTGCCATTAGTGGCACCAACTTTGGATCCATCAAAGGGGTTTTAATGTGTGAGGAGGGATCTGATACGACCGCGGCGATGGTGACCTCACTTCCTGTTCCTGCGGTCGTTGGAATAGCAAACAGAGGCGCTGGCATTCGCCATACTTTCAATAGTCCAGCTAACTTTTTTATTGGCCGTTTATTGGTAACTTTCGCAGCAATGACCTTTGCGCAGTCCATTGCCGAGCCACCTCCCAAAGCTAATATGCCCTCACAATGAAAACGATGGTAAGCCTCTAGACCGCTTTCTACCTGATCATAGGTAGGATCGGGCTGCACTTTCGAGAAAATATCTAACTGTAAATCGAGTTGTGCTGCCGCCTTGAGCACCTTATCGACAATACCGACTTGGACTAACCCTTCGTCGGTAACTAATAAGACGCGTTTAAATCCCAGTTCGGTCATCGATTCTAATAGCTCATTCATCGAACCAGGGCCGGAAAACAAGGTTGGTCTCGGCATAGGAAGGATAAGAGCTGCTATTTTTAGCCCTGCGGTGTAAGTCCGATATAAGCGATGCTTCAACATACGAAATCCTTTTCATTTAGAGCTATCATTCTAGCTACTTTTATCACCTATGCTTACTTTGCAATCACACATTTTTTAATTAAGTCATTCCATCAACACATAAATGCTGCAGAGGGAGCAATACCGTTATCTTGATCTCCCCACACCACATGAGCTGTAGAGAAAATTATTTTTTATGATTTTCCATTAGCGTTACCTTAATAACTCACCCCTCTTCGGCTTTGCCGATCATAAAGTGGTTATTGAAGGTGCCTTATCATTCATACAAACTCAAAAATATGAATTCTGCTTAATCACATAACGGTACGGTATATCAGTAATCTAATCCGAACATCACTTATAAAAATACAAATAAGAATGCGTTACATCATGATTTATTGTCGTTTTCAAATAAGTCAATAAAAGCAACAATAATCTTTCAAAACTAATACTTAGTTCAAATAACTGACTCTTAATCATGAGCTTCAGGTGATATTGTTATGCAACTAGGATTATTATCCGCCCCATAATTAAAACTACGTCTAAACGCCCACCTTTTTGGGGTCTATTCGCTGTCGTACCCAATTTTCCTATCACCTTCTGATTTGGGTTTCGCGTGGGCTAATTAGCAATGTCGGTATAAACCATGAATCATTCTTGCCATTCCCATACGGACACGGGCTTTGAAGTCGATCTAAAACAAGCACTTATCTGGGTTGCTCGAGCACTCGATTATGTCGGTGTTGACGATACTCACCACAGCCATCGTGTCGCTTATATCGCTTACCAATGTGCTCGCGTCATGGGTTGGGAGCCAGAAAAAGCGGAGTTTTGTTACTTCGCAGGTATGATCCACGACTGTGGAGTCTCCGAAACACAAGAACATAAAATGTTACTTGGAGAGCTGGTGCCACAAGACGTGAAAACACACTGCTTAAGAGGGTACCGAAGCCTCAAGCAATGTCGTTTGTTGCGCCAATTTGCGACACCAGTTCTTTACCACCATACACATTGGAGCGAACTAAAAGAGCTCGATTTACCGCCTTTTGAAAAAGAGGTGGCCGCCCTGCTCTACTTATCAGACCGCCTTGATTTTATGCGCTCAAAATACGTCATGAACTGCCACTGTGACATTGTCACGCTTCATGAAGAATTGATTGCTGAGTGCATCATGGCAAACGTTGGAACCTTGTTTAATCCAAGTATGGCCGAAGCAATGGTTAAACTCGTCATGACCGACGCGTTTTGGTTCGCGATGGAGTCGGAAAATATTGAAACCATAGGCCTAAATTTTAAAAGCATTGATTGGCTTCAAAAACAATTAACCATCCAAGATATGAACAGTTTGGGAATGTTTATCGCTCAAATTGTCGATGCAAAGAGCCCGTTCACTTATCAACATTCACAAAAAGTAGCGGAATTATCTCGTTATCTAGCAATTAAGCTTGGGCTAAACGAGCACGACCAAGAAATGTTATATATTGCAGGGCTGGTGCATGATATTGGAAAGTTAAAAACACCAGATGAAATCCTTCACAAAGAAGGCTCTCTGAACAAACAAGAGTACACACGCATTAAACGCCATACCATTGATACTCAGCTCGCATTGCATAAGGTCTTCCCTAACGCGAAAATAGCGGAGTGGGCTTCCAATCATCATGAGCGTTTAGACGGCTCGGGCTATCCCTATCACAAAACAGGCGACGAGCTCGATGTTCCATCGCGTATCATTGCTGTCGCGGATGTCTTCCAAGCCCTGTCTCAAGATCGCCCCTATCGAGGACGAATGACTCAAACACAGATCGCCGACATTATGGGTGAGCAAATAGCCAAAGAGGAGCTTTGCTCTGACGTTTATGCGGTATTAGAACGACACATGACAGAGTGTTACGAACTCTCAACCGACGTTTAATCAAAACAGGGGCGAACACACGCCCCCTTTTTTAGGATGATAAAACTAGGCAGATAAATAGCTACCTAGCAATATCAAGTAAATTATCTCGCACACCATTGATTCTGAACCAACCAGCGATACTAAAACGCTCGGCATTAGTTGGTAACACCTCATGTGGGAACTGCTCTGATAAGAATACGAACAAACGCCCTGAGCGTGGGGGAATGGTTGCAATTTTATTGTCATTCAAATCGTATACTACTAATTCACCCGCGTCTTCTTCCGTCCAGGATTCGTTCATATAAAAAACGGTCGTCAATCGACGGTTTTCGTTACCTTTGAAGCAATCTAAATGTTTTTGGTAGAAGTCCCCTTTCTCGTACTTGGCAAAATGAGCTTCGTACTCAAAAAGTCCAAGAAACAAGTGACGGTTCACTTCTTGGCGGATCTCTTCCATTTTATCCAAGTAAGAAGCAACAGCATGCCCCATATTTGGCGATAACCATTGAATCTTGTCACTTCGAATAGATTCAATACGAGTAACATCATCGTTACGACCAATACGTGCTTTTTTCCAATTGCTTGGAATGCAATCTCGCAGTTGAGCCACCTCTTGTTCAGAAAGAAAATCATCCCAGATGTAGTAGCCATTGGTTGCTAACGCATCGATCATTTTATTCATTATTTTCGTTCACTCGTGTTAGTTGGGCGCTCTATATAAAAAATCTGCGACACAACAACAAATGCGATTTTTTATCGAGACGACAACGAAGCAAAACGAGAATTAAAATAGACGATACAAGATACAAAAATGCCGCTCATGTGAGCGGCAATGTCGTTTATTATTGACGAGCTTCTAATCTCGTTGCTCGAATTCGCAACGGACGAAGACGCTTAATGCTAGGACGCTGTTTGTTTTTTAGCTGGATATGACAAAGTTCCAGAATCAAACCAAATGCCATCGCAAAGTACACATAACCTTTATTGATATGAATTGCGAAGCCTTCTGCCATCAATAAGCCACCCAATAAAACGAGGAACAGCAATGCCAACGTTTTAAAGCCGGGATAGCGCGTCACCAGATTATTGATTTTTTCAGCAGTCATTACCATCACGATTGCAGACGAGACAATCGCCGCGACCATAAGCGGGACATCACTTGTCAAACCGACGGCGGTTATCACCGAGTCCATTGAGAATACCGCATCCACAGCAACAATCTGCAGCAGCACTACCGCTAATCCAGTACGAGCATGAGTCGAGTGGCCAGATTCATTGTGATTTAACCAGCTCCACAACTCTTTCAGGCTTTTTGCCAATAAGAATGCACCACCCGCGATCATGATCACGTCTCTTCCAGTAAACGCTTGGTTTACGACGGAAAACAGTGGTTGAGTCAACTGCATAATCCAAGAGATAGAAAAAACCAATGCAATACGAGCAATAACGGCAAGGCCGATGCCAAGGTTTCTTGCCAGTTTACGTTGGTGCTGTGGCAATCTTTCACATAGGACGGAGATAAAAACGACGTTATCAACGCCTAAGACAACTTCAAGCGCAAACAAAGTGGCGAAAATCGCCCAAGCCTCTGGTTGCATGAAAAGTTCTAACATGAGTACGCCTCCAGTGATGGGAAGACATACGGTGAAGGGTTCTGTCGACTAAAGGGGTCGTCCATTAATTATTTATACCTCTGTTACTTAAGGATCTTGAGTAAATCACCAAATAATCAACAACACAATGGCTATTTTTTAAAGGTAATGGCGGCTTTTCATTCGTACACAAACTATTCAGCCCTCGCACTAGAAAGATAAATGAAATAGAAATTCTTAAATTGAAGAAAGGAAAATGCCAAAGATCTAACAAATCCAAGAGAATTCTTTAATCTTACAAAGCTCAAATTATTTTTACGCAACACGTTAAATACATTGAGCTCAAAGCGAAAGATGCTCATTTACGAGATAAACAATAGTAAAAATTTGTTTCATCCTGATATACTGCCAAAAATCATAAGAAACCATGCTATTTATGGACTACATTGCTCTTTCACGCATTAGCCTAAAACACCTCACTGTATTGCATATGTTGTTAACCACTCACAGTGTTACGCTTGCCGCAGAGCGCCTGTGTGTAACACCTTCGAGCGTCAGTAAAACACTTGGGCAATTACGTGAAACGCTGAAAGATGACCTTTTCTATCGCGATGGTACTCGCTTGGTACCAACGGCATTTGCGCTGCACATTGGCCCCTCGATCCATGGCATACTCTCTAGCATGAATGGATTATTACATCAGGGCTCATTTAATCCAGCTTACTATCAGGGCAGTTTCTCATTAGCTATGCGTGAAAGTTCGTTTGAGCTTTTTGCGCCAGTTCTACAGCATTTATCTCAGCAACTCGGCAATCATGCACATTTGAATGTGCATGCAAAAGAGGAAATGAGTTTCGATGCGTTGGTAAGAGGCCAAGTGGACTTTTTGCTGCTTCCACACGATCTTAGTCAGCCGCCCACGCAAAACAAAGACTTGGTATGGCAAACCATTCTGAAAGACGAAATGGTTTGTTTAATGGGATCATCAAATCCACTCTCTAAACAGCCTTTGTCTGTTGAAAGCTACCTCTGTGCAAGACACATTGGGATTCATGATAAAGATCTCTCACAACCTTATTTCGAGCAGAACCTCACACAAAGGCACTCGAAGCGAAATATGGCTATGCGTGTAGCGGATTTTGGTTCAGCTGCGGTGATGTGTCAGCACTCAGATTACTTGTTCACCTGTTCCAAACTTTGGGCAAGGGCGCCCATGCAAGCAAAAGGCTTGGTTGAACAATCCCTTCCATTCGATTATGGACAGGTAGCCTACAGCCTCGTTTGGAACAAAGCGAGCTTGAACGATCCGGCTTTAAAATGGCTACAAAAACAATTGCTCGATGCCTGTGCCATGCTAGACGCGTGCGATGCGTGAGTAAGATAACGAATCAAAACGGCATTACGTGAGTACAATCGGCACTGCGATGGGGTTACTCACGTAACGTAAAAGTTCTGATTTTAAGCGTTCGATATCATGGCGAGAGCACGCATCCCAGGTTAGCGCCTCCCCCATGACTCCGTGATGTTGAAATGCATTTAAACGGATAAGCACCGATTCAGGTAAAGTACTCAAATAGCGCCCAATCGCTACGATTTCTATATCTAAATCACTTTTCCCTGGAATATGCAGTAACCGAACTTCATACAATTTTTCATGCTTTGCAAGGTACTGAAGCGTTTTGAATACACGATGATTATCACGCCCAGTTAGCCACTGGTGCGTCTCTGTCTGCCACGATTTCAAATCGATCATCGCACCGTCCAGAAAAGGAAGCACACGCTGCCAACCTGTCACTGATAAAGAGCCATTGCTGTCGATGAAACAAGAAAGGTGCTGTAACTCAGGATCTTGCTTCATCCCTTTAAACAGCTCAATAATGAAAGGAAGTTGTAAGGTAGATTCCCCACCGGATACTGTAACACCACTGATGAAAAAGCGATGCTTGCGTATCAAATCGAGCATTGTTACCACAGAGTAGTCAGTAATTTTTGGATTAGATTGGTTCTGACATATCTCTATACAATGATCGCAGTGGGTGCACTCCTCTTTAAGCCAAACAACGTTGTTGTTTTCGTCGAACTTCAGTGCGTCTGCCGGGCACTCACTCACACAATCACCACAGTGATTACAATGGTTTATTGTATGAGGGTTATGACAGTTCAAACACTGATAGTTACAACCCTGTAGAAAGATGACTAGACGATTTCCTGGCCCATCAACACAAGAGAAAGGAAGGATACGAGTGACTTTTGCCAAAAGGCTTCCACTTCGTCTAGACATCTTGTTCTTTCCTAAACCGACCTTTACGCCTGCGTGTAGGTCGGTGTCATTTCATGACTCACCACACGTGGTGAGCGTTCTAAAATCCCAGTATTTCTTGCCGCCTCTGCTCCCAGAAACGTCGTATTGGTTCTCGAACCTTCTGCATCATATTTTGCGATATCAGAAAGTTTGACCATGTATCCCGTAACGCGAATCAAATCATTTGAGGCCACATTCGCGGTAAACTCACGATAACCAGCATTTAACGCCCCTTTGCACAAATTGAACATCGCTTCTGGGTTTGATTTCACCGTTTCATCAATCGTCAAAATATCGCTGATACCTGCACGATAATACTGGTGATGCTCAGCTGTTGCTTGTACATAAGTGACAGGGTCTGGCTCCGTGCCATAAGGAAGACGCACACCTGGCGTAACGCCAAGATCTAAGCTAATACCACCTTGAGCATGTAAGAGCGCTTTGCCATCCAAACCATATTTCACTGGGGTTGACTCCACTAGTTTCGCCAGTGTGGCTGAAACATCATGAGCAAAGGCATTCGCACGTTCATCTTTTCCGTACTGCCCCGTTTGGCCTTCTTTTTCGAACAGAAGATTCACCGCTTCTGCCATACCATAAATGCCATACATTGGTGCGAAACGGGACTCTTCAATCAACCCTTCTTGCGTCAAAAATCCTTGAAAGAAATTGGACTTTTCATGCAAGTGCGTACTTCTAGCGTCCATCAACTCAACCATTAATTGATGGTATAGAGGTAAAACACTGTTTAAGAAGTCGTTACAATCCGATGCTCGTTCTGCAACTTCTTTTAGGTTCATTCGCACCAGCGTGTTTGAACCACCAGCCAGTGGCAGTGAATTGTAGCAACTTACAATACCAAAACGTGAACCGCTGTAGGCTTTCGAGTGCACAGGGTAATTGGCAATATGAGGCTTACTACACTCGCAAATATTCTGCGTCGCTTGACGAAGTAAATCATCAGGCGTGACCGACTCGTCGTACATGAACGTAAGATTTGGCGCAATCTGCTTGAGCTCGGCGTCCACTTTTAAAATAGTGCGACAAATAATGTTGTCTGTCGGTCCGACATTCACGTGCATAAACGCATCTGGCAATGTGCGATCCAACATGATCCAAAAATGTTTTAACTTTTTGTAAATTTGATTCTCTGCCAGGTCGCCTATGTAAGGCAGTAAGACATGATCCAACTGACCTAAATACACCGGAATATTCGTTACCGATGGAACATGATGGTAAATGATGGTGAGCATATTCAGCGCATCATCGAAATCGGCAGCTGGAAGCAACTCTAGATACTCAGAGCCTTGCGATAGGAACTTAGCGTAATCAGGCAGCACATAGCGTGGTTTGAAAGGTGCATGGCCTTCAAACATATCACAGATGATTCCTTCATCCATTGCTTGTCTTAGCGATGGGGAAATCGACATGTAAGGAATACATGCTTCCGCCTCCAAGGCCAAAAAGTTCGACTTTTGTTTTGGAGAAAGACGAACATCAGTCGCAATGTCTAGAAAACGTTGTTGTAGTTCAGAAAGGCTTTTCATCTGAGATGTCCCTGAAAAAGTAACCACAAACCCACAAGATAAAACATGGATTCTACCCCTAAAGAGTAACGTGATTTTACTCCGGCTTACCTGTTGCCACTAATGAAAATAAACAAAACGTCTATTTCCATAATGGAAATAAGCTAACGCTAAATTAGGTTATTGCAACTTACGCTATTGAAATAACCCAACCATGCACCGAACACGCGCTTTCTCATCGGTTTGCCGTCGACAACATGACGCCCGCGCTAATAAATACTCCGCCAGTCAGGCGATTGAACAACTTGGCTCTTCCAGCGACAAACAGCCAGTCTGAAGCTTTTACACCTAATAATGCATAAAATGTTAGCCAACTTAGCTCAAACACCACAAATGTAGATGCAAAAATCGCGTATTGAGCCAACAAAGGCGCAGAGGGATCAATGAACTGAGGAAACAAAGCGGTAAAAAAGACAATCGCTTTCGGGTTACTAGCGCCAACAATAAAACCACTGGTGAACGCGCTGAGCGCATTCGAGGAGCTTTGGACGGCTGCCGTTTTGTCAAAATCCGTTTGAGAAGAGCGCAGCGCTTGAATGCCTAACCAGATTAAATAAGCGGCACCACACCATTTGATGATATTGAAGACCAGCTCAGATGAGGCAATCACAACCCCTAACCCGGTAAAAGAAAGCGTTAATATAATAGTGATCGCTGATAAACTGCCTAGCGCAGTCATGAGGGCAATACGAAACCCACTACTCACACCTTTACTTAAACACAGCAATGAGCTTGGCCCAGGCGATGCAGTGAGCACCAAAATGGCCAGGGTGTAAAAAATCCATGTATCAATTTGCATTGGCATCCCTTCCCGCAAAAAGTAGAGGGTTATACCTCAATCTTTATTGAGATATTCCTAGCTCAGTTTCCATCCATGAAACTCGATTCTTTAATAACCACCTAGTCCCTACATAATTTAGAAACCATTAATAGATAGTTATGCAATCAAAATACGCTCTGCATGCAAGGTTGTAAAGCATGTTTATTTTTCTTAATCATAAAAAGGCTTGGGATCGATTTCTAACGATGACGGAGCGACTGCTCTTTCTATTTTGTGTAGGCTATTTTTCAAATCGACCATCGCCACATCGATATAACGCTGATATTTGCGTGAGTAAAAACACTTCACTTCTGGCTTTAAAGCTTGAGAGTCATTTGAGGACCAAACAATACCAACACGCCCATCACTCAACTCAACAATAGAGCCCACTGGGTACATCCCAACGCAATTAATGAACTTGTAGACTAGGTCTGCATCTAAATGAAATGGCGTTAAACTCAACAAGATTTTAAACGCTTCTGCTGAGCTCATGCCTTTTTTGTAGCAACGATCGGCCGTCAATGCATCGTAAATATCAACAATACAACTCATGCGGCCGTGAATCGGAATCTCATCGCCCTTCAAGCCTCTAGGGTAGCCATTGCCATCTAACTTCTCATGATGCATCAAACAGACATCGCGACTCACATCACTAAGGCCCTTTACATGGAGAATAATCTCACCAGCGAACACTTGATGTAGCTTCATGTGTTCAAACTCTTCAGGTGTTAGCTTTGCTGGTTTATGCAAAATCTTGTCATCAACTTTAATTTTACCTACATCATGAATGATGCCACCAATAGCGAGCTGCTTTAATGTCTGCTTATCTAACCCCAAGTACTTACCAAATGATACTAAAAGGCAAGCCACATTGACGGAGTGTTCCAACAAGTAGGAGTCTTTTTTTCGGAGTGCAGAAACACATTGCAAAGCATCTGAGTCGATAAAAACGCTTTCAATGACATCATCTGCCCAAGCTTCTACCTCATCAACTTCAATGATTTTGCCTTCAAAAGTTTGATTCAATAGTTTCTGCGCCAGATCTTTTGCTTCCGCAATTAGCTTTTTGGCTCGTTTATGTTGAACATCTCTCGAGCGATAAGCGCGTTGAACCTTCGAAAAGTCAGAGGACTTGGGCTCTCGCTCCTCTTCTACGGCAACAATGGATTCATCCACAGGCTTAAAGACACACTTCTGAGAAGATAATGTTTGATCTACCCAAACATACTTCACGCCGCTCGCGGTAAGCTTCTTAATGCCCTCTGGGCTAGATATCCGCCCTGCATTGGCTAAATTTACGCGCTTGTTGTGCTCTATCGCGGTAACAAACATACCAACGCCGACATCAGCGAGCGCAATTTTGATTGAATTTTTTGGATCGTACTGCATAAAAAGAAAGCTTACTCGATATTAACGGCAGTATTATAAGAGATTTGATTAATTGGCGTGATAATAAATTAGAATTGATTACTATTAATGAGCATCCTGTCAATTAATAACCCATCGCGATCACTAAGCCCTTTTTGTTATTATGGTCTTTAGCCTAGCAAATATACAGATATGACACTCAAGAGCAGAACCTCTAACCGACACGTCTTAAAATAACTTGAGGATAATTATTCATAAATATTTATAGATTGCGGACAGCATCAATAACTGTATTTTATAAATGATTTTTACTGTTGACTATTTTTTATAAATGTCGATGATTAGCCGCCTAATCTTAGTATGTTATTAACCTAGTAGCGCATAAAATGATAGCCAAACAATTTGAACTGATACTTTTGTGATTGTAATGTACGCCAACAGATCAACTCTATGTTATCAAACCCCCACACTCATCTCTGATGCTAAAACGCTCGAGGAGGAAATATCTTGACCACCATATTTGACCAACAAGCCTCAGATAGTGACCGAGAGTTCCTGAAAATCGTTGAAGAACGATTCATTCATATCTTCGACGTATTTAACGAAGGCCTCTTCTACATGGATGAGTTTGGTACCATGGTATTTTACAACAAAGGCTTCTATGAACAGCTCGGTATTAACGCTGGCCGAATCAGTTTAGAGCAGTGGTTAGAACTTGTTCATCCTCTTGATCGAGAAAGGCTGTCCACAAGGGTCGATGCGCACATCACGACCAACAATACGAGGGTTACAACCACTTACCGAGTTCGTAAACCCAACGGACAATACGTCTGGATAGAAGGCGTAGCCATGACCAAAGAAACAGAACACGGCCATTACATGGTTGGCAGCCATCGCGATATTTCTGAGCGTAAGCTGATGGAAAGTTACATCCATCAAGTCGCATTTCATGACAACGCGTCAGGCATGGCTAACCGCGCCCATCTCTTGCTGGATATCGAAGACAGTGTACGTACCACCGATTCTTGCGCGTCTATTTGTTATATTCAGATCGAAGACATCAAATCTTACTTGAATCAATATGGCAGCGAACTGGTCGATGGATTAGTAGAGAAGTTGCTACAAACTCTCAGTCACTTGCCCTCTCCAAACAGCTCGGTGTATCGCGTGCATGATGATGACTTTGCGATTTTGATTCACGATGAGTGCTCAATAGAAGCGCTACAGAGTTACGCTGAAAGTTTAAAACAAACCTACCATGAAGCGGTGATTGAAGAAGGCCAATACCTAGGTAGCAACATTAGCATTGGTTTGTATCCTTGTATTGACCCTAGTCACTCCGCAGAGGAAATTTTACGCAAAGCGGCAAGAACTTGTCAGTACGCGAGCGAACAAAATAGAGACCGCGTCGCGGTCTACAGTGAGAAAACGCAGCATGCCGTTGATCGCTACTTCTTTATTGAGCAAGGTCTTAAAAGTGCGCTAGAAAAACAGACATTAAGTGTTAAGTTCCAGCCAATTATTGACGCCAAAAGCTCAAAAGTGGTGAGCTTCGAATCACTAGTGCGCTGGCGTAGCAAAGAGTTTGGCGAAATTTATCCCGACGAGTTTATCCCTGTAGCAGAGAACAAAGGATTGATCGTCGAACTGGGATATCAAGTATTTGCCAAAGCGTGTGAATTCATCAAAAACTACCGTGAACGTTACCAAAACCAAGTTCGTGTTAACGTGAACGTTTCTGTACTTCAGTTGATGAACAGCGAATTCCCTACGCGAATTAAAGCCATGGCGGATGAAGCAGGTGTTGACCCCGAGTCTATTGTTTTGGAACTGACAGAAACGTTTATTTTGGATAATAACCAGACGGCTATTGCCCCCCTAAGCACGCTCAGGGAGTTAGGTTTTGCACTCTCGCTCGATGACTTTGGCTCTGGTTACAGTTCATTAAATAGCTTCTTCGACTTGCCGATGACACAAATCAAAATTGATAAGTCGATGGCATGGAAGACACTGACCAATCGCTCTTCTCAAGAGTATTTGAAGTTTCTTATCACTATGTGTCAGGAAAATAATATTGAAGTGGTGATAGAAGGCATCGAAGACGCAAAAATGTGTGACTTCTTTTCCGAGATGGGCGTCGATTATTTGCAAGGTTATTGGTTCTCTAAACCACTCTCTGTTGCCAGTGCCAGTCGCTATTCATTGAGCTAAACCGTTCTTCGGCGAAATAATCCCAGAATTAACGCTATTCCGCACGGCCACGTTAAGCATGCTGAACTACTCACAGTAAATTTCAGACACTAACTGGCCGTGACGAAAACAACCTTAGAGAGCCTTGATTAACGTAGGCGCTCAAAAACAACACTCTGATCTAAGTGTTCGTGATATTGAGTGTAATCTAAGCCCATATCAAAGATATATTGAGTCACCAAGTTTCTAACGCACTCAATCAATTGGCTCGCTTGCCATGGCTTCTCAAAGTAGCGATCAATACCTGCGGAGTTAATTGCATTAATGGTATCCGTGTGCGTCGCCTGCCCCGTCAGAAGCACTTTACGTGTGCGAACAAAACGACTGTCTTGTGATACCTCTGTCAGTAGTTCCACTCCTGTTTTACCTGGCATGACATGATCGGAAATTATTAATGCGATCATCTCGCCTTCTGCATCAAGCTCATCCATCAGTTCTAGAACCTCACCTGCGGATTCGCAGTCTTCGATATTCAACCACTGATGTAACGGCTCTAAATCTTGTAGAACCGCGCTTAATACCTCTCGTTGGTCATCAACGCAAATTACATTAAGCTTCTCCATGTTCACCCTCTACTGGTAACTTGATTCTAAAAATTGTTTTTTCACTGTCGCTCTTTACCACAATAGAGCCGTTATATCCGGCGATAATGCGTTTCACAATCGACAGCCCTAATCCTAAACCAAACGATAACCCACCCTTTTTAGTGGTGAAGTTTGGCCGGAAAATTTTTCTGCGTGTCGCTTCATCGATTTCTGGTCCGTTGTTAGCAATCGTGACCAAAATTTTCCCCTTACTCTCTCGAGTATGTATTTCGATCCCCGGATCTTCGGTTTGACCAAGTGCATCACACGCATTCTTTAAAATATTGACCCAAACTTGGACGAGTTCGGTTTGAGAACCGACAAAGTCCGGCAAGTCCGCTGGGCTAAAACGTACGCTCACGCGTCTTAAGTCACTTTGCAATAGGGCCAGCGCTCGATTGATTGAGTCATTAATATTAAACGCTTCATCCAGGTCGATATCCGTACGCCCCAATTGTTTCACTGAACGTACAATGCCAACAGTATGTTTAGAGGCAATACGCAAATCATGAAGGTCTCGCCCCATTTGCCAGAAACGTATCGCTTCTTCGGGTCTTTTTAACCAATGCTCCGACAGGAAATTATTTGGAACGGCACGTGCGAGATCACGCGCGAGATCCTTAGGTAAGCCGTAATATTTTTCGAAGTGACGCCCCCGCTTTCTCGCTTCGCTGGAAGAGACTTTCTGTCCTTGCATCAAACCAAAATCAAAAAACTGACTCGCTTCCGGATGAACTTCTTCAAGCAATTCCATAATGACCGACTCGAGTCGCTCTGATTTACTGCTTACCACACCAATAGCATTGTTCAACTCATGAGCAATACCCGCAGCAAGCTGTCCTAACGTTGTCATTTGCTCTGCGGTATGCAGCTTTTGTAACGCTTTTTCTTTAGCCAAGGCCTCTTGCATTGCACGCCGTTGACGCCGAGATAACTCGTTCACCATCACAGGCATAAATTGTGTCGTCAATGGTCCGTATGTCGCCTCTTCCACCGCGGGCGTATCACGCTGTATCCAAGCCAGTTCAACATCAGTTTGAGCAATAACTGTCGAAGAGGCCGTCCATGTACCAGAAAAGAAACTATGTACGCCAATAAACGCACCTTGAGACGCAGAAAATACCTGGATTGGCTTCTTGTCATCTTCCGCATAATAGCCAGCCAACTCTCCTGACAGCACGTAGTACAACCGATCGTTGTAGCCAGCTTGCTCAATAAGCACCGATCCGGATAGGACCGTTAATCGGCGTTCAAGATGGTTAAAATAGCGTTGTACTAACGCATCTAGTTTCGTTTCGTACATGGGTTACCCAATATGCCCAACGGTATGTAAAATCCAAACCATAACAAAACTAAGTAATACACCAATCACGCCCAGCACTGCACCGATACGAGCCATTTGGCTGCTTTCGACATGCCCAGTAGCATGAGCTAACGCGTTTGGTGGCGTACTGATTGGTAACGACATACCGAGTGAAGCGGCAAATGTCACGACTAAGATCAGCGTCACTTCTCCACCCAATGGCGTTAACGAAGTCATCGAGGTACCTAGCGCAGCCATAATCGGCATAAGTAAGTTTGCAGTAGCCGTATGCGACATAAAGTTTGCCATTAACAAGCACAAGAAAGCCGCACCAAACAAGACCACATATGGCGAGAACTGATCAAACGGAATACTGTGTACCACCAGCTTCGCAAGCCCTGTTTTATCCAGAGCAAGACCCAGAGCGATACCACCTGACACCAACCAAAGCACGTCCCAAGAAATTTTCTTCAAATCTTCCTTGTTGATAATGCCCGTCAATGAGAATACCGCGACCGGAATTAATGCCACTGTGTAAGAGTTCATCCCATGTGCTGACCCCATCAACCAAAGAATAATCGTACCTGCGAAGGTGACATAGACAATCATCGCTTTTGGTGTTTTCAAAAACTTGCTCTTAATGTTCAGATCGATGGTGGTTTGCTCGGCTTTATACAAAAAGCCAATCAGAAACCACGCTAGTGCCATCATTACAATGACGAATGGCACGCCAAATACCATCCATTCACCAAAGGTAATTAAATTGTCACCAACCAAATATTTCAGCGCGATAGCATTCGGGGGCGTGCCGATTGGTGTACCAATACCACCAATGTTGGCGGCAACAGGAATACACAAGGCAAACGCAATTCGACCGGGATCTTTAGGCCCAAATACCGCAATCACAGGGGTTAGAATCGACAACATCATCGCTGTTGTTGCGGTGTTTGACATAAACATGGAAAAGACAGCGGTGATCAACATCAAACCCAACATAACGAACTTTGGGTTTTGCCCAAATGGTTTTAGCAACACGCGCGCTAAGTTGACATCCAGCCTGTACTTTGTCGCCGCCATAGCTAAGAAGAACCCGCCGAGGAACAGCATAATAATCGGGCTAGCGAAAGTCGCCATTATCTCGTTATATTGCAACAGCTCACCAAAATGTGGCTGCCCTTCTTGCAAGCGAAAAAGCACGATGCTCTTATTCGAAACCAGCAATAATTCGAGCACAATGATAACGACCGAAGTGGCGTAGATTGGAATAGGTTCAAACACCCAGCAGAGTGCAGCAAGCAAGAAGATTGCGATCACTCTCTGCTGGACGATAGTAATGCCATCAAATGGGAATGCAGAGAGGGGCATTAACCAAATAAGCAATGGTATCAATGTTGGAATAATGTATTTGAGATAAGGGCGCATAGTACTACTTCTCTTCCTGAGATGGTTAGCCAGACACGTTTGGCGTTTGGAACGCCATTACCCACCGCAATACCGAAGCTTTTAGGCTCTGACTAAGCCTTCAGAGACGAAAAATGCAGTAATGGCTTGTTCCAGAGAAGATTATGCACACTGTTTTCAAACAAAACTTTGGTGCGAGATCAATGAACTTGTTTTCACATTGGAAAACATTTTATATCTGTGTTCAAGCTCACTAAATGCTCACGATTTCAGTGAAATATACTTTTCCATCATAAAGTTAGTTAAGGTTTCTCCCCTAACTTCAGCACGTTGCTGAACCTTAACTGTGAACCCCATTTTCTCGTAGAAAGGTCGTGCAGTGATACTCACCTCAGAGTACAGCCGCTCTATCCCCTGTACTTTCGCCTGTGAAAATAGAAAAGACATCAAATCACGACCAATACCTTGGCCTTGATATTCATGGTGACAAAAGAAATGGTCAATCAAGCCGTCGCTTTGCAAATCACAATAGCCAACGATCTGCCCTTCTATTTCCGCGATATAGGGTTGAATAGCATCCATTGTGCGTTGCCATGAATTGAGATCAAAATCTGATGGGGCCCAAGCTGAAACTTGTGATTCGGTATAATCGCGACGATTAATGACTCGTACAGTGTGGTAAAAAAGTGTCCACAATATTGGAGCATCCTCTGTGCGGTAGCGACGTATTGAGAACATCGGTTTAATCATTCCTATTCGATAAATACCAAGTATTAACGCAAAGTAATACTGGTGAACTCATCATTTTCAATACCAACCACTAAAGGCCTTTCAAGCTGATCGCTGTTCATCAATACGGTGGTATTCAGCTCTCGACTTGATCTGCGTATTTTGCTTTTTCTGATGATATGTATATTAACAATGTAATCGGAATATTCCTTCGTGACTCCTCCAGAAAACTCCACATGTTCACTTTCATTATCTTGAACCACATGAAATTTTCGATTTGCTTGAATATCAGCGCTGAGTGAAGAGTCACCATAGTTCAGTACGACGGACGTTGGTTCACTATCTTGATTGGCAAAACAGCCAAATGCGAACATGCATAATGCAAGTATACTTTTTGATTTAAACATTGGTTATTCAATTTCTAGTTATTTTTCTGCCATTTGCATTACCAAATAGCACTCCTTCCGTAATCGCCCATTGTGCCACAGGTGTGCGCAAGTCTCTAAATACAGTAAAAGGATGTACGATGAAATTCCGCTAAAAATGGGGAAATCACAATGCAGCTCAGGATAAACCAGCCTATTTAATCGCCCCAAACAATACCCAAGTAATTGTTTTTTATTTAATTTAAAAGTAATAAATAATGTAAGCAATATACGTACAAGCTCTTACTTTTTCATACGCACCTAAGCGAGTTAATAGAGAAAGACAATATTTTCTATGCCACATGTTACAAATCTGCTTACCTCATTATTACGTATGATCCGATATTGTGGCGCTAGCCTTCCCTTCTTTTTAACGAAGGGAAGATTTAACAATAAGGCTTGCACCTATTTTATAGCTAAAATCAATAAAGCATTTCCAACATCGGTTGGTCTAGGAGCGATCAATGAAAAACTCTCTCAGTTTTACTCATCTATTAAAAGTTGGCTTGATATCAATCGCAGCTTTGATGGGTGGATGCACTCAAGGAGATTGGCGTACCGCAAGCAGAGAACCTGCCGGTATCGCGCCCGACCCTTCCAATGTAAAACATGCCGTAATTGAGTTTTATGCCGCAGATGCATTTGGTTGGCGAGGCTGGTTTGCGGTGCACACTTGGTTTGCGATAAAGCCTGAAAATGCGAACGAATATACCGTGTATGAAGTGGTCGGGTGGCGCGTGAATCGTGGACAACCCGCTCTGTATCAATACCAAACGGGCACACCAGATCGCTACTGGTATGGTGCGAAGCCAGAAAAAATACTCTCAATACAAGGTGAAAAAGCCGATAAACTTATCCCAAAAATACAAAGCGTTATCAACCAATACCCTTGGGCTGAAGAATACACGTTGTTTCCAGGACCAAATAGCAATACATTCCCGGCTTGGGTGGGTAAGCAAATTCCGGAGTTAGAACTCGACTTGCCATTTAGAGCAATTGGTAGCGGCTACGCCAACGAGTAAAACAAAAGCTTGGTAACTGGCGCGTTTTACGTTCAGCGCATAGCACTATACCTATTGTGCGTCTTCACCCAACTCGGTTCTGTTTCTTCCGTTGCGCTTTGCTTTATACAGAGCGTTGTCAGCGTCTTTCATTACCGCTTCAATTGGCATATCATTGCCTTTCCAGTGAGAAACACCAAGTGATACCGTTACCTTACCAACGACCATGAAATCGTGTTTTTCTACGTTATGCCTAATCCGCTCAGCGACATCAACCGCGTGATGAACATCCGTCGCTTCAAGGAACATCATGAACTCTTCCCCACCGGAACGGCAAAGATGATCATTCGCTCGGGCTTGCTCTTTCATCAACTGAGCGAATTCTTTGAGTAGATTGTCACCCACATCATGACCATAGTTATCATTAACGCTCTTAAAGTGATCAATATCCAAAGCTAAAATAGAAAAAGCGGTGTTTTCTTGCTTAAACAAGCCTAGAACTTTGTCTAAGCCGCGTCGATTTAACAACCCAGTCATCGCGTCTGTTAGCGTATCCAATTGCAGCTTATCAATGGTTTTTGAAACGATACCAAACGCTTTGAGAAAACTGAGCTTCAAATGTGAAGCCTCAAAATACCAAGACTTAACCAGCTTCAAATCATCGATGGATGAGGAGTGCTCTTCTACTCCTCGAACAGCGCCAGCCAATTGCCATAATGGTCTTGAAATAAGTAGAGAGAAGAACCAGATCAACAGCAGAGTTAATAAACCAATTGGAATCGATTTGAAAAATACACTCCACATCTGCTCATCTAGCACCATTAACGTCATTGATTTCGGGCGCTGAGCGACAATTCCCCACCCTGATGATTCAACTGGTGCATACCCTGCTAGCATTTCAACACCGCGAGAGTTCACAATTTCTTTGTTACCACGCTGACCCATTGTCACGGCGTTAATTGCCATATTATCGTTGATCACTTCACCAACCCGCGATTTATCTGGGTGGTAGATCAGCGTATTGCTTTCGTCCACAACGTAAAGGAAAGAGCCATCTTTGTAAGCATGCTGGCTAAGTAATTCCGCAAGAATATTATCCTTCTCTAAATAGATAGTACCGCCGATATAGCCTAAATATTCATTGGACTGAGAAAATATAGGGTATGAGATCGTTAACAGATAATTTCCTGCGGGTGAGATGAATGGCTCAGTGACAACGGGCGCTTGAGCATTTAAAGATTGACGTTTTCTTTCACCAACGAGCTTTACACCTTTAACCTGAAGTGTCTCTGGTGATACAGAAATAATGACGCCTTTCGCATTAACGACAACCACAGAGTTGAATGATTTGGTTTGCTTTCTCAGCCTCTCCGCCTCTTCGTCAAGAAACTGAGCATCGTGCATCTTATCTTTTAGCAAGTTCGCACTGTATTTTAGCTGCGACATTGAGCTTTCTATGAAAGAGTCCGTCATTTCTGACATTTTTTGCGCATAAACGCGGTTGGACTCTAACGTGTTATTGATGATGAGATCTCGTTGCACTCGATAGATCGAATAAAACGCATTGATCAAAGTGACAAGCACGCTGAAAACACACAGGATTACAATAAGGTTTCTAAGATTAAGTTTTTCTTTTCTTCTAAAGGACATTTGCCAACTGCCAGCTTCGATGGCTTTTTGTATGAATGAGCGTATAGGTTATATGAAATTGATTTAATTTTCAGGTAGGAAGTTGGGAGCAGTGTTAAATATTTTCTCACATAATAGAACGCAAAATGAGCTAATAAGAGAATTCAGTGACACAAAATAAATGCCGTGCCACTGTAATATCGCACAACTTTAAGCAAGCTCTGTGCTGGTCATTACCATTGCCTTTAATACATCGACAACAAGCTGATGATCATCTAACTGCGGTAAACCCGATACCGTCACAACCCCAATTAAACCAGAACCCAAGATTCGAATTGGGAACGCGCCGCCATGAGCACAATACTCACGCGCATCGAGATGTGGCTGATTTTCAAAATCACGCTGCTTTTGCTTATTGTATAGCGAGAGGTAGTAAGAGCTGTGACCATATCTCAATACTGAGTTTCGCTTTCTACGAACCCAATCCAAATGGTCAGCGCACGTTCCTGTCATCGCGTATTGAAATAGCGTTTGTCCAAAACCGTAGACCTCAATAGCCACAGCCGCGTCACAGGCTTCCGCCGCTTCTTTTAAAGCTAAACCAATAGACCACGCAACTTGATGGTTAAACTCTTTCAATTGAAGCTCATGCTCTTGTTGAGCGACGAGCTCAAGCGTTAAGCTCATGATTTCACCTGAATCGTTTTACCCGTTTTACTGCTTTCCAATGCCATCTCAATCAGAGCGATATTCTGTACTGCTTGAACGGCAGGAACCGGGTTATCAGTACCCAGGCGAATTGCGTCCGCCACACCAACAAAATAAGCTTGATACGCACCTCTCTCCGTTTTGATAGTTTGCGCACCGTCTTCGTCGTAGCGGACACCGTATAACGCCTCGTCCTCTTCTGACCAAGCATCGTTCTCCGGTAATCGGCCTTCTTTTAAGTAACCTTCTTGAGGATCTAATCCGTATTTTTCATATTTAGCCTCAGTACCCAATACTTTATAACGCAGGTTTGGTTCTGGGCTGTATAAGTTTGAATGTAAATGCACAATATGGTCTGGGTAATGAAGCACTAAGTTGTAGTAATCAATCGTCGTCGCGCCCGGACGCATCATTCGACACTGTGCGTCTATCGCATCTGGCAAACCAAATAACACCAAGGCCTGATCGAGAAGATGGGGAGCAAGATCGAATAAAATACCACCGCCATCTTGAGCCTGCTCTCGCCAGCGTTGACGAACTTCAGGACGGTAGCGATCAAAGTGCGACTCAAACAGCCTCACATCACCTAACTTACCTTGTTCGATCAGCGATTTAACGGTGAGAAAGTCGCCGTCCCAACGCCTATTATGAAAAACGCTCAGAACCAATCCTTTTTCTTCTGCTAAGGCGATCAACTCATTCCCATCTTCTATGCGCGTTACAAACGGCTTTTCGACAATGACATGTTTCCCACTGTTCAACGCGCGCTTTGCGAGCTCGTAGTGCACGTCATTTGGCGCAGTGATGATCACAAGCTCAGCGTCACTGTCATCGAGTAAAGTATTGGCATCAGCAAACCACTGAGCATCTGGCCAATCATTTTGGACCGCTTCCTGTTGACGAGAACTTATTGCGCTCAACGTCAAGTTTGGCAGTGCTTTAATGAAGGGTAAGTGGAAAGTTTTTGCTGAATATCCGTAACCAATCACGGCGGTCTTTACGGGATCGTAAGCCATACTAAGATTCCTTATTTCGGTGAAACAACAATACATTCAATATCATTGTGGTCGAGAAGTTGTTGAAAATCTGATTGAGGAGCATGATCGGTAATAATGACGTCGATCTTTGACAAATCACATACATGGTGAAAATTGTCGCTTCCAATTTTGCGGGATTCACAAACGACAATGACTTGTTGAGCTTGCTCTATCATGGTTTGTTTCATGGTTGCTTCTAGCTCATTATTTGTCGTCAACCCTCGGGATGACAACGCGCACACACCAATAAACGCCTTATTCACATGATATTGCTTCATTTGCTGTTCTGCTTGTGCACCCAAGATCGCTCTGGCGTAGGGGTCAAAGTGTCCACCTAAGAAATGGACGTCCATTGATTCACTTTTTTCAGCAGCGATTAGTACGTCAATACTGTTGGTGACCACGTTGAGCTTATCTTCTTCACAGCGTGCTTTTTCTACGTAAAGTGGGAGCAGAGATAAGATAGTACTGGTATCAATGACAAGGTGGTCACGCTCATCCAAAAGCTTAACAGCCGCTTGAGCAAGGCGATGTTTAGTGTCGCTAATTGCTCGACTGGAGTACGCCTCTGTAGAGGAAGATATCGGGGCAAGCATGACGCCACCTCGGATTCTTTGTAATCCCGGTAGTTGGCTCAACTTAACTAAGTCTCGACGCGCTGAATCTCTCGATATGCCAAAATACTCGCAAACTTCCGATAACGTTATTTTGTTTTGTAGCTCTAGCTTGGCTCTGAGCTCTATCAATCGCTCTTCTTGCGTCATTACTTAAATTCACTTAAGTGGTTTTAAGCAATAATGCCACACAGCAATCAAATAACCAATACGGACGCACGCAATATTTGCTTATGCTGATACCAAACAGAATTGTTAAGTTGAGGAGATGAAGAGCGTTTTGCTCATCACCCCCTATCACAAAATTTTTTGGTGTAATGTTTACGTTAGCTGGGTCGCTACTTTTTCATGGCTTCTTTAAAAACTTGATTCCAATCTTGTTTCATATCGACAAACAGCCAACCTTGCTCTTCACCCACTTTAAATGATTTGTCTAATTTCCCCACGTGAGAGTCTTTATCATACGCCCATTCTCGCTTGTCATCCGTGTGATGGATAACCGCTGAAAATCGTGGGCCAGACCCCGCTTTAGTCCACTCTAGCATTTGTAAGTCACCGTCAGAATTACCAAATGCCATCACCGGGCGCTTACCAATGAAGTTCTGGATCGTGACAGGCTTCACCGCTTTATCATTCACAAAATCAATTTCTGGCAAGCGTTGAATCGTTGGCTTTCCATCAACGACCTGATACTCCGCTTTTAATGTCGTCCCAACGATATTTTGCGTTGGGATCCCGTACACTTCTGGTGCCCAAACACGCATGAAATCAATGCCACCTCCAGAAATTATATAGGTCTGGTAGTCATTTGCTCTCAAGTAGTCGAGTAACTCAAGCATCGGTTGATAAACCATTTCAGTGTATGGCTTTCCCGTCGTAGGATGAACGGCCGTTTTCATCCACTCCTTCACTTCTTGATGGAACTGATCAGTCGACATTCCAGAGTGAGTCGCCATAACAAGCTGCATCACACCTTCAAGGCCTTGCTTGCCAACCCCCTCCAAGTCACCTTTTATTGCCGAAGCAAAAGGTTCTGTTGTTTTCCAATCAGGATGCTCAGAGGCCATCTCTTTCACTTTATCGATCGCAAAAAACAGCTGTAGATAAACGGGTTTTTCTGCCCACAGCGTCCCGTCATTATCAAACGTAGCGATCCTTTGGCTTTCAGGAACATAAGCGTCCGAGCCTTGAGTCGTCGTTTTAGTAACAAACGCCACAATAGCTTGCTTCGCACCAGTGTTGTTCCATGACGGCAGAGGATCTTGCACATCAGCAGCAATGCTATAGCTAGACAGAGCAAAACTTGTCGCAAGGACAATCACCTTTAACTTTATAGCCATTTTAATTCCTTATATTGAGGTACGGGATGCAAATCCAAATGAAAGTATAGTTCACGATTAACAAGCGCAATTCAGAGCAACATATGTAACGACACCAGAAAGTGACCTTGTAACTAGAAACACGCTTTAATTAAAGAAGCTTACTGATAAAGTGTTGAGTTAGCTGGCGTCAACCTGCTCTGAAGTACTTTGACGTCCCTTTTTCTGATTAAGCTCATCAATCACGTAATCCGGAGCTACTTTCTTAAGTTCCGCTAAACACTGTTCAGACTTGGGGTTATCGTACCGAATGTAGATATCACACACTGCATAAAGCTGCTCCGGCGCGCCAGAGATCAAATAAGCTTTTTCAAAAGCGTGCACAGATTTTTTAAGATCTAACTCTTCTTGCAGAACACCATTCAAGTACCAAAAATAACTGTTGTTCTTTGCCATGTTAGCGGCCTTTTCAATTTCGCTAGCGGCATCATGCTTCTCACCAAGTCTTACTAGCGCCAATGACTTCGAGTAATGCAAAGCAGCGTTATCAGGAAAAAGTGTGATTGCTTCATCAAGTACTTGGATAGCTTGCCGATCTTTTTGTTGCGCTCGAAAATTGTCCGCATAGCTTAACCAGACTTGCGGGTTACTTGGCATCAGCTTGGTTAGCTCTGGATAAATCAATGCCGCTTTGTCCCACTCTCGATGCCAACGATATACATCGGCAAGGAGTAATCTAGAAACGTTGTCAGTTTTCTGCGACAAGTAGGATGTTAAATCAGTCACCGCGCCTTCAAGTGACTGTTGCTGCTCCGAACTTAAACTGGCGTAATCTCGAACCAAGTTTATCGCTGCGGTAATTCGAACCATTGCATCGTCATCACTTAGCAAAGGGGAAACCAGACGCCAGCGATGCTCTATCATATAGGGTTGAGCTCCTACAATTGCCGCTTCACGAATTCCAGCAGCTGCATCTTTCAAACCACGAGCGACGGCAACCAAAGCGTTTTGGCTGGGGTAGTTGGCCAGTTCACGTAAAGCATCAATACGCTTTTCTGAAGACAACTTTTTATTTTGTGCATCATAAGACAGCTTTTCGACTTGCTGTGCTAGCGTCATTGGTTCTTCTTGAGATGCTATCTCAACGGGTGAAACTTTATCTGAATTGAGCAGAGGTTTATCTTGAGCCCAAACGCCTTGGCTTAACGCTACACTCATCGTGAACGTTAAAAGTGACTTCGTAAAATGCGTTATCTTTTGCATTGATGAGACCTTACTTTTATAAAACTGGACCAGTTGAATCTTAGAACTTAGTGTCAAAAACAGGTTGATTAGACGCTTTCAGGTGCAAAGCCTTATCACTGTATTTGCCGTGTACCACAGGGTTGCCCATCGCTCGTAAAATGTACGCCATTGATTTGTCGACATGCGCAAAAAACTTCTTCCAACCTGCACATAGATAGTTAAGGCCGGGCTCACCTTCTCTGGTTCGAATAAAGCGGCTTTTAGGGCATTCTCCAAAGCATGCAAACTGATAATCGCAATTAACACACTGCTGAGGCAGTGTACGACTTTTAGCAAACCCGAATTTCTGCTGGTCAGGGCTATAAGCGAGAGTATCGAGTTTTTCACGGTGAAGATTCCCGACCTTGTATTCCGGGTAAACATAGTGGTCACACGCAAAGACATCACCGTTTGGTTCCATTGCTAAACCTTTGCCACAGATTTCACCTAGCGTGCATAGTGGGTTTTTTCTTCCCATCCATGTTTCCAAACTCGCTTCAAAATACTGTACAAAAACGTTACCAATATCATGCACGACCCACTCATTGAATATCGCGATAAGGAAGTTACCCCATGCTTCATCCGCCACACAAAATGGCTCGACAACCGAATCCTTATGGCCGGGAATCAGACGTTTATCACCTTGCATTAGTTGCTCATTGGGCTTCCAAGTTTGTGGCGCTGTTGTTCTGAAAGTTTTCTGCTCAACAATCGGAATAAACTGCATTTGAGGGGAACGTACTTCATCTCGTAAGAAGCGATACACTTCCAATGGGTTACGGCTGGTCAAGTTGTTCACACACGTGAGCGTTGCAAACTTCACTTCATGCTTATGTAATAGCTCAACGGCGTTCATCACTTGTTTAAATGTGCCTCTTCCCGCTCGATTTGTTCGGTAAGCGTTGTGCATCATCTCAGGGCCATCGATGCTTAAACCGACAAGAAAGTGGTTCGCTTTTAGAAACTCGCACCACTCATCATTAAGAAGCGTGCCATTAGTCTGAAGATCATTAGAGATCGTAATACCATGAGGGCGGTATTGATCTTGTAGTTCAACAATTCTTTTGAAGTAATCCAACCCCAGCATGGTCGGCTCTCCACCTTGCCAAGAGAAGATAATTTCAGGTGTGTTCTGCCCTTCTATGTATTGGCGGATATAGCTCTCTAAGGTTTCGTCATCCATTATTGGCGAGCACCCTTGCTTATATTCCAACAAATCTTGTTTGCTTAAGTAATAACAATAAGTGCAATCGATGTTGCAAGCAGCACCAATGGGCTTTGCCATCACATGTAAACGCTTAGATGCTTTTCCGTTGAACTGCGGCCCTTGAGTTATGTGCATTCATCACCTTCTTAGTTGCTAACCTGTCCCCAATGATGTCAAACCTAATCATCGAGTTAATCGCCTAGGGTGATGATAATGTTCAATTATTCTCGGCGCTTGTTATAGTGTGTATAACCGTTTGTTATGGTTTTGCTTGCTAGACTTTCAGACCAAAGTCGTTGACGGAGTTGCCGAATGAAGCATCCCAAAAGTAAGATTATTTCCCTTGTCTCAGCCATATCGGTCACGCTGATAATTAATGGGTGTGCAACAACCCCACCAAACTCTCTCGCTCAGAAAATCGATCAAGATATGGTTCTTGTCGAAGGTGGGCAGTTTACGATGGGCGCAGATAATCCATCAGCCAAAAAGTCAGAGGGCCCAGCTCGCACTGTTAACGTTGATGGATTCTATTTGTCAAAATTCGAGGTAACTCAATCGCTCTTTGAAGCTGTCACTGGCTCCTCTCTAAGCTACTTTCGAGATCCAAATACACCCGTCAATAATATTAGTTGGCAACAAGCCAATTATTTCATTAAGAAATTGAATGAAAAAACGGGAGAGCATTACCGTCTACCAACAGAAGCTGAATGGGAGTTTGCCGCTAAAGGCGGAATTTTAAGCAAAGGCTTCACTTTTTCTGGATCAAACAATATTGACGATGTGGCTTGGTATGCGAATAACTCGCACAATAAGGCTCATAAGGTAGGTCAAAAGCAACCAAACGAGCTCGGGTTGTACGACATGACAGGTAACGTAGGCGAGTTTGTGATTGATGCTTTTGACGAAGGTTATTACAAAACAGCGCCCAGTGATAATCCGGTAAACGCAAAAGAGGAAAAAGAAAGCCTTGCACACAAGTCTGTACGTGGCGGCAGCTTTGCTTATGACGCAGACGAATCTGAAAACTATCGCCGCGATTTTGCTAGCCAATCCGTCATTATGTCTGACATGGGCCTTAGACTAGCGAAAGACGTAGACTAAACTAAGTAGAGAAAGTGGCGCGATAAAGGCTCCACTTTTTACTATTGGTGTTTAATCTCTACAGATTCGCAATAGATGCTTTCAGCTGATCAATAGCCTGCTTAGGAGCATAATTACTCAGCTCTTTTAGACACCTATCGAAAGCAAAAGCGACAGCACCTTTTTTATGATTTCTCGCTAGAACTTCGCATTGAGCATATAAATGTTGAGGGTTCCCACCAACTTTAAACGCAGTCTGCAATGCCTTACTGGCTTCCAGAACGTCACTTTTTTCCAAAGCCAGACCATAAACATACCAGTAGTGAGCGTTAGTCTTTCCTAGTTCTGCGGCATGTTTAAGTAGAGCTTTGGCCTCATCTTCCTTGCCTTGGCGTAACAAAGAAAGACCGGCACTGTAAGGTAATGAGCTGGATTTAGGCTGAGCTTTCATCCCTTGTTGTAACACCGAGAGCGCAGCTTTTTCTTTCCCGAGGCGTCGATACAGGTCCGATAAATTCACGTAACTATTTTCGAAATAAGGCTCGATACTTATCGCTTCTTGGTATAACGCAATTGCCTTATCGATTTCGCCTAAGCTGCGGTATACATTTGCCAAATTGGTTCTGCCGAAACCACGATCGGCGTTAAACTTTTGAATGTCCATGTACTCTACAAGTGATGGTTGAATCCTATCTTTTTGTAACGGCGTCATTTGCGCATAGCTGGTCACTAATACCGAAGCCGCCTCCGCCCTAACTGAAAGTACGGGATCATCCAGCAGTGGTTCTAAAATTCGCCATCGATCATGAAACTCATAACCAGACGAGCCAGCGACTGCGCCGAGCCGAATCATTTCATTCTCATTTTTAACGGCCCTTGCGAGCGAAACTGTCGTATTTTGGTCAGTATTACCGCCCATTCGCTCTAATGCAGAAGCTCGTATGATGTCTTTTAATGATGAATCCTGAGCAGAGTAAGCCAGAGCATTCGCCGCCCCTTTGTGCCCAATTTCATCGGCATAAAACGCGACAGCAAAGTGTTGTTGATTGCGGTATTGAGAGTGAGGAAACCATTCGGCTATCTGCGCATCCGCCCACTGGTTATTCTTATCCTCATGACAAGACGTACATACATTGGGCGTGTCGATGTGTTTACTCAAGTCAGGTCTAGGTACGTGCCAACTGTGGTCTCTACGAGGATCGACTTGCATATAAGTCGTTTCTGGCATGTGACAAGTCGTACATTGTGACGCTTTGGATCCCGCTTCATGGAAGGTGTGGTTTTCCGGGGTATATTCTGACGCAATATGACATTGTGAACATACCGCCTCTTCTGGGATGTTTAGCTTTGCCGAATGAGGATCGTGGCAATTGGTGCATGTTACGCCTTTTTCAGCCATTTCAGACTGAAGAAATGAACCGTAAACATAGTCTTCATCGTAAATTTGGCCATCGTGGTAGTAGAGTTCTGGAGTGATCAGGCTTAACCGGTATTTATCGAAAAATGAGCCTTGAATGTGATTACCTGTCTCATTTAACTGCGTTCGACGACTGTGACATTGTGCGCACGTCTGAACTTGGTTTGTTTCTGCGATTGCTTTTGGTTGTAACGTTCTGTGGCCCTTCTCAAATACCCAATCGGTTACCGCTTTAGATAAATTTCGGTCAAAACCATAGTGACTATCTGTATCGAAAGAGCCTCCTGTAGATGCGGACTTTTTCGCCAACTCGATGTGTCCATTTGCAGGGCCATGACACGCTTCACAACCAACATTGATCTCGGACCAAGACGTGTTGTAGGTATTTTTGATTGCGTCATAGTTCTTCTTTACATTGGTCGAATGACAGTCTGCACACATGAAATTCCAATTTTGCCCAGTGTTAGTCCAGTAAAACTCATCTGTCGTTGTTGTCTCTGGATAGAGGTGAAACCAGCGCTGACCACCTTCCGATTTCGTCCTTGAATCCCATGCAAAAGGAATGAGCTGTACACGACCGTCTTCAAACTCCACCATATATTGCTGTAACGGCTTCCAGCCAAATGTGTAGCTAATTTTATAATCATGCCATTGACCATCAGGGCCTTGAATATTGACCCAATACTCCTCGCCTTGTCTAAAAAAACGGTTGGGTTGCCCATCATGCGTCACTGTGCGGTTATCAAAATTACCTTGAACAGATTCTGAGTTTGCATGTTTCATTGCCATATCGTGATGAGAGCCCTTCCAAGCCTCCACCTCTTGTTGGTGACATTCCGCGCACGTTTGCGTGCCAACATA
The DNA here is from genome assembly GCF_023161645.1 of Vibrio sp. 1CM7H. NCBI lineage: Bacteria > Pseudomonadati > Pseudomonadota > Gammaproteobacteria > Vibrionales > Vibrionaceae > Vibrio > Vibrio sp. 1CM7H. Next base: position 387,555 of record NZ_JALNTV010000002.1, read on the forward strand.
TTCCAACCCAAGCTTCGTGGTATTTTGGGGACTCTCTATCACTGATGCCTGGGAAAAAAACGAACCACTCACCATGACGATGCCCAGAAATAGACACCGAAACCGACCTGCCCACTGACTCATAACTATCCTTAGTATTTAGATGGTGCAACTTGAATCAATATAGTCGCTAACCCCTTGGTTATACAAATAATTAGAAGTGAAAGGCCGTCAAAATGAGTGCTCCATTCTTTGTCCCCCGATTAGGGAGTATCTCGGTGTTTTTGCTGAAACCTTATTCGTCTCACCAGCAACCTGCTCTGGTGTTCATTAGTGACCCATCTCTATTTTTAAAACCTCCCCAAATCATCAGAATGACAAGTATTTTTATTTAGAAACAAATAGTTAAACACCCTCAATAACTTATAGTTATAAAGAGTATAAGAGGATTTTTCTATACACATCATTAACTTATGCAGCACCTAAGCACAAGGTTTACTTGTGCTTCTCGTTACTCTCAACCACCTGGAGTTTTTTATGGCAAACCAATTGAGAAAAATCGCAGTAGGCGTCGGACTGTTAGCAACGTCCAGCGCAGCGATGGCGGCAGACAAACCCAACATACTTGCAATTTTCGGTGACGATGTCGGTTACTGGAACATCAGCGCATATAACCAAGGTATGATGCGTTACAAAACCCCTAACATCGATCGTATCGCGAACGAAGGGGCTTTGTTTACAGACCATTACGGCCAACAATCTTGTACTGCCGGTCGAGCAGCATTCATTACTGGCGAAGAACCATTTCGCACTGGCTTGCTGACGATTGGTATGCCGGGTTCCGACCATGGGATTCCAGATTGGGCACCAACTATTGCTGACTTACTAAAAGACCAAGGTTATATGACAGCTCAGTTCGGTAAAAACCACTTGGGCGATCAAGATAAGCACCTACCTACCAATCATGGTTTTGATGAATTCTTTGGTAACTTGTACCACCTTAATGCAGAAGAAGAGCCCGAAACCTACTATTACCCTAAAGACCCAGAGTTCCGTAAAAGCTATGGTCCTCGTGGTGTAATTAAATCTTATGCCGACGGTAAGATTGAAGATACTGGCCCAATGACGCGTAAACGCATGGAACACGCGGACGAAGAGTTCCTCGAAAGCACTTTATCGTTTATGGAGAAAGCTGTTAAAGCAGATAAGCCTTTCTTCATCTGGCATAACTCTACGCGCATGCACGTGTGGACCCGATTACAAGAGAAGTACCGAGGTAAATCCGGTGTTAGCATTTACGCTGATGGCATGTTAGAGCATGACGATCAAGTCGGCGTATTGCTCGACAAGCTCGATGAGTTAGGCGTTGCTGACAACACCATCGTTATTTATACAACAGATAACGGCGCAGAGACCATGACTTGGCCTGATGGGGGCGCAACCCCATTCCACGGTGAGAAAGGCACGACTTGGGAAGGCGGTATGCGTGTGCCTCAACTTGTGCGTTGGCCTGGTGTCATTAAGCCAGGAACGAAAATCAACGAAATGATGGCTCATCAAGACTGGTTGCCAACATTGTTGGCGGCAGCTGGCGTTCCTGACGTGAAAGAAAAGCTTGCTGAAGGTTACAAAGCAAATGGTAAAGACTGGCGTGTCAATATAGACGGCTACAACTTCATGCCATACTTCGAGGGCAAAGAAGAGAAAGGACCACGTGAGTCTCTGCTCTACTTCACCTCAAATGGTGAACTAAACGCAGTACGCTGGAATGACTGGAAACTTCACTTTGCAACTCTAGAAGGAAACCTAAGCGACGCCGTGCGATCTGTGCCAAACTGGCCTAAAATCATTCACTTACGCGCTGACCCATTTGAAAAAGGTCCTAGCGAGTCACAAATGTATCTACGTTGGATGGCAGACAACATGTGGTTGTTTGTACCAATTCAAGACGTTGTTGGCGACTTCTTTAAAACGTTACCTGAATACCCAATGCAACGCGGTACAACTATGAACCCTGCTTCTTTAAATTACGACTCTTTGCAGATGCAAGAAAAGATGCAGCAGTTAGAAATGCTTAAACAGGAAGTGAATAAAGTTAAGTAATCTAATTAATCACTCTAGATTGCGTTACTGAGCCAGCAGAGTTCTGCTGGCTTATCTGTATCTCGGGATGGGAACACACTTAGCTCGGTAGTTTACTCCATGCAAAGCGGGCCCATATTGAGAACACAGAAAAACAAAAAAGGAGAGCAAACCTGCTCTCCTTTATATTTTAACCGTGAATAAACTAAGCTACGTTAACCGATTTAGTTAAACTATTGCTCTGAAAGAATTCATCATGCAACGCGCAAATCGCACGCTGATATTCTTTATCACCCACGACGAACTGAACGTTTACATTTCTCATTGATGAGTGAAGTGCAACTGGCGTTACGCCATTATTCATCAAAGAAAGTACACCTTTCGCTAGTGTCTTGTTAGTGTCAATTTGAGAACCGATGGCTGAAATCAGCGCGACCATACGGCCTTTAATCGACGCATTCGGATAGCGTTTTTCAGCTTTATACAATACTTTGTTCAAGCTATCAGTACTGCCACCTAGATAGTAAGTAATAGAGTTCGCGTTCATCTCTTTACCAACTAAACTTACGCGAGCATCAGAGATAATTTCCATTAATTCGTAGCTAACGTTATCGGCTTTTCCCACCATCGCTTGGTCAAACAAATGCAGTGCGAACACCTTTTCTTTACCTGCGATAATTTCGACTTTGTCTTCTCCTGGGCGGTAGCTTGAAGAGATCAAAGTGCCTTCGTGTTCAGGTTCAAATGTATTTTTAATCTGTAGCTCAATACCACTCTCGCGTAAACCTGCGGCTGCATTTGGGTGAATCGCTTCCATGCCAAGGTTAGCAAGTTGGTCTGCTACGTCATAGTTTGTACTACCAATTGGCAAAACTTTTTCAGGACCAACAACACGCGGGTCTGCAGAGCTCAAGTGATATTCTTTGTGAATTACCGCTAAATCCGCTTTTGTTATCGCTGCAATTCGGCTAAATGTCATCTCACTATAACCTCGGTCATAAGTGTGCATTAGGCCTTCCTTACAGTAAGCATAACCTGTAACGATTGGCAGTTCTTTTGACACATCGATATCAGCAAACGCATCACTGATCGATTCATCAAGGCTCCTTGGCGCTTGATTGTCCCAACCGGACAGGTCAACGAACTTAGCGTTAATACCCATATTTTTTAGTTTCAGTGCCGTGTTGTAAGCACTGTGCGCCTCACCGATAGACGACAGAAACTCTCGAATTTGAGGCAAATACTGACGTAGCGAAAACTGACCGTACTGACAAGTTTCTAAAATGTTCGCAATACAGTTTTTCGCTTCAGCAATACGTGAGCGAATGAATTTATCTGCACGGATACGATTCATTGGGTCCGCGAAAATATTTTCATTTGTGAGCAGCATACGGCTTTCAACGTATGCTAACGCTTCTTCCCATTTGTCATCACGTTTCGCGATAAGCTGATAAACACCTGGCTTACTGGTTTTTTTACATTCGAGTAGCGCGTCGGTCATACCGCCGTATGCAGAGACGACAAAGATACGATTGTATGGCGATTTAGGACGAAGAATAATGTTGTCGAGAACAGCATCAAATGCTGTCATTGATGTACCGCCGATTTTTTCTACGGTAAATGTCATGATAAGCCTTTTTTGATTGGTAACTTTAAAAGAAAAAAGAAGAGATAGTTGATCGTGGGGCGACAAGCACCCCACCTCTATCTTTTAGTCAACGAGAGGATAAACACCATTTTCATCGTGCACTTCAGCGCCGGTAATTGGTGGGTTGAATACACAAGCCATTACCATTTCTTTGTTCTTATAAGCTCTCAAGTAGTGCTCATCGTGTTTATCAAGGATGTATAACGTACCCGGTTTAATCGGGTAAGTTTCTCCACCAACGACTTCAATTTCACCTTCACCGCTCATACAAAAAACCGATTCTAGGTGATTTTGATAGTGAATGTGTGTTTCAGTACCTTCATAAATCGTAGTGATGTGGAAAGAAAAACCCATGTTGTCATCTTTCAACAACATACGGACACTTTCCCAGTTATCTGAAACCACACGTCGCTCACTGTTGCGACACTCATCGAGTGTTCTGACGATCATAATTAATAATCCTTATTAAGATGCTTGTTTGAAATGTTTCGCAGCAATGGTTTCCACTGCACTTTCAAAGATGCTTAGTCCTTGGTCTAGTTCTGACTCGCTAATCGTAAGTGGGCAGAAGAACTTAACGACTTCGTCGTCAGGGCCAGCTGTCTCAATTACCATTCCGTTTTCGAAACAGTTTTTCGCGATTTCAGATGCCATATCACCGTTGATACACTCAATACCAACCATCATGCCGCGACCTTTTTTCTGTACAAACATTTGTGGGAAGCGACGAACGCAGCGATCAATAATAGCACTTACTTTGTCTGAACACTGCTTGATGTGTGTTTCAAAATCATCATTTGCCCAATAAATTTCTAATGCTTTCGCCGCGGTAATAAATGCATGGTTGTTGCCACGGAACGTGCCGTTATGCTCACCTGGCTTCCACTGGTCTAGCTCTGGTTTGAGTAGAACGACGGCCATTGGTAAACCGTAACCACCGATCGATTTCGATAGCGTCACGATATCTGGTTGAATACCTGACGGCTCAAAGCTAAAGAAAGTACCTGTACGTCCGCAGCCAGCCTGAATGTCATCGACAATCACAAGAATGTCGTTGGCTTTACAGATTTTGCTCAAACGTTGTAACCACTCGTTTGAAGCAGCATTTAAACCACCCTCGCCCTGCACAGTTTCAAGAAGTACAGCGGCTGGTTTATCCATACCTGCAGAGTTGTCGTTTAGCATGGTTTCGAACAATGCTAGACCATCAACGCCAGCGTAACCTTCAAATGGAATACGAGTGACGTTACTTAAGCTAGAACCGTTACCTTGTCTGTGATGCTGGTTACCCGTTGCAGCTAGAGCGCCAGCTGTACAACCGTGGAAACCGTTGGTAAATGCAACGACGCTGTCGCGACCTTTTACTTTTTTCGCTAACTTAAGTGCTGCCTCAACGGCGTTAGTACCGGTTGGGCCAGTAAACTGAACTTTGTAGTCCAAGTTTCTTGGTTTAAGGATGTAAGTATCCAACGCTTCAAGAAACGATGCTTTCGCTTCTGAGTGCATATCCAAACCGTGAGTAATACCGTCCATCTCAATGTACTCAAGCAGTGCTTGCTTAAGTACTGGGTTGTTATGGCCGTAATTTAGAGATCCCGCTCCAGCAAGGAAGTCTAAGTATCGTTCACCTTGTTCTGTTTCCAGCCAGCAGCCTTTCGCTTTACGAAAAACGACTGGGAAATTGTTTGAATATGAGCGTACGTTGGATTCCTGCTTTTTGAAAATATCCATGATGAGACCGTTTTTAATTCCTATTGTTTGAGGATTATTTGAGAGGAATGCGATACAAATATTCTGTATCGTGTTTGCCTTTAAAGTGGGCTTCTTCATCCAAAAATGTGCTTACTTGGCCAGAGTTGCCGTTCATCGCATCTAACTTTTTGAACAATGCCCAAGAGGCTTTATTATCTTCAGTGATGGTAGTTTCTACCGATTTAACACCGCCCAATTCCTCTCGGGTGAGAAGTTCTTTCAACATACGGAATGCTAAACCGTGACCTCTAAAGCGAGGTGAGACTGCAACTTGCCAGACAAATAAAACGTCTTGCTCGTCTGGTTTCTGATAACCGGAAATGAAACCTGCGATTTCGCCTTTTTGCTCAACCAAAATACTGGTTTTGCTGAAATGCGTAGACTGTAGGAAATTGCAATAAGATGAGTTCATGTCCAATGGAGGACAGTCTGCAATTAAGCTGTAAATGTCGTCACCATCAGAGATTTTAGGCTCACGAAAAATCCATTTTTTACTTGAGTCTTCTCCAATCTCTGGATAAAGAACCCAAGGTGCTGATGTGATCATGTGGAAATACATATCCTTTGAGGTCTAATTAAATTTCCTTTTTATTATGGGCATTCCTCGCGACTAAAAATCAAATAATCCGCCTTTTTATCGATATTTTTGTGATAGAGATCACAATAATATGCCATTTAACCAAATCTTAAAATAGTTCGAGGTCTAATTTATTAAAAAATCACTTAAAGAATAAGTATAAAAAACGAACAGAGAAAACTGTCCTCCATGGTCTTCATTTCTCAGCAAAAATTCAAAAATAAAAAAAAGCGGCATGCTTTCGCATGCCGCTTTATTCAAATATTTAACTGCTGATGTTGGTTATTTCGATTTCTTCTTAGAAACCGCTTTTGGACGAGGTTCATCCATCAGGCCTTTTACTAGGGAAACCGTTGCAACAAGCAGAACAATCGTAAATGGTAGGCCTGTGGTCACGGCCATTGCTTGAGCTGCCGCTAGGCCACCACCAAGCATCAATGCAATCGCAACTAAGCCTTCAAACGTACACCAGAACACGCGTTGAGGCGTTGGCGCATCGACCTTACCGCCCGCAGCAATAGTATCAATAACCAGTGAACCAGAGTCTGAAGAGGTAATGAAGAATACCACCACCAAAATAATACCGACGAAAGATGTAATTTCAGCTAGAGGCATCACATCTAACATGGCAAATAGTTTTAACGGTAATTCCGCGTTGAACACGGCTTCATAACCATCGCTCACGTATTGGCTTATAGCGTTACCACCAAAAGCGGTCATCCATAACACACAAACAGAAGAAGGGATAAGGATAACGCAAATAATGAACTCACGAACTGAACGACCACGAGATACACGCGCAATGAACATACCTACAAATGGTGACCAAGAAATCCACCAAGCCCAGTAGAATGCTGTCCAACCTTGAGAATAGTTTACGTCTTCTCGTCCAAATGGCATTGATAGGGCAGGAATATTAGCCACATATGACACTATATTTTCGAAGAAGCCCGTTAAAATCGCGATCGTCGGGCCGACAACAATAACAAAAAGCAGTAAAAGCGCAGCGAGACCCATGTTGATCTCAGATAAGATTTTCACGCCTTTGTCTAGTCCCGCAACAACTGAGATTAAAGCGAGTGCGGTGATGCCAATAATCAATAGTACCTGCGTAGTATTCGTCATTGGAACATCAAACAGGAAGTTCAAACCCGTTGCGGCTTGAGACGCACCGTAACCTAGAGACGTTGCCAGACCAAAAACTGTCGCGACAACGGCAAGAATGTCGATAATGTGACCAGTCCAACCCCATACACGCTCACCAAACAGTGGGTAAAAAATGGATCGCATGGTAAGTGGTAAGCCTTTGTTAAACGAGAAAATCGCCAAACCAAGAGCCAATAGCGCATAGATTGACCACGGATGAAGCGCCCAGTGGTAAATCGTCGCCGCCATGCCTAGTGCAGATGCAGCACTTGCATCGCCTTCTGCACCACCTAGAGGGGCCCAGTCAGTACGAACACCATTCTCAACGTTCACGCCACCAATAGCAGAACTAAAATGAGACATAGGTTCTGATACACCAAAGAACACCAGACCGATACCCATACCTGCTGCAAAGAGCATTGCCAGCCAACCCGCATAGGAATAATCTGGCGTCGCTTCTGTACCGCCGATTCGTACACGACCTAGCGGTGTAAAAATCAACCCAACACAGACAATGACAAAAATATTACCAGATGCGAGAAAGAACCAATCCAAATGGTGTAACAAACCCGCTCTTAGATCTGCGAAAAACGGCTCTACCTGTTCTCGAAATAATAGTGTTACTACAACAAATAGGATGATTGCTAAACCAGAAATTGCAAAAACACGGTTATGAATATCAAGGCCAAACGGGCCTACTTTTAACGCGACGTTATCCTGACCAATTTGATAGTCAGTGTCTATCGCGTTTACCTTTCCATCGGGGCGTTGAATGCCACCGTTATTATCGGTGCTCACGGATAATCTCCTTAAAAATACGTGACCAAATTTAAATTACTTTCGTCGGAGTTTGAGTGATGAAACCTCCCATCACTACCAAGCACATGTTCAAAAAACATAGTTCTTATAAGCGGTTACTCAGTCCGCCATCATAATCGCAAAGCCCCCTACCTTTCATTGCATTTTATTGTCTTCATCATAAACAACGCTTATTGCCAAATCGAAGAGATTGGCATGCTTCGAGTAAAATGATATTGCAACTGTGCTTGAAACAGTTCAGCAGTTGCCAGCGCATCGGTCAAAGCATGATGAGGTTGATAAGCAGGAAGGTGATACCTTTCACGAGCATGCCCCAGCCTGACAGAGCCTGGCTTCTTACCTTTTAACTTATTGAATAGGCCACTGCATTCACGGCGCTGTATCGCGTGTTCAATGTCTAGCGTATCGACAACGGGAAACTGTATCCCCTCCCCAATGCTATTTAGCAACGCGTTATTAAAAAACTGCCTTTCGATATTTTTATAATGAACAAGCACAACTTTGCCTGACAGCGCATCCAATATTTCCCCTAAAATGTGGGTTAATTGGGGCGCGTTTTTGACTTCAGAATCAGTGATGCCATGAATCACGACTGACTCTTCGTTTAACTCACGATTAGGGTTAACAACCCAATGCGCAGAGCCACTACATTGAACACGATCAATGGTAAACGGCACAAGTCCAATCGTGAGAATTGCATCCTCTTCCGCATTCAAACCTGTCGTTTCAAAATCTACCGAGACAAATGGCACTTCCTCAATTGGTGTTTCCCCATTAACCATCGGTGTCGAGTAATAACGTTTGAGCCTCTCGTCTCTTGCTTCTTTCGCGAGCTGTTTGAATAACGTTGACCACTCTGGCGTCCGAGACGTATCCAACAACGGCTGATCTTTTGCTGCCTTTTTTGAGAACCACATTATTTGCTACTTCTCTGGTATCGGAACTTGATGAAGTTCTGTGCATTACTAAGGATTTGGAAAGCAGCTTTTAAGTTTCGGCGCTCAAACTCTGACATGTTCTCTGGCTCAATGTTGTTATCTGGTTCATCTCCATTTTCGATATCGAGTGCTTGATGACGAATTCGAACCATGTAGATCAATTCCATTGCATCCCTCAAGTCCATTCCTCGACCTTTAGGTAAAATGCCCGCATCATTAATATCGTCTAATCGATCAAACGAGTTTTGCGAACGGGAACCAATTGCCAATGAATGTACTCGAATCAAATCTGCCAATGGCGCAGTACCTCTTCTTTTCAAGTTAATAGAATTGCGGTGACGACCATCTTTTTCCATAACAAAATCTTTGAAGAAGCCCAATGGCGGTGTACGACGTATCGCGTTGTAAGCCATACATGCAAGGAAGCGGTTGTTTCTTTTCGCGCGCCTAACAATAAAGCTGCTTAATTGTTCCGCCCACTTCACTCGCCCATGAACACCTAATAAATCAAAAAAGATATTACTGTTTAACAACCTTTCAGGAGTTGGGTTATCTATCCAGTTGCCAAAGCACTCCTCCCACTCCGCTCGGGTTTTTCGCCACTCTGGATTGGTTGCCATAATGTCGCCAGTACAGTAAGCATAGCCGCATGCTGCTAAACCATCACAAACAAATTTGGCAAACTTTTCAAAGTACTCCCCGTGCATCTCAACATCATAACTGTTGTCGAGAATAAGGGCGTTGTCTTGGTCCGTTACAATTAACTGCTCATCCCTGGCCATCGATCCCATAGCGACCAAACAATACGGAATTGGCGCAGGGCCAAGCTCTTGCTCTGCTAATTCAGCCAAACGCTGTTTAAAGCTACTACCAATGACCGACATGGCTCGACCAATCATATGAGCGTTGGCATCTTCATTCACCATTCGTACAAAGCAGTCTTTCACTTGTTCAGAAACTTGCTTGAGATCTTCAACGCTGGTTTGTTGGAAGATAGAGCTAACGAGTAACAAACTGTTTTGAGATTCATAACGGACAATATCCGTCATGCCAATAATTCCTATCGGCTTTTTATCTTTTAAAATTGGGAGATGGTGCACGTTGTAGCGCAACATGGTTAACATGGCTTCAAAGACATAAGCGTTGTAATCCAGAGACACCACGTCATAACTCATGACCTCACTCACTGGAATATTGGTATCAATGCCCTGAGCCAATACGCGAATGCATAGATCGCGATCAGTCAATATTCCAAGTAGTTGTTCATCGTCTTCTTCTGTGAGTTCTTCTGCTGGGCGAACAATAAGCAAAGAGGTGACATTTTCCTCCGCCATCAGTATCGCGGCTTCTTGAATCGATGCCGTCGCCTCCAACGTTACCGGATCTCTCGCTAAGATCTTACGTGCCTTGGCAGTGGTAAAGTCATTGCTTTCTGAGCGGCTGGATATTGCGCTTCGCAAGCGCGCGCTGTCTTCCAGTTCCATGTAGTCAGCAAAGTTTTCAAACTCGTCACAAAGCTCGTTGAAAATATCCTCCGGAATACAGTAAACCAAGGTGTCTTCTATCGCTTTGGCAGGCATACGCACACGGTTGTTCATTAACAACCCCATCTGTCCAAACAGTCCACCAGCGTCAATCCTGTTATAGAGTTCGCCTTTACGTCGGTAGATCTCCACAGCGCCGCTTCTCACCATATATAAGTCGCGGATCGTGTCTCCAAAATTGAGTATCTCTGTGCCTTGCCGAAAGTATGCAACCTCGGCATTTAGAGCGATCTTTTTTAACTGCTCTTCGGGTAGATCATCGAAAGGTGGGTACTGGCTAATGAAGTTGAGCACTTCTAACTGTTCGGCTTCCATCTTTTATTCCATACGTTGCCTAAACTACAGCGATAAATATCACCAAGATTGAAATCAATCAATGAATAAATCTAAGAATAACAACACCTAACCTAGTTCACAGAATAAAACTCCAACCAAAAATTAGAGCTCTAATGTTTTTAAATATAGACCTCTAATCTATTTCTCCTTATAGCTATGCAGGTGGGCTGAGTTGAAATGTACTAAAAACTTCAAAATAAATTCAAACCAATGTCATGGAAAAGTTAGACAAAGGAAAAACAAACCATAAGCATCTATTTTTGTTAATAAAGATACTATTTAACCACACCTCCTTCATTGTTCATTGTATGCACATAAAATCCAGTTAACCGAACCCCATTCGTTGAAAGTTGAACTAAAATTAATTAGAGTACAAATCGTTAAACAGTTATAAACACACAAAAAAGGACAGATAACATGGATCCCATACTGGAAGTTAAGGGACTGTATAAAGTGTTTGGAGAAGACCCAGAAAGAGCCTTCTCGCTTATCGAAAAAGGTATCGATAAGGACGGTATTTTTGAACAGACAGGTTTAACAGTCGGCGTAAACGATGTATCTCTCACCATTAACGAAGGTGAAATTTTCGTAATCATGGGGCTTTCTGGTTCGGGAAAATCTACTCTCGTTCGACTCCTAAACCGACTCATTGAGCCAACGAAAGGCAGTGTTTATCTCAAAGGGAAAGATATTGCCCATATTTCTGAAGACGAACTTCGAGAAGTTCGTCGCAACAATATCTCAATGGTGTTTCAAAGTTTCGCACTTATGCCTCACATGACGGTGATCGAAAACGCTGCATTCGGTTTAGAACTTGCTGGCATTGATGTTAATGAACGTCAGAAAAGTGCCCTTTCCGCCTTGGAAAGAGTTGGCTTAGACCCTTATGCAGAATCTTTCCCTGACGAGTTATCCGGTGGTATGAAACAGCGCGTGGGTTTAGCAAGGGCATTGGCTTGTGACCCAGACATTCTATTAATGGACGAGGCGTTTTCCGCTTTAGACCCATTAATCCGTTCTGAGATGCAGGATGAGCTTATTCGTCTACAAAACGATGACAAACGCACAATTGTCTTCATCTCTCATGATTTGGATGAAGCAATGCGTATTGGTGATCGTATCGCCATCATGCAAAACGGTGAGGTTGTTCAGGTTGGCACGCCTGATGAAATATTGCACAGCCCAGCAAATGATTATGTCGAAGCGTTTTTCCGCGGCGTAAACATCGCAAGTGTCTTGACAGCAAAAGATATCGCTCGCAAGAAACCAGCCGCCGTCTTTAAGAAATCGGAAAATGATGGCCCGGGCTCTGCGATGCAGATTCTAATGGATCATGACCGTGATTACGGCATTGTCGTCGATAAATCTAGCCGATACTCCGGCATCGTGTCTCTTGACTCACTACGTTTGGCTCACAAAGAAAACCGCTCTCTAGCCAGTGCTCAATTGACGGATGAAGTCACTCTTCAGCCAGAGCAGTCAATCAATGACATTTTGGGGCTAGTTGCAGGCGTTCCTTATGCCGTACCTGTCGTTGATGAGCAAGGTACTTACTTTGGTGTCGTGACTAAATCACGTCTTCTACAAACACTAGATAAGGATTAACACGATGTCTTCAGAGCAAACTAACAATGATCCCTGGTCGAATACCGCTCCTGCACAAGATGATCCTTGGTCACAAGGTGCAGGTGCTGACGCTGCCCCAAGTAATGACTGGTTAAGCTCAGAAACTGTAGAGCAAGCGCCATTCGACATTATGAACCCATTCCAAGATGCGGTTCTACCACTTGATAGCTGGGTAGAATCGGGATTGAACTGGTTGGTGGAACATGGTCGCCCTGTTTTCCAAGCAATTCGAGTTCCAATCGACTTTATTCTTACCTCGTTTGAAACTGCTTTGGTGTCCACACCTGCGCCCATCATGGTGCTCATTTTATTTTTGCTGGCGTGGCAGTTTTCCAATGTAAAACTCGGTTTTTCAACGCTTGTATCCCTTGTTTTTATCGGCCTAATTGGTGCTTGGTCACAGGCGATGACAACGCTCGCACTGGTTTTAACCGCCGTCTTCTTCTGTTTGCTTATCGGGCTACCGATGGGGATATGGTTGGCGAGAAGCCAAACCGCAGCCAAATTTGTTAGACCAATACTCGATGCAATGCAAACGACCCCCGCGTTCGTTTATCTAGTGCCAATCGTTATGCTATTCGGTATTGGTAACGTTCCTGGCGTTGTAGTAACCATCATTTTCGCACTGCCTCCCGTTGTGCGCCTGACTATTTTAGGGATTCAGCAAGTACCTGAAGAGCTAATCGAAGCGGGCCACTCTTTCGGGGCAAACAAAAAACAGATGCTTTACCGCATCCAATTGCCATTGGCGTTACCAACGATTATGGCAGGGGTAAACCAAACCTTGATGCTTTCACTTTCTATGGTCGTGATCGCTTCAATGATTGCGGTTGGCGGCTTGGGCCAAATGGTACTTCGTGGTATCGGCCGACTTGATATGGGTCTTGCTGCCGTCGGTGGCTTAGGCATCGTAATTCTTGCCATTTTATTAGACCGTATTACCCAAGTATTAGGGGTTAATGCGGGTAACACCAAGCTTCGCTGGTATCACACAGGTCCTGTTTCATACCTATTAAAACTGAAAACAAAGACGAACCAAGACGATCTAAAACTTAGGAGAAACATCAATGAATAATTCATGGAAGAAAGCGCTCTCTGTTGGAGCTCTAAGTACTATCGCATTTTCAACTTATGGTGTGGCAAGCGAACTACCGGGTGAAGGTGTGACTGTTCAGCCAGTTCAATCAACCGTTGCAGAGGAAACGTTTCAAACATTGATCGTAAACCGTGCACTTGAAGAGCTTGGTTACGATGTAAAACCAACTAAAGAAGTGGATTACAACGTAGGCTATACCTCTATTGCTAAAGGCGACGCTACTTTCTTAGCAGTAGGTTGGTTCCCTCTTCACGCCGATAAGTACACAATGTCTGGCGGTGATGATAAGTTTTTCCGCAAAGGTCAATATGTAAGTGGTGCTGCGCAAGGTTACTTGATCGATAAAAAAACCGCTGAAAAATATGGCATCACAAATATTGGTCAATTAAAAGATCCAAAACTGGCGAAGCTTTTCGATGCCAACGGTGACGGTAAAGCGGACTTAACAGGTTGTAACCCAGGTTGGGGTTGTGAAATGGTCGTTGAGCATCAGTTGGATGCGTTCAAGCTTCGTGACACAGTAACGCACAACCAAGGTAACTACGCTGCGATTATCGCTGACACGATTTCTCGTTACAAAAAAGGCGATCCGATTCTTTACTACACTTGGACACCTTACTGGGTAAGTGGCGTCTTAGTTCCGGGTAAAGATGTTGTGTGGTTAGAAGTGCCATTCTCTTCACTTCCTGGTGAGCGTAAGGACATCGACACAACGCTAGAGAACGGTAAGAATTACGGCTTTGAGATGAACTCTATGCGCATCGTTGCGAACAAAGAGTTTACTGAAAAGAACCCAGCAGCAGCGAAGCTGTTTGAAATCATCAAGCTAAACATCAATGATGTTAGTGCGCAGAATATGATGATGAGCCAAGGTAAGAACAGCTCAGCAGACATCGAGTCTCATGTAAATGGCTGGATTAAAGCGAACCAGAAAAAGTTCGACGCATGGGTAGACGAAGCTAAAAAAGCAGCCATGTAATCGGCACGACCATTAAAATACGTGACACCTAACTTTAGAGCCAACCGATCACATCGGTTGGCTCTTATTTTATTCACATTAGTAAAAAGGATTGCAACAATACTGAGCCTTGCTCCTCAGTATTTTCTTAAAGTTTCTACTTAATTTCATTCCTTAAGAATTTCTTAAGTTTCGCGTTTTATTTTGTTGATAACCAATCAAACAAAGGAAGCGCTCATGAAACACCATGCACAAATTTCTGCAGATGGCTTTACTTTAGACATCGTCTATCCAATGCATCCGCTTTGGAGCCAAGTTATCGAGCATGTTTCTCAGCGTTATCAAGAAGCATTCTTTGCCGAGCTGAAACAATTTATGCCGGCGTATTTAACCCTCATTGAAGGCGCTCAAATTATTTCCGTATGCGGCTTTCGCATCGCCGAAGATGAGCCCTTGTTCCTTGAACAGTATTTAGAAGACGACGCTCAAAAGCTGGTTTCTAACGTATTTAACTGCGACGTAAAACGTTCGAACTTAGTGGAGTTTGGTCACTTGGCATCTTTCGCTAAGGGCATGTCATCTCTGCACTTCTACCTGATCGCAGAAATGCTGGTCAATCTCGGTTTTGAATGGTGCATCTTCACCGCGACAGACCCTCTTCACGCAATGATGGCGCGTCTAGGATTGGAGCCTCATATCATCGCGCAGGCCGATCAAAATAAAGTCCCCTATGCCAAGTCCACTTGGGGTTCGTACTACGAACATCAACCGCGTGTGTTAGCTGGTAATTTGCAAAAAGGACTAGAGCGCCTTCGATTAGTCCAAGAAAGAAAACGCAAACAAGCCTAGATAGAAAAGTAAACGTCGTTAAAACCGCAAACACAGCCAGAACAACTTGGTTAAACACAACGCCAGAATATAGGTGATGTATGAATATTCTCCTCGATGCCATTACAAAATGGGCAAAAACGACACCAGATCGAGTAGCACTTGTCGGCTACGAAGCGAATCAAACGGTTGAACTGACTTACTCTGAATTGTTAAACAAGATCGAACTCGTTGCCGCCGAGCTTATTGCACAGAACATCAAATCACTCGCGCTACGCGCAGAAAACAGCATCAATTGGGCCATTGTTGATTTGGCGGCGATGGCGGCAGACATAGTCGTCGTACCTATTCCGACTTTTTTCTCTGATGCACAAGTTGAACATACGTTAGAGCAATCAGGCGTCGATGCTTTAGTTGGCGATTGGCAAGCATGGTTGGCTTCTCATCCTAAGCAAAGCTTTAACCAGCAAGACCATCCGTTTTCCATTGCAAATTTGCCTTTGCTGCGTCGTAACCAGTTGGGAGATGAAGGTACACAGGTAGCTTATCTACCAGAAACCGGAAAAATCACATTTACGTCTGGCTCGACTGGTCAGCCTAAAGGCGTGTGTTTAAGCAATGATCATTTGTGTTTGGTGGCGAAGTCGCTCGCCGATGCAGTAAACAGCGCGGCGCACTCGCACTTAGTGCTGCTTCCGTTATCGACGCTTCTCGAAAACATAACCGGTGTTTATGTACCACTCATGTTGGGCGTGACGTCATATATTTTACCCGGAGAGCAAACCGGCCTACTCGGTTCAAGCCAATTCGAACCGCGTTTGTTTGCACAAGCATTAGTGACCATCAAACCAGAAAGCTTAGTGCTAACACCAGCTTTATTGCTTGCGCTCATTCACATCGCGAAACAGCAGCCCTCTCTTGTGGATTCTCTAAAATTTGTCGCCGTTGGCGGCGCAAGAGTGTCGTCGCAACTGATTAACACCGCGCATGCGCTGAACATCCCTGCGTTTGAAGGCTATGGCTTGTCTGAATGTGGCTCTGTTGTTTGTTTGAATACACCAGGCGCATTTAAAGCAGGAACGTGTGGCAAACCGCTTCCGCACACTCAGATTCGTATCGCGGAAGATGGTGAACTGCTCGTCAAAGGCAACGTTGCTCTTGGTTATTTGAATGAGCCGTTTACTCAAGAATGGTTAGCAACTAGTGACTTAGCCCAAATTGATGCGCAAGGCTTTGTCTCTCTCTTGGGGCGTAAGAAAAACCTTATCGTCACCGCGTATGGCAGAAATGTCTCACCGGAGTGGATTGAATCAGAAGCGTTGGCTTTTTTGCCGATGACGCCACTAATCGTTACGGGCGATAGCCAACAAACATTATGCGCTGTCATTGCCAATAGCGAAGACGTCGAAGCAAAGGTTCATACATTAAACCAAACCCTACCCGATTACGCTCAAATCCGAACCTTGTTGCTACTTGACAACCCACGAGCCATCTCTGGTTGGTACACGGATAACGGCAAGCTCAAACGAAATCAAATCGAACATGATGTGGCTCAGTTATTAGCGAGCACAACGCCTAAATTAACGCTGCAAGCGCAAAAGATCCAACGCATCGATTTGCCCTTCCAACAACACATTACATCTTTACAAACTGCATCTTAGTTAACGGCTTCTTAAGGAGAAGGTTATGACTTTATTTTTCGAACAACTCAAACAAAGCACTACCGCTGCTCAACAAGCAATGTTAACTGCGCCAGTCATCGCAGACGTTCAACAAGGCAACATTTCCAAAGATATGTATATCGCCTTTCTAACCCAAGCTTACCATCACGTTAAGCACACTGTTCCCTTGCTGATGGCGTGTGGAGGCCGACTATCTGGCGAATACGAATGGGTACGAGATGCCATTGCCGAGTACATCGAGGAAGAGAAAGGCCATCAAGAATGGATTTTAAATGACATCAAAGCGTGCGGCGGCGATGCCGAAGCAGTGCGCAGTAACAAAGATGCAGGTCAAGTAGGTGCACCGATTGAACTGATGGTTTCCTACCTTTACCACAACATTGACCGCCACAACCCACTCGCGCTGTTTGGCATGGTGTGGGTATTAGAAGGCACCAGCGTCGGTATTGGTGGCCAAATGGCTGAAAAAATCCAGTCAACGCTAAGCCTACCGCCTTCGGCAATGACTTACCTAGTTTCACACAGCGTGTTAGACCAAGATCATCTGCAATTTTTTGAATCACTGATGAACAAAATCACCAAAGTGGAAGATCAACAAGTCATTATCGACTCCGCAAAAATGGTGTTCGCATTGTACGGACAAATGCTGCGTTCTTTGTCTTCTTTCTCAACCCAACAAGCGGCGTGAGGTGAAGCATGATCATTAACAACAGCACCATTCTCCTGACAGGCGCAACGGGCGGAATTGGGCAACCCATCGCGCAAGAGTTAGCAAAACGCGGTGCTAGCCTCATTCTTGTTGGGCGAAACGAAGAGAGCTTGCAAACACTACAGCGTGAACTGTCGAATCCAGAGCGCCATAACCTAGTCGTTGCAGACATCACCTCATCAGAAGGATTAACAGCGATTAAAGATCGAGCGCGCCAACATCAAAAAGTGGACGCACTAATTAACAATGCGGGCAGCAACGATTTCTCGTTGTTAAGCCACAAACGACCAACGCAGATTGCAGACGATATCCAACTCAATCTCGTTGCGCCGATGCTGCTGTGCCAATCGGCGTTGACGTGGTTAAAACAGCCTGGGGTAATTCTCAATATTGGTTCCACATTCGGCTCAATTGGCTACCCTGGCTATACCTCCTATTGCGCGGCAAAAGCGGGGTTGCACCGTTTTACCGAATCGCTCGACAGAGAACTGTTCGCAACCGGAATCCGTGCGCTGTATTTGGCACCAAGAGCGACAGAAACCTCACTCAATAGCGATGCCGTCAATGAAATGAATCGACAGTTAGGTAACAAAACGGACTCGCCGCAAGTTGTTGCCGATCACGTTGTCACCATGTTGGAAAAAGAAATTTCCGCGAAATGGATTGGTTGGCCAGAGAAGCTTTTTGCACGCATCAATCAACTGCTTCCAAGCACGGTTTCTTCTGCGATTCGTAAGCAGCAAGAAACCATTCACCAATACGTAAACCGAGTCAGTCACTGAAGAGGACATAGACGATGAAGACCAAACAACTACTTTGCGCTTTGACGATTTGTTCAACGTTAGCTTCGACCGCCGCGTTGGCAGGTAATGCTCCACTGCAACAGGTCCAAAAGAAATGGGCGGAATGTCAGTACAGTACGCCCGATGGTGACGAAAAGGAACAATGCTTCCATCGCGCGATTGCCAAAACCAGTATTTATCTCGACAGAGAACCCGGCAATCCCGAACTCACCGTTTGGCTGGCAATCAACAAAGCATCGCTGGCTGGTGCTCAAGGTGGCTTAGGTGCACTATCACTCGCCAAAGAAGCCAAATCTTTACTCGAAGGGGTAATTGCAACGTCTCCGCAAGCGCTTGATGGATCTGCATACACCAGTTTAGGTTCTCTGTATTACAAAGTTCCGGGGTGGCCAATTGGCTTTGGTGATGACGATAAAGCCGAAGAAATGTTGAAAAAAGCGTTAGAGATCAATCCAAAAGGCATCGATCCGAACTATTTTTATGGAGACTTCCTTGCAGAAGAAGGTCGAGACAAGGAAGCGAAAGTGTATTTGACTCGCGCAATGCAAGCATCACCTCGCCCTGACCGACCTTTGGCGGATAAAGGTCGAAAACTGGAAATTGAAGCGACTCTTGGGAGACTGAAATAAACCATGCGCTTATTACTCGTAGAAGATGACAAACTACTCGGTCAATCCATGGTGACTTCATTAAGTCGCCATGGGTACACCGTGGATTGGGTGGAAAAAGGGTCTGGCGTGACTAGCGCACTCAAAACCGAAGCGTTCACTGCCGTGATTTTGGATCTCACTCTCCCCGATATCGATGGATTGGAAGTTCTGCGTAATATTCGCAAAGGCGGATTTAAGCTCCCAGTGATGATACTTACCGCACGAGACGACATTCGCGATCGCGTTCAAGGCCTCGACGGCGGCGCAGATGACTACCTCGGAAAACCGTTTGCACTCGAAGAGTTGCTCGCTCGCTTGCGTGTGTTGATTCGCCGTCAATCCGGTAGTGCAGAAGAAATCATTCAAGTTGGGCAGTTATCTTTATCCTTATCGGAACAAAGCATTCGCTACGATGGCGCGCCGCTTAAACTCACACGCAATGAATTTAAAATCCTCACCAGCTTGATGACGAACGCCGGACGCGTGCAAAGTAAGGAGCAATTGCAACAATCACTACACGGCTGGGATGAAGGTTCAAGCGACAACGCTATCGAAGTTCATATTCACAATTTGCGTAAAAAAGCGCCCAAAGTGGTCATTAAAAATATTCGCGGTGTGGGGTACATTCTTGAAAGATAAGAAGTCGTACTCGATCAAACGTCAGTTAACTCTATCAGTAGGCGTGTTGGTAAGTGTTCTCTTACTCATCTCACTTTATTTCAGTTTCCAATCTGCGAAGCACGAAGTCGAAGAAGTTTATGACGCTAGGCTTGGACAATCCGCAAAATTAATGTTGCTGACGCTCTCAATTTCAACGGAAGAGAAGACTCTCGCTAACCATCGAGAATTATTTAATGAGTGGATGGAAAACATTGAGTCAATGTCAAAGTCTGACGATGACAATGTCACAACGTTCGGCCACCCTTATGAACAAAACTTGGTTTTTCAATTCTATCGAGACAACACACTGCTCTGGAGCTCTGATCAAACCTTGCACGCACTCTCTACGTCCTTTGATAATAACGGCTACTCTGATATCGTAAAAGACGGTACACAATGGCGTACATTTCAGATTTCACTGCCACAAACAAAACATGATAATGAATACGTCGTGGTTGCAGAAAAATACAAGATACGTAAAGAGATCATCCACGAAATTGCCCTATCCACATCAATAGAACAATTGCTGATACTACCAACTTTGTTGCTTTTGCTGTTTTGGCTGATCGATAAACATTTCCGACCGATTAACGACCTGCGCTCCGCCATCACACAAAGAAACGTACACCGATTAGATCGCATTCATGTAAAAGACAACACCGTTGAACTCGCACCACTTGTCGATTCGCTCAACTCTCTCCTCTCTGAACTAGAGTTAGCCTGGCAAAGAGAGAAACGCTTTACACGTGCTGCAGCGCATGAACTAAAAACCCCACTAACAATCCTTCGTCTTAACGTAGAAAATGCACTTGAAAGTAATGATCCGGAGCAACTGAGAGGAGATTTACACAACATTCTGCAAGGCATTGAACGCACTGACCGCCTTATCCATCAGCTACTGACTTTAGCTAAAGTAGATAGCTTATCAGAACGTGTATTCGACACCGTTGAGCTAACCCCTTTGTTGCAAACCGTTGTTGCTGATTTGGCACCGTTAGCATTGAAGCATAAGCAAGACATTAGTTTATCATCTTCCAACATCGCTATATCCGGTGATCGAATGTTGTTAGAGGTGTTATTTCGTAACCTCGTCGATAATGCGATTCGTTACTCCGGCGAGCACAGTGACATACAAGTCAGCGTCACAGAGAACAATAATACAATCAAAGTCTTAATTTCCGATACTGGTCCAGAAATCCCGAAAGAAACTCGTGAAAGAATCTTCGAACAGTTTTATCGGGGTCATTCTGAACATGGCGACGGTGCGGGTTTAGGGATGTCAATTTGCAAAGACATTACAGTACTAAACCGTGCAACACTTGAGCTCATTCCCAGAGAAAATAGTAGGAATACGTTTGTCGTCACTTTCCCAAAGTGCTAACAAAAGCGATACAGACCATAACCTGTTTAATTTATGTTCCAGCCCAAAATGAGCTTCATTCCACACTTACATAGACATACCAACACTTACACTACTCGACCATAAACCCACATTATAATTCACGTTTATTTCACGCTTGCTTTGTTAAAAACAACACAACATAACAATTAAACTATTCGAATAAATATGAAAAACTTATCTAAGGGCTCTGTGTGGGGGCCTTTGCAGCCAATTGCTGCTTTTTCTTTGTTTTCACTTATATTTCTGTCTATTTCACGCGTTTTGCTCGCCTTTTGGCAACTTGATCGAATTGACTCTTTCAACGACCTAATTTACATCCTAGGCCAAGGCTTACGCGTAGACATTGCAACACTGTGCTGGTTATTCATCCTCCCTGCACTGCTTTCTGCCCTAATGCCATTCAACGGCAAGATTGGGCAATGCTGGAAATGGATATTGCGCATATGGATGGTTTTAGGGCTTTGGATTCTCGTGTACATGGAACTGGCAACGGCACCATTCATTCAAGAATATGACCTACGCCCAAACCGTCTGTTTGTGGAATACCTTATCTATCCGAAAGAGGTCATGGGCATGCTTTGGACTGGCTATAAGCTAGAGCTGTTTATTGGCGCGTTAGGCACGACATTAACTCTAGTTTTGGGTTGGAAGTGGAGCAAAAAACTGACCGACAATGCACAGCAGATCAACTGGAAATGGCGCCCACTATTAGCCATTTTTGTTGTGCTTCTTGGTGTTGCAGGCGCACGCTCGTCTTTAGGCCACCGTCCACTAAACCCTGCCATGGTGGCGTTTTCTAACGATCCACTGCTCAACGACTTAGCATTAAACTCATCTTACTCACTGCTGTTTGCTGTCAACAGCATGAAGTCAGAAAAAAGCGCAGAGCAGTTCTACGGCAAGATGGATAATCAAAAGATGCTGGAGCTAGTTCGCGCTTCGTCAAAAAAGTCCGACTTTGATCCAACATTGCTTCCAACCATGAACAGTAACCCTGCGACTTACCATGGTAAACGTAAGAACTTAGTGATCTTGCTACAAGAGAGCTTAGGAGCGCAATTTGTAGGTTCTTTGGGTGGTCTACCTCTTACGCCAAACCTGGATGAACTCATGGCTGAAGGTTGGCAGTTCACGCAAATGTACGCAACGGGTACTCGTTCTGTTCGTGGTATCGAAGCCGTAACCACGGGTTTTCCACCATCCCCTTCTCGCGCAGTGGTGAAACTAAGCAAAAGCCAAACAGGCTTCTTTACCATCGCAGACTTACTCAAAGCACAAGGCTATCACACGCAATTTATTTATGGCGGTGAAGCAAACTTCGATAATATGAAAACCTTCTTCTTCGGTAATGGTTTTGATCAAATCGTCGAAGAAGATGATTACAATAACCCAAGCTTTGTTGGCTCTTGGGGGGTCAGTGATGAAGATTTATACAACAAAGCAGACGAAGAGTTTGAACGTCTTTCAAAAAGCGACAAACCTTTTTTCAGCTTAGTTTTTACGTCAAGCAATCACAGCCCTTATGAGTATCCGAAAGGTAAAATTGAGCCATATGATTCCGAACACATGACGCGTAATAACGCGGTAAAATATTCAGATTACGCTTTGGGTACGTTCTTTGACAAAGCGAAAAACTCATCCTACTGGGATGATACTATTTTCATTGTCATTGCAGACCACGATGCCCGCGTGTCTGGCGCTAACTTGGTTCCAGTTAAGCACTTCCACATTCCTGCATTGATCATTGGTAAAGACATTCAACCACGTAAAGATGACCGTATCGCAAACAACATAGATATGCCGCCTACGCTGTTGTCTCTTATTGGCGTAGACGCCAAAACGCCGATGATTGGTCGTGATTTAACGAAACCACTGGCTCGCGAAGATGAACGCGCAATGATGCAATACGACAAAAACTTTGGTTATTTAACGCGTGACAACCTAGTTGTGCTTTCTCCTGGTGAAAAAGTATCGACCCTGGCGTACGACTTTGAAAGCCAAACCATGAAACCGCTAGAAGTCGATGAATCCGTTATTGAACGCGCAAAAGCAAACGCATTGTTTGCATCTAAGGCGTATCAAAACAACTGGTACGCTTCGAAACGTACCAACTAATATCCGCTGATTCAGTTAAAAGGGAGCCAACTGGCTCCTTTTCTTTATTCTTACACTCTCCTTCGAATCTTCTACTGACAAAGCCTGTCTTAGCCTTCCGTTAGATTAAACCTCATACTTCTAGTAAATTGAGAAACAGACCATGCTAACTATTAATTCATTCGTCCTCTATGTTGAGGACATCCACGTAAGCCAAGCTTTTTACTCGAAACTGTTTGATTATGAGGTCACGTTTTTGTCTCCAACATTTGCTTCTATGCCACTCGCAAATGGCTTAAAACTGACACTCAAGCAAAGTGATGTTCTTTCCCCTTCCAGCGACATCAAAGGTGGTGGCACCGAGTTATCATTTGCAGTGCGCAACCGCCATACGTTAGAGCACGTTTACAACAGTTGGAAAAACATGGGCGTTGAGTTTGCTCAACCACCAATGACTTCGGTGTATGGCTTAAATTTTGTGGCTACCGATCCGGATAAACATCGCATTCGCGTTTTCATTAGTGAATAAAAATGCATTAAAAATGCTTTTTACCCATTCCCAATGTGACTTCAATAAATTAGACTCAGGGAAACATCAAAAGCTGCGTAGTATATAAGAAGGAATGCCCATGAGCTCAAGTATGATCCTTAGCGAATCTCTAATCGAGAGTGGAAGAGATATCCCCCTCAAAGAACTGCTTTATGCAAAGCGCGTGCTGGATAACTACATGGCGGTAGCAAAAGAGAGCAGCCCACTTGAGCTGTTGACAGAGATGAAATCGGCAGCAAAGCAAGTGGAATACTTTACCACTACGAGTAACCCGTGTGAGGCTCGTAATGTCATCAGTCAGATGATTGATAAAATCGACACCGCGGAATCTTTTGAGTCGTTCAAGGCTTTAGCAGGCAAGCCCTCACTAGCTCTCAATGAACTGATTGAAGATCGCGCCCAACTGATTAAACATGAGCGAGAATTGCTGCTTGCTTCAGGCTATGACGCCTCGCGTATCTAAGAATAAACGTTAGCTCCCGAGTTTAAAGCTAGCAACGAAAAAGGAGCTCTTAAAGAGCTCCTTTTACTTTCCAAAATCAGGTATAAAAGATCTAGAGGCCGATATCTTCAGTTATTGCTTTGATTTGCTTGAGATCCATTTTATAAACTTCAATCATTTGATCGACCTGACTTAGTCGTGAATTGGCTTCATCGTGTTTATCACACGCGTCCGATTTCACGTCCCAAGATTTACCTTCCAAAAATACATCACACTCTTTTTTGAGTTTCTCGATCTTAGGCAATAATTTCGCCCTTTCTTTCTCTAGAGACTCCAATTCTTGCGAAATTTTCAGCTCTTTTTGAAACACCTCGCGCGATCGTTCAAAGATAGTCGCTTGCATATCCGCTTGACGACTCAGCTTCTCATTTTCTGATTTTGTCGTATTGATCTTATCTGCCTGTTGTTTCAATTGAGACTCTAGCGACAGGTTAACTTTCTCGACCTCAGTCAATTGCTTTTGTAACTTCTTAAGCGCTTTCTCGTGCGCTTCATCTTTCGCGGCGAGCAGTTCAGTGACTTTATCTTGTATTTCTTGGTCGAGCGCTTCTTCGCGCACTTTTACTTGAGACACCAACTGCGTTTTATCTTGCGTCAACGCTTGGTATTTTTCTTCTAGCACATGATAAGTCGATTCCCACTTGTTCGCAGTGACAATCGAACCAACAAGGCCACCAAATGCCAAGCCTAATACCGCAGCAATCGCGATATAGATATGAGTACGTTTGTCACGCTCTTCAATGACAACAACGTCGTCTTGTTCTTCCATCTTGTTCTGAGAACTCACCGTATACTACTCCAAGGACTCTTTTACTTTGCTAGCGGATCAATTCCGCAAACATAATCGATGCTGTATAAATCAGAAAGGCGCAAATTAATGTTATAACGGTCGCTTTTTGGACTTTTTCATTGGTTCGATAACGAAACAGCACAAATGCTACTGCAATCAACACCGCAATGGCTAATAATCTGGTCATACCGCCTCCTTGTCCACTTATGAAAAACTGCCTAGGTCCATAGACGGTTTCACAAAGATTTATTGTAACTCATTTATACGCCCCATAAGGTCAACTTAGCGTAGATTTTAAAATAAGTGCTTCGATTTTAATCAAATTTGTGTTCTCAATTGAATAACTTATGCCGTAATAATCGAAACACATTTATCGTTCTGAAGTGTGTTCTTGGTTCTATTCCCTAGCCCAATAAGTTTTGTTTTTGCAGTTACTCACACAAAAAACTTGGGTAAACATAGCTTCGTGAAAATTAAGTGGGGTTATTTCGTTGAAAATAAATTGACATAGGGTGTTGAAATGGACCAAAAACATGATAGAGTTCACACGTTAATGATGACCAGCATCATTAACTAACCTTTACTCATTTAATTGAGTAATTGTTCCGATGAAGACTGCAGGAGAGTGGTTATTAATCAAATTTTAACATTTGATTAGCATAACTCGCCGAAGAATTAACTATTTCAGGTGCTACCTAGGTAGCGGGGACTGTAGTTGGAGGAACCTCTGGAGAGAACCGTTAAATCGGTCGCCGAAGGAGCAAGTCTTGCACTCACGCAAGGTGAAACTCTCAGGCAAAAGGACAGAGGAGTGGAAAGTTACAACCTAACTATTTTGCTTGGCCTTCCCGCCTACAACCAATAGCTTAGTTCTTTTAGAGATCGTTGATCTCGTCCTTTCCCTCTTCTCCTTATTAGTTGTTTTATTAAGGGGAAATCATGAACGACCTACAATCTTTACTACAAACCATCGATAATTTTGTCTGGGGTCCACCACTGCTTATTTTGCTAGTGGGTACCGGTGTTTACTTCACTTTTAGCCTCGGCTTGATCCAGTTTAAACATCTCCCAACAGCGCTAGCGATGGTGTTCAGTAAAGATAAGTCATCTGATAAACAAGGTGACGTTTCTAGCTTTGCAGCACTTTGTACTGCGCTCTCAGCAACGATTGGTACTGGTAACATTGTTGGTGTTGCCACCGCGATCAAACTTGGTGGACCAGGTGCCCTATTCTGGATGTGGCTCGCCGCCCTTTTCGGAATGGCGACTAAATACGCCGAATGTTTGTTAGCGGTTAAGTACCGAAGAGTCGATGATAAAGGCCAAATGATTGGTGGCCCGATGTACTATCTGCAATACGGTGTTGGCTCAAAAGCCCTCGCGATCATGTTTGCAGTGTTTGCTTTGGGTGTTGCTTGTTTTGGTATTGGTACGTTTCCACAAGTAAA
Source organism: Vibrio sp. 1CM7H (assembly GCF_023161645.1). Classification (NCBI taxonomy): domain Bacteria; kingdom Pseudomonadati; phylum Pseudomonadota; class Gammaproteobacteria; order Vibrionales; family Vibrionaceae; genus Vibrio; species Vibrio sp. 1CM7H. Next base: position 414,174 of record NZ_JALNTV010000002.1, read on the forward strand.
CGCGATTCTGGATGCAAGTGAGATATCTCTCGGTGTTGACCGTGAGCTCTCTGCCTTTGTACTGACTCTTTTGGTTGCTTTCGTAACTTTGGGTGGCATCAAATCCATTGCTAACGTTGCAGGAAAAGTGGTTCCTACCATGGCTGTATTTTACGTGTTGGCGTGTTTAAGCGTGATCATCATGAATGCAGACCAATTGGTCAACGCCGTTGAATTAGTGTTGGTCTCAGCATTTACATCAACAGCAGCGACCGGCGGTTTCTTAGGTGCAAGTATCATGCTGGCAATCCAATCAGGTATCGCTCGTGGCGTATTCTCAAACGAATCTGGTTTGGGTAGCGCGCCTATGGCAGCAGCGGCAGCGAAAACAGACTCTTGTGTGAAACAAGGCCTGATTTCAATGACAGGTACCTTCTTTGATACCATCATTATTTGTACCATGACGGGCCTAGCGTTGATCCTTACTGGCGCATGGCAAAGCGACTTTTCTGGTGCAGCAATGACGACTCATGCCTTTGCGGTAGGTTTGAATGCGGATACATTTGGTCCAATGCTGGTTTCAATTGGTTTGATGTTTTTTGCATTCACAACCATTCTTGGATGGAACTACTACGGTGAGCGTTGCGTTGTGTTCCTCTTTGGTACAAAAGCGGTGCTTCCTTATAAACTGATTTTCGTTGCTTTGGTGGCATCAGGCGCGTTCCTCCATCTAGACATGATTTGGCTACTGGCTGATATCGTCAACGGTCTGATGGCAATTCCTAACCTAATCGGTTTGATCGCACTGCGTCACGTCGTACTGGCAGAAACCAAGCTGTTCTTTAGCTCAGCATCGCAATCTGATGAAATTGAAGCAGTAAAAGCTTAGTGACATGACAAGTGTTCAGTAATGAACCGTCAATCGCTGAAAGTAAAGTAAATTGGAAATGGTAAAAAACATAAAGCCCGCTGGTATTCAGCGGGCTTTATTTTATCTTAAGCTAAGCGGTTAATCTCTCAACCATTGATGCTCAACCTTTTCTCCACGTTCTTGAAAAAACTTCGCATTTTTTTGCTTGAATTGATCCGACTTCAGCTCTGATAGCGGCCAGTCTGAAAACGCCTCTGTTACGAACGAATCTCCAACCCCAACTTCAATCGATTCAAGATGCTTCCCGATGTAGCGATAAAAGTAGCTCTGCCCCAGTGCATCACAAACCATCGGCACATGTCTCATGCGTTGATGGTTGACGGATACTGAAGCCCAAGTTGTCGTTTTAGGTTCGCAGCTTTGCTCTTTTACAACATCAACTTCAAATTTATTGTCCATTGTTGTCGAGACAAAAACGACAATACCGTCATTCATATACACACGTCGAAGTAACAGCTGTTTCGTATCTTGAGTTCGCGTCTGTTGTATTCCATTGGAAAATGGCTCGAAATAGCCCCAGTGCCAAGACCAGGTCATGCCACGTTGCGCAAACTGTACCTGTGGCCATGTCTGCCAAACAATGGCACCAACCACGCCAGTAATAAACACAACGAGCAATATCAAAAGGTGGTAAATATTGCGCATTACACGGGCTTTTCAATCAATAACTTTACGCCAAGTGCGACTAAGACAGCGCCCGTCGCCCCTTCCATCCACTTCATAAAGCTCGCATTCTTTAACAGGCTCTTAGCTGAGTTAAGTGCGCCAGCCAAACCACACTGCCAAACCATCGCAATAATAAAGTGCACGGATGCCATCATCATTGATTGAAGCAAAGGAGAACCTTCTGGATTCACAAACTGTGGCAAGAACGCCAAGTAGAAAACTGCCGTTTTTGGGTTCAAGACGTTAGAAAGAAAGCCCTCTCTAAAAGAGCGTTTGCCATTAAACACTTCATGAACCTGCTCAGTCACTGACAAACCATTCTTCGACGCCATCAGGGCTTTTAAACTGCTCAGACCAAGCCAAATAAGATAAGCTGCACCAATCATTTTTACGATTTGGAACAACTCTGCAGATTGCGCCAGAATGGCCGAAATTCCAACCGCTGAAAAGAAAGCATGCACAAATAAGCCAAAGCAAATCCCTAAACTGGTTGTACATCCGTCTTTTAAACCCGCGCGACTGGTATTACGGATAACAAGGGCCGTATCTAAACCCGGCGTTAGCGTTAAAATAGTGATGGCAATAATAAATGCCTCAAAATTCAAGATATCCATATTATCGTGATAATTAATTGTTAATCCGTCATCAATACCGTCAATCCACGAGATTCGCAAGCTTCTTTTTTAAGAGAGCTATACAACTGAGTGAATTTATGGACAATGAGTGAAGATTAATTGTTAATTATTAGTAAATTAACGCAGGTTGTTTCGTGCAACTCGACGTAAAGGACCCGTTATCGGGTGTTTAGGGAAAGAACAAAAGAATAAGAGTAGTCACATGAAAGCATTTACAAAACTCATTGAACATTCCAAAAAAGTGGCAAATTTTGAGCACCTCTCTGCCATCATAGGTTGGGACCAAGCAGCGGTCATGCCATCTGGTGGCGCTGAAGCGCGCTCCAATGCTATGGCAGAACTTGATGTACACATCCACTCATTGATGACTCAGCCACACTTGGGCGAGCTTTTCGCTCAGGCAGAAGAAGAGACGCTATCTGCAAGTGAAAAGTCCATCCTACGAGAAATGAAACGTGAATGGCAACAAGCTAACTTGCTACCAGAATCATTAGTTCAAGCTCAATCTCTTGCTGGCTCCAAATGTGAACATACATGGCGTACGCAACGCGGAGAAAATGACTGGTCTGGCTTTGAAAAGAACTGGGCAGAAGTCGTCAAGCTATCGCAAGAAGAAGCGCAAATTAGAGCCGAAGCAAACGGCACAACGCCTTACGATGCCATGCTTGATATTTATGAACCAGGCACAACGTCTGCATCGTTAGACACGCTTTTTGCTGACGTAAAAACGTGGCTACCTTCCTTGATAGACGAAGCGCTTGAAAAACAGCAATCAGACAACATCTTATTGCCAACTGCGCACTACCCTGCGGAAAAACAAAAAGCGCTGGGACTGGAAGTCATGAAGCTACTTCAATTCGATTTTGAACACGGTCGGCTTGATGAAAGTGTCCATCCATTTTGTGGCGGTGTGCCAACAGATGTGCGTATTACAACACGTTATGATGAAAGCGAGTTTGTCCAATCATTGATGGGGATCGTCCACGAAACTGGCCATGCCCGATACGAGCAAGGGCTACCAAAAGATTTAGCAGGAACACCAGCTGGTCAAGCCCGCTCTATGGGAATTCATGAGTCACAGTCGCTCTTCTTTGAAATGCAAATAGGACGAAACAACGCATTTATCGACCATCTTGCTCACATTGCTTCCAAGCATTTTTCTGGAGATGAGTTTGAAAAAGACAATCTAGCCAAAATCTACACTCGCGTAGAGAAAGGCTTTATTCGCGTAGATGCGGACGAATTAACATACCCTGCCCACGTTATTCTTCGATATGAGATTGAACGTGATCTTATGAACGGTGCCATCAAGCATACAGACGTACCAGAGCTCTGGAACGAAAAAATGAAAGCGTATTTGGGACTCTCAACGGAAGGCAATTTCAAAAACGGTTGTATGCAGGACATTCATTGGACGGATGGAAGTTTTGGATATTTCCCGTCCTACACTCTCGGTGCGATGTACGCAGCCCAGTTCATGGCCGCAATGAAGCAAACAGTAGATGTGGACGCGGTTATTCGCTCTGGCGATCTGACGCCGATATTCCATTGGCTGTCGAAGAACATCTGGAGTAAAGGCAGCTTATTAACAACAGATGATCTCGTAAGAGAAGCAACGGGTGAAACACTAAATGCTAAGCACTTCCAAGCGCACCTAAAAGGCCGCTACTTGTAAATAGAAAAAGAATAGAACGTAAAAGCCCAAGGTTCGTATGTTCCTTGGGCTTTTTTAAGCTCTTTCTATGCTATGCCAAGCTAGGGATAAGTCTGGGCTTGTACAAACAATCCTCGCCTTCAGGTCTGGTTTTAAACCGACGGTGAAGCCACATATATTGGCTCGGACTTGCCATGATTGACGCTTCAACTATCTTATTCACGAAAACTGCCGCACCTTGAGGATCTTCTTTCGGGAAACCGTCGACTGGCGCACTAATCGTCAAGGTATAGTGTCCGTCCTTTCCTCTTACCATCGTAAAAGGCACGATGGCACAATCTGTCGAATCAACCAGCAGACTTGTACCTGTCGTCGTGCAAGCATTTTTAACGGCAAATAATGGCGCAAACGTTGAGCGTCGGTTTCCATAATCATGATCCGGTGCATACCAGACCCGCTCACCCGTTCTAAGCGCTTCAAGCATGGCTTTAACGTTCTTGCGATCAATAAGCGTACGATTAGAGCGAGAACGCCCCTTGTATTGAAAGTAATCAAAACACGGATTGTTGTTTGGGCGATAAACACCAGTTCCAGACTTTTTAATGCCAAAAGCACGAGCACCTAACTCTAAGTTCATCGAGTGTACGGCCAACATTAATGCCCCTTTGCCTGATTTTTCTAAAGCCTCGAGGTGCTCCATTCCTTTTATCGTAACGTGTTTGTTTACCCGTTTATCAGACCAAAACCATGCCATCGCCGTCTCAAATAGCGCAATACCTGTATTGTCGATATTGTCTTTTAAAATTGCTTCGCGTTGGCATTCTTCCATCTGAGGAAAGCAAAGTTCAAGATTGCGCCTAATCGTAACTTGACGTTTTTTCATGATTCGCATAGCTAAACGGCCAATGGCACGTCCTAATGCTAACTGAACTTTGAAAGGAAGGAGACTGAGTAAGTACATCACGCTGATGATAATTAAGGTTCCCCAGTAACGAGGCAAAAGAAATTCAGCCTTGAATTCAGGCTTTTGGTATTTATTCATGTGAGTATTGTCAGATGTGCCCATCTATAAGTGATAAAAACAATGATAATGGACTGCACTTTTATCATTGATAGCGCTAATAACATAAATTAAAGCGCGCGGATTCTATGGTTCTTCGACACACTACACAATAAGAACTTTGCAGAAATATGTAGGGGGATGAAAAAGCAGCAAAGATGAATCACCACGTTAACATCGATTGGAGTGATTAATCTACCGCACTTTCATAAAGTTTGGACAAACATAACTTTGTGTTTTCAATGCTCTAGATAATGGTGTTTTTTTAACCCCATAATGCAGCTATCATGAAAATAACAATAAACATGATAACCATTACCCTGAACAAGTAGGACAACTTTCCGGTGCCACCTTTTGGCGCTTGGTTACAGCATCCCATTGTGTTTCTCCATCGTTTCATTTCGATATGGCGTTAATGTACTCCTTGACCTTAGGGGAAAGTCAAACCTTTACCTAAAGGTTCTAATTTATCGCTATAAGTGTTTATTTATCCGACATATCACTCGTTTATATCCCATGGAAATAAAGCGCGTTGTTTTCAGCTCATTTTCGGATAAATACATACCGTTTTTCGCTATATACCCACTATTTATGAGGAATCTACAATACGCGAGTCTTACTTGTAGCACGCTACTTTTACAACCTAGAAGTTGTGCGCTCATCCATTAAAGGTATCGAATGAGCAATATCGTTAAATCCGCCGTTAAATTGAGTGTTTTCTCTATCATCATGATTACCGTAACTTCGGTCGACAGCATAAGGAACATTCCTGGGGCGGCTTTGTTTGGTAGCCATGCCATTTCTTTCTTCTTACTTGCTGGACTTTGTTTTTTTGTCCCTACAGCGCTAGTGTGTGCTGAGCTAAGTACCACTTATCCAGAGCAAGGTGGTGTATATCTTTGGGGCAAAGAAACACTAGGGCCAAACTTTGGCTTTACCACCGTGTGGTATCAATACGCTGAAAATATTGTTTACTATCCACCTTTAATTTCATTCATTGTTGCAACGGGGGCCTACCCTTTTTTCCCAGATCTGGCGCAAAACAACATGTTTATGTTGGTGATGATTAATGTGATTTTTTGGGCGTTAACTTTAGTTAATATCTTTGGCTTGCGCCTCTCTTCCCTGATTACAAATGTATTCGGCACTCTAGGTTTGATATTTCCGATTCTATTGATTATCGGATTAGGCGGGTACTGGGCGTATACCCATCCTGGTGAGTCTCATATCTCGCTTCGCCACGTATCTGACTGGTTGCCGGACCTTTCTCAAGATGGGATCGGAGCGGGTTTTACTGCGGTAGTTCTGTCACTTACAGGCCTTGAAATCACGACCTCTTATGCAAGCGAAGTCGAAAATCCGCAAAAAGCCTATCCCAAAGCTCTGCTGATCTCCACAATCTTAATCTTGGTTTCTCTGACGGCGTGCTCACTGTCCATTTCTTCGGTCGTCTCAAGTGACCATTCTAGTTTGAGTGAAGGAGTGATACTTGCCTTCAAAGCTTTTTTTGATGATCTGCACCTCTCATTCCTGCTGCCTGTTATTGCCCTTGCTATTGTTTTTGGCACGCTTGCAAGCCTGAATAACTGGATAATCGCCCCGACTAAAAGTCTGCATGTTGCCGCAAAAGATAGTTTCATGCCGATGTCGCTCGCCAAAGAAAACCGCAACCAAGCCCCCGTCTCATTGTTGCTCTTGCAAGGCACGATTGTTAGCGTGCTCTCTTTGGTTTTCATTTTTGTTCCTAACATCAATCAAGGCATGTGGTTATTGAATATCCTGATGACTCAGCTCTATATGGTGATGTACATCTGTATTTTTGTTAGCTTTTTGGTCTCACGCTACAAACACGCAAATATTGAGCGCCCATTTCGAGTTGCGGGCGGAAAAATAGGAATGTGTTTAGTGGCAGGATTAGGCTTGATGAGTTGCTTGGTGACGATTGTTGTATCTTTTGACGTGCCAGCAGGAATTAGCGCAAAAACTGGTGCATATGCACTGATATTAGGGTTTATCACATTTAGCCTCCCAGCGTTCGCCGCCGTGATGTATCGCAATCGAAAACATCGTCAACAAAGAAAAATGCTTGAGGTACTAGTAAGTTAACTATTGGATTGACATTAAAAAGCCGCAGCAATTTCTCGCTACGGCTTTTTATTTGGCATCACAAGTTGTGTTAGTCATCCGTGTCCTACAGTCTTGGATAACAGGTTAACAATCATCACACCAGTGAGGATAAACCCAATGCCAACAAGCGCCGGCAAATCTAGCCGCTGTCCATAAACAAAGTAGCCAACCGTCGCAACTAAAACAATACCCGCTCCACTCCATATGGCGTAAACAACCCCAACAGGCATCGTTTTTACCGTGACGGAAAGCAAGAAGAAAGCAATGCCGTAACCAATCAGAACGACTGTGCTCGGCATCATTTTCGTAAATTGCTCTGTTTTGGGAATATAGGAAGTGGCAATCACTTCACATACAATCGCGATCGACAGCGCCAACATTGGCGGCATAGAGACAAGCATTTTGAACATAAGGCATTAACGCTCAACAGAAATGTAACCGACAACACGTCCGGATAATTAGGTCGCGCATTATACCCAACTCATCTCTCGATGGAATACCTCTGACTCAAGCGGCTTCAAAATGCAGGATTCACAGCGTGATCACTTGAATATAGAGACATTCACACGCCATCGCTTTCACTCACTTCTTGATGAGTAAACGACAGGCCTGCTTTTTGGTGCTGCCGAGCAATTTCAAAGTAGATGTGCATATCAATTGGCTCTGGTGTATTGAGCAGCATCTTGCCCACTTCTCGTTGAAAGTGACCATAATTACCTAACTCATCCGTCAGCCCTAGCTGCTCGTAAGAAGCTTCATTGGCAAACATTCCATAGGCATACTGATAATGACTTAGATCCTTGCTCTTATCATAACCAAGCTCTTGAAGGGCTTGATCAATTTCTTTCGGCGTATAAGTGTCTTTATCGCCAAACAAGCGCAATAGTACGCTAGGAACCTCTTGAGCGATGCTCTGAATTTTTGTCTTTCTTTTAAAAATACCGAACATAATGTCCTCCACTGACGATGTTTCCAAATACACACTTTAATGCATATTGGTGAGCTGATTGTTTTTAGTATGGCTCATTAATCTGAGACTTCCTTACAACGAAGTCACTTTCGCATATTAACGTGATCACATAATTACCAGCAAATAGTACGAACAGCGTTTCAAACATATCTCATCAGAAACTCCGCTCTAGTCACAATTGTGTGACAGCTTCGAGCTCGGTTTACCATAATGTAAAGAGTAGATTGAAAAGTCATATTTCGTATCGACATCTAAACTTAATTAAGTTAGCTTTAGAAGTATAGACGTCTAGATTGACTATACTTAGGGAGAGAAAGTCGTGCCAATTAGAATTCCAGATCAATTACCAGCCACCGATGTGCTAAGGACAGAGAACATCTTCGTAATGAGTGAAACGCGTGCTGCGAGTCAGGAAATACGTCCTTTACGAGTGCTGATCCTGAATCTGATGCCAAAAAAAATAGAAACTGAAACTCAGTTTTTGCGTCTACTCTCAAACAGCCCATTACAAGTCAATGTCGAGTTATTGCGCATTGATAACCGCCCAAGCAAAAATACGCCAACCGAACATTTGGATACTTTTTATCGTCAATTTGAAATGGTGAGAGATAAAAATTTCGATGGCATGATCATTACTGGTGCCCCACTAGGTTTGGTTCAATTTGAAGATGTCATTTATTGGGACCACCTAAAAACCATCATGGAATGGGCAAAAGATCATGTGACATCGACTCTTTATGTCTGCTGGGCAGCACAAGCAGGGCTGAAGTTGCTCTACGATCTACCTAAAAAAACGCGTAAAGAGAAACTTTCAGGCGTGTACCATCACCAGATTCATCATCAATTCCATCCTATGTTACGTGGGTTTGATGACACATTTTTAGCGCCTCATTCACGCTATGCCGACTTTTCACCTCACTTTTTAGAAGAACATACCGACTTAGACATCCTAGCCACATCGGATGTTGCAGGTGTTTATTTAGCTACAACAAAAGACAAGAGAAATGTGTTTGTTACTGGGCATCCTGAATACGATTCGCATACCTTACATAACGAATATATCCGCGATTTAAGCGAAGGCATGGAACCAGCCATTCCCGTCAACTACTATCCAAACAACAATCCTGATAATCCACCAATTGCCAGTTGGAGAAGTCATGGACATCTCCTCTTTTTAAACTGGCTGAACTACTGCGTTTACCAGCAAACACCTTATGATCTTGATCACTTCAGTGAAGACGCTTTTACTAAAGACGATTAACCTCAAAGCACGCAAACAAAGCGCTTATGATGCCTAAATGTAATATGTGAACCAAGCCGCCATATGGCGGCTTTTTCATACCAGTTTGCAAACCTGATCGCATAGTGTTTTTTCCTCAATAGGCTTTTGCTACGTAATTCATATCATGCTGGGAGATTCAGGGATGTAGGGACAAAGAATGAAAACAACAAAGCTCGGTGCACTACTATTAATCTCTCAGTTTGCACTTGTGGGCTGCGTGACGGTGAAAGAAGATGGTAGCCCTGTCGTTAAAGCCGATCCTGTAGCAATGGCAGAATCACGTATCGCACTTGGCCTAGGTTATTTAGAAGGCGGCAATATGATTCGCGCGCATGATAACTTGCAACAAGCCTTAACCCACGCACCTCAATACTATCGTGCTCAGTTATCGATGGCTCACTACTATGAAACGGTTGGTGAAGATGCTAAAGCCGAGCAAATGTATAAACGCTCTCTACGCCAACACACCAAAAACGGTAACGTGCTCAATAACTACGGCACCTTTCTTTGCAAGCGGGGTGACTTCGAGAAAGCCGATCAAATGTTTAATCGAGCCATTGAGCAACCTTATTACTATCTCATTCCGGCCAGTTATGAAAACGCCGCATTTTGCGCGTTGAAGTCACAAGATAAAGACAAAGCGAAATACTACTTCGCCCGAGCTATTGATCATGACCCTCATAGGCCAAAATCTATTTTGCAGCTAGCCAAGCTAGAAATTGATAGCGGCAATTACACTGAAGCCAGAATTCGATTAATGAGATTTAATCAAATGTATGGCGTTAAGAAACCCTCTTTACAGCTCATGATTCAACTTGAACGTGCAGCAGGTAATGAAGCACTCGAGAAAAAATATCAAAAGCAATTGGAGATATTTTCTTAACACGACATCATGATAAAGAAGGTGTACTCGCTCACAGACACTACTGAACTTGACTAAGAATCCAGTGAATTAAAACCCACGGTGACACATTCATCCTGTACATAAACTTCAAATTCGGTACTATTTGAACGGAATAAGTGACCAAGTCACATTATAAAAGTGCGCTAGTAAAACGAAATTTGTACATCATACTGTTTCTACTATTGATTTGGGGCGCATTGATAAATGCTAAATATTACTGACATGCACCAGAAGGAAGTTGAAGCCGGATGAAACCTGCCTGCACTCTGTTATCACTCACTTTGCTGAGTTCGCCTTTTGTCGTCAGTGCACAAGAAAATATTGAAAAAACATTCACGTTTGGCATTGTTTCCAATAAAGCTCAAAGCAAAATCAAAAAGTCGACGCCTTTTACGCAGTACGTGACCAATGGTTTGGCCGGATACGGATACACCAAGGGTGCTGTAAAAGTATTTAAAAATTATCGCCAGCTCGCGGTGGCACTAAAAAATGGCACCGTTCAAATTGCAACAGCCACCCCCTTCAATGCAATGACCCTCGAGGCAGAGTCTGGTAGCCAAGCCATTGCCATACGCTGGAAAAAAGGTTTACAAAAATATCATACGGTATTCTTTACCCACAAAGAGAGTGGTATCGAGTCGATTTCTGACCTGCGCGGAAAAACACTTGTTTTTGAAAAGCGTACATCCACCAGCAGCTATTACTTACCCGCTATTACACTGCTTAATCAAGGGGAGAAATTAGAATACCTCCCCTCCTCCGATGACAAACCAGCCAAAGACAGTATTGGATATTTATTCCTTGACGAGCACTTGGCTCAATCAAATGAAATCAACCTTTCAGTATGGGTGTATAAGCATAGAGTCGCAGCAGGAGCGTTCAGCAATTTCAATTGGAGCAACCCTAAAGATCTTCCAGAAAGCATGAAAGGCAAACTAACGATTTTCGCTCGCTCGGTAGAAATACCTAGAGACTTAATTCTCACCTCTCCGACCTTAAGCCAAGATCAGCAACATAAAATCACGTCAATATTGCTCGGTATGGAGGCATCTCAGCAAGGTGCCCTAGCACTTAAACAGTTCCAAAACACGAAAAAGATCACCGCTCTAACGCCAGAAATGTCCGCGTCCTTAAATACCGTTCGAACATCTATTCACTTGTTACCGAAGGTGGATTGATGTTCCACAAACTCTCACTCGAAACTAAATACATTTGCTCGACCATTTTTGTTGTCCTGTTTGTCGTAGTGATAAACCTCGCACTATATATGCATGGTTACGATACGTACTCAAATAACTTAACCCGCCAAATCACCGAGAACTCACAAGAAAAAACAGAGTCTTACGTCAAGCAAAAAGGATTGGTTTACGCAGAGTTATTATCAAAACAACTTTTTGACCCACTCTATACGGATAATATCAGCCAAGCGTACGAGCAAATTAAAGCGACATTAAGCCAACCAGATGTCTCGAAGATACACGTTGTTGATAATGAAGGGCTAATCTTTCACGACGGTACTACTCAGCTGAGTATGTTTGCCCAGCCTCATTACCGTTCTCGCTTTATTTTGAAAGCAATAGAAGAGTCAAGAATTCTCATTTCTTTTTCTAAACATCAATTAGAAATTGCGGCACCGATTCAGCAATCGAATATCACACTGGGCGCGGTGTATCTTGAACTCAACCTAGCACATCTATTAGAAGAGAAAGAACAAAACATTGCGCAAGTACAAGCGCTTACCTCAAACGATAAGCAAAAGATGTTTAACTTGCTGCTCACGATCAGTGCGATATCCGTTCTGCTCGGAAGTGCCATCGCGTATGCTTTGGGTCGCTCATTAATAAAACCACTCAAACAACTTAAAGAACAATTTACAGAGTCAAATACTCAAGCACTGCCAATCACTGATATAAAAAGTAAAGATGAAGTGGGTGATCTTATTTCGGCGTATAACAAAATGTCGAACAAAGTGAACCGATACACAAGCCGGGTGGAGTTCATGGCGTATCACGACATTCTTACCTCCCTGCCTAACCGAGAAAAGTTGCTCATTGATATCCAAAAGCAAATAACGAACCGCAAATCACCCTCACTCGCGGTTGTTTTTATTGATCTGGATGACTTTAAACATATTAACGATAACTACGGGCATAGCATCGGGGATAAATTGCTAGGTCATATCGCCTCTGAACTTCAAGGTCGTTTGCCGAGTTACTTCCAGCCTCTTTACCGTCTTTCAACCATCGTAAGCCGAGTCGGCGCTGACGAATTTGTGCTGGTCTTTCCATGCAAAGACAGCCTCCACGCTAGAGAAAAAGCGGACGATATTCATCGCCAATTGCTTTCTCCTTTTAATTTGGAAGAGAACGATATTCAAATTACGGCAAGCCTTGGAGTCGCGGTGTATCCGGAATTTGGCTCAAACGCAGAGTCTCTTTTACAACTCTCCTCACTGGCGGCGCAAGAATCTAAACGACGCGGCAAAGATATCATGACGATATACGATTCCGCGTTTGATGAGACAGTGAAGCAGCGCTTATACATAGAAAAAGAACTGCGCCGCTCAATACGTGATTTATCTCAGTTCGAGCTTTGGTATCAACCCCAGTTCGACCTCAACACCTACCAGTTGATTGGTGTCGAAGCATTGGTTAGGTGGAATCACCCAGAGAAGGGTTATATCAGCCCAGAATTATTTATCCCGATTGCAGAACAAAGTGACTTAATTTTAGAGCTTGGTGAATACCTCATCGAGACAGCAATTAGCCAGCGAGCACAATGGGCGGATCATTTCGCTGCTGATTTTCATATCGCATTAAATTTGTCTCCTAGGCAGATCTACCGCCAAGATTTAAGTCAGATCTTTTCGAAATATTTACAACAATATCAAGTCTCCCCTCAAACCATTCATGTTGAAGTGACAGAGTCTCTGTTTATTGATGATATTGAGAAAGCGCAGTACGTGCTCAAAAAATTAAAAGATAACGGCGTAGAAGTGTGGCTAGATGATTTTGGAACTGGGTACTCTGCCCTCGCCTACCTACAACAAATGTCGTTTGATGGGCTTAAAATTGACCGTTCATTTATCGCTCAAATCAAAAAAAATGAACAAGATGATTCATTAATCCGTGCGATTATATCCATGGCTCATAACCTAAGAATGAGAGTGGTAGCTGAAGGCATAGAAACCCAGACCCAACTAACAAGAATGGAATCACTTCACTGCGACGTTGTTCAAGGCTTTTTCTTGGGTAGACCGGTGCCGGCAGAAGAAATCATAGAGTTTGAGCAACAACGTCAAGCAATAGATGATTCAACCGCCAGCAACTACGCTTAACTGAATAATTTATCGCGTTCATTGAATTAAAGGGGATTCGTTCTGCAATATTGGTCACACTTCGCCATCTCACAAGTATGAATTTCCTCTTAAATTCTAACATTTGAGATAGGTAAACTACACTTTTCATATCAACTCTTTGGATATGGAAACGCGTGTGGTCGGGATATTTGCTTGGAACAACCTGTCTGTAAAGCAGAAACTTTTTGGATTGGTCCTACTACCAATCTTATTGTTATTGCTTCTTGCAGGTAAACATGTACAAAACCTCTCTATCCAAGCTCAAGAACTTCAAAAAGCACAACTCTTCTCCCAATATATAGATCGTGTTTCCTCACTGTATTATTTGACGAGCGATCCAAGGGTCGCGAATAACGCTCAAGAAACCCGCCAGCTCGTTCAAACTTTACAAGATACAGCTTCACCTGTTTTTGGCGACAATGCCGATATATTAAATCAGCTCACGAATTTCGAAGAAGCAACACTGTCAATGCTCTCGTCCAATAATACAGAAGATAAGTTAGATGCTGCTGAGTGGCGTGCCGACACATTCAAAGAGATTCTTTTGAGTTTGGATAGAGTCTATTTCAGCCATGTAAGTTATGAAACCAATACTCACCTCTCCTCATTGATGCAGCTGGAGTGGTTAATGTTTTGGTCAACAGAAGAGCATAGACTTAGCAAATACTTAGTGGAATCTACAGAGCAGGGGCAGATTTACGATCCAGCTATCCAAGCCAGTATCCAATCATTAATCCAGAACCAACAACTGCTGTTCGAACGCTTTGTCACACTTAATGCGAATAAGCAGCAAGTCAACCTCCTCATCGAAACCTTTACCGATAATGTCTTTGCTAAAAGCCAAGCATTTCGAGCCAATTTGTTGCAGCCATCAAACCTTAGAGTATTGACACCCACTCAAATAGATGACGGGTTATCTGCGCTTTATAAACGCTTAAGTTTATTACGTAACGTTGATGACCAGATGGAACAGCAACTTATTAAGGATATATCCAAGACGATTAGTGAAACAACACAGCACCGCATTGGCTTCATTGCGCTAATGAGCCTCGTGACATTGCTGGTTGTGAGTTTGACACTGAGGTTAGTGCGTAAGGTCACTGGCAACTTGAATTTAGTCCTCGAATTCTTAAGTCGAGACACTTACGAAGAGGACAACAATGAAAACTCACCACTGACAGAGTTAACCAAAGGGAAAGATGAACTCAGTAAGTTTGCTAAAGAGGTAAAAAAACTGAGTTACGAACGTGAGCAGTCAAGACAAAAGTTAACTCAAGCCAAAGAAGATGCTGAAAAGGCGAAAGATGATGCCATCGAGGCAAGCAAAGCCAAAAGTAGCTTTCTGGCGAATATGTCTCATGAGATTAGAACCCCTTTAAACGGCGTTATTGGCATTTCAGAAGTTTTGTCAGACACGCCGCTAACGGCGACACAGCGTGATTATGTCGACACGATAGAAACCTCCTCGCAATTACTGTTGAGCCTAATAAATGACGTTCTGGACTTCTCTAAAATTGAATCTGGTATGTTGCTTATCAGCCCTCATTCAACCTGTGTTCGTGAATCCATCTACGATATTGCTTCTATTATTTCCCCGAAAGCGAAAGAAAAAGGCATTGATGTTCAAGTCAGCATCAGCCGCAATACGCCCTATCACGTTATGTTGGATGATCACCGTATACGCCAAATTATCATGAACTTCATGTCCAATGCCGTCAAGTTCACCGAACAAGGCTGCGTTGAGCTCTCTGTCATCACTAGAGAAATCAAAAATGGTGAAGCGAGTATCGAGTTTTCAGTCAAAGACTCAGGGATCGGTATTGATGAGCAGCAACAAAAAAAGATATTTGCTCCTTTCGCCCAAGAAGATAACTCCACCACCCGACAGTTTGGAGGGACAGGGCTCGGGCTTGCAATTAGCACGCAGCTGGTAGAATTGATGGGAGGTGAGATTCAGCTTGAATCCGAGAAAGGCAAAGGTAGCCGATTTTTCTTCGAACTTACGGCTCCAATTGTGACTCAAGAGTTCAATGGCTACCACTCCCTTAATCACAACGATATATGGATAGTTTGCAACAACCCTACTTTGGAGCAAAAGCTGCGTGACGAGTTGAGCTTTTTCCACATCAATGTTCAGCAATCAGTAAATACACTGGATGCTCTGCCAACGTGGATTGATAACGAGCGCATCATTGTTATCAACGTAGAAACTTCTCCAAATACCGCAGCCAAACATCTAGGTGAAATGAAAAGACTTTGCATGCAAAATGTTCGAGTTTGTCTTATTAAACACCTTCATAGTGCCCAACGTGATTTTGGTAACAGCATTAGTGCATTGGTCACTCAACCCCTCTTAGGACAGCGCTTAGTAAAAGCACTTGAGACTTGTGCTGCAAACTTCCCTCAAGCAAACAAAGAGAACACGACAACACCCAATGCTAAGACTCTCCCAAAAATCTTGGTGGTCGACGACAACACCGTCAATCAAAAAATCGCTGGATTACACGTCACAAAAGCGGGCTTCGACTTTGATATCGCCGTAAACGGAGAAGAAGCCGTAGATATGTTTCAACAGAATCAATACTGCTTAATCCTAATGGATTGCATGATGCCGGTGATGGATGGGTTTGAAGCAACCAAAATGATCCGTCAAATTGAAGCAAAAGAAAAACGGACGGTCAGAATCCCAATTATCGCGCTAACAGCAAGTGTAGTCGATGATGACATTCAAAAGTGTTTTGATGTTGGAATGGATGATTATGTGCCCAAACCTTTTAAAGCGGGTTTGTTGAAAGAGAAATTAGATAAAGCCATTGGACTATGCATTTCCAATATTGTTTCTGATGAAAAGCGACTGGTAACAAACACCACTCACACTCCTGAAAAAACCTCGCATGCTGAACAATCAGAAGCGACCGTGACGCCTATTCGCTCAGAACGGATTTTGCTCGTCGAAGATAACCGAGTAAATCAAAAAGTCGCTTCGCTGCTTTTATCCAAAGCTGGTTATCAATTTGAAGTGGCCGAAAACGGACAGGTTGCGGTCGAAATGTTCCAAAAAGATGGTGGGTTCGACATCATTTTGATGGACTGCATGATGCCGATCATGGATGGGTTCGAAGCCTCGCGACAAATACGCGCCTACGAAGCAAGTAAAGGTCTTCCTAAGACTCCCATCATCGCGCTAACGGCAAGTGTTGTGGATGATGACATTCAACGCTGCTTCGATTCAGGCATGGACGCTTATGTACCCAAGCCTGTTCGTAGAGAAAAGCTGTTGTACCAGATTGAAAATGCGATATAGGTAGCGATGATGAGCGGCGACATTTCTCTCCTCTGTTTTCTTTTGCGCTGCATAAAACGCTACCTATTCATTGTTGTTTTCCTTCTACCCATAGATAGTCAAGTACTTGCTGCAGAGAGCTACGCCGTTTTCTCGTTTAATAGTGAGTTCTCGCCCCTAACCATCAATAAAGCGCGAAAGTTGTACAGAGGAAAAACGCAACTCTTACAAGGGCAGAGAATTGAGCTATCTGACTGGCCAGCGACATCAGCGGAGAGAGCGGAGTTCTATCGCTACCTTCTCAATAAAAACTTGGCGCAAATGAACGCGCACTGGGCGAGCTTGTCTTTTTCAGGCAAAGCGAGGCCACCCAAAGTGATTGCAAACTCTAGCATTGATGCGCTCATCACGTGGATGCAAGAAAAGCCCAATCGGATTGGTTATGCCCCTGCTTCGAGCGTGCCTGGAAATGCTCGTATTTTGTGTGTGGTGAGCTCGGAGGATTAATATGAAAAAATATTTGACCATGTTATCACTGAGTGTTGTCGCCTTTCCGAGCTTAGCCACCATTGAGTTATCAGATCACCTGTCTTTGAGTGGTTTTGGTTCGACATCTTGGTCTAAGTCGGATAACTCCACAACGGTTCTCGTCAACCGCTTTATTCATGATGAAGCCTGCTACGATTGTGACACAACCTTCGGCCTGCAGCTTGATTACTTTTACAAGGCATTTCGAGCATCCGCACAAATAGTCAAGCGTCCGCAAGATCATTGGAGCTCGCCCCAATTAGAGTGGGCATATTTAGCTTATACCTATAAAAATATAGAGATACGTGGGGGACGATTGAGGCTGCCGCTGTTTTTAATGTCTGAGTATAATTATGTCGGTCACGCTTTTACCCAAGCTCGACCACCAAATGAAGTGTATGACAGCATATTAGGCATCACCGCTTACAATGGTTTATCCATTCGCTGGAATCACGACCTCAATGAGCAAATCATGCTTACTGCAATGCCATTTATAGGGTTTAAAGACAGCAGTGATGTCACCCTCAACGAAGAGACTGAACTGAAGATCGAATCAGACAACACAGCCGGAATAAACTTAACACTCAGCGGAAATGCCTACCGTTTGAACTTTTCTTATCTACATGGCGATTATGACCAAACTACGGTTCTCTCCAATACCAAGCAATCCACACCTGAAGGGGGAGCCATGTTAATTGACCGTTTGGTTCTAAAAGAAAAAGGCAACACGATTGACCAGTTTTCTCTAGGAGTAAGGTATGAGCTTGATAACCTTGTGATAATGGCTGAAGGACAAACCAGCAACATTTCCTCCTCTTGGTACGCAACAACGGGTTACAACGTGAATAAATTGACGCCCTACATAGTTTACGGCCAACAGTTTAATAACAATGATACAAAAAATGGGGACAGCTATCTGCTTGGGGTGAGATACGACCTAGATTATAACGTGTCACTGAATGCTGAATGGCAAAAGTTTAACGCCCACAATAACGATACTGGAGCGTTTTCATCGATACCAGAAGATAACAGCGCCAATCTTTACACCCTGATGTTAAATTTCGTTTTTTAACTTTTCTATACTGACACCGTATAAACCGTGGGCATTTACCTTTGTTATCGTTGATACATGTTGTGCGTGATTTGACGCTCTTTGTAATAGAATTCTTTGTCATGTTTGCCTATCTCTCGCAATACACGACACGGGTTCCCTACCGCAACAACATCACTTGGTATATCTTTCGTTACCACGCTACCAGCACCAATTACGCTGTTTTCTCCAATCTTGACGCCAGGCAATACCACTGAGTTAGCGCCGATCCATACATTATCACCAATATGAATAGGGATATTGAATTGCGCAACTTCTCTTCTGAGCTCCGGTTCAACCGGATGGCCTGCCGTTGCTAGTGTCACATTGGGCCCAATCATGACACTATTGCCAATGTAGATATACGTATCATCGACTAGGGTTAAGTTAAAGTTTGTATACACGTTATCACCAACGTATGTATGCCTCCCCCAATTCGCCCGAAGCGGCGGCTCAAAATAGCAGTTGTCACCAACGGCGCCGAGCAAGCGTCGTAATATTTCTGTACGCTTTTCAGATTCAGAAGGCCGAGTTTGATTGTAATCGTAAAGAACTTCTAAACACTGTGTTTGCTGCTCGACTAACGCTTCATCATTACAAAAATATATTTTCTGACTATGAAGCATTGATTCACTATCCATAATATCCTCCGTTCTATCTGCCCAGTAGCTTCAGGCTGCTGGAACACCTCGCAATACGAGTTCCTGTCAAGATTGGCTAACAGAATGCATGATGTAGTTTTTTACAATAAGTTTAATGACATGCTTGCGAGGCCTAACGCAAAATACCGAATAACTTGAAAGAAATATGTGAATCAGACGATTAAATAACACAAAGATCGATGCAGAGTTAGCTTTGTTTATCTCGATTCATTTTCAAGCGCTTTTCTTTACGTCGTAACGCTCGGAAAAACTTCGACTCCTCGTGATACCAGCCGATAACACTAACCGGGAAGCCCACTAGCATCATGATAAAAAGATCCGCGGGCAGCTGCTCCAAAATATCACTCAGGGAGTGCAGCTCACCAAAAATGAATAAACCAATGACTTTACCAAGCAATAGTGCGCAACAAATCATAAAAAAAGACTTCATTATGTAATGCCATTTGCCTTTTTTACGCTCTTCTCGCCAATAGGCATATTTATGTTGTCGGTCGTACATTCATCCCCCCAAGTGACAATGTCACTAGCCACAAACATTCAGGCAAAGTAACGGCTTTAGCTGCACTCTAATGATAGTGTGAATCAGAAGCGAATGCTTGTCATGGCAATGAGAAAGCGGCACATCATGCTGCGCATTTTACGACCTTATGGACGCTAGCATGATCGTGCAATACAGAGAGATATCAGCTTGTTAATTACGGAGTGAGTTAATGTTTTCGGAACACCCAAATTGGACCAATAAGAAGAAACTGCAAATCTTCGAAAAAAGACGGTTTCTTCCCTTCTATTTTGTGACCAATGAACTGCAAGATCCACAGGACACCGAATAGGAGCATCGAAATATGCAGTACGGGCAGCGCCAATACCTCCAAAGACCATATCAGGCCGATGCACGCTAATGTATACCCTAACATCATCATAAAGACGCTGAGAGACAAACGAAAATAGAAAACCCATACCGGTATGACAGCAATCCAGACCCAGTTAAACTCGAAACCCAAGATGGAGATTTGAGGAATTGACCAAATTAGACCGACCACAGATAGGTAAATACCCGGAACTGCGATTGTGTGAATCTTTTGGTTGATGGGGTTTTGATGGCTCTCCCCATATTCTTTTAGCCATTCAGATAATGCTCGCATATCATTCCTACTTTTCCGCCTACTTATTCTTATATAGCTTGAGGATGGAAAAGGTGCGAATTTTTCTGTAATAGCTATTACTGACCAAGCAATGCTCGTTGCACTTTTGGTAGTTTGGCAACGACGAGAGTATAAGAGCGTTCACATAAATCCTGAATCAATCCATCTTCCACATCACCATTAAAATAAACCGTTATCCAGTGACGCTTATTTAGGTGATAACCAGGAATGATGTCCGTAAACTGCGATGTTAAGACTTCTCCATCTTCTGGTTTTACTTTTACGCTGACATACTCCCGACCGTTTCTCTCTGCAATAATCGCAAACATTTTACCTTTGATTTTGTATACAAGCGCCTCTGGCCCAAATGGGAAATCACTCTCTGCACACATAAAGGTACTTAAATAACCTTCTAACTCTTTGCTTCTCATTCCGTCCCACCCTTCCTGTATCTTTTACTCAAACAAAGGCAATAGTAGCCTTAACGCCTGGTTAACCTGCGCTTTCTCACTACCTTCTAAACCATGTAGCAGCGATTGCTGAACGTCTACATGCTCTAGGATCAACTTGTCAATTAAGGTTAAGCCCTTTTCGGTTAACTCAACGGTGACACTGCGTCTATCTTCTTTACTGTGTGTTCTGGTAATAAAGCCTTTCTTCTCGAGTTTATCTAATCGGTTCGTCATCGCGCCCGAAGTGAGCATCATCGAATCAATTAGCGCCGAGGGAGTAAGGCAGTATGGTGAACCTGCTCGGCGAAGTGTCGCCAACACATCAAATTCACCCATCTTAAGATCGTACTTCTTATGTAGGTCTGCGACCCGACACTCCATGTGCTTAGCAATTCGCATTAGCCGACCCATAATTGCCATCGGTTCAGTGTCGAGCTCTGGCTTCTCCTTAGCCCACTGCTCTACCACTCTATCAATTGCGTCCATGGTTTCTCTCCAAACGTCATTTAATTTTTATTTTAACATAAAGATACTTTACAAAAAGTAACCTTACCGATATCTTTACAATTAATTATCTCAACGTAAAGATATTTAACATGAATATTTTGCTTGCAATGATCCCGGCTTTTTTTTGGGGGACAACTTATGCTGTTACTCAGTTTACGCTTCCGGACTGGCCTCCCGTTTTACTTGGTGCGCTAAGAGCATTGCCTGCGGGTCTTTTGTTGCTCGCAATAAAGCCATCTTTCCCGAAAAAGAGTGAATGGAAAGTGCTGCTTGTTTTAGGAACTATCAACATCGCTTGCTTCTTTGGTCTCATTTTTGTCATGGCGTTGACGCTTCCTTCTGCGATCTCAGGTGTCGGTATGGTATCAGTGCCCGTTTTTGCGATGCTGTTTGGCTGGGCAGTCTATAAGCGCCAGCCAAGCGCAATACAGGCAATAAGTGGAGCGACTTTGATTGCTTTGGCTTGGTTCTTATTTGATCCTAGTTCTATTTCGCTCAACCCTATGGGTTTGCTGGCGATGATCTCCGCCATCATGTGTATTGTGGTAGGCAGTAGCGTAACGAAATCACTAGGAACGAAAATGCATTGGTGGACAGTATTAACATGGCAGCTCATTTTGGGTGGTGTGATTATGTCTGTCGCAACAAGCGTGCTAGCAATAAACAATCCAGAGCCATACGTTACAGCCATTCAAAACTTATCAATGACGAACACCCTTGGGCTGCTGTGGGTGATCATTCTGAACACTGCATTAGGCTACGGCATGTATGTTTGGCTATTGCAGCGTATGTCGGTCGTTGACTTTACTTTTGGTGGCATTGCCAACCCCGTTGCGGGCATTGTGTCAGGTTTGCTGCTATTAGGTGAGACTTTCACCCCTCTCCAATACAGCTTGATGCTAGGGATGATTGTTATGTCATTGCTCCCTCAATTGATCGCTTCATTAAAAACTAAAAAAGCCGCCCTTTCTTCCTAAGTAAAATCCTAACGCCCGATGCTAAAATCGGGCGTTCATATTCTCTGTAAACTCTGTTTGAATTCTAAGACTTCAACAGTTTTTTTATGGAACAGTGAACCCAAAAAGGTTCAGCAATAAAAAAGGTGCCGAAAGACACCTTTAATAATGAATACGCCCCATTATGCCTTGCTTTAAGTCATCACAAGGTTGTTAATAGGCTCTGGTTTAGCGTAGACATACCCTTGAATAAGGTAAATAGAATGCTGAGCCAAATAAGCGACTTGAGCCTCGCTCTCTACACCTTCTGCAATCATCTCACATTCCGCTTTCTTTGCAGCCGAGACAATAGAATCCAACACTTTCAATTTTTGGTCATCAGAGCCTATTGGGTCGATGAACATCTTATCCACTTTCAAGCATCGGATACCCAGATCTTGCAAATAAGAAAATCCGCCATACCCAGTCCCAAAATCGTCAATTTTGAACTTGTAGCCTTTATTCGCCAGATACAAAATCTCTTTTTTCGCTGCCTCTGTATCTTTTACAGGAATTCGCTCGGTCAACTCAAAATGCACTCTCTTCGGACATGGCCAATTCAGTTCTGACAGTAACTTAGTGAGTTCACCTGATTCTAAATGGGAAGAAACAATATTGATGCTGACCCACACATGCTCAGGTAACACACTAAGATCTTGTATGATTTTACGAATAAGCTGATTGGTCATTGGGACAATCAGACCACTTTCTTCTGCAGCGCCAATGAACATGTTTGGCGGCACCATACCATCACGGCGAGACCACCGAATCAGTGCTTCATACCCCACTGTTACACCATCACGGCTATCGACAATCGCTTGGTAATAAGGGACAAATTCCGCATTATTAATCCCATTCTGGATCAAGCCTTTGATAGACTTTCTCAAGCTCTTACTGGACACATATACAAACGCAAAAGCCAACCCCATAAGCACACTGACTAGGCCTCCCCATAGAAAGACTCTTTCCTGAACATAGCTCTTCAGTTTCTCGCCACTGTGTATTTTGATGAGCATATTGGCTTGAGAATCAGCCGAGAAGAATAACTCCTTTGAAACTGCCGCTTCTTCTGCTGCAATGGTTGGTTTTCCTCGACTTATTGTTAAATCTCCAAATACAGGCTCATCATATATAAACTCGACGAACAAACAGTCTTCACAAGGCGTTTTTATCACTTCTTTGACCCAACTATTATCGAGAACCCAGACAACTTCAACATGTTCATTTTCATAAATGACCATCCACTCAACTTGATCTTGGTGTTCCGGTAAAATAAGTGATGCAAAAAAGTTTTCGCCAAGCTGAAATCGTTGCGCATTGGATAAATGAGATACTTCACGACCAATCGTGGAGCATGTTTTACCGTCATTCGTTTCCATCGCAATAAAACGGATGTAACGATTATAAAAACGTGGGTCGCGCAATGTTCTAACATCACTATTACTGCACGTGAAATCTAACTGCGAAACCTGCTTTACAATCGCCTCATCCAAATACATGGATCGTTGGTGTAAATAATCGACATAGGTGTCTATTTTAGTCTCTTTGATATAGCTGATGTAAAAATTGGCTATTGAATTAAAAGCCACAACAAAAACTGCAATGGGAACTAGGCCAAGCAAAATGGCATTTCTTGTTATCTTTGTAATCAAAGTTCCTCCTAACGTTCAGCCAAACAACTTAAATTAAAGAGTGACATGAACACTATCTCACGTTCACACACCAAAAAGTGAGGATCGAATCTCAATAAGAAGTATAGAAGCGCAAGGCTTGCCACAGAAAATGAGAGTACTGCTGCATATCCAAGATAGCAACTCTCTTGAGTGAGACTTACCGACGATAATCGCGAGAAAGAGGGGCTTATGCTCAACATAACCAATGTATAAAACGACTTTTTTGCCATCCAATGACTCGCCACAGTCACTAACTTTCCAATTGACCTTTGAAGGCACTAGCAACACACTGCATGATAAAATAGGAAAAGCGACTTAGAGCTTTTTACCAGCATTACAGGCTTATCGACCAGGGAGGGTCATGAAATGAAATTAGCTCAATTAAATATTGCGCTTGCTAAATATCCTTTGGATGCACCAGAAATTAAAGATTTCGTAGACAATTTGGACTTAATTAATGGTATAGCTGAAGAAAGTGAAGGCTTTATCTGGCGTCTAAAAGACGACTCCGGTGATGCAACAAGCATTAAATTATTTGATGACCCGAACATGATTGTAGACATGTCTATTTGGGAAAGTACTGACTCACTTAAAAACTTTATGTTTCAGATTTTATGCGCCGAAAAAGCGAATGGTTTCATCGTCTAGCGGAGGATAGCTATGTTCTGTGGTGGGTAGAAGACGGTTATATACCAACACCACAAGAAGCCTTGTTACGCCTTCAGCATTTGCGCGAAAACGGAGATACGCCATTTGCTTTCACATTTAAAACAAACTTTACAGAAGCAGATCTTGTGTAAGGTACGTGTATGACAAAAAATCGCGTTCAAATTTACGCTGACTATAAGGTTAATTGGTGTGAATCACTGTCAGTTCTACCGACTTACTCGGAAAGAAATGCAAGTGAACGCATAAAATGCGTTCACTAGGTTTATCATTCATAGGGTGTTCTATTTCAGAAATAAAGTTCATTCATGCTAGATTTACGGTACCATGCACAATTGACCAAATTGTAGTTATTCATGATTATACCAACTAAGACTCCCTCTCCCCTGCCCTCTGATGTATCTTGCTCTAACTGTAAGGCTTGTTGTTGCCGTCTCGAGGTTATGATTATTTCAGATACTGGCGTACCTGAAGAGTTTATTGCGCGAGACCAGTATGGAGGCGAAACCATGATGCGGCTAAATGATGGTTGGTGTGCAGCTTTAGACAGAGACACATTAATGTGTACGATTTACGAAAATAGGCCTTGGATTTGCCGCGAATTCGAAATGGGCTCCAATGAATGTTTAGATGAACGAGTTAAGTTCTTGTAAAACCACTCAAATTTACACTGATGGCAATACGGAGTATTTGTAGAAAGAGTGCAAAGGAAAAGTAAGGTGTTTAAATCTGAGTATCAACAAATTATGGATACAAAAAAGCCCACCGTTTGGAGGGCTTTTTCTAAAATTTGGTGGGTCCGGGCGAACTCGAATCGCCGACCCCTACCATGTCAAGGTAGTACTCTAACCAACTGAGCTACGGACCCAAATTTTCTATGTTCCTAACCATTCAATTAAGAATGGTGCGTCCGAGTGGACTCGAACCACCGACCCCCGCCATGTCAAGGCGATACTCTAACCAGCTGAGCTACGGACGCATTTCTCTGGAACGACGAGGATATTAGCTATAAGCGAACGACGGTGCAAGCACAAATTTACCAACTTTGAACCGTTTGGCGAAAATGTAAACTCAACACGCGTTTTCAGATGATTTTATCGACAGGGACTGAGCCTGCAGGGTTTAAAAGTGTGATCTATATAACTTTTATTATCTCACTTAATTGTCGTAAGGCACTTCACTGAGCATCCAAATCTGTAAGGTTTGCGATACCTTAGGGCAAGTGCCGAACAAAATCTGATATTTAGGTTTAAATGGTTCGCCGATATAGGTTGTACGAATCAACTCTCCTGTTTTGACGTCCACTTGAGTGCTCACCCTGCCTTTGAAGTTTTGAAATATGACAAACTGCTCACTGTGGTAAACCATTTGCTCTCGGTAAAACAAGAAATGATCTTGGGGTGTCTCTGTCAATTCACACTCCAGTGGTTTCAAATTAGGTATCGCACTAACATTAGATGCGATGAACAATGCTGACAAAATCCATCCGTATCGCATATGGCTGCCCTATTCTGCACTCTTTTTCAAAGTATAGGTCTTGCCTTGAGGACAGATACAAAAAAGGCTTTGATCATCTCTAATCAAAGCCCCTTATTTCTGCAGGTTAATTATCGTGTTTAGTCGTCCGCCTCAAACACAACGTTATAATTTTCGGTGTATGTACAATTCGGCTGACGGCTACAAGTAAAGAAACGTCTCCCTTTGAACTCACCTTGGCTTGCGGTTTTAATGATCATCGGACTGCCGCATTTTTTACAAAAACGCACTTCTTTATCGGGCTCAATCAAATCAATGTGTGCCGCAAGCAAACGACGTAATCGCCCAACTTGATAACTGTGCTTTACCGAGGCGCCAATTAAAGGCAGGTTTGCTGTCTTACAAACATGGATCAGTAACTTTTGTCTTTCTACCTTGCCCTTGCTTAACTCTTGCCCGTTATCCAATTCAACGATCACACGCGGCTCTAGCGTCCTAGGATCACAAATAACGTAATCAAAATAACTTCGAGATATGCGATTGTTCGCGACAAAAAACTGCTTCTTATTTTTGATTTCTTTTGGCGTAACCAAACTGGACATGTTTACTTTCGCGAATACCACCGCATGTTCACCTACCGCTGCCCTCAACGCATTATAGAATGCGCTCTCTTGCCCCCTGAGTAGCGGTCCTTTCGAGCGATAAGGATAATCACGCGTGTCGTCGTGCTTAATCACGTACTTTTGAATAACAAAGAAGAATAAAACCAGAAGAACAACAATGATAAAAATGTTGGTCATAAATAAAGTGCATCCAAAACAACTCGTTGCTCAAAGCGTAAATGGAAATGCTATGCAGAGCAACAAAACCTCGCAATTTTGAGGAGCCACGACGATAGCGAGAAACAGAAAATTTGGCTCCCCAATAAAAACGAGCCAATCACACACTTGGATTGGCTCGTTTAAACTGTTAATACATTATGATGCTAAGAATCAACTATTAGCGTCTGGCTGATTCTCTGGCATCGCATCAATAAATGCAGGCAGTTGATTGCATGACTGCACAACAGCGTTAATGGTTGGGTAAAGAGAAGTATCTACACCAAAGCGTTGTGCGTTATAAAATTGTGGTACCAGACAAATATCGACAATAGATGGCGAGCTTGTCAGACTAAACTTACAATCACCATTTAGTTTACGATGCTTCTGAAGTTTCTCTTCTAATGCCGTAAAACCTTTGTGGATCCAGTGATGAATCCAAGCGACTTTGCGCTCTGGCTCGCAAGCTAACTCCCCCTCTAAATACTGTAGAACTCTCAAGTTATTCAGGGGATGAATCTCCATTGCAATATCCTGAGCCAAAGCCAATGCTTGATATCGAAGCGGCGTTTGCTCGGGGATCACAGTGACATCCGGATAGTGTTCTTCTAAGTATTGAATGATGGCCAGTGACTGGGTTAACTGAACCTCCCCATCCACCAGCACAGGAACCAGTTCAGAAGCGTTTAACTCATGGTACTCGTCACTGTGTTGTTCGCCACCATTGCGTACCAAGTGTACTGATTTTGAATCATACGATAGCTCTTTAAGATTCAAACAAATACGCACACGATACGCCGCTGAAGACCTCCAATATCCGTACAAAACCATGCTATCGCTCATATCGTCTCCCAACTGGCGCTCTTAATGCTTGAGATATTGGCTAACTTGTTGGTCAATCGAGCCAAAGATGTTGTTGCCATCCGCATCGAACATTTCCAATCTGATTGAATCTCCAAACGACATGAAGTTAGTCGACGGTTTACCATCACGAATGGTTTCAATCATGCGAACTTCCGCGATACATGAATAACCAACACCACCCTCCTCAATCGAAGTGCCATGTTCGGTGCCTTGCTTATTAGATACCGTGCCAGAACCTATGATCGCCCCAGCAGATAGCGGGCGCGTTTTAGTCGCATGAACAATTAAGTCTGCAAAATCAAACGTCATATCGATACCTGCATTCGGGCGACCAAACGGCTTGTGGTTGTAGGTCGAGACCAGTGGTAAATGCACTTTGTTTTCGTACCACGCATCGCCGAGTTCGTCAGGTGTTACTGCCACCGGAGAAAACGCAGAAGAAGGTTTAGATTGGAAAAAACCAAACCCTTTAGCTAATTCTGCGGGAATTAGGCCACGCAGTGAGACATCATTCACCAGCATGATCAAACGAATCGACTCCTGAGCCTCTGCAACACTCGCGCCCATTGGTACGTCACCAGTTACCACAGCGACTTCACCTTCGAAATCAATACCCCATTCATCACTGGCAAACTCGATGTTGTCACAAGGTCCAATAAAGGCATCAGAGCCTCCTTGGTACATCAACGGATCCGTCCAAAAACTCTCTGGCATTTCAGCGCCGCGAGCTTTTCGAACCAACTCAACGTGGTTTACGTAAGCACTGCCATCAGCCCACTGATAAGCGCGAGGAAGCGGCGACTCGCAGTAGTGCGCTTCAAACTCTTCATACCCTGCGACCGTACCGTTGTTCAGTGCAACGTATAGCTCTTCCAGTTGTGGTGCTAGCGTATCCCAGTTATCAAGCGCCACCTGCATCGTCGGTGCTAAGTTCATAGGGTGGAAAATTTCTGTCGCAGGTACGCAGCGCGTTAAGTCTTTGCTCACGACCATCAACAAACCGTCACGAGTGCCATTTTTCTTGGTTGCTAATTTCATCCTTGCCTCTTACTTCTCTTGCCAGCTATAGACGTATTCTTTGTTTTCTACTTTTTCCAGCTCATCCGAAAACTGAAGTGCGTGACGCGTATCAATCATGACCGCGACTTCGTCGGTAAAAGTCTTCTTATGCTCTCGCCCTGCTTTGAAAGCTTTCGGGTGAGGGCCATGTGTAAATCCTGCTGGATGGAATGTCACCATACCCGCTTCAATGTTGTCACGACTAAAGAAGTCACCTGCATGGTAGAACAAGACTTCGTCATAATCGTCATTGTTGTGGTAGAACGGTACTTTGAGCGCTCCAGGATCACTTTCAATTGGACGAGGAACGAAGGTACACACCACAAATCCTGCTCCTACAAATGTAGTATGTGCAGAAGGCGGTAAGTGGTAACGATGTGACATGAGTGGACGAATATCACGCCAATTCACTTTTACCACCGCCAAATCACCATGCCAGCCAATCGCATCCAACGGGTTGAATGGGTAAGTGATAACACTGACTTTATCGTGGCGTTTCACCTGAACCTGTGTTTGATTCTCGGAATATTGAGCACGGAACTGATCGTTGATCGACGGCGTTTCTAAAACCGCCGGATCAAACACCGCGTGGTTTCCAACCATGCCTTTTTCGGGCAATGTATAGGCCGCATCGGTGTTTTCAATCATCAGAATGAACATCGGCTCGCTTGGTTCTAAACGCCAGCTCGTTGAGCGCGGGATCATGACATAATCCCCTTCACTCACTTTCAAATGACCATAATCACAGTAGAGATCTGCCGTACCTTGGTGGATGAATAGCAGTTCGTCGCCATCTGCATTTCTCACCAAGAAGTCCATTTTTTCATCCATACGCCAAACACGAACTTTACAATTCGCGTTGTGTAATAGATGCGGGACTGCCCAAGGGGTAATATGGCTGGCTTTCTCGACTAGATTAAAATCAAATGCTCGTGGACGTAGCTCGCCCTCCCACTCAGACCACCCCGTTGGGGCATGTTGATGATGAAAATGTGTTGCGGGGCCGAAGAAGCCACTTCGACCTGCCTCACGTTCATAAATTGCCTCTTCCGGGAAGTCAGCATGCGCTTGTTTAGAGCACACTCCCTCCCGGTGAGGGAATGTGATCCATTTATGCATCGCTCAATACTCCTCGGCGAATTTGGTCTTCTTCTATCGATTCAAACAACGCTTTGAAGTTACCCTCGCCAAAGCCTTCATTGCCTTTACGTTGGATGATTTCGAAGAACACAGGGCCGATAACGGTTTGAGTAAAGATTTGTAGCAAGATGCCATCTTTCGTTGGCGCACCATCAATAAGAATCTGCAAATCACGAAGCTTGCTTACATCTTCACCATGGCCTTCAACACGCTGATCGACTTTCTCGTAATAAGTATCTGGCGTTGGCATAAAGTCCATGCCTCGCTCACGCAAGGTTTTGACCGTTTCGTAGATGTCGTCTGTGGTCAATGCGATGTGTTGAATACCTTCGCCATTGTATTCACGGATAAACTCTTCAATCTGTGATTTATCATCTGACGACTCATTGATAGGAATTCGGATTTTGCCGCAAGGTGCGGTCATCGCACGGCTGACAAGACCAGTCAGCTTACCTTCGATATCGAAATAACGAATTTCGCGGAAGTTACCAATGCGCTCATAGAAACCAGACCAGACATCCATGTTGCCTTGCTTAACGTTGTGCGTTAAGTGGTCGATTTCGTAAAGACCAACATTCGCTTTTGATAAACGCTCATCAGCATCATCATAAAAACGAAAATCGACATCATAAATACTCTGCTTTCCATAACGATCGACAAAATAAAGCAAGCTTTCACCGATGCCATAAATAGCAGGAATGCTTAGCTCCATCGGCCCAATTTCCGTTTTATATTCTTTACCGCCATTCTCTAATGCATGCGCCAGAGCAACGGTGGCGTCTTTCACACGAAATGCCATGCCACAAACCGACGGACCGTGAACTTTGGCGAATCCCTCAGCTTGGCTATGCGGCTGCGCATTCACAATAAAGCTAATGTCACCTTGTCGATATAACCACGCTTCTTTTGAGCGATGCTTTGCAATTTCCGCAAAACCTAACGATATAAACAGATCTTTAAGCTGTTGAATGCCGTTGTTGTCAGCAGCGGTATATTCAACAAACTCAAATCCGTCTGTTCCTAGTGGGTTATATGCATCAACCATGACTTTCTCCTTGTCTCAGTAGCTTTTGTTTGGACTTATTTTTCTAACTTGGCGCAGGTCTTGAGAAATTGGAATACGTGGGGAGAAATCTTTACCTTGGCGATTTTTACGCACAATTGTAAAATATATGTTACACGCGGTAGGCGCATCGAACCCACTTTCGTAAACATCAAACAAACTGCTTATTTTCAATATATTAGAGTGATATTTTCGGCTTTACGCCAACACACAAAATGTAAACAAGTTGTTACTTTGGCATTTTATCTTGGCAACGTAGCTCAAAAAGTAAAAGGGGATGGAAAGTCTATTGCACCCTATCTCTATCCGATTTATTCATTTGATCCTGCAAAACATCAAAAGTAATGTTTCGTGACGCTTCATACAGTTCGAAAGGCTCATCGGTCAGAATCGTGTCATGGATACTCCTTTATTGATTCACCTCAGTTTTATTCAAAAGTAACTGTGCCATAAGTGGTGCTCTGTTCCCTATCGAGCCCTAGCCACAGTGCTTCACGCTCGATCAGAAAAAGAGACATCTAATGACACACATCAATCAAGAACGCCTAGTTGAACACTTTTGCCAACTAGTACGTATCGACAGCGAATCAAAAAACGAAAAACAAATTGCAGAAACACTGGCAGAACAGCTAGGCGAGCTAGGCTTTACCGTGCACAAGCTTCCAGTGCCTGAGCATATTTCTAACGGTTTTAACGTGTACGCCCGTTTAGACGGCAAAAAAGACGGCTCTATCCTAATGAGCTGTCATATGGATACGGTCACTCCAGGTATTGGCATTGAGCCAATCATCGAAGACGGCGTTATCCGTTCAGAAGGCAATACGATTCTTGGTGGCGATGATAAATCTGGTATTGCTGCCATCATGGAAGCCGTTCGTTGTATTCAAGCGGAAAACCTTGAGCACAAAACGTTAGAGCTTGCTTTCACCGTGTATGAAGAAGGCGGTTTATTCGGTTCACAATACTTCGATATGTCACACGTCGCTTCAACGGAAGCAATCGTGTTAGATACGGGTGGTCCTATTGGCACTATTGTGACCGCAGCCCCAGGCCAGCAAAAAATCGTGGCAACAATCAAAGGTCGACCAGCACATGCAGGGCTTGCGCCAGAAGAAGGCATCAGTGCTATCATGGTGGCGGCAGATGCCATCAACCAAATGAAGCTGCTTCGCATCGACGAAGAAACGACAGCCAACATCGGTATAGTGAATGGCGGTCAGGCCACAAACATTGTCATGCCTGAATTAAAAATCGTGGCAGAAGCACGCTCCCTGAATGGCGATAAACTAGATGCTCAGGTCAATCATATGATCTCAACATTAGAGTCTGTCTGTGAAAAACACGGTGCAGAAGTCGACATTGAATCTAGCCGAGCCTACGATGCATTTGTTATTGAAGAAAACCACCCACACGTTAGCGCTATCAAAGCGGCGTTTGCAGAGTTGGGAATTGAGGCTTTCACAAAAGGCACTGGCGGCGGTAGCGATGCTAACAGCTTTAACAAGAAAGGTCTCACAACGGTCAATCTTTCAACTGGCATGGCAAAAGTACACACGACAGAAGAGTTTATCGCGGTAAGTGATATGGTCAAAATCACTGAGTTCGTAAAACATTTCCTAGTCAGTTAACGTCGTACCTTTTGAAGAGCAGACGAACTACCCTCCCCTTTTAGCGCGCGCTTGAAGGGGATTTTTTATTTGCGCGAAACAAAGCCTACCCCGTAATGCGGACTTAGTGCCGACTCCATATCAATCCCCCAGCTCACTTTTTGATACCAAATAGCCCAACATTTGGCACCCTGTTACAACATTGTTAAAACTCGATTGTGTGGACAATTTATACAATATACATTTCTAGCATCTTTCAGGATGAAAAGAGTGAGACAAGGATGAAATTACCTAAGTTGCTTCTGTTAGCATCGATGATGAGCCCAATACTGGCAACATCAAGCTATGCCGCGCCGTATCCCGCAGGTGTGACCCTCGATGAGACACAAGAAATTACGCTAAACAATGGGGCTGAAGTTACTTCTATTGACCCAGCCAAGCAAGCCGCAGAGCCCGCTTTTAATCTCGGTCGAGACCTATTTGAAGGCCTGGTAATTCAAGATAAGCAAGGTAAAACCATTCCTGGTGTTGCTGAGTCTTGGTCAGTCAATGACAACAATACGGTTTATACCTTCCACTTACGTGATGCAAAATGGTCAAATGGCGAAACGGTCACTGCACAAGATTTTGTCTACAGCTGGCAACGCTTACTGAATCCAAGCACTGCTTCACCGTACGCTTGGTTTGCCGCCATTCCAAATATCGAAAACTCACAAGCCATTATGAAGGGCGAAGCCGAACCCGAGTCTTTGGGCGTGAAGGCGCTGGATGAAAAAACATTCCAGGTAACACTCGAAGAGCCGATTCCCTTCTTTACGAAACTATTAAGTCATCCAGTGCTTGCCCCCGTTCACAAAGCGACCGTTGAAAAACATGGCAACCGTTGGACCCAGCCAGAACATATCGTTACAAATGGGGCGTTTACTGTCTCTGAATGGAAAGTTAACGAAAAAATGGTGATGGTTAAAAACCCACATTACTGGGACGCAAGCAATGTAGTGCTGGAAAAAGTCACCTGGCTACCAATTGGTGATGCAAACGTAGTGCTAAACCGCTACCTAGCCGGTGAGATAGACCAAGCAGTTTCCATTCCTGCCGCTCAGAAGAAAAAGTTAATTCAACAACGCCCACAAGAAGTGGCAAACACCAGTGCGTCTCTTGGTTCCACATTCTATTACCTCAACACTCAACAAGGACCAACAAAAGACGTGCGGGTCCGTAAAGCCCTCTCATATGCCATTGACCGTCAACTGTTAACGAGTGCTATCTTGAGAAACGGTGGGGTTCCAATGTATACCCTTGTGCCACCTCAAACAGATGGTTTTAAATCTCACATTCCTGAGTTCGCAACTTGGAACCGTCATAAACGTATCGAAAAAGCGCAGCAATTACTGTCAGAAGCTGGATACGATAAAAGCAATCCGCTTAAGTTAACGTTTACCGTACCAACTTTCTCGATGGACGTAAAAATGGCAACGACCATGGCAGGTATGTGGAAAAGCCGTTTGGGTGCGCAAGTCACAATAAAACAGCTAGAACCGAAAGTGTTCTACGCACTTAAAGAGCCAACCGACATTACTCGCGGCGGCTGGACGGCCGACTACAATGAAGCCTCTACATGGTTGGATATCTTCGTTTCTAGTGGCGAGTACAACGATTCTCGTTATAACAACCCGCAATACGACGAGTTAATGGCTCGCTCAAAGACCATGAGCAACCCATCAGAACTGTATCTACAAGCAGAAAGCATGCTGATTGAAGACATGGCCATTATTCCTATTTATCGTCCGGGTAACGATCAATACCTCATCAAGCCTTATGTGGGCGGCTACGAACTGACAAACCCTGAGTCGTCGTACTACCGCAAGAATGTCTATGTGAAAGCCCACTAAAAGCATGTTTTCGGTCTGAGTCGGCAATTCAATGTTTACTTATCGTTCCTCATATCTCTCGGTGGAGAAGGCAACCTGAGCTCAGACCATTTTTTATTCATAACCGTTCGAAGTGATTTCGGATGACCAAAGGATGATGGATCATGATTTGGTACATTGTTAAGCGATTAACTATCGCTATCCCCACGCTTCTATTCATCGCACTCGTATCATTTTGGCTGATGCACATTGCACCGGGGGGACCATTTGATATGGAACGGCCTATGCCAGAAGTGGTACGTGCGAATATCGAAACAAAATTCCATTTGGACCAGCCCTTCCTTACTCAGTTTTGGATTTACATTGGTAATTTCATACAAGGAGATCTCGGTCCGAGCTTCGTTTATCAAGACTTCAGTGTTACACAGCTCGTCGCACAATCATGGCCAGTTTCAGCAGTATTAGGCGTACTCTCTTTTTGTATCTCCGTTCCACTTGGCATGTTACTTGGCACCATTGCGGCATTGAACCGAAATAGCCGCCTAGATTACGGCCTGATGACACTTTCGATGACTGGAGTTGTGGTTCCAGCTTTCGTGCTTGCTCCGGTTTTAGTCATGATTTTCGCTATTCAGCTCGGCTGGTTCCCTGCTGGTGGTTGGGAAGGAGGAAAGCTGGCTTTTCTTGTTCTTCCCGTGCTCAGCCTGGCGATTGGCTCCATTGCGAGTATTGCACGCGTCATGCGTGGCGCAATGATTGAAACGCTCAACCAACCATACATTCGAACGGCAAAAGCCAAAGGTTTGTCCACAACCTACATTTTATTCCATCACGCTTTGCGACCATCCTTGATTCCCGTCGTTGCGATGCTCGGCCCTGCGTTTGTGTCTGTCGTGACAGGCTCGGTGATTATCGACATTTTCTTTGGTACAGGTGGCATGGGACAACACTTTGTGTCTGGAGCTCTCAACCGCGACTACGGCCTAGTAATGGGCATTACTCTGATTGTCGCTTCACTCACTATCTTCTTTAACCTTGTGGTCGACTTGCTATATACGATTATCGACCCTCGTATACGCGTTTAGGAGTCCGGCATGTTAACGATCAAAAAACTGGATACACAAGCTCTTCAAGATCAAGTCGTCGACAATATTGAAGCCGTCGAAGGTCGCAGTCTTTGGCAGGATGCATGGACTCGATTTCGTAAAAACAGAGCCGCGATGACATCAGTGTATGTTTTGGCGTTCATTACCTTATGCATCACTTTCGGCCCCTCTCTTGCCGCTTTTGGCCATGATGAAATTGACTGGGAAGTGCTCATCGATCCATACGAGCTAGGAAAACCTTCACTGAGCAGTGGTCATTACTTTGGTACCGATGATCTCGGGCAAGATGTCTTTGCTCGCACGATGCAAGGCGGCAGGCTCTCTATTTTGGTAGGTTTTGTTGGCGCCTTAGTCGCCGTTGTTATTGGTACGATTTGGGGAAGTATTTCCGGCTATCTTGGCGGCGTTGTCGATAGCGTAATGATGCGCATTATTGAGGTGCTCGATTCGGTACCATTTATGTTTATGGTTATCCTGTTCGTTACCCTTTTTGGCAATAACATCTATCTGATTTTTATCGTGATCGGAATGGTATCTTGGTTGGGCATTGCTCGTGTTGTACGTGGTGTCACCTTCGGTCTCAAAAAGCGAGAGTTCATCGAAGCCGCGCACTCTATTGGGGTTTCTAAATTGACAATTGTCCGACGCCATGTTCTGCCTAATGTGCTTGGGATCGTGATGGTTTATTCCTCCTTAATGGTACCAGGATTCATTATGTTCGAATCGTTTTTAAGCTTCTTAGGGCTTGGTGTTCAACCACCCGACACGAGCTGGGGAATCCTAATTTCCGAAGGCGCAAAAACGATTGACGTTGCATTGTGGATGCTGCTTTTTCCATCTCTGTTTTTAGTTGCCACCCTCTTTTGTTTTAACTTCATCGGCGATGGCTTACGTGATGCTCTTGACCCGAAAGACCGATAAGGACAAACCCATGCTATCTATTGAAAACATGAACGTGCGCTTCGATACGCCAGATGGGCAAGTGCAAGCGGTCAGTAATCTCTCCTACTCGATTAAAGCAGGCGAGACTCTTGGGATTGTTGGAGAGTCAGGTTCGGGAAAAAGCCAGTCTGTCTTCGCGTTAATGGGGTTAACCGCGGATAACGGCGCCGTGTCTGGCAGCGCGATGTTCCACGATGATGATTTACTCGCGATGTCGAAAAAGCAGCTCAACCGCATCCGTGCAGAGAAAATCGGAATGATCTTTCAAGATCCGATGACGTCACTCAATCCATTCATGAAAATTGGCAAACAGCTTTGTGAAGTTCTCATGATTCATAAAGGAATGAGCCGAAAACAAGCAAAAATTGAATCGATTCACATGTTGGATGCGGTGCGTATTCCCTCTCCCGAAACTCGGATGAATCAATACCCTCACGAATTATCTGGCGGAATGCGTCAGCGAATCATGATAGCGATGGCATTGTTGTGTAAGCCAGAGTTGCTAATTGCAGACGAACCAACCACCGCGCTGGATGTGACCGTTCAGGCTCAAATTTTGACGCTATTACGAGACTTACAACAAGAGTTCAACACGGCTATTTTACTGATCACTCACGACATGGGCGTCGTCGCCGAGATGTGTGATCGCGTATTGGTCATGTATGGTGGTCAAAAAATGGAGCAATCCGATACCGAGACATTGTTCGCTCAACCTGCGCACCCCTATACTCAAGGCCTGCTAAAGGCTATTCCTTCTATCACTGAAGATATGCCACGTTTACCAACCATCCCAGGTAACCCACCAAGTGCGTTGATTAACCATCAAGGGTGTCCGTTTAGAGAGCGGTGCGAGCATCGAGAGACGCGTTGCCAATACGAAACCCCACGGTTTTCTCCATTAAACACGAGCCAGTCCATTGCCTGTCACGTTAACGCACCCAGCGTTATCACTCCTATTCAAATAAAAGCTTAAGGAGGCATTATGAATAAAAAAGAAGTCCTCATGTCTGCTCGTGATTTAAACGTCCACTTTCCTGTTTCGCGTCACCTTATTCCAAGTCAACGTAAAATCGTGAAAGCGGTCAATGGTATCGACTTAGATGTTTATCGAGGTGAAACACTTGGCATTGTGGGGGAATCAGGCTGCGGAAAATCAACGCTTGCACGCGCCTTACTTCGCTTAATTGAACCTACACATGGCGAGTTGACTTGGAAAGATCAAGACATGCGCGGGTTTAGTAAGAAAGAGCTTTCCTCTCGACGTAGAGAATTTCAGATGGTGTTTCAGGACCCATCCGCTTGTTTGAATCCGAGATTAACCATCTCAGAATGCATCGCCGAACCACTGCTCACCCACGAGCCACAACTTAAACGGGCAGAGGTAGAAAAGCGTGTCATCGCTATGATGGATAAAGTGGGTCTCTTGGCGAGCCAGCGAAACCGCTATCCACATGAATTTTCCGGAGGTCAATGCCAGCGTGTGGGCATTGCCAGAGCATTAATTCTCAATCCAGATTTGGTCGTGTGTGATGAACCCGTTAGTGCGCTAGACGTCTCCATACAAGCTCAGGTCATCAATCTTCTAGATGATCTCAAACAAGAAATGGGGTTAACACTGGTGATGATTGCGCATGACTTAAGCGTGGTGCGCCACATCAGCGACCGCGTTATGGTGATGTATCTTGGTAAACCTATGGAAGTAGGACGTTACGATAAAGTATTTGATGATGCTCAACACCCCTACACCAAAGCACTGTTATCTGCTGTCCCGATAGCTAATCCGCAATTAGCACGTGACCGTGAAATACAACTATTGCCCGGCGATCTTCCTTCTCCACTTAACCCACCGAGCGGTTGCGTTTTTCGTACTCGATGCCCAGAAGCCACAGAAGTATGCGGGCAACAGAACCCAATAAAAACAGGCTCGAAGCAGCATCATATCTATTGCTCAAATATGACTTTAGGAACCATTTAATGAACAATACTAACTCAGTAAACCAACGCCTTACATTATTGCGTGAGGCAATGTCCTTTCACAACGTGTCTGCATATATCGTAACCAACAATGACCCACATAACAGTGAATACTCAGCGGATCATTGGTTAGCGCGAAGCTGGATTTCAGGTTTTACCGGCTCAGCAGGCGATATCGTCATTACCCAACAAGGTGGTGGCCTGTGGACTGATGGTCGTTACTATATTCAAGCTGAAGAGCAGTTACACGGCACAGGACTTGAACTGTTTAAAGCCAAACAACCGGAAACGCCGACAATTGCCAAATGGCTGGCTACCACGCTCCCAGAAAACAGTATTGTCGCGGTTGACGGGCGCGCCATCAGTTACGCTTTTTATCAAGGCCTCAAACAAGCCTTTGAAACGAAAAACATTAAGATCATTGTCGACCTGGATTTACTCACACCGATTTGGCTTGAAAGACCACTTCGCCCAAGTACACCCGTATTCGAGCATCCCACCGCTTTTGCTGGCGTTGACACTGAAAATAAGTTAGCGAGAATCCGTTCTTGGTTAACCGAGAACCAAGTAGATAGCTTATTAGTGTCAACGCTAGATGATGTCATGTGGACAATGAATATTCGAGGTGGTGATACGAATTACTGCCCAGTTTCTGAAGCCTATCTAATCGTAGAGCAATCACTTGCGACACTGTTTATTGATAAAGCCAAACTGCCTCAAGACGTTGAAAAGTCGTTGACCGAGCAAAGTGTACACATTCGCCATTACAACTACGTAAGTCAGTATTTGAATCAGCAATGTGAGGGATTATCGCTCGCTTTTAGCCCGACCCACACAGACAGCTTATTGGTGAGTTCAATTGAAGGGAATGTGAATCTAAAGCCAATGGCTTGCCCTGTAACGGCAATGAAGGCCATAAAAAATGCGACCGAGCTAACTAGCCTAGAACAGGCATTAACAGATGATGGTGTGGCAATCGTAAGGTTTATGAACTGGCTAGAAGAGCAAGTTCCAAGCGGACTCGTTACAGAATTGTCTGCTGAGGCACAACTGAATCACTATCGCCGTCAAACCCGACATTATGTAAGTGATAGTTTCCGCACTATTGCAGGCTTCGCAGCTCACGGGGCAAAAATGCATTATGCCGCCGATGAAGAAAGCAATGCAGTAGTCAATGAAAGCAACTTCTTTCTCGTCGATTCTGGTGGCCAATACCTTGGCGGGACAACAGACATCACCCGTACTTTCCACTTCGGGTCACCGACCATTAAGCAGCGCAAAGATTATACCTTGGTGCTCAAAGCGGTCATCCGACTGACTCAGACTCGATTCATGAAAGGCTCTACGGGTGCCAATCTTGATATCATGGCGCGTGGCGTCTTATGGCAACATGGTATTGATTACAAGTGCGGCACTGGACACGGCGTGGGCATTTGCTTGAATGTTCACGAAGGCCCACAAAATTTCTCGCAAAGCTACCGCGAGGTTGAGCTAAAACCAGGTATGGTAATTACTAATGAACCAGGCGTTTATCGCGAAGGTGAGTACGGGGTAAGAATAGAGAACATTCTTAAAGTTGTAGAAGTAGAACAAAATGAGTTCGGCACGTTCTACGGTTTTGAGACCATCACTCTTGCTCCCATTGCGACCAACGCCCTTGATTTATCAATGCTAGATCAAGCAGAGCTAGACTGGCTCAATCATTACCATTCACGTGTCTATCAGGCGCTTAGCCCTTTTCTTGATACGCAAGATAAAAACTGGCTGCAAAGCACAACCCAACTTATTGAGAAATAGGATATCAGCAAGCTTTATAACGTTTTCATTTTCATCTCAAACTCCTTGTTTGCCAGCCTTCGGGCTGGTTTTTTTATAGAGATAACGGCGTGAAAAACAAAAACGCCCCGCAATGTTAGCGAGGCGATCAATTAAATTAAAATGATGCAGTTAAAATGCCCTACTGACGACACTTCTGAGCATCAAAATCAACGACGATGGCGGCATTCTCAAAGTCACCAGAGACTTTAACGTAGCCCCAGTAGTTACTCTGATTTGACAACGTAATACACTCTCCATTACCAATATTATCTGACCACCCGTGAAGATTAGTACCATCCGGCCAACCGGAGTTACTGTATTCAAGCTTTAGGTTGCCCGCACCGTTTCCCGTCGTTATCGCCAGATTTGAGCTCTCATTCACCGCTGGCACGCTCAGCCAAATGGTTTGTTGATTTGCCAAGCAAACGGGCTCTCCTACTGTTAGGCGCCCACCGCTTACTTTACTTTGCACCGCGCAGTCTTGTGGCAATGTGTCATTACCGCCCAACGTTGAGATAACAACACTATGAGTGGCGGTTGCCGTCAAGCCTTCACTGTCTGTCACACTTAGACTGACCGAATACTCCCCTTCACTCCCATATTGGTGCGTCGGCTTGGTTTGTGCACTTGTCGAGCCATCACCGAAGTCCCATAAGACGCTGACGATCTTCCCGTTTGGGTCTGTACTGTTTTCACTGCTAAATGTAATGCTTTCACCGACTTTCCCCTTGTTGTTTGCGGTTATGACTGCATTAGGTGCACCATTTGAGACAAGGGCTTGCTGCCACTGCTCAAACTCACTTTGATATAAATTCGCCCATTGGGTGATCGTGGCCTTGTAATTGCTCCAATTCCCTTGGCGTGTTTCCACCAGCATTTGGTTTACGTCATCTTTATGATTTTCAAACATAAAACGTACAGCTAAGTACCCCCAACGATAAATTCGATCGACATCAAACCCATCATAAGTAGTCTCGAAAATCTCACTTAAGGTATACGTCGAGCCGTCTAAAATCGTCTCAAGTGCTGCTTGGTTGTCATTTTCTTGAGCGACATACTCTGCAATGCCTTCACTCCACCACACTATTTTTTCAGTTGGATGACTAAACCCTCCATAGAGATCAAATCGACCATCTAAGTAATGCACGTATTCGTGCTCTAGGTTCCAGACAAAGTGATCCGCGTTCGCATAAGAGGCTTCATAAGCAATAAAGTTGGGAATATTCCCCGGCTGGGAAGGGTCGCCCTCCAAGTACATACCGCCATTGTCAGTACTAATATCGAAAATTGGCCCTGCGTACTTACCATAATCAGTGCTTGAATCGAAGATATTGACTTGGAGCTGAGTGTTGTAGTCATCTTTTACTGGCTGTTCACCAGTTTCTAATGACTGATGAAAGTAACCCTCTTCGTAGCCCATTTTAGAACATGCGGCCGCGTGTTGCTCTTGCGTCATATTCTGAGACAAAATTCGGATTGTCGGGCTACAAGTATAAGTTTGCGATAGCACCAAGCCTTTTAGCTCAGTTTCGAAATTACAAATTCCGAACTCACTACAATCTGCGTAATATGAGGCGGTGTCCGCCGCCGCAAGCCAAACCGCGTCACCCCGACCATACATTTCATACTGTTCAAAGATTCGACTCAGCTGACTCTTCACAACAGAACTCGCGTTACCCGTATACTTGGTCAGACGCCCGAGCTCTCGCCCTGCATTCGCGGCCATAAACTCATCTTCAGCACCGATTGATGACGCCCTTAGAGCAAAATCGCCTAAAGCTTTGGCAAGGTCTGTTTGGTTACCAATTACTTGCACAAATTGCTCGTTCCACTGCCCACCAAACAAAATAGTGAAAACACCATTAACCGCATTGCGCATATACCAGTGCTGGGCGTATTGATCATTCCAACGTGTAAGCCACTGGGTCACTTGCGGTAAGTACGCGTGCTGCAAGCCCGCACTATCCATAGTGATGATAACTTCACTAAGCACTTTGCCATGACGATCGCTGTTCTCGTAGAAGTTTGCGTTGTTAACAAACGCATCCACGGACTCTTTCACCGCAGGGGTTACCCATTCAATAAATGAGATGTTGTCATTGTAAAACTCGGCGTAATAACCCGCGCGTAAGTATAAGAACAACGTTTCTAGTTCATCGCTCCCGCCACCCGTATACCCCTTCGCCAATGTCGTAGTGTGCTTAGCGATGTTGTACATATGATCGGAGCTAAATACCGACTCTTGAATCCGACTTTCAGCAGAGAATAACTGGTTCACACACGTCGCGCCCTGACTTAAAACTTCGCTGATCAATTGGTTACTGCTTTCGGTAACCAATAGCTCCAAATCACAAGCAGTGCTCGACTCATCAAGGCTTTCAAGTGACTGTACTCGAGTTGCCTTAGAGGGCTGAATTGGGAGAGTTGCGGTTGGTTGGTATTCAACTCGATTAGATTCAACACCGTGTGTATGAGCCGAATGTGCATGTTGCTCTGTAACTTGAGAAACTGGCTCGCTTAACGCAAATACGCCAGTGCTGGTTAATGTTGTCGCAATCGCGACACTCAAAATCTTCAGTTCCATCTAATTTCTTCTGTATTGAGTTTTCCTTAGATGCATTACGTCTTTTGCATCGCCACTGCCCTTATTACTGCAAGAGCATCTCCATATAATCTACTCGCAAGACAAGAAGAAACATTTTGTTAACAACTGGGTATGGCGGTATCAGTTTTTGGTACCAGAAGGAACACGGAGTGAGCTTTAAAAATTCGTATTTGTTAAAAAATAGAGATGAGCTAGAGAAGAAACGTGTAGTTAAACGGGTATACCCAGCACGTTAAATGGCTAGGTATACTCCAAAGCGGGTCGGTAAAAATTCGCGAATCAAAGCCCCTAAAGAAGGAATCGGACAATGGGCTAATACTCTGTAGGTTCTAGGCTGCTTTGTGGTCGAAGAGTGCGGTAATTTGTTCTTTTAACGCGTGCAAAAATTCGGTATTTGGTGTGTTTTCAAGGTACATTTCATACTCTTTAGAATTATAAAAATACTCATGCGCTGATGCGTTAAGGATCTTACTAAAAGACAGTGTTTCCAATTCATCTTCAAGAGCACGGCAACTCAATTCACCATACCCTGAGTCGCTATCTTTAGCGAATTGGGTTTCAATGTTGCTGATATATAAAACACAATCCTTGATAAAGAGCTCAACGTTACTTATGCGCTGTTCGATATCTTTAAGCTGACCGCTGTTCCACTTAGACTTTTCTTGCTCGAGCTTATCAATAAGTCCACTTTCACGTAGTCTGGTATTGTTATCTTTAATTCTTAGTAACTCATCGAGCACTTTATTAAACTCAGACTCAGCCCTAAGTCTTAAGATTTCCAACTCCTTGGAGAACAGCTTTGCTTTTAACTCACTTGCTTGATACAAGCCAGATATAGCAGCATTTCTTTTAACTCCAAACATAAAAATCCACCCAAAAGATACTTACTAAAAAGTAGCACACAAAAAGCAAGATAGAAGACGCGAGGTTTTCGTCAGCACGCTACACATTACTACCTAATCTCGATTGTAACGTAATAAACAGAATTTTCATCACTTAGAACCACCAACTATTTGAATGAAAATCACACAGTTACTTTGATAAAAGTATTTATTTTAGAAAAGGCAATCCCAAGTATGTAACGGTATAAAATTGACACTATAAAAACAAAAACGCCCACACTCTACTACCAAAGTCAAATATCAATGTCAGAGATTGGACAAAACACTCACTATTTACAGTAATGAAAAGCCACTATTTCATTGAGAACCAAAATTTCAACATACTACATCGGACTATGCTGATCATAGACGGGGTTACTGATGAAACGTTAGAATGCCACTACTTTAGTAATCTCCCATAATATTTATGACCGACGCTGATATTGAGCTACAACACCTTTGGTTAGAAGTCCAAGCCGAACGCTGGCAAAACCTGCCACGCTTTTTATTCAGTTACTACTGCTACAAGCACAACCTTGTCAGTAAAACCAACAAAGTTTGCTGGGAGACGGCACGTGCAAACCTGCCCGCTTCAACATCAA
This sequence comes from Vibrio sp. 1CM7H, assembly GCF_023161645.1. NCBI lineage: Bacteria > Pseudomonadati > Pseudomonadota > Gammaproteobacteria > Vibrionales > Vibrionaceae > Vibrio > Vibrio sp. 1CM7H. The sequence continues at coordinate 458,564 of NZ_JALNTV010000002.1, forward strand.
TAAAAGAGCGAAAAAAGGCGGTGGTTGAACCGTTAGTCTCTGAGGAAACCGTCGTTGGGTTATTGAAAACCATCAGCAAAGATGGAGAAATGACGTTTGACGTGATGGTAACCACACTTAATACGTTTTTGCACTATGTTGTGATTAGCAAGGAAGAAAAAGCGCAACTTAAATCAAACATGCCAGCTAGTTGGTATCAGCAATCGAACAAGTCGCCTTTGGCACGTTTCGAGCAAGCTGGCATTAAGCTACAAGAGTGATATGTCAGTCATCGCTGACGATAAACACAAAAGACAAGCGCCAACAATGAGGCGCATTTGGTCAAAAATTGAGGAGCCCCTAAACAAAAGTGCATAGCGAGCAACAAAGAAAAAGTTTGGTTATTCTTGAATGCCTCGAATGCGTACATTACGCCTACGTAGAACTTCTAAAGTCACGAGCAAACACACCGACATAAAAATCAGCAACGTAGCGACCGCCAATATGGTCGGACTAATTTGCTCTCGAATTCCTGACCACATCTGCCTCGGAACGGTTTTTTGTTCTGCCCCAGTCAGGAATAACGCCACCACAACCTCGTCGAACGATGTGCCAAAAGCAAACAAGCCGCCAGAAATCATCCCCGGACGAATCAGCGGAAAGGTAATGTGTCTGAAAGTATAAACAGGGTTTGCTCCTAAGCTAGCCGCCGCTTTTACCAGGCTATGATCAAAGCCGCTTAAGGTCGCAGTAACGGTAATGACGACAAAAGGCGTACCTAACGCAGCGTGTGCCAAAATGACGCCTAGATAAGTTTGTGATAAGCCAAGGCGTGTGTAGAAAAAGTACATCGCAGCAGCAGAGATAATGACTGGTACGATCATAGGTGAGATCAACAGCGCCATAATGGTATTGCGAAAAGGCAAATTACTACTGGCTAAACCCAACGCCGCCAGAGTTCCTAGCCCTGTTGCAACGAGTGTCGCCATAAAAGCAATGAACGTGCTGTTTTTCAGCGCCAACAGCCACTGATCACTAGTAAACATTTCTTGATACCAGCGAGTAGAATACGCTGCCGAATCAAGGTTTAGCATCCCCTCGGTAAAAGTAAAGTAAGGCGTTGCATTAAACGATAACGGGATGATGGTCAGAATTGGAGCGATTAAAAAGAACAGCACCAACCCACAAAAAACTAAGTAGCCTGCGTAAGCGACTCGCTCTACTTTTGATGCATAGTTTGGTAATGCCATGGTTATCCTCCTACCTTAAGGTTATTCATGCCAACCACACGGTTGAATATATAAAACAGAACCAGTACAACGAACAAAAGCAGTCCACCCAATGCGCCAGCCATCCCCCAGTTCAGTGATGTCTGCATATGATAGGCAATCATATTGGATATCATCTGTCCGCTTCTTCCACCAACCAAAGCGGGCGTAATGTAGAAACCAATAGAAAGAATGAAAGTGAGCAAGGCCCCCGCACCTATCCCCGGTAACGTAAGCGGCATATAAACTTTGATGAACGCAATGAAAGGCGTCGCGCCTAGAGAACGAGCGGCACGGAAATAAGTTGGGCTAATTCCTTTCATTACGCTGTACAGAGGCAGGATCATAAACGGCAGCAGAATGTGAACCATAGACACCACCGTTCCGAAGGTATTGTGAATCATCTGAATTCGTTCGGAAGTAAAACCCGACCAAATAAGGAGATCATTAATGACCCCTTGGTTTTGCAGCAGAACAATCCAAGACGTGGTTCTGACTAATAATGACGTCCAAAATGGCAGCAGCACAATGATTAAAAGTAAGTTCGCGCGCTTATCAGGTAAATTGGCAAGCAGGTAAGCAACGGGGTACGCCATCACCAAACAAATTAAGGTGATTGAAATAGACATCCAAAAAGTTTTAAAGAAAAGGTCGACGTATATTTGGCGTTTTTCTGGTTGGGGCTCAATGTCTCCAAACTCATTCACTTGCAAGTCTAGCGCAGCAAGATAATGACTGAATGTTAATGCGCCACTAAGATTCTTAAACGCCGCCCAATATTTAGGATTAGCCCATCGCTTATCCAGCTTAGCCAGCTGTGTCACCGAGCTCGGCAGCGACGCCAAACGAGACAACTTTCTACCTGTTTTCATCAATAAGCTGCGCATACCAGACACTTCAATATTCATTCGGCTGGCTATTTTCGGTAGCTCTTTGCTTTGATAAAGCGCAAGTACTTCAACAGAGAATGCCTCAATGACTTCTTGATGAGGCAGACCTTGATAATCCCAACTTTCTAATGCTTGAATAGTTTGTGGTAGTGACTGGGATATTTCTCGGTTATCCACGCTTCGATAAAGCATATCGAGGATAGGAAAAGCAAACGTAAGCAGAATAAAACACACCAATGGCGTTGTGAGCATAATGGAGCGAAGCTTTTTTCGGCGCTCTGCCTTTTGCAACTGCGCTTTCAGATTGGTTTCTTGCTGATGAACTTGGCGTTCGATCTCCAATACAGAATCTAATGCGGTTAGCTCTCGACTCATGCTGCTACCTCGCTACTTTGAGTTTGTGTCCCATCAAGAGCATGGCAATCGTCACTTTGCCAACCAATACGACAAATTGAGCCAGGCGTTAACTGCAAGTGTTTACGATTATCGTTAGGTACTTTAACGATGAAGTGACCAACGCTCTCTACTTCGACGACCAAACGATAATGATCACCGTGATAAATCAATTCTCGTAGGACGCCTGAGACTTGGTTCTCACAAGACGCTTTCTCTGGTTGAATAACAATCTTTTCTGGTCGAATGGAAAGTGTTGTCCTCTGCCCTTGCTCAGAGACTCTGACAGGTTTCGCAGTAAATAACTCTTTCCCAACGAGCACTTGGCAATACTTTCCGTTCCACTCTTTGACTAAACCTGAGAGTTGGTTGTTTTCTCCAATAAACTGCGCAACAAACGTATTACTCGGAGATTCATAAAGCTCGGTAGGTGTCGCGAGTTGTTGCACTTCGCCGTGATTAAAAACCGCAATACGGTCGGACATTGTGAGAGCTTCGTCTTGATCGTGCGTCACATACAAAATGGTGATGCCAAGCTTTTCATGCAAATGTTTAATCTCCATCTGCATTTGCTCACGCAGCTGCTTATCTAATGCGCCTAGCGGCTCATCCATCAACACGAGTTTAGGCTCAAACACTAATGCTCGCGCTAACGCAACACGCTGTTGTTGACCACCTGATAACTGCTTTGGGTATCGAGTCGCAACATGCTCAAGCTCGACCATTTCTAATACACTCTGAACTTTGCTTTGAATCGTGTCACTGTCGAGTTTTCGCACCTTTAAAGGAAACGCAAGATTCTCAGCAATGGTCATATGTGGAAACAACGCATAGTTTTGAAACACCATACCAATATCGCGCTTGTGCGGCGCGAGATGATTGACAGGAACGCCATCGATATAAATGTCTCCACCGGTCGCAGTTTCAAAGCCTGCTAGCATCATCAAGCAAGTGGTCTTGCCCGATCCTGACGGCCCCAACATAGTAACGAACTCTCCAGGAGCAATATCTAAGTTGAAGTCTTTCACCACCAAATTCGTGCCATCGTAGGTTTTCTTAACGTGTTGAAAGCTGACATAGTCCTTGTTTTCCGTGCTCATGATTTCCCTCTTCTCATTTTTTGAATATTACGAATGAGTAGAGCGTCAGTTAACGCTCTACTAAACAGCACAATTACAGATTGTATTTGGATAGGTCTAAGCGGGTTTCTAACGCATGTTCAACCATTTGAATGACTTGTTGACGCTCTTCACCTTGTAAGAGTTGGCGTGGCGCACGAACTTGTTCAGAGCCACGTCCGCAGACTTGCTCGGCCAATTTTATGCACTGAACCAGCGTAGGAATGGTGTCTAAACGCAGTAGGGGTAAGAACCAACGGTAGATCTCTAACGCTTCAGCATAACGACCTTGGCTTGCCAGTTTATAAATCGCGACGGACTCTTCTGGGAATGCGTTGGTTAAACCAGAAATCCAGCCGGTCGCACCTAGCATCAATGATTCAAGAGCGATGTCATCAACACCACTGAACACGGTAAAGCGGTCATCAAATTTATTGTAAAGCTCGGTGATACGACGAGTATCAGTGGTCGACTCTTTGATAGCTACAATACTTTCAAACTCAGCCAGTTTCGCCATGATATCGAGGTTTACATCTACACCATAAGCAACCGGGTTGTTGTAAATCATGATTGGCATTTCTGGCGTTGCTTCTGCTAGCGTGCGGTAATATTCGAACGTTTCGTTCTCAGACGTGCGGTAAACCATGGCTGGCATCACCATACAACCATCGATACCAATTTTGTACGCATCCTGCATGTAATCAATAGCTGCTGTGGTAATAGACTCTGCTGTACCAGCAATCAAAGGCACACGGCCATTTACGACTTCTTTTGCCGCTTGCAAGACCTGGCGTTTCTCCTCCGGGTACAACGCACAGTTCTCACCGACGGTACCCAAGCAGATAATGCCATTCACACCATCTTTAATCTGGTTGTCTATAACGGTTTGCGTTGCGTCTAAGTCGATTGACTGATCTTGACGAAATTGCGTACTGACCGCCGGATAAACACCTTTCCAATCAATTTTCATGAACTACTTTCCTTATATGTATATTGTATGCAATTTAAATGAACGAGCGAAAATGCTCAGACATGGCTATCTATGCCATTTTCTAACAACACCGCCTTTACAGCGGCCAAATCAGCCAAAGCACTGCCAACTGATTTGTATAAAGTAATGACCTCATCGTTTTGACGTCCTGAGATTTGTTGGGCGCAAAGCTGCGGTAATTCCCCTTTGATATCGTCTGACGTGAATACGCCCTCTTGAATTGGAATGAGAAGATCGCCCGCTTCGGCTAATACATTAATACGGCTATCAACATACACCTGTGCTCGTTGCACTGCTTTAGAGTCGCATTCACGCTTGTCCAAGTCATGATTACCGACCAAATCAATATGGGTGCCCGGCTGCACGTCTGCGCCATTAAACAAAGGCTCTGCTGATGCAGTAATACAGCTGATGATGTCAACGTGTTTGATAACGTGGTCCACTTTTTCTACGACTGAAACGCGAAACCGACGCTCATCAGGAAGCGACTGATACTCTGAAGATGACACAATGGCATCTACCGTCGCCTCGGCTTTATCTGAGTTACGCCCCCAAATATAAACCTGCTTAAGTGGGCGAACCGCAGCGTATGCCCACGCAAAATAAGGCGCAAGATTGCCCGTTCCGCAGATCAACAGACGATCAGCATCGGGACGCGCTAAATAGTCCGCTGCCAACGCAGAAGCTGCGGCGGTGCGCCAAAACGTTAAAACTTTACCGTCCACGAGTGCGAGCGGCTCACCATCGTTTCGTCTAAAAACAAGCAGCTTAGATGCAAGCGTATCTTTACCTTGCTCGGGGTTATGCGGGAAATATGTAAAGGCTTTCACCGCAATTAACTCCTGGTTCCAAGCAGGAAGTAGCGCAAACGCCTCGTATTCTCCCTCTTCTAAGGGCATGACTCGGCGTTGAGGTATTGTTGCTGGCCGCGAGTACATTTCACGCATCGTTTCAATAAGAGAATTCATTGTTAAACATTGCGCGACTTGCTGTGCTTCGATGACTTTCATCATTTCTCCGAAAACATAAATACAGTTGAGGAAAAGTACGGAACCTCGCTTATGGATGAAAACTCGGCCCCATACACAAATTAACGCCTAGTTAAGCAGCCAAGTATTAAACTCTTCATTTAGTTCATCCGCGTAGTCTGACCACCATTCATCGTTAATCAGGAAGGCGGTTTGGAAGTTTTGAGGTGCGGTAGGAAGGTTCGCTAAAATGTCTGGGTTCACCTCCGCCGAAGACGACTTACGCGTAGGCCCATAGGCAACGTACTTAGCTTGATCAGCTAATGGTTTTGTTCCTGAAGAAAAAGCGATGAAATCCAATGCAAGCTTTGTGTTCTCACTACCCTTAGGTATCGCCCATCCATTCATGTAACCCATTTGACGGTCCCATATAATCCGAAATGGTTGACCTTCATCTTTACGGGCATTGTGAATTCGGCCGTTAAACGCCGAGGCGATCACCACTTCTTTGTCTGCAAGCATTTGAGGTGGTTGGGCACCGGTTGTCCACCACAGTACTTCTGATTTGATCGTATCCAACTTAGCAAAAGCACGCTCGCGCCCCGCTTCGGTTTCGAGCAGGCTGTAGACCTCTTCTGGCTTTACACCATCAGCCAATAGTGCCCACTCAAGATTGCCCTGAGGTTGTTTTTGCAATGCACGTCGACCTGGAAAAGTTTTTAGGTCAAAAAGATCGGTCAACTTGCTAGGCAAAGCCTTACCTTTAAACGCGTCTTCGTTCACCGCTAATACTGTGGACACAACGATGGTATTGATTGCGCACTCGTGAATCGCACCATCAATGAAATCCTCTTGTGCTGGTGTTCCATCTGCGCCCGGAGGCAAAATACTTGGGCTCACTGGTTCTAATAGCCCTTCTGCACAACCACGAACAATGTCCGGCTTGTCGAGAGAAACCAAATCCCAGCGCACGTTGTTCGCTTCCACCTGCGCTTTAATTTCGGCTAATCCGCCGCTGAAATCCTCGGATACGATCTCGACACCTGTTTTTTTAATGAAAGGCTTGTGATATGCCTCCACTTGGCTCTTGGTGAATGCACCACCCCAAGATACGACCGTCAATTTGTCTTCAGCATAAGCAGAGGTCCCCAACAGCATTCCTGAAATCAACAGCGCCAATGGTGCTTTGGTCATTCGTGACATGTTTTACTCCTTTTGGTTGTTTTTCTGGAGGCATCCGAGTACGGCTGTTGGATACCAGTTTTGTTAAAATTAAGTTAACATTAGCATTTAATATATTTTATACAATATTTAATATTAAATTTTTCAGGCAAATCGTTGTAATGAAAAAGGTGAAAGATCAATCGATGTCGGCTTTCCTTCGATAAGCTCTAAAAGGAGATCTGCCGTAATCGCCGCTTGAGTTAATCCAAGGTGTTGGTGGCCAAATGCCAGTAATACATTTCCATCCCAAATGCTATCAATAACCGGTAACGAGTCGACTGTTGAAGGCCGATTACCCATCCACTTTTCTCCTTGCTTGAGTGGATGTAATCCCGATTCAAACATCTCATCGCCTAACTGAAAAAGCATTTCTGAACGTTTCATATTGGGTGGTGACTCTACATTGGCATACTCAACAGTGCCTGCCAATCGTAGCCCACCTGACATCGGAGTCATGATGAATTTTCTATCGGCAGAGCTAATAGGAAATGGCAATACATCACGCTTGTCATCCACCATTAGGTGATAACCACGCTCGGCTTGAATAGGCACTTTGACTCCGGTTAGTTGCCGTATCAAAAGCTTAGAATGTACACCAGCGGCAACAATGATTCGGTCAAATGAATGTGTTTGAGACTCAACCAACACATCACCATTTTTCTCCAACGCAGATACACCTTTTTGTAAAATCTTACCGCCAAGAGCTTCAAAAGCTTCACTTAGCTCAGCACAGAGCTGATAAGGGTCTAGCGTATGTCCTGTATCGGGAAAAAAGACTCCGACACGAACCTTATGGCTGAGATCAGGTATCCGCTTTCGAATCGCCTCTTGTGTCCAAACTTGATACGTCACACCGTTTTTAGCCAGTGAGTTAAGCGTACTTTGATAATTCTGAAACAGTTTCTCGTTTTCAAAAGTGAGCAATGAACCATTCATTTTTATTAGATGTGCTTTTCCGATTGAATCAAGCACGCCACGCCAACTTGCCACTGACCGCTCGTTAAGACTCTTAATCGCGTTTTTTGCCCGCTCCGCAGCTGATGGCTTTGTTTGTAATAGAAAACGAATCATCCACCCGATTGTGTTTGGAATATCTTGCCAACGGATCGAAACCGGACTTTTGGGATCTAGCAGCATTTTAGGTAATTGTGGAAGCAGCGCTGGCGTTGCAAGAGGGAAGATTTGCTCAGTCGCGATATGACCTGCATTTCCCTTAGAGCATCCATTCCCCACGCCATTGGGATCAAAAATCGTGACTTGATAACCTTGCTGCTGCAACTTCAATCCAATTGATAAGCCAATAATCCCCGCACCTATCACGGCGATCCTTTCCTTTTTGGTTTCATCCTTGACCAACATAAATATGCTCCGAGTCACACTTGAAAACGTAGATTGTATACAATATATTTTACATTACGTTAACATTACTATTGTTTAATTCAACCATTTTTTCAGCAAGGAGCGAAAAATGAGACAAGGAACTTTTTTCTGTATTGATGCCCACACCTGCGGCAACCCAGTTAGGCTGGTCGCAGGCGGTGTGCCTCCACTCGAAGGCAATACCATGAGCGAAAAGCGCCAATACTTTCTTGAGCATTATGATTGGATTCGTCAGGCACTCATGTTTGAGCCTCGCGGACACTCAATGATGTCGGGGTCAGTTGTCTTGCCTCCTTGCAGCGATAACGCAGACGCTTCAATTCTGTTTATTGAAACCAGTGGCTGCTTACCAATGTGTGGCCACGGCACCATCGGAACCGTCACTACCGCTATCGAGAATCGCCTTATCACTCCCAAAAAAGAAGGTCGTTTGATACTTGATGCCCCAGCAGGACAAATCGAAGTGCACTACCAAACAAAAGGTGACAAGGTCACGTCGGTAAAGATATTTAACGTACCAGCTTACCTTGCCCACCAAGACGTAACCGTAGACATAGAGGGCTTAGGTGAGCTCACTGTCGATGTTGCTTATGGCGGAAACTATTACGTAATCGTCGACCCTCAAGAAAACTACGCCGGACTTGAACACTACTCTCCAGATGAAATTTTGATGCTTTCTCCAAAAGTTCGCGAAGCGGTATCTCGAGCGGTTGAGTGCGTACATCCAGAAGATCCAACAGTGTGCGGTGTTTCTCACGTGCTATGGACCGGAGAGCCTACTCAAGAAAACGCCACCGCTCGAAATGCTGTGTTTTACGGCGACAAAGCGTTGGATCGCTCGCCATGTGGTACGGGAACAAGTGCACGCATGGCGCAATGGCATGCAAGAGGCAAACTCAATCAAGGGGAAGACTTTGTTCACGAAAGTATCATCGGCAGCCTATTTCAAGGACGTATAGAAGGCATTACCGAAGTGAATGGCAAAGCCGCTATTTTGCCAAGTATTGAAGGATGGGCACAAGTATACGGTCACAACACGATATGGGTAGACGATGAAGACCCATATGCGTACGGATTTGAAGTGAAGTAATAAGGATAGTAAGGAAGAATGATGAACCCACAAGAACCAACCACTTTTTACGCAGTCAACGCCTTTACTGGTGAGCCTCTACCCACAGCGTTTCCGGTACATGGAGAGCAAGAAGTTAATCAAGCCGCCTCAGCCGCCCAAAGCGTTGCGCGTGAGTTTCGCCAACTAAGCAATGCAAAGCGAGCGAGCTTACTTTGCTCTATCGCCTCTGAATTGGAAGTGAAGAGTGAAGAAATCGTTGCTCGTGCTCATTTAGAAACAGCCCTTCCCGAAGCACGTTTAAGCGGTGAAATAGGACGTACCGCCAACCAATTAAGACTATTTGCCGAGGTTGTAAGCTCGGGTAATCACCATCAAGCAATTTTCGATACGCCAAACCCAAACCGTCAACCACTGCCAAAACCAGATATTCGCCGCCAACAAATCGCGATTGGCCCTGTCGCCGTGTTTGGTGCGTCTAATTTTCCGCTCGCATTTTCCACTGCAGGTGGTGATACGGCTTCGGCACTTGCGGCTGGCTGTCCTGTGATTGTAAAAGGCCATACCGCCCACCCTGGCACCAGTCAACTTGTTGCTGAGTGTATTGAGGCTGCACTTGAGAAAGAGTGCTTACCGCAAGCCATCTTCACGCTATTGCAAGGCAACAAACGCGCACTTGGCCAAGCACTCGTTACCCATCCAAAAATTAAAGGGGTTGGGTTTACAGGTTCAGTCGGTGGTGGCCGTGCGCTGTTTAATCTAGCCCAGCAAAGACCAGAGCCAATCCCCTTCTATGGCGAACTAGGGGCGATTAATCCAACATTTATTCTCCCTTCAGCCATACGAGCAAACGCATCATTGGCTGAAGAGTTTGTGGCTTCTATGACCTTGGGCTGTGGACAATTTTGTACAAAACCCGGCGTTATATTTGTCTTGAATAGCCCAGAAACGCAAGCCTTTATCGAAACCGCTCAAGGGTTAATTCGACAACAATCAACGGCCACTTTGCTAACGCAAGGAATCCGAGAAACGTATGAATCCGAAGTGGATAAGCGAGCTTCCGAAACAGGCATTAACGTCACTCGTTCTGAACAAGCAGAAGCGACCAATGTCTCACCAGCACTGTTCGTGACGGACAGTAAAAATTGGCGTAAAAACCCGCAATGGGAGGAAGAAATATTCGGTCCTCAATCGTTAATCGTAATCTGTGAAGATTTCGATGACATGTTGAAACTGAGTGATTCACTGACTGGATCGCTCACCGCAACCCTTCACGCTACCGCTGAAGACGAAGAACAAGTCAAGCAACTGCTTCTTAGTTTGGAAGAAATCGCCGGACGCCTTGTATTCAACGGTTGGCCAACTGGCGTCGAGGTTGGTTACGCTATGGTTCATGGTGGACCATATCCTGCTTCAACCAATTCTGCCTCAACATCTGTCGGAGCGGAGGCTATTCATCGTTGGTTGCGTCCCGTAGCTTATCAAGCTTTGCCAGAATCTTTATTGCCGGATTCATTAAAAGCGTCGAACCCACTGGGTATTCAACGCGCCATAGATGGCAGAGTGTCCCAATAAGCTCACCAAATGGCTCAAAAAGGCATCAACTGATGCCTTTTATTTCACTCTACTTCTCAAAACCTTCTTTCCTAGTTGGTTTGTGCCAGAAAAACAATAAACTACTAAAGTAAAATGGATTGGATACAATATTAATTTCACGGGAGACTTCAATGTCACAGAAACCTGTTTTTAAAACGCGCACTCAGCTCGTTGAGGAAGCAATTCGAACTCAGATCTTGAAGGGCGAGTTAAAAACTGGTCAACCTTTACGTCAAGATGCGTTAGCAAAAGAGTTTAATGTTAGCCGAATTCCTGTGCGTGAAGCGTTAGTTCAATTGGAAGCACAAGGACTCGTTAGCTTTGAACCTCACAAAGGTGCGACGGTCACTGAGCTATCTCCAGAGAAAATCAATGAGCTATTTGAACTGCGCGCTGTCGTGGAATGCCACATTTTAGAGCGTGCGATTCAAAATATGACAGACGCTGACCTTGAACGCGCGCGAGAAGTTCGCGAACGTTTCGAGTCAGTAGTGAACAGTGGCGACGAAGTAGAAGAATGGAGCAACTACAACTACGAGTTCCACAAAGCCCTATATGCGCCAGCCAACATGCCTGAAACTATGGACGTCATTTACAACTTGAACACAAAGTGTGACCGATACATACGTATGCAGCTATTGTTCACAACAGGCATTAAAAAGGCAGAAGAAGAGCACTTAAGCTTGTTTGAAATGTGCCAAAATCGCGATATAGAAGGCGCCAAGTACCTGCTGAAAAAACACATTCTAGAAGCAGGCACAGCGATTCGAAACCTGCTGCTTGAAAGGCAAAATATCAGCCAGTAAACGGAATAACGAATAAGGTGATATTCAAGGATGAATGTTGGACCAAAGTTTTTACTCGCAGCGCTACGACAAAAGATTAAAGAAGAAGGGCTTTGCTATAATTCCTTGTCAGAGAAAAGTGGCATCCCTTTATCTAGTATTAAACGCCACCTACATAATCCGGCTTTAGGTTTGGATAAAGTACTTGTTTATCTGAACTACCTGAATACCGATCTCATCGAACTCGCAACCTTAGCCAACGAGCTTCAGCACCAAAACGAGCAAATGCTAACAGATGAAGAGAGTGCCCTTTTCGTTGAGCATCCTTATTTACTTGATTTTATTTATATGCTGACTTCTCGTGATATTAAACCGCAAGAGATAGCCCATACTTACGGACTTTCTGATACAAGCTTACGATTCTATTTGCGTATCGCGGAAATTCTAGGATATGTCGAAAACTTCGGAGACGGCTTGTTTTACCGTTCTGGTCGTCGATTTATTATGGAAGAAGGTACCGCATTGGACACCTTATTCAAAGAGCGATTTCAACAAGAGTCGCTTTCTCATAACATCAACCCAGGTGTGTGTGTGGGTCGCATTAGGCTCACCGAAGAGCAAAAAGTGCAAATAGAGGACGAGCTTTGTAATAAATTAGCGAAACTTAACGCAGTTAACACTTCCAACAACGAAGGTGAACTAACAAATATATTAATGCGCTGCACTCCTGGCGCTCAGATATTTTTCGCAGATGACTTGCCGGATATTGATGGAAGCCTGTTAAAGCACGTCGCCCAATTGACTAAAATAAATTAAAACATCAGATTAAAAATTTACCCCAAACCTAGAACGCATCATTTATTCCTACCAAATCTCTAATAAGTAGAGTTTCCCGTCCCGAAACTTACTTTCTATTTAGCAAACAACAATTAGTCGACTAAGAGAACCCTCCATTTCATCTTTGTTTTTTTCCTTATTATTACGCTGAAACTACTAAGGAACTTAAGGAATAACTAATGGATTTATAAGAATAAAAGATAAACATTTTTACGTTATTTACCTCACACTCTTTAAATATAAATTTGCAGACGAACGAATTAAATTAATACATTCACTTAGCTAATAAAAACAAAAGCAAAACAGATAATTATAATTCTATTATTTATAAGGACATAGAAAAGTGAAATTTAAGTATTCTTTAGCAACGGCAGTCACTCTCGCATTATTACAAGGTTGTGGCGGTGGCGGCGGTGATGGTTCATCTACTCCGTCAACTAGCAGCGCAACCGGACCAACATGGAAAGCCGGTGATTTTAGCCAACCATCAAGCTCGTTTGTCAACCAATGTGAAACCCCACGAGTGGGTCGAGACCCATATAACAATTATGCCGCCTATCCAGATGAATTAGGTTCTGCTTTACACGAAAAACTCTTTTTAAGAGCTTTTACTAACGAAACTTACCTTTGGTATGACGAAGTTCCTGATAATAATCCAGCAAACTACAAAACCGTGACTGATTACTTCAACACATTGGTCACCTCTGCTACTACCACGACTGGTAAACCGAAAGATCGCTTCCACTTTACCGTCCCTTATGAAAATGATATGAAGTCATCGCAATCTGGTTTAGTCGCTGGGTTTGGTTTTAACTGGGCATTCCTACGTGGCGTACAACCTAGAGACGTTCGTATCTCCTATACTGAAGAAGCCTCTCCAGCTGATAGAAGCGGCATTGCTCGTGGTGATAAGCTTCTGAAAATCAATAATATTGATGTGGTTAACACCGGTAGTCAGTCCGACATTGATTTTATTAACAAAACGCTCTTTAACCCTGACATCAATCAAGATTACACCTTCACATTTGAGAGTGTTGACGGTCTAGAGAAAACCGTGACGCTTACCGCCTCTGATGTCATGACCTCTCCAGTTAAAAATGCCAAAGTGATTACACACAATGGTATGCGGATCGGCTATCTGCAATACAACTCCTTTGAACCAAGCGCTCAAGCCCCGCTTATTGAGGCGTTTAGTACGCTCTCGGCAGAGAATGTTGACGAGATCGTCGTTGATTTACGTTACAACGGCGGTGGTTTAGTCCTTCAGTCCTCGCAAGTAGGCTACATGCTAAGCGGTGCTGGTCAGAACCGAGTCTTCAGTGAATTGATTCACAATGACAAAGTGATGCGTACCATTAAGGATGGGGATAACATCTATCGCTTTACGAATCTAGCAATAGACTGGGCAGCACAGAAATATTCGGACCAAGTGCTTCCGACACTGAACAAAAAGCGCGTATATGTACTGACTTCAGGAGGCACGGCTTCCTCAAGTGAACTGTTAATCAACGCTTTGCGCGGCATTGATGTGGAGATTATCCAAATAGGCTCAACAACCACAGGTAAACCGTATGGGTTCTCAGCAGAACAAAACTGCGGCACTATGTACTACACTATTCAGTTCAAGTCAGCGAACGAGAAAAACTTTGGCGACTTCTCTGATGGTTTTATTCCTACTCCAAAGAGCCAAATCAATACCGAGCTAGGCTTAAACAATAGAGTGGAAGGTTGCTGGGTCAATGATGACCTAACAAAACCATTAGGCGATCCGTCTGAAGGTATGCTTTCTGCGGCACTAAACTACATGGAAACTGGAACCTGTCCGCCAGTCTCCTCTTCAAGTTTCAACGCCATGCCGCGTAACATTTCATCTCCGGAGTTAAGCGATCTTCGCTCTCCGCTACGAACAGAGGCAATTCATGTTGAGATCAACTAACTTTTTACGAATGCTGATTCGGGTTGCGCTTTTCTTAGGCACTTCGATTTCTTTGATAGGATGCCAAGCTATGTCACAAGAACCCGTTGAAGCATTGAGTAAAAAGAACTCTCCGGAAACAGTCATAGAGATTCAAAACGCGATCGCAGAAATCCAAGGGACACCAGCACCTAGAATCGCAAATAACGTATTTGAATCCTCACCGCATTTGTTGATTGAAAAAGGACGAGTAAAAGGGAACAACAATCAACTGTTGGATGGCAGCTATACGGATCTTCCAGACCAATATACGTTGCAGATAAGAGGTGAAACCTGTGGCTTGTACTATGCCAAAACAGATACTTTTGTCTCTCTCAGTTCACTAGATTGTGAGCCCATCATTAAGTTTTAGATCTCAAGTTTTAGATCTCCCAAAATAGAAGCCCGCTGATATCAGCGGGCTTCCTACTTTATTGTTCAGTGTGAAACGGTCAACGTTACTTTAATTCCATCCATGCTTTACGCTGTTGTTTATCCATGTATGACCAAGCTACAAAGCGGCTCACTTTCTGTCCTTGGCTCATTTCAACCACACGAATGGCTTTCACACCCAATTTTTCAAGCTGCTTGCGCATCGGGCGAACGTTGTCTTTTTTGGATATAAGTGTTGTAAACCACAAGACCTGCGCAGCAAAAGCTTGGCTTTCATTCGCCATTTTTCGGATAAACGCCGCTTCTCCGCCTTCACACCACAATTCAGCGTTTTGACCGCCAAAATTCAACGCCGGCTTACTTGTCTTTACTTGTGTGGTTTGAGGTTTTAGTCCTTTCTTACGCTGGTTTGCTTTTAGATTATCGATTTTACGCTGGCTGCCCATAGCGGCATCTTCCGCCGAACGGTGGAATGGCGGATTACATGTCGTCACATCATAACGATCATTCGGTTGAATGATACCTAGATAAATATTGGCATCATTGTGTTGCTGTACCAGTGCAATTTTTCCCGTCAAAACACGATTGTGCTCTACGATCGTTTGAGCCGATTGGATGGATTTTGGATCGACATCGCTGCCCGTATAGTGCCAACCGTATTTTGTTACACCAACAATCGGATAAATACAGTTTGCTCCCACGCCAATGTCCAACGCTTTCACTTTTTGGTGCGCGTACTGACCTTTTACTTCACTATCAAGTAGTTCTGCCACTCGGTGAATGTAATCAGCGCGGCCCGGAATCGGTGGGCAAAGGTAGGTGTCGGGAATGTCCCAGAACTCGATACCATAATACGCAGCAAGCAATGCTTTATTGAGCATTTTAACCGCGTTAGGATCAGAGAAGTTTATGGAATCTTCCCCTTTCGGATTTTTGATAACGAATGGCTTTAACTGTGGTTCACTTTCCACAAGTTTTTTAAAATCGTAACGACCTCGATGAGCATTACGCTCATGCAAACCATTCTTCGCTATTTTTATGAACTCGACTTCGCTCTTTCCTGCAGGCTGCGGGGATTTGCGCGCAACTTTGTCTTTAACACGCTTCGGCTTGGCTTTATTCGCGTCTTTATTCTGAGCCGCCTTTGAAGTCTTTGGCTTTGCTTGCTTCGCGTTGTGATTATTGTTCTTCATTCAAATTCGCTTTTAAATCGAGGTAAGTCATAAACAAACGAGCATCAAATTCGAGTTGGTGATACTCAGGCTCCATGTAGCAACATAACTGATAGAACGCCTTGTCGTGGTTTTTCTCACGAGTATGTGCCAACTCATGTACCACCAGCATTCTTAATAGTGGCTCGGGCGCATCTTTAAATACATTGGCAATGCGAATCTCGTTTTTCGACTTCAGCTTACCGCCATGGTTTCTACTGATTACACTGTGCAAACCAAGCGCGTTGTTTACCGCGTGAATTTTCTTATCGTAGACAACTTTACTGATTGGCGCGGCTTTCTTCATGTAGCGGTTTTTGATTGCCATGGCGTACTCATAGAGCGCCCTTTCGCTTTTGATTTGGTGCCTATCGGGATAACGCTTTTCGAACCAAGGAACAAACTTGCCACTCGCTATCAATGAGCTCACCTGCTCTACGATGTTTTGTGGGTAGCCTTGAATGTATCGAAGTGACGGATGCATAGAATTAACGTCTGTTATGACAAAATAAAGGCGCTCAATATACCTGAGATAAAGGACAGTTTCACCTTAGCTTTCGCCTTTCATTTATGGTGAAAGGTCGTTAAACTTCGCCTCCCAATGATAATGGAGAGAAACTCAATGAAACGTGTCGTCCTTTACGTCAAAGACAAATGCCCTCACTGCAAAGATGCTCAACGTTATCTGGATTCGAAAAATATTAACTATCGTTTGTGCAATGCTAAGATGCAACGCGGTCGCAAAGAACTTGATGCGCTTGGTGCTCGTTCAGTGCCAGTTTTAAAAATTGGTGATCGGGTAATGATTGGCTGGAACCCAAAGAACTTCGAGAAGATGTACAAAGGCGACTAGTGCTCGAACAATGAATCTGCGCTGCGTTTAAACGTAGCGCTTGATAAAGTCGATAAACGTTCGATCTGCTATTGATAAATACCCCTGCTTGCGCCAAGCAAGTGCCAGATCCAGCGTCACTGGTGGTTCAAACGGTAGGCCAACAACGCCCGATTCATTTTGAGTCACCAATTCCAGTAACGCGGTAATCGCAAACTCTTGTTTCACAATACTCAAAATCAAAGGCAGTAAGTTGGTTTCGAATGATGACTTCATGGTAAACCCATGCTCCTCACTCACCTGATCCAAAAATTCGCGGTGAAAATAGCCATGCTGAAACATAACCAAATCATGTTCAAAGAACTCATCAAAAGTAAGAGAGTCTCGCTGGGCTAACTCATGCTCAGGTGAAACAACGGCGACCATTTGGCTAGTAAATAAATGGTCAGTTTCTAGGTCATCAGGCACGTTATCACAACTGATCACACCGATATCGAGTTGACCATTAAGCAGCATACGACGAATCGATTGAGTCCCAGCTTCGACCAAGGTCAATTTTAACTCCGGGAACTGGCTTTTAAACGCCATCACAATTCGTGGAAAGAAATAACTGCCCATCATTGATGGCGTCCCGAGTCGTACTTCGCCTTTCGCTAAACCTTTCAACTCATCAATCGCGAGCTGCGCGTCGTGCAACTGTTGAATCACCCGCTTGGCATGTACAAGTAGCGTTTCGCCCTCTTTCGTTAAGCTGATTTTTTTATCATCACGGCGAAATAGGGTAACGCCCAAAGACTGCTCAAACTTTTTGATAGAAATGCTTAATGCTGGCTGGGCAATATGCAGGGCTTTCGCCGCATGGGTAATGTTTCCATGTTCAGCGACCGCCAGAAAATGTTTAAGTTGTTTCGATTCCATTAGATCAAAAATATATGGTGTCCATATTTTTAATATATTTTTTTAATTTATAACGAACTGATAGATTGATCACAGTCTCTCCATTTGCTCACATTAGGCAGGATTCATGGTCAGTTTTGGCACACCGGAATACAAACGCATTACGCTCTCTCTAGCGCTTGGTTCCTTCTTGGTTTTTTCAAATTTATACCTACTACAGCCAATGCTGCCCACTTTTGCCCAAATTTTCACGATCTCAGAAACGCAAGTGAACTGGTTATTTGCGGCCTCAACACTCGCTCTCTCTTTCAGCCTCGTTCCAATGGCTGTGTTATCAGAATCAGTGGGACGAAAGCCAGTCATGATGGCCGGTCTGTTTTCGATTCCTACCCTTTCCGCTTTGATGCTGTTTGGTGACTCATTCCTGTTTTTGGTGGTATGTCGAGCACTGATCGGTGTCGCGCTCGCGGCTTTTGCTGCGGTCGCCGTGGCTTACATGGCAGAAGAGCTCGACAAGCACGCTTTCTCGATGGCAATTGGAACGTACATTGCGGCTAACTCATTAGGCGGTATTGCAGGGCGTATTAGCGGCGGCTTATTGGCGGACAATTTCAGTGTTGATGTCGCCATTGAAGTTATGATGGTGTTCACTCTTCTTGGTGTCATTGGTGTTCACTATTTATTGCCAACACAGCGCAACTTCACCCCGTCATCAAGCAGTTTGCGCCATCAAAATCGTGCGCTTATTGGTCATTTTAAAAACCAACGCGTGTGGTTCGCGATGCTGATAGGAGGACTCAACTTTGCTTTGTTCGTCAACCTTTATTCCGTAATGGGTTTCCGTCTGGTGAGTGAACCTCACAATGTGCCCGTCGGGTTGGCCTCACTGATCTTTATTTGTTACTTGGGAGGGACTTTCTCCTCTCGTTGTGCAGGCCACTGGAGTAAACGTTATTCCTCAATCCTAGGTATGTTCTTAGGCGCGATAGTGAGCATGACGGGAATGTGGATTGCTGCGGTTGAGAGCCTGACCGCAATGCTAGCTGGGTTGTTGCTGATAAGTTTTGGTGCCTTCTTTACTCATACCCTCGCCTACGGTTGGGTCGGTCAGAATGCCACTCGCGCCAAAGCCACCGCGACAGCGCTCTACTTAGTACACTACTATGTAGGCGGTAGTTTGGGAGGATTCTTACTTCTTTATTGTTGGCAACATGGTGGTTGGTCGAGTGTTCTTCTGGGGGGAAGCGCAGTCTACCTAGCGATGTTTGCTGCGATTGCGTATTTGAAACACATCGCCGAAAGAAAGCACACTGACCAAACACCTGACGCAGCGAGTTTAAAGAGTAGCTAGGGTAAGCTCATTTGCGTAATACCTCTCTGGTTACTTGGATAACCAACTCTGCTATGCTTGCGCTACTTTAATAAAAACCAGAAAGTCGTATGTCAACGCGTTCAACACAAAACACAGATATCGAAGCGATCACTCAACAGGTCGATCAATGGCTCAACGATGTGGTAATCGGACTCAACCTTTGTCCGTTTGCTGCCAAACCGCAACGTAATAAACAAATCAAAATCTTTGTTAGTGAAGCGACTCAAGAAGAAGCGCTTCTTGAAGATATTTTATTGCAGCTGATTGAGCTGAGTAACACAGAACCCGAACAACTTGAGACCACGTTGGTTGTGGTTCCCAACATGCTACAAGATTTCTGGGACTACAACTTTTGTATCGATTGGGTTGAAGGATTAATTAAGCAACAAAACTGGGAAGGCATTTTCCAAGTGGCGACTTTCCATCCTGATTACTGTTTTGGCGGCGCAAGACCTGAAGACGACGAAAACCTGACCAATCGTTCTCCTTACCCAATCTTCCATTTGATTCGCGAAGAGAGTATGGAAAAGGTACTAAAACACTATCCTGATCCTGAATCCATTCCCGATACGAACATCGCTCGTGTTTCCGCCCTTTCAGAGGAAGAACGTAAAAAGCTGTTTCCTTACCTATTTCATTAAGCACCACCATTACCCAAAGGCAGATTTATCACCAGTTGGATTCAATGCCCTTGGGGTTCAAAGAGCGGTTTGGTATCATTGCCGCTTCAATCGATTCAATGGAAATTAGAATGCAACTGTCAAAGCTAACCCAAGAGATTTTTGATCACTTATACCGTGATATCACCGAGTTCCGTAGTACGTTCGACTTACCAGTCGCAGACGCTGCAAGCCTTGATGCGCAAGCAGACACACTACACACCTCTTTGGCGATCGAAGAGCTAACAGAGCTAGCAGAAGCAGATTGTAAAACTGAGCAAGCAGATGCCATCGTAGACAGCGTGTATGTATTAATGGGCCGTCTCGTTCATCTTGGCCACAGCAAATTAGAAGACAACCTAGCGATCAGCTACTTAATTGATCTTCTATTAAACGTTGCAGTAAACCGTGGTATTGAATTTATTCCTTGCTGGGATGAAGTGCACTCAAGCAACATGAGCAAAGTATGCCGTAACGAGCAAGAGTACTCAGAAACAGAGGCATTCTACGCGGAACAAGGCATCAAGTTGATGGCGGTACAGAAAGGTGAATACATCATCGCAAAATGTGCCGAAGATTTCGTATCGGAAGGTAAAACCATTCGTAAAGGCAAAGTACTCAAATCAGTTTACTACCGCCCAGCAGATCTAAAACCGCTAACTCAGTAAGCGTTGAGTTTGGCTATCTCGATTAAAAAAACGACCTCAAGAAGGTCGTTTTTTATTGTCCCTTAAATACTAATCAAAGATTAAATAAGGTTGCTCATCTACGATGACCTTTTTGACTTGAGTATTGAACACTTCCCCGAGCGCTTCTTCCGTTAGCACAGTATCGGCATTTCCTGATGAGTGCAGCACACCGTTGTTAAGCAGCAATACTTTATCTGCGTGCTTTAATGTGCGGTTGAGATCGTGATTAGCAACCAATACTCCAATTCCCTGCGCCGCCATAGCGTTAATCAATTGATAGAGCAGACCCTCTTGCGCAATATCTAACGGTGCTGCTGGCTCATCCAAAATTAAAAACTGCGAAAAAGGATTAATGGTACGCCACACCTGCAAACATACACCTGCTAATCGGACACGTTGCCACTCACCGCCGGATAATGTTTGAATACTGCGATGAAGCTTATCTTGCAGCTGTACCAGCTCCACCACCATATTGACGGCATCACGCACTTTGATATCCGCAATCTCAGCGCCACTCGGTAGAGATAGGGCGAGATACTGAAAAACATCGACATTAAATGCAGGGCGTGATTGCTGACACAAATAACCTCGAACATGAGCTTGCTCTGACAACGGTAAAGTAAGCAAGTTTTTGTCGCCAACGTACACTTCACCACTCATACCCTCTCGGTAGCTTAACGTACCAGAAATCGCAGCCAATAAAGTACTCTTACCTGAACCATTAGGCCCAACGACATGTACGATTTCGCCTGCTTTGCATTCAAAAGAAAGAGGCAATAATCGACTACCAACCGATATATGTTTAACGTGCATCATGACTCTTCACCAGCATCCAGATGAAAATGGGTGCGCCAATCGATGTTGTCATGACACCTAAAGGTAACTCAGCGGAGTCCAATAACAGTCTTGCGCCGATATCAGCAAATACAAGTAACGCTGCGCCAGATATTGCAGAAAGTGGCAATAAATAACGGCTTTCTGTACCAAAAGCCAAACGCAACAAGTGCGGTACCACCAAGCCAACAAAGCTGATGATGCCCCCCAAAGCGACTGAACTACCTACCAAAACAGAAATGGCTAGGATCAGTTTCCAACGCATTTGATGTACATCGACACCCAATTGGGTCGCATGAATCTCACCCAGCATCAATTTATCAAGCGACTTGCCTTTACAACACAACCAGATAAGCATCGGCAGCATCACCAAGGTAACGGTATGTTGATACCAACTTGCGCCACCAATGCTGCCCATTAACCAATACATCAGTTGGCGTAAGCTGAGATCATCACTGAAGTAAAATGCCCACGTCACAATCGCGCTCGATAAAATACCCAATGCGACACCAACCAAAAGCAATCGAGCCGTCGTCAGGTGCATTGCCCTTGCTATCGCCACCAAAACAAACGTGAACACCATCGAGCCTGCAATCGCTGCCAACATAAAAACAATCGGGGTGGGAAGAACAGGTGACGCGAACATGATTAAGACCATTGCTAAGCTTGCACCACCAGATATACCAAGCACGCCGGGTTCAGCCAACACGTTCCCAAGCAACACTTGTAACGTCGCGCCAGATACCGCTAACGCAGCACCAATAATTGCCGCAGACACTAACCTTGGTAAACGCAAGTCCACCAATAACTTCTGTTCAAATGCAGATAAGGATTGAAAAGGAGAAAGGAAAATTTCTCCGACCATCAAGTGAATGGCAGAGAGTACAGCGAGCACGATCGACATAACCATCAGGTTACGTTGCCAGCGTCGTTCCTTGTTCAGGATAAGTTGTTGAAAATCCATAGCGGCCGATAAAAACAAACGAGGCTTAACCTTACAGTTAAGCCTCGGTAAATTGCAATTAACTTCTCAAAGCAATGTTGGATTAATCGTAAACCAACTCGCCCTCTTCAAAACGGGTTTTCACTTCACAAACCATCAGAGCTGCACGTTGACCTATTGCGACATGGCGGTTCGGGAAGACAATCGCTTCGTTTTCGTTCTTCGCCATTAATGGTTTGTCGCCATCATGACCAAACACTTCGCCGTGAACAAATGAAGTGAAGTTTTCAACATTGTCGTCGAACATAAAGTCAAAGTCTTCGTTCAGGCGAACGATTGTGCGACTTACGCGATATTTAATGCATGGTTTTGGTAGGTGTTCTGGCTTCGTTTCCGCAATCAAATTACGTAAAGACAAATCAAACGCAGTCAATTTATCGAGGTCATTTTCACCAATACGAGCCACACGACCAAGCTCCATTGTGAGAGCTTGCGCACCAAAGTTCTCGGCACTGTACCAGCTAAACGTACTCGATGGTGAGTTTGACAAGAGCACAGCTTCAATGTGTGCACTGTCCAAGAAGTCGATTAATGCCTTGCTTCGCACAGGATGACGAGTCTTAGGACTTACTGCAAACGTATAGTGCTTCGAACCTCTAATCGCGCAGTGTAAATCAAGGTGCCAGCGTGTTGTCGGGTCGGTATCCTGATAGAAATCGCGAACAAGCAGCTTTAGCGTATCAGCGATGACAAGCTCTTTTGTCTGCTTGTGTTCTTTTTCGTCAAAAAGACGGTTGAGGTTTTCTTCAAGGAATCGCGTGTGCGCCAGAGTGGATTCTGGATGAGCGATAATGAATAGACAACGGGCATCGACCGTCTGGAACCCAGATTCTATGTCTTGAATAATGGAATCCACCAGCTCCATCGGTGCGGTTTCATCTCCGTGAACCCCACAAGAGATGATGATGTTCTTCGTATCCTGAGTATAATTCGCAGGGATTACTTCTAATACACCACGCTGATAGAGTTTAAGTTTTACACCGTTAGAAAGCACCTGCTCCGCTGGTGCAACATCGATATGAACATCTAACGTGTCAGTTAAAAACGATTGGCGAAAGAGAGACTTCGTCATGCGTTACTCCTTAATAACACGGCGGGTATGTTAATAAATTGTACAAAGGATTTTTGTTGCTGCGATCTCACTTATGAGTAGAAATCACTATTTCCCTCGAAAATCCGATACCTTTTCGCGCCAGGCACTCAAATCAAGCATTGAGGCGTTTAATTTTTAAACAATTACAAAGTGTTAGGGCTGTGAACTTTACCACAGCCCTGATTAAGATCATTATGATTTGATCAAATTTTTGTAGCTATAAAGCAGATTATGCATCAACAATGCGAAAAACTTAGCCGCGCTGTGCGAGCAAACGCTCAAACTCATCGACTTTTTCACGCACTAGCTCAACGCTCTGCTGCCAAAACGTTGGTTGGGTTAAATCCATCGACAGATGCTTTTCGACAACATCTTCCGCCATCATGCAGCCGGTATCGCGCAGCAAATTGATGTAATCGGTGTAAAACGCTTCTCCTTTGGTTTCTCGCTGTGCATAAATACCCTTGCTGAATAAGAAACCAAACAGGTATGGGTAGTTATAAAAACTCACACTATCGATAGAAAAGTGCAGCTTGCTTGCCCAGAAGTACGGATCCGGCTCGCTCATTACGTCGCCATACCATTGTTTCCAAGTTTCAGACATCAACTCACAGAATTCATCTGCGGTTAACTCTCCATCCTGGCGGCGTTCATAGAACGATTTCTCAAACTCATAGCGAACCGGAATGTTGATCATTAAAGCTAGCGCAGATGACAACTCTTCCCACAACATCTCTAGCTTTTCATCGACGCTCTCCGCTTTCGAAATCAAATGATCACGAACGATGTTTTCTGCAAAAATAGAGGCGGTTTCTGCTAACGTCATTGGATAGTAAGTTTGGCAAAGTGGCAAATCACGAATAACCCAGTTATGAAACGCATGGCCAAGTTCATGTGCCAGAGTCATCAGGTCTGAGCGACTACCACTCCAAGTCATAAACACAAGTGGTGTTCGCGTTGCTGGCAGTTTGGTGCAGTATGCGCCAAGACGCTTGTTAGCATTTGGCGCGGCATCAATCCAACCATTTTGTACCATCAAACGGACAAATTCCGACATCTCAGGGTTTACTGTTTCAAATGCTTCACAAATAACATCAATCGCTTCATCAAAGTCGTAAACCTTCGCTTCACCGCTCAAAGCAGGCATAGCCGCCAGATGATTCCAAGGTTTCATCTCATCCAGACCATGTACTTGCGCCATCAATAAACCCGCTTTCTGACCAATAGCTCGACTGTCTTTGGCTACTGTCATCATCGCATTTAAAGTTTCAGCTTGGATACGGCTACCATGCAAACTCGGCTCGAGGAAGTGAACTTCACGCTTCGTCGAACGCTTTTTGTTTTCAGTTAAACGCCATCCTGCTAACGCATTCAAAATTGCAGCGAATGATTCTTGGTGCGTTTGCATTGCATCTTGTACGCCTCGCCACGCGGCTTCTTGACGCTCGAATTCAGAACCATAAAGAATGCTTGCCGCTTGAGAAAACCCAAGCTCTTCACTCTTACCATCTGCGTACTCAAGCTTCACTTTCAATGAGCCAGTCAGGTTATCGTATAGGTTACCCCAAGCCGATTTACCATCCACACTCATCGCAGCCAGTAACTGTTCTTCTGCGTTGCTAAGACGAGTATCCGCCAACTTTCTAGAATTCAAGATAGAAAAAGCTTGCCCACTGATATCTGGATTCTCATGGTCTAACACACGCAAGATAAACTCTTCGTCGGCATGCGTTAGTGTCAAATCAAAGGGACTGAACGCTTGAGAAAGCTCCGAAAAGATGCGGGTCATTTTACCAAGTAACGATTTCGCTTCGGCGTTTGTTGCATCAACAGAAGCATAACAACTCGCAAAATTTGCAACTGTGCCCGCTAAACGACTCGCGGCTTCATTGGTCAAAATCGCATTTTGCATGATCTCTACGTTGCCGCAATCTGCTGATTGTTTATTCAAAAGATCAATACATTGTTCCACAAGAGCAATATCGTCTTGAATTCGTGGGTCAGAAAGGTCGTTATAAACGATGGACAAATCCCAACTCGGCGTTGTCATTTCTATATTTCCTTTTTATGTAACTGAGTCAATTTTCGCTTCCTGCACCTAGCAGATGGGCTTCCACTGACATCTTCCGTGACTATGCCCATAAGCAGTATCGCTTTGGGCATTTTAATAATTATAAATTAACGAGTTAAAAGAGGTACGCCAATCGAACGCACCGAGGCGTAAATTTGCTCATCTATGGTAATTGTTATATGCGTGACAGAAGCGTTTCCTATCGACAACGTCGAATACCACTTGGGGTTACGCCAATCTAACTCCAATACATGAGCAAGAATCATACGAATGACGCCACCATGCGTGACGATAAGTAGATTGTCATTGATATCGTTGATGATTTGAGACCAAACGCGACATATGCGCTCAGAAAATGTGCTTAAGCTCTCAGCGTTCGGCAACGTATGTTGTGCTGGCGATTGCCAAAAAGCATCTAGCTTTTTCCACTGCTCAGTGAGCATATCAAAAGGCATACCATCAAAATCACCAAATGCCATCTCTTGTAAAGATTCATCCGTCATTACTGGTAATAATTGCTGTTCAGCAATTATATTTGCCAGTTCTTGACAACGTGAAAGAGGAGAACAAATCACTCCACCCACACCTCGTCCACTCTCGATCCAAGCCCGAGCAATGCTTTCTTGGTCAGCAGGCGTAACTTTTACATCTGTTTGGCCATGGAGTCCTGGTGGAGCATCTACTTTTCCATGACGCACAAGATAGATATTGAGTGTTTTCATTTTGTTCCATCCTACTCTTTAAGAACCAACGGCAAACCAGCAGCAACAAAGGTAACACGATGGCAAACACTGGCTAGTTTTTGATTCATCCGTCCTGCATTATCCACAAAGTAACGACTAACCGCCCCCAAAGGCACAATACCCATTCCAACCTCGTTAGAGACGAATATTAACGTCGCATCTGAGCCACGTACCACCTGTATAAGCTTTTCAATTTCTGCTTCTAGCTTCTCATTGGAACATTCATCACCTAACTCAAATATCCAATTATTGAGCCACAAGGTTAAACAATCGACCAGCACAACATCGGTGTTAGCGAAATTTGTCAGTAACTCAGATAAATGAAGGGGGCATTCATGCTCTTGCCACTCGCCCCCTCGTTGCTTTTGATGATGCGCTATTCGCTCTCGCATTTCTTGGTCAAATGGCAGCGCGGTTGCAACATAATGTAATGAGTGTTGAGAAGTGGTCGATAATTGCTTGGCTGTTTTTTCCGCCAAATGCGACTTCCCAGAGCGCGCGCCACCGAGTATCAATTGCTTCATGAGATGTGATAAAACCCAATCATAGTGAGATAAACAAGCAGTTCCGATAGCTGCTGCGCTGCGCCAAGGCAATCCCCCGTGAAGCCGCCAATTCGCTTGATTAACCAACGTTTGAACATCAAACGAAATACCACGAGAACAAGCGATATAAAGATCGCCTGCGTGATACCAAGCACAAGCAATGTTATGCCACCAGTAAACAACAAAATGGAGACTTCTAAAGAAGACTGGCTATTTGCCAGCGGTTTACTTTTCGACGTATCACTGTCACTGACATAAGGCATGTCATAAATAAGCGTCGCGGCTAGTGCTCGGCTTGCGGTATAAGCGACGACAATGACCAACCAAAACTGCGGCAAGTTAGCCAGTTCACTCCAAAAAACATACTTAGCCAATAACGCCATAATGAGAGTGGCTGCACCATAAGTGCCAATGCGGCTGTCCTTCATAATAGAGAGGCGTCGCTCGACAGTCATACCACCGCCAATGCCATCCGCCATATCAGTCAAGCCGTCTTCGTGAAATGCCCCTGTTAACAATAAGCTAAACACCATTGTTAATACTATGGCAACCGATTCTGGGAAAAGAATTGAAGTGAGCGAAAATACCAGAGCACAAAGCGCTCCAAGTACGAGACCAACTAACGCGAAATAACGTCCGGCCTGATTCATGCGTTCTTCACTGTATGGCAACGCTTGGGGTACGGGTAAGCGGCTAAAAAAACTGATAGCTAATAGAAACAACTCCCACTGGTATCTTAACGATAATGGCGTGACGTTCTCAGAATTATCAGGGACTGACACTATACTGTAACTCCTGCACTCTCAAAACTCGCCATCTTGTTGTAAAACTGGGCAGCAGCTTTTAACAAGGGTAAGGCAAGAGCGGCTCCGGTTCCCTCCCCTAATCGTAAACCAAGATCGAGTAGAGGTTCTGCTTTTAGGTACTCTAATACAAACTTATGTCCATTTTCTTCGGAGCGGTGGGCAAACAACATGTATTCGCGCGCTTCTTCGTCTAGCAACGTTGCAATATACGCAGCAACCGATACGATAAATCCATCCACTAAAACTGGGGTTTTAAGCCGCTTGGCTTCTAAAAAAGCGCCTACCATTTGTACGATTTCAAAGCCTCCAACCTGTGCGAGAATCGCTTTAGTATCAAGACCTCGACATCGGTTTACTCCCTGTGCAACCAGTTTATATTTGCGGCTCAACTGTTGTTGATTGATTCCGGTGCCAACGCCAACACAATAATCAATATCTAATGAACTCAGCGCCGATAACAGTGCGGAAGCCGAACTGGTGTTACCAATGCCCATCTCACCGAACATCAATAGATTTGAGCCAGACAAAATGGTTTGCTCAGCAATCTTCGCACCATACTCTAAACCTAGCGCCACTTGTTCTGGGGACATCGCTGATTGTTTAGAGAAATTAACCGTACCGTTACCCAACCGTTGTTCAACCAAGTTTGGATGAAACTTAAATTCTGGAACCAGCACATCAATAGGTGCCAACATGCCGCAATCTATTACTTTGAGTTGGATGCCATTGATGTCGCAAAAGCAGTTGATGGCTGCGCCGCCGGCGAGAAAGTTAGCCACCATTTGCTGAGTGACTTCGCTTGGCGCAATGCTTACGCCCTCCTCTGCAACGCCGTGATCTCCAGCAAATACCAGCATGCTCGGTTTACAGATAGCGATGGAATCAACTGGCTGAGGTTTATCCTGACTTTGAATAAGAGCTAGCTGTAGTGCCACCTTTTCCAATAAGCCTAAAGAACCGACGGGTTTGGTTTTGTTATCTATGCGCGCTTGTATCTCCACTGCAAAAGAGTCATCCATTTTTTACGTTCCTTTGATGTTGTCTGGGTGAGAGGTGTTCCATTGATTAAGAAATCTTGCTCAGCCCCAGTTTTGAGCGTCCACTATTGTATACCCTTGCATCCGCTTGGGGCAGCGCTAATCAGATTTCTGTTAGGAAAGTCTACTGAGTTCGCAGAGCGTCTCACCTTTCGAGCATTCGATTATAAGTAACTCCTTGAAATCCGCTACAATAGCTTAGGCTATATTCCCATATAGGAGAAAGGACATGGATAACAACACCTGCGCCATCATCGCTGGGGCGACTGGCTTAGTCGGTTCAAAAGTCATTACAAACCTCATAAATCAATCAGGTGTTGGTACCTTATATTATCTTTCTCGTCGCCCACTCGATGGCGTCATAGATGCGGACAAAAAGCTTGTCCCTCTCATTGATGCCGACCTCTCTATCCACCAATGGGATGAGAATCAACCAACACCGACCATCGGCTTTATCTGTTTAGGCACAACCCTTAAGCAAGCAGGCAGTAAGGATAATTTACGTAGAGTAGATGTTGATCTGGTGTGTAAAGTCGCCCAACAGATGAAAACGATCGGAGTCAAACGCCTTGCGGTTGTTTCTAGCCTTGGTGCAAATAGTAAATCGCCATCCCATTACCTAGCCTGTAAAGGACAAATGGAACAACGAATCGAAGCTATGGGTTTTGAGGAAATTGTGTTTGTTCGCCCAGGCCCGCTTGTTGGTCAACGTCAAAGTCCAAGAACGGACGAGAAGTTAGTGCAAATTCTGTTTAAGGTAATTCGCCCACTCATGCTTGGCAAACTGTCCAACTTTTTACCTATTCGAGCGGAAGATGTCGCCAAAGCGATGATTTATCAACTTTTCAGTTATCAAGAAGACTCGGTGGTTTACTTACAAAGGCAAGAAATGCGTGACTTACTGCATCACTACGAATAACCATTTTGTACATTTAACGTGCTAATTCACACTCTCACGCGACTTAGATCTCGTTTTTATATTCATTTTAGATCTAGCTAATACCCGTTTGTCATTTTTAAAGTTATATCGCGAGCGTTATCTTACGCCCCATAAACAAATCCGTATAAAACCCCGTATAAAAAACAACCGCCATTTCGGCAGGTTGATAAGGTCAGATTATGAATTTTGCAGTGATAGCCTCTCTAGCCGTCTTTGTTGGCATATTGTTCTTTCTATTTAACCAACAACAAAAGAAACACACACTCTCTCGTCTCGTTTTAATCGGTCTTGTTACTGGTTCTCTTTTTGGTCTTGCTTTGCAACTCATTCACGGTGAAGGCAACAGCGCAATTGCTCAAACACTTGAATGGGTAGGCATTGTAGGCAGTGGCTACGTTGGTCTACTGAAAATGGTCATCATGCCACTAGTATTGGTATCGATGATCTCTGCAGTTGTTAAATTGGAGAAAGGTGGATCATTAGGTAAAATTTCTGGCCTGACCATCTCTGTTCTTCTAGTAACGACTGCAATTGCTGCACTTATCGGTATCTTGGTGACAACGACATTTGGCCTGTCAGCAGAAGGGTTAACTGAAGGCGCGCGTGAAACCGCTCGTATCGCCGTTTTAGAAAGCCGTGCTGGTACAGTAAGTGACCTGACTATTCCTCAAATGCTAGTTAGCTTCATTCCAACCAACCCATTTGCTGATCTAACAGGTGCTCGCTCGACCTCAATTATCGCTGTTGTGATTTTCGGCGTGTTAACCGGTATCGCCGCTCGCAAAGTGATGATGGAAAAAGCAGAGTTAGAATCACCGATTCGTACTTTCGTAGAAGCAGCTCAGTCAATCGTTATGCGATTAGTGAAGATGATCATGGCGTTAACGCCATACGGCATCGCAGCACTGATGGCAAAAGTGGTAGCAACATCAAGCGCAGGCGACATCCTAAACCTACTTGGCTTTATTGTGGCGTCTTATGTTGCTATCGCTCTGATGTTTGTTGTTCACGGCGTATTAGTCTCGTTTGTCGGCGTTAGCCCTGCGGAATACTTTAAGAAAATCTGGCCTGTACTGACCTTCGCGTTTACATCTCGTAGCTCAGCAGCAACGATCCCACTAAACGTAGAAGCGCAAATCACCAAGCTTAACGTTCCACCAGCGATTGCAAACCTATCAGCATCGTTTGGTGCCACTATCGGCCAAAACGGATGTGCAGGTATCTACCCTGCAATGCTGGCAGTGATGGTAGCTCCGACAATGGGCATCAACCCACTGGATCTGCACTTTATCCTGTCATTGATTGCGATTATCACCATCAGTTCATTTGGTATCGCTGGTGTGGGTGGCGGCGCGACGTTTGCAGCATTGATTGTTCTTCCTGCAATGGGCTTGCCTGTGACCATCGCGGCGCTGCTTATCTCTATTGAACCATTGATCGATATGGCCCGTACCGCACTGAACGTTTCAGGATCAATGACTGCGGGTACAATTGCTAGCCGAGTGTTGAAGTCACCAGAAAGCGAAACAGCATTGGAAGAAACACGAGCGTAAAGCTCAAACTACTTCCCAAGCAATAAAACGTAAAATATCAAGCCGATGGTTCGCCATCGGCTTTTTCATTTTCAAAAATTCAACTTGCATCTTTCGTTGCTAGTCAAGGCGTTGAATGGTCTAATACTGTCATCGGTTTTGTAAACGGTAAGCAGAATGCACCAAGATAATCAGCCCACTTTTTTCTTCTTTGATTATGAGACATGGGGAACAAACCCCGCGAAAGATCGCCCAAGCCAGTTCGCTGGTGTCCGCACAGATGAAAACTTCAATATCATCGGCGAACCTTTAGTCATGTACTGCCAGCCACCTGCTGATTATCTTCCGTCTCCTGAAGCTGCGCTTATTACTGGTATTACTCCGCAAAAAACGGTTCAAGAAGGCCTTTCTGAGCCTGAGTTTATCGCTAAGATTCACGCTGAACTCGCGAAACCAAATACAACCAGTTTAGGCTACAACAGCATTCGCTTTGATGACGAAGTGACCCGTTATACTTGTTATCGTAACTTTATCGACCCATACGCATGGAGTTGGCAAAACGGTAACTCGCGTTGGGATTTACTCGATGTATTACGCGCGTGCCACGCCCTTCGCCCAGAAGGCGTAGAGTGGCCAGAAAACGAAGATGGCTTCACTAGTTTTAAATTAGAGCACTTGTCTGTTGCTAACGGCATAGAACATAGTAACGCGCACGATGCGATGGCAGACGTGATTGCGACTATCGAAATGGCGAAAAAAGTCAAAGCAGCGCAACCAAAATTGTTTGACTACTTCTTTTCTATGCGCCAAAAGCGCAAGCTGAATGAATTAGTCGACATCGTCAACATGACGCCGTTGATGCACGTTTCAGGCATGCTAGGGCGCGAATGCCAGTACACTAGCTGGATTGTGCCTGTTGCTTGGCACCCAACCAATAATAACGCCGTTATCACTATCGATTTAGCGAAAGACCCTCAGCCTATTCTAGAGCTATCCGCAGAAGAGCTACACGAAAGACTCTACACTAAGCGAGAAGATCTTGGTGAATTGCTACCAGTGCCTGTTAAGTTAGTTCATTTAAACAAATGCCCTATTCTCGCCCCTGCAAAAACGTTAACGGCTGAAAATGCGGAGTCTATTGGCATTGATCGCCAGCAATGTCTCGCTAATCTCGCTTTGTTGCGCCAACATCCTGAAATTAGAGAAAAGTTGATTAGCCTCTTTTCAGTCGAGCGTAAATTCGATAAAAGTGATGACGTCGATACGCAACTTTACGACGGATTCTTCTCTCCGGCCGATCGCGCAGCCATGGATATCATTCGAGAAACCGACCCGAACAATCTTGCCGCATTGGACATTGAATTTGATGACAAGCGCATTAAACCTCTGTTGTTCCGCTATCGTGCGCGTAACTTCCCAGGCACATTAGACGAGCAAGAACAGAGACGCTGGGCATTACACTGTCGAGAAGTGTTTGAAAGCCAAATTGAAGAGTACATGCTGAATTTAGAAAACTTAGTTCACGAACATGAAAGTGACGAAAAGAAGATTGCGATATTAAAATCCGTGTACCGTTATGTAGAGAGCTTAGCTTCTTAACTCCTCCCAATACAAGCGCACCTTATGGTGTGCTTGTTGTTTATATACTGTCAAAATGATTAAAGAACGATTCTTACAACTGATCCAACTGCTCATTTCAATCTTCCTCATCATGGGGGCGCTTGGCATCGGAATTACCATTCAAAAGTTCACTGGCGTTTCCGTCCCAGGAAGTGTCATCGGTATGCTCGTACTGTTTTTCTCCATGACTCTTGGGCTTGTAAAGGTCGATTGGGTCAAACCGGGCGCCACGCTATTTATCCGCTACATGATTTTGTTGTTCGTTCCTATTAGCGTGGGATTAATGCAACATTTCGATATGTTACTCGCTAATGCCCTCCCTATCATTGCTAGCGCAGTTGGAGGCTCACTCATTGTACTGGTCAGCCTCGCTTGGCTGCTGGACTACTTGCTAAAGGAGAAGCACTGATATGTGGTTAGTTGTTACCATTGCGGTTTTTCTTGTCGCGCGCCAAATCGCAATCAAAGTGAATAATCCTCTAGCAAATCCTTTGCTAATCAGTATTGCAGTGCTCATTCCTTTGCTTACTTACTTAAATGTACCGTTTGAAACGTATTATGCGGATAACGAAGGGATCAGTTTTTTACTTCAACCAGCCGTAGTTGCTCTGGCTTACCCGTTATATGAACAACTACCACAGATTAAAGCAAACTGGCGAATCATCACTTTTGCTTGCACAGTAGGCAGTGTGATGTCGATGATGACAACCACCTTGATCGCAGTCGCTTTCAAAGCGGATATCAGTTTAATCGCAAGTCTAGTGGGTAAATCCGTCACTACGCCAATAGCAATGGAAATTTCGAGTCACCTCGGTGGTGAAGCTGCCGTTGCGGCGATCTTGGTTCTGATTGTTGGTTTATTGGGCGCGATTTTGGCATACCCAATTTACAACTTAATTGGAATTAAACACCCGATTGCACGTGGCCTAACAATGGGTACTGTGTCTCATGCCTTAGGCACCGCGACATGTGCAGAGAAACAGCCCATTGATGCCGCGTTCTCATCACTCGCATTGGTTTTATGCGGCATCATCACTTCTATTTTGGCTCCAAGCTTTTTTGCTTTGGCTGTCTGGCTATATCAATAGTTAAGCGCTCTCGGTCTGCCCTCCTTCCGGCAGGCCGTGGCCTTCCCGTTTCTTCCTTATCCCTTCCAAAATTCTGTATTACCTCATCTAACAACCCGTTCTAGTAAGATCGTTAAGGTACTCTGACGAGATACACACTAATAACTTCAACATTCAGTGCAATATTACTGACTCAACGTTGCTTAGATATCTAGGAATAACGTTGTGTGGACATGTAGGCATCGTAATTAACATATCCCAGCGTCTTGGTCATATGAATATATACTGATATGGTTAATTGTGAGACGGAGATAACGCTTCACGTCAGTGCAATCGAATACATGTGTGAGCTCACTCTAATTATGTAACAGAATTATCAATTGCATTATTTATCGTGATCTAACGCACGGAACATTTCTATCCTTCACATAGAATAACTGTCCATGCAATAACAAGGATTCAACATGAAAAGTCGCATTGAACAGGCGCTAGCAGGCGCTCCAGAAGCACTTTCCAAACAACTTGCTCCTATCATCCAAGCTGATGATTTTGATGCTACGCTTTCAGTTCAACAGTTTGAGCAGTTGCTTTCAGCTACCGGTCTATCAGATAAAGAGCTTCGTGTTGCTCTACTTCCTTTTGCCGCAGCATATTCCTATGCTCCTCTTTCTGAATTTTATGTCGGTGCTATCGTTCGTGGTCTCTCAGGTCGCCTTTACTTCGGTGCCAACATGGAATTCTTTGGTGTTCAGTTAGGTCAAACAGTTCACGCTGAGCAGTCTGCAATTAGCCACGCTTGGATGAAAGGTGAACGTGGTATTAAAGATATCACTATTAACTTCAGCCCATGTGGTCACTGCCGTCAGTTCATGAACGAGTTATCTACCGCAAACGAGCTTAAAATTCAGCTCCCAGAACGCGAAGAAAAGTCGCTGCATGAATACCTACCTGAAGCCTTTGGACCAAACGATCTCGGTATCGAATCCGGCTTAATGGCAGAAGTAAAGCATCAGTTCTCATGCGATGATGAAGACACTCTAATTCAAAGCGCTGTTGAAGCGATGAACATGAGCCACTCACCATATACCAACAACTTGAGTGGCTTAGCATTAGAAATGGCTAGCGGCCGTGTATTCCAAGGTGCTTATGCGGAAAATGCGGCGTTTAACCCTAGCTTGCCGCCATTACAAGTTGCGCTGATCCAAGTACTACTTGCGGGTGAAACTTTTGACAATATCAAAGCCGCTGCTCTGGTAGAAAACTCAGAAGGCAAGATCAGTCATTTGGCTGATACGCAATCAACGTTAGAAGCGTTGAATCCAGATATTCCACTTAGTTTTGTCAACGTATAAGCGACAATTTCAGTATAAAAAGCTCTACGGCATGTAGAGCTTTTTTATTGCCTAAAAACCAAAAGCAAACGTTTGCTTTGTCATGAAACTTCAGTATGATCTCCTGCAATTTCTGTCTCACCACTCTATTTTTGTAAGGGAACACTATGTTTGGCACTGCAACCAGCGCAAATGCTACCCGTGTATTACTTTTAGGCTCTGGCGAACTCGGTAAAGAAGTCGCAATTGAATGTCAGAGACTTGGTTTAGAAGTGATTGCTTGTGATCGCTATGCTAATGCTCCAGCGATGCAAGTTGCTCACCGTAGTTACGTCATCGATATGTTAGATGGAAGCGCCTTAGAAGAAGTTATTACGAAGGAACAACCTACTTACGTCGTACCTGAAATCGAAGCTATCGCAACCGACAAACTGGTAGAACTTGAAGAAAAAGGGCTGAATGTTGTTCCAACCGCTAAGGCAACCAAGCTAACAATGAATCGTGAAGGTATCCGACGTTTGGCTGCAGAAGAGCTAGAACTGACGACATCACCTTATCATTTTGCAGATACTTTTGAAGACTTCAAAGCCGCGGTTGAGCATGTAGGCATCCCGTGCATAGTAAAGCCAGTTATGAGTTCTTCAGGTAAAGGGCAAAGTGTCATCAAGACCGAAGACGACGTAGCAAAAGCATGGGATTACGCACAGGAAGGCGGACGTACGGGTGCAGGTCGCGTGATCGTGGAAGGTTTTATCGACTTCGATTACGAAATCACTTTATTGACCGTAAGAGCCGTTGACGGTGTTCACTTCTGTGCTCCAATTGGCCATCGTCAGGAAGATGGCGACTACCGCGAATCATGGCAACCACAAGCCATGTCAGAAAACGCAGTAAAAGCAGCAGAATACACGGCAGAGAAAGTAGTCAACGCACTCGGTGGCTACGGCATCTTTGGTGTAGAGTTATTTGTTAAAGGCGATAAGGTCATTTTCAATGAGGTCTCTCCTCGCCCACACGATACAGGCATGGTCACTATGATTTCTCAGGAAATGTCAGAGTTTGCTCTCCACGTACGTGCATTTACCGGAATGCCGATTAATAATATCGTACAATATGGTCCATCTGCGTCGGCCGTTATTCTTGGTCAAGGGACTTCCACAAACATTCGCTTTGACAACCTAACCAAAGCCTTAGCTCAACCTCAAACGCAAGTTCGTCTATTCGGCAAGCCAGAAATCGATGGTCGCCGTCGTTTAGGTGTTGTCCTTACGCGACGAAAAACCACCGAAGAAGCCGTTCAAGATGCTGTTGAAAGTGCATCAAAAGTGAATATCACATATTAAACGAGCTCCGCTCCTACAAAAAACAGCGCAGCTCTAATTGCTGCGCTGTTTCGTTTTACAAACCCAAAAAACCTATTCACTCTCGATTAGGTACACTTCTTCAGAGAAGCGACTTAAGCCTTTTTTTGCAATTTTAGGATGGTTTTCATCAGCTTCATCTACGTTCAAACAGGTAACTTTGTAACCTGAAAATAACTGCTCAATCTCTTCAACTGGCACGCTAAATGGAGGCCCCGCCATCTCTTCTTGAGGATAGTTGAGTGTAACAAGCAAAATACGACCGCCTGGATTCAAAAGTTGCTTGAGACGCTCTACATACTCCTCTCGCATATCTTGCGGTAAAGCAACCAACGCGGCGCGATCATAAATGATATCGGCTTGAGATACTGGTGCAGTGAAAAAGTCCCCAGTATAAATAGAGAGCTCATCAAATTGATAAAGCTCGTGCATACCATTAACAGGCGTCACGGTTGGCGTATAAAAATGTTCAGCAAAAAAGGCACGAACAGCGATATGGCTCAGCTCAACACCTTCAACTGAATCATGCTTCATCGCTAACCAAATCAAGTCTTCTGACTTTCCACACAAAGGCACTAACACTTTGTCTTCACGCTTTGGGTTTGTGTGTTGCCAATATGCAGGTAATAGCGGGTTTACATCTTCCAAGTGAAATCCGATTTGATTACTGGCCCATTTATTATGCCAAAACTCTTGGTCTCTCATTTTACTTTCTACTTGTCGGCTGATTTTCATTTTGAGAAGTAAGACTAACGATTTTTTTCAATTTGTCTATGCCGTTCATCTTTGGTTAATACAGCGGTGGTAGGATGTAAACGTTCTTATAGGAACCACACCTTTATCTGATAAACAGAATAAAGAAAAGAGAAATGGTGATCTAACGCACGATTCCACTTCAAGACAAAACTGAAACCTTGGAATCTTTCGTAATGACCCCATTAATAAGTTAGTACCTGATTTGCCGAACTTAGCGACCTTTATGTTCCCTATTTTCTAAGTACAAGCAAGTTAAGGAGAGTGAATGAGCTTATTTCTTCGTACTACAGCATTGATGCTTTTGGTACTTAGCCGTGCACCGGCATTTGCCGCACTTCCAATTACCCCAGCGCCGAGTGGCGATCAAAATCGTTCAACAAGTCAAAACGAAGTTTGTTCGAAACTCTTTAAACATAGCCTTAGCGGCTTGTATGGTATTCAGTCAATCGACGCAACTCCAACTCAGCCATACACTGACTTCGACATTCTTTACAGCAAAGCTCACCAAGCACAATTTGAGCTTGAAACTATCTGTAAAAGTACCGCACTTCTTAATGATGCTCAGCCATACTTCGCAGGCGTAAAGTCCAAACAACGAGCAGAAGAAAAAATAGCTTTGGAGTTAGATGGAAAAGTCGAACGCATTACTGACCTAGCCCGTGCCACGATTGTTGCTGAAGACGTCGCGAGCTTAGTCTCCATTTATGAAACCTTAGAGCGTGAAACAACAATTGTTAAAGTAAAAAATCGCTTCAAAAAACCTGGTCCTTCAGGCTATAGAGACTTGAACTTACTCGTTCGTTTACCAAAGACAAATCTAGTTGCCGAAGTTCAACTGCACTTAAAAGCCATCGCAGATGTGAAAAGCGGTCCTGAACACGACCTATACGAAAAAATCCAGAAACTAGAACGCCAAGCGATGATGGAGAAACGCGAACTAAGCGAACTAGAACTCGCTTCTATTCGCAACATGCGTGCACAGTCTAAAAACTTGTACCAACAAGCATGGCAACCATACTTAACAACGCACCTAGAAGCAGCGTAATCCATATCATTAAGATATACTCAAAAACAGAAAAACCACCGCATTGCGGTGGTTTTCGTTTATATGCGACACAAGTTTTACGCAAAAAAAAGACCACGCCTTAGCGTGATCCATTTATTCGGCTTACTGTACTTTCTTCAGGTTTTCTACACGAGCTTTTAACTTCTGACCCGGGCGAAAAGTCACTACACGTCGAGCAGTAATTGGAATATCTTCACCGGTTTTCGGGTTACGACCAGGTCGTTCATTCTTGTCACGAAGATCAAAGTTACCAAAACCTGACAGTTTTACCTGTTCGCCACTTTCCAGTGCCTTACGAATCTCTTCAAAGAACACTTCCACCGTTTCCTTGGCGTCCCGCTTACTAAATCCTAATTTATCAAACAGGTTTTCTGCCAGTTCGGCTTTTGTGAGCGCCATAAAACTTTCCTCAAAGCTATGTTAAACAATGCTACGTTAGTGTAGCGCCAGAGCAGTTTTACCCTACCAATTCAACAACATATCGGGGTTACATCAGGAAGTGTATGACAAGCTTATGATTTTCGCCAACTTTTTTCTTGGCGAACAAAAGGAATAGCACTATGTAAATTATTGTTAAACGCCAACATTTTGATATTTTTGTTTTTGTTTTCTCTTTAATAGGAAAAACATCCAGCTGATAAAACTAAAAGTAGTTTAAATACCAACATTAATCACTATTTAATAAAAATATCAGAGATTGGTTATTTAACAGACACTTGACATAGAACTTGTCGTAAATTCAGTGATTTGTATGTAACTCGATACGTAACAATTGAACTAAATGGTATGACCACCTGGCTTTGTAACTGTGCTTAGAAAGCTTGATTAAACCCACGCTTCTCGCTGTTCAGCGATGACGCAATATATAAAGGTTGATAATGTGGTTCTTCGTGTATCTCCACATTAGCTCCTTACACTTCATCTAGGCGACCATGATTAATCAAATCATAAATATTCTTTTCCCTGTTTTTGCTCTTGTCGGCGTCGGCTATTTGGTAGGTCGTTACATCAAGCCTGACTTTCGTCCAATCAACCGCATTAACATTGAGGTTTTCACACCTGCGCTGGTGTTTTCTTCGCTCGTTAGCATGCCGTTAGGCTCGAATCAGGGACCACTCCTTTTTGCAGCAATTGTCGCGGTTTTGGTTCCCGCACTACTCATGATCCCTGTATGTCGATTGACGTCACTGTCGTTTAAAACCTGGGCACCACCACATATGTTTCGCAATAGCGGAAACCTTGCTATTCCTTTGTTTACCTATACGTTTGGAGAAATTGCGCTATCCTCAGCAGTACTGCTATTTGTCGTGTCAGCATGCTTGCACATTAGTTTAGGTGTAATGCTACTTAGTCATGGCAACCCTTTTAAGCAAATAGTCAAGATGCCAATCTTTTTAGCTGCGTCGTTGGCTCTGTTTCTCAACGTGTCAAATGTGGGGGCATGGGCACCTTTATACGAAGCCACGGCTCTACTTGGCCAAGCGGCAGTACCCGTGATGCTTTTATCCCTGGGGGCGCAAATGTGTCATTTAAGAATGGACGGTTTAAAGGTTGGTGTATTGTGTACCGTGCAGTCGCTTGCAACTGGGGCGGTTGCATTTGCACTTATTTATTGGTTAATTCCCCTTCCAACGATGCAATTGCAAATGATGGTACTCTTCACAATGCTGCCACCAGCCGTCATGAATTACCTATTTGCGGAAAGGCTGAATATAGAGCCCATGAAAGTGGCGTCAATGGTACTATTTGGCAACTTTTTCAGTATTCTTACGCTGCCTCTTCTGCTTAGCTATACCCTCTCACTCGCCGCCTAGCTGCCAATAAACTTGCGTTAGCGTCTGTTGGCGGAAAAACGATATAAGCCAAATCTCGATTAAGCGCTACCTCAAGTTTGGTCCAGATTTTTGAGGTTGTTGGAGGTGACGTAAACGGCCTAGTACGTGAATCACAATAAGACAATGCTCAACATAAAAAACCCTGCCGATTTGACAGGGTTTTTAGTTTCTTAAGAGAGATAGTTCATCTAACGCTTAGTCACGTAGAGACGCACCAAACTTCTCAGAAACGTGAGCAACGATAGCATCTACCGCACCTGCGATGTCTGCATCTTCAAGCGTGCGCTCAACTGATTGTAGAGTCAAAGCGATTGCTAGGCTCTTCTTACCGTCTTCAACGCCTTTACCTACGTACACGTCGAACAGCTTCGCATCTTTAAGGAACTCGCCACCTTGCTCTAAACAAGCATTAACGATGTCACCAGATGCTACCGCTTCGTCCACAACTACTGCGATGTCACGACGGTTTGATGGGAATTTAGAAAGCTGAACCGCTTCTGGGATCACTTTACTGTTGATTGCAGACCATTCGATTTCGAATACGATAGTACGACCGTTTAGACCGAACTTACGCTCAAGCTCAGGGTGAACGGTACCGATCACGCCCACTTCTTTGCCATCTACGATGATTGCCGCAGATTGACCTGGGTGAAGTGCTGGGTTAGCTTTTTTGCTTTCAGGTGACAGTGCAGCGAAAGAGTAGGCTTTTTCGTTCGCAGATAGCTCTAGAATCGCTTCTAGATCGCCCTTAAGGTCGAAGAAATCAACGGTGTTAGTTTCGATATCCCAGTGCTCTTCACCACGAGTACCAGCAATAACACCTGCAAGCATAGGCTCTTGGCGCATGCCGTTTTCTGCAGATTCACATGGGATGAAACGTAGGCCGTATTCGAATAGACGAACGCGTGGCTGTTGACGTTTCTGGTTGTGAACAACCGTGTTCAGCAGCCCTTGGATAAGACCAAGACGCATTGCTGACATGTCTGCTGAAATTGGGTTTGGAAGCACTAGAGGCTCAACACCAGGTACAACTAGCTTTTGTTGCTCAGGCTCAACGAAGCTGTATGTAATTGCTTCGTGGTAACCACGGTCAACAAGAAGATCACGAACGCGTTTCAGTGGAAGATCCGCTTCAACGTGGTTGTGCATCTTAAGTGCTGCGGCTGGGTGTTGGTTAGGAATGTTGTCGTAACCGTAGATACGGCCAACTTCTTCAATCAGGTCTTGTTCGATAGCGATATCGAAACGCCATGTTGGCGCTACTGCCACCCAACCTTCTTCTGAAGCTTCAACAGTCAAACCTAGGCGCTCTAGGATTTCTACTACGTCAGCATCAGCGATGTGGTGACCTAGTAGGTTGTCTAGCTTAGTACGACGTAGAGCAACTTTGTTTGGCTTAGGTAGGTCTGCTTCAGACTCTACTGCAACAACAGGTGCTACTTCACCACCACAGATCTCAACTAGAAGCTGAGTTGCACGCTCCATTGCGCTCACTTGTAGTGCGTAATCCACACCACGCTCGAAACGCATTGAAGAATCAGTGTGCAGACCGTAGCTACGAGCGCGGCCACGGATGTGGTCAGGTGCAAAGAATGCACACTCTAGTAGAACGTCTTTAGTCTCAGTTGTTACACCAGACTCTTCACCACCAAAGATACCTGCGATTGCAAGTGCTTTGTTGTGGTCTGCTACTACTAGTGTATCTGCGTTTAGTTCTGCTTCGCTGCCGTCAAGAAGTGTTAGCTTCTCACCTTGCTCAGCCATACGAACTACGATGCCACCTTCGATCTTCGCTAGATCGAATGCGTGCATTGGTTGACCTTGCTCTAGAAGCACGTAGTTAGTGATGTCTACAACAGGGTCGATAGAGCGAATACCACAACGACGCAGTTTCTCTTGCATCCATAGTGGCGTTTCAGCTTGAACGTTTACGTTCTTAACAACACGACCTAGGTAACGAGGACACGCAGCAGGAGCTTTCACTTCAATAGACACTTTATCGTCGATTGAAGGGGCAACTGCTTCTACTGATGGCTCAGTCACGTCAGCACGGTTTAGTACGCCAACTTCACGAGCTAGACCACGAATGCTGAAACAGTCAGCGCGGTTTGCTGTTAGATCTACGTCTACCGTTACGTCATCTAGACCTAGGAATTCACGGAAATCAGTACCGATTACTGCGTCTTCTGCTAGTTCCATGATGCCGTCTGACTCAACATCGATGCCTAGTTCAGTGAACGAACAAAGCATGCCGTGAGATGGCTGGCCACGTAGTTTCGCTTTTTTGATTTTGAAATCGCCTGGAAGAACAGCACCAACTGTTGCTACCGCTACTTTCAGACCTTGGCGACAGTTAGGTGCGCCACAAACGATGTCTAGAAGCTCTTCTTCACCCACGTCAACCTTAGTAACGCGAAGTTTGTCTGCGTCTGGGTGTTGACCACATTCAACAACGTGACCCACTTTAACGCCAGTGAAAGAACCCGCTACAGGAAGAACGTCGTCTACCTCTAGGCCGGCCATTGTAATTTGATGAGTGAGTTCGTCAGTAGTAACCGCTGGGTTTACCCACTCACGAAGCCATGATTCGCTGAATTTCATGTTGATGAACCCTCTGGATTACTTGAACTGTTTTAGGAAACGAAGATCGTTTTCGAAGAACGCACGTAGATCGTTCACGCCGTAACGAAGCATCGTTAGACGCTCAACACCCATACCGAATGCGAAACCAGAGTATTTTTCAGGATCGATGCCTACACTACGTAGTACGTTCGGGTGAACCATACCGCAGCCTAGTACTTCTAACCATTTACCGTTTTTGCCTTTCACGTCTACTTCAGCTGAAGGTTCAGTGAATGGGAAGTAAGATGGACGGAAACGTACTTCTACTTCTTCTTCGAAGAAGTTACATAGGAAATCGTGCAGGATGCCTTTCAACTGTGCAAAGTTTACGTTCTCATCAACCAGCATGCCTTCCACCTGGTGGAACATTGGCGTGTGTGTTTGGTCGTAGTCGTTACGGTATACACGGCCCGGTGCGATGAAACGGAATGGTGGTTTACCATTTTCCATCGTACGGATCTGTACGCCTGACGTGTGAGTACGAAGCATCAAATCTGGATTGAAGAAGAAAGTATCGTGGTCAGTACGCGCTGGGTGATCAGCGGCAATATTTAGCGCATCAAAGTTGTGGAATGCATCTTCGATCTCTGGGCCAGCTTCTGTGTTAAAACCAAGTTCGCCAAAGAATTTCTCAATACGCTCTACAGTACGAGTTACTGGGTGTAAACCACCGTTCTCAATACGACGACCTGGTAATGTCACGTCAATTGTTTCAGCGGCTAGTTTCGCTTCAAGCTCTGCACGTTGTAGTGCGTCTTTACGAGCTGCGATAGCTTGCTGAACGACGCCTTTCGCTTTGTTGATTTCTTGACCAGCTTCACGGCGTTCTTCTGGTGGTAGTTTACCTAGGCTTTGAAGTTGAGCAGTTAGCTCACCTTTTTTACCCAGATACTGAACACGCACTTCATCAAGTGCGACTAGCGATTCGGCAGCTTCAATTGCAGTGCTCGCGCTAGCAATGATCTCTTCTAGATGTTGCATCGTTTCCTCATCTACCTGTTGGTAGTGTCCATAAGGGAGTGATTGGTTTTTTGATAGCTGTACATAGTAGCCAAACCGGGCACCAATGCCAAATTGAATTACGAAAAGAAGAGGTTATTGAATAAAAAGAGCACAAAAACGTCAAAAATGTCATCTTTCATTAATCTGCCGTTAAGTTGTGCCCTTTTGTTTTAGAAATAGTATTGAATAGATAGCTCGATAAAATCGTCATCTCGGGCGAAATAGAGCAAATCGTTTGGCGTTTCATT
The DNA here is from genome assembly GCF_023161645.1 of Vibrio sp. 1CM7H. Lineage (NCBI taxonomy): Bacteria > Pseudomonadati > Pseudomonadota > Gammaproteobacteria > Vibrionales > Vibrionaceae > Vibrio > Vibrio sp. 1CM7H. The sequence goes on from NZ_JALNTV010000002.1 coordinate 502,581, forward strand.
TTTGAACAACCAAGCATCAATTTGCCACTTAAAGTTATTCGATATTCGGCTCGAGGCTTCTAACTTGGCATTGTAAACATCGGCGTTATCTAAATCCTTTGTGATTCCCGTCAACACTTCCGTTCCGTCCTCGTCGTTGAACGCCCAGCGAATGCCTGCAAACACATCATTTTGACCGATAGTTTGTGCGTTATTCCCACGACTGTCATAGAGGTATTCACCAATCACACCCACATCCCAAACCGTGTCAAATGCGCCAACGAAGGTGTATTCAAATCCCGTCACAAGACCAACATGATTATCAGCACTATCTCGATAAACACTTTCCAGTTTCCATAACCAATCGCCAACGATTCCTTGTACATCGAGACCGACATGACTCATCAGAGCGTAGTAAGGCTTTAACTCCCCGTACTCAAAACGAAAGTAAGGATCCCGGTTTGTTCCATATAAATAGCTCAGGCCTACGTCCCAATCGCCAAGCATTTTCGAATATCGAAAAGCCACATCTACCTGCTTTTCTTCTCTGCTTGATTCATAGATAGCATCATCTGAGACAACAGGTTCGGTTCGTAAACTACCGTCAGTACCCGCAAACGTTCGCTCCCTAAAGTAAGGTAATAACATTGCATGGACGGTGCCCCAATCTTTGAATGAGGTAAAATGCAACATCGGCTGACCGAGCTTATCTTCACCATCGACGGCTTCAATGGCGTCTGTCTGGTTTACTACATCAACCAAATGGGCGGATTCCGTCACTCCCCAAAAAACCTTACTAATCCCAACTCGAAGCTCATAATCATCCCAGTACGTCAGATAAAGCGCCTCTCTTATGTCTCCGTGACTTCGCTCATCGTCTAGACTATCCAAACGATAGAAAGGTGTGAGGGTAAAGCTCGCATCACCATTTTGCATCTCCCAGTAAAATTCTGGCTGCAAAACCAATGACGTTTGCGCTTTGCTCTGACCCTGAGAGCCAGAATCAAAAAACTGACGATGCTCAATATTGACTTGTCCTGCAAGCTCAACGGCGGCAAGAGGCATCGAGTAAAGAGAGGTTGCTGCGCTAAGCAACAACCCAACATTTGATCGGTTCATTTCTCCTCCACTACCTCACTCGTTTTAACACATTCTTATGAAAATCATTGTCTTCGAGCCCAGTGTTAAAGCGCATTTCACTTGTTGTTAGCTCAGTGCTTTTTCCTGTTTGATGATTTGTCATCGCCATGGTGTGCGCTCGCCAATATTGGTTGAGGTACTGCTTGTAATCTGAGAAAGAAAGCGTTTTTAACAACGACCCTTTGCGATCGTAAAACTCAACTTTCAGGGGGCGATAATGCGCTTTATCTAACCACACCGTTTGCTTGGTATAACCTGAATTTTTGTCGGTCGGGATTTGCTCTATGACGAAAACATCTTGCCCATTTATGGTGTCATCTTTTAAGTAATTGAAACGATATTTTTCGATCTCAAAAGAACTGAGATCCTCATACGCAAATTCACTACCCATAAAAGGGCCTGATTTGTTACGCGAGGAAATACGTTTCACACGCTTCAATGCTGGAAGGTAAAGCCACTGGTCATCGGCACCCACTGTATGAGAGTGGTTGAGAAACGCGGTGCCTTTCACATCTCTTGGTTCATCAAATATTGTGAGTCCTTTGTCACCATCGTCCTCAACTTCGAGTGATTGAAGGCGCATTAAACGTGTGCTGCTTTCTCCTTGCGCGTTCCGCAGAATCATTTTCATAGTAGCAACAGAATCCCCCCACCCTTCATCACGGGCTTTGCGCTCTTGAGCAATTTCTAATCCTTTCGCTTCATCCGCTAACACCGCATGACTCATAAAAAGCGAGACAGAAAGTGCAGATACTTTTAAGGCATTTTTTAGTAAATTCATGTTCAATCCTTTGATTCGTTATGACTGAATAACAGCCGTGGTTTGAGAGTCAGTTGATTTAAGCTTGTTTCGGCGGTCCACCTCGTCGTAGACGCCTTTGTCAAACAACATCAGTAGAGTCGGTAGAAAGATGAAATCCACAACAAGAGCAATGAAGATAACAATGGCACTCAACTGTCCCATATCGGCATTTAAGCGGAAGCTCGACATCGCCAGAACGGAGAAACCAGCAACAAGCACGACAGTCGTAATCCAAAGCGCGCGCCCCACGGTGCGAAAAGCGTAACGAACCGCTTGTTCCGCGCTATGGCCATCTTTACGAGCGTGTTGGTATTTAGAGAGAAAATGAACGGCATCATCGACCACAACGCCAAGCGTCAACGTCACAACAACAGACAACCCCAAATTAATTTCACCAGAAACCAGTGCCCAAATACCAAAACCAATAAGCGCAGGGGCGATATTCGGGACCAGGCTGATTAAACCGAGCTTGAACGAGCGTAAGGCAAAGATCAGTAATGCCGAAATTAAGACCAGAGTGATAGGCAAGGTTGACAGCATGCTAGCCATATTCGTTTCGCCAATATGCGCAAACATCAGTGATGGACTAGAAGCAACAACATCATACTGAGGCGCGTTTTCGTTAAACCATTGGTAAATACGATTTTCCAAATCAACAAGCTCGACGCTGCCCAAGTTCTCCACAGTGAGAACCATCTTGATCGACGACTTATCAACATTGATTTGGTTGTTCAAATCTAAGCCATACGGTAGTGACATTTCATAAAGCAGCAGATATTGAGCCGCTAATTCTCTGTCTTGAGGGAGCGAGTAATAAGCCTGATCATCTCCATGCATGTTCTTGTTTAGACGCTTATAAACATCGCTCAAGGTCGCAACATGGTCCGTTTCTGGCTGCAACCTTAGCCAGTCAGTAAATTTACCCACGGTATTGAGAAAATTAGGATCCGCAATACCCTGCGATTCGTTAGTTTTTATCGCGATACTGATGTTCGCCATGCCACTGATTCGCTCTTCCATAAAATCAGCCGCTCGACGAAATTCATTGCTATGACCAAAGTACTCGACGGATTCATCGTTGACTTTGTTCAGCGGAATCAAACTCGCACTCGCGACAATAACAAGCACCGACAACGGCAATAACGCATGTCGCTTTGACACCACGAAATCCCCTAAGTGATCCATAAAGTGCTTTCTTTCATCAGCAGTGTCTGACTTCACCCTAACAGGAAGGATATGAAGTAACGCCGGAAGTAATGTGATGGAAAGGAAGCAAGCAATCATGACGCCAAGGGCTGATAGGTTGCCGAAATCTCTCAGGATTGGAGAATCCGACATATTCATCATTAAAAAGCCGATCGCGGTGGTAATAGAGGTAATCAGGATGGGCATGAAATTGAGCGCAATACTTCGTTCAATAGAATGGGCTTTACTAAAGCCGTTTTGCATTGACTGACGCATCGTCGCTATGATGTGTACACAGTCGGCGACGGCAAGCGTCATCACCAAGGTAGGCACATTAACTGTCGCCGTGCTTAAGAACATACCAGCCCATCCTGATAAGCCCATTGTCACCATAACTGAGCCGATAATAACGATGAGTGTCGCGATAACGCTAAGCAACGAGCGCAACATGAGAGTCAGGAAAACCAATATCACTAGTAGCATGGTCGGCACTAATGTTGCGCTGTCATCTTGAGCTGCGGTCATAAACGCGTAGTTCATTGCAATAATACCGGCCTTGTGGAACTCAGTATCCGGGTACACTTGCTGATAACGCTCAATCATTCCGTTTATGTAGGCAACCACTTCTTGTACTTCAGCGGTTTTATCGACCTCAGGGAGTTGGACCGTAATATTCACGACCGTGACATCCCCTTTTTCGGAAATCAGTGAACTTTTCAAAACCGGCTCACTCAACGCAATACTTTTGACTTTCTCGATTCGCTGAGGCGTCAATTCATATTCGCTATACAGTAAATCTTCGACAAGAAGATCATCTTCAAACGCTTCGGTATGCTGGTAGTTAGCAAGGGAATCAACACGGGTGGAGTATGGGACTTGCCACGCCTCGTCAGTGATCTGCTGAATAAGAGATAAGGTGTTAGGAGTAAAAACAGTGCCACTTTTTGGCGCTATGACCAAAGCAAGACTGTCAGATTTTGCAAAGGTAGTCTGAATTTCATCAAACGCAAGTAACTGCTCATTTGTTCCATCAAAAAAGATGTCGTAATCCCCTCTAAAGTAAAGATTTTTTCCTCCAATAGTTGCTATAACAATCAATAAAACGGTAGCAAGCACAACCAACACACTGTAATTCGTTGGTAGCTTGACCCAGCTCATTCGGGCTTGTTGTTGAACGTTGTGATGTGGCATCACACTCTCCTTTTGTGACGTTTCGTCAAATTTAAAAACTAAAAAAAACAGCGAATGCTGTGATAACCAGATAACTTCAACATATAAAAATCAGATCGAATTTATTTGGTTATATAAGTTAGTTTTTGAGTAACTTCCTATACTTCTCGAGATCGGTAACTTGAGTACCAATTTCTAATTTTTTGACGATTCGTCACAATGGTGTAATAAAAAAGCCAACTAAAATATTAGATGGCCTCTATAACGATTAGCGATTCACAGACTCTAAATAAGCAAGCTCTTCGCTGAACAATTCCTGTTCCACTCGACGCCACGTTTTACGGTAATCCCACTCTGTTGATAAAGGTGACCACCCTAAACCATCAAGTAACATATTCGCGTTATGCAGTACTGAGAATGGATCTTGAATTCGCTGAATACATCGACTGTTCGATGCATTTTGCGCTAGAGCGTTTGAACCGAAGGCAATAGACCAGTTAGCAAATACGATGGCATCAGAACCAATTGCGGGAGAGAACTTAAGGTCTCCACATTCCACCGCATTATTCACCAACGCATCAGCACCATCTATTACTTGTTCTTCTAAGTTGTTCAATTCATTCACACGCTTAGGCGAAGCTTTCTCTAGGACCCAAGGCGTCTTTGCAACAATCGCACAGGTTGATAGTACAGGCTCCATACGAGCGTAAATACGATAACCTACATGCATAGCAATGATTTTTTCTCTGGTATTGCCATTGAACTTAGCGGTACGTTCGAAAAATATTGCCTCGCTTCTCAGCGAGTGAATACAAAGCGCAAGAATCACATCTTCTTTGCTGCAAAAATGATTGTAGATCGTTCCCTTCGAGTAAGGGCTTGCCGCTGTGAGCTTGTCCATCGTTAAGTTGGCAAAGCCTTGCTCTTGAACCAGAGACTTAGCCAATTGAATAAGCTCTATTTCACGATCAGCAATCGCCTGTTGTTTTTTAGTTAGCCCTGAAGACGTACGACATCCGTCTTGCTTGCTATCTTTTTTACAGCGAAAGTTAAACATAATCCTTTGATCCGTATACCAACACACTCCCAATAATTGTAACACGATTCTTGAATACAGGAACGCCACTAAATTTGACGAACCGTCACAAATGACACTTCGTCATAATAGATCAAAAAACAAACATTGCAAGTATGAATTTATAGCTAACCGAAAAATAAGCTTTAATTATATATAACCAAGTAACATCAAGATGCTTGGTTCAGCGAGAATGATTTGATTGTAAGGAAAGGCTAGAGTGGAGTGCGGGGACATAACCCCAAAAATCAGAACCTTAAAAATTGGACAACGAGTGATATTGAAATGATGTTATTCAAAAAAGCCCAAAACACTTAAAGTTTGGATTCAAAACAGTAACTGATAGATGCTCTATTTACAAAGTGTGCTCTGTCTTGGGCTTTTCTTTTACTGCTTCCTTTCAATATTAGAGCTGCAAAACTCAATAACATAATGAGAAAAGCGATTCTCTTTAAGTAAAAGACTGAATTTCTAAATCGAGAGGCTTGGTTTATCACCTGCAGATGCGATGGCATAACGAATATCGTCAATAAATCGCCCTTCTGTCTCGATAATTCCATCAGAGAATGTGACTGGTTGATGTGGCCCTGCAAGTAGAACAATATTAGTAAAATCAGAGACGTTGAAGTTCTCTGCCACAACATTTTTGGAATGAAAATCGATAACCGTTTTTGCGACTTGATCTTCCAATTGCAAAAGCTGCTCTTCGGTAATTTTCATGCGTGCCAAAGCCACACGAACGCATTTATCGTGGGTTGTTGTCTGTTCTTTTATGATTTCCGTATATTTATCATTGAGCTTGGAGTTTTCTGCATAGCTGTAATATAACGGCCCGTGCAACGTTATATTTTTATCTTCATCAACGTAAACAAGATCCAGTAACTCCAAAGCTTTTAGGTAATCAGACATGCTCTGCTCAGACAAATCATACTTTTTCTTTAAAATGGAATATCCATCTTTGCCTCGCAGCATTCTCAATTCACGATAAAAATCGTAAAGATGGGGAAATTGAAAAAAAACTTCATCTTGCGTACGGCTAAAGTAATCCTCGTCTTCGCCTTGTAATTGATTCGCAAGCTTTTGTAGTTCATCTAACGTGCAATCAACAGCTCTACAATATTCAAGCAGTTTATCCAAAGCGAGATTTGTGCTTGTTAAGTGTCTCTTAAAAGTGGACAGCGGCATGCCCATTTTCTCAGATAGCTCTCGATATGTTAGCCCTTTTGTTTTAATCGCTTGGCGTAATGCGGCTAGCAAGTATTCGGGAGTCAGATCTCTCATCTACAATTCCTTTTGGCAATGTTACAGCTGTATAGTATTTGTAACAATTTAGAACCGCTTGGCAAGGTATAAGTTCATATTTTTATAAGAAAAATATGAATTAATATATCGAAATCAAAATTCACAAGATAAATGGAAAATTCAATATGAATTCAATTTCATTATGAATATAAAATGATACACAAAACAAAAGTGAAGCAATTACTCTAAATTATTGGGATTAATTTTAATGGTAACGTAAAGTTAAGAATATAAGCCTATTCGCTCTGCGAAAATCTAGAATAATTAACCTAAAAAGAAAAAACGAAAAATGAATAAAAATTCACCATTCCTAGCAACGCTTTTCCTCGTATATTAGTCCGCAAGTTTCACTGCAGTACCAAATGCCAAAATTTCCGAAGAACCATCTACGATTGAGCTCGTGGTAAATCGAATCCCTACAATCGCATCTGCACCTTTAGATTCAGCGTCTGCTACCATGCGCTGTATAGCTATATCACGCGCGTCGGTCATCATTTCCGTGTAACCGCGAATTTCACCGCCAACAATGCTTTTGATACCCGCCATGAGGTCACGACCGATGTGTTTTGATTGAACAACATTACCAGTTACAACCCCTCTTATTTCAGAGATCTGCTTGCCCGGAATGCTTTCTGTTGTTGTGTAGATCATTTTTAGTCCCTTATAAACGTAAAATATATACCCAAGCCATTTTATTACCAACAGAGCATTGATCACTAATCAAATCGGGAAGACTGATAGACAAGATTCTGAATGGCAAAACTGAAAAATATTTGGGTATATATTTTAGCAATAAAAAAGGAGAGCTAATGCTCTCCTTCTCTTAATCCTAAACTGCTAATTAAAGAGCAGCTTTCGCTTTTTCAACTAGAACTGCAAATGCAGCTTTGTCGAATACTGCGATGTCCGCAAGGATCTTACGGTCGATCTCGATAGATGCTTTCTTAAGACCGTTGATGAAACGGCTGTAAGATAGACCATTTTGACGAGATGCCGCATTGATACGTGCAATCCATAGTTGACGGAATTGACGTTTCTTAGCGCGACGGTCACGGTAAGCGTATTGACCAGCTTTAGTAACTGCTTGGAAAGCTACGCGGTAAACACGTGAACGCGCACCGTAGTAACCTTTAGCTTGTTTTAGAACTTTCTTATGACGTGCACGAGCTTGTACACCACGTTTTACGCGAGGCATTATGCTTCTCCTAAACTAAACGATTGATAACTAAAAAGAATTAAGCGTATGGCAACATACGGATTACTGCAGCCACTTCACATTTTGGAAGGATTGCATTCGGACGTAGTTGACGCTTGTTCTTAGTAGTACGCTTAGTCAGGATGTGACGTTTTGTAGCGTGCTTGTACTTAATACCACCAGCAGTTTTCTTAAAACGCTTAGCAGCACCTTTGTTGGTTTTCATCTTAGGCATGATGAATAACTCCGCATTGAGTAGGTTTAATAAACAACGTAATTAGGGCGAACAAAACCCAGCCGTTATGCCTTTATCGAAAGGAAAGCGGCTAGGTTTTAATTACTTGATGAGCCGTTAATTACTTCTTTTTAGGGGCTAGCACCATGATCATCTGGCGACCTTCAATCTTCTTAGGGAAAGATTCAACTACAGCAAGTTCTGCAGTATCTTCCTTAAGACGATTTAGAACGTCAACACCGATGTCTTGGTGTGCCATCTCTCGGCCACGGAAGCGAATTGTTACCTTCACTTTGTTGCCTTCTTCAAGGAAACGCGTCAGGTTGCGTAGTTTTACCTGATAGTCTCCAATATCAGTTCCAGGACGGAATTTTACTTCCTTGATCTGGACCTGCTTTTGCTTCTTCTTCTGCTCTTTAGCAGTTTTGCTCTTCTCGAAGAGGAACTTACCATAGTCCATCACACGACAAACAGGTGGCTCGGCGTTAGGACTGATCTCAACGAGATCCATACCAGCTTCTTCAGCAGCTGCAATGGCTTCTTGAATCGATACAACACCAACTGATTCACCGTCAGCGCCTGTTAGTCGAACTTCACGAATACCACGAATTTCACCGTTGATACGGTGCGGGTTTTGTTTTACCGGCTGTTGGCCACGTCTTCCGCCTTTAATAGCTTATTCCTCCAGATTGAGCTTACGGCTAGAGATCTCGTCTTGGATGTATGCAATAAAATCATCCACTTTAAATTTACCAAGATCTTTACCTTTACGAGTACGTACTGCAATTTCGCCAGCTTCCATTTCTTGGTCACCAACAACAAGCATATACGGTACACGCTTCAAAGTATGTTCGCGGATTTTAAAGCCAATCTTCTCATTTCTCAAGTCCGCTTTAGCTCTAATTCCACTTTTTTGTAGTTTTTGTACTATTTCTTGAACATAACCTGACTGTTTATCAGTAATGTTCATAAGAACTGCTTGTTCTGGCGCCAACCAAGTTGGGAAGAAACCAGCATATTCTTCGATAAGGATACCAATGAAGCGCTCTAGTGAACCTAGAATCGCACGGTGAATCATTACCGGTACAAGACGTTCGTTATTTTCACCTACATAAGTAGCGCCTAGGCGACCTGGTAGGTTGAAGTCTAGCTGGACAGTACCACACTGCCAAGCGCGGTCTAGACAATCGTATAGTGTGAATTCAATCTTAGGACCGTAGAACGCACCCTCACCTTCTTGAATTTCGTATGGGATATCCATCGATTCAAGAGACTGCTTCAATGCTTCTTCAGATTGATCCCAGATTTCATCTGAACCTACACGTTTCTCTGGACGAGTAGACAGTTTCACTACGATGTTGTCGAAACCAAATGTTTGGTACGTATCGTACACCATCTTGATGCAGTTTGTTACTTCTTCTTGGATTTGGCTCTCAGTACAGAAAATGTGAGCATCATCCTGAGTAAAGCCACGTACACGCATAATGCCGTGCAGTGCACCAGATGGTTCGTTACGGTGACATGAGCCGAACTCTGCCATACGTAGCGGTAGGTCGCGGTACGATTTTAGACCTTGGTTGAAGATCTGTACGTGACCTGGACAGTTCATTGGCTTAATTGCGTATTCACGGTTCTCAGAAGAAGTTGTGAACATTGCATCAGCGTATTTATCCCAGTGACCTGAGCGTTCCCAAAGAACACGGTCCATCATTAGCGGACCTTTTACTTCTTGGTAACCGTACTCATCTAGCTTAGCGCGGATGAATACTTCCAGATCACGGAAAATAGACCAACCATTGTGATGCCAGAACACCATACCCGGTGCTTCTTGCTGCATGTGGAATAGGTCTAGTTGCTTACCAATCTTACGGTGGTCACGCTTCGCTGCTTCTTCTAGGCGAGTTAGATGCGCTTTCAGTGCTTTCTTATCGTGGAAAGCCGTACCGTAGATACGTTGAAGCATTTTATTGTCGCTGTTACCACGCCAGTAAGCACCTGCCACATTCAATAGAGTGAAGTGTTGACAGAAGCTCATGTTAGGAACGTGAGGACCACGACACATGTCGATGTATTCTTCATGGTGGTAAAGACCTGGACGATCATCACGAGATACGTTTTCGTCTAGGATTTCCACTTTGTATGGTTCGCCACGTGATTCAAACGTATCACGCGCTTCCTGCCAGCTTACTTTTTTCTTAACAACTTCGTACTTGGTTTTCGCTAGCTCTTTCATACGCTTTTCAATCTTTTCAAGATCTTCTTGCGTTAGAGACTCATCTAGATCGATATCGTAGTAGAAGCCGTTGTCGATGGTTGGACCAATCGCCATTTTAGCTTGTGGGTAAAGCTGCTTAAGAGCGTGACCAAGAAGGTGAGCACAAGAGTGACGAACGATTTCTAAACCGTCTACTTCATCTTTTACTGTGATGATTTCAAGGCTTGCGTCTTCTTCAATTAGGTCACACGCATCAACGCGGTTACCGTTTACACGACCAGCGATCGTTGCTTTTGCAAGACCAGGACCGATCGATTGCGCAACTTCCATAGTAGAAACTGGGTTGTCAAATTGACGCTGACTGCCGTCAGGAAGAGTAATAATAGGCATGCTATGTCCTTTACAGTGGTGTTGCACACCAAGCAACACATGTTATTCAAATTAGAAGCTATTTGTTGAAAATAGTTGAGAGTCAATAAAGGCCTCTCGGTAACACGAATACCGGACCGTTATCGAAAATGGGATTGTACCTAGCTCACATTTAGATTGCAAAGCGCGATTTTGTTTTATCATAAGAACTTAACCTCAGGCCCCGTCACGACAATCTGATGATTATTCTTAAGGGCTCACATCATTTGTAAACGGAGTTACCCCCTCCCAATAGAACTTGAATACACAACTGGTATAATAGTTCCTGATACATATTAACCAACACAGGACCCTGCACACCTAGTTCCACCTCAAAGTGCAATTTAGGTATATAGTTGTTTTATTGAGTAGTTTGCATGTAGGTGTTCATCATGATCTATTTCAAATCGCGCTTTATGGGGCTTCTAAGCATTTCGATATGCTGTGTACCAGCCATGGCATCAGATGACCTGTATGGGCCGCTACGTTCTTACGCACAATCTCCGATGCAAGTGGTTAGCCATACCAATATACTGCGCTCAGGACATAGCCTTCCCTCTGACTTTGTCGAAACCTATGGCTCAGGAACCGTGGCTAGTGTTTGGGCTCATACTGATGAATACGCACTGGATTATTACCACAACCAAATCGAAATTGGCAGCAAGTGGCAAATCAATAGCAGTTGGCAATGGGAACTCAATTATCGGTGGGTTTTTGCCGCTGATAACCATTTAGATGGACTGACGAAAAGCTTCCATAACCTTTTCGGTATCGGACAGAATGGCCGAGACAAAGTAGACAGAGATCGTTTTCACATTTCAATGCCGCAATATGATGTGCTAGAAGACGACTTCGAAGGACAAACGCTTGCCAACAACTTATCTACTTATTTGCAATATCAAGTGTTTCAGAATGAACATCACGGCCTATCTATTGGTGGCAGCTTATATTTTAATGATGTTGCTCACGGGACTTTTCAAGGCAGTAATTTCGAGCAAGGCTTCCAAATAAATTACAGTTATTTGAGTGACGCCCATGCATTTTACTCGATGGTTGGCATGACTTTTCGCTCAGATGATCGCGCCTTGCTGGATCTACCCTATCGGCATAATACGATTGCCGTTGCAGCTGGGTACCGTTATGCATTGGAAGATAACCACCACCTGATGTTTGAATACCATTGGTATCAAGGCTCAACAGAAGGACCCGCAGAGTTTGCTGATGCCTCTAATGAACTGGTATTAGGCTATCGATATCTCATGGAAAACTCCGCGCTTGAGTTTTTAGCCGTTGAGAACGCACGAAACATGGATAACAGTACCGATATCGCTTTCACAATAGGATATCGGTACATATTCTCATCAAGTTGATGAGAACTATAGATTTAGCGTTGGTGCAACCGCGGCAGCGACTTGAGCATCAGTTGCATTGATCGGTAACGTAAACGAGCGATACTGGTCCCCAGCCAAGCTGAGCGAACGGTCAACCTCCGCCAAACAATGCATGACCTGCCCTTCCAGAATAAAAGAAAGCTCAATTTCTTTTGATGAGATAAAGCCGTTATTTCGGAACTCTAGCTCTTGATAAATTCCAGAGCGAGAAGCAAACGAGCCACCGCGCAAAAAGCCTTTTTCAACATCGGCTTTAACCATAGTGAAACCAGCTTGCTCGATCGCTTGAATAACGCGAGATGCTACTGGTAGTGGTTTCACTTCAATATAGTCACGGTCACGCGGGTCAATCGCAAAATCAATATCTAACGTCGTTTCAACCCAAACATGGCATTGATTCTTAAGTGCGCTAACCGCAGTAATTGGCGTTTCATCATGCAGTTTTAGCTCAAACGGAACCTGCTTCTCTTCATTCGGTTGAATCACAAAGGGGTCTACCGCCTTCAGCTGATCAATAGTGAACGTTTGGTAACTTACGCTATCATCCACTTCGACTTTCATCTCTGTGTTCAATTTAATAGTAATAGCATCAATTTGTTGTTCGACGTCTCCGCCTTTGATATGAACATGCCCTTTCAGCGTCGCTCCTTGAAACACGCTCATTTCGTCTAAAATCGTATCTACTTTTGCAGAACCGATCCCCAGTGATGCTTTCAATTTTTTAAACATGTTTTTCCTTTTTAGCGACTTTTCTTCTCATAATCGTTTGTTTACACAATTGTTTTATACTCTGCAAGCAATAGACCACAAGAAAATGTTCGAATTCCATCATCAATCCAAATAATGCTCAACAGCAAGAATCATTCAGCCCCACAATAGGATTGTTCTGTCACTAAGTGGTGCATTTGTCGAGAAATGTTTGCAATTTGTACCTAAATTAAGCAGTATTTGTATAGTCAAATAAAAGGGAATCATTATGTCTGCACCACTCTACATTCAAATCAAACAATTTATCCTCGATAAAATTGATGCTGGAGAGTGGATAGTTGGTCATCGTATCGCCACAGAGATTGAGCTTACCGAGCAATTTGGTGTCAGTAGAATGACAGTGAACAAAGCAATTCGGGACTTAGTTAATGAGGGCCGATTACAACGTCGCCCACGCTTAGGTACGTTTGTGTGTGATCCTGGTGAAAAGTCAGAATCTCCTCTGTTAGACATTCGAAACATTGCCGAAGAAGTCAGCGACCGAGGGCGACAATATAGCAGTAAAGTGCTCAAACAAGTTGCCATAAAAGCAGATGACAGCATTGCGACAAAACTCGGCGTCATGCTTGGCACAACGGTGTTTTACAGTGAAATCATTCACTATGAAGACCAAACGCCTATTCAATTGGAACTCCGCTGGGTGAACAGCCAATATGCCCCGAGTTATTTAAATCAAGACTTCACACAAATCACTCCGAATCAATACCTGTCAGATAATTGCCCACTCAGCGCTATTGAACATACCGTAGAGGCAATTGTGCCTGACGGCCGTATTAAGCAAGACTTAAAAATGCAAGCCAATGAGCCTTGCCTTCTCTTGAATCGCAGAACGTGGAGCCAAGATAAGTTAGTCAGTACCGCCCTACTTTATCACCCTGGTAACAAATATAAGCTGAGCTCAAAAGTGCTCATTTAATGACAAGATCGGTCCTCTAGATCTACGTTTTGATCACATTTTAGCAACATCAATCTTGTCAGTGTTCTTATTTTGCTCTATTTATTTGTATATACATTTAATAATACAAATAAACACAGGGACACAAAAATGGATTTGCTGATTGAAAACGCACGTCTGGTCACCATGCAGTCGGGAGAGCGCGGTTATCTGCCAACGTCTCCTGCTCGTATTGGCATTCAATCTGGAAAAATCGTTGCGATCAGCACCTGTGCAATTGGTGAAGACGAACCGCAAACCGAGTCTCTGCTGTCTGCCCAGCATTACGCTCAGAGTATCGACCTTCAAGGCAAGTTAGTTCTGCCAGGTTTGATCGACTGCCACACTCATCTTATTTATGCGGGCAATCGTGCCAACGAATTTGAAATGCGCTTAAACGGCGTGCCATATCAAGAAATTTCCAAACAAGGCGGTGGGATACTTTCAACGGTGCATGCGACGCGTTCAGCAACCGAAGCGCAATTAGTTGAGTTAGCGTTGCCACGTTTAGACGGGCTACTCGCGAGCGGTGTCACTTCTGTCGAAGTGAAATCAGGCTACGGATTGACACTGAATGACGAAGTAAAAATGCTCCGTGCAGCCAAAATGCTTGAACAAGAGCGCAAAGTTAAAATCACCACTACACTTCTCGCCGCTCACGCCATTCCGCCAGAGTTCCAAGGCCGTGCAGATGATTATATTGAGCACATTTGTCAGGACATAATCCCTGTCGTCGCAAAGGAAGAGTTAGCCACGAGTGTCGATGTTTTTTGTGAATCGATTGGCTTCAATCTTGAACAAACAGAAAAAGTGTTTATAGCTGCAAAACGCCACGGCTTAAAGGTTAAAGGGCATACAGAGCAACTTTCGAATCTCGGTGGTACAGCCCTCACTGCGCAATACAACGGTTTGTCAGCGGATCACATCGAGTTTTTAGATGAGCAAGGTGTTAAAGCACTTGCTCGCTCAAACACTGTCGCCACTCTACTGCCTGGCGCTTTTTATTTTCTAAGAGAAACTCAGTTACCACCGATTGAGTTGTTGAGAGAGCATAACGTGCCGATGGCAATTGCTACGGACGTCAACCCAGGTACATCACCGTTTTCTGATCTCACACTCATGCTGAATATGGCGTGCACACTATTTCGCCTTACGCCGCAAGAAGCACTGCGTGGTGTAACGCAACATGCAGCCAAAGCTCTGGGTTATCAAAATTCACGTGGCGAAATCAAAGTAGGGTTTGATGCGGACTTCTCTATCTGGGATATCGAAAGTCCTGCAGATTTAAGCTATCAAGTCGGAGCAAAACGTCTAGTAGGTCGTATAGTAAATGGTGAATACATTTCACACGGAGGCCAATAATATGTCTCAATTCGACCTACATTCTCCCCTATTTCATTGGCAAGGCCGTCATGATGCCGAGGACGGCAAGCTTGGTCAGCGAATTCATCACGTGGTTCAACGCCAGAAAGCAGATGAGTTGGGGGCCGTTGCAAGTGGCGTCTCATTACTGGGTTTTGCTACGGATGCTGGCGTAGCGAGAAACAAAGGACGCATTGGCGCGAAAAAAGCGCCAGACTTAATCCGACGAGCGCTCGCTAATTTAGCATGGCACCAAGACGTCCCACTATATGACTTAGGCACCGTGGTATGCGAAGACGACTTACTGGAAGAGAGTCAATCTCTATGTGCGGCAACCATTTCAAGCGCACTACCTCATACGCCAGTCATCGTGTTAGGTGGTGGGCATGAGATTGCGTGGGCCTCGTTTTCCGGCTTAGCGGAGTATTTTAAAGCGCACCATCCAGAAAAGAAGCCTAAAATCGGTATTATCAATTTCGATGCGCATTTCGATTTACGCGCATTCGAGAGCAGCATCGCCGACATCAAACCAAGCTCTGGCACCCCCTTCAACCAAATTCATCATTTTTGCCAACGTAACGATTGGGACTTTCATTACGCTTGCATTGGCGTAAGCCGCAGCAGCAACACTAAAGCGCTGTTTGAAAAAGCAGATGCGTTAAATGTTTGGTATGTAGAAGACAATCAGCTTTGCTACCTAAACCACAGTTATCACTTAACCCAGCTTCAACACTTTATTGACGACTGTGACTACCTCTATTTGACCATTGATCTGGATGTATTTCCTGCGGCAACCGCACCTGGGGTCAGCGCCCCTGCGGCTCGAGGAGTAAGTTACGACACAATTGCACCATTTTTAGATCGAATTCTTCATTACAAAAATAAGCTCATGCTGGCTGATATCGCCGAATACAACCCTAATTATGACGTTGATAGTCAAACTGCACGCTTAGCTGCCCGTTTGTGTTGGGATATCGCCAACGCGATGGCGGAAAAGCAACACAAACCATAACGCATCCTAGATGCCACTTATTATTACGACCAAGCAAGTACTTGGTCATCACGAGAAACTAAAGGAGTCTGAAATGACACAGCGCCAGGGACAAGATCCACGACTTGATACAAGCAGAACAATTCGTGCACCTCACGGAGATAAACTGCGCGCAAAATCTTGGCTAACCGAAGCCCCTCTTCGTATGCTGATGAACAACCTCGATCCTGATGTTGCAGAACATCCACATTCACTGGTTGTATATGGCGGCATTGGCCGTGCGGCACGAAACTGGGAATGTTACGACAAGATTGTTGAAGTACTTGAAAGACTCGAAGATGACCAAACGCTTTTAGTTCAATCAGGCAAGCCTGTTGGTGTTTTCCCTACCCATAAAAACGCCCCACGCGTGCTTATCGCAAACTCAAACCTCGTTCCTCATTGGGCAAACTGGGAACACTTCAACGAGCTCGATAAACAAGGCTTGATGATGTACGGCCAAATGACCGCTGGCAGCTGGATATACATTGGCTCACAAGGCATCGTCCAAGGCACATACGAAACATTCGTATCTGTTGCGAAAAAGCACTTTGACGGCGAAGCAAAAGGCCGATGGATTCTAACTGGCGGTCTTGGTGGTATGGGTGGTGCTCAGCCTCTAGCTGGTACGATGGCGGGCTTCTCCATGATTGCGGTAGAGTGTGATGAATCGCGTATCGATTACCGCCTACGTACAGGCTATGTCGATAAGAAAGCGACATCTTTAGATGAAGCGCTTGCTATCATCAAAGAATCAGACACACCAGTATCAGTTGGTCTACTAGGTAATGCAGCAGACGTTTTCTCTGAGTTGGTAGAACGTAATATCACGCCTGATGTAGTAACAGACCAAACATCTGCACACGACCCGCTCAATGGCTACTTACCACAAGGCTGGAGCATGTCTCATGCGGCAGAAATGCGTTTGCAAGATGAAGCAATGGTTGTTAAAGCAGCCAAAAAATCCATGGCAGTGCAAGTTCAAGCCATGTTAGAGCTACAAAATCGCGGCGCCGCAACACTCGACTACGGTAACAACATCCGCCAGATGGCCTTGGAAGAAGGCGTAGAAAACGCATTTGATTTCCCTGGCTTTGTTCCAGCCTACATTCGCCCACTATTCTGCGAAGGTATCGGTCCTTTCCGTTGGGCTGCTCTCTCTGGCGATCCTGAGGACATTTATAAAACCGACCAAAAAGTAAAAGAGCTAATTCCAGATAATCCGCACTTACATAACTGGCTAGATATGGCTCGCGAGCGCATCCAGTTCCAAGGTTTACCTGCGCGTATTTGCTGGGTTGGTCTTAAAGATCGTGAGCGTCTTGGTCAAGCATTCAACGAAATGGTGAAAAATGGCGAACTTAAGGCGCCTGTTGTCATTGGTCGTGACCACTTAGACTCTGGCTCCGTTGCAAGCCCGAACCGAGAAACAGAAGGCATGATGGACGGTTCTGACGCCGTATCAGACTGGCCACTATTAAACGCACTACTCAATACGGCGGGCGGCGCAACTTGGGTTTCACTGCACCACGGTGGTGGCGTAGGTATGGGCTTCTCGCAACACTCAGGTATGGTTATCTGCTGTGACGGCAGTGAAGATGCCTCAAAACGTATTGCCCGCGTGCTGCATAACGACCCAGCAACAGGCGTGATGCGTCATGCTGATGCGGGATACGATATTGCTAAACAATGTGCAGCAGAGCAAGGGCTAGATTTGCCAATGCTCAACGAAGAACTGAAGAAGCTCAAGTAAGGATGAAAGAGATGTTAAATTTAACGCTAAAGCCAGGTCATATTAGCTTAAACGAACTACGCCAAGTGAGCCGTTCACCAGTCAACCTTACTTTGGATCCTGAAGCCATTCCGGCCATTGAAGAAAGCACGCAAGTCGTGGATCGTGTCATCGCGGAAGATAGAACGGTTTACGGAATTAACACTGGTTTTGGTCTATTGGCTAACACACGAATAGCACCAGAAGATTTAGAAACTCTGCAACGCAGTATCGTTCTTTCTCATGCGGCAGGTATCGGTGAGTTTATGTCAGACGAAACGGTTCGTCTGATGATGGTATTGAAAATCAATAGTCTGTCTCGTGGTTTTTCTGGTATTCGCCTAAAAGTCATTAATATGCTGACCGACCTAGTTAACGCACAAGTTTACCCTTGTGTACCTAAAAAGGGCTCTGTTGGCGCATCAGGTGACTTAGCTCCTCTGGCCCACATGAGCACAGTATTACTAGGTGAAGGACAAGCTCGTCACAACGGTAACATCATTTCTGGGCAAGAAGCGTTAAAAATCGCAGGTCTAGAACCCATAACTCTGGCGCCGAAAGAAGGCTTAGCGCTGCTAAATGGTACCCAGGCATCAACAGCGTTCGCATTAGAAGGTCTGTTTATCGCGGAAGATCTTTTCGCTTCGGCTACAGTATGTGGCGCAATGTCTGTCGAAGCCGCTCTCGGCAGCCGACGTCCATTCGATCCACGCATTCACCGTGTACGTGGTCATCGCAGCCAAATGGACGCAGCACTGGCCTACCGTCATCTATTGGATACATCAAGTGACATTGGTGATTCGCATACTAACTGTGAAAAAGTGCAAGACCCGTATTCGTTGCGCTGTCAGCCTCAAGTAATGGGGGCGTGTTTGCAGCAAATCCGCAACGCTGCAGAAGTATTGCAAGTAGAAGCAAACTCCGTATCAGATAACCCATTGGTGTTTGCTGAAGATGACGACATCATCTCTGGCGGTAACTTCCACGCTGAGCCTGTTGCAATGGCAGCTGACAACCTAGCACTGGCGATTGCTGAGATCGGCAGCCTGTCTGAACGTCGTATGGCATTGCTTATCGATAGCGCATTATCAAAATTACCACCGTTCTTAGTCGATAATGGTGGTGTGAACTCTGGTTTCATGATTGCCCAAGTCACCTCTGCTGCGCTAGCAAGCGAAAACAAAACGCTCGCTCACCCAGCGTCAGTAGACAGCTTGCCAACATCAGCAAACCAAGAAGATCACGTTTCAATGGCAACCTTCGCGGCTCGCAGATTGAAAGAAATGGGAGAAAACACTCGCGGTATTCTAGCGGTCGAATACCTATCAGCAGCACAAGGCCTAGACTTTAGAGCACCAAACAAGTCCTCTGAGCGTATCGAGATTGCCAAACAAATGTTGCGTGAAAAAGTATCGTTCTACGATAAAGATCGCTACTTTGCGCCGGACATTGAACAGGCCAATACTCTGCTTAAGCTGGCTATTCACAACACGCTCATGCCAGAGAGTCTGTTACCAAGTGTTCAGTAATCCAGCATTACCAGCACTTAATCTAAAAACCGGATGATAATTTGAAGGCTCCACGTTTCGCGTGGAGCTTTTTTATCTCCTCATTAAACGTATTCCCAGCGATCTTTATGAACACTTGCATATTGTTATTGCTATACTTTTAAAAATAGCCGACGTAATAAAGTCGCTGTTTATTGCTTTCACAAATAAAAGCGTTGCTAAAGTATGCGTTTTTAACGATTTATCCGCCGAAATAGTGTCTTATTGTTAGGATACGGTGAAGTTTTCACTGGATGGACCATTGCTACGCAGATATTCGCATATAATCCCACACAGTTTTGGTTACTACGTAAAAATTATGTTTCTAACACCTTATTTTTCAAACACTAATCACCAGTTTCAGTTCACTCGCGAACAAGCAAGCCACTTTGCAAAACGTGTCGCAGGTGACTACAACCCAATCCACGATGAAGACAACAAACGCTTTTGTGTCCCTGGGGACTTACTTTTTGCAGTGCTTCTTAGTAAAGAAGGCATCAGCCAAAAGATGCGTTTTAACTTCTCTGGCATGGTAAGCGATGGTGTAGCACTTCATATTGAAAATAAGTGTGAAAAAGAAAGCGCCGTTGTTGACGAGGCAGGTAAAGAATACTTACACATGTCCCGTGAAGGTGAGACTAACCACGATCCCGCATTTATTGAGCATGTCGTAACAAATTACGTGCAATTCTCTGGCATGAACTTCCCTCACATCATGGTTCCTCTTATGGAAGAGAAGCAAATGATGATCAACTGCCAACGTCCATTGGTTATTTATGAAAGCATGGAAGTTGAATTTTCACGCTTAGACCTTACGCATCCTGAAGTGGATTTCACTGGCGCAACGTTCGACGTGGAAGGCAAACGTGGGATAGTCACCTTAAACTTTGCGTTCAAAGAAGACGGTGAAGTCGTTGGCAAAGGCATCAAACGCATGGTTGCAAGCGGCTTGAAGCCATATGACCAAGAAGCGGTTGACGATCTTGTACGCCGTTTCAATGAACGTAAGGATGCATTCCTAGCAAAGTTCGTTAAGGCAGCCTAATCGACTGCCCTATCAGAAGCGCTCAAAAAACGTGTTTACTAAAAGAAAGCCCAACGTCGATCGTTGGGCTTTCTTTTTATGTCTCATCCAAATAAAACTAAACGCAATGCTTAGATCCAGCGGCGGACGTGGTTTTTGTAATCCACATACTCTTCACCAAACAATCGCTCTAGAACACGTTCCTCTGGCTTGATTTGAAATCGATTCATATAACTGACAAATACGACGCCACAAAGCACCACACTCAAATGCTGCCACCACAAACCAATTGCAATGATTAGAAGCAGTAGCGCCATATACATCGGGTTGCGCGAAAAAGCAAATACGCCAGTTCTCACCACGGAAGAGGCCGTGTCAGGCTTTACAGGGTTAACCGTCGTTTTTACTTTATGGAATTCATACACACCAGCAATGCCCATATAACCAGAGAGCAAAGTTAGTCCGCCAACCACAACCTCGACAAAGGGCACGCTAATATTCAGGCTCGGCACCAGAACTGTCAGTCCATACATGAGTAGTATGACCAACAAAAACACCGCAACAGGTGGGACTTTGAGTTCAAGTTTTCTCAAGATTCATATCCTTTGAAATTGTTGTATGTGACTTCTAAAAAAGCCCAGTAAAACTGGGCTTAATTTGATGTGATTATATCAAAGTTAACAGCGCCTGAACGGGATGTTTGGGCTTTGTTCCTTCAAAGCGTTTCACTTGGCTGCGGCAAGAGTAGCCAGTAATCAAACATCTCTCGTTATCTAACTTATCTAAGCTTGGCTTCCAGCTTAAATTGTAAATGTCTTTCGACATCGACAACTTATCGACCTCGTGACCAAACGTACCCGCCATACCACAACAACCAACCGGTACCGTATTTAAAACCGCACCAAAGTGAGCAAAAATAGCGCCCCACTCTTTTTCCGCATTCGGCATTTTGGTTTTTTCAGTACAGTGCGCAAACAGATACCAAGGTTCCTGCGCGTTATGCTCTCCGCTTTCAAACGCTTCTAGTCTTGGGTAAAGCCATTCGTGGGCCGTTAGTACATCGAAATCACCTCGCTTACTGCCAAGTACTTCAGCGTATTCATCTCGATAACACAGCACCAATGCAGGGTCGACACCAACTAATGGAATATCCAGATCCGCTACCATCGCCAAAAACTTCGCTGTATCGGCTGCTGTATCCTTAAACTGACGTAGAAAGCCTTTAATGTGTTGTGCTTTACCATTCGGCTTAAATGGCAGAAGCACCGGATGCATACCCAGCTTTTTCAATAATTTAACGAAGTCTTCTACAACATCGGCGTCGTAGTAGCTAGTGAATGGGTCTTGAACAATTAAAACATGCTTGCTCTTTTCAGACGAAGACAAACCGCTGAGCGCTTGCAGATCATAAGGCGTTGTCAGCGACTCTACTCGTTGTTTCAATGTAGGTACTGATAACAACGGCGCATCGACATACCCAACTGTTGAAGCCGTTAAGCTCTTGACCCACGACTGCTTCAAAACACCGTTTACGACACCTGGCGCTTTCGCCATCATCGGCAGCATAGTCTCTATGTTCGCAACCAGATAATCTTTTGCTGGACGTTGGTAACGAGAGTGATAAATGTTTAAAAAGCGTGAGCGGAAACTCGGAACGTCGACTTTAATCGGACACTGGCTCGCACACGCTTTACACGCTAAACAACCATTCATCGCTTCATACACTTCGTGGGAGAAATCGTATTCGTGACGACGATTGATAGAATGACGTACGCGGTCAATCATGGTTTTGATTGATGTTTTGTTTTCTAGCGTTTGCTTTTCTAAGTCAAGAATATCAATGCCTTGTTCAGTGAGCTGACGCAACCACTCGCGAACCAAGCCAGCACGCCCTTTTGGCGAGTGACGACGATCGGCCGTCACTTTCATCGATGGACACATCGGTGAGCTGGTATCGTAGTTAAAACACAAACCGTTACCGTTACATTCCATCGCTTGCT
This sequence comes from Vibrio sp. 1CM7H, assembly GCF_023161645.1. Taxonomy (NCBI): domain Bacteria; kingdom Pseudomonadati; phylum Pseudomonadota; class Gammaproteobacteria; order Vibrionales; family Vibrionaceae; genus Vibrio; species Vibrio sp. 1CM7H. The sequence goes on from NZ_JALNTV010000002.1 coordinate 525,114, forward strand.
TAAAGCTGTCACGCACTTGTACGTCAATTTGGCGGTCATAGTAACCACGTTTGGTGTCGGTTACTTTTACCAACTCTGCATCGCTATCAAGTGGCGTACAGATTTTGCCCGGGTTCATTTTGTTGTGTGGATCGAATGCCGCTTTCACACGTCTCAGCTCAGTAAACAACTCGTCGCCGAAAAACTCAGGGCCATATTCTGAGCGGAAACCTTTGCCATGCTCACCCCACATCAAACCGCCGTATTTCGCCACCAGCTTAACCACTTCATCAGAAACTTCGTGCATCAATGCTTCTTGGTGCGGGTCACACAAATCCAACGCAGGACGTACGTGAAGCACCCCGGCATCGACGTGGCCAAACATGCCGTAATTCAGAGACTTGCTGTCTAACAGCTCTCGAAACTCTACAATGAAGTCTGCCAGGTTTTCTGGTGGCACACAGGTATCTTCAGCGAATGCGACCGGTTTAGCACGACCTTTTGCTGCGCCTAACAAACCCACCGCTTTTTTACGCATGTTGTAAATACGCCCAATGCTCGCTACATCGTTACAAACCTGGTAGCCGATGATGCCCGCTTCTTCTGTTTCCAACATGGTATCGAGCTTGGCGGTCAACGCTGCAACCTGCGCAGCAACCTCTTCTTCGTCCTGACCTGCGTATTCCACCATATTGATGCCAAGCATCTCTTTATTTGGAACATCGGTAAGCAAATCACTCACGGTGTGCCAGACGATATCTTGCTTCGCGAGATTAAGCACTTTCGAGTCAACGGTTTCTACAGATAGCGCTTTCGCTTCGACCATAAACGGTGCATTACGCAGCGCAGAGTCAAAACTGTTGTATTTAACGTTAACCAAAGTACGTGCTTTCGGAATTGGCGTCAGGTTTAGCTTCGCTTCGGTAATAAATGCCAATGAACCTTCCGCGCCACACAGTACTCGTGTGATATCGAAACGATCATCGTCTTCATCTAGCGCGTTCTTTAAGTCATAGCCCGTTAGGAAGCGGTTGAGAGGAGGAAATTTATCCACGATCTGCTGGCGTTTTTCACGACATACGGATTCCGTAACTCGTAGCGCCTTGGCAGCAAACTCGCCTTCTTTTGGGTAGCCGTTGGACAGATCTGATTCTAAAACTGAGCCATCAGCAAACACCGCTTGTAGCGACAAAACATGATCGGATGTTTTTCCGTATTTCAGAGAGCCTTGACCAGAAGCATCAGTGTTGACCATACCGCCAATCGTGGCACGGTTACTGGTTGATAAATCCGGAGAGAAGAAGTAACCGTAAGGGCGAACCGCATCATTTAACTGATCTTTCACTACCCCGGTTTGTACACGAACCCAGCCTTCTTTCTCATTAACCTCAAGTACTTTGTTCATGTGGCGAGACATATCCACCACAATACCTTTGGTTAGCGACTGACCATTGGTCCCTGTGCCGCCACCACGAGGTGAAAAGGTAATTCGTTCGTACTTTTCTTTATTGCTCAGTTTCCCGAGGAGAGAAACATCTTCTGTCGTTTTGGGATGAACGACAGACTGAGGAAGTTGCTGGTAAACACTGTTGTCAGTGGCAACCGCGAGTCGGCTTGAATATTGGCTTTCGATATCACCAGTGAATCCGGCGTGCTCAAGCTCTTTCAGAAAACTAAGAACAAGAGGATCGACATCAGTTTGCGAGTGTAATCTTGGTAACATTTGCTTCCTGCCCCTACGACGCTGAATCCGATCAGCTGCGGGTTATGTAATTATTTGCTCACTTCTCATACAAGTTGGCGTTCAACGAAACAAAACACCACAAAAGAGTAAGTGAAGTAATATTCTTTGAATTTCGTCACTTTACAACATTTAAAAAGACGAGCAAATCAGAATCTCGATACAATAATTAAACTTATGCTTTATTTTTTCACGCTTGATGCCTTACATTGGGGAACGAATCGCGTTTCTAGATGAGTTTTCAGAATGAAAAAAAATAAAATTGTGACCACTGAAGATATCCTTCTCAAACTTTGCCAGTCTGTTTCTGGCGTCCTAACTTCGGCGACATCTTCTCAAGTAAATTACTCTGCAATGGTGCAAAAAATCCACAAGACTAGCCTCAAGCCAGATTTTGGCTGTTTTGTTCTGTTTGATGGCGGGTTTACCGGGCTGGTCGTAATTAATTTTACGGCAAAAGCCGCATTAGAGATCTACACCAACTACATGCGTAATATGGGTATGCCAGAAGAAGAACTGGCAATATCTCATACTTCTGACGAGGTGGGAGATGTTCTGGGTGAGCTAATGAACCAACTGGTTGGAGATTTCACCAATAAAATTCGTAAAGAGCTGCAAACGAACATCACACAAAACCAGCCAAAAATGATGGCGCTGAATAAGCAAGTCATCTTACAAGTTGACACCAACCTTGACCGCCCTCAAGCTCGCCGAGTGACGTTCTCCACCGAAAATAACAACATTTTCTATCTGGAGTTAGCGATGGACAAAACTGAGTTCATCCAACTAGAAGAGTTTGAAATCGCAGAAGACGAAAATCCAGACGATATTTTAGAAGCAACACGTAAAAATATGGCTGAGAAAGAATCTAAATCGTCGAGTTCAAACGATGACGCCGATGATTTACTCAACCAGCTCGGATTGTAATTCCAACTAATCTTAATGAAGAATGGCTTCTTAGACACAAGTACGACTTCATACTGATTATGACGAACTAAAACGCCTAGCCTCGCCTTCCGCGGGGCTTCTTTTTATGTCCATAAACCACCTTCACTCCCACCTTGTATTTCGTTTTTATGTCAAAAAAGGTAATATGTCTGACTTCATAAATTTTCTGCTTTCGTTACTGGTTGTCGATGGATAAACAAAAAGCTCTGAAAAAAATCGCCAAGTGCTTAGAACTGGGCAATTCCGCTAATGTTAATGAGGCTGCCAATGCTATCAAAATGGCACATCGCCTCATGCTCAAATATGGTCTGGATAAAGACGATATTGAGTTTATCAGAATGGGGAAAACACAATCTTCCCACCTACTACCAGCGAATATCAGTTCTACCATATTGCGAGTGATTCGCGGCATTAACACTAAATTCGGTGTTGAAGCGGTGTTGTTGAATCACAAAGGGCTCAAACGTGTCGAGTTTATCGGTGAAGCAGATCGCGCGATTTTTGCTGCATTTGCTTTCGATATTATTTATCGCGAGATGAACGAAAGTACCGGACAATTCCGAAACAGCTTCGCAGGTACGGGCACCTCTTCTCAAGAGGTGACTCGCCGCGTGAACTCATTTGTATCTGGTTGGGTAGAGGGCGCGATAGAGAAACTTCCAGTCATTTCCCCAGACGAAGAGTCGGCCAACAAAATCAATGATTATATTGATAAAGAATTCCAAAACATTGACCGCGAAACCTTCAAGAAGCAACTGAAAGAAGCGATGAAAAACCTAACCGAAGACTACGAAGTGGGCTTAAAGAAAGGTAGAAGAGTCTCCGTTAACCGTGGTGTTGGCGGCGAGCAAGCGCGTAAAATGTTGGGCAATCCATCGAAATAACCAGAACAGCAATTGATTAACGTAGGTCCCAATATTCCAATGTGATTGGGACCTACTTTTTAAAGTTGTGATAGTAACGATAAGAATTTTCTTACAGAAACTCTTATCAATCTTACTTTCTCATAACAAATATCAATGCTTACTTATTCATAATTCGCATCCCATTATGAGGCATGGTTTCGCCTCAGTTTTATACGGAGATTTTCCCTTGAAAAAGATGCCTATTGCACTAGCTCTAGTGCTAGCTCTTACTGGCTGTCAAGCCACTCAACGCCAAAATGCAACAACGGGTGAATACGAAACTAACTCAACCACGCAAGGCGCGCTTATTGGTGCTATCGCTGGTGCAGCAATCGGTCTAGCAACGGGCGATGACGCTAAAGAACGTCGTCAGCATGCACTCATTGGTGCGGCCGCAGGCGGAGCGACTGGCGCTGGCGTTGGTTACTACTTTGACCAACAAGAAGCAGAATTGCGTCGCGCTTTGCTAAACTCTGGTGTACAAGTTCAGCGTGTTGGTGAGAACCAGCTTTTACTGCGTATGGAAAATGGTATCGGCTTCTCTTCAAGCTCTTACCAGCTTGATGCTAGCATTCATAATACGCTACGCGGTGTTGCTCGCATCTTGGTTGAATACCCAGATACCAGCCTTGTTATCGACGGTTACACTGATAGCACGGGCAGTGAGTCATACAACCAAACGTTGTCTGAGCGTCGTGCAGAGTCCGTACGTCAATTCCTAGTATCTCAAAACGTTGCACCTGGTCGTGCAATTGCACGTGGCTACGGCGAACGTAACCCAATTTGCTCAAACCAAACTTCTGAAGGTCGTGCGTGCAACCGTCGTGTTGAAATCCAGATCTTGCCACTGAAGTAATTTGGTTGCACCATAGCGGTAATAATAAAAAATTACCGGAGCAGGCCTAACCATAATCGTTAGGCCTGACATATCAATGTCTGTCAAAACGTCTACCCTACTCTGCTTATTTAGCCTCAGCTTTTCTGGTTACTCGCTTGCCTCTCAAGCTCCAAATGACCCCATAGAACAATATGAGTATGCACAGCAATTATTGGCATCAAACAAAGCGGAAGCCTCAACAGAAACACGCTACTGGCTAGAGCAATCCGCCAACAAAGGTTACCTCCCTGCGCAAAAACAGCTCGCGAACGACTTTGCTGAGGGGATATATGGTGAAAAAAATGAAACACAAGCGTTATATTGGCTAACCTCTATCGCACTCAATGACCCAACCGATCGTGGCTTTCTTCTCGCTAACTTTATTCAGCACAATCAAGACAAGGTCACAGCTTCTCAATTGACTGAAGCTTTGTATCAAATGGCTTCTCAGCATAATCCAGCAGCAGAACAGGCTTATAATCAACTGTTAGAGCAGCGCTTCAATCAACTACGAGCTAAACAAGTCTCACAAATAAAATCGCTCGATAAAAAGGCGGAGCAAACACAAGAAGAGAAAAGCACAACAATTGCAAAACCCAACGTAGAATACTCGCAGTTTTTATGGCTGATCTGGCTAGCGGCGATACTCATCATCAGCGGCTTAAGTTTTCTCGTAATCAAGAAACTTAAGCAGAATAGAAAAGCGCTTGAAGCCAAAGAGGAAAGCCAAAATCAGAGAATGGCGGAAAAAATAAAAGAGCTAGAGTTTACGAACAAGCAACTGAAACGCCAGCTAGAGAAAGTATTCAAAGAATTTAAGAAATCCAAAACCCAAGCAGAGAACCATAAGCTAAGCGTCGCATGCGCCATGTTTGGCTACACACCACAACACATCCCTGATTTACAAGCAATAAAGCTACGCTATAGACAGCTATCAAAGCTTTATCATCCGGACACAAGAGGCAGTGAAGAAGAAATGAAGCGACTCAATCATGCCTTTAAGCTTGTCTCACAAAATGTTACAAAACAGTAAAAACAGGTCAGGAAACTTTGGCTAGCATGCTTTTAGAGCCATATAATCAAGCGCCGCAATCGATCTCCCTCTCAAACAAATTAACAGACATTTAACTTAAGTCTCGCTTTTATGCCATAATGCTCAGCGCAAAATAACACCTAACGACTCAAATTAATCTAGGTGGGGAGAAAATCAATGTTCACTGAAGAAGGCACCTGTGATTGGTGTAAAAAACCTAGTCTTGTAACTCGTCACGATTATTTAGATGGCAAGCACCATTACTCATGTAAAGCTTGTTACGACATGGCAAAAATCGACGTGCGCCTATTTAACCAAGGCGAATTGCAAATGCGCGAACGATTGCAACGAGCAAGCTAAGCAAGACGGAATCAACGGAACTGATTTTCAAGGGCGCCTTTTAAGGCGCTTTTTTGATCGGCCAAGCCCTATTTCCAATCTCTATCTCGCATTCCCTCCTATCCTACATAGCATGTCGCATCGGTTATCAGCCCCTCTCCTACTGGATACAAACCACTGTCCGTGAAAAAACACCTGTATATACAGTAGTGACCCCCTGTATGTATCTCGTCCAACTTTCTACTCACCTCACATTTTTAAATTGATGTTAGACATATCAAAAATGAAAAACAACCAAATAAATTCAACCACTTAGGATAAAATTATTTTATTTCCTTCTCAAAAAACCGCAAATTACTTTTGAGAAACGGGTTGATCAGGTCGTTAAAACAAACTACTGTATACACATACAGCATGTATAAAGGAACAGTAATATGCAGTTACAAAGTCAATCTCATACATACTCTCGTTACAACGTATTGGCACAAGCAACTCAGCCCATGGCCGTTTCGGATCAGCTTCTATCTAAGCTGGCTGTTTTATCGCAGCAGAAACAATGGATTTTGTTTACAGCAGACTGCCCTCGCCCAGACTTTGAACAACTCACTGCTTCTAATATTTGCTGTAGAAACGTGATTCAAATGAAGCCTTCTCAACAGCTTTCAGAAGTCGAGATCGTGATCAAAGCCATCCGATCAGGTAATGCCAGTGCTGTTGTCGCATCAAATAAAATTGCACTTATGAATCAATCGATGTTGCACGACATGGCACAGCGCTATCAGTGTGAAGTCTTTTTCGTCGAAGGCAGAGTTAATAAGTACCACTAATAAGTTCGACGTTATCCATCCTGCATCTCGCCTCCTTTTTAAGGGGGCTTTTTTTGTATTAAAGAAAACAGGCAAACGTTTGCTTTTTCTCTGGCGAGTTAAAATAGTTCTGGTATGATACCCAAATTCGATTTATTCAGCGCCCACATTTTGCTGAATATCTTCTCTTTCTGACGTTTGATTAAGATGATAGGAATGTCGCAATGAGCCTTGCTAATCAAGTACTTGCCGTCAATGACGACCTGCCAATTCGCACCCATAAACCCGTTCATAGCGGAAAAGTTCGTTCAGTTTACTGGTTAACTGAAGAAGACAGCGCCCGACTGATCAAAGAAAAAGGATACGATGTCGCTCCAGATGCGCCTTTGGCTATCATGGTGATTAGCGACCGAATCTCTGCATTCGATTGTATTTGGCATGCTGAAGGTGGTCTTAATGGTGTCCCAGGTAAAGGGGCTGCGCTTAATGCGATTTCTAATCACTGGTTCAAACTATTCAAAGAAAATGGCTTAGCAGATAGCCACATTCTAGACATTCCTCACCCTTTTGTTTGGATTGTACAAAAAGCCAAACCTGTAAAAATCGAAGCCATCTGCCGCAAATACATCACGGGTTCGATGTGGCGCGCTTACGCAAATGGCGAGCGCGAGTTTTGTGGAATCCAACTTCCTGAAGGGTTAGGAAAAGACAAAGCACTGCCAGAGTTGCTCATGACCCCATCCACAAAAGGCATTCTAAAAGGTATTCCCGGTGTGCCAGAAGCGGATGACGTGAATATCACTCGTCAAAATATCGTAGACAACTACGAAGAATTTAACTTCTCAAGCGCTGACGATATCGCACTCTACGAAAAACTGCTGAAAGAAGGCTTTAACGTTATCAGCCAAGCGTTAGAAGAAATCGACCAAATCTTTGTCGATACCAAATTCGAATTTGGTTATGTTCATGATGCTGCTGGCAATGAAAAGCTGATTTACATGGATGAAGTGGGTACACCAGACTCGTCTCGTATATGGGATGCTAAAGAATACCAAGCAGGTCACATCGTAGAGAACTCAAAAGAAGGTTTCCGCCAGTTCCTACTTAACCACTTCCCTGACCCAGATATCTTGCTAAACAAAGAACGTATGCCAGAGCGTGAAGCACTCGCTCGTGATAATGCTTTACCCGTCGAATCTTTGATGGCGATTTCGAGCACCTACATTGGTATTGCCGAGAAGATTACAGGCAAGCCGATTCATTTGAGTGAGAATCCGAAAGCGGAAATCATCGAAGTACTGAGCAAAGAATACGGATTGATTGACTAGCACTGTCGCTAGATTAGCTAAACGCTTTCCAATAAAAAGTCCGCAATAGCCTGCGGACTTTTTCGTATTAGGCTCAGTTTAGCCGATATTTAACGTAGTGCCATCTGTTGTAGAGGCTGACTTAGTCGTCACCTGATATGTTTTGTCTTTAATCGTTGACACGAAATACCAGGTCGACTTTGCCTTATCGGGCGTAAAAGTAACGCGCATAAAACCACGCTGCTTGATGTCTGCCCACTGTAATTCTGACACTAAGTGTGGCAACGTGTATTCCATTTGAGCGATCGCAACAGGATCTAACGCTAGGTAGGCCTCTAACCCAGGGGAACTCACCGAGCTAGTCGCAAACTCTACCCCGATAGGATGCTTAGATACGTCTTTAAGCTCACTTGCCCATGCGTTGTGCGTATCTCCTGCTAGGCAGACAAAGTTGCCACTGCTGGCTTTGGCCAGTTGATAAACTTTCTCTCGCTCAACGTAGTAACCATCCCATGCATCTAGGTTATACGGGAGAGAAATGGTATCTAAACTTGGGTCAGAGAGATAACCCGTAATCGCAGAGTTTACCGCTAATAACGCCTCTGTTTTTTGTTCTTCAGTGGCAGTAAACAATTGAAACATAGCGGTCATCACCGAACTTGGCAGCTCCATACGAGACATTAACACTTGTTGCCCTAGCACATTCCAAGTTACGTCGTGCGTACTGAACGCATCCATCAGCCAAGCGAGTTGGTCAGCGCCTAACAACTCTCGGTCTTCGCTGCGCGACTGAGCAACTAAACCGCCAATCGCTTCCATCGTTGGAGAGCTGAGCGAGAAGTAATCCAACGGTTTATCACGCCCCACAAGTCGCGTGTCGAGCATCATCAAATTGACTAAACTTCCAAACGAAAACTGACGGTAAATCAGCATGTTTGAGAAAGTGTTTTCACGAACGGGCAACCATTCTGTCCACGCGGCAGCCGCAGCTGCACGACGATCATTAAAACTGCCTTCCTCTTCTTGATGGTTTTCCGCACCATTTTTCCAAGTATCATTTGCAAGCTCATGGTCATCCCAGACAGCAATCATTGGTAGGCTCGCATGTAACGCTTGCAGATCAGCATCTTGGCGATATTGCGCATACCGTTTTCGGTAATCATCTAAGGTAATACATTCAGTGCCTTTGCTTGGCTCTCGCCCTAGTGCCTCAGCATCTTCACTAGCGTAGCCACCAGCACCATACTCATAAATGTAATCACCGAGATGAAGCACCACATCAAACGGGTCTTGCTCATGTTGATTTAAAATCTCTCGATACACATGGAAATAGCCAGCAGGATAGTTTGCACAAGAAACAACCGCCATGGATGCCTTTTCTACACCATCCTTTGGTAATGTTTGAGTTTGCCCGACTTCGCTAGTGACATCTCCAACCATGAATCGATAGTAGTAGCGAGAATTTGCGTTGAGATTTTGAACATCGACTTTTACCGTGAAATCTCGGCTCGTGTCTGTGGCAAAAGTGCCACTTTGCACGATATCAGTAAAATTTTCGTTAGATGAAACTTGCCAGCTTACATCTGCGTAGCTCGCTGAGGTTGTAACACGAGTCCAAATGATTACTTGTGTTTGAGTAGGATCTCCACTCGCCACTCCGTGCTCAAAGGTAACCGCAACAGACTCACTAGCATCGCTACCACAGCCTACCAGCCCGGTAACAATAGCCGTTGAAGAGGCAGCTTTCATAAAGTCTCGACGAGACAAAGACATATTGACTTCCTTTCTTATTGTGTTTGTTTTTGTGCCCAAATGACGTGGTGACTCAATCATCCTTGTGTGCCAATAAGGGACGTTAATTCGAACTTACAGTACCAACCACTTAGTCGGTAATTTGTCCTAAAAACACAAAGTTAGAAGCTAGTTATGACAATTGCATTTCCAAACGTTACATTTTTGTTAATTAAAGTGCAAATACTCTATATTCATCACACTTCCAAGACCTGTGACAAAAACCTCAAAATAAAAAAGCGACCTACTTTGAGGTCGCTTTTCATTGCACTATTGTTAAGTAGTACATCGATGAAGTGGAAATACTCAGCCTAAAACTTGATGTTAAGAACATCTTGTTCTGACGTGTCCACTTTTAACTGACTGCGAGATTCTATGTACTCGATTTGCTGAACATCGAGCGAATATGGCATAACGACTCGCAATTCATTGATCCCTTCATGTTTAGCTAACTGGGTTAAGCGGACCAAATTGGATTCATCACTTTTACGAGAAGACATCGATTTTAATGCGGCATCCCACAACCGATCTTCAGGCTTGCTCAATTCCGCAATGTTCTGTTTCCACATCAAACCGAAAATAGGCGCGATGGTGGCAAATGCCTCTAAAAAGGTCCATTTTTTACTACCTGTTGCCCCTAAAAAGCTAGTGTAGTCGAATTCAATGCACGTCTTTCCTTGTTGATCCATTCTATGCCCCCGACACTCGAAAATGAGATATACCAAATATCGTTCAACTGTTTTGATATAGCAATGGGATATAAAACATTCGTCTTTTATGCACTAATTTACATGCAAAAGGAAATATTAAAACCAGCTTTGTAACAACTGATGTACAGCTTCGCCATATATAAGCATTCAATTGATTAATATTTCAATTAAGAAACTAAAAACAACACGTAAGTAACGCTATCAATATGAAATTATTATAGATTCACCAAAAAAATATCAATTCTTGTCACAACGCCATCCGCCTACCTACTTCACATCAATCACTCGACTGGCCTTTTTATACTGTATCTTCCAACCAGCCCAGCGTGGCAGCTCCCAACGCTTCGGGTCTCCCTTACGGTTTCCCTCTCGATAAACGACCTGTACCAGCTTGCGAGACGCGTAATACTCAACATCCAGTTGGAGTTCTGGCAGCGAAAGTTCTAAAGGGTACTGCTCCGTGAAATCGTCGTATTCCCATTCTGGAACACCGTAAAATGTTAAGTCTTCCGGTTCAAACAACGCCATATCATCGACATTTTCAACGCCTAATGTTTCCAACTGATCCTTTAACCAGCTAGAAAATGTCAAGGAGGCCAAGTCGTTAACCTCTTCTCCTTCGACATTAAGGCCCAATGCGTTGTAGAGTTTCCAGTGTTGGATTTGTTGTTTTCTTTGAGAAGCAAAACCTGGTAACAGTGTCTCGTCTTCTATCATTTCGACAATAGACTGAACAGCAACATCACCTTGTAACGCTTGATGTTCAGAACAGACTGTTCGCCCGGCGTAGACCAAATGCATCGTTGCTCTTGGGGCCTCCTCTTCATAATTCGTCTCGCCTTGTTGCCACTCCCCTAGTTCAAGTTCGCGTAACAACGTCAGCGGGATAGGCATCATGACCGATGCGAGGTTCAGTGTTTGCTTAACGCCTCGTCCTGGCACGCTATGGCTATCTAGCACAATGGCCGCTTCTTCTTTATCAGGAAAGCGGCTGTTACGCCCAACCAGCATCTCGACTACTCCATTTCCTAGAGCATCTCTTCGACGAGCTCGTCGGACAAACACAAGCTCAGGGTGTAATGAGGCGATGGAGAAAAAGAGCGCTTCACGGTTATATCGAGAGGCAACGTCAAGTTCCGGTAATTCAAATACTTCTCGCATTTGTTTCGCTAAACCTTGTGCCTCTTCGAGTGCGCTGGCATCAATGACAATGCCCGGAAGTCGCTCCCCCCGAACCAAACGGATAAGCAAAGAGGCATCACATCCGTATGGCTCCTCTTGAGATAGAAGCTCAGCGACTTCGCCACTTTGTCGCTGATAGAGCTGCGCAGGCACAGATAAGGCGGCAGCCAAATCAATCATTGCTTCCTTCTCTGGCTTCGCTTGAATTCTGGTAACAAGATCGGCAAACAGTGCATCAATGGGTAGTGGATATACTTTTCTCCCATGCTGCGTGACATTGCCATCCTCATCAATCGCTTCCATAGATAACAGCGTCGAATGAGATGCCTCTAGCGACTTTGGAGGAATTGAGTCGAGAAAATCGAGTGTTGAAAGACGGTATCCACAACAAGCCGCTGCCAGCATGGGCTCGACGAGCTCTTCTCTGTGCAATTCTGGAGGCGTCACTAATTCTAAAGGCGCGTGTTCACCATATAGACGAATACAAGCCCCTTCAGCAACACGGCCCGCCCGCCCCATTCGCTGCGCGGCGCTGGCCTTAGAAATGTGGGTCAGCGTTAACGCTGTGCGACCGTTACGTTGAATGGTTCGACGCTCTAAGCCGCTATCAATGACAACTCGGATGTTAGGTATCGTTAAGGAGGTTTCCGCAACATTGGTTGCCAATACGACTTTTCGTTGTCTTTGCGTAGTTAACGCGCGGTGCCGTTCTTCATCACTAACCGAGGCATGAAGTTTGACCACCATGACTTCGCCGCAACTTTGTAGCATCTGAGCACATTGGGTGATCTCTTTGCGTCCAGGCAGGAAAACAAGAATATCGCCATCTTCATCTTCCAATGCTTCTTTTACCGCTCTGACAACCTCTTGTTCACATCCCTTCTTATTCGGTAAATAACGGCTGTCTAAAGAACGATGTGTCACCGTGACTGGAAAGCAACGCCCTTCGGATCGCAGACGCTTCGCATTCAGGTAACGCGCTAGCTTTTCGCCCTCCAGCGTAGCGGAAGTGACGATCAACCGATGTTGATTTTCTTGCTTCAAAATTGCGGTTAATAGATCAATATCCCAGCGTCGCTCGTGAAATTCGTCCACTATCACGATATCGAAGCCTGCTAGCTTGTTTTCCGCAAACCAACGCAGTGCGACTCCCGGAGTCACAAATACAACTTCGGTTTTTTCATCAAAGTAGGCATGAAGCTTGATCGCATAACCGACTTTGCGACCTATTGGCTCACCAGATTGCTCCGCAAGATATTCAGCCAGCGAGGTACAAGCAATTCGACGTGGTTCAATAACCAGCACGCGTCCGTGTTTTGCCGCCCACATAGGCAAACGGGTAGATTTACCTGACCCGGTTTCGGCTTCCACCACGAGATGGTTTTGGTTCACATGTTGGTCAAACTCAGCTTGTAGGCTGTCGATAGGTAGTTGAAACATAGAAATTGGATTTGATTTGATGATGCAGAACATTATACCCAAGTAAAAAAATCCTGCTTTAGGTATCTCTAAACAACCAATATTGCCGATATTTTCGGCGGTATCTGAGTTTTTTTGCGACATTACATTGATGTGCATCAACGCATGTTTACAACTAAATGGTGAACCCGTTAAAATTTGGTGCGCATCCTTCAACCCTACATAAGGCACCCAATGAACAACGATAAACGCCCACTATATATTCCATATGCGGGTCCGGCTCTTTTAGCAACCCCTCTTTTGAACAAAGGCAGTGCATTCTCTGCTGAAGAACGTAGTTCATTCAACTTAGAAGGCTTGCTTCCAGAGTCTACCGAAACAATCCAAGAGCAGGTGGAACGTGCCTACCAGCAATACAAGAGTTTCGAAAGCGATATGGATAAGCACATTTATCTGCGTAATATCCAAGACACCAACGAAACACTGTATTACCGCCTAGTGCAAAACCACATTTCTGAGATGATGCCTATCATCTACACGCCAACTGTCGGCGCAGCATGTGAAAACTTCTCTAACATTTACCGTCGTGGTCGTGGTCTGTTCATTTCATACCCGAACCGTGACCGTATTGACGACTTGCTGAATAATGCAGCAAACCACAACGTTAAAGTGATTGTTGTGACAGATGGCGAACGTATCCTTGGCTTGGGTGACCAAGGTATCGGCGGCATGGGTATTCCTATTGGTAAACTGTCACTTTATACCGCGTGTGGTGGTATCAGCCCTGCTTACACGCTACCAATCGTGCTTGATGTGGGTACCAATAACCCGCAACGTTTAGCTGATCCGATGTACATGGGTTGGCGTCACCCTCGTATTACGGGTGCAGAATACGATGCATTTGTAGAAGAGTTTATTCAAGCAGTACAGCGCCGTTGGCCTGATGCCTTGATCCAGTTCGAAGACTTTGCTCAGAAAAATGCGATGCCTCTTCTTGAGCGTTACAAAGATCGCGTGTGCTGCTTCAATGATGATATTCAAGGCACGGCGGCCGTTACTGTTGGCTCTCTACTTGCAGCCTGTAAAGCAGCAGGCACTCAGCTGTCTAAACAGCGTATCACCTTCTTGGGCGCTGGCTCTGCTGGTTGCGGTATCGCAGAAGCGATCATCGCACAAATGGTATCGGAAGGGATTTCTGACGAGCAAGCTCGCTCACAAGTTTACATGGTTGACCGTTGGGGTCTGTTACAAGAAGGTATGCCTAACCTTCTTGATTTCCAACAACGCTTGGTGCAGAAACATACCAATACGAAAGAGTGGGAAAATGAAGGAAATGGCTTCTCACTACTCGATGTTATGCGTAACGCCAAGCCAACGGTACTAATTGGTGTTTCTGGTGCTCCTGGCCTATTTAGCCAAGAAGTCATCGAAGAAATGCATAAACACTGTAAGCGTCCGATTGTCTTCCCACTGTCGAACCCAACAAGCCGCGTAGAAGCAACACCGAACGACATCATTCGTTGGACAAATGGTGAAGCACTGGTTGCAACAGGTAGCCCATTTGAGCCTGTGGTTCATGAAGGTCGCACTTACCCTATTGCCCAATGTAACAACAGCTACATCTTCCCTGGCATTGGCCTTGGTGTACTTGCTGTAAACGCAAAACGTGTCACCGACGAGATGCTAATGGAATCAAGCCGTGCGCTCGCAACATGCTCTCCTCTAGCAATCAACGGTCGTGGTGCGCTACTTCCACCGTTGGAAGAGATCCACTCGGTATCGAAAAAGATCGCGTTTGCTGTTGGTAAGAAGGCAATCGAACAAGGTGTCGCATTAGAAATCACTGATGAAGCATTAAACGTGGCGATTGAACAATCGTTCTGGCAACCGGTTTACCGTCGCTACAAACGCACTGCGTTTTAAGCTTGAGACATTTCGTTTAATAATTAGCCCCTACCATGTAGGGGCTTTTATTTTTTTATCATCCTAACCAGATTTTGGCATAAATGGGCTTCTCTCTTTTTGTTTCTATCAGATATGATGAGAACTACATTTTTAGTTAAGGATATAAAACGTTTTGTTGTTTTCTCGCATAAGATCAAAGTGGAAGCTGAAATTTTCCTGGAAGCGACTTGCTTTGATTTTGTCGATCTCTGTACTTAGTCTGCTTGTTTCTGTTATTGCCATCGACCGGTGGGTGGTTTTACAAGCCAAAGAAAGCATTTTCACTGAATACGAACAAATACCTCAACATGAGGTTGCTGTGGTTCTCGGTACCAGTAAATACATCGGTAAGATCCTCAACACTTACTACACTCATCGCATTAATGCGGCGATTGAGCTTTACAACCAAGGTAAAGTAAAACAGTTTTTATTGAGTGGCGATAACGCCCATCGCTCCTACAACGAACCGTGGACGATGAAACGCGACTTACTTAAAGCCGGCGTGCCTGAGGAAGTGATTCACCTTGATTATGCTGGCTTTCGTACTCTAGATTCGATTGTGAGGGCGAAAAAGATTTTTGCTTCGGAGCGCTTTCTGATTGTGACTCAGCGCTTTCATTGTGAGCGAGCGCTGTTTATTGCCGATGCTTACAACATTGATGCGCAGTGTCTTGCGGTAGCAGGACCTACGACAAACAAACAAAAAACATCAATGCGTATTCGAGAATTGCTCGCCCGTGTGAAAGCCTTTTTAGACCTCTACATTATTAATACGCAGCCCAAGTTTCTTGGTCCTCAAGAACCTATCGTTGCAGTAAAAGAGCCTGAAAAAACCTCTAATGAGCCTCTGCAAGTTCCCGTCGAATAGAGGAACAACGCAGCTCACAAGGTTAATAACATTTCTATAAAACAAATGGGTAGTTTTCTACCCATTTCCAATTCTCAACATCACATTTTCTAATTTGCTCTACGATTCAGGCAAAACTCTTTTTTGCATTCCAAGTAACATTTAATCAATAAATAACTACAAGTCAGTTACTTTGCCATAAAAAAACCGACAAAAGGCAATGCAAAAGGAGCACTACCCATGACCGCACTCGCTGTGACATTGAAGAACTGGTTCTTCACTCGCAACAGCATGATTTTGAACGCGAATATCGTATTGTTCATTATCTTGTTTAATACCCTACCCTTTGAGCCACAAGTAGTAACCGGCCTAAGCATCTTAGTTTTTGTTGCTATTCTTTGGCTAACCGAAGCGATTCACGTCAGCATAACCGCGCTGCTTATACCATTACTTGCGGTATTTTTAGGCGTGTTTAACACTCAGACCGCGCTGAACAACTTCTCCAACTCCATCATCTTTCTATTCTTAGGTGGTTTTGCACTTGCTGCGGCTTTGCATAAACAGAAGTTAGACCAAGCTATTGCTGATAAAGTGCTGTTACTCGCACGAGGCAAAATGTCTGTCGCTGTATTCATGCTATTTGGTGTTAGTGCTGGCCTGTCGATGTGGATTTCAAACACCGCCACTGCCGCTATGATGCTGCCCCTTGTACTGGGTGTGATGACAAAGCTAGACGCCAAGAAAAACCACAATACCTTTTTGTTTGTTCTGCTCGGCATCGCTTACAGCGCTTCGATTGGTGGTATTGCAACGCTGGTTGGTAGCCCACCAAACGCCATTGCAGCAGCTGAAGTCGGCCTAAGTTTTACTGAGTGGATGAAGCTCGGTGTGCCTATCTCATTAGTACTAATGCCAATCGCTATTCTCGTTTTGTACACCATGACTAAGCCTGACCTTAGCCACAAGTTTGACCTTGACCATCAACCAGTCGAGTGGACAAACGGCAAAATGATTACGCTGGCGATTTTCTTACTGACGGTCACGTTGTGGATTTTCAGTAAGCCTATTAACGCTATGCTAGGTGGCTTCGCTAAGTTCGATACCCTTGTCGCAATAGGTGCGATCCTTCTGCTTGGGGCTTCTCGCGCCGTCGAGTGGAAAGATATTGAGAAAACAACCGACTGGGGTGTGTTAATCCTATTTGGTGGTGGCATCTGTTTGAGTAACGTCCTAAAAGCAACCGGTACAAGCGTATTTTTGGCTCATAGCTTGTCGGGCTTCCTTGAGCAAGCTGGTATCCTTCTGACGATTCTTGCTGTAGTTGCTTTTGTTGTCTTCTTGACTGAGTTTGCAAGTAACACCGCTAGTGCTGCACTACTGGTCCCTGTATTTGCAACCATCGCAGAGGCCTTAGGCATGTCTCCGGTCATTCTCTCTGCATTGATTGCCGTCGCCGCTTCTTGTGCATTTATGTTACCAGTTGCGACGCCTCCAAATGCGATTGTGTTCGGTACGGGTCATATCAAGCAAAAAGAAATGATGCGAATTGGCTTCGTCTTAAACATTGCCTGTATTGCTGCACTAACGCTTTTCGCTTGGTTGTTCTGGTAAAAAATAGCAAGTTCGATTAGCACTACACTGCTGCTCACGGTAATCATATCGATGACCTAAACTTCCCCCTAAGTGGTGTTCAGCAGTTTCCCTCTTGGTGGCCAGTTGGCCACCTTTTTTTATTCCTTTGAGTGACGAATCGTTAGGCTTGCTTCTTTTCGCAGGCAAGCAAACCATAATGAACCTCGACCCGGTTGCGACCATTGCGCTTCGCTTGGTAAAGCACTTCGTCTGCTCTCGCCATGGTTTCTGAGACGCGTTCATTTTGCATTTGGGCGACGCCAATGCTGCATGTTAATGATTCACCGTGTACCCACAAATGACTCTCCACATTTTTGCGAATCATTTCCGACTTCTTCACAGCTTGATCAATATTGGTGTCAGGGCAAAATACAACAAATTCTTCTCCCCCCCAACGAACAAGTCGGTCATCTGGGTAGATGGAACTTGCCACCACCATGACAAATTCGCGCAATATGTCATCCCCCATTTGGTGCCCAAATTTGTCATTCACCTTCTTAAATTTATCCAAATCCATATAAAGGATACTGAATGTACTATGCCCCCAGCGAACTTGACGTGATTGCTGCTCAAGCCAGTGCTGAACTGCGTGACGGTTCATCGCTCCCGTCAACGCATCGCGATGCGCTAACTCTGCAAACTCATAGTTTTGAGCTCGCAACGTACCATTCACCTTCTCTAAATGACGATGACGTTTTTTCGCTTTTTCATAAGCGACTCGATTTTTTCGTAATTCGTGCAGCGAAAATGCCAGTCCAAGCGCCATCCAAGAGAGTAAGAGCGCATACAGTAACGTTTCTTGTGCAAGGTAAGCGCCTTCAAACTCAATTTTATCAATCACAATTTTGTGCTCGCCAAGTGCCGCACCAGATCCGGTCGCGATATCAATACGTGTGATGTTTGAAAATTCAGGTGCAGAGTGTTCAATCGCGACTTTGTTGTCTACTAACCACCACGTCATCACCTGTAAATTTTTAATCGGAATTTCGATGATGTCGTTTGAACCGGACGGAGAAAACTGCATGCCATTGTATTTAATAGTGTACTCGTCGTCTGGTTTGGAATACTCAGGGTTATAGTTGCGCAGATATAAACGCAAATCATGGCTTGGATTGGGCCCCACCCCAGCCTCTTCATATCTCACTTTCAATCGAATCGTATGGTAATTGGAAAGGTCAATCCCCTGTGTTGGCGTTGTGGAATCGGTATAAACAGAGATTCCGCAATAAGGCCAAGCATACGAGCTTTGCTTTAAGTCACAGCTGAGAACTAGGCTTTGCTTATCGTAAATAATATCAGCCTCACTCAAGCCACCTTCGCTGGCGTCTTTAGTCGCATAGATATTGAAATGTTCTGGTGTAATGGTCAGCTTTCGTGTATCGCCAAGAACACTATAAAGCGCAACCAAACTAATAGTGCAAATAGAGAGGGCAAAGATAAATTTATGGATCCACTTCATGGGCGAGTGACCTGCTCAGCTTATATACAACACAATGTACTCAATGATTTTTCGAACTTCAAACAAAGTCATTTATCAAGAAACAAAATTACTTTTAGCTTTCGTTCTTACTTTCGATACATGGTAACGTGTTTTGAACCGTTATCACGTTTTTAAATCTCTCAAAAATGCGGTTCACTTGTTATTTGCGAAGCATTTCACAGCCGTATTTCCTAACCCATGAAGGCCAGTGCATAACATTTCAGAGCGATACATTTCGCTTTAATGTGCCTGTCAACCCTGCATCTCATCACCACTTCGGATATACTGTGCAAAAACACAATAATGAGTAATGTCATGTCATTAATTGCAACTGGTACGCTAAATAAAATGCGTGCATCTCTGGACGGTGCTGTCAGTTACCGTCTACCTGTTGGTGAGGAAGAAATTGATCTATCGCCGTTTCTGGGTAAAACGCTCACACTGACTCACACGGGCAATATTTTTTGTTGCTCATGTGGTAAGAAAACGAAAAAGAGTTATTCGCAAGGCCATTGTTTTGTCTGTATGAAAAAGCTAGCAAGCTGCGATATGTGCATCATGAAGCCAGAGACTTGTCACTACGACCAAGGGACTTGTCGCGAGCCACAATGGGGCGAAGAGAACTGCATGGTGGATCACTTTGTCTACCTATCCAATACATCCAGCTTAAAAGTTGGTATCACTCGTCATACGCAAATCCCAACTCGTTGGATTGATCAAGGTGCGACTCAGGGTTTGCCAATTTTTAAGGTAAAAACTCGCCATATCTCCGGTTTAATTGAAGTTGAACTGGCGAAACATATCGCAGATAAAACCAATTGGCGCACACTGCTGAAAGGCGACGGTGAACCAATGGCACTGCAAGATCGTTTTGCTGAGCTATTGCCGTTGGTCGAAGATAAGATTGCTGAGATAAAACAGAAATTCGGTGAAGATGCAATTGAAGTATTGAGCGAAAGCATTACCGACCTTAGCTATCCGGTGCAACAGCACCCAACTAAGATCACCTCGCATAATTTCGATAAAAACCCGGTTGTTACTGGCACTTTGCAAGGCATCAAAGGTCAATACCTCATTTTTGACACTGGCGTGATCAACGTAAGAAAATTCACTTCCTATGAAGTAGAAATAAGCGCCTAATCGCATATATAGCTGGTTTGTTGAAATAAAATCGAAAAAGCTCGAGTCAAACTCGAGCTTTTGTTTTTCTATCAGGAAGATATGATCAGTTACGCATCAAGGATGTTTTCTAGTACATCGAACAACATATCGACTTCTTCTATTGTGTTGTAATGCATGCAGCCAATTCGTACTACACCACCCGACTCTTCTAGACCAAGTTGACGAACTAAGCCCAGCGCATAAAAGTGGCCGTTCCAAACACAGATGTTGTGTTCACCCAGCGTTTTCGCGATAAATTCTGGAGAATATCGGTCGAATGTTAGCGCAAAAGTTGGTGTGCGGAGCTGGCTATCTTCTTTCGCAATGCCAAATAGATTGACACCATCTAGTGCACTCAGACGCTGTAAGAAACGCTCACTCAAGCGTTGCTCATGTTGTTCATACAATTGGTAACTTTGCTCCAATCGTTGACGAAGAGGTAAACCGGCTTCACCAAACTGAGCCAGATACTCAACCGCAGCAACGACACCAGCAAGACCTTCAAAACTTTGCGTCCCCGTTTCAAATCGGCCTGGGCCAATATTGGTAGCAGGCTCGACTTTGTACGGACGAATACTGTGCAGCCACTGATCGGCTATGTAAGCAATACCAACGTGCGGGCCGAAAAACTTGTAAGCTGAGCAAGCTAAAAAGTCACAGCCTAACGCTTGAACATCAACCAAATGATGCGGCGCATAATGAACGGCATCCACATAAACTTGTGCCCCAACGTTGTGCGCCATGCTTACTACTCGCTGCACATCCACGATAGAACCAGTCGTATTCGATGCATAGGTCACCGCTACAAGGCGCGTTTTATCAGAAAGAAGACTGCTTAAATGCTCCAAGTCCAACGTACAATCATCTTCGTTGATACGAACCTGATGAACCGTAACGCCTTTATCTTCTGCCGCTTGCTGCCAGCTAGACACATTCGAATAGTGGTCCAAAGCAGAAACAATGATCTCATCTCCCTCTTGCCAATCTCGGCTAATCGCACGACTAAGCTGAAAGGTTAACGATGTCATGTTCGCGCCGAAGACGATATTGCCAGATGACGGCGCGTTTAGCAGAGCTTGCGCTGACTCGCGTGCATTTTGCATCACGTCAACCGTCTTTTGGCTAGAAAAATAATGCCCGCCTAAGTTGGCGTTGAAACGACCTAAATATCCCACCATGCTGTCTAGCACTGATTGAGGTACCTGTGACCCGCCTGGACCATCAAAAAACGTCACAGGTTTGTCGTTATGGTATTGAGCGAGCGCCGGAAACTGCTCTCTGATCAGATTAAGATTGAAGTTCATTGCGCTTATCCGTAGCCGTGAGTACAAACACATCCATATGACCCGCTTCATCATCAATGACAGAACGGATTGGGCACGCGTTGTGCCACAGTTTACTGTCTGCCAATATTGCAACCTCACCCGTTTCTAACACCTTACGGAAAAATGGGGCTTGGTTATGACTGCTGTACAGCATGATGTCACCACCAATGATGTTATGGCGTCCTACGCCAACCATTGCAATGTGATCAAAACCGTCTTGGTGCACACCTTCAGGTGCCACTTGAGTTTCTTCTTCTAGCGCTGTGATTCGGATTTGGTGAATTTCTATTTCCTGGCCGTTAGGCAGATGATTCGCATTGACAAACAATTCGCACATTTCTCGGAAACCATCACTGATGAGAATATCCTTCTCAATCGGCTCAAATTGTCTTACAACATCACCTTGGAATCGGTTGATATCAGACGATTGAACAAAGCTGTTTTTGTTTAAGTCAATGACTTTGCCATTATCAAAACCAACCACAGAATAACGTCTTAGTCGATACTGACCATCTGCATGCTCGGTACGAGGCAGTTCTTCAAACGATGGGGAAAGCTGCTCTATTGCTGCCATGCTGAGCTGTGTTAAATGCAGAGTATTCTCACGTGAATGTAACATCATTGTCTCCTTTAATGAGGCACATTAATTAACATTTAATTTACACACTAGGTTACGCAAATATTCTGCAATTGCCAGCTTTTAACGTTGATAGCTTCAACAAAATAACAAAAACAACATAACAAACCAATTCAAAGCAAAAATACAGAGCCATGTTTCACTTTTGCGCTTTGGCGATATTTGAAACTAGACTTCTCTACTACGAATAGAATTTTATGCTAGAAGTCAACGTTCTTTATCAATCTTTAGTGGGTTCTAATCTATAACCAATTATTCGATCACAATCGTTGTTTATGCTTTTAAAGCACTAAGAATTTCCATACAATCGAGGGAAATGTTCAGCCCTTTTTGGAGCCATAATGAGCGACGTAAAACATTGTAAACTATTAATTCTTGGTTCTGGTCCAGCAGGATACACAGCTGCCGTGTACGCAGCGC
This sequence comes from Vibrio sp. 1CM7H, assembly GCF_023161645.1. Taxonomy (NCBI): domain Bacteria; kingdom Pseudomonadati; phylum Pseudomonadota; class Gammaproteobacteria; order Vibrionales; family Vibrionaceae; genus Vibrio; species Vibrio sp. 1CM7H. The sequence goes on from NZ_JALNTV010000002.1 coordinate 547,597, forward strand.
GTGCCAACCTAAACCCTGTGCTTGTGACGGGAATGCAACAAGGTGGTCAGCTAACCACCACTACTGAAGTTGAAAACTGGCCCGGCGACGCTGAAGGTCTGACAGGTCCTGTATTGATGGATCGCATGAAAGAGCACGCCGAGCGTTTCGAAACTGAGATCGTGTTTGATCACATCAACGAAGTAGAACTATCACAACGCCCATTTCGTTTAAAAGGCGATTCTGGTGAGTACACATGTGACGCATTGATTATTTCTACGGGTGCATCAGCAAAATACCTTGGCCTTGAGTCTGAAGAAGCATTTAAAGGTCGCGGCGTTTCTGCTTGTGCAACCTGTGACGGTTTCTTCTACCGTAATCAGAAAGTTGCAGTTGTGGGCGGTGGTAACACTGCTGTTGAGGAAGCACTTTACCTATCTAACATTGCGTCAGAAGTTCACCTGATCCACCGCCGCGATTCATTCCGTGCAGAGAAGATCCTTGTGAAACGTCTGATGGATAAAGTTGAAAGCGGTAATATCGTTCTTCATACCGATCGAACTCTCGATGAAGTACTTGGCGACGACATGGGCGTAACTGGCGTTCGTATTAAAGACGTCAACACAGGTGCGACAGAAGACCTTGAAGTGATGGGCGCGTTTATTGCGATCGGCCACCAGCCAAACACACAAATCTTTGAAGGCCAAGTAGACATGAAAGATGGCTACATCATCGTTAAGTCTGGCCTAGAAGGCAACGCAACACAAACTAGCATTGAAGGTGTATTTGCAGCAGGCGACGTTATGGACCATAACTACCGTCAAGCTATCACATCAGCTGGTACAGGTTGTATGGCGGCATTAGATGCTGAGCGTTTCTTAGACTCACTTGGTGACAAATAACTTTTCACATTTGTGTCATATCCTTAAAGCCCAGCGGTATTCCCGCTGGGTTTTCTTTTGTATACTACCGCCTCATTAAAACAATTATCATTAAGCCTTCACGATGGATAAGAAAAAGCAAAGCAGCTTGAATAAGTGGCTTAAGCAACAAAGTAAGTTAGCCAAGCGCTGGCTTATGATTGCGATAGGCCTAGGCGTACTTTCAAGCGTGTTTTTATTGGCTCAAGCAGCCCTGCTCGCCTCCATTCTGCACCAGTTAATCATTGACCAAGTCGACAAAGCCGACCTCATTTGGCATTTTGTTGGGCTTGGTGGCACGGTTATCGGTCGAGCTGCTTGTACCTGGGGTCGAGAGCTTGCCGGTTACCGTTGCGGTGAGCAAATTCGAGTTTATATTCGCCAACTCATTTTAGATAAAGTTCATAAACTTGGGCCAGCTTACATCAAAGGCAAACCTGCCGGCAGCTGGGCGACGCTCATCTTAGAGCAGGTAGAAGATATGCAAGATTTCTTCTCTCGCTACTTGCCTCAGATGTCATTATCGGTATTAGTGCCTTTCATTATTTTGGTTGTCGTATTCCCAGTAAACTGGGCGGCAGGCTTGATCTTCCTCGTCACAGCACCACTAGTGCCTATTTTCATGGCACTGGTTGGGATGAAAGCCGCAGAAGCAAACCGTAAAAACTTTAAAGCGATGCAGCGTTTGTCCGGTCACTTTTATGACCGCTTGCAAGCAATGACGACTATTCGCTTATTCGATAGAACAAAATCTGAAACTGAAACTCTGAAGGGTGCTTCGGAAGTCTTTCGTACTCGCACCATGGACGTTCTGAAAATCGCGTTTCTATCTTCTGCGGTTTTAGAGTTTTTCACTTCCATTTCTATCGCAATTACCGCCGTCTACTTTGGCTTTAGTTATATCGGAGAGCTCGATTTCGGCTACTACGGCACTGGTGTTACGCTGTTTGCTGGTTTGTTCATTCTGATTCTTGCGCCAGAGTTTTATCAGCCATTACGTGATTTGGGCACTTTCTATCATGCGAAACAGCAAGCGGTTGGCGCAGCAGAAAGTATTGTCGAGTTTCTAGATTTGGAAGTCGATCAAATCAAAGATGGTACCCAAGCGTTAGATAAAAACAGCCCTATCTATATTGAAGCGGACCAGTTAACCATTTTTAGTCCGGAAGGTCAGCAGCTCGCAGGTCCCCTATCCTTCTCTCTTGAAGCCAACAAAAGTACGGCTTTAGTTGGACCAAGTGGCGCAGGTAAAACAAGCTTGGTAAACACCATCCTCGGTTTCATGCCTTATCAAGGTAGCTTGAAGATTAATGGTTGTGAATTGTCACAACTGGATCTAGCCACATGGCGAGAGGCCGTAAGCTGGATTGGTCAAAACCCAATGCTATTACATGGCAGCATTCGAGATAACGTCACGTTAGGCAAACACAACATTCAAGATGCAGACGTTCATTCTGTTTTGAATGACTCTCATGCTGCTGAATTTGTTGAAATGCATGGGTTGGATTACCCGATATCTGACCGCTCTGGTGGTTTATCTGTCGGCCAAGCCCAGCGTTTAGCGTTGGCTCGCGCTATGCTACAAAATGGTCGTTTTTGGTTATTAGATGAACCGACCGCAAGCTTAGATGCTCGTAGTGAAAAACTCGTCATGGAAGGCATTAACAAGTACGCACATGCCACAACGAATTTGATGATTACTCACCAGTTGGCACCTTTACAAAGCGTATCGCAAATTCTTGTTATGCAGGACGGCCAGATTGTTCAACGTGGTGATTACGACACACTGTCGACAGAAGATGGCTTATTTAAAGACATGTTGGAAGCGAACCTCGCACAACGTGAAACAGACAAGGGGAACTTAGATGCGTGATTTACTCCCTTATCTAAAACTCTATAAGAAACATTGGTTTGGTCTTTCTCTAGGTATGCTATTGGCATTTCTGACCTTAGCTGCATCTATTGGCTTATTAACGCTATCGGGTTGGTTTATTTCAGCCGCAGCGGTGGCAGGCTTGACGGTTGCTCGTGAAACCTTCAACTACATGTTACCAGGTGCCGGGGTACGCGGCGCTGCAATGGCTCGAACCGCAGGTCGATGGGGAGAACGTGTCGTTAGCCACAATGCAACGTTCAAGTTACTTACCGATCTACGTATCTTCTTCTTTAAGAAACTTGCACCACTGATTCCGGGTCGTGTCTCTACGATGCGTGATGCTGATCTGCTCAACCGCCTAGTGGCGGACGTAGATGCGATGGATCACGTTTATCTTCGACTTATCAGCCCTGTCGTGATTGGTATTTTTGGGATACTAAGTTTAACGGCTGTCCTGGCATTTTTTGACTGGCATCTCGCCCTACTGCTTGGCTCGATTCTTACCGTCATGTTGTTTGTATGGCCGGTACTGTTCTATAAACTGGGTAAAAACAATGGCGAGAATCTCACTCATCATAAAGCGCAATTACGAGTGGCGACACTGGACTGGCTTCAAGGCTACAGCGAACTGAGTATCTTTGGAGCAGAAGAGCGTTATCGCAATCTCATTCTAGAGAAGCAAAAGCAGTTGTTGTCTAATCAGTTTGTGAACGCGAATTTAACTGGCATGGCTTCAGGCCTGCTTATGCTTGTGAACGGTCTTACACTGGTTGTGATGCTTTGGTTTGCTGCAGACGGCGTAGGAGGTCGTACTCCTGATCCTTGGATTGCGTTGTTTGCATTTGCAACGATGGCAAGTTTTGAAATTTTGATGCCTATTGCGGGCGCGTTCCAGTACCTGGGTCAAACGTTGACTTCTGCTCGTCGTTTAAATGAAGTAATTTTGGCTGAACCGGACGTTGTCTTCCCTGAGCAATCGAAACATAAAGGCACAACGTTAGACATTGAATTCGACAACATTGACTTCACTTACCCTGACGGTCAGCAAAAGGTGCTGAAAGACTTGTCACTCTCACTACCGTTGGGCACTAAAACAGCGATTGTAGGTCAAACAGGTTCAGGTAAATCAACACTGATTCAGCTTCTTTGTCGCTACTGGGATGTAAACCAAGGTGAAGTTCGAATCGGTGGTACAAAACTGCAAGATTGGAGCGAGTCTGACCTGAGAGAAGCAATGACAGTGGTCAGTCAACGCGTTGATGTACTGAATGGAACACTGCGTGACAACTTACTTATGGCCGCTCCAGAAGCAAGTGATGAGCGACTGTCTGAGATTCTTCAAAAAGTCGAACTTGGTGGCCTTCTTGAGGCTCCAGGGTTAGACGCTTGGTTAGGCGACGGTGGTCGTCAGTTATCTGGTGGAGAGAAACGCCGAATCGGTATCGCTCGCGCATTGCTACGTGATGCGCCAATCCTACTCTTGGATGAACCAACTGAAGGTCTCGATAAGCGTACGGAACAGAAAGTGATGGCGCTTTTCAATGAGCACTTTGCTAATAAGACAGTGGTATTCATTACACACCGACTAATAGAATTAGAAAGCATGGATAGCATCTGCTTGATGGAACAAGGTGAGATCATCGAGCAAGGCGATCATCCAACGCTACTCGCTCAGAAAGGTCGTTACTACCAGCTATTACAGTCTCTATAATTCGATATTCAGTGACGAGAAGGGCTCATCAAACGATGAGCCCTTTTGTTATTCCTGTATTGTTAATTGCCTAGTTAAGTACGTATACAGAGCTCATTTACCAACCTGATTTTTTGAGATAAGCCGCCATTTCATCTTCCGGAACCATCCCTCCACCTGTTGCCCAAACAAGATGCGTTGCGTTTCTGAGTTTTTCTTCGTCAAATTGCATTCGAGACTGATAAGCATGATTATTCGAGACGTGCACTCCCCCAACCATACCGGCTAATGCAGAAGGCTCTAGATTAATGCCTTCTAGTTCACTTAACTCACCCAAGTGGTGATACATACGAGCATCATCAATGGTGTAAAAGCCATCAATTAGCCTTTCCATCGCTCTACCGACAAAGCCCGACGCACGCCCTACTGCCAATCCATCAGCAGCGGTCATGTTGTCGATACCCAAATCTTGTACCGCAATCTCGTCATGCAAGCCGGTATGTACGCCCAACAACATGCACGGAGAGTGCGTTGGCTCTGCGAAAATACAATGAACATGATCACCAAACTCGACTTTCAAACCAAACGCCACGCCACCTGGCCCACCGCCAACACCACAGGGTAGATAAACAAACAGCGGATGATGCTCATCAACCACAATTCCCAAGTCATCAAACTGCTGCTTAAGACGCTCACCCGCAACAGAGTAACCTAGAAACAACGTCTGCGAGTTTTCATCATCAATAAAGAAGCAGTTAGGATCTTGCTCTGCTTCTTTACGACCTTGCTCAACGGCAACACCATAGTCTTGCTGGTACTCCATCACTTTGACGCCATGTGATCGGAGCTTATTTTTCTTCCACTCCCGCGCATCAGAAGACATGTGAACCGAGACTGAAAAACCAAGCTTTGCACTCATGATGCCAATGGACATACCGAGGTTACCCGTTGACCCAACAGCAATACTGTACTGCTTAAAAAACTGCCGAAACTCATTGCTGAACAATTTGCTGTAATCATCGGTTTCGCAGAGTAAGCCAGCTTCAAACGCCAACTTTTCGGCATGGGTGAGCACTTCATAAATGCCACCTCTCGCTTTGATAGAACCAGAAATTGGCAGATGACTGTCTTTTTTGAGCATTAAACGACCCAATATTGGCGTGTCGTATTGCTGCTCCAAACGCACTTTCATCTTGGGAACATCCACCACAGAAGACTCAATGATGCCATGCGAAGCTTCCGTTTCGGGAAACGCTTTCATCAAATAAGGCGCAAATCGTGCTAGCCGTTCACTCGCAGCTTGAATATCTTTCTCATCTAGCCCCACATAGGGCAAACCTTCTGCTAAAGAGGTTATGTTTGGGTTAAACCAGCAAACCTCCTTAAGATCGATAAGTGGCGCCAAGAGTGGGAACTGCTTGATCAGCGCTTCAATATTCGCCTTGGTCATTTTACCTTCCTGGAGTGATGTGAGTTGAGATAAACAAAAGCGCCGCAATTGCGACGCTTTCATGAATAACAGTGAATTTGATTTTATGCGTAGTTTTTCTCAAACTCTTGCATAAAATCGACTAACGCTTGTACACCTTCTAGCGGCATGGCGTTATAAATGGAAGCTCGCATACCACCAACGGCTCGGTGCCCTTTTAGTGATTTCAGCCCTTTGGCATCGGCTAGTTCAAGGAACGTCGCATCCAGTTCAGGTTTCGCAAGTTGGAATGGCACATTCATCAAAGAACGGTTTGCTGAGTGCACGCCATTACGGTAGAAATCAGACTGGTCGATGTAATCATACAGTAGTGCGGCTTTAGCGCGGTTCACTTGCTCGATCGCTTTTACCCCACCCTGCGCCTTTAACCATTTGAAAACAAGACCAGACAGGTACCATGCAAAGGTTGGTGGCGTGTTGAACATTGACTCTTTCTCAGCCAGAACAGTGTAATCCAAGATACTTGGCAGTACCTGCTTCGCCATACCTAACAAGTCATCGCGCACGATAGCGATAGCAATGCCTGAAGGACCAATGTTTTTCTGAGCGCCCGCATAAATCACACCGTATTTCGATACATCAATCTCACGAGAAAGAATCGTCGAAGACATGTCAGCAACGATTGGTTTGTCGGTGACAGGAAGATCGTTAATCTCGATACCGTCAATGGTTTCATTTGGACAGAAATGCACGTAAGCCGCTTCTGGAGCAATTTTCCATTCGTTTGCAGGTAGAACGGCTACTTTTCCGTTGATTTCTGTTTTTGCATCAAATACGTCTGGCTCGCAGTATTTCTTCGCTTCAGCTACCGCACTTTCAGCCCAATAACCGCCGTCGATGTAAGTTGCCGTCTCGGCATCACCAAGTAAGTTTAGAGGAACAGCAGCAAACTGAGCACGAGCACCACCTTGGCAGAACAGCACTTTATAGTTGTCTGGAATATTCAGAAGATCACGTAAATCTTGCTCGGCTTCTTCTGCAACTTTGATGAACTCTTTGCTTCGATGGCTGATTTCCATGACCGAAGTACCAAGGCCTTGCCAATCGATTAGTTCCTGTTGTGCTTGCTGCATGACTGCTTTCGGCAGACCCGCTGGCCCTGCACTGAAGTTAAATACGTTGTCCGTATTTTGTTCCATGATGCTCATTGCTCCTGCTATGTAAATATTACGAAATTAATATCACGTTTTCGCAGCGATAAAAACAAGAAAAGAGGTCTTACGACCTCTTTTTAAAGACTAAGCGTTAAATTGGATTAATTCCGCAACAATACTTGGCTACTGTTGTTGCATCAAGGCAGGCATGAGTAGCGCCACTAATGGGAACTCATGTCCATTTTCGAACTTCAATTTGCCTTCACCGATTTCTGCTTTGAGTTGATAACCGCCCTCTACTTTCTCGATCAACTCCATTATTAGCAGCTCATCAATTCCTTCTTGAATAAATGGGTAGTGCGTCACTAATTCGTCAGAGAAGTAAGTGCTGAGCTCACCAGTAGTCGCCGTCATCAACTTCATTGGGTCTTGAGTAATGTGGTCAGTACCTTCAGGAATGGATAATTGCCACTCGTTATGGAACTTACCGTCACCAAACGCAAGTGAAAGCTCATTCACGGATAAATCAAAACCTTTGCTAAACAGCGTGTCAACATGCGGCAATAAGCTCGCAATTTCCTGCTCGTCTAACATTGGAGAGCTTTGATAGATAGACATAATTTGGCCAAATGACTGGCTATCCACATCTGCAATTGAGAAATCCAACTTAAAGTTATCGACATCCGTACCATCAGTTAAACGCAGTTTCTTAGCATCTAGGTTCAGCTGACTGTTCAGCTTATCACCAGACTCATTCATCGTAGTGTTGCCGCGGTAACTTGCATTCTCAATCAAAAAGACAGGCGTTAAGTTCGAATCAACCACATCCAGCTTCTCTAGAGAAAAAGATTGCTCACCCAGCCAATAGCCTTTTGCTTGCTTACCTTTACCCTGACCTGTCAATGCATTCAGATGAAGCTCTTCACCGTTTTCAAAATCCACTTGAACAGAAGGAACAGAAACTTGGTAATTGAGATCACCCAATACCGTCACATCCCCTGTCACTTTTGCAGGGCTTGTAGAAACAGAAACACCTTGCGCTTCGTTACGATAATGCCAACTGTCTAGGTCAAGGGTGAATGCCGTATTGCCATTTAGTTGGGTCTGACTATGCATCGTGAGAGGCAAAAAGTCATTGTCCACCAATTTTGAATCTGCTGTTAGGCTTGTTAGACCATGGCTAACATCACTGGTTACATCAAACGTCGTTGGCATGCCATCACGCTCTAGCTGCGTTTTAAGCTCAGGGTCAACAACTGAATAACGAGTCAGCACGACTGAAGACAAATAGCCACGCTGATACTCGACCACCTCGCCTTTAATCATTTCATCATTCATATTGGTAATACCATCTTCAATGATGGACTGACCAATTTGTCCGACAGCCAATGGCCAACACAGCGCTAATGAGATAGCACCACCAATGGCGCCGATTTTTTTAAGATTTTGCATAACGTCACTTATTAGGTATTTTCGGTCAGTCTACCCCAAACCTTCTGCGGAGAAAACATTGAGACAAATCAGACTATTGATGCTTATTCTAGTCCATTAATCAGGAATCATACTTGGCTCCCACTCATCATGTCCTTTTATTGTTAAAGTTTGCGTGGCGAAGTTTTAACCGGAGCTAAAACATCTGTGAATCGTTATGCTGTGTTGTGTCTCGACAACAACCCAATCAGTGCTGAACAGTTTCGATTGGAGCTGTCTGCCTTCTCAAGTAAGTTTGATATTTTTTCTGTCGAATCGATAGAAGAGGCTCAAAGCGCTTTAGAGTATCTAGAAGAAAGAGAACAGACTGTTGCTTTAGTTATAGCGAGCCATCACGCTCATTTTAATGGCGTGGATTTTCTTATTGGTTTAGACCGGATGCCGCATACCGAGCAAGCAAGAAAAATTCTTATTAGCTGCTCGTCTGATATAGAGGCAATTCTCACTGCCGTTAATGAGGGCAGGCTCGACCACTGCCTCACTAAACCTTTGCCAGATCACGTCTTATTTAACACAGTGCAAAAAGAGCTGACCCAATTTATATTGCGAAACGGTAAAGAAGACCTGCTAAGTTACAGTCAGATATTGGATCATCACAGCTTGTTGCGAGCGCACATCAATAATCAGATGAGCCATTATCAAGCGGGCTTTTTACACGACTACCACTCGATGTCTGATGCTGAGTTAGCCGAGCAAGTGATCTCAGCTCTCCAACAGTTCTTTAAAGACAATGACGAAACAAGAGCCTGCCGCACCTATTCAACTGAACACTTATTAACCGTAGAAGGCGAGCCAAATAGCTTCTTGTGGTTTATCACCGATGGTGAAGTGGCTCTGTACAAGCGCGATGAGCAAGGCATGCAGCGAGAGGTTGTACGCCATAACAAAGGTAATATTGTCGGAGGCATGTCGTTTGTTACTGGAGAATGTTCTTTCTCGACAGCCCTAACGCTGACAAAGACAGAGGTCATCAAACTCGATCGCAACGTATTCAATAAAGTGATGCAAAGCGACTCAAACTTACTGCCTCTTTTTACAAACTTGCTCTTACGCCACTTCAACCGCCGGTTACAAAGAAGCATCAACACTAAGCTGCAACTTCAAAAAACGCTCGAATCGCTGGAGTCTGCCCACCAGCAACTCATTGAAAGAGAAAAAATGGCAATGCTCGGCCAGTTGGTTGCGGGCGTGGCGCATGAACTAAATAATCCGATAGCAGCGATATTGAGGGGCGTAGAAAATTTAACTCATACGCTAGAACGATTACTTAACGAAATACCCAGTTCCGATATACAAACCAAAGGCATTGAGTTGTTGAGCAAAGCTCAAACCGCAAAACCCGCTTCAACCGCTGAGCTCAGATCACGCGTTAAAGCACTTAATCATGCCCTTCCAGACCGAACACTGGCAAAGAAAGTGGTGAACCTTGGGCTAGAGCCAGATCACGAGTTACTCACTCAACTAACGAAAAAACAGCAAATATCTTCTCATGTTCTCGATACTCTTGAGCAATACCACAAAGCAGGTTCTACTCTTCGCTCAATTAACGTCTGTGCTGCGCGAATTGCAGATATGGTGAAAAGCCTTAAAGGTTACGCACGCTCAGATGATGAGACCCAGCACTATGCTGATATTCATGAAGGTATTGAAGACACCTTGGTGATCTTCGAAAACAAACTAAAAATGCATCAGGTTTCCACTAATTACGCGGATTTACCTCCTATCCTTTGTCAACCAATCGCGCTCCAACAGGTATGGACGAATTTGGTCTCTAACGCCATTGATGCATTTCCGGAAAAAGGCGTTTTAAAAATACAAACACGTCTTGCAGAAAAAGATCATACACATTACGCCGTTATCTCGTTTGAAGATAATGGGTGTGGCATTCCTGAATCGCAAAGAGAAGCCATTTTCGAGCTCAACTTCACGACGAAAAAAGAAGGCAACTTTGGTTTAGGCATTGGGCTGTCCATCTGCCAGCAAATCGTGACAGCACATAAGGGATGGATTGACGTCGAATCAGAGCTCGACAAGTTCACACGAATGACAGTCTGGTTACCAGTCATCGAAAAAGGAGATGAAATATGACCAAGTATTTAATTTTATGTGTCGATGACGAACGAGAAGTCTTGGATAGCGTGCTCCAGGATCTCGCTCCCTTTGAGGAACATTTTATTGTCGAAGGAGCGGAATCAGTCACTGAAGCAAGGCAAGTGATCGAGGAGATGGCGGAAGAGGAAGTTCAGCTTGCGCTCATTTTATGCGACCACATTATGCCGGAGCAAACTGGGATTAGCTTCTTAATCGAACTCAGTCAAAATGGTGACACAAAAGCGGCCCGCAAAGTCTTACTTACAGGACAAGCCGGCTTAGAAGACACCGTTGAGGCCGTCAATAACGCAAGTCTGGACTATTACATTGCCAAACCATGGAGAGGTGAAGAATTGAGAAAAGCAATCGTGTCTCAGCTTACTGCTTTTATGATTGCAAATGATGATAACTTATTATCTTGGACTCAAGTCCTTGATTCTGAGGCGATCCTCAATGCCATGGCTGAACGCAGAGCAAGCTTCGGCGAGTAATATGCGTGGCTCTAGCTTGAATGTCACCAAAGCCAGCTGATCCACGTTATTTCGCGCAATAGCGCGAGTATGGAAAAGCATCACTATTTATCCGATTGATGCTCTTAGACGTTATGTATATGGCGTAGTTTTTGCTTAAACCAACTAACTATTAAGTTAATTGACAAAACATCGACACATTTTTGTTGGTCGTGGACCTTCCTTTTTATTATGATGTCGGACAAATCAGATTACGGTTCAAGTGGTTACTTGAATCCATGGAAATAATGAACAAGGTTTATCGTTAGTTATGCGTAAAACACTATTAGCCGCTGCCTTACTAGTGGCATCAAGCCATGCCCTAGCCGCAAACGACCGCAATGCGCCAGCAACTATGAGCAACTTTAGCTACGACTATTTCGAAGCACGTATTGGCGCAAGTCCTGTGACATTTGGTGCTGGATTCAGCAAATCAATTCACCCTAACGCACATGTTATTGCTCGTATCGACTCTGAGTTTGAAAGTGACTTTGACTCAGCCGCTGGTTTTGGCTTTCATTCGCCACTAAACAACTGGGCTGACCTTACAGGTGAAATGCTAATGCGCGTTGTACAACCTTCAAGCGATAGCAGCACTGACGTAGGTATGGAACTGAACTTAGGTGTTCGTCAATGGTTAGGTCCTCAATTAGAAGTAGGCGGCAAAGTCGGCTACGTTTCTATTGATAACGATGACGACTGGACCGGTGCAGCATACGCTCGTTTCCACTCAACTGAGCTTTTCTCTCTAGGCGCTGAAGCGCGTATCAACGACTTTTATGGTGATCAGGTAATGTTCACCACGCGTTTTAAGTTTTAAGATTTGTGCTTTAAGAAAAGAGCAAATTAAAAAACAAAAACCGAGGCCCATGCCTCGGTTTTTTGTCTAATCTAATGACTAACTCAATGAAGTGGTCAAAAACTTCAATGTCCTTTTTCCGCTTTCAACACTTGCCTTTACGACCCGCTAACTCCATCAAAACGAGTCAATCATCGTGCGTTCAGCTTGCTTACTCACACAGCGCCAATAACTGCTTTTTACGCGGCTCTTGAATCAGTTTCCAATGAACACCGTCAGTTGCACCAGCGAATTTCCAAAGCAACTTAACATCAACGTCATTGCCATAAGCCACTTTAACTTTGTTGAAGACTTTTACAGGTCCAAGTTCTAAAAAGGTTTCTACGTCATCAACACCTGCTTTCTTGACCATTCGCTCAAGAGTTAACTGCATATTTGGCAGATCTCTCAAACGTCTACTGGCAGAAGACTTTTGATATTTTCGTTCCTTAATTGAGTATTCAATTGATTTTTGTACCAGTTCATCGAGTCCCGCATATCCGGATTCAAACAAATCTGTTACGTCATAATAATTTACGGTTGCCGTCGTCTGTTTTTTGACGTGCTTATATTTTTCGCAATTCAGTTGAGTAAACACTTCGTCCAATCCATTACCACCACGTAAGTAGCAGCAATCATTGCTGACAAGCGCAAACATAGCATCATCGGTGAATAAACCGATACCACCGAACATAGAACGTTTTTGATACTCACTAAAGTTGCGTACATATTTAAAAAAAGCTTGGTCTGTCATGTCCATTGACCTCTTTAATCTGAATAAATTACCCCGATTAGCGATGTCACCAGATAAACAGCAGCTTATAGCGAATTATAAATGTCGATTTGTTGGCGATATTTTTGTGAGTTGTGCTCACCAACTTGCTTAATCATACTTAACGTTGAAAAATAAGTTAGGACATAGGTCACATATAAAAAAGTATATATTCAGCATACGTGATTAGTTTCACACTTATTATTCATGTGGTGATATTTTTTTGACGCACGGCATGCCCAAAACACGCCATCATTATGATCTCGCTGGCAATTACGAGCACGTGATACGCATTTAATTGATAAAGAATACGCTGTAAGGGTACACTGTACGAAAGATCTCAAGTACAGCGTCACAATGGAACATTTATCATTTTTTTGGCTGCCAAATAATAAAGATAAGCTTATAAACGCACTGGAATCCGAGTTTGCTCAGCTGGTAGAACAGTCCATCTCAACGGGTAAGATTTCATTACCCCCTATTCCTGATGTCGTGCTTAAAATTCAGCAGTTATGTGTCGAAGAACACACCACTATTTCAGATGTTGCTAACTGTTTGTTAGAAGATCCCGGCTTGGCGGCGGTCGTTCTGCGAGTAGCAAACTCTGTAATTTTCAATCGCAGAAACATTACCTGCAACGACTTAACCACCGCGGTATCTCGCCTTGGTATACTGCGCGTGCGTGATATTGTTACCGCACAAGCGATTGAACAACTTAAACATTCAGTAAATTTAACCAAAGAATGTAATGCTATCTTGGTGAAAAGTGCAGCGGTATCCCGAGAACTCGGTGCCGTCATGGTGATATTAGTTCAAGCGTTTCGTAAACACGAGCCAGGTACTTATGGGCACTTGGAGCAAGAAAAAGCATTGCTGGTTGGTCTGCTAGCCGATATCGGTTTGTTTTGTCTAATTAACGAGTACCACCTGTACTTAGATAGAGGCAATTACCTAGATCCTGAAATTGCGTTGCAAATCTTCCAAACTCGTTGTTCAGCAACAAGCAAACTGGTGCTCGAGCGCTGGGGATTTGACAATGACTTTAGAGAGGTCTCCTCAAACGAGAAGTACGAGCAAACGCGACCGGAAGTGAGTTATTTAGACATTGCAAGAATCGCGCATCACCTATTGATGTTCCGCAATCATGATGAACGCATTGATGAACACGAAGTTGAATTCAACTTAACAGGTGCAGAGGTCTTGTATGAACTCAGCAATATGAGTGATACTGACTTCAATGACCAAATACGTGCAGTGCTAAGTGCTAGCGGCTTGTAATTTATCGTTTTCTCACACCTAATTCGCGATAAACGATTCGCTCAAGGCTGAGCAGCGTTTGGTATTTGGTGAAATATCTCTCTAATTTCAACCGATAAATAATTTGATTTATGTGTGTTGGTATTATCTCAAAAAAGGAATCATAGAGCTTTATGTTCTCAGGGATGCTATTTATTTTCGCTCCACTTGTTGTGGGGTATCTAATTCCTATATCTCGAGCCTCGTTACTGGAGAAGATCAATCAATCAACGTCCTACCTTATTTACGTCATTTTGTCGTTGATGGGACTTAGCCTAGCAGCGCTCGATAACTTAAGTAGCAACTTACAGAGTATTCTCCTCTATGCGAGTACTTTCTTTTTATGTTTAAGTACCTGTAATCTGTTGGCGCTGCCTATTATCGATAGGATTATTCCTCTCCAGACCAATCAGAATCAAAAGAAGCTGCCATTATCCTCGATGGCTTTAGAATCAGTAAAGCTGATTGTTGTCGTTGGTGGCGGGCTAGTATTTGGTCTGCTGTTACCCATCGATTTAAGTTGGGTGGATACAGCGAGCGAATGGATACTCTTCCTGCTCCTATTTTTTATTGGTATTCAGCTTCGCAATAGTGGTCTTACTCTTCGCCAAATTCTATTAAATAAACAGGGTATGGCCATTGCGGCAATTGTGATCGCAACATGTATGCTTGGTGGCGTTATTGCAGCCATACTTTTGGACCTTCCTCTCTATCAAGCCCTCGCGATGGCTTCAGGCTTTGGCTGGTATTCACTCGCAGGAATTTTGATGGGAGACGCTTTTGGCCCCGTGTTTGGGGGGGCATCTTTCCTGATCGAATTGATGAGAGAGCTGGTCGCGCTGGTAGCCATTCCTCTCTTTATTCGTAGCTATCCGTGCACAGCAATTGGTTATGCAGGTGCAACAGCAATGGACTTTACCCTACCGGTTATTCAGACTACAGGGGGTGTGCGTTGTGTCCCAGTCGCCATCGTTAGTGGGTTTATTTTGAGTTTACTGGTACCAGTTATGATGCTTTTCTTTGTATCACTTGCTAGCTAGATCTCAGGTTTTCGCTTTAACATCCATTACAATACGGCAAAAATTCAAATACCCAGTTAACGTCAAAGTGATCAAGATTTTGGCAATAATCCGCTTTCTTTTTATCAATTAGCCCAATGATTTATCACGACTAAAGAGAAAGAAGGGTGAAACATCAACTTATGTGCCTTGCGTTAATAAAGGGATAACAACCAGAAGGAAGAAGAATGAAACGCTTTGTCGTTGCAGCGCTCCTCGCTACAAGCTCAACTTTTACGTTTGCCGCAGATCAACAATGTCTTGCAAGCAAATACGACGGCTATGTTGATGCCTCACTACAGTGGTATCAAGATCTTGTTGATTTGACGGTTACCCAGTATCCAGATCTAAAAGAAGTTAGCCAGTGGTTCTTGGACGGCCGTAAACATCACTTTGAATTAAACCGTGAAGCGGTTCACTATTTTCTAGAGAACGATCCTAGCCGTGTTGCAACAGAACAGCCAATCGAAGCATGGCTAAAATTGGAACAACACGACGTTAAGCAGCTAGCAAGCCGAAGTGATAAGTTAGGTGAAGTCGCAAAACAAACGTTTAGTGACCGTCAATCGACTAACCATCCAAAAAACTACGAACTCCGTTCAGCATTCGCCGACCTGCTTAGCCATCCACAACAAATTGATACCGCGCTTAATAAGTACAATCAGTCAATAGAGAAGATTGAAAAGCAGAAGTGTGATTAATTAATCGTTGAGGATGCTCGAAAACGCCAAGTGTTTTAACACATTAAAATCAACGATTTTTTAATGCGAAGATTGTAGCCCTCACCTAAAATTTTCATTTCAGCAACATGGGTTTCAATAATTAAAACGGGACTTTGCGCCCGTTTTAGTTTAGATTGTGCCGCTCGCATTACCAAAATAACTACAAAGATTCTTTGCTATGGTTAAGGAACAAAAAACCGCTGACGTTAGCTTTGAGAGCTTGCTAAAGATCTTCACTGTCCCAGAAGGTCCTGACTCAACGTTAACCAAAATTGACGAGAGCCTCTCGCGAAATCTAAATCAATTTCTTCGTGAACACATCGTGGCAGAAGAAAAGCCTTTACGCGAAATCGAAAAAGACTTTTCTTCTGCTCAGATTCCTGAGCAGCCAGAGTTCGTGTCAGATCATACAGAACACTTACTCGACACTTTGGTGTCGCACTCCGTTCACACTTCTTCACCAAGCTTCATTGGTCATATGACATCGGCGCTGCCTTATTTCTTGATGCCACTGTCAAAGATCATGATCGCCTTAAACCAAAACCTGGTAAAGATAGAGACTTCTAAAGCCTTTACCCCGCTTGAACGTCAAGTTTTGGGCATGCTACATCGCTTGATCTATGGTCAGAGCGATACGTTTTACGATCAGTGGATGCATAGCGCAAACCACTCATTGGGCGCATTTTGCTCCGGCGGTACCATTGCCAATATCACTGCACTTTGGGTAGCACGTAACAAGGCGTTAAGAGCCAATGGTTCATTTAAAGGCGTTGAGAAAGAAGGCCTATTTAAAGCCATGAAGCATTATGGCTACGATGGCTTAGCGGTATTGGTGTCTGAGCGTGGTCACTACTCCCTTAAGAAAGCAGCCGATGTACTAGGTTTAGGTCAAGAAGGCTTGGTTGCGGTTAAAACGGATGCCAACAACCGTATTATTGTCGACGACCTTAAAGCGAAAATTGTTGAACTAGAGAAACAAAACATCAAGCCTATTGCTGTTATTGGTGTAGCTGGTACAACAGAGACAGGTAATGTCGACCCGCTACCTGAAATCGCAGAAGTCTGTCAAGCTCACGGTTGTCATTTCCATGTGGATGCCGCATGGGGTGGCGCAACACTTATGTCTAATCACCATCGTCACCTTCTTAACGGTGTGGAAATGGCAGACTCAGTAACCATTGATGCGCACAAGCAACTCTACATCCCGATGGGCGCTGGTATGGTTCTGTTCAAAGACCCTGACGCAATGAAATCCATAGAGCATCACGCTCAATATATCTTGCGTAAAGGCTCAAAAGACCTAGGCAGCCATACATTAGAAGGCTCTCGTTCGGGCATGGCAATGTTAGTCTATGCCGCAATGCACATCATCAGCCGCCCTGGCTATGAGCTGCTGATAGACCAAAGCATTGAAAAAGCTCGCTACTTTGCAGATTTAATCAAGCAGCAAGATGATTTCGAATTGGTTTCTGAACCAGAGCTTTGTCTCCTCACGTACCGCTACTTGCCGCCATTCATCCGTGAGGCATTAGCAAAAGCGGAAGGTTCACAAAAAGAACAACTGAATGAACTGATTAATGAATTAACACAGTTTATTCAAAAGCGTCAGCGCGAAACGGGCAAATCGTTTGTTTCACGTACAAGACTGAACCCAGACCAATGGCAGCGCATGAACACAATTGTGTTCCGAGTGGTTTTGGCAAATCCGCTGACGACCAAAGAGATTTTGAGTTCGGTGCTTGATGAACAGCGTGAAATCGCCAAGCAAGCGCCAAATTTGATGGAAAGAATTCAGCAGGTGGTCACTGATATCCAATCGTCTTAATGGCCCGAAAGAGTTACATCAATTTGAAATTTTTTTTCGTTTTGATGTAACTCAAACATCATTCTCGTGCGACTGGCGCAACAAAACATCGATTACACATCCAATTCTGTAGTTTTTACAACATTTTGTTTGAGGCCTGTCAAATTCTCACTAAATAGTATCCGTTATTGGTTTAGACTGATTGAAGATCAGGTTTATACTGATTCTATGGCGCTGGTTGTTTTCGTTAACGCCCCACTCTACTCTGGAATCTTCGTGTTTCCTTTCGTTAACAGAGCCAGCGAGTTGTTCTCTATACCCTCGTGAACACTATGAATACATTAGAAAAAATTCAAAAAAACCTGGAGAATTTCAGTAAGTCAGAGCGCAAAGTTGCGGAAGTAATTATGGCGTCTCCACAAACTGCAATTCATTCAAGCATTGCAACGTTGGCTAAAATGGCTGATGTTAGTGAGCCCACTGTAAACCGCTTCTGTCGTCGTCTGGACACCAAGGGCTTTCCAGATTTTAAGCTTCACTTGGCACAGAGCCTAGCCAACGGTACCCCTTACGTTAACCGTAACGTGGAAGAAGACGATGGCCCAGACGCGTACACCCATAAGATTTTCGAATCGACCATGGCGTGTTTAGATGTCGCGAAAAACAGCCTAGATCCAATGCAAGTGAACCGTGCGGTCGATTTGCTAACGCAAGCGAAGCGCATTTCATTCTTTGGCCTTGGTGCATCATCTTCTGTAGCCCGAGACGCACAAAACAAGTTTATTCGCTTTAACATTCCAATTACTTGTTTTGAAGACATTGTCATGCAGCGCATGAGTTGTATTAACTGCAGTGATAATGATGTTGTGGTTCTTATTTCTCACACAGGTCGAACGAAGAGTCAGGTCGAAATAGCAAACCTTGCTCGTGAAAACGGCGCGACGGTCATTGCGATTACAGCAAAGGACTCACCGCTAGAAAAGGCAAGTTCACTCGCTATTACGCTTGATATTCCTGAAGATACCGACGTCTATATGCCAATGGCGAGTCGAGTTGTACAGATGACGGTGATTGATGTACTGGCAACTGGCTTCACACTCCGCCGTGGTACAGGTTTCCGTGAGAACCTAAAACGCGTAAAAGATGCGTTGAAAGATAGTCGCTATGACAAGCTAAGTCAGTACTAAGTCCTGCTGTTTAGTGAAAGATTTAATAAAGGGGAGCTCGACGCTCCCCCTTTTTTCAATGTGTTTTAGATCAATACATCAACCCAAGTCGTTCACACTCGATAAGTCCGTTCTTGATTCAAGCACTTCTACAGAGCTCACGTGTTGTGTGCTCTCTGCCACACACTCTCCACTGCAATCACAGACTTGCTGCAATATGTATATCAAACGTTCCTGATTAAGGGGTAGCGGGTTGCCTTTGATCGCCATCGACTTAAGCGCATCGTTCGCCACTTGTTCAAAAGAAGTTTGGCATACTCCGAATTGGCCAAGTAACGGCAACGCTAACTTATCTAACACCATATTTACCCAAAGAACCCCATCGTGCTCATTCGCGTTCGCACGATCGGTAACCAGTTGGGCAAGTTTACGATAACGATTTATCACATCATTCCTACCAGCGAGCTTCGCGGCGTTAATATTTTCCTGCATCACGTGCGGTGCAAGACGCGCCGTGATCACGCTGTGGGGAGCATCTAACTTACCTCCTAACGCCGACGCAAGCCCATGCGCAGCACCTAATTTGGCATTAGTAATGGCCATGCCACCGAGCAACGCAGCGAATGATAAATCCGAGCGAGCCTTATGATTATCTTGCTTACAAGCAGCAATCACTGAACGGCTTAAACGACGAAGTCCCTCTTCGCACACCATATCTGTAAGAGGGTTTGGCTCACCACACACATACGCTTCCATCAAATGAGTGAACGCATCCATCGCGCCACGCCCGGATGTGTATTGATCGGTTCCATAAGTGAGCGTCGGATCCACAATGGCAACGTCTGCCAGCATATCAGGGCTTCGAAGACTCACTTTCACTTTATCTTGTCCAGACTTCAACACCGCATTTCGAGTCACCTCTGAGCCCGAGCTTGCTGTCGTAGGAATTGCAATAAAATGAAGAGGTTTTGCCTTTAATGGTACGTTTCTTCCTACCACTTCGACGTAATCGTAAACATTGCCTTGATTAGGAATAATAGCGGCTAGGGCTTTACCCATATCGATGACACTGCCACCGCCAATAGCAATCACCATATCAGGCTGGAATTTTCTACCGAGTACCGCGGTCTCTTCTACCATTGTGATATAAGGTTCGCCATTGATTGCTACGTGTTGGTAACGCATATTTTGAGCTTTAAGGTAGTTAATGATGGGCGTGGCTCGTTGGGTGTCCTTCCCAGTTACCAGCAAAACACTGTAGCCAAATTGGTTGATAACGGATAATGAAGACTGAAGTGCACCTTCACCAAATATAATCCTTGTTGCAGTCATAAACTGAAACATACACATCCTCCCAAAATAATATACCCAAATAACCTCTTGCCCTCTGATTTAACACTTATGTAAGAGTTGAAGTCATTTGCGTATAGCCAGAGTAGATTGCTATGTTTTTGAATAAAAAAAATTGACCAATTCCACCTTGCCATCATTAACCCCTTAAAATGTATGTTTTTTATGCGTCACTTCACATACTTTAGAGCCATAGAATAAGGGAGCGCGTTTAGTTTTTATTCGATAGATTTCACCTATAGAACCAAGAGGTAATTGCCGCTTTATTTCCGTATCTGGATCGGGCATAGTTACTGCAACAAAAGAGAGCGCACTCAGCCGCTATGTTTTGTACGCTTTCAAAAAAGAATAGATTTAGGAGAAATAAGATTATGTTCGTTGTTATCTTTGGTCGCCCTGCATGTCCTTTCTGTGTTCGTGCAAAAGAACACGCAGAAACGCTAAAAGCGAAGCGTGACGACTTCAACTACCGTTACGTTGATATCCATGCTGAAGGCATTTCTAAAGCAGATCTTGAGAAAACAGTTGGTAAACCAGTTGAAACTGTTCCTCAAATCTTTATCGACCAAGAGCACATCGGTGGCTGCGACGAGTTCGAAGCATACGCGAAAGAGCACCTAGGTCTATTTGACGAATAATAAAGACAGTTTTTAAGAAAGCCGCTTCATGCGGCTTTTTTATTATTTTTCAGTTGGTTATTACCTTACGTCAACTAATGGTAAAACCTAAAAAAATTCACTTATCTTTTTGCTATATTTAGTTACAATTCGCAATTCTTAATCTTTTTGGCACACACTTTACCGAGCCACACAGTGAACATAGACGTCGTATACCTTCTTGAGCAAAACCCTATCCTTCTAATCTTCGTCGTATTAGCCATTGGCCTTGCCATCGGAAAAATCCGATTTGGCAAATTACAACTAGGCAACTCCATAGGCGTTCTAATTACCTCGTTGGTAATGGGTCACCTTGGCTTCTCATTCAATGCAGAAGCATTAACCATTGGCTTCATGCTGTTTATCTATTGCGTTGGCATTGAAGCTGGACCAAACTTTTTTGGCATATTCTTCAGAGATGGTAAGCATTACTTTATTTTAAGTATGACCGTTCTCGTGTCCGCAGTCAGCTTAACGTATGGCTTGAGCCACTATTTCGGCCTCGATTTTGGCTTGTCAGCCGGTATGATGGCTGGCGCGTTGACAGCAACACCAGTACTGGTTGGTGCACAAGACGCTCTAAACTCCGGCCTTGCTACTATACCGCGCAATATGGATTTTTCTTTGGTATTAGAAAATCTATCTGTAGGTTACGCGATGGCTTATCTGGTGGGCTTAATTAGCATGATCATGTTCGCGAAGCTGTTGCCAAAACTGCAGAAGCAGAACCTGTCTGATTCTGCGCAGCAAATTGCTCAAGAACGTGGCCTTGGAAATTCAAGCCAAAGAAAAGTGTACTTACCGATTATTCGTGCTTACCGAGTCGGCCCAGAATTGATTGACTGGACTGACGGCAAGAACTTGCGTGAACTGGGTATTTATCGTCAAACTGGCTGTTACATTGAACGAATCCGCCGCAATGGTATTCTCGCCCATCCAGATGGTGATGCCATTTTGCAAGAGGGTGATGAAATTGCACTGGTTGGTTTCCCTGATAGTCATGCTCGCTTGGATCCTAGCTTCCGCAACGGTAAAGAAGTATTTGATCGTAACTTGCTTGATTTGCGCATCGTTGAAGAAGAAATTGTCGTAAAAAGTGACGCTATCGCAGGCAAGCGCTTATCGGATTTAAACTTGTCTGAGTTTGGCTGTTTCTTAAACCGCGTGGTACGGGCGCAAATAGAAATGCCGATGGACTTAGACATTGTGCTCGCTAAAGGGGACGTCCTTCAGGTGAGCGGCGAGAAAAGCCGAGTACATGGACTCGCGGAAAAAATCGGTTTCATCTCGATCCACAGTCAAATGGCCGATTTACTCGCTTTTTGCAGCTTCTTTATTTTGGGTATTCTGTTTGGCCTCATCACGATGACATTCGGCCAGGTTTCGTTCAGCTTGGGTAACGCGGTAGGTCTTTTGTTATCTGGTATTACACTTGGTTTCTTACGAGCAAATCACCCCACTTTCGGCTATGTCCCGCAGGGGGCGCTGAATATGGTCAAAGATTTGGGTTTGATGTTCTTTATGGTGGGAATAGGTCTAAGTGCAGGCGGAAAGATGTTCGAGCACTTGACTCAAGTTGGTCCAAAAGTGATTGGTTTAGCATTCATTGTTAGTGTTGTGCCTGTGGTATTGGCCTATTTAGTGGGCGCGCACATACTCAAGATGAACCGTGCCCTGCTCTTCGGTGCCATTATTGGTGCCCGAACTTGTGCCCCAGCTATGGATGTCGTCAACGACTACGCTAAATCCACCATCCCAGCTCTTGGCTATGCGGGTACCTATGCGATTGCCAATATTCTGATGACGTTGGCAGGTACGATCCTGATAATATTAAGTTAATAACTTTGACTGATGAAAGCAAAAAAGGCGCTCAATGAGCGCCTTTTGTATATCGGTTGTCTAATCAGTCATTCGATTAGATTTGGATAAAATCAGCTTCAACTGCTGGATTTACATCCGCTTCGTAATCTACGCCTTCAACACCGAAACCAAATAGTTTCAAGAACTCTTCTTTGTACTCTACGTAGTCAGTCAGTTCTTTTAGGTTCTCAGTCGTAATTTGAGGCCATAGCTCACGACAGTGCTGCTGAATGTCGTCACGAAGTTCCCAGTCATCCAGACGTAGACGGTTCATCTCATCCACTTCTGCTGCGCTACCATCTTCTTTGTACAGACGTTGGCTGAACATACGGTAGATTTGTTCCATACAGCCTTCGTGTACGCCTTCTTCGCGCATTTTCTTGAATACCATTGCAATGTACAGTGGCATAACAGGAATTGCGGAACTTGCCTGAGTTACAACAGATTTAAGTACAGCAACATTTGCACTGCCGCCTGTCGCTGCTAACTTGTCGTTTAGCGCTTTCGCCGCACGATCTAGGTCCATTTTCGCTTTACCTAGTGCGCCATCCCAGTAGATTGGCCAAGTTAGCTCAGTACCAATGTAGCTGTACGCGACTGTCTTACAGCCTTCAGCAAGAACACCAGCATCAGACAGTGCATTGATCCAAAGTTCCCAGTCTTCACCGCCCATAACGGTTACTGTGTCTTTGATTTCTTCTTCTGTTGCAGGCTCAACACTTGCTTCGATGATCACATCTTTGTTGGTATCAACAGCAGTTGATGTGTAAGTTTCACCGATAGGCTTAAGCGCTGAACGAACTAGCTCGCCAGTTTCTGGCATTTTACGTACTGGGGAAGCCAGTGAGTAAACCACCATATCGATCTGACCTAAATCTTCTTTGATCAGTTCGATAGTTTTCTGTTTCGCTTCATTTGAGAAAGCGTCGCCGTTTAGGCTTTTTGCGTACAGGCCTTCTTCACGCGCTAGCTTTTCAAAAGCAGCTGCATTGTAGAAACCTGCCGTACCTGGTTTCTTCTCAGTGCCTTCTTTTTCGAAGAAAACACCGATAGTTGATGCACCGCCACCAAATGCCGCAGCGATACGAGAAGATAGACCGTAGCCACTTGATGCACCGACAACAAGAACGCGCTTAGGTGCGTTTTTGATTGGGCCTTGCGCTTTAGTGTACGCAATTTGTTCTTTTACGTTAGCTTCACAACCAACAGGGTGCGTTGTAGTACAGATAAATCCACGAATTCTAGGTTTGATGATCATATTCAACTTCCTTTAAAAAACCTTGTTAGGATAAAAGTTTCGTCGGGATTTCGCATCTAATTTCTGTAAAAATGCTCTGAAAAGGCAAGTGGTTGGAGCACTATCCCAACATCCACTCTGCAAGAACACAAAAAAGCACCTCATTGAGGTGCTTTTCTTAGTATTAACGGTTTACTATGCCGCCGGGTTCAAATGCGACTTTTTTGGGCAATCGGTTCGTACTTCAGAAAAGTCATGACTAAAGTGGTCAACTTGAATCGCCTTGTAACGCAATTTGTCTGCCGCCATGATTTGGTCAATTTCTTGCTCAGTTAACACGCCAGCTTCAAATGCTTGCTGCAAACGGTCGTGTAAAAGACCTTTACGAGCCACTTTCCCATCCTTCGCCGCCTTCATAAGCTTACGCTCTAATGGTTTGATTTCGTACATTGCGAGGAAGGCATTCTCCATTAAGCCTACGCTGTCGTCGTCGGATTTTCCGATGTAGCAAAGATGCGTGAGTCGATCACGTTGTGCTCCTGGCGTCATCATCGCTTCCGCCAGATTCACACACAGTTCATCGCTTGGCTTATTAAAATGATTACCAAGTGGGAACAATAACCCTTTAAGCACACCGCCAACGTATTTCACAGGGAAGTTGGTATAAGCCTCATTTAATGACTTAGATGCGTTATACAAGCAGTGTTGAACGGCGTAGTGGACAAAATCTAGATCGCCTTGTTGACGTCCTTCATCTTCATACTTCTTCAGTGCGGCAGACGCCATATATAGATAGCTTAAGCCATCACCCAGACGTGCGGAAATCATTTCTTTACGCTTCAAATCACCGCCTAGTGTTAACATCGCGAAGTCAGCACTAACGGCAAGCGCTCGGCTTAATCTTGTGATTTCTTTATAGTACTGCTGTGTTGGGCCACTCATGTGCGCTTTTACAAACCGAGAACCAGTTAGCGCCGCGCCAAATGCACCAAATGTATTGCCTACCGCATGTTTGATGTGTTTAAAGAGCAAGTTGTCAAATTCTTTCGCCCCTTGTTCAGAATCTGGATTCGCAGCAGCTTCCATTTCTTTTAGTACATATGGGTGACAACGAGTCGCACCTTGACCAAAAATCATCAGGTTACGAGTCAGAATATTCGCGCCTTCAACAGTGATAGCAACTGGAATACCGAGATAATGTTTAGCAAGATAGTTCATTGGGCCATCTTGAATCGCACGACCCGCATGGATATCAAACGAATCATTTAGAATAGTACGCGCGATTTCCGTCATGTGGTACTTGGCAATCGCGGTTACAATCCCAGGTTTTTCTTTCATATCGAGAGAAGTCGTCGTCAGCGTACGTGTTGCTTCTAGTAGATAAGTAAGGCCACCAATGCGCCCCATTGCTTCTGCAACACCCTCAAACTTACCGATCGACATACCAAACTGTTTACGTACGTAAGCATAAGCACCGGTTGTACGTGTAGTAAGGTGGCCAATCGCTGTGCCAAGCGCTGGGAGAGAGATACCACGACCAGCAGAAAGACACTCAACCAGCATACGCCAACCTTTACCTGCGTAATCAGCGCCACCGATCAACCAGTCCATAGGAATGAAGACATCTTCACCACGAGTCGGACCATTCATGAATGCAGAACCCAGAGGATCATGGCGCTCGCCTATCTCGACACCTTCATGGTCAGCGGGGATCAGCGCACATGTGATTCCAACCTCTTTCTTATCACCAAGTAGCCCTTCTGGATCCTGTAGCTTAAATGCTAATCCGAGTACAGTCGCCACTGGCGCAAGTGTGATGTAGCGTTTATTCCAGCTAACTCGCACGCCAAGCACTTCTTTGCCTTCGTGAGTGCCATAACAAACTACGCCCTGATCTGGTATACCACCGGCGTCAGATCCCGCTTCGGGCCCTGTTAATGCAAAACAAGGAATGTCGGTACCATCAGCTAAACGAGGCAACCAGTAATCTTTTTGCTCTTGCGTGCCATAGTGCGATAAAAGCTCACCTGGACCAAGAGAGTTCGGTACCATTACCGATACAGCGGTGCTGATGCTACGAGTCGCAATACGAGAAACAATGGTTGAGTTCGCTAAAGCGGAAAATTCACGACCACCATACGCTTTTGAAATGATCAGTGAGAAAAATCGCTCTTTACGTAAGTACTCCCATACTTCAGGCGGTAAATCCCTATCTTCTTTGACAATTTTCTGGTCATCAAGCATTTCTAGCAGGGTTTCAAGCTCATTATCCATAAATGACTGCTCTTCTGCTGTCAGTGTAGGCGTTGGATAATGATGCAATGTTGTGAAGTTTGGCTTGCCTGAAAATAGTTCGGCATCCCACCACACACTACCCGCTTCCATCGCCTCTTTCTCAGTACTAGAGAGAGGTGGCAATACTTTTTTGAACACTTTAAAAGCTGGGTCACTAATCCATTTTCTTCGTAGAGAGCTCATAGTTCAGATCCTTTTGTTCACGTAACCGCTCTGGGCATAATTTTATTATTGGTTTAACTTTCTTATTTGTCTTGTGCCAACTGCTTCGCTGACATTCCTGCTGACAAATAAGGAATCAGCAAGTCGACGACAGATTTCACATCCACTTCCTTTTCAAATTTACTTTCAGCAAGCTCCGAAAGAGCCTGGCTTGAAGCCATCGTAAATACGCAGGTACCTAGCGTGAAGTGCAGTCGCCAAAACAGCTGCTCCTCACATAGTTCCGGGTTTGCCTTCATTATCGAGAAGGTGAAGAGGTTAAGTACCTCTTCATATCGAGTGGTGATGAACCAACGCAGATGACCTTGTACGTCTGTGTAACCACGGCCAATTAACAACATGAATAATGCAGTACCATTGGGGCGCACATCATTTAATGTACGCAAAGGTAAACGCAATGACTCAAAGACGTCGTCCATGTCGTAGCTATCACGCGTATTTAACTCAATTAGTGAGGTTTTAATGCTCGGCATGAGCGCTTCTAGGTATCTATCTAAAACCGCTCTAACTAGCGTTTTTTTATCGCCAAAGTGATAATTTACCGATGCTAAGTTGACGTTCGCTTTACCTGTTATCGTTCTTAGCGAAGTATCATTAAAACCATGTTCAGCAAAGAGTCCTTCTGCGACATCGAGTATTTTTTCTTTTGTTGATGTTCTCGGGGCCATTTTAATCACTCGTATTAAACAACTGTTTGAAAATATACTCCTGAAACTTTAGATTAACAAATGATTAACATCACACTTTCGCCAATTGGTCTGACCAGAACTTAGAAGGTGTGATCTAATCTTTTGAATTTAAGTCTAATAAGCAAATGATGCTCGCCTGAAGAAAATGACCAAGTTTCGCAAACCATCGTATTTGAAACGCTAGCAATGTCGTTGGGCGGTCGGAGCAGGAGGTGCGGGTTTGAAATGCAATTTAAGTTTATAGCTACTATAGAAAAGAGGGCTATCGAGTTTCAAACCGCCATTAAGTTGGTTACGCTGTTCGTCTCTTCTCTTACTTCTTTACGATACAAGCGGGCAGAAAGAATTAAATCGAATTTTTTTGAAAAAAAATGGAACTGTTTGGAAAAGGCTCGGTCTGAATAAATGTAACAACTAGGGCATTTTAAGTTTCACTGGCCGTCAAACTTGTTTCCATCTAATTGTTACGTTGCTGCTTTTTTCTTATTAACTCCTATGTTTGTATCCGCCCAGTCAAATTTTCGGCTGGGCTTTTTTTCGCCCGCAGATCTACCAACCTACCTTTTTCGATGATTCCGTTCATCTCCATGGTCTAGACATCCGCTCAATACGAAAGTGTCGCTATTAAGTCGCTGATGTACTGAACTATGGGTATAAAAAAGCCTCCCGATTGGGAGGCTTTACAAAATAGCGCATTTTTATCTTACGCTTGCGCTTTCTTAGGCAAAGAAAAGTGCAGTAAGGCATAGCCAAGTAATGCTGCTGTCGTCGAACCCATTAAGATACCGAGTCGAGCATAGGTATCAAATTCAGGACTTACATTTCCGAACGCTAAAGAGGAAATGAAGATAGACATTGTAAAGCCAATACCACACAACACAGATACCGCAAAGATATGCTTGAAGTTAACGCCTTCAGGTAACTTAGCAACGCCCATTTTTACCGCTGCCCAGCTAAAGGTAAAGATACCTAGAGGCTTACCAACCAGTAGACCCAAAGCAATACCGAGTGGCAGCATTGAAGTCAGACCTGACATAGATACGCCTTCTAACGAAATCCCCGCATTGGCAAATGCGAATAGAGGCAGAATACCAAATGCCACGTATGGGTGAAGCGCGTGCTCCATATGTTTAAGTGGAGAATGTTCGCCCTGCTTTCCCTTTAGTGGGATAGCAAAACCAATCACTACACCTGCCAATGTTGCGTGAACACCAGATTTAAGCACCGCGAACCATAAGATCGCACCGACGATCATGTATGGCGTAAGTTTTGTTACTTCCTTCGCATTCAACATGAATAGGACACCTGTCATGATGAAGCCAACAAGCAACGCCATGGTCGACAGGTCACCGGTGTAAAATAGCGCGATAATAACAACCACACCCAAATCATCGATGATAGCAAGCGCTAGCAAGAACACTTTTAGGCTTACTGGTACACGCTTACCTAATAACGCCATGATACCTAAAGCGAAAGCGATATCTGTCGCCGCTGGAATTGCCCAACCAGAAATCGCCTCAGGATCGTTGGCATTAAAGGCTACGTAAATAAGAGCAGGAGCTAACATACCGCCAACCGCTGCAATCGCAGGGAAAATTGCGGTTTCTTTTGATTTTAACGCACCTTCAAGTAGCTCTCGCTTAACTTCAAGGCCAATGAGTAAGAAGAAAACAGCCATTAGGCCGTCATTAATCCAGTGAGAAACTGACATACCAAATACATAAGTATGCAGTACAGATTGATAAGTTTCGCCCAGCGGTGAGTTAGCAATGGTCATCGCAATTGCCGCGGCAATCACGAGAAGAATACCACCAGCTGATTCCATTTTGAAAAAGTCACGAATGACATCGTTCATGGTTTCGTCCTTATATTTATTATCTTAATAAACGATTAACAAAGAATGATAAGAGTGTATAGCGGTCGAAAACTTTAGAATAATCGCTTCTTCAGAGTATAAACTTCGATTTTTCCGATATGAAGTTTACTATACATCGTATTTTCCAACATAACACTCAATTTTGATCACAGCGCGTACTTGTTGTTATCGCGCCAAATGTTTATCAAGATTATGAGAAAATCAGCATAACATGGCATGTACTGTCATGATAACCCCATACTTTTGAGAAAAATTCAGGAAGTTTCATCCACTAAAAAACCACCCATTAGGGTGGTTTTTATCAGAATTTAATAACCAGTGAGCTGCATAAAGCCCCAAGCCTCGTTGGAGCCAGAAGCTAAGGTAGGACCTTCCCAATACGGTATAACAAACGGAAGCCACATATCTGATTTGATAATACGAGTGGTCAAGTTAATTTGATGCTTTGGAATATTAATAATCCACTGCAAAGGCAGCCTTCTTCCATTTGATAAACTGGTCACTTGCATTGGTTTAATACTGATATCATCATCTGAGAGATTAATGACTTTACCTGAGCGTGTGGACAAGGTGCCAAATACATGCGGTGTTTGTCCATGGTGGCGATAGCGGCTAACTGTCAGTGCTCGACCATCATCTAAATTGAATACAAACCAATCCCAACCCTGTTGCCCTTCACCAATTAAGCCACTGCCCCACTCTTTCTGAGCCCAAGCAGAGCCAGCAACAGAGAAGCGTTTGCCATTAATGTTCAAACTCCCTTTCACCTTTAAAAATGGCGCACTAAAACTGAAAGAGGCAACAGATTGCAACGCGTGTTTCACCTGAAAACCTTTGTCTCCATTCACGACAAAGGGGCCATTTGTCATAGTATTGAGATCTAAACCAAACGTATCGGTAGTCACATTCAAGTTACCAGGGAAAGGCGTTGCACCAAGTGAACGCCACGTCCAATTATCAATCCATAACCTGAAAGGACGATTAGTCATGCCAGCTTGGCCTATCCCGCCTCTCGCTACACGTTGCTCTTTCCAGACGTGCGAACCATGGCTAACGACAACATGTGAAATGTACAGTTGAGGGTTTTGCCATCCGCTGGTTTCTCGCTCGTCCGTCGCGACCCTGAAGTAACTCCATTGAACATTGTATATTTTCCCTTGTTCATCTTTCAGTTTCGCAAAGTAGTGCCACCATTCATGTTGGTACTCGGGATGAAAGCGAAAGTCTGACGGTAAAGAGACATGCTCGTCAGGTAATACAGGTTCGAAAATCGTTTGATTTTCACGCGTTAGAATAGAATTAAGCTCGCTTTCTTGTGTTGCTGTCGCTTCCAACCAAAAAGTTGAGTAAAAAGCAGCCCCGGTCAAAAAGGCAAACGTAATAACAATGATCGTTGAAACTAACAAGCGTTTTTTAGAGCCCACTTTTTTCATTACAACGCGTCCCTTAATGACTTCATTGGCGTACTCTTAATCATTCTAATAACTGGCAATGCGCCAGCAATCATGATGGCAAGCATCGCCCAAGCAATAGTTTGAGCGTATTCCCAAGGGATCGTTTGAAGTTCCAGAGACCAGCCGAATGATTGCTTAATGATAATATCAACGATCAAGTGTGCAAGTGCCAGACCAAGTGGCACCGCAATAATCGCGGAAATGGCCCCGAAGACAAACAACTGCAAACCACCCAATGCGACAAGTTCCTTTCCTGATACACCCATACATCTCAGCAAAGAGAAGTGCCGCTGCCGCGACAACTCGCCCGCCAATGTCGCGAAGAATAAACCAAACACAGCAATAATCAGTGTGATGTTGCCCAAGGTTCCTGCAATAGCGAAGGTATGATCAAATACCCTCATTGCCTGACTATAAATATTACCATTATCAAACACACGGTCTTGCGGGAGGCGGAATACATTTTCTAAGCGATTTTTCAGCCCCTCCCCATTAACGCTATCTTTTAACACCACACCAAGGCCAACATTGCCCGTCCCTGCAAATGCATACAGCCAATTCCGGTGCGACATCATCACCTGGTTATACGGGTTTCCATAATCGTAATAAACACCAACGACTTGCCAGTCTCCACCTAGTGGTTCCTGCAAGTTAATGAAGTCTCCTGGGCGAATATCCAACTTCAAGGCCATCGATTCACTCACCATCAAGCTCTTGGTCGCGTGCAGTTGATACCAGTAATTCGGGACACCTAGTTTTACCGTCAGTGCATCTAGCTCACCTTCAGAAGAGCCTGTACTCACCACTTGCAAAGCACCATGTTCGGTTGGCATATCTTTTTCCCAACGCCACCAAACCGAGTTGACTTCTGGTTGGTTTTGCAGCCACGCACTCATCCGAGCTGCTGAGTTATTTGTCGGATAGATATAAATATCCGCTGCTAATCGCTGGCTGAGCCATTTATCGGTTGTATCCCTAAAACTGCCTACCATCGTTTCTACGCCGATATTTGCCGCCAGTGCCAACATAAACGCCATTGTTGCCACACCGCGATAACTCATGCTCGCAGCCGCATCGGCAAAAAACCAACGTACACGTACCCAACGCATGGTGTAAGAAAAGCTCTGGAACATATGCCACATAATAAATGGCATGAACAAGGCCACACTAACCAACATCAGCGCAATAATGGCAAAGCCAGTTTCTTGTGTTTTCGGTGCTTGATACACTGCGATTGCCGCGACACAAAACGCACACGCAGCAAGAGCCTGCCAAGAGAACTCACGCCCTGCAAATCGCATTAATGACAGTCGAGAAGATAGACGAATTGGCTGTGACTTCAACAAACGAATCAATGGCCACAAACACGATATTAATGCGCCCATCGCTGCCATGATCAGACTATATAAGCTGGACTGCCAAGACCATCCTATTGTTAAGCCTACGTTGGCATCGTACAAATCGCTCAGGCTCGATGAGACTGCAGGGATCAGCTCATTTGCCAAGATCAAACCAAAAAAGTTACCACACGCCCACGCAATAAAGACGAGCAACGACAACTCTAACAACAATGCTTGAGCCAACTGCGTTCCGTTGACCCCCGTCTGTCTCAAAATACCCACCAAACGTTGTCGCTGAATAAATGACAAAGACATCGCTTGATAAAAAATAAACAACCCGACCAAAAATGACAGCATCCCCATCGCAGTGAGATTCATGTGGAATGCATTAGTTAACGACTCAAGCTCCGTACGCGTATTCCTAACGAGCGTCATGCCATTGGGAAGCATATTTTTCAGCGCTATTAGCTTTTCCTCTGGCATTTCACCACAAGAAATCGCAGATAAACCTGAGCTCCGCTTGAGCATACGCAGTAATGAGATGTCGGTAACCAGCCGAGTCCCAGAGAGCATTTTGTTTTTATCGACTTGAATCGGTCCGAGACGACTTCCGTCATTCATCTCAATAAAGTCCCCATCCTGCCAACTCATGTAAGCGGCCAAATCTTGACTGACTAGAATGGGATAAGGAGGTTTCATTAATGATAGAACGGGCATCTCACCCAAAGATTTGCCTTGCTGCAATGGAATCATCGCGACAGGGTCAATCCCCACCAGCATCAAGCTCATATCGGTTTTAGCATCTAGATGCAGCACGTCAAACGGCGCACATTGGTTAAACCCAGCTCGACGCAACTGGATATAGAAACCTTGAGGGATTTTATTGGCAGAGTGTTTAGTTCGGATTCGGTATGGCAAAGGATTGGAGAAAAGCTTTTCTCCTGTCGCATAACTTTGTTTTGCATGCTGATTGATAGAAGTAACACCAACAAGAAGGGACACGCCTAAGGTTAACCCTAGCCAGACAAGAATAATTTGTAGTGGGTAACGACGGTAATGACCGAGTAGTGCCTTAACTACGGGCCATAACATGCAGTTGCCCTCCTTGAAGTCGAATCTTACCTTCCATATGGGCCGCCACTTTTTCACTGTGCGTCACTAACAGCAAAGTACACTCCAGCTGGCGAGCGAGACTCGTCAATAAGCGCATTACCGCTTCTGCGTTTCGCTCGTCTAGGCTACCAGTTGGCTCATCAGCGAGTAGGATTTTAGGTTCCATATAGAGTGCGCGAGCAATAGCAGCACGTTGTTGCTGACCACCAGATGCTTCTTCCGGGTAACGGCCTAGCAGAGGCATTAAATCCAGAGCAGAAAGAATTTGACGCCACAACTCTTTATCTTCTGGCAAACCTTTTAACTGACGACAAAAACGAATATTGTCGGCAATATTGAGCGTAGGAAGCAGGTTGAACTGTTGGAAGATATTACCAATATTGTTGCGGCGATAAA
The DNA here is from genome assembly GCF_023161645.1 of Vibrio sp. 1CM7H. NCBI lineage: Bacteria > Pseudomonadati > Pseudomonadota > Gammaproteobacteria > Vibrionales > Vibrionaceae > Vibrio > Vibrio sp. 1CM7H. The sequence continues at coordinate 580,880 of NZ_JALNTV010000002.1, forward strand.
GGGTTCTCAAATGCTCTGGCGCATCATGCATGGCAAAATTTGGAAACTGAACTTCACCAGAGTCTGCAGTATCCAGTCCGGCAATTAAGTTCAGCAAAGTACTTTTACCCGAACCACTTTCTCCCATCAGAGCGACTTGGTCACCTTGCTGTAATGTTAATTCTGCCCCTTGTAATACAGGGTGAAATTCTCCCCCATCTACATAGCCTTTACATAGGTCTGACAGTTTTAACATTGATTATGCCGCTCGGATGGTATTTAAAAATTGGGATCAGAATCTACACTAAAATCCTGTTAGTAGAAAGTATTTTGAATGCTTGATCACACTATGAGAGTACAAATGCAACTCGATTCACTTTCTGTTCCTAATTTTGTTGACGTATTGAGCAGATTTTTGCAGCTGCAGAAAGCTCTGTTTACCTCTATTGACCGATAAGGTTTTTCATCCATTTTCGGCTCACCATTCTTGGCAGACAAATCGTCCACTTCACAACTTCCTCGGTCAAAAAGAGTAAGTAAACCCATTGTGGGTCCCAACCGAGCTGAATCGCTGCAAATGCCGCGAGTGGAATCCCGATCACCCACTGCGCAAGAATGTCTTGATACAAACAAAACTTAACGTCACCACCTGCACGTAATACCCCAACAATGACCATCATCGGCACCGAGCGTAGTACGACACCTAAAGCAAGAATCACCATAAACTGTTCAGCTAACTGGCGAGTATCCGCTGTCAGTGCACTAAACGCATTAAGGATCCATTGATTGGACACTATCAATACAACAGCGACCACAAATGCGATAAACACATTCAAAATGACCGTAGCCCAAGCTTGGTAATACACAGGTTCAAAGTTTTTCGCGCCGAGTTGGTTACCCACTAAAACCGCAGCTGCATTCGATAGGCCAATCATCATAGCGAGAGCGATTGACTCAACGGGCGTCATCACCGACAACGCTGCCAAACCTTGCACACCCGCTTGCCCCATGATGGCATGGTAAGCGAACAATCCACCAGCCCATGCCAAAAAGTTAAATGTGGTCGGTAAGGAAAGGCTCAAGAAACGCGTTATTTTGTCTAAAACCAAACCTGCGCGTATATCATCCCAACCAAATGCAATTATGTGTTTCTTCAGCCATAAATAGCCAAATAGACAACCGACTTCGATAGCGCCACTGATAACCGTTGCAATGGCTGCCCCTGTAATCCCTAAAGCAGGAAAACCTAAGTGACCAAAAATTAACACCCAGTTGAGGAAAACATTAGACAGAATGCCTATGCCACTAAAAAATGTGCTCAGCCCCGGTTGGTGCATCGCTCTCAAGCCCACCGACATACTAGCGACACACGCAACAGCAAACATGCTAACGGATGAAATAATTAGATAGCTGGCTCCTAACTCAATCACTTCTTGTGAGTCTGTAGTCAGTTTCATAACTGGCTGTGGGAAAATAACAAACAAAGCAACGGCAATGGCGGCAAACACCATGGCTATCATCCATGTTAAAGCGGTACTGCGACGTACCCCGACTTTATCGCCTGCCCCCCAATATTGTGCGGTCAGTAATGCACCACCCGTCGTCACCCCAACTAACATGATGGTAGTAACAAACGTCGCGCGCGCCGCTACCCCAACAGCGGCTATTTCAGCTTCACCAAGTTGGCCGAGCATAAGCACATCAACGAGGCTTCGGCTAGAAAACATCATGCTTTGCAGTGTAATTGGTAGCGCGATCGCGAATAAGCGACGTAAGAATGCTTTATCTGCATGTATTGAGAGTTGAGAGAGAAAAGTCACAAGCGCTCCAACGACAACTTATTGATAGAATGGGAAAAGTGTCTCATGATTATACTCTGTGGTGTTTATTCCACCAACGATTAAAAGGACAGATAATGAAAAAGGTGTTGGTGCTAGGCGCCTCGGGTTACATTGGTTCTCAACTTCTTCCGTTACTTTTAGACAAAGGTTACGCCGTCACGGCTGCGGCGCGACATATCGATTATTTGGAGTCAAGGACTCGGCCCCATCCTAATTTAACGTTGCGGTATCTAGACCTAGCCGACGCAGAAGCCACGCTCGCTGTGGTGAACGATTTTGACTTGGTATTTTTCCTAGTACACGGAATGGCACAAGGCGATGACTTTGTTGAATACGAACTAAACCTTGCTTTGAACTTTAAATACGCATTGGAGCAAAGCCGTGTCAAACATGTCATTTATTTAAGTGCCATCCAACCGCAAACCGGAAACTCGCGCCATTTAGCGGCTCGCAAAGCAACGGGCAAAATTATCCGACAGTCTGGCGTTCCAGTAACTGAATTGCGTGCTGGCGTCATCATTGGCCCCGGCTCCGCGGCTTTCGAGATCATGCGAGATTTTGTCTACAACTTACCTATTTTGATCGCGCCTAAATGGGTCGACTCAAAAGCCAACCCTATTGCCCTACCCAACCTCAATCACTATTTATTGCAGTTGGCCGAAGCATCACCCCCAGAAGAAAGCCAAATTTATGAAGTTGGTGGGCCAGATACACTCAGCTACCGCGAGCAGTTTAAAGTCATTTGCCGAATCACCAACAAGCCTTATCGGCTGTGGTCGACACCGTTGCTTACCCCCAAAATGGCATCGTACTGGCTCGGCTTGGTCACCTCTGTACCAGCAAACATCGGCAAAGCATTACTCGCGGGGTTAGAGCATGACTACATTGCCGATTCCAAAGCGATTGAAGCACGATTTCCGCAAACGCTGATCAGCTACGAGCAAGCGGTATCCGATACCATCCAAGATGAAGGCACGTTTGTGCGCAGTAATGTTTGGGGCTTTGAGCCAGCGGCACTTCGTCGATGGCAACCGGGGTATGGCTACTACCCTAAACAAGCCGGTGCGAGCATAAAAACTCAAGCCTCCGCTGCGGCATTATGGAAAGTGGCTCAAAAAATCGGGAGTCGTGAAAAAGGCTATTACTTTGCCAACATTTTGTGGCGCACACGTGAATGGCTCGACATCTTTTTTGGTGGTGGGAAACCGATTCGCGTTTCTCCTCCGGGGCCGGAGCTCAAAGTCGGCGATTATATTGACTCTTGGAAAGTGATTCGCTGCGAGGAAGATCAGTTCCTCTCACTGTTTTTTGGGATGAAAGGCCCGGGGCTTGGACGTTTAGAAATTACCATCAAAGACCATGGTGATGAACGAGAACTGGAGATCACCGCTTGGTGGCACCCACAGGGGTTTCTCGGGCTGCTTTACTGGTTTGCCATGATGCCAGCCCATCTATTCATATTCAAAGGCATGGTCAAAGCCATCGCGAAAGAAGCCGAAAGTATCAGTATTACTCCTCAGGTGGGACAGTCTCTGGAGAATCTAGAGAAATAGCCAGGTGATGAGCAATCCCCGCATGGCAATCAATGCACGATTGCTCTCGACTTTCCATCATTTGATGTCGACGCGCAACGGTTCGTCCTTGCGCTTCGAAATCCATCTTGTCAACGGAATGGCAATATCGACACTGCTTTGATTTATTCTCGATAAACTGCTGTGTGACTTCAGCAGCCAACCTCGGACGATGCTCCCCCTCGAAGTTCTCTAACGTAATTTCTCCAGTCAGTTTGTGATAGATGTCGGCTGTAGCGCCGATTTTCAATGCGATTTTAGCAAAAAACTCCCTAGGGACATGGCAATCACTGCACGTAGCGGCAACCACACCCTGAGCATTTTTGAAGTGTGGAGATGCTTGGTACTCCTCAACTATCGTATCCATCCCAATATGGCAACTGTAACAAAACTCGTTGCGATTGGTGTAATCCATACCAAAGTGAAAAACACTGAGGGCCGCCCCACCAAGGATAAACGCCAATAAGCCACCAATTGGTATGCCGAGCATCCATTTTCTGTTTGGTTTACGCCATAAACTCATTGGTGTTCATCCCAAAGCAGCGCTAGCGATAACTCGCATAGTATTCTACGAGCGCGTTTAAATCATCGGCACTAAGCCCTTTGAACGCCTCATCCATTTTTTTATCAACGGAGCGTTTGCCTTGCTTAAACTGTTGCAACGTAGTGGCGAGATAGCCCTTCTGCTGACCAGCTAAAATCGAAGCTTCATCCAGAGCGTTACTGCCACCATCCGAATGACAGTTCTCGCAACTTTTCGCGTGGATAGCCTTACCTTTCATCGCTAACGCTTGATCAAAAGACTGCTTAGCTGGCACAAACTCGAGCCCAGCATAATGTTTTGCTAACTCTTCAATCTGCGCCTCAGATAAAGATTTAACTATCGACACCATGTCGCCTTTTTTGCTCGTGTCTCCGTAAGCGTGACTAACAGAATTTGCAGGCCTACCTTCTAGGTAACGTAGCATCTGGTCAAAAAAATTGAATTCGGGAATCCCAGCGATGGTAGGAATATTCGTGTCGGAACTAACACCGTCTGGCCCATGACATGCTTCACATTCGTATTGTGAAATTAGCTCACTTGGTGATGCTAAACTGTGGGAAACCAAAGCAGAACTGATGGCTAACACTGAGGAAAATTTTAGAGATAATTTAATTAGTTGATGCATATTAGACTGACTCCGTAGTAATTATCTTTGTTAATCAAAACCAGACAGCGAATAAACGATAGGAAAATCAATTTATAAACGCGACTTAAAACCAACGATATCCAAGATAAAAATATTAAGCCGTCAACTATTTAAAGTAGCGTAGTTCAACACCCTTAATTTTTCTGCACCGACCTCTTCAATCACAGAAAAAACCAACCCAAACAATTGATTTGAAGGGACAATAATTTAAACCCAAAAATTCACACACAAAAATAGCGGTTTATTTTAATAATATTTCATATTGCGTCTATACTCTTACAAGCCATGTATTTCGATTTATTCAAGTGATGTAAATATGGATTTTTTTCTTTTGGCTTGAATATAAAATTAATATTTCAATCAATCGTTTATTGAAATATTCAACCATTCCTATGCATTCCCACTTACTTTAGGACGAATCGAGAGGGACTATGAACGGTTTAAAGTCGATCGCTACATTAATATTTTTTATTTTACTGCTCACCGGATGTGGTCCAGACAGCAAAAACGATCAGAATACACCGCCACCTGCAGTTGGTGATTTCGAGATAAGTGTTTCCAAGCCATCATTGGTCACTCAAGAAACCGGAGAAACCAAACTGGTGGTCAATTTTACCGTCAAAGACGGCAGTGGCAGACCTCATGAGCTAGACGAAACGAAAGATTTTCGCATCGCACTTCTTAAAGCAATGCCTTCTCGTGTCGATACACAAAACTCGAGCGATCCAGCCTTTGCCTTCAATGGGCGCCATGGCAACACTTATTGGAAGAGTTTCCATCACTCAAGTAATACCGCAAATAACCGTGCCAGCATGGAGAGTGTTTGGGATGGAACACTAGTAAAAACAGACGAGGGGTATCGCTACACGTTTGCCATTCCTGACGTTTTGAAAGTGTCAGATCCTTATACTGCCGACTCTTCTAGCAACAATGGTTTTATCGCTTGGGATGCGGATAAACTCCACCGAATCGTCATGGCGTATGGCGAGCAAGGCAACGGTTTTACCTACGTGTTTGAATGGGTGCCGCAAGAAAGTTCAGATGCGGTTGTCTCTCGCAATGTAATAGAAAAAGGCACCTGCGAAAACTGCCATATGGGCGAACCGCTTCATCATGGACCGGGCTATCGCTCAATTGATAACAACATTGCCGTTTGTACCGCTTGCCACAATGACAGTAACCCTGGCGCTGCGCCAGCCAGACGCCCTCTCGCTGCCATTGTTCATCAATACCACGGTAATGTTTTCAAATTAGGTAGCGACAGAAATAACACCGAGACTTACAAACAGCCTGTCGACGAGAATAACGTGCTCGTTACCGACATCAATGGTTTAGTCATTGAAGGCAACCCTTTCCCGCAAGATGCCCGCAACTGTACAACCTGCCATTCAACCGATGTCGCGAAAGCATCAGACGCCAACAATTGGTTTGAACACCCAAGCCAAGTAGCCTGTGAGACCTGTCACTTGTACCGAGACAGAGGCGCGCATGATAACCAAATCGGTACGGCTTGGATAAGAAACGGCGAGCCACAAAACTCCTGCTCGGGCTGTCACCGACCTTATGACCGAGATGACAATGGCGATCCAATCATCGGCCAAGACGCAAGCCGAAGTGCTAAAACGGTTCACGTAATGCGTTTAGAGAATCTTGCAAAAGCGCGTGATTCGCTTGAAATCAACGTTGAAAGCGCGCGATTTATTGATGACCAGTTTGAGGTTGAACTAAGAGTGTCGAAAGCGGGCACAGGTATTGGATCCATCGACGAACTGACACCTTTCATCAATGAACATGGCCACCTCAATTTGTTGCTGAACTGGGATAACGGCCAAGGCCCGATGGTCGCAAACAACAGTCTCAACGTCGCCGATGATGGCGCACTTGGTGACGGCTGTGAGGCTCAAGGAGAAGGCCTATTCTTGTGTCATAAAGACTTCACTGACGCTGCGATTAAGCCAATCTCCAACTCTACGTTGACGGTTAACATCGCCGACATGCCACTTTGCGCCAACCGTAGAGATGGCGATCTCGCCGAATGCGTCACGTTTGAAGGCATCGATCTTATCAAATCGCCTTTCGTCATTGCCGCCAATAACGCATCCGGCTCGTTTGATGTGTCTGGTATCAACAAGCAACACAAACTGCCAGTGGGCGCGGACATTTCATCGTGTAACGATTGTCACAAAGAGCTGACTATCCATAAGCTTGGTGAGCATCCACATGCCGCCACCGACTTCCAACAATGTAAAAATTGCCATAACTCTGAACGTTCTGCGTTTTATCCTGGGATGGCAGCTGATCTAAAGTACCACGTGCACTCATTCCACGCCTTTGGCTCCGCTCATAGCGGTGAAGCGCCTTTCCCTGGCGCAGTCAACAACTGTGAGGCCTGCCATACCAATGCTCAATACAACTTACCTAGCCAACAAAATACGCGCCCTTCTCTGGCAAGTGGTAAGTACTTTAGTCCTGCATTAGTCGCCTGTGGCGCGTGTCACCTAGAGTCATCTTTAGCTAATGCTGACCCGGATACCGTGGCAGGAGATGCGCCTCTGAACCATATGCTGAATCACGGCGCGGTATTTGGAGCAGACACAGCAGCACAAGCCATGGGCTCCGAGCAATGTGCAACTTGCCATGCCATTGGTCAGTCACAAGGGGTAGATAAGGTTCACAAGGTATACGACTACCGTTGAATTCGTCATTGAACACAATGCTTTGACAATTAAGGACAAGAAAAGGAAGAGCTATGAAAGCAATGTTTCTGCGGTGGTTGGTAGCTGGGATACTTGGGTTAGGCGTCATCTTCACCGTCAGTTCGGAAGATGTCGCCAAGCCAGAGCCCGAAGCGGCGACGTTAACTCAAGAAGAAATTGAAACCATATTAGACACCAAGTTTTCCGAGGGAAAATATTCACGCCGCGGACCAGATGGCTGCCTTCGTTGCCATGACGATACATCAGATAAACCTGCAACGGGTATTTTCGACAACATTCATGGCAAGTCCGCAAACCTGCATGGGCCAATGAATGATAAACAGTGTGAAGCATGCCATGGCCCAGCGAACAATCACGAACGCAATCCACGAAAAGGACAAGTTCGTGAACCGATGATCACTTTTGGGCCAAACTCCCCTGTTCCGGCCGAAAAGCAAAACAGCGTGTGTTTATCTTGCCACCAAGATGCAAAACGCTCGACTTGGCATAGTAGCGAGCACGCTTTTGAAGGGCTGTCTTGTGCAAGCTGTCACCAACTGCATCAAAAAGACGATCCGATGATGGTTGCCGAAATGCAAGCAGACAAATGCACCGATTGTCACTCCCGCACCAAATCGGATATCCACAAACGCAGTCGTCATCCTATTATCGACGGCGTCATGACTTGTTCTAGCTGCCACAATCCACATCAGACATTAAATGAAGCGAGCTTGAACTGGTCAACCGTCAATAACGCTTGTTACGAGTGTCATGCGGAAAAACGCGGCCCATTTTTATGGGAGCATGAGCCAGTAACTGAAGATTGCACATCCTGCCACACACCTCATGGTTCAGTGAACAAAGCCCTGCTCAATAAACGGCTGCCAATGCTATGTCAGGAATGTCACCGTGTGCCACATGCAAACGTAGCCATTCCTGAAAACGACTTGAGAGTGCGCGGCGGAAGTTGTTTAAACTGCCACAATCAAGTGCATGGCTCTAACCACCCACGTGGTCAAACATTAAGTTATTAGGAGGGAGGCATGAAACTATCTCAACTGTGCATCGCTATTTCCCTTGCTTTTGCTGCGCAAGCGCACGCCAACGATTATTCGTTACACCGTTCTCAGCCAGCCGACACTAGCCGCTGGCAGTGCAGTGAATGCAGCAGCGACGGCACATGGAGTGGAGAAGTCAGCGCGGGCGTCGGTTACCTTAGCAACGACGGTTCCTCTCGATTCTATAATTGGAATCCGCCCGTTTACGGTACAAACTCTGACAATAAGCACTTTAACGCGAGCCTAAACGCCGATATCGAACAATATGAAGACGACGGATTCTACAATCGAATCGTCGTCGAAGATCTTGGTTTGCAACGCTTCTTACTGCAGTGGGAAATGGGCCAGTACGACGGATTACGTGTCCTCGGCAGTTACAGTGAAACTCCTTATTTCTGGAATCAGTCCTCACTCAGTGCGTATCATCCAAGAGAAGATGCACTCGTTAGTGGTGACCTATCGAAATATGAAAACTCAGTGACGCGAGAGACATTTAAGCTAGAACTCAAGTACACACCACATACGCCATGGAAGCCATATGCATCCATGAAGCACGAACGTAAAGAAGGCACAACTTCGCTTTATTCAACGACTATTCCGGGTTACGCCAACGCGCCGGGATTCATACCCAAAGCCGTCGAACATGAAACCTTAAATACTCAAGTAGGAGTAAGCTACATGGAAGATTTGTGGCTGGTGGATATTGCGTATCGCGGCTCGTTTTTTAGAAATGACAAGTCCGCACTTTATTACGGCAGCACTACCAATCCTTACGCTAACCACCTCGCGTATGAGCCTGACAACGACTTTCACCAGTTTGCTGTCACGGGGAATTATCGGTTGAATCAACAAACGTTCAGTGGCCGCTTACTTTGGTCACAGACGTCTTCTGAAGGCGGGTTAAATCCGTTTCCACAGTCCCCTGTTAACTCCAATACATTCCATGGCGAAACCAACACTTGGCAAATGAGCGCGGATTACCACAACAAACTTTCGCGAGACACTGCTTTCGCCATTTCTGCGGACTATTCAGATAAAGACGATAACTCCAATAGAAACACCATCATCGGATCGACGAGAGAAAAATACGACCACACCAAAACCAAACTGGAAGCAACACTCAAGTATCGTGTTACTTCTGATGTAAAAGTGAATACGGGTTACCATTTTAGACAAGATGAGCGAAGTTATGCTGATCGGAAACGTACCGATGAACAACGCGTTTTTGTTGGGGCCCAGTACAGACCAAATAGACCGTGGCAATTAGGCGGTAAAGTCTCCTACTCTTTTCGCGATGGCTCTGATTGGCAGGACGACAGCAGCGACTCGCCTAATTTGCGCCAATACTATTTAGCCGATAAAGAGAGGATTGAGCTCCGTGGCGACGGCGGCTATGACGTAACAAACGATGTCCAGTTACTTGCTGAGCTTTGGTACGGAAACGACGACTATGTTAAACCCGATATAGGTTTAAGCGAAGGAGAAGATTACGGCTACGATATCAGCCTTAACTTCAATTTACTCGACGGACTAAACGGGCATGTTTTTTACAATCAACAGGTCATCCGCTCCGAGCAACAACAAGCAAACTCTGACGTTGTCGGTTGGAATCGCTACACCACCAAACTCAAAGATGACATAACAACCATTGGCTTTGGTGTGAGTAAAGAGCAGCTACTAGACGACAAACTTTCTATCTCGTTTGATTACAGCTACAGCCAAGCTGATGGAAAATCTTCAACCACATCTGGTGGCTACCAATATCCTGATAACGAGGCGAACTCGTACCGTTTTGAAGTCATCGCTGACTATGAAGTATCTGAAAATCAAAACGTGCAGATTAACCTCCGTTATGAAGACTACTCAGAAGAGGATTACTTGTTTAATAACGAAACCGAAATGATGGGCGACGTTTTGCAAAGCTATGAAGGTTTATATGGCGGCGTCTATTGGAAATATCGCTTTTAAACACAGAGTGACGTAACAAAAAAAGCATCAGACGTTTCAAACGCCTGATGCTTTCGTATTTCAACTCTACTGCTGTGAGAAGTTGATTACGCTTGGAAGCTCAACGGAATCTCAGCCAATTGGTTACCTTCGTTTGCAGGAAAGATAAGGTACTCGCCGTGGTATTTCACCATCGATTTGTAGTCCGTCACTTTATGCACCATAAAGCCCGATTGCGCTGCTTTCTCAACAAACTCAGCATGGTTGCCACGTACAAACCAGCTCATTGGTTTGACGAGCAGCTCGCCGTCGAAGCAGCTTTCGCATTGATCTGCACATAGCGCCAAAGAGTTTTGACCTTCCGTGAAGATTTGGATTTTGCCACAACCAACCAATTGTTCAGAGGTAGAAACTTCCCAACCTGCTTGCTCCATCACATCTAAAAATGCTTCGACGTCAGAGTCTTTGATCACTTTTGAATCTTCATCTTCAGGAAAAAACTGAGCGTAAAAAGCGGAAATACGCTTGAAGATAAACAACAAACCAGCGTCATTACCCTTTGAACGACCCGCTTTTTGCCAACGTGTTAAGTCATCGCCTACGACTCGACTGAAACGCTGAGATTTAAGTGCTTTGGTAACCCAGCGCACTAAATAATGGTTATTCGCAACAGGGGCATTGGCTAACTTACCTGAGCGATGCTCTTGATCTAACTCTTCAAGTGCTGAGTTAACTAAGTTTTGAATTTCTTTGGTGTAATTCGACATTACGCCTTTCTTCCTAAAGTCCAATAAAACAGTGCTGAAAGCACAGAACAAGCAAACATCACAATGATCATCGGCCACGCCACATTACCTGGTAGTGATGCCACCAGCGCGCCAACCAATGAGCCGATACCGAATCTTAACGTCCCCGCCAGAGACGAAGCTGTACCCGCCATTGATGGGTAGCCACTTAAAAGCAGCGCCATCGCGTTACTACCTATCGTCGACAATGTACCGATAAACAGCACAACAAAAGGTACGATACCCCATAATCCGAAGTCCATTAACCAACTTACGAATAAACCAATCCCCGCCAAAAGTTGCACGAACAACCCAAAACGAAGCATGGCATGAGAGCCAACTTTCTTCACCAAGCGACCATTAATACTGGTCATGATGATCATCGCAACAATGTTCAAACCAAATAAATAACCAAAGTGGTCTGGTCGAACACCATATAAATCAATATAAACAAACGAACCCGCGGTCAGAAATGCAAACATTCCGGAAAATGAAAACGCTCCAGAAAGCATCAAACCTATCGCTTCAGGGTTGGAGCATAATCTGGCGTAGTTTCTCATCGTAGTGCGAAAACGAAGCGGCTGACGATTTTCTGGTTTCAGCGTCTCTGGAATTTTCCAAAGTACCAGTAGAATTACCACCACAGCGAAAATGGCTAACACCCAAAAGATCGAACGCCAACCAAACCAGATCGCTAGGTGACCACCTATCATAGGCGCGACCAAGGGTGCCATTGTGATCACCAAGGTGACGAAAGACATTGCACGGGCAAAGTCTTCACGGTCAAACATATCACGCACGACGGCTTGGATAATGACCGCCGCTGCCGCGCCAGCAAAACCTTGCGCTGTTCGCACATAAGTCAATGCATCAATGCCGTTTGTGGTCGCACTCACTACCGCCGCTAATCCAAAGAAAAGCACACCCAAAATCAGTACAGGTCTACGGCCAAAACTATCGGCAAGCGGCCCGTGAATTAACTGCCCAATCGCAAAACCTGCCGTATAAGCCGTCAACGTAATCTGAACCGCACCAGGCGCGACCCCCAAATCTTTCGCAATTGTCGGCATTGCAGGCAGATACATGTCGATCGCCAAAGGCGTCAAAGCACCAATCGCTCCTAATACAAGAAACAATAGAAAACTGATTTGGGATTGCGGAGCGCTTTGAGCTTTTTCTGTCATTCTTTTACCTCTTGTTGGAGCCCTTTCGTCAATACTTGCAGAACAAAGTGAAAATAACGGACGGTTCTCATATCGCTGATATCTAGAAGCCAAAGGCCTGTTCTATCAACGTTCGAGAATCATAAGGGCAAATATGTACCAAGGTGTGACCTTGACGAACTCGACATAGAAAAGCGTGTGAAAGCGAAGTGTGTTTATGGGAAATAAACACAATGCAGTAAAAATGATAGCGTTGACACCATCATTCCATTCACCGTAGCCGAAGGCTTTGCAATAAGAGTATGCATGGCTCAGCTAAATGCAAAGGCATATCACTCAGATGAGTAAGCACACCGGAATTGTCTAGGCACTCATTTTGGTAGGAAAATTAATTTTGAGCCAATTCCTACCAAAAAACTAGTTCCAATTGGGAACTAAAGAATTTCCCATGCCGATAATTAATTCCAAATAGAATCAATTTCTTCCTGCGTGAGGTAGCGATAATCACCAGGTTCTAGTGCCTCATCGAGTTCAATCGAACCAATACGCTCACGATGTAAGTACTCAACTTTATTTCCTAACGCCGCAAACATGCGTTTCACTTGGTGATACTTACCTTCCACAATAGTTAACAATACTTCATTCTCTGCCTCGTTCACGATTTCCAAACGAGCAGGTAATGTTGCTTCTGATTCATTGCGCAAAATGATGCCTTGTTCGAGCTTTTCCGCGTAATCAGGCTGAATCGCATCGACAAGCCAAACACGGTACGTTTTCTCACACTTATGCTTAGGTGAGGTAATACGGTGAGACCACTTACCATCATCCGTAATCAACACCAAGCCAGTTGTGTCGACATCTAATCGGCCCGCAAAGTGAAGGTTTTCAATTTTAGGCTCATCAAGCAATGCGAATGCAGTTTGGTTGTAGCCATCTTCATGTGAACAAACAAAGTCAGCAGGCTTATACAACATAATGTAACGAGGACCAGGAGCACCAATAACGCGGTCTTCCCACATTACTTCTGCACCTTCAGGTACTTTAAATGCACCACTTTTTTGAACCTCACCGTCAACGGTGATGTCACCACTTTTGATGATCTTTGTTGCCTGTTTGCGCGTTGCACCCAGAGCGTCACACAAATATTTATCTAAACGCATGAATACCTCATTGAATTATACCCAAGTAACCTCCAAATCTCGGTTTAAAGGTCACTTGGGTATAAAAGTCAGGTATTATAGCGTTCCTCGTTCGAATAGTTGAGCAATTTCACATATTTTCATGTACACACTTCGCCCTTATCAAGCCGACTCGGTTAAAGCAGTCATTCACTACTTTCGTAAACACTCGACACCAGCAGTGATCGTACTGCCTACTGGTGCCGGAAAAAGCTTGGTGATCGCAGAGCTTGCTCGCCTTGCGAAAGGACGAGTGTTAGTCCTTGCCCACGTAAAAGAGCTGGTCGAGCAAAACCACGCGAAGTATGAAGGTTATGGTTTAAAAGGTTCCATCTTCTCAGCAGGATTGGGGCGAAAAGAAACTGACCAGCAAGTCGTGTTTGCTTCGGTTCAATCGGTCGTACGTAACTTAGATTCGTTCAAAAACCAGTTTTCTCTGCTCGTTATTGATGAGTGCCATCGTGTGCCGGATGACAAAAACAGCAGCTACCAAAAAGTTATTACTCACTTACGAGAACTGAACCCAGGCATTAAGGTTCTGGGACTAACTGCAACGCCCTATCGTTTAGGAATGGGCTGGATTTATCAGTATCACACCCGAGGTCAAGTACGCACCGAAGAGCCTCGATTCTTCCGCGATTGTATTTTCGAACTGCCGATCCGTTACTTGCTCGACGAAAACTTCCTCACTCCAGCCCGCATGATGGACGCGCCCGTTTTGTCTTACGACTTCTCGCAACTGAAACCCGCAAACACCGGACGCTACAAAGAAGCAGAAATGGACATGGTGATCGATAAAGCCAAACGCGCCACTCCGCAAATTGTTGAGCAAATCATGCAATATGCGAGAGAACGTCAAGGTGTCATGATCTTCGCCGCGACTGTCCGACACGCACAAGAGATCCACAGTTTACTGCCAGAGGGCGAAACTGAAATCGTTATTGGTGATACACCTACGCCGGAGCGCGATGCGATCATCCAAGCGTTCAAGAATCGTCAAATAAAATATTTGGTCAATGTTTCGGTACTGACTACCGGGTTTGATGCGCCGCATGTCGATTTAATCGCGATTTTGCGACCAACAGAGTCAGTCAGTCTATACCAGCAGATTGTAGGGCGAGGATTACGCTTATCAGGCGGAAAATCAGAATGTTTAGTGCTTGATTACGCAGGCAACAGCTACGATTTATACCAACCTGAAGTCGGTGATCCCAAGCCAGACTCTGACAGTGAAATTATCACGATTCCCTGCCCGGCTTGCGGATTCAATAACAACTTCTGGGGTAAATTGGATAGTAACGGTTTCTTGGTTGAACACTTTGGCAGACGTTGCCAAGGTTACTTTGAAGATGAAGACACAGGCGAGCGTGAACACTGTGGATACCGTTTTCGTGCCAAATACTGTGGTGAATGTGGTGCCGACAACGATATCGCTGCGCGCATTTGTCATGAGTGTGACGCAACGCTTGTTGATCCAGATAAAAAATTAAAAGAAGCCCTTAATCTGAAAGATGCATTGATATTTGAATGCACAGAAATGGACCTGTCAGTATTCAAGTCCAGTGACGGTAAATCTCAACTCAAGGTGACGTATTCTGGCGAACCATACCAAGGCGAAGGCAATGCGTTAGTTCATGAGTTTTGGTCATTGAGTACCAAAAAACAAAAACAAACGTTTAAAGACCAATTTGTGCGCCCTCACTTGGCAGACAAGCATCGCCCTTTTGAAGAGGCTTCACCGACACGTGTTGTTGCCAATCAACATCGTTTCCGTTTGCCTCAGTTTGTTATTGCAAGGAAATCCGGTCGCTTTTGGAAATTGCGAGACAAAATTTTTGAAGACGAGTTGAAATAACCTCTGCAACATTTAGTAAAACTGAACTCGATGATTCACTCTCTGTTCATCTATATCCGATATACTGCGGCTAACGTTCTAGAAAAGGTTTGACTATGTATAAAGCAACGACTTCTCAACATTCTGCGTTACTTTTCGGCCTTATCACGACATTGATGTGTGCACCAAGTTTCGCCAAGCATGACGACTACTATGCATCACAAAATGGTCACGCCATCGTGCAAGATGTCGAAAAGCCTGGAACACGTATTGAATTCGATGAAGATCAAGATGAGGTCTATCGCGCGGTTCAACAAGGATATATACGACCATTTTCGGACCTTTACGCCGCAGTAGAAAACGACCTATACGGCCGCATCATCAAGGTCGAGCTTGAAGAAGATGATGATGCTTGGGTGTATGAATTGAAAATCCTGTACAACAATAGCGTCCTGAAAGTTGAGTATGACGCCGCCACGCTGGAAATGCTTGAGATCAAAGGTCGCAGCTTTAACAAAGCGTTAAAGCCACAAAACAACTAAACTGGTCTAATGCGTAATCCCGACGCAATGCGTAACTTACTTCGATAACACTCCAAACATAATAAGAATCACCAATATGAAAATACTTGTCGTTGAAGATGACCCTCGTTTAGGCGAGCAAATCATCGAAACATTAGAAAGTACCGGCTGGGTACCAGAATTATCTCAAGATGGCATAGACGCTCTGTATCGCGCGACATCGGAAGAATGGGACGCTATTGTTCTTGATCTAGGACTGCCGAAATTGGATGGCCTCACCGTGCTAAAAGGCATTCGTGATGAAAACATCAATACCCCTGTCGTTATCCTGAGTGCTCGCGATACCCTAACGCAGAGAGTTGAAGGTCTAAACGCAGGGGCAGACGATTACCTAACTAAGCCGTTTGAAATGGTTGAGCTTATCGCTCGTATTCGCGCACAACTACGAAGGGCATCAGGTAACGCCTCTCCTGTGATGCAAATTGGCGACTTGAGCTTGGATACGCGCACTTCTAAAGTAATGTGGCAAGGGCAAGCAGTAAGCTTAACGGCACTGGAGTATAAAGTGGTCGCTTACTTTATGCATAACCCAGAAAAAGTAATTTCTCGCACCGAACTCGTCGAGCACATTTACAAACAAGACTTTGATCGTGACTCCAACACAATCGAAGTTTTTATCGGCCGAATTCGCAAAAAAATCGCGCCAAAGATCATCAAAACTGTCCGAGGGTTGGGATACCAATTAAATGCCGAATAAGAACAGGCTACCGTTGAACGCAATAAAACGACTGAGTATCAAAAGTCGCCTCGTTTTAGCGGCGATCGTTTGGTTGACGGCAATGATCCTCGCAGCTGGTGTGACGATACCGACCCAAGTGTACAACTATATGGTTGACGACACTCGCTCACAGCTGAGCATTTTTATGGATGAAATCGCCGCTCAGTTAGAAGTCGATGAGACTGGGCACCTCTCACTCGCTGCCCTGCTCTCAGACCCTCGATTTAACCGACCTTACAGTGGTTTATATTGGAGTGCCTCTACTGAGACGAGTCTCGAGCGTTCTCGTTCTTTGTGGGACAAAAAAATCGAATACAAAGGTCTGGATAACGATGCTTACGGCGCGAGAGGCGAAAGGCTGATTACCATAGAAAAAGCTCTGTACTTACCAGATTACGATGGGCCTATCCATATCATTATTGGTATTGACGAAGAGCCTATCAAAAGCACCCTGCAAACGCTAATCGGGCAACTCTGGCTTATTTTAGGCTTATTATTCGCAGGGGTTCTTGCCGTCATTTTGCTGCAAATTGCATGGTCATTGAGTCCGCTTACGAAGTTACAAAAAGAGTTGGCCGAGCTGAAGTCTGGTAACAAAAAGAGTCTAGAAGAAACCTATCCGAAAGAGATTTCTCCTCTTATCTTCGACCTCAACGCTCTGCTTTTCCATTATCAGGAGTTGTTAGAACGAGCTAGGAATCATGCAGGCAATCTCTCACATGCGCTAAAAACCCCACTTTCTGTCCTAAAAAATGAAGTACAGACGTTAGAACCTGATACGCAATCCCGTCTGCGTACTCCGATCAATCAAATACAAGATCATATCGATTACCATCTGGGCCGTGCCCGCATGGCGGGGTCTATGAATATTTTATCAGTGAAATCGAACCCAGCAGAGCGTGTGGATGCTATCTCAATGGCGTTTGATAAAGTGTATGCGAGCCGAGATATCTCCTTAATTAATGAACTTGATTCAGAGCTGAATGTAGCGGTAGAGCAGACCGATCTCGACGAAATGCTGGGCAACTTGCTTGAAAATGCCTATAAGTGGGCCAACAACATGATTCGTGTGCACTCCTCTCAGGATAAAGACAACATACACATCATCATTGAAGATGACGGACCAGGCATCCCTAAAGAGAAACTGAGTCAAGTAATCAAGAGAGGCGTTAGATTGGATGAAGCAACCCCTGGTTCAGGTCTTGGTCTAAATATAGTCAGTGAAATGGCACACAGTTACCGAGGTCAATTAACACTGGAAGCGAGCGCTTTAGGTGGCTTAAAAGCATCTTTAGTCTTACATCTCAGCCGAACATAAAGCATATAACGCATAAACTTTGTTCTTCGGACCATGATTAGTAAACCGATGAAAATGAAGCCGATGTGAACAAAATCCAAGCAAAGCGTTAAAAGGGATAGCCTTACACCTAGCCAAATCATACCTTTTTGTTGATTTGGATACGATTTGGGTTGCCCATTTATAAGTGGAATGATAGTATCCGCGCTCGCTTGAACAGTTCCTGTTTCAAGCTTTACCACGAACAACAAGGTCGCATTGTTGATTGTGAACATTTGATTTTTACTAATTTGAGAGTAAATACTATGAAATTCGAAGCAGTAGTACGTACTGAACTAGGTAAAGGTGCGAGCCGCCGCCTACGTCACGCTGGCAAATTCCCTGCAGTTGTATACGGCGGTGAAGAAGCAGCAGTAGCTATCGTTCTTAACCACGACGACATCGTAAACCAAATGGACAAGCCTGAATTCTACGAAGGCCTAGTTCTAGTTATCGATGGCAAAGAAGTTAAAGTTAAGCCACAAGACGTTCAACGTCACGCGTTCAAGCCAAAAGTTGAACACATGGACTTCATCCGTATCTAATTCCCTACCAAGGAATTAATCGGATTAAATCCAAACCTTTTGCATTAAAGATAATCGGACTTACCAACCGAGACATCTAAAAAATTTCAAAACCCCGGAGTCTTACCACCTCCGGGGTTTTACTATATGTGGCATATAACAATTGATTTACGAACGGGCAATGTACTTCACTAAAGTGAGATCCGTCAGCGTCATACGGTCAATGATTTCCGCCTCTTCCTCTCCAGTACGCACAAAACCACACTTCTTGTAAAAGTTAAGCCCCTGTTTATTGGTATCCAGTGCTTTCAGGCTTATCTGCATAACGGGCGTAGAGAGTAGACGCGTTTCTAGTTCATCTAACAATGCACTCCCTGCCCCTTGCCCATAATGCAAAGGAGAGACATAGCAACATGTTACCCACGCCGTTTTATCTTCACAGCTGTGGTTAGGTAGTTCGTAACTTAAAAAGCCGACGATTTCCCCTTGTCTCTCAACGACGATCAATTGGGCCAGTTGCTCAGTCATGACTCGCGTCCACATCCTTTCTCGGCGCTCAATCGTAAACTGATCGATGTAGCTCTGTGGCATTAACCCTGTGTATGCTACCTGCCACGAATCAACATGTATCTTGGCGATTTGAGTTGCTTCCTCTCTGACTGCGTTCCTTACTGTGTATCTCATTACTATCCTTTCTTAAAATTCACCACTTACAAATTCTTTCAACCCTACTCTTTGAATCGAAGCTCAAAGCGAGCAGCCACAGATGCACGCTTTACATTACTCCATTTCATTTTCATTAATTCAATGATAGTGCACATCGTAATATTCGAAGAAAACTCCACGTTATTTACGTTTCACTTTCGCTCATTAGATTGAATCTATTTGTTTTAACATCCGGGTATCGAAAGCGGGATAAACACGGTAAGGTATCGAATAAGAATAAATAAACGATATCTAAGGCATAAGATTTCTAAACGGTCGCAATTATAGTAAAGAGAGAAATACCATTTCTGGTTGTATTAAACAGAGTAAGCCAAGCTCAAACGAGTTTGGGTTTTACAATGATCATTTTATATACAAAACATTTCCCTCATCATCAGAGCGAAAATTTATAACGATTTGTGTCATAGCTGCTAAGAAAAACATGAACTTGGCAAAATAATCACCAAAATCAGCGCTATACTTCGCAAAAATGCGCATTGATTCACACAAACCACATTCATTCAATTGGCCACTTCACAAAATAACCCCCTCCCTCTAATTTCAATATACTAAAAACTATTTCTGTTTAATTGGAGACGTAGTTTGCAGGCTTATTAATTCATGTCTCCGATAGAAGTATAAATAAGAGATAGATCACTAAAGTTTCACATTAATTCCGTATATTTCACGCCGTAACAATAACAAAATCACAAAGAAAGGATCCCTTATGAAGTTTTCCAAATCTCTTTTGGTAATGGCAGTGGGCGCTGCGCTAGCAGGATGCGGCTCAGACAGCGATAATTCTCCAGTAACCTGCGAGACTGCAGATTCTTGTACTAAGTTCACCGTTCTCCACACTAACGATAACCACGGTCGCTTTTGGCATAACAGCGACGGCGAATATGGCATGGCTGCGCGTCACACTTTAATCGAATCTATTCGCGCAGAAGTCGAAGCAAAAGGCGGTGAAACCATTCTGCTGTCTGGCGGTGATATTAATACCGGCGTACCAGAATCAGACATGCAAGATGCGGTTCCAGACTTCGTAGGGATGAACCTACTTGGTTACGATGCAATGGCTGTCGGTAACCACGAGTTTGATAACTCACTAGATATTCTCGATATGCAAGCTGAGCTAGCTGACTTCCCTATGCTGGCTGCGAATATCTATAAGAAAGATACCAATGAGCGTTACTTCGACCCTTACAAAGTATTTACTATCAACGGCCTTAAGATCGCTGTTATTGGTCTAACCACCCAGGACACAGCGAAGCTAGTTAATCCAGACAACGTATCAAACATCCACTTCGAAGACCCTCAAGTTGAAATCAAAAAAGTACTTAAGGAAATCGAAGAAAACGAAAAAGTAGACCTAGTATTTGCAACGACGCACATGGGTCACTACCAAGATGGTAATAATGGTAGTGAAGCACCAGGGGACGTGAAGCTCGCTCGCTCTCTTGAAGAGGGACAACTAGACGCTATCATCGGTGGTCACTCACAAAACCCAGTGTGTATGGAGCCAGGTACCAATGAGTATGCTGATTTCAAACCTGGTGATGATTGCGCGCCAGACCAACAAAAAGGCACTTGGATTATGCAAGCGCATGAGTGGGGTAAATATGTGGGTCGTGCGGACTTCGAATATTACGACGGCAAGCTTCACTTAGCGAATTACGCACTGATTCCTGTAAACCTTCTGGACGACAACGATGAAGTGATCGGTGAACGCATTCAACAAGATGCGACGGTAAAAGCGTTACTACTGCCATACCAACAGCAAGGTCAAGAGTTATTAGATGAGAAGATTTCTAATACAACGGGTAAGTTAGAAGGTGATCGTAACGTAGTTCGCTCTCAACAAACTAACCTAGGTCATCTACTGGGCGAGGCATACCGTACTTACAAAACGGTAGGTGCTGACTTTGGTGTGATGAACTCTGGCGGTGTGCGTGATTCAATCCAAGATGGTGACATCACTTACCGTGATGTACTTACAGTCCAGCCGTTCGGTAACTTCGTGACTAAAGCGACAATGACAGGTCAAGAAGTAAAAGAGTACCTTGATGTAGTAGCAACGAAATCTGCAGGCTCTGGTGCTTACGCTCAACTGGATAACATCACTTTAGATGTAGATTGTGATGCTGGCTCAGTAACCATTACCGACATTAACGATAAAGGCTTCGATCTAGACGCAACGTACACATTCTCTGTAATCAGCTTCAGTGCTGCTGGTGGCGATAACTATCCAATCATCGATGTTCAATCTACCCAGCTAACCGATGCATACGTTTTACGTGAGTTCTTCGTAAATAACCCACAGATCTCTGCGGATAGCTACAACAAGAACTTAGAAAACATCAAGTACTTCAGTAACGGTCAAGCTGTGAAAGGTTGCCCGGCAACTAATAGCTAAAAACACCTTACACTCTGACGTGAAGAGCTTTTAGAAGTTGTTCCGTCAGAGCCTCCCTAAAAACCGAAGCGTGACGCTTCGGTTTTTTTATTTTCGTTAAAGTGCTGAAAATTATCGCCCTTCATAAAGTGTTCAAAAATTATTCATTTGTGTTGTTGACGCCCATGTGCTGGGCTTCTATGTTTGATAAGGTCTTTCGAAAATACAGATTCATCAACTAACTTTTCGCTATGAAGTTTCGTAGCTTAGTGGATGATTCTAGGAAAGATGTGAATGGCGTTACAAACACTGCTCTCAAACAATTTGTCTTTTTGACCTAAAACGAAGGTGATTCGCCGCCAAGCGTTCACCAATGAGCAGCGATCTGGACGTCAATATGTTCAAACTGCTGCCATCGAGTTCAGGAGGTCAAAAATGAAACGAGCCAGCAATAGCTACAGACTTCAAATGATCAAAGAAGTGGTTACCCGTAGAGAGCGCGAAGCTTGCACGGACCCTATGGCGAGATACATTCATCAACTGATGGATGAACGCCCTACTAGTAAATTAGATGTTGAATTCAATCATCGATTTTCAGGAAGCCACTTTGACGAACATGCTGGGGGATGGGTCAGTGACCGTTGGTCAATGAAGTAGCGCGAATTTAACGAATTTGCCTTACACGCACCGCATAGTAAGAGCTAATACAGTCCCGGCTCATCATTGATTATTGCCGAGCCGGGATAATTCGAAATTTAAAAGAGATCTTGCTGTGGTGATAATTCTTCTTGAGGCTCTTCTGCCTTTCCCTTCCCTGCCAATACCTTTCTTCTATAGCGCTGACGGCATAGTTTAATCACATGCAACTGTTGAGCAGGGGTATAAGTGAGCCAGTTAAATCGCTCTTCTCTTTTACGCATACATCCTTTGCAATACCCTTTCTCGTCAACACTACAAATACCAACGCAAGGGTTTGGGACGGTAAAAAACTCTAGTTGCTCCATGCTCTAACCGTTTTTTGCTCGCTGTGCTGTAATGATATTATAACGACTTCAATATACGCTCCCAACCGTGCTATACATCTTGCACTTCGAAGCCGTTTGAGTATATAAACTGGACTCTGTCACAGTAATACGAAACTATTACCTTATGCTGACAAAAACAGTGTTTTATTACCTATACTTACCACGTTTTCTAAAAACGGAGTCTATAAAATGAAGCTTAGCCTAAAAACGTTAGTTACAGCAATCTCTCTTCCTGTTCTTATGACTGCATGTGCTAGCAACGGTGACAATGTGAAAGAAATTACGGCTCAAGATTTACAGCACCATAATTGGGAGCTGGTTCAGATTGATGGTAAAAACATCGAATTAAAAGAACGTCAGCAAGCGCCTCGCTTAGAAATCGGAGAAAATCTGACTGCAAATGGTAACGCGGGGTGTAACAACTTCTTTGGTCAAGCTGAACTAAAAAACAATCAACTACGCATCGAAAAAATGGGAATGACCATGAAGATGTGTATGGATGACCAAATGAAAATTGAGCAAGCGATGTCTGAAACTCTTACTGAATGGAGTGATATAACGCTAACCAAAGAAGGGCTAATGCTTAAAAATGACGATCACGAACTAACGTTTCAGTTGCGTGATTGGGTAAACTAAGTCCCATTTCATATTCTAAGAGCAGCCATAAGATGGCTGCTTTTTTTATGCCTCCTAATCAATATCAAAGCAGGCTGGATGTCTGTTTCGCACGCTTCGATTAGCAAAATCGTTTAAAACGACAAACTCTTTCCCTCTTTACGCCCTCAACGCCATGTCTACGACGCGGGTTCAGTCTTCCAAATCAACATATCGAAGTTGCTTGAGGACAATAATTTTCAATTACTTGAAAGAATATCGTCAAACAAGCGGTCCGCTCTTGTATACCTAAAACGACACCAGAATTGTCCTTTCTTCGTTTTGCTTCACATTGAGAATAATTCTTTGAATCAATGAGTGATTCCGTTTGGGATTGGCATTGATAATAGAGAGAGATGGATTACTATCCTTGTAACAAAGCGGAGCGACTTGTTTAGACGTCAATAACGCCGGAAACGAGAATAAAAAGACATAACACGGAATACATATGAAAAAGCTACTCAGTACCGTTGGCATTTTAGCCACCACTTTCGCGACATCTTCTTTTGCCAACTCATCGGTTGCTAGTGAATGGCAAAAAATCGAACAACAAGCCGACGGACAATCCGTCTACTTTCATGCTTGGGGCGGAAGCCAAGAAATTAATCGCTACATCCAGTGGGCGAGTAGAGAGCTAAAATCGCGTTATAACGTGACGCTAAACCACGTTAAAGTCACCGATATTTCTGAGACCACCACTCGACTTATCGCAGAAAAAGCCGCAGGCAAAAACAGCGGTGGCAGTGTTGATATGGTTTGGATTAATGGCGAGAACTTCAAATCAATGAAGGATAACCAATTACTGTTTGGTCCTTTTGTTGAAGGTTTGCCAAGCTGGCAGTACGTTGATAAATCATTGCCAATTGATGTGGATTTTTCAGAGCCGACTGAAGGTCTGGAAGCACCTTGGGGTGTGGGGCAATTAGTGTTTATTCACGATGAGCAAACCCTGCATAACCCTCCTCGATCTTTTGCTGAAATGCTGAGTTACGCAAAAGCGTTTCCAAATCGCCTAACTTACCCTCGCCCACCAGAGTTTCATGGGACAAGCTTTATTAAAGCACTGTTGATTGAGTTGACCAACAACGATCCCGCTTTGCAAAAACCAGTCACTGGCGAAACATTTGAGCAAATCACTCAACCGCTGTGGGCTTACCTAGATGAGTTCCATAAAGTTGCTTGGCGTGGCGGTAAGCAACTCCCAGGAGGGACGGCTGAAACGCTTCAATTACTGGATGATGGTCAGATTGATCTTGCGATTACCTTTAACCCGAACGCGGTTTTCTCTGCGCAGTCGAGCGGCAATCTTGCAGAGAGCACCAAAGCGTATGCGATGGACGCAGGTGCACTCTCAAACATTCACTTCTTAGCGATTCCTTGGAACGCAAATGCCAGTGCCGGTGCGCAAGTTGCGATAAACTTTTTATTGAGCCCTGAAGCACAATCTCGCAAAGGTAACCTTAACATCTGGGGCGATCCTTCAGTGCTAAGCAGCCAATACCTAACAGGTTCGGCTAAACATACTCAACAATTCAAATCTATCGCTGAGCCGCATCCAAGCTGGCAATCTGCCTTAGAAAAAGAATGGTTGAAACGCTACGGGAATTAATAAGAGCCCATGTTAAGAGCGCTATATTTAGTCATTATCGCTGTTTGTATTTTACCTACCATTCCGGGACTACTCGGAGTGGTGGTTTCTGCGCTCGGTTATGTACCTCCTATCGGCTTGCACCACTTTTCTTTAGATGGCTTTAACGCTGTTTTTGATTGGGAGGGTGTTTGGACATCCATCGGGCTGACTTTCTACTCTGCCATTTTTAGTAGCTACTTGGCTTGCTTGATCACATTTGCGATTTTGCAAGCATCGTGGGGCAGCAAGTTTTGGCGAAAAATTGAAGTTAGCCTCTCGCCACTTCTCGCTATGCCGCATGTCGCGTTTGCAATTGGCTTTGCCTTCTTGTTTGCACCAACAGGTATGGGCGTTCGTGTTCTCAACCAACTGTTTGGTTACGATCCCAATGCACAAACGGTGAATGACTTAGCATTGCTGATTAAAGATCCGCATGCACTCGGTTTGATCATCATGCTTGCGATTAAAGAAGTGCCGTTTTTATTGTTGATGAGTATTCCAATTCTTCAGCAATTGAAAGTCGATAAGATTGAAAAAGTCAGTCACTCAATGGGCTACAGTTCGGCGCAAGCGTGGTGGAAATGCGTATTCCCACAATGGATAACAAAACTGCGCTTTCCAATGCTGGCGGTATTGGCTTACAGCTTGTCGGTTGTTGATGTTGCATTGATTATTGGCCCTACCAACCCACCGACGTTTGCAGTTTTGGTATGGCAGTGGTTTAACGATCCTGATTTATCACTTCTACCAAGAGCTGCCGCAGGCGCGGTCATGTTGTTTGCGATCGCTAGCCTTTTGATTGGATTTGCACGCTTGATGGAATGGTGTATTACCAAAGGCTTCAAACGCTGGCAGTACTCTGGTCGAAACGGGTTTCGTTTACCCGGTAAAACCCTATTTTCACTGATCGCGCTACTCGCACTTCTAATGATTCCACTCATGGTGGTATGGAGCTTTGCTCAACGCTGGCGCTTTCCAGATTTACTACCGAGCCGTTATAGCCTGCGTTTTTGGGAATACGAATGGCACAGCATTCTTGGTACGCTGGAACAGAGCATGCTGATTGCCGTTATCAGCGCGACCGTCGCTCTAGCTCTTGCCTTGATCGCACATGAGTATCGCCTTCGTTATCGCTGGCAGGTGCCCGGTTACATCATCGCCATCCCAATGCTGATTCCTCAGCTATCCGTGCTATTCGGTATGCAAGTAGTGACGCTGTACTTAAACAGCAACGCGTATTTCTTTTGGGTATGCTGGGCGCACGTGTTCTTCGCGTTCCCATTTATTTACCTCTCTCTAGACGGTCCATGGCGCAGCTTCGATAACGGCTTAACTCGCGTCGCACTCAGCTTGGGTAAATCACTGATGCAAGCTTGGTTAAAAGTGAAACTGCCAATTTTACTACCTGCGATTGCATTCGCATGGGCGGTCGGGATTAGCGTAAGTCTGGCGCAATACCTGCCGACATTGGTGCTAGGGGCTGGGCGCATTAGCACCATCACCACCGAAGCCGTTGCGCTATCCAGTGGTTTTGACCGACGTGTCACCGCGATTTACGCCATTTGGCAAGCACTCTTGCCGTTCTTGTTCTTCTCTTTTGCGATACTACTAAGCCGCTTACACGTGAAGTATCGCCGCTTGTCTATAAAAGGTTTACTACTGAATGAGTCTTTGTCTCGAAAACCTCGCCATCCGTAAAGCCAATGGCGACACGCTTTTTTCAGCGTTCAACATGACCGTAGAGAAAGGTGAAATTGTTACTCTGATGGGACCAAGCGGCTGTGGTAAATCCACTTTGTTGGATGCCATAGCTGGACATCTCTCCGCCGAGTTCAACTACTCGGGCTCCATTACGCTTGATAACGAACAGTTGGATGCCCTCCCTGCACATAAGCGTCAGGTTGGTATTCTGTTCCAAGAAGATTTGCTCTTCCCTCACTTAACGGTGTGGGAGAATCTTGCATTCGCGCTACCAAACTCAATCAAAGGTGAGGAGCGTAAAGCACACGCCATGCAAGCACTGAAGAACATTGCATTGACCAAACTTGCCGAATCCTTTCCAGATCAAATCTCCGGAGGGCAACGCGCCCGTATCTCATTGACTCGTATGCTGCTGGCAAAGCCGAAAGTTGCGCTACTTGATGAACCCTATAGCAAGTTGGATAAAGACCTGCGTGTACAATTTCGCAACTGGGTGGTCGATCAATTACAGCAAGCGAACATCCCTACTTTGATGGTAACGCACGATGAGGATGATATTCCTGATGGCAGCCGCTGCCTAAATTGGCCGTGGGAGACAAACCATGCTTGATAGCCTGAGTATAAAGCTCATCCGCAAACCGCTGGCACTCAGTGCGACGTACCTCGATAAATGTGGCATCACCGCAAATCAGACGACAGTATTTGGTTTTGTGCTTGGCTGTTTTGCCCTACCGGCTTTGATCGCCGAACAGTACTTGTTGGCGTTGCTGTTTATTTTGCTGAACAGAATCTGTGATGGATTAGACGGTGCACTAGCGAGGATTCAAGGCATTACCGATGCCGGAGGCTTTCTCGATATCAGCTTAGATTTTCTGTTCTATTCCTTGATTCCTTTTGGTTTTGTGTTGGCCAATCCAGAACAAAATGCCATTGCAGGGGCATTTTTGATTTTTTCCTTTGTCGGAACGGGAAGCAGCTTTTTGGCTTTTGCCATCATGGCAGGCAAACAAGGCATCGATAATCCAGTGTATAAACACAAATCTCTCTACTACATGAGCGGTTTAACCGAAGGTACTGAAACCATTGGTTGTTTGGTGCTATTTTGTTTGTTACCGCAACACTTTGCCGTCATTGCTTATATCTTTGGTGCAGCATGTTGGTTTACCACATTCACACGTATTTACTCTGGGTTTCATACGCTTAAAGGCCATTAAACCACTTAGAAGTTCACGTTTTCTTGAGAGAACAGCCGCTAAGTACCTGTTTTATATAAAACTAAAGCACATATTAAATTGGGGTATATACTCTTTGGATGGAGAGAAATCATTCGGAGGCTATATGAAAAAATACGTCAAGCTAGGTATGCTGCTCATCATGTCTTGTATTGTTATGCTTAGCGGCTGTACCTCACCTAACCCGTACGGAGATGCATACGGCTCTTCAGACACACGCAAAGTTCAGCAGGTTTACTACGGAACGATTGAAAAAGTTGAACCAGTAACCATTGATGCCTCTACCCAATCCAACGCCATAGGTACAATCGCTGGTGCCGCCGTGGGTGGTATATTAGGCTCAAAAGTCGGGGGCGGCTCTGGCTCGGATATCGCAGCTATTGGTGGTGGTCTGCTGGGTGGTTATGCCGGCAGTAAAGCCGCTGAAGCAACCGCGAAACGAAATGGTGTGAATCTGACCATTCGCTTAGAGGATGGAAAAATAATCTCTGTCGTTCAAGAAGCAAACCCCAACATGATTTTTCAGCCAGGCCAAGCCGTTCAAATCAACATGTCTGGCAATGACGCAAGGGTTGTTCCTCGCTAATTTGAACGCGGTAACTCCTTTCCATTGGTCTGCTGTTTTAGTTCAAAGAGTTTAATCCGCGCAAGCGTACGTTGCTTACTCATCGGCTTGCGCGATTCTATTTGTATCAAGTTTGATCGTCGTCAATGGAACATCAATCTCCCACACCTTTCGATGTTCAAATGACATCAAGTTGCTAGCATGAGCCCATTCCAGATAACTTTGGGCTTGTTATGACTCCGACTGTTGACCACGTACTCCTTAATATCGCGCTAAACCTCAGCTCTAATCGCTCTCACGAGCAGCAATATCAAAACCTCATTGATGGGGTCGCGCAAGTATTCCCATGTGATGCGAGCTGCCTGTTTATCTTTGATGAGGATGGTTTTTTGACTCCTGTCGCGGTAAAAGGCTTATCCAGCTCGGTCTTAGGTCGTCGCTATTTCCCCAAAGCACATCCACGCTTAGATGCCATTATTCATAGCCGTGAACCGGTGCGTTTCGATGCCGATTGTTCACTGCCTGATCCTTTCGACGGCACACTATTAACCGAAGACCAGTGCATTGATGTTCACGATTGCATGGGCTTTAGCTTGTATGTGGAAGGACAACTTGTTGGCGCACTAACTATGGATGCTCTAACAGTGGGTGCGTTTGATGACATTGACCCTGTCGCTATCGAAACCTTTGCGGCTTTGACCGCTGCGACATTGCGTAACATTGCGCAATTAAAAGCACTCAAAGCGCAAAACCAGAAGCAAAAAAGCGTCACTCAAACCCTTATCCAGCAAGCCCGTTCCCAACATGGCGAAATGGTGGGTTTAAGTCCGCAGATCAACCAGTTACGAAACAACATTGCG
The DNA here is from genome assembly GCF_023161645.1 of Vibrio sp. 1CM7H. Taxonomy (NCBI): domain Bacteria; kingdom Pseudomonadati; phylum Pseudomonadota; class Gammaproteobacteria; order Vibrionales; family Vibrionaceae; genus Vibrio; species Vibrio sp. 1CM7H. The sequence goes on from NZ_JALNTV010000002.1 coordinate 610,048, forward strand.
ACCGTTGCTCAATCAGATTACGCGGTACTTATCACAGGAGAGACCGGTACTGGTAAAGAACTGGTCGCGCACTCGGTGCACGCGCAATCTCATCGTAGCGATAAGCCGATGATTTACGTAAACTGTGCGGCCCTGCCTGAAGGTCTGGCTGAGAGTGAACTGTTTGGCCATGTCAAAGGCGCATTTACAGGTGCTAATAGCCACCGTGCCGGTAAGTTTGAACTGGCAGACGGTGGAACGATTTTCCTTGATGAAGTGGGCGAACTGCCTTTGATTTTGCAAGCAAAATTGCTGCGCGTAATTCAGCAAGGCGAGCTGCAACGTGTAGGTAGCGATCAGCATTTGATGGTCAATGTGCGCATCATCGCCGCGACCAATCGACAATTAGAAAAAGAGGTCGAAGCTGGCACGTTTCGAGCAGACCTTTTCCACCGTTTGAACGTGTTCCCAATCCAAGTCCCCCCACTGCGTGCCCGTGACGGGGATATTCCCGTTTTAGCAGGATATTTGTTGGAAAAAGTACGCCAACAATTCAATGCACCCAATCTGCACGTTCATCCTAAAGTGTTGACTCAATTGGAATCTTTACCTTGGTACGGAAACGTGCGCGAGCTCGAACATACGTTAACTCGCGCGGCTTTACACGCCATTCAACAAGGTGCGAGCACGATCATGCTTAACCATTTCGACACCTCACTGGCTCTCAATGATGTAAAAAACACATCGCATTATCTGCCTAAAGAAAGCCAGCCAATGCGGGAGCTGATAGAAAGCTATCAGCGTGATTTAATTGAACATGCTTTGAGCCAAACTGGTGGCGTTTGGGCAAAAGCAGCGGAGTTTTTACAAATGGATCGCGGGAACTTATATCGGATGGGTAAAAAGCTCGGGATCAATAAATAACCAACCACAAGAAGCCGATGTAATTAAGACATCAACTGCGTTGTCTTAATTACATCAACCACTCATCTAAAAACGATAAAATTAAATATAAATCAATAAGATAACAATTGGCACGCATTCTGCTCTCTAGTGGTCAACATCACGACTATTAAAACAATCACTGGAGAACCCAATATGTTCTGTATTCAATGTGAACAGACAATTCAAACCCCTGCTGTTAAAGGTTGTTCTTTTGCACAAGGCATGTGTGGCAAAACTTCTGAAGTATCAGACCTACAAGACGTGTTGGTTTACACACTGCAAGGGGTTTCTTTTTGGGCATCAAAAGTACTTGAATTCAACATCATTAACGATGAAATCAACCAATGGGCACCAAAAGCATTTTTCTCTACATTGACGAACGTAAACTTCGACCCTGAACGCATCTTAGAGTTAACTTCTCAAGCTGCAACGTACAAAGCATTGCTAAAAGAGCAAGTGATGTCTGCAGCAACGCTTGCCGATACCGAAGTCGCTGACATTCCTGCGGTTGCCCACTTTGAGCTACCAAACAGCGCAGAAGCGATCTTAGCTTTTGCTCCTCAAGTCGCGGTTAACCGTGGTAAAGACCAAGTACATGAAGATGTTATTGGCCTACGCCTACTTTGCCTATACGGACTTAAAGGTGCAGCCGCGTACATGGAGCACGCACGTGTTCTTGAGCAAACCAACAACGATATCTATGCCGAATACCATGAAATCATGGCGTGGTTGGGCACAGATCCTGAAGATCTCGGCGAACTACTTGATTGCTCAATGCGCATTGGCCTGATGAACTACAAAGTGATGGAAATGCTCGACCAAGGTGAAACAACGACCTTCGGTCATCCAGAACCAACCACAGTGAACGTCAAGCCAGTAAAAGGCAAGTGTATTCTTGTTTCTGGTCATGATTTGCATGACCTAGAAAAAATCCTGCAACAGACTGAAGGCAAAGGCATTAACGTTTACACCAACGGTGAAATGCTGCCTGCACACGGCTACCCAGAGCTGAAGAAATACCCTCATCTCGTCGGTAACTACGGCAGCGCATGGCAAAACCAACAGAAAGAATTCGCAAACTTCCCTGGTGCAATCGTAATGACGTCAAACTGCTTGTTGAATCCAAATGTGGGTCAATACGCAGACCGTCTATTCACCCGCAGTATTGTTGGCTGGCCTGGAGTGGCTCACATCGAAGGTGATGATTTTAGCCAAGTGATTGAATGTGCTCTAGCGCAAGACGGTTTCCAACACGATGAAATCGAACACCACATCACGGTTGGTTTTGGTCGCAATGCACTGATGAACGCCGCCCCTGCGGTTATCGACCAAGTGAAGCAAGGCAACATCAAACACTTCTTCCTAGTCGGCGGTTGTGATGGTGATAAAGCGGAACGCAGCTACTACACCGATTTTACGGCTGAAGCACCAGAAGACACGCTAATCCTGACGTTGGCGTGTGGTAAGTTTCGCTTCAACAAGAATACGTTCGGCGATATCAACGGTATCCCTCGCCTATTGGATGTGGGCCAATGTAACGATGCGTACTCTGCAATCCAGCTTGCACTTGCACTGGCGAAAGAGTTTGACTGTGACATCAATGAACTACCACTCACGCTTGTGCTTTCTTGGTTCGAGCAAAAAGCGATCGTTATCTTGCTAACACTATTTGCATTGGGTGTGAAAGGCATTTACACAGGCCCTACTGCACCGGCATTCCTAACGCCAAACCTAATCGCCATCATCCAAGAGAAGTTCGATATGCGCAGTATTGGCAATGTTCAGGATGATCTAAAAGCCATCCTAGTAGCCTAATAAACCTGCTTGTTACGCGCCTCCTTACGTGGAGGCGCTATCTATTTCGAACTAAAAATAGCCACAACCAAAGAGATTGTTATGTTTTTTGAATGGCAAGGTAACCAACCCGTCACACTCCGTTGCATCGACAAATACTTCGAAACACACGACACCGTCAGCATCAAATTGGCCGAACTAACCGAATCACTTCTGTTTCAGTTTAAGCCTGGCCAGTTTATTAACTTGGGCGTCGAAATTGATGGAAAAATGGAGTTTCGTGCCTATTCAATCAGCTCGATCAATGAAGACGATCACCTTCAACTCACCATCAAACGAGTATCTGGCGGTAAAGTATCGAACTACATCGTTGACTCGCTGCTGCTTGGTGATACCGTTCAAGCATTACCACCAGCGGGCGAGTTTAACTGCATTGACCACCCACCCGTTTTACGTAATGGCGAAACAAAAGCCTTGCTTATCAGTGCAGGTTGCGGCGTCACGCCCGTATTTTCGATGGCAAAGCACTGGCTGAGTAATCAAGATGAAAACGACAACGATGTGGACATCGCATTTCTTCATATCGCACGCAGCCCAGAAGAGACGATTTACTACGATCAGCTAGAAACGTTCGACGCTGTGTATCCCAACTTCCATTTAAAGCTGTTGCTTAAAAACCGCGAAGGAACGTCACACCCACAAGGTCGTTTGAATGCCGACTGGCTTAAAGAGCTTGTTCATGATTTCAAACAGCGCACCGTTTACCTGTGTGGTCCAAGCCAGTTTATGCAAGATGTTCACGGCTATTTGAATGACCTTGGTTTTGACATGACGAACTTCTACCAAGAGAGTTTTACGCCAGCGACTGGCGCAGAAACATCGGTATCCGATGAAGCTGTTTGTGTATCTGTTCCTGACTTTGCTCAAACCATCGATGCGCAAAAAGGTCAGGTACTGGCCGATGTGCTTGAAGGCGCAGGTTTACCATTAATCGTCGCTTGTCGTAGCGGCATTTGTGGCTCGTGCAAATGCAAGGTTCGTCAAGGCAACGTCTCTTCCACCAGCCTAGAAACATTAACGCCAGAAGAAATTGAACAGGGCTATGTGCTCGCCTGCTCATCAACCATCGAAGCGGATCTTGAAGTGCAGATCGGTTAATGCTGCTGGTATCGATCTTTTATTGTTTCCCGTAATTCCGACGAGCCTAGGCGAGATCAGGAATCTAATATCAGTGTGTTGGGAATAACTCACTCTGAGAATAGACTCTGAATCACACTCGTGTCTCGCTATTCAGATTGACGGGGTATCGCGGAAATGCCAGCCGTACTCAAACGGCTGGTATTATAGATAGGTACAACTTTCGTTTCGTCGTCATTGCTTCTCGCTAAACAACAACACTTTCAATGCAGCTTCGCTGTCTACGTCCATAAACTCTGGTGGGTTATCCAGACGCTCACGGTATGTCAACTCTGGCGCTTCTTCTTTCATGCTTTCAATCAAGAAGTCGCTTGTCACAGATGGCGAGTTCACACATGCCATCACTTGACCGCCGTCTGCCAACAAATCCGGCAATCGACGTAGAATCTTTTTGTAATCTTTAGTCAGCGCAAAGCTGCCTTTCTGGAATGAAGGCGGATCGATGATAATCAAGTCATACTGACCAGATTTTTTAATCTTACCCCACGATTTAAAGATATCGTGCCCCATAAAGCTTACCTGGTTGATGTTATGACCATTTAGCTTGTGGTTCTCACGACCTTTAGACAGCGACGCTTTTGCCATGTCGACGTTAACCACTTTATCTGCGCCCCCCGCAATGGCAGCGACAGAAAAGCCACACGTGTAAGCAAACAAGTTAAGCACGTTTTTATGCTTCGCATTTTCCCGTACCCAATCACGACCGTAGCGCATGTCCAAAAACAGACCGAAGTTTTGGTTGCGGCCAATATCCAATTGGTATTTCAAACCGCTTTCTTCAACGACAGGGCGAGCGTCTAATTCACCGACAAGCACTTCTGAAGGCGCACCATCGGCATAACGGTGCTGAAGAACCATAGTGCGACCTTGCTTATCTGCCCACAGTTGTGATTGTGCCAACGCATTGAGGCCGCTTTTCAGCTCAGCGAGAAACGCGTCGTCGACTTCTTTAAACAAATTGATAATCAACTGACCTTGTAACCAATCACAGGTGATTTGCTCTAGGCCCTCAAAACGGCGGCCACGACCATGAAACAGTCGACGAATTTCATTCGGAGCTTGCGCGAGCTCGGTTTCTAGATGCTGAAAAAACAGCGGAAGTTGTGATGCTTGCATCGAGTTCTCTTATTAGTTTTCTTTGTGACGGTTATTTGATCGTAGGCCAGTTCAGTTCCCAAGGGGAAAGCCAAGTATCCAAACCCTGAGAGACGGTCTCACTGTGCCATTTTTTACCAAGCATTTTGTGTTCTCGTGGGTCGCAAACAAAGCGATATTGCTCATCTCGGTATTGGAAGCAAAGTGAAAATGCATGCAGATAACCGCGATCAGCCTCATTGCCTGCATTGTAAATCGGGTCACCAACAATACCTGAGCCAACCGATTTTAATGCCACGCGGATTTGATGCGTTTTACCAGTGTGCGGCTTACATAAAAATAGGCGTTCTCCGGGCTCTGCCGCAAGAGAGAAAAACTGGGTAACGGCTGGGTTATTTTTGCTGTTGACCAGCTTCCATGATGAACGGCGCGAACGCTCCATATCACCAACGACCAAACCTTGTTTCTTTTTCGGCTTTTTAGAGCCAATCGCCAGATAGAACTTTTCCACTTGGCGGTCAGCAAAGGCTTGCGATAACGCACTGGCCGCTTTGGCGTTGCGTCCGAGGAGCAGAATACCCGATGTCATTTTATCCAAGCGATGGATAAGATAGAGCTGCTCATCACCACTCTGCTTAGCCACTTCTTGCAGCAGCATTGTGTCGCCATCGTCTTTATGAACAGAGACGTTGGGATGCTTATTGATGATCAGAAAATCGGGATGGGTATGTAGAATATCGAACATAAAAAAACTGGCTCCACGTTTGGAGCCAGCAGTATACATAAGTTATCGGACAAAGCTATCGAGGCTTGCCCCAAGGCCTGAGCTAGAGCTTTCTAGAGAAAATACCAGCAAGACCAATGATTGCGATACCCAGCAGCATGATTTCACCTTTGCCACTGTCAAAGCCAGACTTAATCCCCATGAAGGCAACAATAGCAATCGCAACAGGAATCAGGTATTTAACTAAGTTGTACCACAATCCAAATAGCGGGAAAGATACTTCGCCGTCATTAGTGATCTCTTTTTCTAGCTCAGCACGCCTTAGGCGCCATCCAGCAAAGATACAAACCAACATACCACCAACCGCTAAGAAGATTTTGTCCGTTAGCAAGTCGAAGATATCAAAGGCACCGGTACCGAACAGCGTTGGCCCCATTCCACCTAACGATAGTGACGCAAAAATACATAATGCCGCCATAACTGCACTTGCAGACAGAACTGCGTTAGAGCGCTTCATGCCTTTCTCGTCAATTAGGTAAGACACGACAACTTCCAATAGTGATACTGAAGAAGTTAATGCCGCCACCGTCAAACCGATGAAAAATAGCAACGCGAATAGCAACCCAATCACACCGCCCATTTCAGCAAATAGTTGAGGAACGACAACGAATACAAGACCAGGGCCTGCCGCAGGCTCCATGCCAAAGGCAAACATAGCTGGGAACATAGCAACACCAGCAAGAATCGCTACACCTGTATCCATCGCAGTAACCATACCGGTTGTTTGAACTAGGTTCTCTTTCTTCTTCAGGTAAGAACCGTACGTCATCATACAGCCCATACCTAAGCTAAGTGAGAAGAACGCCTGCCCTAGTGCAGCAAGAACCACATTGCTATCGACTTTAGAAAAGTCCGGCATGAATAAGAACTCAAGGCCAGCCATTGCACCTGGCAGCATCAAGCCTTTAACAGAAACAACGATTAGGATTAAGAACAAAAGCGGCATCAGAACCTTACCGGCTTTCTCAATACCACCCGAAATCCCTTTCATCACAATCATGACGTTAAGGAACAGGTAAACACCCATCCACATTAAAGGTTGAATCGGATCTGAGATGAAACCGCCAAAGCTGTCGCCAATTGCTTCTGGCGCGCTGAGTAGACCACCGCCCACTTTAAAGATGTAGGCCAATGCCCAACCACCAACCACTGGGTAGAAGCCCATGATCAAAAGACCACTGAAGACTCCCATAACGCCAGTGAACGTCCAGCGTCGGTCAGTTGTTTTGAATGCACCTACGGCAGAAAGACCTGTCTTACGACCAATAGCGAACTCTGTCAGCATCACGCTAAAGCCGATAAAAATAACAAAGATAAGGTAGATAGCAACGAATGCACCGCCGCCACTCTCACCCGCTGTGTAAGGGAATTTCCATATATTGCCTAAACCGACAGCGGAACCCGCTGCTGCCATTACGAAGCCTAGTTTAGACCCCCACGTATCACGTGGTGCTGCTGTATTAGTTGTAGCCACGCTTTTTCTCCAAAATTAGTTTGTTGTGTATGCATAGAGATAGGCGTCTAAAAAGTTTATGTAAAAATTATTGTACACTTATAAAATAAGCGTTCGACGCACTATGTCTAGAAAGTAAAGCAGCTCCCCTTTAAAATTGGAACCCCAAAAAAGTACATTTATCGCACAAGTGTCGAGTTACGCAGGTTAAATGCTGCTTTTTTGTTCAAAAGTTAAAGAATGACCTTATTTTTCACATTAAAATAACAGAATCAGCTGTTATGAAATTTGTTCCTCATATAAGGTCAATCCCACGTCTAAATGGGAAATCTATTCCCCCAACCCACTTTTATGCTTAATATCCTAGAAGGGCATATTACTCTGAGCGTATATGGACAAGTTTTATCACTTTCTTACTTTAGCTGGCATCGGGCTATATTGGTTACTGGTCGCAGGTGTGACCATTCGTGTCGTTTTAAAGCGCCGTGCAGTAAGCGTGTCTTTAGCTTGGCTAATGATCATTTATATCCTTCCCGTTCTGGGTGTCGCGTGTTATTTCCTCTTCGGTGAACTGAACTTAGGCAGAAAACGGGCCGAACGCGCAAAAGAGATGTTTGCACCATTCGAGAAGTGGTTCAGTCAGTTGAACGACTGTAACGCGCACAACCCAGAAACGATGGGAAGGCACATCTACCGAATTGATGAGCTTTGCAACAACCGCCTTGGTCTTCCCGCATTGAGCGGTAATACATTGTCGCTGCAACAGTCACCTAATGAGATTTTGCATTCCATTATTGAAGACATCGAAAACGCGCAGAGCAGTATTCGAATGGTATTCTACATTTGGCATCCAGGTGGTTTGGCTGACTCTGTCGCTTCTGCACTTATCCAAGCGGCTAAACGCGGCGTAGATGTCAAACTATTACTCGATTCAGCAGGTAGTCCACGTTTTTTCAGAAGTCCTTGGTATCGAATGATGCAGGATGCTGGAATTGAAGTTATTCAAGCGCTAGAAGTGAAGATGTGGCGTATTTTCTTACGTCGTCTTGATCTTCGCCAACATCGCAAGATCATCGTAATTGATGATGAAATTGCTTATACAGGTTCAATGAACTTGGTTGACCCGGCTTACTTCAAACAAAACAGTGGCGTCGGGCATTGGGTGGACATCATGGTTCGCATTACGGGACCAACGGTAAACGTATTGAGTGCTATCCACTGTTGGGATTGGGAAGTCGAAACTGGCGAACGTCATTTACCGAGACTACCTGAATGCAAGATCGATGAGAGTGAATTCCAACACCCTATTCAGGTTGTGCCTTCTGGCCCTGGTATGCCGGAATATCTGATCTATCAAGTATTAACATTGGCAATCAACCAAGCCAATCGCTCGGTACGAATTACAACGCCATATTTCGTGCCCAATGCAGACTTACTTGAAACGTTAAAGATGACAGCACAACGAGGCATTGATGTTGAACTCATTATTCCACATAAAAATGACTCGATGATGGTGCAATGGGCGTCACGCGCGTTTTATAGTGAGCTTTTGTGTGCAGGAGTCAAAATCTATGAGTTTTATGGTGGTTTGCTGCATACGAAATCCGTCGTAATTGACGACCAATTCTGTTTAGTTGGCACCGTAAACATGGATATGCGCAGCTTGTGGCTGAACTTCGAAGTTACCCTCGCCGTTGACGACGAAGAGTTCACAAAGCAAATGTCTTGGTTACAAGATAGCTATATTAAGCAATCTCACACTGTTGTATTGGAAGAATGGGAGAAAAGAAGCCTATTTTCTCGATTCTTAGAGCGAGTGTTCTATCTCTTCAATCCACTCCTTTAATACCTCAAATACACCGACTAAAAAAAACCTCCAGCGCTTCAAATATCTTGCTGGAGGTTTGTTCTACTTACGTTTTCCACCTTAGCGATACACTCTAAGCCTACAACTCAACCTTTCAGCTTTGACGCCTTCACTCGATAATCTCGGCTATTATTGGGTGATAGTTGACTTTTCCCTTGCAAACGTTATGTCGTCCATGTTTTAAATAATCAAAATCGTAATATTTAAGACAGGGAACTTTTATGTCAGAGGGCAAAAAAACCAAGCTCATTACCGCTGGCCGCGATAAAAAGTGGACAAACGGTGTTGTAAACCCACCCGTTCAACGCGCTTCAACCGTGGTATTCAACACGGTTGCAGAGAAGAACCAAGCCACCATGAACCGTACCAATAAAACATTATTTTATGGTCGCCGTGGCACTAACACGCACTTCGCTTTTCAAGATGCAATGGTTGAGATTGAAGGTGGAGCAGGTTGTGCTCTCTACCCTTGTGGGACGGCAGCAATTTCAAATGCGATTCTCTCTTTCGTCGAAACTGGCGATCACATTCTGATGGTGGACACTTGTTACGAACCAACTCGTGATTTTTGTAATATCATCATGAAGAAAATGGGCATCGAAACTACCTATTATGATCCGATGATTGGAGAAGGTATTCGTGATTTGATTCAACCAAATACCAAAGTCCTTTTCCTAGAATCTCCGGGGTCAGTCACAATGGAGGTGCAGGACGTACCAACATTGGCGCGCATTGCTCATAAGCACGATATTATTGTGATGCTTGATAACACATGGGGAGCTGGCGTGAACTTCTCACCATTTGAACATGGTGTCGATATTTCCATTCAAGCCGCCACCAAATACATAGTTGGTCACTCTGATGTAATGTTAGGTACAGCCGTAGCTTCCGAAAAATACTGGCCCCAACTGCGTGAACAAAGCTACTTGATGGGTCAGTGCGTTTCTCCTGACGACGCATACCTAGGCCTTCGTGGTATTCGCACGCTGGATGTTCGCCTAAGACAACACGCAGAAAGTAGCTTGAAAGTCGCCAAGTGGCTGACTTCTCGTCCGGAAGTTGATCATGTCCGCCACCCAGCATTGGAATCGTGCCCTGGCCATGAGTTTTTCAAACGTGACTTCACTGGTGGAAACGGCTTGTTTTCATTTGTTCTCAAAACGTCTTATCCAAAAGCGACGACGGCTCTGCTTGACGGTATGAAACACTTCAGTATGGGTTATTCTTGGGGCGGGTATGAAAGCCTCATTCTAGCTAACGAACCAAAGAGCTTTAACAACTTGAGAACCGTAGCGCACCCATACTTTGAGGGCACTTTAGTTCGAATTCATATTGGCTTAGAAGACGTGGATGACTTGATCGCCGATCTAGAGGCTGGTTTTGCACGCTATAACGCGTTAATTTTAGAAAAAGAAGTCTCTCTAAAATAGTAATTGAATCGCCCTGCTTCGCGGGGCGTTTTTATAACTCGCTGACTTAATTAGAATTATCTAACATTCCCACCAGCTATTCGTTAATGTTAATCATTTGTGTTGTTTTTCAATTGAGCAGTCACAGAATGAAATAATGTGCCACAAATAGACTTTCCAAATTTAGAGTTTCTCTCCTACTTTTTATCATTCATAAGAGGTCATACCACAAGGAGATAGTTTTGAAACTCAAATTCATAGCGCTAATGCTTTTTACCTTAATTACCGTCCCAATAACCACCGTACACGCCGCAACGGGTTATACCCAAACCAAGTATCCGATTGTTCTGGTTCATGGATTATTTGGTTTTGATACCCTGGCAGGCGTAGATTACTTTTTCGGAATACCACATTCCTTAACGAAAGACGGCGCTAAAGTTTATGTAGCACAGGTATCCGCGACCAACAGCAGCGAAGTTAGAGGGGAACAACTGCTTGCTCAAGTAGAAACCTTACTTGCTGCAACAGGCGCAGAGAAAGTCAATCTCATCGGTCACAGTCATGGTGGTCCAACAACGCGCTACGTCGCCTCTGTCCGTCCTGACCTAGTCGCATCAGTTACGAGTATCGGTGGCGTTAATAAAGGGTCTAAAGTGGCAGATTTAGTTCGTGGCACCGTATCTGAGGGTTCTGGTAGTGAGCAGCTCGCGGTAAAACTGGCGCAAGGCTTAACCACTCTTATTAATCTTCTATCAGGCGGTTCTGATCTCGACCAAGACCCTTTAGCCTCACTAGCAGCATTAACCACGGAAGGATCATTGGCGTTTAACCAGCACTACCCAGAGGGAGTGCCTACTAGCGAATGTGGTAATGGCGACTTGCTAGCTTCAAATGGCGTTTATTACTACTCATGGACCGGATCATCCACGTTTACAAACGTTTTCGATCCGACTGACGCTGCCATGATGGTACTTGGCTTAGCCTTTGATGGGCCGAATGATGGCTTAGTTGGTGCGTGCAGCACACATTTAGGCAAAGTCATACGTGATGATTATCAAATGAACCATTTGGATGAAATTAACGGTCTACTCGGTATCCATCATCTTTTTGAAACCGATCCAGTCACGCTTTATCGCCAACATGCAAATCGTCTCAAACTTCAAGGTTTATAAGAGGTCATGACAATGAAGAAAGTCGCTCTCACCACTTTTATCCTGCTCTCGATGTTTGGCGTGGGAGCGCTTTCTCTGTTGCAAAGCGACAAACAACAAGAGATAACCTCTAGCCATTCGCAATCTCAGCAAGACATAGCCGCCGATGTTTCTTCCCCAAAAGACTTCTTCGAATATTCTCTTAGCCGGCTGGGCGAAGAAGATCTCGATACGATCAAAGCGGAAGTCAATGATGACACTTTAGCAAAACAAACACTGAATATTGATGCCAAACTTTTTCAGACCTACCTTTCCTACAAGCAAGCGCTCTCTGCATTGGAGCCTTTTGAGCATAAACACCTAGCGCTTGAACAGTTAACCATGCTGAATGAAGCGATACTGAATTTACAACTTCAATACTTTAGCGAGGTCCAGATAGCTCAATTGTTTGACGAAGAAAACCGACTTCGCCAACTAGCATTGGAAAAGCTGACGATTAAAAAACAGGCATCGGATATCGAGAGTCAAACACACCTTCTCAATCAAGCGTTATCAGAACAACCGGATTACATCCGAGAGAGTGAACGCAATAACGCATTAACGGAGCAACTCGAGCGAGCTTCTCAGCTTGATTCACAAGACAAGTACATCGCCCGTGTTGCACTGGTGGGAGACGCTGGAGCGCAAAGGCTGCAAAAGCTTGATGAGCAAAGAGCATCATTTGAGACTCAACTCGCCACTTACTTAAAACAGCGTCAAGATATTCTGAATAGGGATTTTCTAGGGCAAGATGAAAAACAGGCAGAAATCATTGCTTTAAGAAAACAAAGCTTCGATGCAGCTCAATGGCGTCGAATCGAAGCTTTGGAACGTATCCATGATAGCCAGAATTAACGATATAAACTGAACAAGCCAAACGTTACTTATTCTGCTTTTTAGGACATCCAACGATATGGTCATCCACCATGCCGACGGCTTGCATGAAAGCATAACAGATGGTTTCACCGACAAACTTGAAGCCTTTCTTTTTTAGGAACTTACTCATGGCTTTGGATTGCTCTGTCGAAGCTGGTACGTCACTCATATGCTGCCATTGATTGACGATTGGTTCGCCATCCACGAACTGCCACAACGCGTCTGATAAACTTCCGTATTCAGCAATTAACGCTTTTGCCGCTTTGGCATTACTGAAAACCGAGTTAACCTTTCCGCGATGTCTCACAACATCGAAGTTTTCCACGATGTATTCAGTGCGTTCTTCATTTCTTTGTTCCAACGCATCTAGGTCGTAATTCTCGAACGCTTCTCTATACCCTTCGCGCTTTTTAAGAATGGTGATCCAACTAAGCCCAGCTTGCGCACCTTCCAACGTAATAAATTCAAACAGGGTTTGGTCGTCATATACTGGCACGCCCCATTCGGAATCATGATATTCGCGCTCTAATGGGTGATTCATCGCCCACGCACACGTTTTTTGTTCTGTCATTATTCTTCCTTAAAAAGCGCCTCTAACTGATGAGCTAGAGGCGCGATACTTTTCATCGTTATATCAGTAGCACTAAGCCTGTTTCGGTACTGCCACTTTATGGAATAAACGATACAACACTGGCACGACAATCAGTGTCAGTACTGTCGCAAAGCCCAAACCAAACATAATCGTAACCGCCATTGGTTTGAAGAAAATATCTGGTAATAGTGGGATCATACCAAGGATCGTCGTGATTGCAGCCATACACACAGGACGAACACGGCTTACCGCAGCATCAACGACCGCATCATAAGCCTCTTTACCCGATTTCATTTCTATTTCAATTTGGTCCAGTAATACGATGCCATTTTTGAGCACCATTCCCGATAAGCTTAAGAAGCCGAGCAATGCCATAAAACCAAACGGCGTGTTGAGTGCCAACAAACCGGTGGTGACACCAATTAACGCCAGCGGCACGGTAAGCCAAACAATGAGTGGCTCTTTGATAGAGTTAAATAGGAATACAGTGATCAAGAACATGAACAAGTACCCCATTGGCATGGTAGTAAACAGCGACTCTTGAGCATCACCTGAAGATTCGTATTCACCACCCCACTCTAGTGAATAGCCAGGAGGCATTTGAATCGCTTCAATTTGGGGCTGTAAACGTTTTTGCAACGTCGATGCGGTTTCTTCACCTAGAATATCAGGGTCTGCCATCACAGTGAGCATACGCTTACGGTTCTTACGTACGATGATAGGATCCTCCCAACGCATGTCGTAACCCATTGTGACTTGTTGAAGTGGGATAAACTCACTCTGTGCTGGACTCCATATTTTCATGCCTTCAATGTTACGAATATCAATGCGTTCATCTTCAGGTAAACGAGCCACGATAGGCATGAGCGTCGTGCCGTCTCGGTAAAGGCCTATCGTCATTCCAGAGAATGACATGGACAAGAAGTCATCGACATCTGATTTGGTAATGCCATAGCGACGTGCCTGACTCTCATTAAACTGAGGCTCAAGAACTTGGGTTCGTTCACGCCAATCATGCCTGATATTTGTTGCCTGAGGATCGGCGTACATGATGTCCTTGACCTGAGCGGCTATCGTACGAAGGATTGTTGGATCAGAGCCAATAATGCGCGCTTCAATTTTTGCACCACCACCAGGGCCTAACTCAATCTGTTTGAGCTTGTAATTGATTTCTGGGTAGTTGGCTTTTAAATACTCTCGAAACTTCGCCATCAATGGTTTTAACGCTTCGTAATTTTCCATACGAGTGGTTATCTCACCATAAGCCGCATAACTTTTCTCTGGCGCGTACGTTAGCATAAAGCGCTGTAAGCCTTTACCTGCAGTCGTCGTGATATGGTCGACATGCTCTTGCTTAGCTAACCAACTTTCTAGCTCTTTAAGCGTTGTGTTGGTGGCGCGAATATCAGTTCCTTCCGGCATCCATACATCTAACTGAAAAATCGGCGTTGTCGAAGATGGGAAAAACGCTTGCTTCACAAAGGTGAACCCGTAAACACTTGCCGCTAATCCCGCAATCAGCACCACAACGGTAAACCAAGCTCGACGCATACAAAACTGAAGAAACTTTTTATAAATAACGAAAATAACCCCGTTATATGGATCATTTTCTTCCCCTTCACCTTGTTTAATCTTCTGGCCTTTAAAGAAGATGTCAGCAAAGAATGGTGTCAACGAGATAGCGGTAAACCAACTCAACATCAATGAGATCAGCAGAACCGTAAACAAAGTGCCACAGTATTCACCCGTCGAGTCTTCAGACAGTCCAATGGGCGCAAATGCAGTTACCGCAATCACAGTTGCCCCAAGTAATGGCCACTTGGTTTGGGTAACGATATCAGTCGCCGCTTGGAGTCGAGTTCGCCCTTTTTGGGTACCAATCAAAATCCCCTCCACCACGACGATTGCATTGTCCACCAGCATACCTAACGCGATAACCAAAGCACCTAATGAAATCCGCTGCAAATCTATCGCGAGATACTTCATGAAAATGAACGTACCCAACACCGTCAGCAGTAAAATTAAACCGATAAGCAGACCTGAACGTAGCCCCATAAAGAACAGAAGTACGATAATGACGATACCGACAGCTTGAGCCAAGCTGACAACAAAACCGCTAACCGATTTATCCACCTCTTTAGGCTGACTGTAAATTTCGGAAATTTCGATACCGACAGGTTGTTGGTACTTTAGCTCTGCAAGGCGATGATCAAACGCTTTTCCGACTTCAACGACATTGACGCCTTCAGCAAAAGAAACACCCACGTTTAGTGCGAGGCTGCCGTTAAAATTAATAATATTATTCGGGACTTCTACATAACCACGTTTTATTTCCGCTACATCTTTCAAGAAGATGAGCCCCTGAGCTCCCGACTCAGTAATCAACAAATCGCCTAGCTCATCCACACTCTGGAATTCGCCAGTCGGCTGAATTCTGATGTACTCGTCACCAATTCTGATCGCCCCTGCGTCAGAAACCACGTTTTGCGTCGAGAGAAGATTAAAGACCGTATCGGGGGAAAGTCCTATACTGCTCAGCTTTTTCATCGATACTTCGATGAAAACTTGCTCTTGCTGTTGCCCGGATACCGAAACTTTACTCACGCCATCAACCAGTTCGAGCTCTCGGCGTAAGTAATCAACGTAATCCAGTAGCTCTTTGTAGCTATAACCGTCGCCAGTCACCGCTAACAAAATCCCGTAAACATCACCAAAATCATCGATCACTTGAGGTTCATTCACACCCGGAGGCAACGTCCCTTTAAGGTCATTCACTTTACGGCGTAACTCATCCCAGATTTGTGGCAGATCATCAGGGCCATAATTGTTCTTCATCGTGACCGTGATTTGCGATAATCCTCGGCTAGAAATCGAATTCACTTCATCAACATAAGTAAGCTGCTGAATCGCTTTTTCGATCGGATAAGTCACTTCTTCTTCGACTTGTTGCGGCGTCGCACCAGGGTAAGAGGTCACCACCATGGCATCTTTGATGGTAAAAGCAGGGTCTTCAAGACGCCCTAACCCAAAGAATGCAGCGATACCACCAATCAAAAAGATCAGTGCGACCATCCAACTGATGACACGATTTCGGATGAAGTACGCAGCAATACCGGTCACATCATCATCACTTTGAGGCACTGATTTATTAAGATCGCTCATAGACCGGCCTCCTGCGTAGCCATTTCCTGTATCACTTCCACTTTCATGCCATCCCTTAACCGAGAAACACCGGCAATCACAACTTTGTCCTTGAGCATGAGACCATCAAGGATTTGAATGGACGTTTTAGATGCTTTACCTGCTCGAACCTGTCTGCGCGATACCGTATTGTCATCATTCAGTACCCAAACAAATTTGTTTTCCCGCCCCAGCTCGTCACCGTCCGCATTGAAAATGGCTTCAATAGGAACATTAATTCCTAAATTGAGATCCAAGCCAACGTTCTTATCTTTGGAGGTCACCTCAACTGCCATCCCATCTAGGATGTATTCTTCTTCCGGCATAGGAAGCGATAATGTGACGGTAAACGTGCCTGTGGTTGGGTCTGGCTCAGTCGTAAATTCTTTCACGGTCGCGTTGTACTCGTTACCACTAGGCACGCGCACCAATGCTTTTATCGCGGTAAGTCTTTCTTCCGTTGGCGGTTGGTTCACATAGAGCCGGTCTGGAAGTTGAATCAGCACCTCTACTCGCTCCAAACTATGAATATTGACGATATGCTGTCCGACTTGGACATTTTCGAATTGCTCGATATTAACTCGCGAAATGATCCCATCCACAGGCGCTTTTAAGGTAGTAAATGATAAACGGAGTTTCGCTAACTTAAGCTCAGCCAGAGCGATTTGTCGTTGTGCTGCAATTTCATCAAACTGAGACTTAGCTAATAGGCCTTTATCAACCAAAGGACGTGAACGGCGATACTGACTGTCAACAACAGAAAAACGCGCACTCGCATTATCTACATCCAACTCATAGTCCGTAGGGTCCAACGTTGCGATAACATCACCCTTCGTGACTTTATCGCCCTCTTTTACCATGATGCGGCTGACTTCTCCTGCCACTCTGAAACTCAAATGAGAGCGATCCGCTGCATTCGCAACCGCAGGGAAATATAAGTTGTCATCCACCCGATTTCCCGCTAATGAGGTAACTCTTACACGCGGTGTCTCAAGAGCTTTTTCTGGTGCCTTATCGCCACAACCAACAAGAAGAAACGTTGAAAATAATGCCGCTAGAGAGATGATTCCTTTCATATTACAACCCTCTTTCCTTAATCCAGGCTCTTACCTGAATTCCGGGTTCAATTACACTAACACCAGAGATAATGATTTGATCGCCATCGTTAAGCCCAGCTAACACTTGGTTTTTGTCATTCATCTCAATAGCGGCTTTGGACACAATGCCTTGCTCATCAACACGCCAAACGTATGTTTTGCCGTTCTCTTCTAGCAGCGCGGAATTAGGAATTTTTGTTGCACCAGCATTTTTAGATAGGAGGTAAGCATTGCCAGACATGCCCGGTAAAAGGCCTATTTCTGCTGGTCGCTCCATAACCATAGTGACTTTGTAACTACCGGTTTTAGGATCGGCTTCTGTATCGATTTCTTGAAAGGTCAAGTCAAATGACTGCTCGGGGAAAGCGTCAAAGACCATTCTGGCAGAGACATCGCTACCCTGGGTGTAACGGTTTAGCAGATAGTCAGGGACTTGGAATATCACCTTAAGCAGTTGGTTGGATTGGATATTCATCACGCCTTCTTTTGCGGCAACATACTCATGGTTTTCTGCTGGAATATACGAAATCGTACCATCATATGGCGCGACAAGTTTGGTATACCTTAAATTTGCCTTTGCTTGATTCCACTGAGCTTTGGCTGAGTTGTGATTCGCTTTTGCCTCATCAAAATCTTGTTCGGACACCACTTGGTCTTTACGTAGCTTTTGGTATCGCTTGTACTGCACGTCTGCGAGCGCGAAATTTGCCCGAGCTTGCTGTTCAAGCAGAGAATATTCATCAGGGTTTAATGAAGCCAATACATCGCCTTTGCTGACGACTTGACCCTCATTCACCTCAATCGTTTGAAGAAGTCCAGGAACTCGAAACGTCAGTACCGCTTTATCACCAGCTTCCGTCGTGGCAGGAAAGTGTCGTTCAAATTGGGCATTGCCAACAGATACTGTAAATAGCTTTGCGGGGCGGGATTCAGGTTCTGGAACAGGGGGAAGTTCTTTACCACACCCCGACAACACAGCCGAGATGGCGACAGGAATGAGCAATCTTCTCATTACATTCATCCATAAAAAATTAAGGGATTATTTTTAAAGTAGATGAATTCTGGGCGAACTTCCAGAGTTGAAAAGATTAATAGTGCTTTAAAATTAGTAATTTGTGACAAAAAAGCAGGCTTTGCACCTGCTTCGTTTAAATCTTCTTTGGATGCGGAGTGTTTAGAGCTTACTGAACTCCCGATTCACCCTATATGTATCAGACGTAACATACGCTTCCATGTTACGGATTTTGCCATCAAGACGGTCAAAATCGCGTTCCAACACACTGAGCAATTGGTCCGGACTTTGTCCTTTCTGCCAAGGCTTACTTTTAAGTGTGTGCTCTTGTTGCGCTCGGATATTTTCAGAATACGTCACTGGTTGCTTTTCTAACATAAACGCCATCGCGACGTATGCTAACAACACCAAAAACGTACCGCCCAACAGCGCTGCAGAAATCACTACAATACGAATCAACCAAACCTCTGCACCAAAGTAGTTGGCGATTCCGGCGCAAACACCGGAGATTTTGCCATTTACTGGGTCACGATACAGCTCTCGATTAGTCATACTTGCGTCTCCATGTTGGTGACTCAGCATCCAAGATGCGCTCCAATGTATCAACTCGGGACTGCATCGCTTCCGCTTTTTCAGATAGTACCTGAAGGCGCTCTAAATCTTGGCTCGACAGTGCACTATCTGTTTTGCGTTTGCTGCGATAGTGTAAGAAGAGCCATAGTGGAGCGACAAAGATTAAAAAGACAATCACTGGTCCTGCTATAAAAAATGCCGACATAAATGGCTCCTTTGTTATTTATCTTTCGATGACATCTGTTCTTTCAGTTTTGCCAACTCTTTTTCGATTTCGTCTTGAGCTTGAAGCTCTGCAAACTCTTGCTCTAGCGATTTTGCATTACCAGTTTGTGCGTACAAATCTGCTTCTGCTTCCATTTCATCCACTTTACGCGAGTACTGCTCAAACTTCGCCATCGCTTCATTAGTACGGCTAGTGTGCAGGTGTTTTTGCACATCACGACGGTTAGAGGCGGTTTGGTTACGAATTGCTAGTGCTTGCTGTTTTGCACGCGTTTCTGCAATTTTGCTTTCTAACTTACCGATCTCGCCTGTAAGCTTGTCGATCGTTTCTTCTACTAACGTCTGCTCAGTGTGAAGGCCTTTAATCACTTGCTCAAGCTTTTGCTTTTCAATTAATGCTGCACGAGCCAAATCTTCACGCTGTTTTACCAACGCTAGGCTCGCTTTTTGGCTCCATTCGCCAATTTGCTCTTCTAACGTTTCAACTTTACGAGCCAACTCTTTTTTGTCTGCAATCGCTTTAGCCGAGTTAGTACGCACTTCAACAAGTGTGTCTTCCATTTCTTGAATGATAAGACGGATCATTTTTTCAGGATCTTCCGCCTTGTCCAGCAATGCACTGATGTTTGAGTTAACGATATCTGCAAATCGAGAAAAAATACCCATAACGGAACTCCTCTTTTTTCCTATTAAAACTCGACAAGGTGGTGATTGACCTTGCGTCTCCCTGAATACATTACAAGTAGCATGCCAACTTAAAATTACATTTAAAATCAGCAATTTATGCATTTTGTTGTCGTTATGCATTATTATGCTATGATGTTTTTCACCAACTGTTGGTGAAATTCACCAACTCCATATGTAAATCATGGCTCGGCTGTTAAATAAGAAGGACTTTATGAAGCAAAACCTGATTGGTGAATCACCTGCTTTTCTCGCCGTACTAGATAAAGTATCACAACTTGCGCCTATTGAGCGTCCAGTCCTCATTATCGGTGAACGAGGAACGGGTAAAGAACTCATCGCTCAGCGTTTGCATTATTTATCAAGACGTTGGGATAAGCCACTACTATCACTCAACTGTGCGACCTTAAGCGAAGGACTAATAGATTCAGAGCTATTTGGTCATGAATCCGGTTCTTTTACAGGTTCTAAGGGCAAGCATAAAGGACGTTTCGAACGCGCCGAAGGCGGCACTTTGTTTCTTGACGAATTGGCCACCGCACCACTTTTAGTTCAAGAAAAGCTGTTGCGTGTCATCGAATATGGTGAATATGAACGAGTTGGCGGTCATACCGCTCTCAATGCGGATGTTCGACTTGTTTGTGCAACCAATGCGGACTTACCAAAATTGGCGGAACAAGGCGATTTCCGTGCCGACTTACTCGATCGTTTAGCGTTTGACGTCATCATGCTGCCTCCTCTTCGTGAACGAAAAGAAGACATCCTGTCTTTAGCAGAGCACTACGCGATGAAGATGTGCCGTGAACTTCAGCTCGAATATTTTGTCGGTTTTACCTCAAAAGCACAGCATTCGCTTCTTGAATATGAATGGCCAGGTAATGTCCGTGAACTAAAAAACGTGATTGAACGTGCTATTTACCAACATGGTCTCAGTGCCGATCCAATTGATGAACTGATTTTCAATCCTTTTGAAACAGTTTGGAATAACACGCTTGGTCATAATGCCGAGCAGCAGAAAGAAGAGGAAGCACCAAGCAGCGCAGTTCAATTCCCTCTAGACTATAAACAGTGGCAAGAAGAGCAAGACATCCACTTACTCAATCGCGCATTGGAAGAGGCCAAGTTTAATCAACGACAAGCAGCCGAGCTACTTGGTTTGAGCTACCACCAATTACGAGGGATGGTTAGAAAATATGGTTTAGTCGGGCAAAGCTAGCTTGGTCGAAGGTGCTTGATCGGTTAGCGAGCGAGTGACAGCGCTCTAATTTGTATGTCTTTCAAGCATAACACCTTACAGTGTATGGATTTTATGTTTGGAGCGAGTTCACAAAGGTGATAAATTAGCGAGATCATTTTCGCTTGTTAGCTCTGAAAGAGTAAGATCAAATGAAACAAGCAAGATCCAATGAACATTTCATATTATGAATGCTTTTATAAGATTATCGCTGAGCCTTATTGGGATTAGCCTACTGACCGCTTGTGGTGATGAAATTGACCACAATGACATTCGCAAAGCTGGCTTTGTGTTTTGCGGACAAGGTAAGCCAACCACGTTTAACCCTCAGCTTATTGATAGCGGTATTACCGCAGAGGCACTGAGCCCGCAGTTGTACGATACGCTGCTCACGCTCGATCCTAAATCACATCAGCCAGTTGCAAATATCGCTGAGAGTTGGTCTGTGAATGAGTCAGGAACGGAATACACGTTTAAGCTTAAACGTAATGTTCAATTCCAAACCACGTCCTGGTTCACTCCCACTCGACCATTAAATGCAAAAGATGTGGTATTTAGCTTCAAGCGAATCATTGATGTAGACCATCCTTTTCACCAAGTAGGTGGTGGTTTTTATCCATGGTTTGCAGGGTTAGATTTTCAAAACCTTCTGCAAGATGTGACTGCGATTAACGAGCATACGGTAAGGTTTACCTTATCTCAGCCAAATTTTTCCTTCTTGGCAAATATTGCCACCAGCCATGCTGTCATATTGTCTGCGGAGTACGGACAGCAACTGGCGGCAAAAGATCATAAAGAAGAAATCGACCAGCTTCCTATCGGTACCGGCCCATATCAACTAAAAGAGTACCAAGTGAACGACTTGATTCGTTTGGAACGTCACTCTAACTACTGGAAGTCACCCGCGAAAATGGAACAAGTGGTGTTCGATATCTCTCATCGAGGCACTGGTACCTTGGCGAAACTTTTAAGAAACGAGTGTGATGTGCTCTCTTCGCCTATTTCAAGCCAAATACCCGTTATTCAAGAAAATGACAATCTTGAGCTAACTGCTACGCCAGCCAACAACGTATCCTTTATTGCGATCAACACTGAAACGACGGCACTTAGTGATGCTCGCGTCCGCCAAGCACTTAACTTAGCGATTAACCGTCAGAATATTTTAGATTCGGTTTACTACGGAACTGGCTCGCAAGCTTATACATTGCTACCGCCTAATTCATGGGCCTATCAAAAGGACAGCGTAAAAATTCGTTATGACCGTAACTATGCATTAGCACTACTCCGTGATGCTG
The DNA here is from genome assembly GCF_023161645.1 of Vibrio sp. 1CM7H. NCBI lineage: Bacteria > Pseudomonadati > Pseudomonadota > Gammaproteobacteria > Vibrionales > Vibrionaceae > Vibrio > Vibrio sp. 1CM7H. The sequence continues at coordinate 632,529 of NZ_JALNTV010000002.1, forward strand.
GCTATGAAGACGGTCTAGAGCTGACCATGTGGGTACCACTTGAACCACGCGCCTTTAACCCAAGTCCTCGCAAGACCGCGGAGCTAATCCAAGCGAATTTTGCCGATATTGGGGTTGAGTTAACGTTGCTAACCGATGATAGATTCGAACGTGTGGATTTAGAGAACATCAACGACATCGATTTACTTTTAACTGGCTGGATTGGCGATACCGGGGACCCTGACAACTTTTTCCGTCCGTTATTATCTTGTGAGTCTGATCGCGTTGGCCTCAACGTATCGATGTGGTGTAACGATGATTTCGATTTCTTACTCGATTTGGCATTGGAAACTCAAGAACCGCGTTACCGTCTGAACCTATATCGCCAAGCGCAGAACATTTTAAATCAAGAATTCCCGGTAATTCCTCTGGCACATGGTGTGCAATTCCGTGTTCACGACAAATCACTGACAGGCTTCAAATCAAGCCCTTTCAATGCCCAACCGTTTGATAGAGTTGAGAGAATTCACTGATGTTTTGGTATACCGTTCGACGCTTTAACCTATTTTTCATCACTTTGATGATCCTCACATTAGTGGGCTTTTCTCTGCTGCGCCTTGACCCTCTCTCGCACTGGGCAAACGTTGATTTTTGGTCTGGTTGGCAAACTTACTTAATCAACCTTTCTCAGCTTGATTTTGGCATAAGTAAAAACGGCAACGCGATTTATGACGAGCTCGCCGTCGTATTCCCTGCCACTTTGGAACTGTGCTTTTTTGCCTTTTTGGTGTCCCTTCTGATCGGCATTCCGCTTGGAACCGTGGCTGGGATGAAGCAAGGTAAATGGCTCGACACCAGCATTTCATTCATGTCGATGTCTGGTTATTCCGCTCCAATTTTTTGGGTGGCTCTGCTACTTATCATGGTTTTTTCATTGGAATACCAACTCTTTCCCGTGGCAGGACGGTATGACCTGCTTTACGAAATTGATCATGTAACCGGATTTGCCATTATCGACGCTTTCATGGCGAAAGGTGAATACCGCGCTCACGCACTGCAAAGCGTCATTGAGCATATGGTGCTGCCATGTTTGGTGCTCGCTTTGGCTCCAACCACGCAGGTTGTCGGACTAATGCGTTCTTCGGTGGCGGAAGTGATGAGCCAAAACTACATCCGTGCAGCGAGAATCAAAGGTCTTTCTAACCGCGAAATCGTAACTCAACATGTATTGCGGAATGCGATACCGCCTATCATTCCCAAAGTTGGTGTTCAACTTTCGAGTATGATTACCTTAGCTATCATCACGGAGTCTATTTTTAACTGGCCAGGTATTGGTCGTTGGTTGTTAGATGCATTGGCAAACCAAGATTATGCATCAATCCAAGCTGGCGTGATGGTACTTGCGACTTTGGTTCTCACCGCTAATATTCTCTCTGATTTGATCGGCGCGATGATTAACCCTCTAGTTCGAAAGGAATGGTATGCTAACAAATAACGTTTATCAGGAAGAGCGCATTCCAACTCAGTTTGAGCGATTTTGGCGAAGTTACCGCGCCAACGGGCTAGCCATGTTTGGCCTATGGTGCTTGGTATTTATCGTCCTAATTACCATTTTTGCGCCACTGCTTGCGCCGTTTGATGCCCAAGCACAGTCAGGCGAATTGCTTGTGCCGCCATCATGGGCCCCAGCTGGAACGGTTGATTACTTTTTGGGGACCGATGACTTAGGCCGAGACATTCTGTCACGCTTGATCATGGGCTCTCAACTTACATTTGGTGCAGCCGTTGCCATCACTGCGATTGCCGCGGTCGTAGGTTGTTTGATTGGCGTATTAGCAGGTATGACGAAAGGCTTACTGTCGAGTACCCTCAATCACTTGCTCGATACCGTCATGTCGATACCGTCGCTCTTATTAGCAATCATTTTTGTGGCATTTCTAGGCTTTGGTGGGTTCAATATTTTACTCGCGATCTGCTTGGCTTTGATTCCGCGTTTTATTCGCTCCGTTTATATCGCAGTCCACACCGAAGTTGAAAAAGACTACATCATGGCGGCACGCCTTGATGGCGCTAATGATTTCTACTTACTGTGGAGTTCAATTCTTCCCAACATATTGACGGTTATTGCTGCTGAAATCACGCTCGCGCTCTCTGCTGCGATTTTAGATATTACTGCGCTGGGTTTTCTTGGCTTAGGCGCACAAGCCCCAAGTACTGAGTGGGGAGCGATATTAGGTGACTCTGTCGAGTTGATTTATATTGCACCTTGGACCGTAACCCTACCCGGCCTAACCATCATGTTTACCGTTATTACCCTAAACTTAGTAGGTGAAGGTGTACGTCAAGCGCTTAATGCGGGGATCGAATAATGCCGTTGTTAGATATTCGACATTTGACTATTGAGATTGAAACCCCTCAAGGGTTGGTCAAAGCCGTGGACCGAATGAGCCTAACTTTGAATGAAGGCGAAATTCGTGGTCTTGTAGGTGAGTCTGGTTCAGGGAAAAGCTTGGTTGCAAAAGCGATTGTTGGGGTAAGTAAAGATAACTGGCGCATTACCGCAGACCGTATGCGCCTTGGCAATATTGACTTGCTTCAGCTTACGCCAAAAGAGCGTCGACGTGTCATTGCCCGTGATATTGCGATGATCTTCCAAGAGCCATCAACCTGTCTTGATCCTTCAGAAGAAGTGGGACGTCAATTGATCGAGTCCATCCCATCTCGCGCGTTTGAAGGGAAATGGTGGGAGCGATTTAAATGGCGTAAAAAACAAGCCATCGCGCTTCTGCATAAAGTAGGCATTAAAGATCACAAGCGTTTAATGGGTAGCTACCCTTATGAACTGACTGATGGTGAGTGCCAAAAAGTCATGATTGCCATGGCGATAGCGACCAAACCAAAGTTGCTAATCGCAGATGAACCAACGAACGACTTGGACCCGATTACCCAGTCGCAAATATTGCGTTTATTGAGCCGTATGAACCAGCTCAATAACACGACCATTCTGCTTATCGGTCACGACTTAGCGACCATCACACAATGGGCGGGCCGCATTACGGTAATGTATTGTGGTCAGTCGGTAGAGTCTGCCGATACCAGTAAAATCATTGCGGCACCCAAGCACCCGTATACAGATGCCTTGCTTAAAGCGATGCCAGACTTTAATGATTGGGTACCACACAAGCAAAAACTCCAATCCCTACCGGGCTCGATTCCGCCATTGCAGCATCTGCCAATCGGTTGTCGACTCGGTCCACGTTGTCCGTATGCGCAGAAACAATGTGTTGAAATTCCACACACCAGACGAATTAAGAATCATAAATTTAACTGCCACTTTCCATTGAACACGGAGAAAAAGTCATGAGTGCGTTACTTGAAGTCGATAATTTATCGAAGCAGTTTGTTACGCGCTCCCGACTATTCAAACGTCAGGTTAATGAGGCTGTCAAACCGGTGAGCTTTACGTTAGAGCCGGGGCAGACTATCGGTTTTATTGGCCAAAACGGTTCAGGAAAATCCACTCTTGCCCGCATGCTTGCAGGCGTTGTAGAGCCAAGCTCTGGAGAAATCCGTGTAAATGGCGAACGATTGGAGCACAAAGATTACGCGACACGCTGTAAGCTCATTCGCATGATTTTCCAAGATCCAAACACATCGCTCAACCCGCGTATCCAGATTGGCCGTATTTTGGAAGGTCCATTAAAGCGAAACACCAACATGCCGCCAGATGCACGCATGCAGCGTGTGAAAAACACCCTACTCCGAGTCGGATTGTTGCCTGAACACGCCTATTTTTACCCACAAATGCTAGCGGCAGGTCAAAAACAGCGTGTGTGTTTAGCTCGTGCGCTTATTCTTCAACCTTCCATCATTGTCGCTGACGAGGCGTTAAACGGTTTGGATATGGCAATGCGCTCACAGATCATTAACTTATTCCTCGAGTTGCAAGAAGAGATGGGATTGTCATTTGTGTATGTATCTCAACACATTGGCATTGTTAAGCACATTACTGACAAAGTGATGGTGATGCATGAAGGTGAAGTGGTCGAGTTTGGCGAAACCAACCAGGTATTGACTCATCCCGAGCATCCCATTACTCAACGCCTAGTCGAAAGCCACTTCTATAAGGCGCCAAGCCACCAAACAAAATAGCCTATTAAAGATGTCATCGTTCAAATGTAAAGAAGCCTGCGTTAAAGCAGGCTTCTTTATTAAATGGATACGAATCGAAAAATTAGCGGCGGCTCGCTTGTTTGCGCAGTTCGAAATCAAACTCATCAGGAAACAAAACCACCCCTTCTTCATTTTGATTTGGGAATACAACAACAGATAATTCGTCATCTTCTAGACCAGATGTCCAACGACTGTGCCACTTATTTAGAGAGATCGCTTCTGGCTCGCAATCTTCCCAATCACCATTAGCCCATTGCAAAGCAAACTCTTCGTTTGGCCATACTGGTACACAATCATCATCTTCTGTATTTAACATGACACAGCCATGTTCATCTTTCAGAATCCAAACTTTACGATTCGCCACAACCTCTTTTACGCAGTACTTTAAACGTTGCTCTTCGTTGTAACGATTGATGGTATCCATCTGCTCTTGGGTCAGTTGCTCAGACATATTCGTCTCCTATTTCCCATAGAAAAATGCCCGCAGCTAGGCGGGCATTTAAAGTATATGCTAGAAAATTAAGCTAGCTCAGTTTGAAGCCAAGGCCAACCTTGCTTCTTACGGCTTAGCGTGTTTTCCATCATTAGCATGCCGTCTTTTTCGTGCTTAACAAGCTTCTCAGCCCACTCACCTTTGTATAGAAGACGAGTTTGAGCAGTCGTGATGTCTGTTAGCATTACAGCAGCAAATGCAAGATTGTCTTTTTCGCAACGCGCTTCTAGATCCGCTTCTAGTGCTTCGATCATACCGTCAACTTGCTCTAGTGTTGCAAGCTCAACCTGACCTACTACTACATCACGACCGTTGAATGGGTAACCTTTAAGGTCTTTCTCAACAAGCTCAGCAGCAGATAGACCTTCGATGTTTGTCTTAGCAATTAGAAGATCTTTAGTGAATGCGTCAACATCTTGTACGTCTGCGATTACCGCTAGCTCAGCAACGGCATCTTTGTCTTTTTGTGTACAAGTTGGAGAAGCGAAGCCTACTGTGTCAGATAGAATTGCTGACATCATTAGCTTAGCGATTTGTGGAGTAATCGCGTGACCTTCAATCTTGAACATGTTGAATAGAACAGTGTTGGTACAACCAACAGGCCAGATCCATGCTTCCATTGGGTTTACTGTCATCACGTCACCTAGGCGGTGGTGGTCAACAATACCCGCAATTTCAGCTTCTGCGATATCGTCTGGTGCTTGTGCTAGATCTGAGTAATCTACTAGCCAAACGGTCTCACCCGCAACTGATGTGCGAAGCTCAGGAACTTCAGCGCCAGCAACTTCTAGGATGTGCTGAGTTTCACGGTTGATTTCGCCTTGGCGAATTGGCATAGCTTCAACGCCACGCGCTTTTAGAAGTTCAGTTGCAACGAGTGCACTACAAATACTGTCACTGTCTGGGTTCTTATGACCTACAACTAGAATCATGTTTCTTCCTATTCAAGTCAATTTTATACGCCGCCTAATACAGTTAATTAGGGCGTGTTTGCTCACAAAGGCCGATACTTTACCTGATTTAAGAGAGTTTGACACGAAGAAAAGTTCACAATGCTATTGCGAATAAATCTCATTTACATATAATGATAATTATTCCTATTTGCATTTGAGTAAACGATGAACGCGACCCAATTTTTACACTCTGCACAACAGTTGTTTCAGCCTACTCAGTTTCGTTTAGCTTATAAGCGATTGCTGATCCCTATCGTCATGCTCATTTTGCTAGGCAATGAAAATACACGTGACGTTGCCGTACAGACGTTATCCGACTCATTCTGGGCGGTGTCATGCTATGTTGCTGCCACATTGGCTATTTATCATTATCTTTCAAACTTTATGTCGAAAACCAATCGAATTACTGAGCTATACCATCGCTCGCGTAATCATCAGGTTTTCTTTGCTTCTTTATTGGGTGCTTTGCCTGGCTGTGGTGGCGCTATTGTTGTGACAACGCAATTTATTAGTGGCCGAGTGGGATTTGGTGCGATTGTCGCGGTACTTACTTCAACAATGGGTGACGCTGCCTTTTTACTTCTTGCCGCCAAACCAAGTGTTGGATTAGGCGTGGTTGGATTAGGCATAATCGTGGGTACTCTTTCAGGGCTGGTCGTTAATGCTTTTCATGCTGATAACTTTCTGCGCCCAGAGCCAAAAGAAGCACTTCAGACACATGCTTGTTGCCAACACCAGACAGACCGACACACGCCTCTTGAACAACGTGCAATCAATCTACAAGGCGCATTTTGGAAATGGCTTATTGTGCCTGCTAGTGTCGTTGCTGTGTTGATGTCTTTCCAAATCGATATTAATCAGCTGTTGTCTTTGCAGGCCAATACCATTGAATGGCTGGGCGCTATCTTCGCAGTGATCACAATGTCATTATGGGCGATGACAAAAGAACTTGGCGATTATCAGTCAACGGTCTCTGAAGATGAGAAAATCGTGGACTCACACCCGATTCAAAAAGCAGCCCAAGATACGAATTTCGTCAGTGCTTGGGTGATCGTGGCGTTTCTAGCGTTTGAACTGACGACCTATTTTTCTGGGCTCGACCTCGTAGAAACCTTTTCTCATTGGGGGATATGGATGCCATTAGCTGGCTTAGCCATTGGTATGCTACCTGGTTGTGGTCCGCAAATTTTAGTCACCAGCTTGTACATCTCTGGTGCAGCGCCACTTTCGGCGCAGCTGGCAAATGCGATTTCCAATGATGGTGACGCCCTATTCCCCGCCATTGCTATGGCACCGAAAGCCGCTTTGGTCGCGACTATTTATTCGTCCATTCCTGCTTTTATCGTTGGATACGGGTATTACTTTTTATTCGAGTTCTAACGCTCAGGACGTCAAAACAAGAAAGGAGCCACAGTAGGCTCCTTTCTTGTTTTTATAATCGAACGATTTGCTTCACGTTATGCCGTGACGATCGCTTTCGCATTTAACCCTTTATCCACGCTCACCATTAATAACTGACAAGGTTCTTGGTTTAGCTTTTCTCCTGTCCAGTAATCATACCAATCCATCGGTTGATCAGACGTCAGCGTAAATTCCATCGCCCCGTAGCTGGCATAGTTAAACAAGCAGTGAAGGTCATTCTTCGTCGTTAGTTTTAAAAACGCATGATTTAAACTCAAAGCCGTGAACTTTGCTGACTCTTGGTTACGTTGTTGACGTAGCATGAGCTTAGCCAATGTCTTCTTTGCAAATGGCGTAATCTCAGGGAGCGGATCGCCAGACAGCAGCAAACCACCACACGCCAATAACACCGTGCGATGAAATTCATACTCTTCTCTGGATGCGGCTTGATTAGCTAATGACGTGAATGTCGCGCAATCCGGATCAATTTGCCACAGTTTTCGATGCTGCCAACTACGATAAAAGGTTTCTTTGGCTATCTGCTCGAAACGACGACTATGGCGTTCTACGTCATCAGAAACACGCATTGCATCCACAAGCCCTAGAGATGGCCACATTGGCGCGTTGCAACCTAAAAGCCACGCATCACCAGCGCCTTTAGCAATCGCTTCCATTCCTAAGCGATACGCCTCAACGCCTGTAATACCAGATTGTTTACGCACACCTTTCAAGGTGCCCCAATAGTTCGCGTCTAGCTTGAACAATTCAACGCCCCACTCTTGTCTCATGACAGAGACTACATTCGTCAGATGGTCTTGCACTTCTGGGTTTGAGGTATCGAGTATGTACCAAGGCGTGCAGCGCCAACCACCGTATGTGACATCTTCTGCTTTAAGTAAGCTTCCATCTTTGTGACGAACAAACCACTCTGGGTGTTGTTTGAAGATCTCCGACTCAGGTTGAGCAATAAAGGGTGCCATCCAAATCGCCGGCTTTTTGCCTTTTGCACGGATACTATGAATGAGCTCTTTCACACCACCAGAAAACTTATCCGATGGGGTTAACCAATCGCCCATAAAGGCTTGATAGCCATCATCCAGAAGTACCCACTCTAGGTCTTCAAGCTTATCTTGCATGCAATCAACGTTCTGCATGATGTTTTGCTCTGTCACGTCTGCGTAGTAGGCATACCACGAACACCAACCGACAGGCGCATCTTGTGTCACACCTTGGCGAACAGGATGATGCTCTGCAATCATCTCGCCATAGATTTGATATAGCTCAGACAGAGATTGGCCACAGAGTACCGCCACGGACTCAAGTTGATTACTTTCCCAATCCGCCACTTGAGTAAACTCACCATCAATCGCGGCAGATAAAACCCAATGTCCATCACGCAGTACAACATCAAAATAGCCCGCAAAACGGTGACATGAAGTAAAGCCAAACAAGGTATAGCCAGCCGAGCCTTCCACCACTAAATAGTTGTAGTAACGCTTAGGGGCATCTTTGGGATAGATTCGATAAGAAGGGTTGTTGTCTGGACAGCGACCAATATCAAAGGGATGGCTAACCGTTCCCGCTGTTTGCGCTAGCATTTGGAAGCCATCACCAATCACGTTGGCCTCGTGCTCGTATAAAAACGGCATCTCGAACAACACTTCACGGTCGGTAAACGTTTTATTGTGAAGCCCAGCAAAAGAAAAATGTAATTGATTACCCTCAACTTCAACTTGGAGGTCGTTGTTATTCACAGTGATCTCAATGTGATTTGCCAATTGAATGCTCTGAGCCATAAAGAGTCTACTCACTTAATTATTATTGTTTAGCTTGGTTCATTATCCCCTGCTTGTCCCACCCAATTCGTTATCGACGTCACGAATCCTACTGTCGTTTAGCATCACAAATTTATTATTGAGATAACGCTCACTGAAATTTTGGTTAAAAAAATACCAGCCCGAAGGCTGGTATTTCGATTGATGTGAATTGCATTAATTAAGCAACTTCGATTGGACCACCGAATGAAGTCACTGGCGGTACTTTGCCGGTGAACTTCTCGAAGTCTACGATACATGTGTTCGCAGAAGTCGCCTGCGCAAGTTCAGAAGAGCCAATGTCTTGCGTTAGCGTGTTAGGGTCACCGTAAGTACAGATTGCGCCCTCTTTCTCGTTTAGAGGACCGTACCATGCACCTTCTTCGATACGAATAACGCCACGTGGGTAGCTGTCAGTAAGAACAGCACCAGCTAATAGCTGACCACGACCGTTGAATACGCGCACTAAGTCACCGTCTTTGATGCCTTTCGCTTTCGCATCCGCTGGGTTGATGTAAACAGGCTCACGACCTTGCACCGCGTAAGTTGCACGGAACTCTTCAGATTCACACATTTGAGAGTGCAGACGCTTGTCTGGGTGACAAGACTGCAACCAGAATGGGTATTTATCTGAACCAGGGCCACCGTGTGAACGCTCTGATTTTTCGAACCACATTGGGTGTTCTTGACAGTGTTCGTAGCCGTAACGGCCGATCTTACGAGACGTGATCTCGATGAAACCAGATGGCGTACCTAGTGGGTTAAGCTCAGGGTCTTTACGGAAATCCGCATGACGAACCCAAGGTTTACCTTCACCGAAGTCTAGTACGCTCTTCTCCCAGAACTCGTTGAATTCTGGCATTTCAAACTTACCTTCGTTCGCTTTCTTACAATCGTTGTAAAGGCTTTCGATCCATTCCATCTCGCTCATACCACGAGTGTATTCTTCGCGGCGACCAAAACGTTGAGTTAGTTCACTCATGATTTGGAAGTCAGGCTTAGATTGGAACAATGGATCGACGAGACGATGCATTGCAATCAGACCTTTGTTCGAGTATGAACCGTATACGTCGATGTCGTTACGTTCCCATTGCGTACACGCAGGTAGAACGATATCCGAGAAACGACATGTTGCAGTCCAAGCAAACTCGATCGTTACAACCGTTTGAAGTTTGCGGAACGCTTTCTTCATGCGGTTACGATCTTGATGGTGGTGCCATGGATTACAACCCGAGATCACCATCATCTTGAAGTCTGGCAGTTTCACTTTACCGCCGTTGTAGTTGATCTCTTTGCCTGGCTCAAGCAGACAGTCGATCCAACGTGCAACTGGGATAGTACGGCTGTAACCGTTAAAGTCGTTGTTGTCCCACTTCGGCTTCATACCTTGGTCAAGGTTACGAGGGAAACCACCAGGGCCCGCGAAACCAGTAGAAGGCACACCGATACTTGAGTAGTGGTGACCGTAAGAGATGCCACCGCCAGGTAGACCGATTTGACCAACCATTGCAGCAACCACAGCCGCCGCCCAGTATGGTTGCTCACCGTGCTCTTGACGCTGAATACACCAACCCATCAGGATCTGTGTACGGCCACTGACTAGCATACGTGCGAACTCGCGAATCTTGTCCGCTTTCACGCCACAGATAACCGCAGCCCACTCTGGTGTTTTCTCTACTTTGTCTTTTGTCTTACCTTGAACGTATTGAATAAACTCTTCAAAGCCTAGACAGTAAGTATCAATGAACTTCTTATCGTACAAGTCTTCGTTGTACAGCACGTGCGCCACAGCAAGCATGAACGCTACGTCTGTCAGCGGGTTAATGTACAAGTGATCGTTCTCTAAGTAGCGCTGAGTCTTGTTCTTCACTGGATCTACAGATAGAACGTTGATCTCACCTTTCGCTACTTTTTCTTTTAGTTGTGCTAGGTACTTGAACGACTCATGCGTTTCACAGTTCCAACCTACTTGAAGGTTTTTCACTGGGTCGTTAGCCCAAAGAACGATGTTGTCAGAGTTCTCTAGGATTTCAGACCAAGACGTACCTTGTGCGTAAACTTCGGTTGAACCAAGTACGTAAGGCATGATGGTTTGACCTGCACCCGTCGAGTAGTCACCTACTTTCGTGATGAAGTTGCCGTGCATACCCACTGCACGTTGCATGTGCGCGGTACAGTTGTTGAATGAACCTGTTTGGTTCCAACCTGTTTGACCTGCGTGTAGCGCCCATGGACCGTAGTCTTTTTGAATACGTTCTAGTTCGCGGTAGAACAAATCTAGCGCTTCATCCCAAGTCACGCGGATGAAACGGTTGTTACCGCGAGTATCGGCGCTGTATTTGTGTTTCTTCAACCAATCTAGACGAACCATTGGGTAACGCACACGTGAAGGGCTGTAAATAATGCCCTTGATGCCGTTTAGCATTTCAGTTGGGTTTTTGTCTAGCTCTAGCGGTTTGATCTCTTGAACTTTACCCGCGTAGATGTGGGCGCGGAACGCGCCCCAGTGAGAACCTGTTACTTTCCAAGTACCTGTCGTCTCAACAGCATTGGCAGAGGCTGATGCCAATAAGCTAGGACCAATAACTGACGCTGCACTTGTGGTTGCTACACCTTTAAGAAAACTTCTTCGTGTAATAGCCATTTAAATTACTCCAATCCGACGCTTATTAGTGGTGACCTTCAGCATAATCTGAAGAGTGTTTCTGTAGATACTTCAAGATCAGGGCTTCACTGTCTGTATCTAGGTTAACGAACGCCAACATACCGTCGAACATACCTGGCCAGGTGTTCGCGTCGAAGTGCGCTTCCGCAGGTTGTGTGTGACATACAGAACAGTTGGTCTTGTACGCTTCACGAGATTTTTCCCAAACAGGATTGATGTCGTTCAGCATAGACTCTTTCTTAAGCCATACTTTCGCCGCCACTTTTTCCCATGGAAGACCCGTTAGCTCATCCACTTTTTTCTCACCAGTCGTCACAATGTTGCTGTCTGTCGCTGCTTCTTTCATCAGAGACGCAGTCGCAATGTTCTTACCGAAGTCTTCTTGAATTACACGACCAAAGCCTTTCGCTTTACGCCAGCCATCGATTTCGATTTCAACAAACTCGCCTTTGTCTTCAAGAACTTTAACGGTCGATGCTGGGTTAAGAAGACCGGCTTCTTTAGTGCCTTGTGCATCAAAGTAAATAGGTAGGTGACGAACACTCACTAGTTGCTGACCTACAGAGTAATCTGTATTTGAAGTCATACCTTCTAGGTCACCCACGATACCGCCGATGCTGTCCATACCTGCTGGCAGGTTATGCGCGATACCTTTATGACAGTCAACACAGCTTTGATCTTTCTCTGCTGCTTGCTTCATTTGGATACGAGCGGTTGGAGACATTTGCTCGAAATCCATCGATTCATAGTTGTGACAGTTCTTACACTCTAAAGATTTGTTTGCCGAGAAACGATCCCATTCGTGTTTCGCAAGTTCGATACGACGCTCTTCGAACACACCCGGTTCATCGTAGTTGCCAAATACCTGCGCAAATACCTCTTTAGATGCCTGCATTTTACGAGCAATTTTGTCTGTCCAGTTATGAGGAACGTGACAGTCAGGGCAAGTAGCACGAACACCTGAATGGTTTTTCCAGTGAACCGTTTCTTGCAGCTCAACGTACACGTTGTCACGCATTGTGTGACAACTAATACAGAATTCTTCTGTGTTGGTTGCTTCTAGAGCGGTGTTAAAGCCACCCCAAAAGATAACACCAGCAATGAAGCCGCCCATAGTCAGCACACCTAGGCTGATATGTACAGCTGGGCGCGTCATGGTACGCCACAGTTTAATGATTAATGATTTCATTATTTGCTCTCTTAAAATCTTTTCAAAAGTGTGGTTATGAGCTCACAGGCTTACATGCCGTGCGCGCCTGGAGGTCCAAAGAAGAACACTTGCAACATCCAAACGATGAACCCGTAACCGCCGACAAAAGCCACACTCAGAATTGGGAAGAGAACAACTGCAATGAAGAGGAACGACTTCCACTCCAGGGAGCGTTTTTCACCACTCTCAATTTTATTAACATCACTCATACATTTGCCTATTTTGTATCTAGTGTTATTGAAAAGCCCGCGTAACCAAGCTTAAGTTTTTTACAATCTCTAATGGAAAATGTTAGACCATACTAATAGTAAGGTTCAATCAAATAAGAGCTCTCTGGCCTTGTAATTCAACACTTTTTTGAGCTCATCCAGAGATGTGATTGATTGATGTTATTTATTAAAAAACATGAACAGATGTGACAAAATAAGTCTTTTAACCAATTGTTAAAACAACAACATTTAACAAACATAAGTTACATTTGGATAGTAATTAACGGGTCATAAATTGGCTTAAAAACCCGTCAAAAGATAATCAATTGTAAATAAAATGATGCAAAATAATGACGAGAATAGCGCTAAAGGTTTACGTTGAGAACATCAAAAAATGCACATTGATGTTCATATAAAGGAGGGGCTTAGTTACAATTATTCGCGGATTTTCGAGGAGCGATTATGGATAGCGTGGTGGATATAAGTTGGGCCAAACTGGCATTGTTTGGTCTGATTTTGTTGGTTCCCTTCTTTATTAATGCCCGCTACAAATTAGGCATTGCGAAAGACACGATAATCAGTGTTATTCGTATGACACTTCAGCTCATATTGATTGGCGTGTATTTAGAATATCTTTTTCAATTAAACAGCTTACTTGTCAATATACTTTGGCTTGCCATCATGTTACTGATTGGTGCAAGCTCAATTGCAGGAAAAGCTCGCCTGCCTAAAAAGCCACTTATGCTTCCTCTTCTTACAGGCTTAACCTGTGGCCTAATTCCACTTCTTATAGCGATTACCGCAGGCCTAGTACAGCCATCCCCTATTTACAACGCCCAGTACATGATCCCACTTGCGGGCATGCTATTGGGTAACAGCTTAAGTAGTAACATCATCGCACTGCAGAATTTATTTACGGCTTTTGAACAGAGACAATCAGAATACGAGGCTGCTATCTCACTTGGTGCCTCTCCTCGTTATGCATCATTCCCCTTCATTCAAGAGGCCCTTAGAAAGTCACTTGCTCCAACTTTAGCCTCTATGGCCACTACAGGGCTGGTTACCTTGCCAGGCATGATGACTGGTCAAATTCTAGGTGGCGCAAGCCCGATGGTTGCAATTAAATATCAGTTGGTGATTATGCTGGCTATTTTCGTCATGTTGAGTACCTCCGTCGCTATTACGCTGGAGATGACACTGAGCTGGGTACAAACGAAAGAAGGCCGGATCAAAATAAAAATCCAACAACCAGAACCTACCAAAACTCATAGATAGTTTAAGCGTGTGAACAAAGCCAGTGGAAGGGCTTGTATTATCAAGTCAAACGCACTTTTAACTGAATAACTCATCCATTCTTTAAACATTCATCAAGACGCTTTCTGGAGAAAAGTCAGACAGAATTATCTCGAGTATAAGCCTCTAATTTTATGAAATTTTCTTTGCAAGTTTAGATACGCACGGCCTTTGAGACAGGTTATCCACAGAAAATGTGGATAAACACCCTAAACCCATACGCAACCAGAAACATAGCAACATAAGTGATCAATCTAATCGTCATGCTTTGATCACTTGCCTGACATATTCTAATTTTAGAGTAAAGATAGTGACCACAAACTTGGAGAGACGTACATGGATGTCTTAATGATCAAAGAAAATTACGATGAACTCCTATCCGATGCACCTCTGGACTGGCTCGTTCAAGAACCAAAGGAAGTGACTTCTCATTGGCTCCCAACCGATTTTGGCATCAATGAAGAGCTGATTTAACTCACTCGATTTGTGTGAAACTTATCGACACGAATAAAAGAAAGGCGAACCATTTGGCTCGCCTTTCTTTTATTCTTTTAGATTTATCGTAAATGCTTGTCTTCATCACGTAGATAAATCATCCAATACCACATACCAACGAATACACCGCCACCAATGATGTTCCCTATCGTTACAGGGATAAGGTTATTTACGATGAACCCCATCATGTTTAAGTCCGCATAGTTTGCAATATCCGCCCCTGTCATTTGCCAAAATGCTTCCGGTGCAAAATATTTGATTCCAATCGCCATGGGTACTTGGAACATGTTCGCAATACAGTGCTCGAAACCTGCCGACACGAACATAGCTACTGGCAGAATCATGACCGCTATTTTGTCAGTTAATGTACGTCCACTAAACGTCATCCAAACAGCAATACACACCAGCACGTTACACATGATGCCAAGCGCAACAGCAGCAAAGAAACCATGGTGCAATTTGTGTTGAGAGATCGCCATCGCGTTGAGGCCAACTTGGCCGTGATCAAACATATACTGCTTGGTGACCAACATGCATGCTACCAACAAAAGAGCACCAACCATGTTGCCGAAATAAACCACAAACCAGTTTTTGATTAGCGCTTGCCACGAGATCTTTCCACTCGCTCGCGCTACCAATGTTAATACTGAGCTAGTGAAAAGCTCACCACCTGTAACGACAACAAGAATCAATCCAAGGCTGAAGGCTAGGCCACCGATTAGCCTGGTAATACCCCATGGAAGGTCGCCTGCACCTGTTGTCACCGTGGTGTAAAAGATGAACGCAATACCAATATGAAGTCCGGCAGAAATTGCCAATAAAAAAGATTTGATCGGTGCTTTAGTTGCTTTACCTACCCCCACTTCAGCCGCGCGTTCCGCAGCCTGAGGCGGTAATAGTGAGTCAAACTGATTGAAGTTCATTGTGGTGTAACATTTAGAAACAATTAAAGAGGCGCGGATAATCGCTCCATTTCCCTACTTTTTCAAGCGCTATTTGACATGTTTACTAAAAATGTTGTTATCGAGAGATCAACCGATAAAGGTCAACTATCATTCGCAATCGTAACTATCATTGATACTTAACAAGTATTCTGCCTTTCGAACAAAGATCCTGCGTTATATCAGCCTGATAGCGCCATACTTAACACTTCTTATCGTTTAATGTTGCTCAACTCTTCTTTTCAGACTAGCTTGGTAAAAAAAGCGTAAAGGAATCATTTATGAAATATTCAGCTGAACATATCGCCGAATTGAACCTACTTCTTCAGTTCGACCTAAGTAGTGCTGCAACTGGTATTAAAGTTCATACAGACGCGTCAGAAGAAATGCAGGCAGCCGTTGCTCGTCTATACGAGAAGCAACTTTGTACACAGCCTGATGGTGGTTATTTAACAGATGAAGGTATTGAAGTCGCAGAGCATGCGGATAAGATTTTAAGAGTCCTTTCTGTGTAATTTGAACAAAAACGCCACCGAATTCGGTGGCGTTTTTTATTGGTCCCTGCATTTTGTTCCTGCCGAAACCTGCGGTGCTAATCGTTTTTTCATTTTGCTAAATGGCTGAACCTTGTCGTACAACCAATTAAAGCATGTGGCATAAAATAGGAAGAACACTAGGAAGCCAGCTTCCAACACCAGAGCTTGGAGAAGCGTAATTTCTAAGAACCAAGCAATGACGGGTATAGAGATAAAGATCAATCCTCCCTCGAATCCAATTGTATGCCCAAAACGCATCGCTAAACTTCGTTCAGTTCGATTGCTGCCAAACCACTTATCAAAGTACAAGTTGTAGATGTAATTCCACACAACGGTATACATGCTCAACCCAATCCCAACCAACGCGAGATCACTCGATCCCTTTCCGGTGATCAATGAAGCCGCTGGCACAATGATCGCGAGTGCGATTAACTCAAAAAGTACTGCATGAAAAATTCGTTCGTTACGAGTCATATTTCTCTGTCCAAATAGTTCTACTCAATGCTTAGAATTTTATCTATTATTCAGATAACAAAAAGTTAGATACCATCGGTAAAAGCGATATGTTTACCATCGAACAACTGCAAGCTTTCATTGCTACATCAGAAACCGGATCGTTTTCAAGCGCGGCAAGAAAACTGGGGCGAGCTCAATCCGTAGTCAGCCAACACATCATAAATATGGAGGTCGACTGTGGTGTTGATCTATTTGATCGCTCTGGTCGATATCCGAAATTAACCGAGAGTGGCCTCGCGCTCATACCTTATGCACAAGCGGCAATCAGCCAACTAGACCGATTGAACAACAGAGCATCACAGCTTTTTTCAACACCAACGAATAAATTGGTTTTAGCCATTGATGAAGGGATTCCTCTGACTCGCTTGCCCGACGTGCTAAAAAATTTAGAGCAACGCTTTCCACATTTGCAAGTTGAATGCTTAACAGCTTCAAGTCCGGATATCATTGAATTGGTCAAATCGGAGCGCGCCACTACTGGGATTATTTTGAGTGACTTACAAATGCCGAGACATATCGATTTCACTAATCTTGGTAACATTGCGTTCGATGTCTATGTCTCTTCAACACACGCTCTAGCACAGCAACGCGTCACTCACATTGATCAACTCAAACAACATCGTCAACTGGTCATACGCTCCAAAAACGCAGAGCCATGTGGTCTCAATCAAGCATTCAGCCCGGATATCTGGTACGCTGATAACTACTATATTTTGTTGGAATTAGCGAATAAAGGGTTTGGTTGGTGCTTTCTTCCGGAGCATTTAGTCGCGTATTCACCGAACACACTGAAAAGAGTTGGGGATGATTTCACAAAGCTGGCTTGGCAAGTCAATGTTGACCTTATTCAACATCAGAAATGGCATTCAGATCCCCTCCATCAACAAGCCAAAGCAGAGCTGCTCAATCTATTCGAGCAGACATAAATAAGTAAGTAGGAAGACCCAAATGGCAAATACATTGATCGTAGGTGCAGGCTGGCTCGGAACTCCGCTAGCAGAAACTTTGATGAAAGACGGACACCACGTTGTCGTTACTCGTCGTAACCAAGCTCGGTTAAACGAGTTACCCGCTTCATTAACTCACTCCGCATTATTCGATTTTAATCAACTTAACGCGGCGAAACGGCTAGATGAGTTGCTTAAGCAACATCAAATTACTCACGTTGTCGGTGCTTTTCCCCCTGGTTTTCGTAAAGGACGCGGACAAGAATACGCCCAACAATGGCAAATGCTCGCAAACGCAGCAAAGCAAAACAACGTTGAAAAGCTCGTTATGATTAGCTCTACAACGGTGTATCCCAACCTAGCTTCTGATATGGAAGAAGCAGATGCGTCACTCTCTTTAGCAGCCGACAGCCCTTATTTCTCTGACAATGCACGTATTATGCTGCAAGCCGAGCAGCATGTTATCGACTCTAATATTAGCTTCGTCATTATGCGTTGTAGCGGGCTAATGGGGCCAGACAGGCACCCTTCTCGCTTTGCAATGAGACTAAAACAAGTCAGTCGTAAAGCGCCTGCTAATATGCTTCATCAAGACGATGCGGTATCGGCGGTCAAATTTGCTTTAGATAATTTAAGTAACCAAGTCATTAACGTGACCACACCGCATACCGTCAGCAAGGCGGAGTTCTACCAAGCCGCTATAAATAAGAGCGAAAGTGAGATACCTCTTCCACCAGTCACAGAACAAACAGATAAGCGCATTCTCGCAGACAAACTACTCTCACTTGGCTATCAATTTCATTTCAACTCAACTTTGGACGCGCTATGAAACTCTATCGACACATAGAAACACTTTGGGATTACATGCAACTCAAACATGAGCTGAAACCCGCAGACTGTTTGTTTGTGATGTGCAGTAACGATGTGCGTGTAGCAGAGCATGCAGCAAATCTGTACCACCAAAAGTTAGCGCCTTTGATTGTATTTTCAGGGGGAGAAGGTCGTTTTACCGATGGACTGTTTGAAAAAAGCGAAGCGGAAACTTTTGCCGAAATTGCCAAGATGTCAGGCGTGCCCAGTGAAGCAATTTTGCTCGAAGCTGAATCCACCAATAGTGGAGAAAACGTTCGCTTTACTGAGCAACGATTGAAAGAAGAAGGAAAAAATTGCTCATCGTTTATTCTGGTGCAAAAACCATTTATGGAACGCAGAGCCATAGCGACATTTGAAAAACAGTGGCAGTCACCCTACTCCCAGCTCCAGGTAAGCTCTACGGCTCATCCGTTTTTTGAATATATTAATGAAGACATGCCATTAATGATGGTACTAGAGGCACTAATGGAAGATTTCTCTCGCGTAAAAAGCTATCCAGAGAAAGGATTTCAAACCGAGCAAAGCATCCCTCCGCAGGTAGAATCATCTTATCAGGTTTTACTAGAGAGATTTGGTTTTGACTTAGTCTAAGCCCTTTCTAGCAGACAACAAAAAGCCACCGATTACGGTGGCTTTTCTGTATGAACACGGATTATTTACCGAGTGCTTCTTTGTAATGTTGGCGGCATACGGAGACATACTTATCGTTACCGCCGATCGCAACTTGATCGCCCTCTTTAATTGCCACGCCATGTTCATCGGTACGAATAACCATATTCGCTTTGCGACCGCAGTGGCAGATCGTTTTGAGCTCAACCAACTTGTCTGCCCAAGATAACAGGTACTTACTGCCTTCAAAAAGTTCGCCTAGAAAATCGGTGCGAAGGCCGTAACACAATACTGGAATATGCAGTTTATCAACAACTTCAGTAAGTTGGTAAACCTGCTCTTTCGACAAGAACTGACACTCATCAACAAGAATACAGTGACGTTTCTCAACCTCATTCAGAGCTGCGATCTCTTGATATAAATTGGTATCCTGACGAAACAAATGTGCATCAGATTGAAGACCAATACGAGAGCTCACTTTACCAACACCAAAGCGATCATCTAGTGCAGCCGTAAAAATAACTGGCGTCATGCCGCGTTCTTGATAGTTGAAAGAGGATTGAAGAAGCGTTGTTGATTTACCCGCATTCATTGCTGAGTAATAGAAATACATCTGAGCCACAGAGCATTACCTAAAGTTAAAGTTTTAATTTATGGAAATGGAAAATAAAAGGGCTGAATTATCAGCCCTTTAAAATTGAAAATTCAATTACTTACGACGCCACGTTGTGCCTTCTGGACCATCTTCCAGAACAATGCCCATTTCGGTCAGTTTGTCACGAGCCATATCTGCATTCGCCCAATCTTTCGCAGCGCGAGAGTCGTTACGCAGCTTGATAAGAGCTTCGATTTCAGCCACTTCATCATCGTTACCTGCATCACCTTTTAGGAAGGCTTCTGGATCTTGGTGAAGAATACCGATCACATCTGCTAGTTCACGCATTAGCGCACCTAGCTCGCTCGCTTTCTCTAGGTTTTCTGTTTTCAGACGGTTAACTTCGCGCGCCATGTCGAACAGAACTGAGTACGCTTCTGGCGTATTGAAGTCATCGTTCATCGCTGCTGTAAAGCGAGATACGTACTCTTCACCACCAGCAGGAGCAGCATTTAGATCCAAACCACGTAGAGAAGTGTATAGACGCTCAAGCGAAGCGCGTGCTTGGTTTAGGTTCTCTTCGCTGTAGTTTAACTGGCTACGGTAGTGACCAGACATAAGGAAGTAACGAACCGTTTCTGCATCGTAGTGACCAAGTACGTCACGGATAGTAAAGAAGTTGCCTAGAGACTTAGACATCTTCTCGCGATCTACCATCACCATGCCACTGTGCATCCAAGTATTTACGTACTTAGTGTCGTGTGCACAGCATGATTGCGCGATTTCGTTTTCGTGGTGTGGGAACTGAAGATCAGAGCCGCCACCGTGAATGTCAAAGTGATCACCTAGGATTGAAGAGTTCATAGCAGAACATTCAATGTGCCAGCCTGGACGACCAGGGCCCCATGGTGATTCCCACGTAGGTTCACCTGGTTTAGACATCTTCCAAAGAACGAAGTCTAGTGGGCTGCGTTTGGCTGTTTCGACATCAACGCGCGCGCCCGCTTGCAGCTGATCCAAATCTTGTTTAGACAGTTTGCCGTATTCGTCAAACTTGCGAACCTCAAACATTACATCGCCATTATCCGCAACGTAAGCAAAGCCACGTTCAATCAGTTTTTGAACAAGTTCGATGATTTCTGGAATAAACTGGGTTGCACGAGGCTCAATATCTGGGCGCTTCATGTTTAATGCGTCGAAGTCTGCGTGCATTTCACCGATCAAGCGCTCGGTCAATGAGTCACAAGACTCGCCATTTTCAGCCGCACGTTTAATGATCTTATCATCGATGTCTGTGATGTTGCGTACAAACGTTAGATCGTAACCTAGGTAACGAAGGTAACGTGATACCACGTCAAAGGAGACAAAAGTGCGACCGTGACCGATGTGACAGAGATCGTAGATGGTAACTCCACAGACATACATGCCGACTTTGCCAGCTGTAATTGGTTTGAATTCCTCTTTCTGTCTTGTGAGTGTGTTATATATCTTTAACATGATCTCTATCTATGATTGTGAATGAATAAAAGAAGGTCGAGTATATCAACTCCGACCTGGTTAGGTAATAGCAATTAACCGATAAAACGATAATCGACTAAACTTCAAGCACAAAACGAAGAATTTCCTCTTCCTGAGTTTTTAATGCACTAGAACTTAGGCTAGAATCTCGGGCTCAACACAACACAGTAAAGGAAAGTAGCATGATCACCCTTCACACTAATTTTGGTGACATCAAGATTCAACTAAACGAAGAGAAAGCGCCAGAGACTAGCGCAAACTTCCTTCAGTACTGCCGCGATGGCTTTTACGACAACACTCTTTTCCACCGTGTTATTGACGGTTTCATGATCCAAGGTGGTGGCATGGAACCTGGTCTACGTGAAAAAGCATCACGTGCACCTATCAAGAACGAAGCAAACAACGGCCTAAGCAACAAAGTGGGTACACTTGCTATGGCACGTACTATGGAACCGCATTCAGCAAGCTCTCAGTTCTTTATCAACGTAAACAACAACACATTCCTAGATTTCCGTAGCGAAAGCCTAGATGGTTGGGGTTACTGTGTATTCGGTGAAGTTGTAGAAGGCATGGACATCGTAAATAAGATCAAAGGCGTTAGCACTGGTTCTTACGGCATGCACCAAGACGTACCTCTAGAGGACGTAGTAATCACTGGTACAACAATTGAAGAATAATTCGTAAGAATTATTTCTAAGAGATAAGTTAATGGGGAGGCATCGCTTCCCCTTATTTCTATGACAACATTATTTATTTCCGATCTTCACCTCACCCCATCGCGTCCGGATATTACGGAATGTTTTGTGACGTTCATGCGAACAGAAGCAACGAAAGCCGATGCACTTTATGTATTAGGCGATCTGTTCGAGTTTTGGGTTGGAGACGATGACAAAACTCCTTTTGCCAATCAAATCCGTACAGAGTTCCAGCAACTAACAAAGACTGGCGTTCCTGTTTATTTCATTCAGGGCAATCGCGACTTCCTATTGGGAAAACGCTTCTGTAAAGAGACAGGCATTACATTATTAGATGAAGTTAGCCTCATAGACCTTTATGGTACTAAAGCAGTTATTCTCCACGGTGACACCCTGTGTACTGACGACATTGATTATCAAAAATTCCGTAAGACTGTTCATCAACCTTGGTTGCAATGGCTGTTTAATCACATTCCTTGGTTTATTAAGAAGAAAATTGTCTCAAAAGTTCAATCCGATATTCGTGATGATAAAATGAGCAAGCCTTTAGACATCATGGACGTCAATCAAAATGAAGTCGAGAAAGTGATGTCTCAGAATTGCGTCAACTTAATGATTCATGGTCACACTCATCGCCCGAATACACATTTTTTTGACGTCGATGGCGTTAAAAAGACCCGGATAGTTTTAGGGGATTGGTATACGCAAGGCTCAGTTTTACAAGTAAATTCTGATGGCTTTGACCTACAAACGAGACCATTCATACAGAATTTGCGTTAAGCATGTAGAGCGTGTAGAAGATTCACGCTCAAGTCGTAGATATTTTGTAAAAAATCGCTATTATCATAATACTAAGTTAAACAGAACGAAGTACCTAATTGAAGTATTCTTACGTAGCTCGCCAACCGATTCTGGATAGAGAAAAACGAACCATAGGTTACGAACTTCTCTTTCGAGACGGTCCTAAAAATACCTTCCCTGAAGTAGAACCAGAGCTGGCTACTAGTCGACTGCTATCCGATCATTTTTTGTCGACGCATTACAACACATTAGGGAACAAACTTGGCTTTGTTAACTTTCCGCATCAAAGCTTGGTGAATCTAGTCCCAACTCTGTTTCCCAAAGAGTCTCTCGTCATTGAAGTCCTTGAAGATTGTGAACCGACAGAAGAGCTGCTAGAAGCCATCAAGCACCTTCATGAGTGCGGATACAAAATTGCTTTAGATGATTTTGTGCCGACGAAGGCTTGGAAACGTTTTCTTCCATACGTTTCCATGATCAAGTTTGACATTCGACTCGTACCGATCAAGAAAGCCGCTATTTTTATTCAGGCATTAAGCCCATTTAAAATCGACTTTCTTGCTGAAAAAGTTGAGACCTATGAAGAATTTGAGCAAGCTTTAGAAGCCGGCTTTAACTATTTTCAAGGATATTTTTTCAGCAAGCCTGAGATGATCCAGAAAAAACGGTTGAACCCCGCGTTTCTTACCGTCATACAGCTGTGTAAAGAGATTGCAGATAAGCCCATCGACTTCAATGAGGTTGAACGTCTGTTTTCGATTGATGTGACGCTGTCATACAAGTTGCTTACTTACGTAAATTCAGGATATACATTAACGACTAAGATCAAATCGTTCAGACAGGCACTTATTTATCTGGGTGAAGAGCGACTACGACGCTTTATTTCCTTAGTTGCAATTGCATCCGTTCAAGAGGATAAACCTGACTCTCTTTACTCTTTAGCGATTCAGCGTGCAAGAATGTGTGAACTGTTACTTAGTCAAATGAACACTAGGTATGACCCCGGGCAGGCTTTTTTGACAGGAATGTTTTCTCTACTCGGATCTTTGCTCGATCAACCGCTCTCGGATGTCATTGAAGATATCCCCGTTGACGAAGATATAAAACTCGCATTAACCAGTCGAAAAGGCGTACTTGGCCACTTACTTTCAATGACGATCGCCTACGAACAAGCAGACTGGGAATTAGCTGAGCGGTATTGCACCGTTCTTAATTTAACCGAGCCTCAATTAGCAGACGCTTTTAATCAATCTACTGAGTGGGCTCAAGAACTGCTGTCTCAAACGCCCTAAATCGCTATAATGCCCCATGCCTAACTTATGTGAGGTTGTTTGTTTTTACCGCTTAATTAATCGAGATTTCATTTTATGGCTTCTTCTTGTCCTTGCGGCTCTAACCGCACCTACCAACAGTGTTGTGAAATTGCCCACAATAACCATGCTGACGTTACCACTCCGGAGCAGTTAATGCGCTCTCGTTACAGTGCGCATGTGCTAGGTCTAGTAGATTACGTGGTGAACACGTACCACCCAAGCTGTAATGCAGAAGAACAACGAGAAGGCATTGCCCAATCTATCGACAGCGATTGGTGCAAACTTGAAGTATTAAAAACAGAAGCTGGCAGTAATGACAATGAAGGCTTTGTCGAGTTTAGCGCTTATTTTGATGAAGACGGCAAACGCTACTGTATGACAGAACGTTCTCGCTTCGTAAAAGAAAATGGGCTTTGGTACTACATTGACGGCACATTTCCTGAAGAAGAGCCAGAAGAAGAACCAGAACAGGATCCACGTTTGAACCAAACAGTAAGCAGTCTCAAGGTCGGCCGTAACGACCCGTGTATCTGCGGAAGCGGTAAGAAGTTTAAGAAGTGTTGTGGGTAAAGGCATCCACGCCTAGCTTATTGAGTTCGCTTTAATGAGATTCCTGACCTCACCTAAGCTCGTCGGAATAACGTGAATATGTACTTTCGTTTGAAATAGATAACGCGACTTCAAATACCGTTAGAAAATATATCGTCATTCTGAACAGCGAAGAACAAGCGTGATTCAGAATATAATCACCGTAGGCTCTGCTTTCAGATTTCCCCACCGAATCAACAATATTACATTAAAAAAAAGCCCCTAGACTCACGGGAATAGAGGCTTTCATTTATCTATGACAGGCTTATTTATGACGTTCTTTCAACTTGTTCACTACGTCATTCATCGATAAGCCTTGGTCTTGAAGCAATACCATTAAGTGGTAAATCAAGTCTGCTGATTCACACACTAACTCCGCCTTATCGCCCGACGTCGCCGCAAGCGCGACTTCAACGCCTTCTTCGCCAACTTTTTGCGAAATACGCTTGGTGCCACGGGCATAAAGACTGGCAGTATAAGAGGAATCTGGGTCGGCACTCTTGCGGGCAGCCAATAGCTGCTCAAGTTGATGAAGCCACACCATTTGTGACTCCTCTTGAGGGTCCACATCCCAGCAAGTTGTGTTACCCAAGTGACACGTAGGACCAATGGGATTCACTTTCACCAGTAGCGTATCGTTGTCGCAATCGAGCTGCATGTTCACCAATTGCAATACGTTGCCAGAGGTCTCACCTTTGGTCCAAAGACGCTGCTTGGTACGAGAGAAAAACGTCACTTGACCTGTTTCGCCCGTTTTTGCCAACGCATCTTGGTTCATGTAACCCATCATCAGCACTTGGCTTGATTGGAAATCTTGTACGATGGCAGGTACCAGACCATCCACCTTTTCCCAGTTGATTCGCTCAGCTAGCGAACTTACTTCGGCGGCTTTCACACTCATAGTCGTACCTCAATGCCTTGTTGTTTCAAATACTGCTTTAATTCACCAATGTTGATGACTTGTTTGTGGAATACCGACGCGGCAAGCGCGCCATCCACATTGGCTTTTTGGTATGCTTCCGCAAAGTGCTCCATAGCACCTGCACCACCCGATGCAATCAATGGTACGTTACACACTTCACGCACCATATTGAGTTGTTCAATATCATAGCCGTTACGCACACCGTCTTGGTTCATCATGTTCAGTACGATTTCACCAGCGCCGCGTTTTTGTACTTCTTGCACCCAATCACGCGTTTCCCATTGGGTCGCTTTGGTGCGTTCTTCATCACCAGTAAACTGGTAAACCTGATACTTGCCCGTCTCTTTGTCGTAGTATGAATCGATACCAACGACGATACATTGCACACCAAACTTATCAGCAAGGTCAGTAATCAGCTGAGGGTTCGCCAAGGCAGGAGAGTTAATAGATACCTTATCTGCACCAAACTCAAGAATGCGCGCCGCGTCCTCTGCTGATTTAATGCCACCAGCCACACAGAACGGAATATCAATCACTTCTGCAACGCGAGCGACCCAACTTTTATCAACGACACGCCCATCACTTGAAGCGGTAATATCGTAGAACACAAGCTCGTCAGCGCCTTCTTCCGCATAACGCTGCGCCAGAGGAACGATGTCACCAATGATTTCGTGGTTGCGGAACTGGACGCCCTTCACCACTTGTCCATCACGAACATCAAGACATGGAATTATTCGCTTTGCCAGCATGCAAACGCCTCCTCTGCTGTGAACTTACCATCTAACAATGCGCGACCAACAATCACACCAGCAACACCGCTGCCTTTTAGTGCTTCGATATCCGCTAATGAGCCAATGCCGCCTGAAGATTGAAACTGCACTTGTGGGTACTGTTTACATAAGTCGACGTAAAGCTCAACGTTTGAGCCTTCTAGCGTACCATCACGAGAAATGTCCGTGCAAAGCACATGCTGTAGACCTACCGTCAGATAATCGTTGATCAAAGCTTCGATAGTCACACCTGAGTCTTCTTGCCAACCAGATATTGCCACTTTACGCGTGCCGTCTTGGTCGATGTTGATATCTAGAGCGAGAACGATTTTCTCCGCGCCATACTTTTCCATCCAACCTTTCACAAGCTCTGGCTGTTTTACTGCTGTAGAGCCAACGACAACACGCTGAGCACCGGCTTCTAACAGATCAATCACGTCTTGCTCTGTACGCACACCACCACCGATTTGGATGTTCGCTGGCGTGCTTGCGAGTAGCTTTGCAATCAAATCAAGTTGACGTGCTGTCGTGTCTTTCGCGCCAGTTAAATCCACTAAGTGTAGCCAGTTAGCACCTGCTTGGTGGTACAAATTGAACTGCTCTGCTGGGTCGACTTTGTACTCGGTTACTTGGCCGTAATCACCTTGATAAAGGCGAACCACCTGTCCTTCAATTAAATCAAGAGCTGGAATAATCACACTAAATCCCTTTTATAATTCTAAGAAGTTTTGAATAAGCTTCGCGCCCGCTTTTGAAGAACGCTCTGGGTGGAATTGCACACCATAATAGTTACCGCTTTGAACCGCAGCAGTGAATGGATTTCCGTAATCACATTCGGCAATGGTGTAGTCTCCAACTGGCATCGCAAAGCTGTGCACAAAATAGAAGTACTCGCCCTCTTCAATACCTTTGAATAACGGATTGCCTGCTTTTGCAGAAACGGTATTCCACCCCATGTGCGGCAGTGGCAAATCGCCGGTTTGAAGCAGCTTCACTTCGCCATCACAAAGTCCAAGACACTCAACTAACTCGTCTGCTTTCTGGCCTTTTTCTTGAGACACTTTGCCAAGCAATTGCATGCCTAAACAGATACCTAGCAGTGGCTTTTCTACCTGTTTTACCAAGCTGATAAGGTCACGCTCTTCTAGGTTCTTCATCGCTTCACTGGCGGTTCCCACGCCCGGTAGAAATAGCTTGTCAGCCGCCAATACAACTTGTGGTTCTTTTGAAATCGTTACGTCATAACCTAGGCGTTCAATAGCAAACTTCACCGAAGAGACGTTGGCACAGCCAGTATCGATAATGACAACTTTCTGTTCTGTCACTGTTTTTCTCCTTGCTAAGGTTAGCCTTAAAGTACGCCTTTACTACTTGGTAGCTCAGTGCCTTCTACTTTGATTGCTTGGCGCAGAGTGCGACCAAACGCTTTAAATAGGCTCTCAATAATGTGGTGATCATTGTTGCCCGCAGAAGAAAGGTGCAACGTACATGCTAATGTGTCAGTCAAAGAGCGGAAGAAGTGAACCACCATCTCTGTTGAAAGATCACCCACTTGCTCACGGCTAAACTGCGCATCGAACTTAAGGTAAGGACGACCAGATAGGTCCAGTGCACATTGTGCCAAGCACTCATCCATTGGCAGGCTGAAACCAAAGCGACCAATACCACGTTTGTCACCCAGTGCTTCTTTCAACGCTTGACCTAACGCAAGAGCGGTATCTTCTACTGTGTGGTGATCATCAATGTGCAGGTCACCTTCCACTTTGCACACCATTTGGAATCCACCGTGCGTCGCAATTTGATCCAGCATGTGGTCAAAGAAGCCAAGACCCGTTGAGATATCGTTACCGCCTTGCTCATCAAGATTAACCGCAACTTTGATGTCCGTTTCTTTCGTGGTACGAATAACTTCAGCAACACGAGCTTTCACCGTCAGATCTTTCAGGATCTGTTTCCAACCCATGGTTTCTGGGTTGTATTGAATACCACGAATTGCCATGTTTTCTGCAAGTTGAAGATCGGTTTGACGATCGCCAATCACGACAGAGTTTTGGAAATCAACTTTGCCACCTTGAAGGTACTCTTTCACCATGCCTAGCTTAGGCTTACGGCAAGAGCAGTTATCTTCTTCAAAGTGAGGACAAATCAACACGTCATCGAACTTCACACCTTGAGACTCGAAGATCTCCATCATCATGTTGTGCGGTGCATCAAAATCAGCTTGTGGGTAGCTGTCAGTACCCAAACCATCTTGGTTAGTGACCATCACTAGACGGTATCCAGCATCCTGCAACGACAACAGGCTTGGGATAACAAATGGCTCTAGTTTTAACTTATCCAAGCGGTCAACTTGGAAATCAATCGGTGGCTCAACAATCAGCGTGCCATCTCGGTCGATAAATAGGATTTTTTGTTGCTTGCTCACTCGAACTTCCTTATTACTAATCTTGTTTCGTTCTCGGCATAAACCGAGAACGTTGAGAATTCTATTTATGAATAGTAGTTTCTAATGAAACCCAGTGTCTTTTCACACTCGTCGCGGTTACCAACACTGATACGCACGCAGTTCTCAATTGGCGAGTTACGCAGGATAATGCCCGTATCCCAAGCGGCTTTGAAAAGAGCATCGCCATCTGGGAATTTCACCAATAAGTAGTTACCCCACCCTTCAAAAACCTCCAGACCCGGAATCATCGACAAACCAACTTGTAAGTAAGCTCGGTTCGCGTTCAAATCGAGAACTTGGAACTTCGCTCGCGCTAGGCCTGCTTCAGAGAGCGCTTGAGTAGCAATTTCAGCAACTGGAACCGGTACTGGATATGGTGCGATCACTTTAAGAAGGACGTTAATCAGTTCTTCGTTTGCTAGCGTAAATCCACAACGAAGACCAGCAAGCGCGAAAGCTTTCGACAGAGTACGCAGAATCGCTAGATTTGGATATTCTGCCAATAAATCTACTGTTGACGCTTCTGGACAAAAATCGATGTACGCTTCGTCCATGACCACGATTGCGCGGTCTTTTGTCATCTCAAGCAGAGAGACAATATCGTCACGCTTAACTAAGTTACCCGTTGGGTTGTTTGGCGAGCATACGAAAACCAGTTTCACGTTATCTAGATTCGCTTCGATACCTGCGAGGTCTAGTTGCCAATCTGACGTTAGCGGCACCGTTTTGCGCTCTACACCGATGGTTTCTGCACTGATGGCGTACATACCGTAAGTCGGTGGGCAGTATAAAATCGCGTCTTCACCCGGTTCACAGAAAGCACGAATCAATAACTCAATACCTTCATCTGCACCGCGAGAAGTCAGCGTTTGTTCTGGCTTCACTCCAGCATACGCGGCGTAAGCAGAAATCAGTTCTTTCGGCTGGCATTCGCTGTAACGATTAAGACGAGCAAAGTCTGTTTTGTATTCATTGTTGAATGGCGATTCGTTGGCGTTCAGCCATACGTCACCTGTTCCACCAATTCGGCGAGCCGAAAGATAAGGTGTTAGTTGTTGGACTTGTTTACGCGCTAGCTTTTCCATCTCTTTACTCTCTTATTCTTACTTACTTGCTAATTTTTCTACACGGATAGTAACAGCACGTTTGTGGGCGTCCAGACCTTCTGCTTCAGCCATGGTGACAACCGTTGGCGCAAGATTTTTAAGACCGTCAGCTGAAAGCTCTTGAACCGTCATTCGTTTAGAAAAATCAGCCAAACCTAAGCTTGAATATGTCCGTGTGTAACCGTAAGTAGGAAGAACGTGGTTAGTGCCCGATGCGTAATCACCTGCAGATTCAGGCGACCAATCCCCAAGGAAGATCGAACCTGCGTTGTCTAATAGAGGCAGAAGCTCGCGTGGGTTCTTAGTCTGAACAATTAAGTGCTCAGGACCATAATAATTAGAAATAGAGATCGCTTGGGTGATCGATTCAGCAATAATGATTAAACTCGATGCGAGCGCTTTTTCTGCAATCTCTGAACGAGACAACTCTTTCAATTGACGACGAACGGCATCTGTCACCTGATCTGCAATAATGGCTGATGGAGTCACAAGTACAACTTGAGAGTCAGGTCCATGCTCTGCCTGACTTAGAAGGTCCGCCGCAATAAAATCTGGGTCCGCTGTTTCATCCGCAATCACAAGAACTTCCGAAGGACCCGCTGGCATATCAATCGCTGCGCCACGGAAATCATTGCTCACCTGACGCTTTGCTTCCGTCACGTAAGCGTTACCCGGGCCAAAAATCTTATCAACTTTTGATACGGTCTCTGTACCATATGCCATTGCAGCAACAGCTTGACCACCACCGACGTTGTACACTTCATCAATGCCACACAATTTTGCTACGTAAAGGATCTCGTCAGCGATTGGAGGCGGAGAGCAAAGCACAACTTTACGACAGCCAGCAATTTTCGCAGGCACGCCAAGCATCAAAACCGTCGATGGCAATGGCGCGCTACCACCAGGAATGTACAAACCCACTTTTTGAATTGGACGTGTTACCTGTTCACAAAGCACACCCGGTTGAGTTTCGACTTTAATTGGCTGTGGCTTTTGCGCTTTGTGGAATTTAGAAATATTGGCATAAGCTTGCTCTAATGCGTTTTTCATTGATTCAGACAAGCGCTCTGAAGCGGCTTTAATTTCCTGAGAAGAAACACGAATGGACTCAGGTTTAACGCGATCAAACTTTTCTGTCAGCTCGTTGAGAGCAGAGTCGCCTTCATTTCGAACTTTAGCGATAACCTCAGACACTGCTGCAGTGATATTTGCACCTTCTGCAATAGCAGGACGTTCTAAGATCGAATCTTGCTGCTCTTCACTTAAAGATTGCCAAACGACTGTTCTCATGATGTTTACTCCATCATTTTTTCAATTGGTAGCACTAGGATTGAGCTAGCGCCTAACTCTTTTAGCTGTTCCATGGTTTCCCAGAACAGGTTTTCAGAACTCACTAAGTGAACAGCCATTTTCTGCTTATCTGCAGAAAGAGGAAGAACCGTAGGATCCTCAGCACCAGGAAGTAGTGCTTTGATTTGATCGAGCTTTTCAGCTGGTGCGTGAAGCATGATGTACTTAGACTCTTTCGCTTGTTGTACGCCTTGCATGCGAGTCAGTAGTTTTTCAATCAGTGCTGTTTTGTCTGCATCAAACTCACCGATACGTTGAATCAGCGTCGCTTTAGATTTAAAGATCACTTCCGCTTCTTTTAAGCCATTCGCTTCTAACGTTGCGCCAGTCGATACCAAATCAGCAATAGCGTCAGCTAGACCTGCGCGAGGTGCAACTTCTACAGAGCCAGTTAGCATACATGTGGAGAATGGAACGCCTGCTTCATCCATGTAAGCTTTTAGGAGTTGAGGGTAAGTTGTGGCAATACGCTTACCAGCTAAGTCTTGTGGACCGTTGTACTCTTCATCCTTGTCGATAGCGATAGACAAGCGACAACCGCCAAAATCCAGTCGACGAAGTTGAACAAACTCACATGGCTCACCCAAAGCTTTGCGATCAAGACGAACTTCTTCTAGTTCGTTTTCTCCGATGAAACCAAGGTCAACCACGCCATCCATGATCAAGCCAGGGATGTCATCGTCACGAACCAAAAGCAAATCAATTGGCATGTTCTCCGAGTGAACCACTAAACGCTCACCCATTACATTAAATTTTACGCCGCACTGTTTTAGCAGAGCTTGGCTCTCTTTGCTAAGGCGACCTTTTTTCTGAATTGCGATTCTTAAGCGTTGTGTTTGCATTGCTTTTTCCCTGTGCAAGATTTTGATATCTAAGTAATTTTTGAATTAATAAAACTAAAAAACCCTCGAGAGATTGGAGTCTCCCGAGGGTTTAAAATCTGCTTTTACTTTGATTTCACCTCCGGGAGTTTCCTGCCTCCCGGGTATGCGTACATCGCCCGAAAGACTAGATTGGGTGATGATGGTGATGAATGTTCATTACAAAATTACGCATACTTATTTAAGGCTCTATTGAGTTGCTTCGTTAGTAACCACACTAACCAAGGATTCTATATTTTTCAATACTGAATTTAGCATTTTCTAACTATTTTTTATAATTACTTGATTTTAAAGGGTTTAAATTTAATTTCAGTTGAGTATATGGGTAGAAATTAGGTTTCTATTCAACCCTATTCTTAAAGAAAAAGAAGAATAGTATGAATTTTCATCAAAACAACTATTTAGATCTCACCGCCCTTAGTAATTGACATCATTCTCAATAAAGAGACATCCACTCACGTTTGAGACGACTCATTCAAAACTATTATTTTAGTGGGGCAAAAAATAGTGATTAACCATGAAACTGCGTAACGGTAGTAACAAACAAGCTGTGGATTTCAGCGATACAACACTATACCCATTAATCGGCCATAGTGCATGTATCCAAGAACTTCGCACGGCAATCCAAAAGTACGCTCAATGTGATGCTGAAGTACTCATTCAGGGTGAAACAGGGGTGGGCAAAGGTCTCTGTGCTCGTCTTATTCATCAGTTGTCGAACAGACACTCGGCACCTTTTGTTGAAGTTAACTGCGGCGCAATTCCAAGTGGTCTTATTGCGTCCGAACTTTTCGGTCACGAAAAAGGAGCATTTACAGGAGCGATTTCAGATCGTATCGGTTTTATTCAAAAAGCGCATAAAGGTACCCTATTCCTAGATGAGATTGGTGATATGCCGCCGGATCTACAAATCCACCTTCTGCACTTTTTAGAGAGTAAGCAAATCCATAAAGTCGGCGCTGATAAATTCATTGACGTGGACTGTAGAGTCATTGCTGCGAGCCACGTGGATTTGAAAAATGAGGTTGTACAAGGTGGATTCCGTGAAGATTTATTCTATCGGCTTAATATCTTGCCATTAACCATTCCTCCACTGAGAAAGCGTGGGAAAGATATCCTTATGTTATCAGAACACTTCTTAACAGATTTGTCTCATGGTCAGGTACAAAAAATGTCGGATAAAGTCAAAGCCAAGCTCCTCAAACATCGTTGGCCAGGTAACGTAAGAGAACTGCGAAATGTAATCCAACGAGCGATTGTCATGTGTGAAGATCACACGCTTCTCGTCGCCGACTTGGGCCTTGATAATAATGAAAGGCAATTACTCCCTTCAGTGGACCAAATTGATCTCGACTACCTACTGCAAGCTATCGAAGAAAATAAGCACAACATGAGTGCGGCTGCACGTCATCTTGGTATTTCAAGAACAACGCTTTATCGTCTAATAAAGAAATACAACTTAAATGTTTAGTTGCTGTACAGGTGTAACGTGACACTGTGTAACAGACAAATCATCATATATCATTTACTTAGCCCCTCATCATAAACCTCTTGACATTACCGTCTTTAAAATCAACAAGTTAAACCAGGCATAGTCTTTGCTTAGAGCTAAGAAGAAGTCGGTTGATAGATTTTCTATCACAGCACAGAAAGGAGTGCTCAGAACACAAATAGCTCGCTTTTAACACGAAACGATTATCCCCAAAAACGCGATTGCCCCCCTCACCTAAATCGCGTTAAAAAAAAGCTCCGCTAAATTTAGCGGAGCTTCCTCTTTATTAAAAACACTGAGCTGTACTAGACATTTTGGCACGATGCCATTTTAGACTTCGACAACCAAGAAAGTGCTCCACATACAATAATAAATGTGATTGATGCAGCGATGAATGAGAATGCAATTGACGCAGTCATCCCCAAAGTAATGAAGCCAACACAGGAAACTAGCGCCACGGACAATGCATAAGGCAACTGGGTCGATACATGATCAATATGATTACAACGTGCACCAGTCGACGACAGAATAGTGGTATCGGAGATAGGTGAACAATGGTCACCAAAAACGGCACCGGCTAAAACTGCACTTAGCATTGGGAGCATTAGCGCAAGATCGGTTGCACCAGCCATATCACCCGCGATTGGAAGCATAATGCCGAACGTACCCCAAGAAGTACCTGTTGAAAATGCCATTAGACCAGACAACAAGAATAGGATAACCGGTAGCCAATGTGGATTGATATTGCCCTGAGCCATTGTAGAAAGGTAAGAACCCGTCTTCATATCACCGATAACCGAACCGATAGTCCAGGCAAATACTAGGATTAGAATCGCGCCAAACATAGACTTAGCACCAATCCATAGTGTGCGTGCAATTTCACCCATTGGAAGACCTTGCTTCACAACAGTAAATAATGCGACAGCTAAGCCAAGCAAGCTACCGTAGATTAGTGATGTGCCTACATCTGTATTTTCAAACGCACCTAGAAGCGCAAACTCTTTGCCGTCAGCAGCCAATGCTTGGCCACCCGTGTAAAGCATAGAAGCGATAGTCGCAATAATCAGCGTCACGATAGGAAGTACCAAGTCTGACACTTTACCCTTTTCGCTTTCACGGATATCTAGCTCTTCGTTTAGATCATGCGCTTCTTGCGAGTCGTTTTCTTTGTCTTTATCAAAGCCGCGGCCTTGAGATGCAGAGATTTCATGCTCACGCATCTTACCGATATCGAGGCCAAACCACGCCACAGCAAACACCATAAGCAGTGCAAAAACTGCGTAGAAGTTCATTGGAATAAGACGAACGTACGCGCCAAGAGCCGAATACTCAGTGATCCCATGTGAGACTAAGATACCGCCGATAATCGTAATAATGTAAGCACCCCAGCTAGAAGCAGGCATGATCACACACATTGGTGCAGCAGTTGAGTCTAGAATGTACGCAAGCTTCGCGCGAGACACATAAAAACGGTCGGTTACTGGACGAGAAATGGCACCAACAGCAAGACTGTTAAAGTAATCGTCGACAAAAATGAATACGCCTAAAAAGGCAGCAAGAAGTTTGGAGCCGCGTTTACTCTTCACTCGAGATTGTGCCCATTCGGCAAATGCACGAGTACCACCAGATAGCGTTAATAATGCAGTTGTCATACCTAATAAGATTAGGAAACCAACAATGCTCATGTTCCAAGTGTTAATTCCGCCATCTTCAATAAAGACAGAAGAAACTTGAGAACTCACGTAACTAACGGTATCACCGATAGACCAGCTATTAAGTAGAACCGCACCCAGCACGATACCTACACCTAAGGAAACTAATACACGTCGAGTCAGAATCGCCAAAGTCAAAGCGACAATAGGTGGCAATAATGAAACAGGAGAACTAGAAAAATCTATTAAATTCATGATCTTCAAAAACCAAAGTTTGGCTAGAGATCTACTGCAGACAAGTCACGTAGCATACGATACGTGCTCATGTTGAACTTAGCGACAGGGAAGCGAACACTCCACCCAACCCTACAGTAGCGCTCCATAGTTTAATGTGAATATATACTATGGCAGTGTTGTTCCTTTCAGATACAACCCCAGCAAGTAACTTTGATGAGTTACTTACTTCGGCAATCTTCGCCTTCCACTATTATTCATTGGCATCACCCCAATAATAGCTACTCTTCGAGACCGCGCCTCTACGGCAACAACAAACAATTAACCACTAACTGTACAAATTAACAACAAATTGTCTGCAATATTGCATCAGGTAGCAGCCATTGTACTTATGATGAGAGTCAATGCAACACATCAAACTAAATTAAACAAATAAATAATGACTGAGATAATTTATAAACCTTGTCTACTTCAAGTTAGTTTTGTGCAACTGAAATCACATCAATTTTGTTATTTATGAAACATTATTACTACCTTAAAAATATCATGGTTTATCTTGTATCAATAAATTAAGGATATATGACACTCCATCAAAGATGGACGCTTCATATTTTTAAGTAATAACTCAACTTTTTTTATAAAAACCAAGCTGGCTCTATCTCTATACAATAACGAGTGTTGATTTCAATTCTCATCTAATAAGATTTATTTCGAGTGTAATAATATTTATTGCTTTAAAAAAATAGCTAAATTTAAACAAAATCTTGATTTAGTATTTGCACATAAGGAAAAGATAAAGTTAAATATAAGGACTCTTTGTTTATTTATAGATTGGCATTATTTAATCGTAACGATAAAAAGTGCCCAACACATTAACCTTTTAATAGGAATCGTTATGTCAGAGCTGACTAAAACCCTTCTAAATATCCGTAGCCTTCGTGCATTTTCTCGTGAGCTGACTCTAGAACAATTGGAAGAAGCTCTAGATAAACTAACTACTGTCGTAGAAGAGCGTCGTGAAGCAGAAGAAGCAGAACGTGCAGCACAAGCTGAGCAAGAAGCTAAGCTAGCAGAGATCGCAGAGAAAATTGCTCAAGATGGTATTGACGTAGAAGCGCTTATTACTGCGCTATCTGGCGAAACTAAGACTAAAGGCAAAGCGAAGCGTGCACCTCGTCCAGCTAAATACAAATACACAGACTCAAACGGTAATGAGAAGACTTGGACAGGCCAAGGTCGTACACCTTCTGCAATTCAAGAGCAACTTGATGCAGGTAAATCTCTGGATGATTTCCTGATCTAAATTCGCGCTATTTTTTAAAAGGCTCCTATTGGGAGCCTTTTTTATTTGTAATGATCCAAATAAAAAAGGCGCATTTTTTAATGCGCCTTTTACTTTAGTTATAGAATGGTTAATTAAACTACTGTGTATTAACGTTCCCAGTATGCTTCTTCTAGGCTATCTTCTCGCTCAGGAAGCCCACGTGACAAACGTGGAGAATGTTGCACGAGAACTTCGTAGCTCGCACGGTTTGCGTATTTACATACTTGAGAAAAAGAAGAGTAAGTTAAATATTCGTTACTGTGCTTGCTTGAATTAGGCACATTTTCTTTATGGTATTTGTTTGCCGCCATATCATGAAGAACAGCAGATAACGCAGCATCACCTGCACCATTGGTATTCTTGATTTTTTCTGGACCACCCATATATGGCGAGATATGTGAGTACACTTTTATTGGTGTTTCACATGTATCTTTTTTCGCCGGACGACTAAATTCATAGCGATTAAATTCAGCGATTGACCCCGGAAGTAATGGCAAAGAAGTTTCGCGCTTCGCGCTATCTTCCGTATAACCCGCCATAAATAGGCCTACAGGCCCCGCGGTGCACAATACTAGATCTGCCCACTCCAGTGTTTTATCAGATGCAGCAAGTGGGTCTGACTCACCCGTCAGAGCTTCTGCTTCATCTTCATTCATCGCAACGACTGAAACGTTATCTCGAATGAATTCTTGCCAATATTTCGGGTCATCTTGAATAACGAACTTCGTCCCAAGAGTCAGAACAACAGGTACATCATTCTTTTTCGCGTACTCAATCGCTTTCATTGTTGCTTCAGGCATTGGGTCGCCTTCTTTACAACGTACTAAATATGACGTTAGTACAAGCGCCGATGCATTTTTAAAGATTTTTTCTGGAATGCTATCAGGATGCAGTTGGTTCATTTGCCCTTCACTGATCGCAAAAGTACGTTCACCATCTTCTGTAATAAGAGCGAAACAACGACCGATAGCGCCATCAACACCTTGTAGATAGTTCAAGTCCATGCGGCTTGATGTATTACAAAGGTAACGGTAGCCATAGCTACCAATTTTGATATCCTGACTCATCACTCCAAGCAGCGTAGAGCGATCATCTGCTAGCACAGAGTAGTTGTGTAGCGTGTTACCAATTGTGCCACCCGCATACTCATTGGTAATTAAGTTCTCTTCTTTAAGTTGCTGGTACAACTCTTCTGCTCTTTCGTCATCAATAACCAAAGAGTGACCTTTACTCAGACCGTACTTTTCAATCACATCCGTTGTAACTTTAGCTTCAATATCAACCAAAGTTTGGTCAATACCAATGATGTGAGTGCGCGTCATCTTCTTGCTTTCTTGTGCTTGGCTCACCAGCGGGTCACGAGCATGAACAGGAAAATAGTGCTTCGATTTGCGTTGTCCAGGAAATTTCATATTGTCAGTCTGAGTAAGGGGATGAAAAGGAGAACGGATTCTATACCGCTAATAATAAAGCGGCAATAAAAGCAATTATAGCAAACGTTTGCTAGCCACTTTTTTCTTCTAGACTCCTTATTCACCTTCCATAAAACTTAGATCTGGCAGTTGCTCAAGGTGCTCGCAGTAACGCTTTAGGTTGAACTCACCTTCATTTTTCATCACATCGAAAATTTCAATCGACATGGCACATGCCATCATTGCAACCGCTTCTTCTCTAGGTGTCCCTGTCATCATTAAGCGCATTAGCGTCTCTTTAACTTTTAATGGATTGCCGTCCTCAAGTTGGTTTTCAACAATTTCAATCAACTCGGCTTCTTGCATAAACTGGTTTTCTTCGGTCATTTGGACTTTCCTCTTGGATTTTTGCCAACTATGCCATATATACCTCTTCTATACTTGCGAAATTGCCCGTTCGAATTTCTGTTGAAGAAAAATGCAGCGAAACGAATTGTGATTTCGATCTCGGATCTGTCACCGGTCTGTGGATTCTGATAGAATCTGCATCCCGTTTATTTAAGTGGTGTTTAGTAATGTCTGATAACAGCCAAAAGAAAGTCATCGTCGGTATGTCCGGCGGCGTTGATTCATCTGTTTCTGCGTATCTTCTCAAGCAACAAGGCTACCAAGTAGAAGGCCTGTTCATGAAGAACTGGGAAGAAGATGACAACGAAGAATATTGTACAGCAGCAGAAGATCTTGCTGATGCTCAGGCAGTATGTGACAAGCTAGGCATTCATCTACACACCATCAACTTTGCTGCCGAATACTGGGATAACGTATTTGAGTACTTCCTTGCTGAATACAAAGCGGGTCGTACACCGAACCCTGACATTCTTTGTAACAAAGAAATCAAGTTCAAAGCATTCCTAGAATTCGCTGATGAAGTGCTTGATGCTGACTACATTGCAATGGGTCACTACGTACGTCGCTCTTTCCCAGATAACGGTGAGAAACCAGCGATGTTGCGTGGCCTAGATGGCAACAAAGACCAGAGCTACTTTCTATATACACTAAGCCACGAACAAATTGGCCGTAGCCTCTTCCCTGTTGGTGATTTAGAGAAACCTGAAGTACGCCGTATTGCGGAAGAGCAAGGTTTAGTAACAGCGAAGAAGAAAGACTCGACAGGTATTTGTTTCATCGGTGAGCGTAAATTTACCGACTTTCTAGGTCGTTACCTTCCTGCTCAGCCTGGTAATATCGAAACGCCAGAAGGCGAAGTGATCGGTCAACACCAAGGTTTGATGTACCACACACTAGGTCAGCGTAAAGGTCTACACATCGGTGGCCGTAAAGGCGGCGGTGGTAACGAAGAGCCGTGGTTTGTCGGTGAAAAAGACCTAGAGCGTAACGTGCTAATCGCAGTCCAAGGTAAAGACCACCCGATGCTAAAATCAGAAGGTCTACTTGCGTCACAACTTCACTGGGTAGATCGTGAGCCAATTCGCGATGTTATGAAGTGCACAGTGAAAACTCGTTACCGTCAGGAAGATATTCCTTGTACAATCATCCCGATCGATGATGAAAACATTAAAGTGATCTTTGATGAACCACAAATTGCAGTGACGCCTGGTCAATCAGCAGTGTTTTATAAAGATGACGTATGTCTAGGTGGCGGCATCATCGAGCAACGCATTAAATATTCTCAAGCTTAGGAGTCGTTACGTGGCGAATACACTTTATGACCGTACTATCGCTTTCGCTGGTATTTGCCAAGCTGTCGCTTTGGTTCAACAAGTTGCGAGAAACGGGCATTGTGATCAAGATGCTTTTGAAACATCAATCAACGCTATTTTGAACACAAACCCTGCTAACACCGTTGGCGTATTCGGTCGCGAAGCCGATCTAAAGCTCGGTCTGGAGTGTCTGGTTAAAGGGATTGATAGCACCCCATCAGGCAGTGAGATCACTCGTTACATCATTAGCTTAATGGCGCTAGAGCGTAAGTTAAGCGCTCGCAACGATGCCATGTCCCAGCTTGGTGACCGTATCCAGATGGCCAAGCGCCAGTCAGAGCATTTTGAACTGCTAGATGATCAAATGATCAGCAATTTAGCAAGCATCTACTTGGATGTTGTTAGCCCTATAGGACCACGCATTCAAGTAACAGGCACGCCTTCTGTACTGCAACAAACGGCCAGCCAACACAAAGTCCGTGCTCTACTGCTATCTGGCATTCGTAGTGCTGTTCTGTGGCGCCAAGTAGGCGGTAAACGTCGTCATCTAATTTTTGGCCGAAAGAAAATGGTCGAACAGGCTCAAATCCTGTTAGCCAGAATGTAGAATACTCTGCTAGCTCGCGTTTATCGCGAGCTACTTTTTTTCGAATAAAACAAATCCCGCGCAAACGTTTGCGCAATATTCGTGACAATTGCCACAGTTATTGGTATAACGCTCACGAAATTTAGAAACCCAATTCAGGAGAACATCATGGAACTGTCAGCATTGACTGCTGTTTCACCAGTAGACGGCCGTTACGGAAGCAAGACAATTGCGTTACGCGAAATTTTCAGTGAATACGGTCTACTAAAGTACCGTACTATCGTTGAAATCCGCTGGCTACAAAAGCTTGCTGCTACTGCTGAAATTGCAGAAGTGCCAGCGTTTAGCGCAGAAGCAAACCAATTCCTAGACGA
Organism: Vibrio sp. 1CM7H; assembly: GCF_023161645.1. Taxonomy (NCBI): domain Bacteria; kingdom Pseudomonadati; phylum Pseudomonadota; class Gammaproteobacteria; order Vibrionales; family Vibrionaceae; genus Vibrio; species Vibrio sp. 1CM7H. The sequence continues at coordinate 673,416 of NZ_JALNTV010000002.1, forward strand.
CCTTGCTGCAAACTTCTCTGAAGAAGATGCACGCCGTATCAAAGAGATCGAGCGTACAACTAACCACGACGTAAAAGCGGTTGAGTACTTCCTAAAAGAGAAAGTAGCAGACGTTCCTGAACTGCACGCAGTAAACGAGTTCTTCCACTTCGCATGTACTTCTGAAGACATCAATAACACCTCTCATGCGTTAATGCTAAAAGAAGCACGTGAGCAAGTGATTCTTCCAGAAATCCGTAACCTAATTGACGCTATCAAAGCACTCGCAGTTGAATACCGCGACATTCCTCTTCTATCTCGTACACACGGCCAGCCTGCTTCTCCATCTACAATGGGTAAAGAAATGGCAAACGTGGCGTACCGTATGGAGCGTCAATTCAAGCAAATCGAAAACGTTGAGATCCTAGCGAAAATCAACGGTGCAGTAGGTAACTACAACGCACACCTTTCTGCTTACCCTGAGCTAGATTGGCACAAGTTCTCTGAAGAATTCATTACAGAGTCTCTAGGCGTAACTTGGAACCCTTACACAACACAAATCGAGCCGCATGATTACATCGCTGAGCTGTTCGACGCTATCGCTCGTTTCAACACTATCCTGATTGACTTCGATCGTGACGTTTGGGGTTACATTGCATTAGGCCACTTTAAGCAAAAAACCATTGCTGGTGAGATCGGTTCTTCAACAATGCCGCACAAAGTTAACCCAATCGACTTTGAAAACTCTGAAGGTAACCTAGGTCTTGCGAACGCAGTATTCGGCCACCTAGCACAAAAGCTGCCTATCTCTCGTTGGCAACGTGACCTAACTGACTCAACGGTTCTACGTAACCTTGGTGTTGGTGTTGGCTACGCTATTATCGCTTACACTTCTACGCTTAAAGGCATCAGCAAGCTAGAAGTAAACCGTGAAGCGCTTCTTGCTGAACTAGATAAAAACTGGGAAGTACTAGCAGAGCCAGTACAAACAGTTATGCGTCGTTACGGCATCGAGAAGCCATATGAGAAGCTAAAAGAGCTAACTCGTGGTAAGCGTGTAGACGGCGAAGCAATGCGCAACTTCATCGACGGTCTTGAGCTCCCTGAGCACGAGAAAGCACGTCTGAAAGAGATGACGCCAGCGAACTACATTGGTCAAGCGGTTGAGCTGACAGATAAGCTGTAATCACACCTTGATGATCTGCAATTGAAAAGGTTGACGTGAAAGCGTCAACCTTTTTAGTTAGGAAGAAATAATTTCGGTTATTTGGTAGTAATGCAAGAGGATAAACCCCTCAACTATTATGGCTGTTTTTGGAAGAATAAGGTTATTGTCCCGACCTCTATACCAAACTTTTTAATTTTGGTGAGGTTGAAAACATGCTTCTCGTCCTGACGATAAAGCCAATCATCAAAAGCGACCGTTACTGTTGAGTCATCCATTTGCAACTCAAAGTCATACCGCCACTGCAACGCATTGCCTTGCTCAGCCCCTGTGGCTACACCAATAATATCCTCTGCTTTACCTTCATAGCGTCCATCTTCTAATTTGGTAATAACCCAAATTCGCTGGTCAACCTCTCCATCATCAAACACAAAGTCTTCCACCAGCGTCAACGTGTTACCTTCCACAGTACCCACGATGTCGACTTCAAAACGACGAGTTTGTTGTTCAGTGTAATCTTGGACCATCCCCCACGCCTTTGTTTCGCCTTCAAAATAGCCGAATAAATCAAAAGTCGGTGTAGATGATTGATAATTATCGATATCTGCTGAGCATGCTGAAAGTAAGGCCGCAGCAGCCAAGGCGACTGATTTTAAAATTCGTTTAAGCACTATCTAACCTGCCCTATTAATTGTTTTCGAAGTTTTGGGAACTCTGTATTAGGTGACAACCATATAGACAAAAACGCATCGTTCATTCGCTCATCTTGAACGAAGCCGACTGTCTTAATTTGTGCAATGCCAGCTTGTCGGTAAAGAAGCTGACCAGTTTTACCATCGGTTAAGTAAGTAAGCTCATCCCCTTTTTTTATATCAGGGAACATACGGTTTAGTTCACTGATCCAACGTTTTCGATATGATTCAGTAAAACCAAGCTTTGCCCATTGCTCATCAGTTACATCAAGCAACTGCTGCTTGCTGATGTCTCTTTGATAGTTAATCTCCAATGCCAGAGGGTGTGGTGATACATCGCCATTTACAATGAACTTTCCATCAGGTGCGCTTAGTCGAGACTGATATATATCGAAGATGAACCATGTGAGTTGTGCCTCACCGACGGTTTTCCACCCCTTCCAATTCGACATCTTATCTGCGTTTTCACTGTTTCCAACTGGCTGAGCTTGTAGAGCAAAGGAGCCCATAACTACTAGAGAAGCAACTACCTTAATCAGCCTCTGGGTTAAATCTCTCTTCAAGCTTTTCATATCCGTATACCTTGAGTATCAAAAGTGTCATGGCAAACCATTCAGCAAATAGAATGACCAACGTGACGCTGGTATTAAATCCATATTCAACGACTTGGAGCTTGTAACCGGCGTAGTAACTGACGGTTCCTCCAACGCCACCTACAATTGATACGTAGATTTTTGGGAAACGGTACAAAACAGGCTTGAGCTGATAGGCATACCAAGAGAACAAAACCCAAAGGCACAACAACCAAATGGGTAACCATTGTGTTGGAAAGACAAAAACAGAAAACTGTTGATTGAGCGTATCGAGCACTACACCCGCCAAAACGATACTCGCGATGTGCTTCAAGGCAGAAGCGTCCGTCCTCCAACAATAGACAAGAGTAAGAAATGTTAAGATCAGTGTTAGCCACTGCCATTGATAGGTCCCAAGCACTGCAGAGAACCAACAGAGCTGGAACCATGTAGAGGCAATCAGCAACTTCATAACGGTTTAAGGTCGCTGGAATGTCATGTGAACGGCACTGATACTTCGAGCTAAAAACCCACCTTCACAATAACTAAGGTAGTAGCGCCACATGCGGACAAAGCGGTCGTCATAACCGAGAGAGCGTACGTGATCTTCAGCTTGATTAAATCTAGAGTGCCACTCGCTCAAGGTTTTCGCATAGTCCAGACCAATATCAAATAAGTCTCTCACCACCAAGTCACTGTATTTGGTCGCAGCTTGAGTTAAAGATGTAACCGAAGGTAAGAACCCACCTGGAAAGATGTATTTCTGGATAAAGTCAACGTTGTTACTGTAGTAATCATAACGCTGGTCAGCGATAGTGATGGCTTGAATTGCCATTAAACCACCCGGCTTGAGTAATGATTGGCATTGCTTGATGTAGGAAGGCAAAAATTGTTTTCCAACCGCTTCGATCATTTCTATCGAGACTAACTTATCGTAGTGACCCGAAAGGTCTCGATAGTCTTGTTTTAATAGAGTGATCTTGTCGCCCAAATTTCGCTCTCTAATTTTTTGTTCAGCGTAAGCATGCTGCTCTTCAGAAATCGTCGTTGTCGTTACATGACAACCATATTGCTCTGCCATGTAAATGGCCATAGCCCCCCACCCTGTACCGATCTCAATCACTCGATCGGATGGTTGAAGCTCAAGTTGCTGGCACAAACGATCCATTTTGTTGATTTGCGCTTGTTCCAAAGTATCGTTGTCTTGCACATATAAGGCCGATGAGTACAGCATGTTGTCGTCTAAAAATGACTCGTACAAATTGTTGCCCAAGTCGTAATGCGCATGAATGTTTTTACGAGAGTTCTCTTGAGAATTGCGATTGGTCCAATGACTGAACTTGTACAGTATTTTAGTCAGCCAACTTCCTTTCTCTTCAAGTTTATCTAGCGCTCGCATATTGAGAGCCATAAGTTTCATTAACGAGGTTAGATCCGGGCTGTCCCACCAACCATCCATATAAGCCTCACCCGCCGCAATGCTGCCACCTTGCAAGATTCGCGAGTAAAAGCCAGGATGCTTTACCTCAATCGTCGCCACAACAGGCTGACCGCTGTATTCACCGTTGGGCGCATTAAAGCGCTCGCTTCTTTCTTTCGTTTCCGTCTTAAAGCTTTCAATAACAGTTAAGCAGCCGATTTCCATTTTTTGCAGACATTGAAAAATAACTCCGCGAGCCGCCTTTTGTGTTGTCGTCAATTTGCGCGGCAATGTCATAGAACTGGTATTTAACATGCAGAATTCTCCTTGTGCTTTTTATTTTTTTTGTCTGTTTTTTTAGTGTCGGCTTCTATTTCGTCGTGTGTTGAATATTTAGGATGAGAATAAAAAGGCGCGCCTTTCACCCAAAGTTTTAATGCGTGCCAATAAATACCAACCATTACTTTTACCGTCTGTATTGGCGTAACGATCAAACACTTCGATAAGCTTTTGCTCGAAAACACTTGAGCTTTCATTGTCATCGTCGCATCAAAGTGCTTTTCGCTTTTGTGGCATTCAAGATGAATCCTTAACTTGTCCGTCAGTGGTTTAATCTTCCAGTGATACTGTTGGTCAATTGGATTAAACGGAGAAACATGAAAGGCTTTCTCTTGTTCCCATCCAAAGTTTTCATCGTTTTGCTCAGCAGCGACTGCGTAGTAATGACGCTCGTTCCAAGGTGTATTGCTGACTTCAGCTAAGAGGTATTTCCATTCCCCTTCTTTGTTATAAACGTAGTAGAAATTCACCGGACTAAAATAAAGTCCTAAATAGCGCAAATGACAAACAGCGATGACTTTGCCGGTACAACGAACACCTGTTAACTCTTCAATTTTGTCGTGCACGGCCACCTTTAAGCAGCCCTCACCAACATAGTCACTGCGTTTAAAGCGTGCCCAATGCCACCAACGAGAGCCAAAACCCCAAACTTTTTCCTCTAGTTTTTTTAGCTCATCGACGTCAATAGCTGGCATAAACAATGAGTAGTTCAATTCATGTTTTATCGGCGTGAACCTGCGATGTCGAACGTTGCCAACAAACAACTGGCTGTTCATTTGGCTATCCATATCACGCTGCACCTTTTTCTAAGTTGACAGCAGTTTGAACGCGATATTTCTCTTCAAGCCCTTTCACTACGTCCAATGCGCTGCGAACGCCATCCTCGTGGAAACCGTTGTACCAATAAGCGCCGCAGAACCAAGTATTGTTCAGCCCTTGCACCTCTTCTTTACGTTGCTGTGCAGCGATAGAGTCGGTGGAGAACACTGGATGGTGATAGGTAAACGTCCGTAATACTTTGCTCGGTTCGATCTGCTCAGTGCTATTTAGCGTGACACAGAATGTGTGCTCAGATTGAACATGTTGGAGAATATTCATGTTGTAAGTAAGCGAAGGGAGACGTTGCTGTTCGTCTTCACTGCCCTCCAGTAGGTAGTTCCACGAAGCCCACGCTGCTTTACGCTTTGGAAGTAAACTCGTATCAGTGTGAAGCACCACTTCATTCGCTTGATAAGCCATATTACCCAGCACCTCTTGCTCGACTGGGCTAATGTCACCTAACATGTTCATCGCTTGATCACTGTGACAAGCAAAGATGGCATCATCAAACCAGTGCATTTCACCGTTAACTTTTAAACCCACACCATTCTCACTACGGAGAACTTTTTCTACCGGACTATTGAGTCGAATTTTATCGATAAAACCTTGAGTCAAAGGTGGAATGTACTCACGAGAGCCACCTTTAATTACATACCATTGCGGCCTGTTAGTGACATCAAGCAATCCGTGATTTAAGAAAAAGCGAAGGAAAAACATCAGCGGAAATGCGCGCATATCCGCTAAAGTCGAAGACCAAATTGCAGCGCCCATCGGCAAAATGTAGTTATCTGAAAAGAAAGTACTGAAGTTGTGCTCATCAAGAAACTCACCTAGCGTCTGAGAATGACTCGATTGTTTGCTAGCGACGCTTTTGGCAAGTTTGTTGAAACGAAGGATCTCAAAGATAAAACGATAGTACTTAGGATTTACCCAATTGCGCTTTTGAGCAAATAATGTCGACACGGTGTGACCATTATATTCCAAGCCATTGCCGTCGTTTCTTACGCTGAAGCTCATCTGGGTTGGCAATCCTTCGACACCAATCTCGTTCATCATTTTGATGAAATTAGGATAAGTGCGATCGTTGTAAACGATAAATCCCGTATCAATCGCATATTCTTTACCATCGAGTTTTACATCCACCGTCGCGGTGTGCCCGCCAATGTAATCGTTAGCTTCAAATACGGTGACATCGTGCTCTTTATGTAGATAGTAACCACACGTAAGGCCAGAAATTCCGGTCCCCACAATCGCTATCTTCTTTCTTCCTGCTGTTTTCATTTTTATTCCTTCTTATGACACGAGTTTAGCAGTTAGGCGAGCTTGCCAACTGTATGGAAGTAACGAGATAAAACGTAAGATACTGGTAAACCTCGCGGGGAAATAGATGTGAGTCTTGTTGGCAGCCAACTGTTTTCTGATAGAGTTCGAGGCTTGCCGCGTAGAAATAATCATCGGCATTTCGAAGTCATTTTTGTCAGTTAACGGGGTTTCCACAAAGCCTGGGAACACGGTCACCACTTGAATGCCCTTCTTCTTCAAATCAACAGCTAATGTGCGAGCAAAGTAGCTCACAGCGGCCTTAGAAGCGCCGTAGGCTTCAGCCCTTGGTAACGCGACTTCTGAAGCAATAGAACCCACGATAACGATGCGATGCCCTTTATCTAAGTGTGGTTGGCAACCTTCTACGCAGTTGGCAACACCAACGACGTTTACATTCATCACACGCGCCATGAGTTTCGCGTCAACCACACCGTTGTCCATATACTCACAATCCCCTGCATTAAAAACCCAGGTACTCGGCGTGAAAGGCATACTGGACAGCGCCTGCTGAGTTTGTTCATGGTTTGTCACGTCAAACTGCAATGTATGGATATTAGAAGAAGCAGCCCCCAATTCAGCAAGAACGTCTTTGTTTCGCCCACAAGCAATAACGCTCCAATCAGAGTTCGCGTAATCTAAAGCCAGTTGCTTCCCTATTCCGGAGGTAGCGCCAGTGATTAAGATAGTATTGTTCATTGTCCTAACCTCTGCTTGATGGTTTTTACGACGGAGCCAAGTAAAGGTAAGTTTTCGTAAAGCATTTCTCCGAGATCAAAGTAATCTCGGTGATAAATAACTTGGCCTTCGCTGAATTTAAGATGCGACACACCATTAACGAGAATAGGTGCACCTTTTTGAAGTTTGGGATGCTGAAGATCCATGGTCCACGTTAGGAAGCCAGTATCTCCGACTTGTTGATGTTCGTGGATAACAAAGTCACAGCTTATGACGTTGGCATATAATGATGTGAAGTAATCTGAAAGTGCAGGCCACCCCTCTAAACGATGAGCAGCATCTTCAAATACGACATCTTGGTGATATACGTCTTTAAGCAGATGTAAGTTCGCTTTATTCAGCTTTTGATAGATATTGCCAACAGACTGTATGTCCATGTGTTTACTCCTACATGCCCATCAAGTTGTACAAAATTATTATATGTACAAGATAGTTCATTCCTTAAAAGTTGTACAAAAATTATTTTGTATAACTTTGTTTCTGTAGGTAGATACGTGATGGATCTCGCAAGCGATCAATCGATCAAAAAAAAGGCTTGGTCAAAACCAAGCCTTTTCAGGAAATTAACGATTACTTTCGTGTGCGCTGTCAGTTTTTACAACTAGTATTGCTGACTACGTAACGCTGCAATACGTTTATCTAGCGGAGGATGGCTCATCAGTAGCTCAGTCAATGACTGCTTGCCATTGATACCGAATGCCATCATTGTTCCATCAAGTTGAGATTCGTGACTCATCTTCAAACGTTCCAATGCCGCGATCATTTTCTCTTTACCAACTAAGTGAGCAGCACCTGCGTCGGCATGGAATTCGCGATGACGGCTGTACCACATGGTAATAAAGCTTGCCAAGAAACCAAACACTAGCTCAAGCACCATAGATACACCGAAGTAAACCATCATGTTTGTACCTTGACCTTCTTCATCATCGTTCGATGCCACAATATTGGCGATAAAACGGGATAGGAAGATAACAAACGTGTTCACAACGCCTTGCATCAATGTCATCGTGACCATGTCACCATTTGCAATATGGCTCACTTCGTGGGCCAGTACCGCTTCTGCTTCATCACGAGTCATATTGTGTAAAAGGCCAGTGGAAACCGCGACAAGAGAGTCATCTCGCTTTGCCCCCGTCGCGAATGCATTGATATCTGGTGAGTCATAAACAGCCACCGTTGGCATACCAATACCCGCTTGCTGAGCTTGACGACCCACAGTTTCGACTAACCAATGCTCAGTTTCGTTACGCGGACTTTCAATGACCATACCGCCAACCGAGCGCAGTGCCATGCCCTTTGACATCATCAACGAAATAAGTGCACCACCAAAACCAAATATGGCGGCCATAACTAGCAAACCAGAAAGACTGCCAGGTTGCATTCCAGTGGTAGCGTAAACAATATTCAGAACAACACTAAGCACTAGCACGACAGCTAGGTTAGTTGCTAGGAATAACATAATTCGCTTCATTACTTTTCTCCGAGGAAGCTTATCGTTTTTTTAAAACGGATTGTTATAAGGAACAGGTGGTAATCGCTGTAAAAGCCAATTCCGCTAAGTTTCATGCTCCGTGCGTTATAGATATAGTCTATCCGCGATAAAAACAAGGTTAAGCAATAAATTGCAACATTTGTTTTCGAGACTGAAAGATTATGTTCAAGCGATTTCTAGGCACGTTCTGATAAAAGCCATTACTCCATTCATATTCATTCCTTTCCGTAATGAAAAGTACTTTGAATTGCACCTCATCTATCAATGGATGACCTTGATGTTAAATCTATCACCTCTAGGCAACTTAGCTAGAAATATTTTACTAGACCAAAAACAGTATGTTAGCCCCGCTATAGACTTTGGTCTTATTGTGCGGCGACATGGACATGCTAGATTCAAATGAGATGAACAAAACAGAGCCACTCTAAGTACATTAAAAAGGTACATTAGGTAAGCTCAAAACTTCCATGTATTGAGGGAAAAACCATGGTAGAAACTAACGACTATCAAATGGCTATTGATTTACTACGTTGTCATCTAGGCATCTCAGAGGATGAGGCGAAGCAACAACTTGGTATTTCAACCGATCATCATATGTCTCAGCGTGTTGCAGAAACTCAGCAAGCATTGATGGGGCTTAGCCAAGATAAGTAATCTGATGTTATAGATTACACCAATAAAAAAAGGGCTGCATTACGCAGCCCTTTGGTTTTTAGTATTTTAAACACAATCAGTCAGTATTTAGCAAAGGCTCGACATTAATGTACTTGCCTAGCTCTTTGCGCTTAGCACTTGGAATGTATGGGATTTCGCCAAGCTTAGGCGCACCAATACGCGCTTCAAGCATCTCGATAATATCAGCATAGTGCTCGGTGCCAGGGTTCACTCGGTTTGCCACCCAACCAACAAGATTCAGGCCATCTGCTTTAATACTTTCTGCCGTGAGTAAAGCATGGCTCAAACAACCTAATTTAATACCAACCACCAAGACCACGGGTAACTGCTCTGCTTGTACCCAAGTAGATAAACAGTCGGTATCTGACACAGGCACACGCCAACCACCAGCGCCCTCAACGAGAACGACATCAGCTTGCTGCTTGTGTTGAGCCAGCTTTTCACTGAGGAGTTCGTATTTTATTTCGACATGTTCATGTTTTGCCGCGATGTGAGGAGAAGCAGGCAATTCTAAAGCGTATGGATTCACATCATCATAAGCGACATCGAGTGTCGCGGCCGCTTGTAAATGTAACGCGTCAGAGTTACGCCATCCAGCTTCAGTCTTATCACTCCCTGCTGCCACTGGTTTATAACCAATAGTGTTTAGTCCTTTTGCTGCCAACGCTTGCAAAATGGCTTTAGACGCTACCGTTTTTCCTACATCAGTATCCGTACCAGCAATAAAAAAAGCATCAATCATAGATGTATTACTCCAAAACAAACCTGATAACTTGCAGGTAGAAGACCTTGATCATTTTTAAACGCTTGGTACTCATGCTCAACTTGCAACAAAGTCTCTCGACTGGTTAAACCATGTGAGCGCCCGCTTACGTGATTTGCACCTATACCTTTGAGGTCACGCATAACTGAAAATGCTGAGTCGTACCAAACTGTGATGGTGGTCAAGTCTAGTTGATGGTTGTCACATCGAGATTGCGCTAACGCAATTTTTACCTGATTGAGCGATAGAAAGTTATTGACGTGTTGATATGCATCAATTTTTTTCCATGATGCTCGCAACTCGCACAGTGACCCTTCAGCTAGGGTAGAAAAAGCCGCCTTCCCATTAGCTTTTAGTACACGACGAACTTCTCTCAGGGGATAACTTAAATCGGCACACCATTGCAAAGCCAAGCTAGAGAATACGTAGTCGAAGCTTGTATCGTCGAAAGGCAAGTTTTCTGCGTCGGCTAGCACATAATTCATTCGTTCATGGCCACAGCGCACCATAGCTTTGCTTAACATCTCTTGAGAGATGTCCACACAAAACACCTCAGCGCCACGCTCTTGAAGAAGTTGAGAAAAATAGCCAGTACCACATCCTAAATCCAAAACACGTTTATGAGTTAAGTCATTCGGAAGTTTGTCTAGTAAGCGATGGCCGACATCACGCTGGAAAGCAGCATGTTTGTCGTACGTGTTAGCTGCTTTACTAAAGGAAGCGGCGATCGCTTGTTTATTAGGCAGTAAGCAATCCAACTTCATTTGCTCTGCATTATCCATTACTGCGTTCCTAATGCTTGCTTCAATGCCATTGAAAGCGTTTTAACTTGTTCGTTAGTGTGATTAGCAGTGAGTGTGATTCGCAGACGAGACGTCCCTTTCGGAACTGTTGGAGGACGAATAGCAGTAACCCAAATACCGTTTTGGCGACAAGCACCTGCTACTCGCAAAGCCAAATCAGATTCACCAATCACAAACGGCTTAATCGAAGTTTGAGTCTCAACAAAGCCCTCAACGTCGTTGAGGCTATCTCGATACACTTCACTTAACTCTGTGAGCTTTTCACGTCGCCAAGACTGCTCTTGAACCATCGAGACAGCATGCGTGAGCGCATAGGCTTGTGCCGGAGGCATCGCCGTGGAATACACATGGTGACGAGCAAACTGAGTTAAAAAGTCCCCCGTTGTGTGGTCACATAAAATAGCCGCGCCAGACATACCAAACGCTTTGCCGAAAGTCACGATCAGTATCTCGGGTTTAACCGCTGCCAACTCGCAAGAACCACCACCAGATTGGCCAAGAACGCCGATACCGTGTGCATCATCGACGGCGAACCAAGCATCATGACTGCTAACGACTTCAGCTATATCAGCAAGTGGGGCACAATCACCGTCCATGCTGAATACCCCTTCAGTCACAACTAGATGGTTGTCTTCGCTATTAATCAGCGACTTCAGGTGTTCGATGTCATTGTGCTTGAAGCGCTTCATCTTAGCTGGTGACAGCGCCCCCGCTTCGATCAACGAGGCATGGTTCAAACGGTCTTGGATGAGTACGTCTGATTTTTCTAACAAGGTGAACAACAAGGCTTGATTAGCACTGAATCCAGAACCAAACAGAATTGCTCTGTCGTAACCCAGCCATTCGGTCAGTGCGGCTTCTAAATTGCTGTGCGCGTCACTAAAACCAGTCACCATCGGTGATGCTCCACTGCCACTACCATATACGCTTAAACCTTGCTGCCAAGCACGAACAAGCGCTTGGTCATTAGCCAAGCCTAAATAATCATTACTTGAGAAGTTGATGTAGCGTCTGCCTTCGTGTTCCAAAACGGACTGGTTACCGGCAAACACCACATTCATAGAACGATTCAACCCTTGCGTCTTACGCTCAGCAAGGGCGGACTCGATACGAGATTTAAACGCTGGCATCGTAGAAAAGGTCGTCTTTTGTCGGACGAGCAGCAACGCGCTCTACGACGCGATCCAGCAACTCGTTTTCTTCGATTTCATCAGGTTTTTGAGACACCTCTTGGCTGTTAATGCCGAGCTTGTCGAACAGCATCATGTCTTTGTCTTCAGAAGGGTTTGGCGTGGTCAGAAGTTTGCAACCATAGAAGACGGAGTTTGCACCCGCCATAAAACACAGCGCTTGCATTTGTTCGTTCATGTTTTCACGACCAGCCGATAAACGGACTGCGGATTGGGGCATCATAATTCGTGCTATTGCAATCAGACGAATAAAGTCGAACGGCTCAACGTCGTCCACTTCTTCCAATGGTGTACCCTTCACCTTAACCAGCATGTTGATTGGCACACTTTCAGGATGTACTGGCAAATTAGCCAGTTCAACCAACAAACCTGCTCGGTCGTTAGCACTTTCACCCATGCCGATGATGCCACCGGAACAGATCTTCATGCCAGCATCACGAACGTGAGACAAAGTGTCTAAACGGTCTTGGTAAGTACGTGTGGTAATGATGTTGCCGTAAAACTCAGGTGAGGTATCTAGGTTGTGGTTGTAGTAATCCAGACCAGCAGTTGCCAATTGCTTTGCTTGATCTGGCGTCAGCATGCCTAATGTCATACACGTTTCTAAACCCATGCCCTTCACGCCTTTGATCATGTCGGTCAAATGCGGCATGTCACGCTCTTTCGGGTTTTTCCATGCTGCACCCATACAGAATCGAGTAGAACCAGCATTTTTGGCTTTTTGCGCAGCATCGAGTACGCGTTCTACTTCCATCAAACGCTCTTTCTCGATGTCTGTGGTGTAACGAGCACTCTGAGGACAGTACTTACAATCTTCTGGACAAGCACCTGTCTTAATCGACAGAAGCGTGCTTACTTGAACATGGTTGGTTTGTTGATATTGACGATGTACAAGCTGCGCTTCGAATAGGAGATCCATGAATGGTTTTTCCATGAGATCGCGCACTTCAGCATGCGTCCAGTTATGACGAACTTCCACGTGTATTCCTTTAGTCACTTTTGTTGTTGTGTTGACAGTCTACTGAGTCTCGATAAACTGTCAACACAACACAAAATAACAAAGTTTACACCTGTTTATTTTTTAATCTTAATTGTTATTGGAATCGCACATGGATCTCGCCTTCGACCGCCAGCATATCTGGCATCCTTACACTTCGACATTGACACCTCTGACCTGCTACCCAGTGGCATCGGCAAATGGTGTTCACATTAAATTGGAAGACGGTACTGAACTGGTCGACGGCATGTCTTCTTGGTGGTCGACGATCCACGGCTATAACCATCCGCACTTAAATCAAGCGGCTCACCAGCAAATCGATCAGGTCTCTCACGTGATGTTTGGCGGGATTACCCACCAGCCAGCAATCAGTTTGTGTAAGAAGTTGCTACCCCTAGCCCCAAGTAATCTTGAACATGTATTCCTTGCCGATTCAGGTTCCGTTGCCGTAGAAGTCAGCTTAAAAATGGCACTGCAATATTGGCATGCAAAAGGCGAACGCCGACCGAAGTTTCTTACTTTGCGACACGGTTATCACGGCGATACGTTTGCGGCGATGTCGGTTACCGATCCTGACAACTCAATGCACTCTCTCTACAAAGGCTTTTTGCCTGAGCATATCTTTGCGGAGTCACCAACTTGTGGTTATTGGGATAAATGGAAGCCAGAAGACCTTACCGACTTCGAGCACAAGATTGAAACGCACCATCAAGAACTTGCTGCGGTGATCCTTGAGCCTATCGTTCAAGGCGCAGGTGGCATGCGTATCTACCATCCCGAATTTCTCAAAGGCGTGCGTAGACTTTGCGACAAATACGGTTTGTTATTGATTGCAGATGAGATCGCTACCGGTTTTGGACGCACAGGCAAATTGTTTGCCTGCGAACATGCAGATATTCAACCAGACATTCTGTGTGTCGGGAAAGCACTCACTGGCGGCTACATGACCCTCTCTGCGACCCTCGCGAGCAAACACGTAGCAGACACTGTTTGTGGTGGTGATGCTGGTTGTTTTATGCACGGTCCAACCTTTATGGGGAATCCACTCGCTTGTGCTGTAGCTACTGCAAGTTTGGAATTGATCGAGCAAGGTGATTGGAAGCAACAAACCCAACAAATTGAAACGCTGTTTTCTGAGTTACTACCAAAACTTGAAGAATACGACTTGGTGAAAAACACCCGTTGGTTGGGTGCTATTGGCGTAGTGGAGACGCATCGCCCTGTAAATATGGAAACCATCCAAGCCTTGTTTGTTGAACACGGAGTTTGGATTCGCCCATTTGGCAAACTGATTTATATGATGCCGCCGTTCATCAGCAAGCCGGAAGATATTGAAAAGTTAGTGAATGCGATTGATGCTGCGTTACAACGCAAAGACTGCTTCGCTTCATAGTTCAATTCAAAATGAAAACGGTTGAGTATGAGACTCAAACCGTCTCGTTATTTATTAGAGCAGTAAAGCTATCGAAGTTGACTGTCTTTACTCGCTCGTCGATTAAATAATACTTGGCGTTGAGAGACCAATTCGATAGTTGACTGACATGCGATACACAAACGAACGCCTTTCATTGCAAGACGACGAGCTTCCGGAATCTCATCACCACATTCATCGCAGTAATGGGCGCTCTAACCCTTTGTGATACTGCCACGAACACGGGAAATTTCGTCGTCTATTGTGTTTTGAATTTGTTGGCTGACGCTATCGTCGTTTGCCCACCCTACGGCCATAAGCCCTCCTCGTTACTTGAATGAGAAAATCTACTTACCGTGATAAGGTGGATAATTATATCGATTACAAATAACAAGATAATTAGGGTAAATTCGAAAACACTATTACGCTTTGGTAATAATTACTCTGCAATCGATTATTCGGCACTCTCATGGAAAAGCAATGCAAGGTTACTCATACTCCCTTCCTCACATTCAAAGTACTGCGTTTGCTCAGGCTCTCTCAAAGTAACACTGAGTATCTTCTCTACCTCACCTAACTCCTCGCTAAAGTACTCACTGACTAATATGACGCGCTCACCAATACTAAATTCCAGTGACTTCTCATCTACCAACGCTCGATGATAATGTTCAACACGATAATCTTGAGGTTTTATCCGCTGTAAAACAGAGCTTTGATTCTCAATGGACTCATCAAAGATAATCCCACCTTTGCCTTGCTCTATAAAAATACTAAAGTTCATAGTTTGGTTCACTGAGCATTCAAAGACTTTTCTGGGCGAGGTGTTAGCAACAGCAAACGTGCTCATCATCGCAACACTTAAACCCAAAGTGACCGCCAATCGTTTCATTACCATTCAGCCAACACTGTAAATAGCGCTTGTTCAGACATACGGGTTAATACATATCCGTGTGAAGATGAATACGAGCCACTGAGTACACTATTCTCTTTCTCAATAACGATATCCTCGATGCCGTCAGCGTTGTAATCACCTTTTGCGGTAACGGTAATAACCTGAAAGCCATCAGTCGAATCGTAATACTCTGCTCTGACTTCACTGATGACCTGAGTTCTTTGGATATGGTCTGCTTCATCCCACGTTGATAGTGTCTTTGCTTTCTCTGCACTTTCGTCAGAAATAACAAAAGCAAGTGCACTTGGAGCGAAATTAGGAAAGGTATCGTCTAACTTAAAGTCTGATATAAATGAGCGCTTAGAGGCAGCTAACTTTGCCATCTCACTCCATGTTTGGCACTGAGTTAAATATGCTTTAAACGCGCCGTATTCATAGGCTTTTGCCGCAGTAAAGCCCGTAGAGTATGCCGTAGCTAAGTCTTGGCAATTAGATACTAGTTTTTCTTCATCAGATGCACGTTTCAATTCAAGTTCATAGCCCCAATCGAGTGAGTTACGAAGTTGCATATTTTCTTTGGAAGGTTGCGCTATTTCGCGCGCGAAAAAGCGATCGGTTCGCTCACTATCTAAGTATTGAGGCTGAATAAGTTCACTTGCGATAACACTCTTACTAACGAGCAAAGTAAGCGCAAAAATAACAAGCAATGAAAGATGATTTACTGGCATAACGTTTAACAACAAGGGCAAATGATGCCATTAGCTTGTCACGTGAAAAACCGTTTAGAAAAATATCATTTGTCTCGTACTGCTAGATTCTGGGCGAGCTCTTCACTATTGCGTGTGCTAATTACATAACAACGTATTTTCACTCGACGCAAATAACAAAAAACCCAGCACTATGGCTGGGTTTTGGTGTTCTAGTGGCTAATGCATTAACCGATGTGCGTTGCGCCGCCCATGTACTTCTGAAGTACTGCAGGGATTGCAATGCGACCGTCTGCTTCTTGGTTGTTTTCTAGGATAGCAACCATGGTACGACCAACTGCTAGACCAGAACCGTTTAGCGTGTGTACAAGCTCAGGTTTCTTCTCGCCTTTACGACGGAAACGCGCTTGCATACGACGAGCTTGGAAGTCCCACATGTTAGAACATGAAGAGATTTCACGGTAAGTTTCTTGAGCAGGAACCCAAACTTCTAGGTCGTAAGTTTTACGAGCGCCGAAGCCCATGTCACCTGTACAAAGAACCACTTTACGGTAAGGAAGTTCTAGAAGTTGTAGAACTTTCTCAGCGTGACCTGTTAGCTCTTCTAGCGCATTCATTGAATCTTCTGGCTTAGTGATTTGTACTAGCTCAACTTTGTCGAACTGGTGCATACGAATCAGACCACGAGTATCACGACCGTATGAACCCGCTTCTGAACGGAAACACGGCGTGTGAGCTGTCATCTTAATTGGTAGATCCGCTTCGTCAGAAATCGTGTCACGAACTAGGTTCGTTACTGGTACTTCTGCCGTAGGAATTAGCGACAGTTTACGTGGCTCTTCGTCGTTTACTTTTTCCGCTAGAGGCTCTGTGTGGAAAAGGTCTTTACCGAACTTAGGAAGCTGGCCAGTACCGAATAGGCTGTCAGAGTTTACTAGGTAAGGTACGTACATTTCAGTGTAGCCATGTTCTTCTGTGTGAAGATCTAGCATGAACTGAGCGATTGCACGGTGTAGACGAGCAAATTGGCCTTTCATCACGATGAAACGTGCGCCAGTGATCTTAACTGCACTTGCGAAGTCTAGACCGCCACCCATTTCACCTAGGTCAACATGGTCTTTTAGTTCGAAGTCGTAAGTCTTAGGCTCACCCCAACGAGAGATTTCGACGTTGTCGTTTTCATCTTTACCATCTGGCACTTCATCAGCAGGGATGTTTGGTACAGAAAGCGTGAATTCGTCTAGTTGAGCCATTACTTGCTCAAGTTCAACTTTCTTCGCATCAAGATCGCTACCTAGAGTACCGATTTGTTTCTTGATCTCTTCTGCGCCTTCTTTGTCGCCTGCTGCCATTTTTTGGCCGATTTGCTTGGAGATGGAGTTACGCGTGGATTGTAAATTTTCTACTTCTACTTGAATGGACTTACGTTGTTCTTCAAGTTTACGAATAGTCTCTACGTCTAGCTTAAAGCCACGACGCGCCAGTTTAGCAGCTGTTTCATCCAGCTCTGTACGAAGTAATTTAGAATCCAGCATTGTTAATCCTATGCTTTTTGTTGTGAAATCACGCGCACTTTCCAAGCGTACGCGTTAAAAAAATTTACTGAACAAATGTATCCAAAAACGCCTACTTTTCATAGCGCTTTTGTTGGCTATTTGCGTCTAATTTAGCCAAGTAATCTAACTTTTCGCCGATTTTGGTTTCTAGACCGCGATTTGTTGGCTGATAATACTTACGATCCGCCATTTCTGGTGGCAAATATTGCTCACCGGCTGCATAGGCACCCGGCTCATCGTGAGCATAACGATACTCTGCTCCATAACCCATGTCTTTCATCAAACTGGTAGGTGCATTTCGAAGGTGATGAGGCACTTCATATTCAGGTAAGTTATGAGCATCTGTGAGCGCTTGTTTCCATGCCACGTACACCGCATTACTTTTTGGCGCGCACGCTAAGTAAACGATCGCCTGCGCAATCGCGCGTTCACCTTCTGCTGGACCAACGCGTGTAAAACAGTCCCACGCGGAGAGTGCAACTTGCATGGCTCTAGGGTCCGCATTGCCGACATCTTCCGATGCTATCGCAAGTAATCGGCGAGCGATGTAGAGCGGATCACAACCTGCAGCGATCATACGTGCAGCCCAATACAAAGCGGCGTCTGGATTTGAACCACGAATGGATTTGTGAACCGCAGAGATTAAGTCGTACCAGATATCACCTTTGTTATCAAAGCGAGAGACCTTTTCTCCCGCCACTTCCGCAAGCAACTTAAGCGTGATTTCTTTTTCACCCTGCGCATTGTCTTCTGCCATATCGTATAGCAGCTCAAGGTAGTTGAGAGACATGCGAGCATCACCGTTAACTAGCTCTGCTAGGCGATCTAGTACGTTATCGGCGAAATGTGCTGGTATATTCCCCAAGCCGCGATCTTTGTCGTTAATCGCTTGATCAAGCGCCAGCGATATTTCGCTCTGGCCAAGAGAAGTCAACTTATAAACGCGAGCACGCGAGAGTAATGCGTTGTTTAACTCAAACGAAGGGTTCTCTGTGGTCGCACCGATAAACGTAACCGTACCGTCTTCAATATGCGGTAAAAACGCATCTTGCTGCGATTTGTTAAAGCGATGCACCTCATCCACGAATAA
Source organism: Vibrio sp. 1CM7H (assembly GCF_023161645.1). Lineage (NCBI taxonomy): Bacteria > Pseudomonadati > Pseudomonadota > Gammaproteobacteria > Vibrionales > Vibrionaceae > Vibrio > Vibrio sp. 1CM7H. The sequence goes on from NZ_JALNTV010000002.1 coordinate 692,036, forward strand.
GATAGTGCGGCGACCTGCCATTTTGTTCTCACGCGCTTTGTCGATCGCAGCACGGATCTCTTTAACGCCAGACGTCACCGCAGATACACGCTCAACTTCGGCGTTGGCATAGTTTGCTGCCACTTCCGCTAATGTCGTTTTGCCTGTGCCTGGTGGTCCCCAAAGGATCATCGAGTGAATGTGTCCCGCCTCTAGCGCTCGGCGTAGGGGTTTACCCGGACCTAAAATATGCTGCTGCCCAATATACTGTTCGATTGTTTGTGGTCTCATACGAGCAGCAAGGGGACGAAAATCTTCGTCCCCTGAGAAATCTAACGTGTAATTACTCACTACCAATTAATTCCTTTGGTCATCCACTTCCACGCCATCTGGAATTGTGAATGTAAATCTGTCTACCTTTGGTTTACCAAGCTTAACATTACTAAAAGTAAACAGCCCTTTCTGACCATCTTGCTCAATGACGTTAAAGCCTTTCACTACGCCTTTTGTATCAATATTAATCTGGAATTGGCCTTGAGTAGAGTCAATTGCCGTTGGAATGAGCGTAAACTCATTACCTTTCTGAGAAATCTTATAGTTATCCCAATCGCTTGCTCTATTGCGAGTTAACAGCACAAATGGTGTTTGCTCGGTCGCTTGCTCTTGCCAGTAAATGCTTACTTGCTCAATGAATGGGCTGTAATACCACAACGTCTTACCGTCAGATACTAAAAGGTTTTCATCAGGAAAAGTCGTACTCCAACGGAACAAGCTTGGACGAGCGATTTCAACTGTGCCCTCACCTTCCATTACCGTTTCACCTTCAGGGCTGATCACTTGCTGGGAGAAATCGGCACTGAAACCTTCGTTCATTGCGAGACGTTTATTGAGTTCATCTTTGGGAGATGCTGCATTCGCAGCTGAGAAGAAAGAAACACTTAAAACTAGCGCTGAGAAAAATTTCGCTGAAAATCGTTTTTTCATTCAGATACCTATCAGAGGGTCAAAGACCTAAAGTTACTCACCTCAGTTGGACTGAAGTGAGTAAAACAAGTTCATTAATCTTTTGGCGGCGCAGGAGCTAAAACTTCGCGGTTACCGTTGTGACCCGGTGCACTCACGATACCTTGCGCTTCGAGTTGCTCAACAATACGGGCGGCACGGTTGTAACCGATCTTAAATCGACGCTGTACGCCAGAAACAGAGCCTCGACGTGACTGAACTACGTGCTCAACGACTTGATCGAAGAGTGGATCCACATCTTCATCCGCTTCCATTTGCTCACCTGGCAATAAGCTTTCTGGACTTTGATCTCCGCTGATGATCTCTTCAATGTAGTTCGGTTTACCACGCGCTTTCCAGTTGTTTACAACCGCATGAACATCGTCATCTGATGCAAACGCACCATGAACACGGGTCGTATGGCTAGAGCCTGGTGGTAAGTACAACATGTCACCCATACCAAGCAGTGATTCTGCACCGCCTTGATCTAGGATTGTACGAGAGTCCGTTTTAGTCGATACCGTAAACGCAACACGAGTTGGAATATTCGCTTTAATCAGACCCGTGATAACATCCACCGATGGACGTTGAGTCGCAAGAATTAGATGAATACCTGCCGCACGCGCCTTTTGTGCCAAGCGTGCAATCAGTTCTTCTACCTTCTTACCCACCACCATCATCAGGTCAGCAAATTCATCGACAACAACAACGATATACGGCAGTTTTTCTAGCAATGGCGGTTCCGTATCCATACTGTCGCCTTCTTGCCAGAATGGGTCATGAATTGGGTGGCCTGCTTCTGCTGCCATCTTCAACTTCTCGTTAAAGCCTTTCACATTACGAACGCCCAATGCCGACATCAACTTATAACGACGTTCCATCTCACCCACACACCAACGTAGAGCGTTTGATGCGTCTTTCATATCAGTCACAACTTCAGAAAGAAGATGAGGGATACCTTCGTAAATAGAAAGCTCTAGCATTTTCGGGTCAATCATGATGAAGCGCACATCTTCTGGACCTGCTTTATATAGCATGCTCAAAATCATCACGTTCACACCCACCGACTTACCAGAACCAGTTGTACCTGCTACTAGCACGTGAGGCATCTTCGCAAGATCGGCCACAACAGCTTCGCCCGCAATGTCTTGACCTAATACAACCGTTGTTGGTGACGTTGCTTGCTCAAACTGAGGACTACTGATTACATCAGATAAATAGACCGTCTGACGACTCATGTTTGGCAGTTCCAAACCAATGTAAGGCTTGCCAGGGATAACTTCTACAACACGTACCGCCATCGCAGACAAGGCACGCGCTAAGTCAGTTGAAAGACCGGAAATACGGCTTACTTTTACCCCCGGTGCCAAATCAAGCTCGAAGCGAGTGATCACTGGACCAGGATAAATCCCCACCACGTCGGCTTTGATTTTGTAGTCCGCTAGCTTGCTCTCAACCAATCGAGCGACCTGCTCTAGAGCATCTCGGTCGATAAAGTTTTCGCGTTTTTCTGGATGGTAAAGCAACTCGAGCGTTGGAAGTGGCTCTTCTGGAACAGGCAAGTTTTCTTCTTTCTGTACCAAAAATGGGTTCTGTGTCGCTGCTACTTTCGCTTGCGCACTAGAAACCATGTCTTGGAATGCCGCTACATCTTCGTCGCCGTCTTGAACCTCTTCAACCTCCGCTTTTTGAAGTGCAGGTTCAAATGTTGTTGAAGGTGTTGCCACTTGCTGATGAGGTGTTGTTGGAGCTGGCTGTACTTGTTGTACAGACTGTGACTCCACTTCGTCTTCATCGTCTAACACGTCAAAATCAGAGATCGTAGGTTCAATGTGTTGACTCGATTCTGTTTGCTCCGTGATGCTATCTAGCGCAGCGGAATCAATTACAGGCTCTTCATGCACAGGATGCTCAAGACTTGGCTGCTGTACTTGTTCTGCTTCAAATTGTTCGTACTCCGCATAATCTGGTTCAACACTGATCGGTTCTTCTGTAGCTGTATGTTGCTCTACATAGGAAGAGTAAGTATCTGCAAATGATGGGGCTACCTGTTCTTCAGTTCCCCAGTCATCTGCTTGTTGCGCTGCAGCTTCAAGCTCTTCTATCGTGACATTCAGCTGCTTGGTACGCTCCAGAAGCGGGTCAACGTTATCAGTATTCACCGCATGGACAGGTTGCGTTTGGTGCTCAGGTTGAGCATAAACTGGCGCAGCATTAACCGTAGCCTTGCGTTGTGGTGGCGTTGGTTCCACCATCATTTGTTCCGCTGGCTTCTCAGGTTTAGCTTGCGGCATATAAATAGGATACTCATGTGCAGGCGCCGATTCTTTCGGCTCATCGACATCGAACGCCGTTAAATGAGGAAGCGGCTCATCATCAATGTCATGGTCTACGTTATGTCTAGGCGTAGAGACTTTATCTTCCACGAACTCATCTAGCTGAGGTTCTAAAACTTCTTGCTCAGAGCCTCTTATCTTATTTGCAAGCGCCGCAATTAGCGCTAATGCACGATCTCCAAGCCACTCAACGATGTTAAGCCATGAGATGCCAGTAAAGAGAGTAAAACCCGCTCCCCATAAGAACAGCAGTACCAATGTCGTGCCAAGTACATTCAATGTAGGTAAAGCTAGGCTAGACAACACATCTCCGACGACACCACCGGACGAGAAATACCAAATATCATCAAAATTAATATCGGCTAGACCACAGCTAGTCATTATAAGGACGACAAGGCCGAGTAACCTCGTACCCCATAACATGAAATCAATTGGCTCATCTTCTCCTCGTTTACGGCAAATCACCCATGCAGCCGCAGCTAGCAAGAAAGGGATTGGATAAGCGAGAGAGCCAAATGTGAAGAATAGTGTGTCCGCAAGCCAAGCGCCGAAAAGGCCACCAGCATTGTCGATCTCCCCTCCCCATGCGGTTTGGGACCAAGAAGGATCGGCCGGACTGAAGGTAAATAGTGCAACCGCAAGCAATACCGAGCTAAGAACGCCAACGATAAAGCAGCACTCTTTTAAGCGTTGGAAGCCATTTAAGCGTGAAGACTGGGGCTCTTCACTGGTTTTGATAATGGTTTCGACTTTCTTTGCGTTCTCTTTGAACATAAATCAACTTGAATATGGAAATGAAATAGGAAATTGCAAAACATTCCGAGCGGCATCAAGCCGCTCGGTAAATTGATTTAACCATATCAAAGAGAAAAACCCAATTACTCTCTGGCGAAAGCGGAAGCATATACCGCTTTCTTTGCAAGAAATTAACGAGTTTTGATCACAAGCTGGTTAGATTGTTTCACTTCTTCCATTACAACGTATGTGCGAGTGTCATTTACGCCAGGTAGACGTAGTAACGTATCGCCCAATAGTCGGCGGTAAGCACCCATATCTGATACACGGGTTTTAAGAAGATAGTCAAAGTCACCTGATACAAGATGACACTCTTGTATGTCGTCTAGCTTTTGAACAGCTGAGTTAAACTGCTCAAATACATCCGGCGCACCACGGTTTAATGTAATCTCAACGAATACTAATAGTGACGCATCCAGGAACTGCGGATTCAATAATGCAGTGTATCCTGTGATGTAACCCTGACGCTCTAAGCGACGTACACGCTCCAAACATGGCGTTGGAGAAAGTCCCACACGTTTTGAAAGCTCAACGTTTGAAATACGACCGTCTTTCTGCAGTTCATTAAGAATGTTGCGGTCGATACGGTCTAGTTCCTTGGACGGCTTTTTATAGTTGTCTGCCATTTTTTATTCCACCTTATTACTTCCTTGCAAAAAAATATACTACAACTTTTTAATATTTGGTGCCAAATTTTACAAATCTATAACTATACTAGTTATTAATTCGACAATAACACCCTACAAACAGTTAATACAACCATTATAGAAAGAGGATACAGGATGATCATTGGCGTACCTAAGGAAATCAAGAACCACGAATATCGTGTTGGTATGATCCCAGCAAGCGTGAGAGAACTCATCTCACATGGTCACCAAGTTTTAGTTGAGACCAATGCAGGTGCCGGCATTGGTTTTTCAGACGATGATTACATCGCTGTCGGCGCATCCATTCTCCCTCATGCTGCAGACGTATTCGCGCAAGCAGACATGATTGTAAAAGTAAAAGAACCCCAAGCAGTAGAGAGAGCAATGCTCCGCGAAGGGCAAATTTTATTTACTTATTTACACCTAGCACCAGATTTTCCACAAACTGATGAGCTAATCAAGAGCAAAGCTGTCTGTATAGCCTATGAGACTGTAACAGATAATATGGGTCGTTTGCCACTGTTAGCACCAATGTCAGAAGTGGCAGGTCGGATGTCTATCCAAGCTGGTGCGCAAACATTGGAAAAATCACACGGCGGTCGTGGTCTGCTACTAGGTGGCGTACCTGGTGTTGAGCCAGCGAAAGTTGTCATCGTTGGTGGTGGTGTTGTTGGTGCAAACGCAGCTCGTATGGCTGTTGGCCTTCGCGCTGACGTAACCATTCTAGACCGCAATGTAGATACACTTCGTAAGCTTGACGAAGAGTTCCAAGGTCGTGCTAAAGTGGTTTATTCTACTGAAGACGCTATCGAGAAGCATGTTCTAGAAGCTGACCTTGTTATCGGTGCCGTTCTAATTCCTGGAGCAGCAGCGCCTAAGCTGGTAACAAAAGAGCACATTGCTAAGATGAAACCTGGTGCGGCAGTGGTTGACGTGGCTATTGACCAAGGTGGCTGTTTCGAGACATCTCACGCAACAACCCACGCAGATCCAACTTACATCGTTGATGAAGTGGTTCACTACTGCGTAGCAAATATGCCTGGTGCGGTTGCACGTACTTCAACTTTCGCATTGAACAATGCAACACTCCCTTACATTGTGAAACTCGCAAACAAAGGCTACCGTGAGGCACTTCTAGAAGACAAAGGCTTCCTTGAAGGTCTAAACGTTATTCACGGAAAAGTAACATGTAAAGAAGTAGCAGAAAGCTTTGACTTGGAATACGTTGAACCAACTCAAGCTATCGCTATGTTCAATTAATGACAAAATAAAACACAACTTGTCACGTTTTGTTTACAAAAGCCCACGCATAAGTGGGCTTTTTCATATAGAGCGTTTAGCTATAAAAAATAACTAATTCTTATATGCGCAAATTAAAATATTTCTAGGTGTAACTGATTTAGGGCAAAACTCTGACAATCTAACACGATAACCACGTTCTTCAAGATAAAGTGCTTTGTCCAATGCGAGCCAGATCTCCAATGGACGTTGAAAAACCAGTTGCACTAAGCTCATTCTCTCCATTTGCCAGAAGCGTTGTTCGCTTAACTTTTCAAAATGATCGAAATCGATTTCTTGAGAAAGAACGATACCTTTCTGCTCCGCCGCCCAGCGACACAAAGATTCAAAGCCTTCACTTAATTGCGACTTACGAATACTGGGGACAGGTTGGTACTCTGCCATGCCTAACGCTCGTCGAGTAATCAAATCGAAGCCAAGACGAAACACCATTTCCTGCTGACGATGGCGGCGTACACGCTCTCCCCCTGTCACCGTTTGCTGTAACGGGATACGCAGTTCTTGCTTAGACAATGAGAGAGAAGAAACCCTCCCCGGTTTCGACATCGGCTGGTATTGTTCCGACTTAATCAAGTGATAACAACAAGGTGAGATGGTCATCGCAGCAATCCCATTCTCACTGCCGTACTGCATTAGACGAACATGGAGGTCACCACACGCATGCAGTGCCACCGCGTGTTGCGTTGGCTTGAATACCGCTTTTGCTTTGCTATCGAACGCGTCACCTTGAATAAACGTCATTTTCCAATGGTGTTCATTCGCAGCTTGTTGCCCCGAATCACACAGTACTTGTTGATATTCGAAACTGGTCACAGGCTGATCGGTTTGTGTTGCCAGGATTCGTCCTAAATAACCTTTCCCTGAACACCACTCTAACCATTCTTCGCCACAGTGTTGTTGAATTGCAGCTTCACCCATCGAGCTGATTTGCTCCAGCTTACGTCCGGGAATGCCGTTGTCTAAACCACGAGCGAGTGCCAAACCATTTAAGGTTAAAGACTCTAAACGCGTGTGATAAGCGAGTTGTTCGAGTTGAGGCACGAACGCGCTTATCGCTTTTAAGGCGAGTTCAGGTTCCGCTTTATACTCTTCGATTTGAGAGGGAGAAAGAGACACTAACCACTGGCACAACTGAGGGTGTTGCTCTTGCCAAGGTAATGAGGTGTGAATGCTACTTTTAAATGGTTCAAACCGCCATAGCGATTCGTTTTCCAATAAGCAGTCATTAATAAATTGAAATTGCGTTTTCATAACTCCCCCTACAACGAGCGCATTGTAGAGGGAATCGAAACATCAATGAAGTGTTATCTCACCGGGAGCTCGATGTCTTTAAACATCTCTTCGATTTCTGCATTAGATTTCAACGAAATCGCCTGCTCTACCACTGGGCGAGTTAAATGAGGAGCAAAGCGTTCCATAAAATCGAACATGTATGAGCGCAGGAATGTGCCGCGACGGAAGCCAATACTTGTCGTACTAGCCCCGAATAAATGGCTCGCATCTATTGCGACTAAATCGCTGTCCTGCTCTTCATCCACAGCCATGCTCGCAATCACACCAACACCAATACCCATGCGAACATACGTTTTAATAACGTCCGCATCAGTTGCAGTGAACACCACTCTCGGGGTTAAACCCTCACGATTAAATGCGGTATCTAACTCTGAACGGCCCGTAAAACCAAACACATAAGTGACCAATGGATAAGCGGCAAGATCGCTGATCGTTACCTTATCTTTCTTCGCTAATGGATGATCTTTAGGCACGACAATTGAACGGTTCCAGTGATAACAAGGCAGCATGATGGCATCTTGATATAAGTGAAGTGCTTCTGTCGCAATCGCAAAGTTCGCCGTACCTTTAGCAATTGCCTCAGACATTTGTGACGGCGTACCTTGATGCATGTGTAATGACACTTTTGGGTAGCGAGAAGTGAAACCTTTGATGACATCCGGCAAAGCATAACGCGCTTGCGTATGTGTCGTGGTGATATTCAGCGTCCCCATTTCTGGGTGGGTGTGCTCCCCTGCTACAGCTTTGATACTTTCTACACGAGCGAGAATTTCTTGAGAGATACGTACAATTTCTTCACCAGCAGGTGTCACCTGTGTTAAGTGCTTACCGCTACGTTCAAAAATCTGAATGCCTAACTCATCTTCCAGCAACCGAACCTGCTTACTGATACCTGGCTGAGAGGTATACAAGCTTTCTGCCGTCGCGGATACATTCAGATTATGGTTTACAACCTCAACAATATACTTCAGCTGCTGCAGTTTCATCGTAATCCCTTACTTGTTCATGAGATAATTTATTGGCCACTCGGACGAGCGATATAATAATTAGTTATAACGCGTTCAAATCGAAATGAACAGTAATTTCTAACTTATACCTCAATCACATACTGATAATCCTCAACATAGAAACAATATGCACACAGTTGAGCCAATAAATGACTGAATTTCTATGATGTGACTTCTATCAGTAGCTAAAACGTGGGAGAGACAAAATAATCAAACAAATAGGGTGCCGAGTAAGATAAGATTCATGTATTCTTTAACGCTAGCCGTAGAAAAGTAAAGCAGACGCAAAGATATGAATATTGGTTTAATAATCGCTTTGGTAGCCATCCTACTGGTGTTGATCCTAGGCTATAACATTATGTTGCAGTATAAGGTCAAGGTAGAGACTGCGAAAAGACAGGAGTCCGCACGCTATGTTGCCTTGATTGATGGCACTGAAGAGTTGATTGGTCATGCGCACCATATCCCTTTTAGCAAGGAGCTGTTGCTATGTCTAAACAATCGTATTCTTGACGCGCTAGAAAGCATGCATGAGCTTGACCCGAAGAATAAGCAGCTTGCTCAACGTATCGAAAACATGAAGCAACAGATTGAGCAACTGAAAGAGAATGGTCCCACTGGCGAGAGTACCACGTTCAAAATGCCGAGCAGTGATAAACAAGCCATCGTCATGCTTAAGTTGGTGAAACGCCTCCGCGATACTATCCGTAACGAACACAATAAAGGCCGTATCGACACCCAGACTTATGTCGCTGAAAATGCGCGTTTAGAAACGATGCAGATTCGTATCAACATCGAAAACGTCATTAAAAGAGCAAATGACTCAATCGCTCGAGGTCAACCTGGTACAGCACTTCAACTGCTACGCAAAGGTATCGATGCATTGAGTACAAAGAGCGATCCCTACTCTATTCAAGCGAAACAGAAGCTTGAAGACATGCTGGGCGACCTAGATAAAAAACGCCAAGATAAAAGTGATGCCGAAATGCAGCAGATCGCCGATAAAGAGCGCGACAATGACATGGAAGCACTCTTCGGCGAGAAGAAAAAGTGGTAACATTCACTTAAGGTCAATAAAGGCTGCAATCGCAGCCTTTTTTCTATCCGTAAGATAGCGGATATGCCCAATTAGAATGTGAAGTACTAAAACTAAAATGATGAATCTAGACGCCTATCAAGATCTTCTTGCTCCCATTAACCAATTTCTGCAATGCAGCACACCTGATGAATGGGTAGAGGAAGCAAAGAAACCAGAAAACCTTCAAACCATTTTATTAGACCACCTACTGTGTGAGCTAAAAGCTGGCCAATCTGCGATGTTTTTAATTCGTAAGTATGCCGTTGACCAATCCAGTTCACATGCTCTGCTTGACTGGTTTAAACCCTATGAAGATTTTGCTTATCGCAATGTAGGCTCACTAGAAACTTTAAAAGGTAAGAGCAATATTTCCAAAGCGATCATGGCTAAGTCAAACTCACCATACAGCCAAGATTTGATCGATAAAATGGTGCTTTTGATTAAAGAGGAGTTACACCACTTTTATCAAGTTTTAGAGCTCATGGAAAGTCGTGGAATTGAGTATAAAAATATTCCAGCAAGTCGCTATGCTAAAGGGCTCATTTCGCATATGAAGACTCATGAACCGGAAACGCTGATCGATAAGCTAATCATTGGTGCGTACATCGAAGCCCGATCTTGTGAGCGTTTTGCCAAACTAGCACCACATATGGATGACGATATCGCAAAATTCTACGTTTCTTTACTGCGCTCAGAAGCACGCCACTATCAAGATTATCTAGTATTGGCAGAGCAAATCGCGGGCAAAGACATCAGCGAACGCATAGCCTATTTTGGCCGAGTTGAGGCGGATTTAATTTCTACGCCAGATACAGATTTTAAGTTCCATAGTGGTATTCCAGCCTAGCGAGCATATTCTCCCAAGATTGAGCATGCTCTGAACTTATTTATATAGACAGAGAATAAATAAGCCGGACATTTCGTCCGGCTTATTTTTTGTAGCAATGAGGTTAGGAATAAAGCTGAAACACAACAACTAGAGCTGGAATGAACCCATTCGAGTTTTCAAGTTGTGCGCTAGGCTACTGATCTGCTGGCAAGCCACAGCCGTTTGCGAAGCTCCCTCAGCCATCTCTGTTGAGGCACTATTAATATGCTCCACACTTCGATTCAGCTCTTCGGATACAGAATTCTGCTCACTACAAGCCGTTGCGATTTGTGTGCTCATTTGCGCTATGTTATCGACAGAATGTTCAATTTCTTTTATCTGGCTATCAGCGTCATTGACTTGCTCAACACACTGAGAAATGCCCTCCTGACAATCACGGCTTGAATGCCCTATTTTGCTGCTGCTCTCTTGTAGTTGATTAACAATTTCCACAATTTGTGAAGTGGAGTCTTGAGTGCGTTGCGCCAGAGAACGAACCTCATCTGCCACAACAGCAAACCCACGTCCTTGTTCACCGGCCCGAGCGGCTTCTATTGCGGCGTTCAGTGCTAACAAGTTTGTTTGCTCCGCAATCCCGCGGATCACATCTACGACCACATTGATATTGTTTGAGCTAGATTCAAGCTCACGTGCCAGTTCATCAGACTCTTGGATCGTATGTGATACACGCTCAATTACTGCGATAGTTTGTTGTAACGTCGCCGTTCCTTGCTTTGCCACTTCCGTTGCCGAGTAAGCGGAGGTCGCGCCAACTTCGGTATTTTGTGCCACTTCACTTACAGCAGCTTGCATTTCTGTCATCGCAGAAGCCACCGAGCTAAGTTCAATTTGTTGATTTTGCATACCAGAAGCGGTCTGAGAAGAAATAGCACTCACCTCCTCTACTGCTGCCGTTAGCTGAATCGTTGAGTCATTAATCTCAGAAACCAGCGAATGTAAGTTTGTTTGCATACCGACAAGCTCTTTGAGCAACGTTCCTAACTCGTCCTTGCTCAATTCACTTTCGTCGATTTGATTATTCAATTGACCCTTGGCGATTTTGGAAGCGAATTCCAATGCTCGATCAACAGGCCCGCAAATGACTCGAGAAAGCAACATGGCAGACATTACCATGACCAATGCGACGACGAGCGCCCCAACAGCAGCGCTGTATTGTGTAAATGCCGCTTCATTTTGTACTTCTTCGCTAATCAAATTCACCAACTCATCGTTCAACGCGAGGGTATCATCCAAGCTGCTCAACGCTTTTGAGTAGGTATCGAAACTCGATAAAATCACATCATTTGCACTTTCAGCATCACCTTGGCTTAGCAGTGCGTTGTAAGTCTTCGTTTCCTTGATGTATTGATTCCAAGTTTCTTTAAAAACGTTAAAAGACTGCGTTTCACGCTGATTAAGGTCGAGCTTTTCGTATTCTGCAATACCAGCCTGAACATCAGAACGCCATTGGTCGAGGCCTTTTAACCACTCACCAATTTTGGGGTGATTTGCGTTTGGCAATAAAGAGAACTCATCTTTGCGCACTTTAGTAATATCAACTTGGATACCTTTCAAAATCGCAACAGAAGGTAAGCTTTTATCTGTTAGCACTGAGATGTCTTTATTCAGTGTTAACAAACCTTGCACCAACATTACTGACACTAAACCAAACACGGCAAAAACGGTTAAATAACTAACCGATATTTTCTTTACGACACTTAAGTCTTTAATACGCATGTACTTTCTCCCTGCAGCCTTTCCAAACCTCTCACTTAAGTGAAAGCTTAACCTCTAAAACACACTGTTTTTTGCGCTCGATATCATTGAGCGCTCTTATATACATCGGCCTGAGAGATCAAATCTTGACCAGTAATTGATATTTTTATCACGTATTATTTTAGAGATAGGCTCGCATGCTCCGTATTGTGTCTACATTTTTTTATGAGCGCTTCCCGGCGCAACTCTAAGATCTCATCGATGAGTTTTTCTTTAGCGTTGATGCCAAAGTGCTGGGCATAATTTTTGACTTTTTCAATCTCATTAGGCTGCAAGCGGTATACCTCTTTCTTTAAACGAGCTTCTGCTTCGCTTCTAATCAAACCTTGCTCTTGTAGTAATTTAATGATGGTTTCATCGATTGGATTTACTGCTCTAGCCATGGTGCTCCATCTATCAATTTAAGTTCTAGCCATGTGGCTGGATGAATGACGCCGCACAACTTATAGAGCAAAGATGACAACTTGATTGCAGTGAGTACGATTCGTTAACCATCGCTATTATTTACAGCCGCTTAGGCAGCCATTAACTCTCTACCCCGACTCCTCACCATTGAATAAAGATCACATTCTGATAACAATTTTCAGTACTGGCTTCGATGTCATCCATATTTAACGTGCAAGTAATATTTATAAACAAGAATGATTGCTCTAGTTCAAATGATGGAAAAATAAGATGAAATTATCGCAGTGGGGTCTTTTATTAAGTGGCTTGGTGGCATTACCAAGCATTGCAGATACAGATGTTTATCTAACCAATAATTCTGATCAGCCTTTAACTATTCAAGTAAAGCACGAAGGCAGTGATTTACTTCAATACGGAGAAGAGTGGCAGCAACATGTACAAGTACTTGGTCCGTGGGAAACCAAACCTGTATTGAGCTTCAATCGTTGGGAAGGCGTGAAATCAAACCAAACTTACCGTTTTGAAACTGTGGTTTCTAGCCCTAAAGGTGAAAGCATAACACTCAATCAAGTCATGGAAGGTCATTGGTATAATTCAACCATTGAATATGGCTTATCGGCGGCCGATGTCGATTTATCTCTTAAAGATGATCGTGATATTCATCGTGCCAACACTAACGCTTTTGGCATCCGAGAAACCGAACTGGCATTTAAGTCAGACAGTACCGCTCGATACGACGATCTTTATTACACCATCACACCAAGCAAAGTAAATGAATCTGTCGATAACGAAGAACAAAACCTTAAGTTGATGACTTACAACATCTGGGCTCTTACGGCTATTGCATCCCACATCGGTGATCGTTACGAACTGATTCCTCAATACGTCAAAGGTTATGATGTATTAGCGCTGCAAGAAGTGTTTGCAAGCGGTCGTGAAGCATTCCTACGTGAGTTAGCTAAGGAATATCCGTACCAAACTAAAATGTTAGATAAAGAAGGCGTTAATATTCATGATGGTGGGGTGATCATTGTCAGTCGCTATCCTATCGTGAATGAAGCGCAATATGTCTTCCCCGACTGCTCTGGCACAGACTGCTTTGCCGACAAAGGCGTTAATTATGCGGAAATTATTAAAGGTGGTCAGGCTTACCATGTGTTTGCTACCCATACCGCATCTTTCGATACAGACACCGCTCGCGAGTATCGTCAGCGCCAGTTCAAACAAATCCGCGCACTCGCTAAATCTCTCAACATTCCTTCAAGCGAAACTGTGGTATACAGCGGTGACTTTAACGTAAACAAAAGAAAGTTCCCTGGTGACTACCAACAAATGATCGCCAACTTAAGCGCCATAGAGCCTCAGTATTCTGGTTACACGGAGTCAACCTTTGATCCCCGCATCAATAACTTCGCAGGTGAAGCGTTATCAGGCGGCGAAAACGTGGAATACCTTGACTATGTCATGGTGAGTAGCGAATACGGGGTGAAATCATTCAATGACAACCGTGTAGACGTGCCGCGCACAACCGCAGAGAGTTTATGGAAACACTACAACCTTTCTGACCATTTCCCAGTTAGCGCAACAATTAAGCCATGAAGAAAATCGCGTTGATAATCATGTCCGCCATTATGGCGGGCATGATGTTTTTAACTTTCAGTCAAGATGGGCAGCAAGAAACGGCCGTGTCCGCTTCTGCTCCAAAGACAAAAAATAAGAACGTCCCCGGTACATCACTAAAAACAAGCAATATCGCTCCCAGTGCAGATGCTTCACCACAGACCGCAGAGCTCCCTTCTGCGGTTCAAATAACGACTGAGAGACTAACTCTGCTCAAAGGGAGAAAACTGGTCGCAGAGCTTGAGTCATTTTGGCATGAGTGTATGTCGAACCGCGACTGTGAAGAACAGTTAGCCTTGCTCGAGCCTTATTTATCTTCAGCACGATTTCAGCTTTTGGCGAACTACCATCAACTAAACAGTCAATGGCAAGAAAGTGTAGGTAATTTGTTATTTGATGAGCAACAACCACTAGCCTCACGTATTGCACAACTTAAATCCGAGGCAAGAGGCATTTGGGGCGAGTTGGCTGATGTTATTTTCGCGGATGAGTTCGCCCTATACGATTTCAATTTAGAGGCCCAACAGCTCAACACGCAAAGTCCAGAAAGCTTTTTGCAAGCTTTCGAGCAACTCATCATAGACTGGCAAGAAAATGCAGAGGCTATCGGGCTTACAAACGACCAAGCAAAATATGAGCGTGCAGTCGCTCTAATACCCAATAGCATGAGCTTTCCAGATCGCCAAACCATCATCGCAGAGCTGCAAAAAACTTACTTAACGAAGGACGAAAGCGAAGAGATTCACGATCGTCAGCAACAAATTGCCCAGCAAAAAGAGCAAGTCAGAGATTACCAACAAGCATTGCAACAACTTGAGTCCAGACTCAGAAAAGAGAGAGCCACCAGCCATGCTAGTTTATCAGAACCGGAATGGCAAAGCTATTACCAACAAGAAGTAGCGGATTTTCGTCGTGAATTTTTTTCTTCTTAACAATCAGCTTTGACTGACTGGGAGCTAAAAAAGGCACGTTGCTAATAAGCCATCGTGCCTTATGTTCAACTCTCTACTTTTAATTCAGAACAAATTCAAACCAAATACATCTTTCACATCAAATAGCACTTGTTCAGTTTTCTCACGAGAACGCTGACTACCTTGTTTTAAAATATCAATCAGCTGTGCTTTATCATTTAGATACATGGCACGCTTTTCTCGAATAGGACGAAGCATCTCTTGTAGGCATTCTTCTAACACTTTCTTGGTCAAACCATCACCTAACCCACCGCGTCGATAATGCTCTTTTAGCTGTTCGACATAATTTTTATCAGGATAAAAAGCATCGAGGTAGGTAAATACAATATTACCTTCGACTTGGCCAGGGTCCTCAATTTTCAGGTGATTGGGGTCGGTATACATAGATTTCACCGCCGCAGAAATCTCTTTTTCAGACGCCCCTAGGTTGATTGCATTCCCCATGCTTTTAGACATCTTATTTTTGCCATCAGTACTCGGCAACCGAGGGGCATCACTAAGTAATGGACGGCATTCTCTAAGAACCTCTTTTCCACCTAGGTGGTTTATTTTTCTTACGATTTCATTAGTTTGCTCCAACATCGGCAGTTGGTCATCACCTACCGGAACCAACGTCGCGTGGAACCCCGTAATATCGGCAGCTTGAGAAATTGGATACGTTAAAAAGCCAGCAGGAATAGAGCGTTCAAAGCCTTTACTTTGAATCTCATTTTTAACCGTGGGATTACGCTCTAAACGCGCAATAGAGACAAGATTGCTGTAATACATCGTTAACTCTGCTAACGCTGGTATTTGAGATTGCAACGTGATCGTGGTTTGTGTGGGGTCAATACCAACGGCCAGATAATCCGCAACGACATTGAGAATATTGGAGGATACCTTTGATGGATTGTGGGCGTTATCCGTCAACCCTTGCATGTCTGCGACTAAGATCGTTTGCTCATGCTCCGTTTGCAATTTGACTCGTTGTTGCAATGAACCGACATAGTGCCCGAGGTGTAACGGACCTGTCGCTCGATCGCCGGTAAGGATAATTTCGCGCTGCGATGTACTTTGAATGGTGTTCATATTTATCTCCAAGTATTTAATAGATCGCTACTGGAGATAAAAAGATCAAACACTCTTAGCTACCATCCAGCAGCTTAAGAATGTGAGTATTCCGTGCCGCTCTATTTAGAGCGCCACCAAAAGAAGGTTGTTGATGAAGGGCTAACGTGTATTTTCATGTTTTCAAACTAACAGTACATCAAGCTGAACTCAATCTGTTTTTGTATTGAATTAGCGTAAGTATTCAAAGAGCCTACAGAAACGATTACATTGGTAAAGACATCGCAATGACTAAAGCTGCACCAAACACCGAACCTGAGACAAATGCACAAAGTACGGTTTTGTTGTGTTTCCTTTTCATCGATGAACTCCTATCCATAACCACAATGACCAACCCTTTTATTTAATACGCATGTGGATGCATCACGATAAGTAGTAAACCAACATATCGCGCATAAAACCAGTGCAGCTTTGTTAAACTGGGACCTCGTCCATAACTTGGAATGCAAATGGTTCTGGAAACAACAAAAGAGGAAAATTTCATCACTTTTCTATCCTGTCTCCCAGAGTTTATGGCTTAATAGACAGCAGGAATATTTTTCTTTTGCTGCGGGTACTTACATGGAAGCTGTTCTACATCAGTTGCAATTCTCTTTGTCGATAACCGGCCCTATTTGCTTAATGTTAATACTTGGCGTGGTGTTCAAACGCATTGGACTGATCAACGATAATTTTATCGAAGTAGGCTCCAAACTGGTGTTTCAAGTTACGCTACCTGCGATGTTATTTGTCAGTATTGTGGCTTCAGAACACGATTTTTCCGCGGCGAGTGGCTTTGTCAATTTCGGCGTCATCGCTAGCATTTCGTTTTTCATTTTCACCTACCTTTCGGTCAAGCTTCTGTTCAAAGCATCGCCTGACCAAGGTGTTCTTATCCAGGGTGGGTTTCGAGCAAACACAGGTATTATTGGCATCGCTTACGTTGCCAATGCGTATGGTTCTCAAGGTGTGGCGTTAGCAGCGCTTTATGTCGCGGTCACCACGTTTATTTACAACGTCCAAGCGGTAATTTGCTTATCTCCCAAAGGCGCAACTTCTGTCCCACAAGCCGCAAAAATGATGGGCCGAACACTGACGAGGAATCCACTGATAATCTCAATCGTCCTAGGGATGGCTTTCTATTTGCTCTCTATTCCAGTGCCGAATGTTGTTATTGATGCAGGGGACTACTTGTCCAAAATGACATTACCTTTAGCGCTGTTGTGTACGGGCGGCTCACTCGATTTTAGCTTGATGAGAAAAGAGAAAGGTCCATCTTGGTTTGCAAGCAGTTACAAGCTCATCGTGGCACCCGTAATGATCACTATTGGTGCTTACTTAGTAGGTTTTCGAGGAATTGAGTTAGGTATTCTTTTCTTTATGAACGCTTCCCCAGTGGCAGCAGCCAGTTATGTCATGGCACGTTCGATGGGAGGCAATGCCACATTAGCCGCAAATATCATCGCACTCACTACGGTACTTTCTACCGTCACGTGTACTTTGGGCATTCTATTTCTTAAGTTTTACGACTTAATATAATTGCTCACCAATACAGTAAAGGCGCGCTAGATAGCATTAAGATAAGCTACTGGTCGTGATTTGCAAAAGTAAGCTTTCTTACCAAACGAAAAAACTCACTCGCTTCTGATTCAGACAAACAAGCAAAAAATTCTTTCTGTAAATTCGTCATGATTTGATGCACTTGCTTTAAAGCGTTTGCCCCCTCTTTTGTCATGCTGAGCATTTTGAGACGCTGATTCGATTTACTTTTAGAAACTTGAACAAACCCTCGCTTTTCCAAATTATCCACCATTCGCTTTGCTACACTTCGCTCAGTTCGAACCGCGTCAGCCAACGCTTGCTGACTCATGGGTTGAAACTCTTCCAAAGCGGCCAGTGCACTTGCCATCTCGAGTGTCATTAAATTTTGCCGAGAGAGCTCAGCTTGAGCACGGTTGCGATACATTCGCTGCATCACACCGCAGACAAACATAGGGCTTTGATCCAAAACGGAAATTGGGGAGATTTTCTGATCTTTCATCGTCGTTTGTTCTTCTTTAGGCTTTCATTCGGTCGGAAGGAGTAAGCAGATTCTGCATAAGGCAAAACGCTCCCCCTTCAAGTTTGCGTCAAAGACGGTAACCACCAAGTGAAAACATAAAATAAAGAGCGCCGAAGCGCCCTTTTATCGTGTTTATTATCACCAGTATAACTTAGTTACAGCAACCAAGTCTTACTCGCTTTGCTGAGCCGGTTTAGGATTAGTCTCAGACAACTCTGCCTCCGATTCTTTTCTCGCACGTCGATCAAACAATCGCTCAACCACCACAAAGAAGATTGGCACAAAGAATATACCTAAGATCGTCGCACTGATCATGCCACCAAGTACACCAGTACCTACCGCATTTTGACCTGCTGAGCCCACGCCAGAGCTGATAGCAAGCGGTACTACACCTAGACCAAAGGCAAGCGATGTCATAATAATTGGGCGCAGACGAACACGAACGGCATGCAGGGTTGCTTCGATAAGGCCAGCGCCTTTCTCGTAGTAATCTTTCGCAAACTCAACAATCAGAATGGCGTTTTTAGTTGCCAAGCCGACCGTCGTTAATAAGCTCACCTGGAAGAATACATCGTTGTCCATACTTCGCGTCATTACCGCGAGCACAGCACCAAGCACACCAAGAGGCACAACTAACACCACGGCGAAAGGTACTGACCAACTTTCATACAAAGCGGCGAGAACTAAGAATACGACGAGGATAGACAGCGCATATAACATTGGCGCTTGGTTTCCGGAAAGGCGCTCTTCATACGAAATACCATTCCAGTTCACCGTGAAGCCTTCTGGTAGCTTTTCTACCATTGCTTCAATTTCTGCCATGGCTTCACCAGTACTGACGCCAGGAGCTGCGCCGCCTTGGATATTCATCGCTGGCAAACCATCAAAACGCTGCAAAAGAGGTGAACCATACGTCCACTCTCCGCTCGCAAAGGCAGAGAAAGGCACCATCTCACCTTTTGAGTTGCGCACGTACCACGAATCGAAGTCTTTTGGCTGCATACGGTATTCCGCATCACTTTGCATCATGACTTTTTTCACTCGACCGCGATCAATATAGTCGTTAATGTACGCCCCGCCCCATGCCGCTGACAGGATTTGGTTGACGTCATTAATGCTAACATCCAGAGCACGCAGTTTAACGTGGTCAATGTTCACTTTGTACATTGGCGCATCTGCTTGGCCGTTCGGACGAACACCGACAAGTTTCGGGTTTTGTGCAGCCATGCCAAGCAGTTGACCTTGCGCAGCGACTAATGCGTCGTGACCTTTGTTCAACGAATCTTGAAGATAGAAATCAAAGCCTGTCGAGTTACCCAATTCTTGAATCGCAGGAGGTGCAAATGCAAAGACCAGTGCTTCTTTGATGGTTGAGAAGTACCCCATCGCTCGACCCGTAATGGAAGCTGCATCAGCACCCGGCGCTTCACGCTCTGACCAATCTTTCAGACCGATAAATGCCATCCCCATGTTTTGGCCTTGGCCTGCAAAACTAAAGCCCGCAACGGAGAAGACGGATTTCACGTTGTCTTTCTCATCCACAAGGTAAAAGTCGCGCATTTTCTCAAGTGTTTTTTCCGTCTGCTCTTGCGTTGAGTTAGGCGGCAAAATAGCCATTGAGAATACTGTGCCTTGGTCTTCATCCGGCAAGAATGACGTCGGAAGGTTCATAAATAGCCAGCCCGCACCTGCACTCATTGCCAAGAATACAACCAACATACGACCTGTACGCTTTAGGAGTTTAGCAACGCCGGTTTCATAGCCAGCTGTCATCGCATCAAACTTGCGGTTAAACCAGCCAAAGAAGCCTTTCTTTTCTAGAAGCTCAGCATCGCCTTTTTTCAGTAATGTTGCACATAATGCTGGAGTCAGAATTATCGCTACCAAAACTGAAAGTGTCATCGCCGCCACAATGGTTATCGAGAACTGACGGTAAATAACCCCTGTAGAACCAGACATAAACGCCATAGGGACGAATACCGCAGAAAGCGTCAGACCCACACCAATCAGAGCACCCGTGATCTGCCCCATCGATTTTTTGGTTGCTTCTTTGGGCTCTAACCCATCCTCATGCATCACACGCTCGACGTTTTCCACCACAACGATGGCATCGTCCACCAGCAAACCGATAGCCAGAACCATCGCGAACATGGTTAACGTGTTTACGCTAAATCCAGTCGCGTACAAAATAGCGAAGGTGCCGAGCAGTACGACAGGCACTGCGATCGTTGGAATGATCGTCGCACGGAAGTTCTGCAAGAACAGGTACATGATTAAGAACACAAGAAGAATGGCTTCTAATAGCGTTTTAACCACTTCTTGAATCGAGGCTTTGACAAATGGCGTCGTTTCAAATGGGTAAGCAATCTGCAACCCTTCTGGGAACGTTGCACTCAGTTGTTCTAAACGCTCTTTCACCGCATTGGCAGTCTCAAGCGCGTTTGCACCAGTACCTAATGAAATACCTAAACCCGATGCTGGGAAGCCATTATATTGGCCTCGAATATCGTAACTTTCTGCACCACGTTCAACACGAGCCACATCTTTCAAATAAACATTCGAACCACTGGCGTCAGACTTAAGAATGATGTCTTGGAACTCTTCCACACTGCTCAAACGACTTGCAGATGAAATCGTTGCATTCAACAGCTGACCTTCCTGCGCAGGTGCTGCACCAAGTTGACCTGAAGAAACTTGCGCGTTCTGTTCACTGATAGCATTTGCTACATCGATTGCAGTCAAGTTGAACTGCGTAAGCTTAAATGGATCCAGCCAAACTCGCATCGCATACTGCGCACCAAACGCCTGTACTTGTCCTACGCCAGTTACACGACTTATCGGGTCTTGAATATTCGTTACAACAAAGTCGCCGATATCGTTTTCTGTAAAGTCAGGATCTTCAGAATAAACTGCCACCACCATGAGAAACGCCGTGTTGGATTTATTCACGACGATACCTTGGTTTTGTACTTCCATCGGCAATGACGTCAAGGCCAATTGCAGTTTGTTCTGCACCTGTACTTGCGCGATATCAGGATCAGCTTCGCTATCAAACGTCAGGGTAATTGTCGCATTACCGAATGCATCACTGCTCGATGATAGGTAGCGAAGATAATCTAATCCCGTCATATTTTGCTCGATAACCTGCGTTACCGAGTCTTCAACGGTTTTCGCTGATGCACCTGGATAACGTGCACTGATGGTGATCGTTGTCGGTGAAATCGTTGGGTATTGCGAGACGGGTAAATTGAATAATGACATTACCCCCGCCAACATCGTTAGAATCGCGAGAACCCAAGCAAATACCGGACGATCGATAAAAAATCGTGCCATGATTACTCCTGTTCACCGTTTTGGATAGTTACAGGGCTGCCTGGACCTACCTTTTGTAACCCAGCAGTAATGACTTTATCGCCCGCTTTCAAACCATCAATAATACGCCATTGATTATTGATCGCTTCGGCTGTCTTCACTGGTCTCGCTTCCACTTTGTTCTCACCATTCACCATCATCACTGTCGCTTTGCCTGTCGCATCGCGAGAAACGGTATTTTGTGGTATCAGAATCGCGTCAGGGTCAACACCAGTAATAACCGTCGCACGAACAAACATTCCTGGTAGTAACAAACCGTCAGGGTTTGGGAATTCAGCACGAAGCGTCACGCTACCCGTACTTTCGTTCACATTGACCTCGGTAAATTTCATCGTGCCTTTATGTTCGTACGTGCTGCCATCTTCAAGCATCAATGTAACTTGCGCAGAGTCATCTTCTTGCATATGACCTTGGGAAAGAGCCGCTTTTAAACGCAGCAGTTGCGCGGATGATTGCACAATATCAACGTTGATAGGATCAAGCTGCTGAATGGTCGCTAATTTGGCTGCTTGGTTAGCCGTAACCAACGCACCCGCCGTCACACTCGATTTACCGATCACACCGCTAATCGGAGCTTTCACTTGCGTGTAATCTAAATTGATTTTTGCCGTATTGATCTTCGCTTTTGCGACTAGGACCTGTGCTTGCGCTTCCTTGTATGCTGCTTCTGCTTCATCCAAATCTTGTTGGCTGATGGACTTTTTGGTGATCAACGTTCGGTAACGCTTCACTGTGGCATGGGTCGATTCTGCCGCTGCTTGAGCTCGGATTAATTCCGCTTCAGCGCTCAGCAAATCCGCTTGAAATGATGAATCATCAATTTGATATAGGGACTGTCCTTGTTCAACAAGGCCGCCTTCAACAAAATTTCGCTCTGAAATAATGCCTGTAACTTGCGGACGAACTTCCGCTTCTTTGAATGCACGGCTACGACCTGGCAACTCAACAGTTAACGCTTGGCGAGTTGGCTCCACCGTTAACACTTCAACTTCGGTTGCGGGCGCAGGACCACTACCTTGACTCGATCCTTCTTCGCTAGGTTGACATCCAACCACAAAAAGGCTCGACGCAATCAGCAGAGATAGCGTGGTTTTACGTCTCATGAATTTTTCTCTCTTTTACCTACAAGCCTTCAAGATTCCTTGCTAAAAACTTCTAGAATGACTTAATGATGACTAACGGATGTATATCCAGAACAAATTAATTAGGATGATAATTACCCAGTGTTGTACATACAACAAAATTTACAGTTCTATACGCTTACGAAAAACGTTTATGGTAAAGGTGTAATGAAGTTCTCAAATTTGAAGATTTTGGGTTGGAAATCACACTTTCCTGTGAGCAATTGCAATGGTTAAAAAGCAGCAAAAGTGATGATAAAAGCATCATCACGCTGTACAGAGTTTGTCACCGCTGTCTAGGATTATTTGCACCTCTGGTATACAAAGTTAAGTAAAAGAGGAATGTAAATATAGTCGAGCCTTCAAAAGTCAGGTTCGACCCTTATCTAAAAAATAACCCGCTTCTTAGCGGGTTATTTCGTCAGTGATACTGCAGTTCTCAAGCTTATACTTTGAACTGACTAACCTGATGATCTAAGCGCTGGGTTTGCTCTGATAACATGGCTAAAGATGCTTGCGCTTGATTTACGATTTCCACAATAGATGTACTGCTATCCGCAATGCCTTGTACGTTGCTATTTACTTCGTCACTTACCGTACTTTGCTGGCTTGCAGCCGTTGCAATGTGTGTGTTCATCTCGTTCATACGTGAAATCGCGTTCAAGATTTCAGAAAGGGATTGACTCGCTCTCCCTGCCGATTGAATTGTTTCATCACTGCTATTTTGGCTACCACGCATCACTTCTACGGCTTGTCCCGCACCAGATTGTAGCTTTTCAATCATGGTTTGGATTTCACCCGTACTCTGTTGTGTGCGACTGGCTAACGAGCGAACCTCATCTGCTACAACAGCAAAACCTCGCCCTTGCTCTCCTGCACGAGCCGCTTCAATCGCTGCGTTAAGCGCCAATAAGTTCGTTTGCTCTGCGATACCACGAATGACATCCAATACAGAAGCAATGTTACTCACATCATGATCCAATGTGTTAATGACGTGGCTTGCACTTTCGATTTCACTTGCGAGGCTACGAATTGAGCTAACGGTTTGATCCAAAATAACATTGGTATTGGTAAGTTCATCATTCGCTGTTTGGCTCGCAACCGCAGCTTCGTTAGCGCTATCGCTGACATTTCTGCTGGTGACTTGCATTTCATGCACTGCCGCTGCTACCGCCTCGCTGTCTTTTTGCTGTGAAACGGTCGAGTTCGCGATGGTCGTGGTCAACGAGCTAAGATTTTCCATCTCATTACGCAAGGTATTCGAACTTTCAATTACTTGAGAAACTGTCGCTTGGATTTTAGACACAAACTGATTAAACGCGTTCGCTAAATTGCCAATTTCGTCTTGTGTTTTCACATCGATTCGCTGGCTTAAATCACCTTCACCAGAAGCAATTTCTGTCATCGCATTTTTGATATCGTTGATAGGCTTCACGACGGTTTGCAACAACAAAAATGCCATCGCAATAGCGGCCAGAATAACAATCACAATGCCCGCTTCAAGAATTAACTCTGCTCTTGATGCAGCTGCTGAGATTTCATCTTTCAATAAGCTTTGTTTTTCTTCTATCGCATCTTTCACAACATTAAGTTGCGCTCTTACCTCGATAAACTGATTTTCAAAGGTGTGTTTGTGTTCGTTGTAGTAACCAAGCCATTGTGATTGAGGTAAACGCAACATCGCTTCATAACTCGCCAACCATTTTTCACCTAGGGAGACAAGCTTTCTCACTTCATTACCGTGTGAAGAAGACATCACGCCAGCTTGCGATAGCTCAATCATTTTCTCCATACGTGGCAGCGCTTTGTATGCGTTGTCTTTGTATTCACCGATGTGGTGGTCAATATCGGTTTGAGTATCAGAAAGAGCAACACCTTGGATTGCAGATGTAGCTTGGTAAAGATCGCGGTAAGCATCCTCAATCGTTAATAAGTTCGGCACTATCTGTTCGTTAAGTGTTTCACTCAACTCAGATTGTTTCCAACTTGTCATAACGTTTAATACAGAGCTCACAATAAACAATCCAATAATCAGTGACAGCGGAATCACTATCTTCTGCTTGATCGTTAAGTTCTGGAACATGAATAGACTCTCTTTAATTATGGTATACAAACTGCCAGAAATTATATCAAACAAATAGAGTATCCCATTAGGTAAAAGACTCTATTAAACATGATATCTGATGACTTTTTGACAAGCGTTCTAATTTCAACAATTAATTGATTTTGTGGAAAATTTAATAAGGAACGCTCATCACAACATGCGAATAAAAACGCACTACCTGTACGGAAAATGTGTAACAAAAGATGAATAAAAAAGGAGGCTTTTTGAAGGGCTTGCGACTCAATGAGTAATTGAGAATCAATACGATATACAGCTCTGGGATTGAACTTGTCGCGTAATACGAAAAAGCCCCAGCATTTCTGCTAGGGCTCAAATGTGGCGGTGAGTGAGAGATTCGAACTCTCGATACGTTGCCGTATACACACTTTCCAGGCGTGCTCCTTCAGCCACTCGGACAACTCACCGAATCAATTTTTGTTAGCATCATTGGCTAACGAGGCGCTAATTTAATGATTATGTGCCTGATGGTCAAGGCTAAACATAAAAAAAAGCGCCCTTTTCCACTCGATTGCTCACTAAGTAACTAAATTGAGCAAAACTGGGTCATTTAGATACTTTGAGAATAACCGGGAACACGGAACCAACGGCGGCACATGTCCAAGAAGTACCCATACAACACACCCATACCGCAAGAAATAATGGCGTTACTTGTCACCGCGGTCACTATTTGGTCTGTAGACGCACCAACTGCGAATAAAATTCCTGCATAAACTGGAGACTGAAAAAGCACATAAGCGACCAGATCAGATACGTTTTTCATAAATGAAGACGGCGATACCTTGTTGCCCTGACATAGCACCCAATCACGAAAAACGCCATACGGCCAAGCAATAGCAATATTCACTGGAATAGATAGTGTACGTGATGCTAAAGATTGCTCAAACGTCATCCCTGAAATCAAAATCTCGACAATCATCCCTGTGATAAAGCAAAAAACAACCATAGCAAAGGTATCCGCTGCGGCGTGACGAATACAAAATGGTCCGCGAGACTTCATTAACCAACCCCTAAAATTAAATACCACCAACAATAAACAAAATAAAACTATCAACCATCAAACAAATACATGACCAGTTAATAAGGCAATTAAATCACATAAAAAGCAGCGTATGGCACTGTATTTGAAATCAAGTTGTAAATTTATAACCATTTTTTAAAATGAAAGTAGTTTTTTTCACCACCAACAACTAAAAACGCCTAAAATGACGTAAAAATGGTAGAAAAATACGGATTTAACTTACACAAAAAGTGGGATAAGTGATTGTTTGGATGGAGGGTTAGGATAAAGTTCGGGGAATAAACGATCATTCTAATAACTTATGCTGCTGAGTTGTAAAAATTCAGAGTATTCCCGATGTGAGCGCAACTGAGAGCCGCACCGTTTCTCTTATGACAGAATACAACAGCAGAGCTAAGCTCATTGAAAGTAAGGAAAAAATAGACGATTCAGCTAAAGGTTAGGTATGAAGAGTAAAGACAATTCATGATTGCGTTGAATCGCTCTATATGGATTAAGCTATGATGATGCGAGCAAGAGCGTTAATGTGTCGATATCATCTTGGTTTGGAGACTGCTGACGCTTTAAGTTACGCCTTATTCGCTCGGCAACTAAAGAAACGTCTTTATTAGCATCTGGGGTGACTTGAGCAATAATCGCTGAAATAGCCTCTAGCGCTTCGTTGAGATGACCATTATCTAGAGCAACATAGAAGTTTAGTAGCCACTTTTCCGCATCAAGGATATCCGTTGTATTATCACCAAAGTCCGACTGGTATTGGTATAACCGTGCTGCGTGGAGATATAACGCATCATTTAATTCAGACTCCACAATTGGTTTCGCAATTATGTGGTCGGCTCCTACATTTATCATGCGCTCTTGTGTTTCTTTGAATACATCCGCTGTGCAGCCAAAGATCAGTACCGACTTTACAGGCGAACTCATCGCTCGAATGGCTGATATCGCCCCAACACCATCAAGAACAGGCATATGATTGTCCATTAATATCAAATCAAATGACTGAACGGCCACCTCATCGACGGCAAGCTGACCATTTTCAACACTTGTGCACTCAAAGCCTTTGGCTCTTAGGAAAGTTTCCATAATGATTGCATTTGTTCGGTTGTCTTCGACAATGAGCGCTTTCAAACCTTTGCAATTCAGCTTATGTGCATTGACTGCTTCCACTTTCCCAGGCTCACAAGG
This sequence comes from Vibrio sp. 1CM7H, assembly GCF_023161645.1. Classification (NCBI taxonomy): domain Bacteria; kingdom Pseudomonadati; phylum Pseudomonadota; class Gammaproteobacteria; order Vibrionales; family Vibrionaceae; genus Vibrio; species Vibrio sp. 1CM7H. The sequence goes on from NZ_JALNTV010000002.1 coordinate 719,081, forward strand.
CGTAAGCGCGATCTCGACGGTAAAGGTTGTCCCGACATTCTCTTGACTCTGCACAATCACATGCCCTCCCATATGCTCGGCAATTTCTTTTACTATCGCCAAACCAAGCCCTGTACCACCAAACCGCCTAGTCGTCGAGGACTCCGCTTGTTCAAAAGGACGGAAAATGCGTTTTTGCGCTTCTTGAGAAATACCGATACCCGTATCTTTCACCGCGAGAATAAGCTTGGTACCTGCCTTGCTCGATTTCTCGGTCAGCTCTACCTCTACGATGCCTCGGTCGGTGAACTTGACAGCGTTGTTTAGTAGGTTAAACAATACTTGGCGCAGACGGGCTTTGTCATTGTTGTACCAGCGCCCTGTTGGTAAATGAGACACGACTCTAAAACGAAGGCCTTTTTCTGCACATAGTGTTTGATAAACACTTTTTATGCTGCCGATGATCGACTCAATTGGGAAAGGCGTATTTTCGAATTCAACATGCCCTTGCTCAATTTTTGAGTAATCTAAAATCTCATTAAGTAACGTCATCATATGATCACCTGAGTCATAAAGTGTTCTCAGGTGCTTACGTTGATCATCGGTGAGTGGTGTTTTTAACAATATCTGAGCGGTTCCTAATACACCGTTCATTGGCGTACGAATCTCATGGGATAATGTGGCTAAAAATGCCGTTTTAGCGTTCGTCGAAGCCTGGGCTTTTATTCTCTCTTGCTCTAGATAGATGGTTTTTTCATTGAACTTCTCGATGAGCTGTCCAATTTCATCTTCGCTATCGTAATCAATGTCTATGATCCCGCCAGTTTTCGAGTCATCAATCTTAGCCGCAATACGGACAATCGGTTCGACAATGTAACGATTCAGCAAGTAATACCCGACCAGTACACACAAGAGTAAGAATGGAATGATCCTCCCCTCAACACTCATGACTTGTTCAAACACTTGATCAGCTACTTTAGCTTTCGCGTTGACAACTTCCATCCGCCAATCAAACTCTCCGAAATCAAGCTCACTGACATAAATTTCGTCTGTTAGTTGGAAGTTGTGCTCAATAATCACGTTCGAGTCAGCATCGCGAACCACCACACCTAAAGAATGCTGGTTAGTGTGCTCTCGAATAAACTGAAAAAGTGCATCAAGTGATAAGTCTACCGTTACAACGCCAGCGAATTGACCGTTTTGATAATATGGGGAAGACGCAGTAATCATCTGAACCTGAGTAAAAGTGTCGATATAAACCGTAGACCAACTCACAGAACCAACTGGCGCGTCAGCTGCTGCCTTATACCATGGTTCATTGTCATAACCGCCAGATTCAGGATTATTGTAGGAGTGAATTTGGTCAATACCGCCATCACTGTTTTTGTTGAAGAATAGGCTTTTATATCGCCATTGTTCAGCTTTGAGTTCTGGTTTAGGCCATACGCCACCACTGACGAGCATCTCATCACTCAATTGGAGAATATGCGGAATTGTCGTGTTGAGAGATTGAATATTTTCAGTCCCCTGGGCGAGTCCTGCAAGGCTACTCAATACACCGGTAGAGCTAAGGAGAGGCTCTTTAATCTCTAGAGCAAGGAGTTGGGTGCGTAACTCTAGGTTTTGCTCTAGCTTTTGCCTAACCGGAGGCTCGACAACCAAATAGGCAACAGAACCAATCGTTGCGATAAAGAAACACAGGTACAGTGTCAGGGCGAGAATGCTTTTTTTTCTAAGTGATGAGCGAATTTCCATAGATGTCTGTGAATCATTCCCTAATATCGATTTATCACAAATTGATTGGTAAGATGAGCGCAATCAACCAGCCCATTAACAAATGGTATTCTATTTTGAAACTACAAGACATCCTTTCTCTCCCAGAACTTGACGGTAAACTACTAAACCTAGCAAAAACTCAAGGCTTTGTAACAGCGATGGCTGCAGCGCCAAACGTATTAATGCCTCAAGAGTGGTTGCCATTCTTATGGGGTGGTGAAGAAACAGCGCCATTTACTGACGGTGAGCAATTAGAGCAATACATTGATGAGATTGTACAAATGTGGAACCAAACTCGTCCTACTCTTCTAGAAGGATCTTGGCAGTGGCCTGAAGGATGCGCGTTAGATGAACAAGATATTGTAACAAGCCAGACCCGTGATTTCTGTGAAGGTGTATTACAAGGTTGGCAACTTGCTCGTGATGACTGGGAAACGCTAATGCCAGAGGACAGCGAAGATAATGCTCTACTCGGCGGTGTTTTGCTTTCTCTGACGATGCTTTACGATCCAGAAACGACCATTGAAACGTTGGCAGAACAAGGCATGGAAGGCTTAGAACAGTTTGAAGAGATCTTCAATGCCATGCCAGTGATGCTATGTGGTCTTACTCAGCGCGGTGTTGCATTAGCTGAAGAACAATAAGACACAACGCTGTCGACCATCAAGATTGAACCGCTGAATAGACAAAAGCTCTCTGGATGGAGAGCTTTTTTGATCATGTTAAAATCACATGTGGAATATATCGCGCCATATCTTGCGTGACTAAGCTAGTGTCTTCCCGAATCGAAATCCCAGCGGCTCTATCGTTGACTAGCCAACTGCCAATTAACGTATGGCTTTGCCCAAACTTGGGTAACGGACGATACTGCTGGACGATATTGAATTTAGATTCATAAGGCCCTGCCGTTTTGAGTATGCGTTTCCCACCTTTGACGATCTCAATATTTGCGCCTTCTCGAGAGAATAGTGGTTTGATTACATAGTCTTTCAAACCGTTCGCTTTTGAATCGTTAGCAAAATAGGCAGGTAAAAGATTAGGATGATTCGGAAAGCGCTCCCACAATAACGGTAAAAGTGCTTTGTTGGATAGAATCGACTTCCACATGGGTTCTAACCAATTCACTTTCGCGGTCGCTAAGTATTTCGCATATTCCTCTTCAAACATAAACTCCCACGGATAAAGCTTGAACATCCAACGAATCGCTCTGTCATCTGCATCCACGAACTGACCATTTTCCGTCGCACCAATATCTTCGACATAAACAAACGCCGTCGCTAACCCAGCTTCGCGCGCGCAATCTTCTAAATACTGGACAGTCCCTTTATCTTCTTCAGTGTACTTGCAGCAGCTAAAGTGAAGGGTTTGCCCGGGTTGATATTTGGCTATCTCGGAAAAACGTTCAATCAAAAAGTCTTGAAGAATGTTGAATTGATCCGCACTCTGGTGAATTAGACCTTTATTTACAACATCCTCTAACCACACCCACTGCCAAAAACCCGTTTCAAACAGGCTGGTCGGCGTATCCGCATTGTTTTCCAGTAACTTAGCTGGCGAAGTTCCGTTGTATGCAAAATCCAGACGCGAATAGAGCGAGGGTTCATTTCGGTGCCACGAAGAAGCAACCTGCTCCCACATAAATTCAGGGATTGCACATTGCGTCAGCAACCTCTCACTCCGAACTACTTCATCCACAATAGCCAAGCACATCTGATGCAGCTCTTCAGTGGGTGCTTCAATATCGTTCTCTATTTGCTCAAGCGTGAATTGATAGTAAGCACTCTCATCCCAATACGGTTGGTCATACATGGAATGGAAGCCAAAACCAAACTGGCGTGCTAACTCACGCCAGTTTTCTCGTTCTTGTATTTCTCGTCGAAACATAGTGCTTATTAACCGCCTCGGCTGACCGATACCGCTTTACCAAACCCGCCTCGATACATCGCTCTACCAATAGTTCCGCCACCACGTTTATTTAGGTTACTGGTCGCAACCTTCGTCGGCTGATTACGATAGGAACCAAAAAATTGTCCCGCACCATTATAGAATTTGGATTTATAGCGATACATTGGTTCAGAGTAATAGCTCTTGTTGTAACCTTTCAAACCGCTCAGTGCACGACTGTAAAAGAAGCCCCCAAAGTGAGGCACATAAGCTCGGGAACTGGAACTGTAGTAACAATCGTCTTCGTAAAAATCATTTTCACATTCGAACTCATTGTTGTAGCGAGGGGCATTTCGTTCGGCGCGAGCCAAAGCTTCTTGATAAGCAATATCGCACTGCTCACTGAACTCTGGCGAGTTTGATTTGCATTCATCAGCGTCAGAAAAAATGTAGCCTTCGGTTTTCGATTCTTGTGTCGCAAAGAAGAAAATACCGCCAAAAGCAGCAAAGGGAATAATTTTCCCAAGCTTTAAACTTTTGTCCATGGAAGAACGTTTAACGTTAGAACTCCGCTTCATCGTTCCTCCTAGTACGTCATACAAGCGGCATTTAATACACCGACCGATATAGAAACAGCCGCTAATACAATACCGGCAGGCAGCTCATCTTTTTCGATACGCTCAGTCACTTTTGGAAGTAAAACAAAACGTACAATCGCAAATGCAATGATCTGCGCCAGCATTGCAACAACGCCCCATACCATAAAATCGACAATGTTGACTGAGTTTTTTGCAGCCCCGAAATCGCAATACAATAACCAAGAAATGCACCACTTAGTGCAATCGCTGCCGCTGTATTTTGCTTTTCTTTGATAAGGTGCCATTCATCGTAAGGCGTAAGCTTGACGTAGATGAACTTAAACGCCAAAACGAAAATAATAGAAACAGAAAAATAGAGTAAAAAGTTGGGAAAACCTGCTAACAGGTCAGCAATCATGTACATTATTGTTCCTTGTTCATTTCTTTCCATGCAAAATCTTCAATACGTTCATCTGCAATGTAAAACAGCTTGGTACTCGGTGGTACTTCAGCATCTAAATCTGGGTTGAGTTGGATACCATGGCCAATGTCAAAAGCAATTAGCGTGGCATGATGACGCCTTTTGAGAAAAACGAAGAGACTCTCAACAGTAGTTACTGGCAGCCTTTCAGGATAAATGACCGAGTATTGAGTCATACCTCGTGTTGAAGCTAATAGCTCTTGGTGAAGTGCACTTGAGCCCGGATCTACCGCCGCTTTTGCCAGCATTTCCGCGCCAACTGCAGGTATGCATTCCGCTTTCGGACAATGTTGACTTAAAAGACGGCCTAACGCCTCATCTTTAAAGTAAGCGACCAAATGTGCGGAAGGATTCACAGAAGCACAGTACAGCGCGGCTGACAGCGTGATATCGTCCGAGAGGTTATCAACAATAACGCAAGCTGCTTCAGCAATATTGGCGTTTTTCATCTCTTGCGAATCCGTGTAGCTGGTCACTTTGATAAAACTGATCTCGCCTGGCAACGGGTTTTCTATTTCTGAACGGCTGCATAAAACAATCGGACGCTTCCCCTCTTCTTCATGTTGTAACATGCGAATAAGGTGCATCGTTCTCGATCCATTCCAACCCAACAATACAATATGGTTTTCCACTCTTACTCTCCGTTTTCCTAAAATACCCGCTCGCCAGTAACCCATCGCTGCTCCAGCGACACGTCCCAATAATGCAGCGAATAGGCTCAAGCCGCCTGGGATCACAAACAGTACAACAACCCATTTACCCAAATCTGTCACTGGAGAATGATCGCCATAGCCAACCGTACTCGCCGTAACCATAAGGTAATAGATAAAGTTAGAGAAGCTGTCTGTTAATGCGGTTTCACCAGCGAGAATGAGCAGCCCCCAAGAAAGGCTCACATATAAGCCACTAAAGATGAGAAGACTTCGGTTGCTCAATTTAAAAAGGTGTGAACTAAGCCACTTTTTAACTACTAACCACACCGCCATAAATTTATAACCTCGATATTCATTGATTGCATCAATAGTAACTCATTGATAGTAAGACACAAAAAAACCAGCCATATTCGGCTGGTTTTTGAGATTTACTTTCAGTTACGCCTACTTTTTAAGCATTACCTTTCACTTGCATATTTAGCTGCTCAGCAAAGTCCAACATGCGATTTAACGGAATGAGCGATTTAACACGCAATTCTTCATCAACAAAGATCTCGTGTTCTTCACCGCCTTCACTAAGCGCTTTCTCTATCGCTTTCAAACCGTTCATTGCCATCCAAGGGCAGTGTGCGCAGCTACGGCATGTTGCGCCAGCACCTGCGGTTGGCGCTTCGATAAGTTCTTTCTCTGGCACAAGTTGCTGCATTTTAAAGAAAATGCCTTTGTCTGTCGCAACGATCATTTGTTTATGAGGAAGCACTTTCGCTGCTTTGATCAACTGACTCGTCGAGCCAACGGCATCGGCAAGTTCAACCACACTTGCTGGTGATTCAGGGTGAACCAAAATAGCCGCATCTGGATACACGCTCTTCATTTTGCGTAGCGCATCAGCAGAAAACTCATCATGAACCACACACTCACCTTGCCATAGCAGCATGTCTGCGCCAGTTTTATTAGCGATGTACGATCCTAGGTGACGGTCCGGTCCCCAAATAATTGGCTTATCTTCAGCGTCTAAGTGTTCTACGATTTCAAGCGCAATACTTGATGTAACGACCCAATCGGCACGGGCTTTAACCGCTGCTGAGGTATTTGCATAAACCACAACCGTGTGATCAGGGTGAGCATCACAGAACTCACTGAACTTATCCGCTGGACAGCCAAGATCGAGCGAACATTCCGCTTCCAACGTTGGCATTAGAATTCGCTTTTCTGGTGTTAGGATTTTGGCCGACTCGCCCATAAAGCGAACACCGCCAATGATCAGTGTGCTTGCAGGATGACGATTACCAAACTTCGCCATTTCCAACGAGTCACCAACAAAACCACCCGTTTCTTCCGCTAGGGCTTGAATCTCAGGATCGGTATAGTAGTGCGCGATAAGTACCGCATCCTTTTCTTTTAGCAGCTTTTTAATGCGCTCAATGTAAGACGCTTTTTCTTCTTCGCTTAATGGAACTGGCTTCGGTGGGAATGGGTAAACAGTGTCGATTTTATCTAATATATGGCTCATTGCTCTTGCTCTACGCAACTTCCTTTAGTCCGAGTATTGTAACCTCGTTAATTTTCAAAAACCAACTTGTCGCGGGGATTTCTAGCTATCTAGCCGTATATCTTTGTTACAGGTAGCATTTCTGATTGAAAGGATCCGTTGCAAGATGGGGATAAAAGGCTCAATGCCATTCCTCTCGATTTATTCGATCACCACCGATAAAGAAACGGAAAAGAAAAAGGAAGCCGAAGCTTCCTTTTTAAAACATAACGTCTTACAGCTTAGAGCTGGCAAGTTTTGCAGATGCACTACCTGGGTATTCATCAACCACTTGTTGGTAGTACTTTTTCGCTTGAGCTGCATTGTTATTACGCTCTGCGATTTCACCTAACTTGAGCAAAGCATCGGCTCGCTTATTGGAGTCTTTATAAGACACCACCGCTGCAAAGCTCTTTACAGCATCTTTGTCCTGCTTCTTAGCGAAGTACAATTGGCCTAGCCAATAGTGAGAATTCGCTGAGTATGTGGAGTCAGGATAATCTTTCTGGAACTGCTGGAACGCTGCAATTGCGCCAGTGTAGTCACGTTTCTTGAGAATGAGGTCGACTGCATTTTGGTATGCCGTTTGCTCATCAACATTTGGTGTGTACTGACCACCTGTTTTAGCCGGTTTCGCTTCTTGCGCAGGCGCGGATTTGATTACTCCACGCACACGATCTAGCTCGACAAACAACTCTCGTTGACGTTGCAACATTTGCTTCATTTCGTAGCTATTTCGCTCTAATTGACCACGTAATTCACTGATCTCTTGTGACATTTGGTCAATTTGCTGTTGCATTTGGAGCTGAACGCGATTGCGGTTTTGTAGCAAGCGCTCTAGACGCTCTACTTCCGTTTCAGATGAACGGCTCTTAGAGACGGATGATGTGCTGTTGAGATCGGATACTGGAGCTGGTGCAGCGAACGCAAAGTTCGCTGCACTTGCCAGTAACGTAAGCGCAACAGCGCGCTTAGTGTTACTGAACATGAGGATTACCTCGAATTAGTATACTAGAACCGCGCGACGGTTCTTAGCGTAAACTTCATCTGATTGACCTAGAAGAAGTGGCTTCTCTTCACCGTAGCTAACGATTGAGATTTGGTCAGCTTGAACACCTAGTGCTTGCAGGTAGTTCGCTACTGCTTGTGCACGACGCTCACCAAGAGCGATGTTGTACTCAGGAGTACCACGCTCATCAGCGTGACCTTCGATAGTCACGTTAAGAGCTGGGTTCTTGCTTAGGTAAGAAGCATGAGCTGCAAGCATCTCTTCGTAATCTGCTGCAATTGTTGAGTTATCAAAAGCAAAGTAGATTGTTTGAGTTTCACGTAGCGCTTGCTCTTTTAGCTCTTGCTCTGTTAGCTGACCGCTTTGATCAATTGGCGTAGCTACTGTTGTTTCAACTGCGCCATTGTTGTTTGTTGCTGCACCAGTGTTAGAAGCAGCGTCGTCGCTTGAGCTACACGCTGTAACAGCCATCACAGGAAGCGCGATTAGTAGCCCTTTTAGAACCTTGTTCAGTTGCATCTTATTTTCCTTTATTAATCAAACTTATTACTACAAAAACGGTGACCATGCAGGCGCTCTAACACGCCCATTTGTTGCCGGTAATCTAGCTTTGAATCGACCATCAATTGACACCATCGATAGTACGTTTTTCTTGTTGTAAATCGAGCTATACACAACCATGCCACCGTTTGGGGCAATACTAGGAGACTCATCAAGCAAGGTCTTAGTTAAGACTTGAAGAGCACCAGTTTCCAAATCTTGTTTCGCCAAGTTAAATCCTGCGTTGCTGCGGTTCACCATTACTAGGAATCGCCCATCAGGAGTAATCTGGCCACCCAAATTTTGGCTGCCTTGCCAAGTCAAACGGTCAATAGAACCGCTGCCCAAATTTACTTGATAAATCTGTGGTTTACCACCCCTATCCGATGTGAAAATCAACGATTTTCCATCTGGATGCCAGAACGGTTCAGTATTATTTGATCTGCCACGCGTAATTTGCGTCAGCTTGCGAGTGTTAAGATCGAACGTGTAAACATGAAGCGAGCCTGTCTTAGAGAGAACAATCGCTAACTTATTGCCGTCAGGCGAAAATCTTGGCGCACCATTATGACGTGGGTATGAAGTAATCTTCTCACGCTCACCGGTGTAGATGTTCATGATAAAGATTTCTGCTTGACCATTTTGGAAGCTAACATACGCAAGCTTTTTACCATCTGGCGACCATGCTGGTGACATTAATGGTTGCTTAGAACGTAAAACCAAGCGCTCGTTGTAACCATCGTAATCAGCCACACGAAGTTGGTAAGGGAAACGGTCTTTATCATTCACCACCACGTATGCAATACGGGTCATGAAGGCGCCACGGTCACCCGTTAACTGCTCATACACCAAATCAGAGATGCGGTGAGCGTACTCACGCATGCGAGGACCTTGAACTGTCGCGACCTTATTGAACAGCACATGATCTTTTGACAGTACTAATTCGCCATCGCTACCAAGCGCTTTACTTTTTCCACCCGTTAGCTGACCACGCACAATATCAACAAGTTGATAGTTGATAACGTAATCACCTTGAGCATTTTGTTTGATTGAGCCAGTCAGCAGAGCATCTACACCTAAATTAGTCCAGGCATCAAAATTGACTTCTGATTCACTGAACGGAGTTTGTGGCATCTTGCTCGTTGGAACGGGGCTGAACTTACCACTGCGTTGCAAATCCGAGGCAATAACAGCAGAAATATCCGTTGGAAGCGCTTGAGTGCCCTCCCACTTAAACGGAACAACAGCAATTGGTCGTGCTGAATCAATACCATCGGTAATGACCAACTCTAATGCGGCATTCGCCACATTTGTCATACTGCTAAACAGTACAAACATTCCTAGTAAAAGGCGTCTAATCACGTCTTATTCCTTTTAGTCCAAAGCAACAGTTATGTTGATGTCTTTTAGTCTTTCGTTTACCGCAGCTTCTGAAGATTTAGGGAACGTCCCTACCTGAGCTATCGCTCGCTTCGCCGCTGCACATACTCGAGTATCGCCACTCAAAACGGTAACACCAGAGACCATCATATCAGTTCCTGTCGGAATCAATTTGATGTTTACCCTACACTCCTTTCCCAGCAAGTAGTCATCCTTAATCAACTTTTGCTGAATATTTTGAGTATAGATGGATGACATTCGAGAAAGTTCATCGTCAATAAATTGATTTCGAGCAGCACTATTTTTACTAACCTCATCCTCAAGACCCGCAAAAATATCATCTAACGCGGCTTCTTGAGCTTTACGCTCACGCTCGGCACGCTCAGCTGCTTCTCTCGCTTTACGCTCTCGCTCTGCCGCCTCTTTTGCCGCTTTCTCTTTTGCAATGCGCTCTTGTTCAGCTTTTTCAGCAGCTTCACGCTCACGACGTGCTTTTTCTTCCGCTTCTTTTGCTGCCTTTTCACGAGCTAGACGTTCTTGCTCAGCTTTTGCTATAGCGGCTTCTTTCGCTAAACGCTCCTGCTCAGCTTTACGCACAGCTTCTTCTTTTGCCTTACGCTCTTTCTCTAGCTTAGCAGCTCGCTCTTTTTCTTTGCGAACGCGTTCTTCTTCCTGCTTGCGCTCTTGCTCTTTTTTCTTACGTGCAGCTTCTGCTTCTCGTGCCGCTTGAGCATCTTTCGCTTGCTGTTCTTTCAACTTGCGAATTTGCTCTTCTTCAGCTTTACGGTTTTTTTCTAGCTGCTCTGCTTCGCGTCTTAGTTTATCAAGACGCTCTTGTTCTTTTTTCGCTGCCTTTTCGCGTTGCTGGCGAATTTCTTTCGCTTGTTGCTGCACAAGTTTTGGATCGATGACAACAGCTTGAACCATTTGCCCTGTAGGCTCTGGTTTAGACATGTTGAAGTCCGTCCCCCAAAGCAGGGCTGCAACGAGAATTGCATGCAAACCAACCGATATTGCTATCGGTTTGGCGTATTGGTTGGGCTTCTTCTTGTGATCTTTCATAGATAATTGATGTCTATTCCCTGATATCGGTCATTAGACCTACCTTAGGGATACCAGCTCGACTTAGTTCATCCAGTAATAGAACAACATCGGCATATGGTGTTGCCGCGTCGCCACCTACCGCAACTGGTGAATCTGGCTTAACCTCTCGCTCCGCTTTCACTCGCACAATAACATCTTGCAACGACAAACCTCGCTGAACTTCTTCATCGTTTACGCTTAGGCCTAAATTACCCTCGCTATCAATTTCGATGATGATAAAACTACTGTCAGTTTCACCAGCAAGGTCTTGCATAGATTCAGCGGTCGATGTTTTCGGAAGATCAACATCGACGCCTTGAGTCACAAATGGAGCGGTCGCCATAAAAATGATCAACAGTACGAGCATTACGTCAATGTACGGAACAACGTTGATCTCCGCTGTCATTTTTCGCTTTTTAGGTTGATAACCCGCCATGCTTTATTCCTTATCCGCGCTGTCTCGGCCAGCCATCGCTTGACGATGAAGGATGCTGTGGAATTCTTCAGAGAATGTTGCGTAAGTGTGCTCTAGTTTGCTCACTTTATTGCTTAGGCGGTTGTAGGCCATTACAGCCGGAATAGCCGCAAATAGACCCATCGCTGTCGCGATCAATGCCTCGGCGATACCCGGTGCAACCATAGACAACGTAGCTTGTTTTACTTCTCCCAACGCAATAAAAGCGTGCATGATCCCCCAAACGGTACCAAATAGGCCGATGTAAGGACTGATAGAACCGACTGTCGCTAAGAACGGTAAGCTTGTTTCTAGTTCATCAACCTCACGAGAGACAGCAACGCGCATTGCGCGGCCAGTGCCTTCCATGATGTACGCTGGTGAGTTTGCGTTGCTCTTACGTAGACGAGCAAACTCCGTGAAACCTGCGTAAAAAATTTCTTCTGTGCCTTCAATTTCGTCTTTATGCGCTTTTACTTTTTGGTAAAGCTGAGAAAGATCAGTACCCGACCAGAATTTGTCTTCAAACTGCTCTGCATTCTTTGAAGCTTGAGAAAGCACTTTGCTGCGCTTGATGATCATTGCCCATGACACAATTGACATGCCAAGCAACGTCAGCATCACAAGCTTTACCAACAGACTGGCCTGAAGAAAGAGATCTAAAATGGAAATATCAGCAGTCACTATTTGTTAGCTCCGAATTTATAAAGGTTGGAATAGCTATTGGTTTCATTTTCTTATTATCGATACATGCTACCTTAACAGAGGCCTTGCACAATATCTTGCCTTGATCATTGACCAACTCTTGACAGAATTGCAGGGAAGCACGTTTTATTTCTGACACTCGGGTTAATACTGTCAAATGCTCGTCCAGCCTTGCCCCTTGGTTGAAATCAATATCCATGTGTCGGACAACAAAGCCGATATTTTGTTCCAGTAACACATGTTGAGAAATGCCTTTGGCACGTAACATTTCTGTCCGTGCGCGTTCAAAGAATTTTAGATAATTAGAATGATATACAACGCCGCCCGCATCGGTGTCTTCATAGTACACGGTGATCGGCCAGCGAAAGAGATTTGATGTGCCTTGCAAGGGAGTCCCAATATATTCAATTCTTTAAAGTAATTACTATAACTGAAGCGACAGCAATTGGTACCGAGCTAAGGGAATATTTTTGAAATTTGTAGAAAAAATAAAAGCTAGGCGAAATACCTAGCTTTTATTCGATGATTTAGTAACCGACTTTATTACAGCGTATTTCAGCCTAAAAGAAATAAAGTGCCGTTAGATAAATTAAGATAGCTAACGAAAAATAGGGACTAAACAAAACTTGCCAGTACCAGTTTCTCGGTTTGAAGCCCACACCGTAAACCATGCTTGAGCATACAGACCAAATCAGTGCCGGTGCGATGATTGAGTTAAAACCACCAATCGCTTGATGATAAGCTTCAGGATCCCACATCACCAATCCTACGTGCATAAAGCCAAGGATGAGAGATAAGACTCTTAACAGAGTCTTATCCATCGGAGCGTGAAGTTGCGCTACCTTATCAGCGAGATTACTCACTGTCTTTGTCCATCATTTCTGAGTGCTCTAACCAAAGAGCGTTGATGATACCGAATGCACAAGCAAGTAGTACACCTAGAATCCATGCGAAATACCACATAGTAAATGCTCCTTAGTAAAGTGAGTTTTTGTTGTCTTCAATGTACTGATCATCAAGGCGACCAAACATCTTGTAGTAAGTCCAAGACGTGTAACCAAGGATGATTGGTACCATAACAAACGCAACGCCTGTCATTAGATTCAGAGTCAGTTCAGATGACGTTGCATCCCACATTGTTAAGCTGTGGCTTGGCATTAAGTCTGAAGGCATGATGAATGGGAACATCGCAAAACCTGCAGTAAAGATAACGCCAGCAACACCCAAGCTTGAAGTAATGAACGAAATCGCACACTTTTCAAGACGAGATGCCAATACAGCAAGAAGCGGCATTGCGACACCTAGTACAGGAGCAGCCCATAGTAGTGGGTAGTTTTCAAAATTCTTCATCCACGCACCAGCTTCACGGATTACCTCTTTGTTTAGAGGGTTAGAAGCTGCATTAGTGTCGATACCGCCAACAATGACGTAACCATCGATATTTTGGATCCAGAAACCAGCCGCTACAAACGCTGCAACCGTCAGTAAACCTGCCAACTGAGCAACGTTGCGAGCACGCACATGCACTTCGCCCGTTGTTTTCATTTGTAGCCAAGTCGAACCTTGCATCAAAATCATGAACAAGCTAACTAGGCCACACAGCAATGCAAATGGGTTTAGAAGACCAAAGAATGAGCCATGGTATGTTGGCATCAAGAACTCACTCAATTGGAATGGTACGCCCTGTAGTAGGTTGCCAAACGCTACACCAAAGATGATTGGTGGAACAAAACCACTGATTGAGATACAGATATCCCAGGTATTGCGCCATTTTGGATCTTCAATTTTAGAGCGGTAGTCTAGGCCCAGAGGACGAAGCCATAGCGCTGCTAGTGTCAAAATCATCGCTAAGTAGAAGCCTGAAAATGACGTTGCGTAAACCAAAGGCCAAGCTGCGAACAGTGCACCACCAGCAGTGATAAGCCAAACTTGGTTACCATCCCAGTGAGGGGCAATTGAGTTAATCATGACGCGACGTTGCGTGTCGTTTTTACCGATAATAGGTACAAGCGCGCCTACACCCATATCGAAACCGTCTGTTACTGCAAAACCAACTAGTAGAACACCGATTAGTACCCACCAGATGAGTCGCAAGATTTCGTAATCAAACATCTTGTTATCTCCTTACCTTACGCTTCTACTTGGCGACTAACTTTGTCTTCAACAGAGTCAGCATTTTGCTCGAAGTGGTAGCGACCCGTTTTTAGGCTACTTGGACCTTTACGAGCGAATTTCAACATTAGGTAAACTTCTGCAACCAGGAATACCGTGTATAGCGCCAGAATTGCGAATAGTGAAGTCCAGATTTCACCAGCAGTTAGTGCAGAAGCTGCAACGTGCACTGGTAAAATTTCACCAACAGCCCATGGCTGACGACCGTACTCAGCGACGAACCAACCCGCTTCAATCGCAATCCACGGTAGTGGGATGCTGAATAGTGCAGCTTTAAGAATCCATTGTTTTTGTTCGATCTTCTGACGACACGTTTGAACAAATGCCGCACCGAAAACGAATAGCATGATGAAACCACAAGCAACCATGATACGGAATGACCAGAATAGCGGCCATACTGTTGGGATTGAGTCATCTGCAGCAGCTTGGATTTGCTCTTCTGTCGCATCAACAACATTGTCTGTGTAGCGTTTTAGAAGTAGACCGTAACCTAGGTCACCCTTCACTTCATCAAACGCAGTCATATTTTCTTCTGATTTATCACCCGCACGAAGCTTCTCAAGAAGTTCATAAGCGTACATACCGTCACGAATACGATCGACGTGCTCATCACGTAGGTCACGAAGACCTGTTACTTGCTCATCAAAAGAACGTGTCGCGATGATACCCATTACGTAAGGGATCTTGATTGCGTAATCGGTGTGCATGGTTTCTTGGTTAGGAACACCAAATAACGTAAACGCTGCTGGAGCTGGCTCTGTGTGCCATTCTGCTTCAATTGCAGCAAGCTTCACTTTTTGAACTTCACCAAGCTCGTAGCCAGATTCGTCACCAAGAACGATGGTAGATAAGATAGCTGCAATACCGAAAGATGCAGCGATAGCAAATGAACGACGAGCAAACGCAATGTCACGACCTTTTAATAGGTAGTATGAACTGATGCCTAGAATAAACATTGCGCCACAAGTGTAACCAGAAGCAACCGTATGCACGAACTTAACCTGAGCAACTGGGTTTAGTACAACTTCAGAGAAGCTTACCATTTCCATTCGCATGGTTTCGAAGTTGAAGTCCGCGCCTACTGGGTTTTGCATCCAGCCGTTTGCGATAAGAATCCAAAGTGCAGAGAAGTTAGAGCCCAGCGCCACAAGCCAAGTAACCGCTAAGTGTTGACGTTTAGATAGACGATCCCACCCGAAGAAGAATAGACCAACAAAAGTTGACTCCAGGAAGAATGCGACAAGGGCTTCGATCGCTAGCGGCGCACCGAAGATGTCACCTACATAGTGGGAGTAGTAAGACCAGTTCGTACCAAACTGGAATTCCATGGTAAGGCCTGTCGCCACACCAAGTGCAAAGTTAATACCGAATAGCTTACCCCAGAACTTGGTCATGTCCTTGTAGATTTGCTTGTTCGTCATTACGTACATCGATTCCATAATGGCCAGAAGGAAGGCCATACCAAGGGTCAATGGTACGAATAGGAAGTGATACATCGCTGTCAGTGCAAACTGCAACCGCGATAGATCAACTACGTCAATCATGGTAACTCCTATGTGTCGGCTGAATGACACTCTCTACATATTGCAATCCATATTCAAGTGTTATTTACACTTGAAAAATGTTGAATTATCACAACTCATTGTTGCAAAAATGTGCTTCATTGGTTAGTTAATTGTTAAGCATCAGCTAATATAGCTAGGGCTAATATTACTTGTAAAAACAGATTGTTTCAAAAGGTTTATAGCCGGAATGCGCTTTGATATACATCAATGTTTATGCGCGGAATTTGCACAAAAATCCATCACATTGATCCAGATCAACCAGTATTAGATACGGATGTTAAGAGAGAGTAATCAGGAGAGAAATTAACCAGTTGCGAGCAAACATAGAGTTAACAATCAATGCTTTTTACTTACTAAACTGGTATGAGAAGAAATTCAAAAAATGTGAGTTTGGTCAACTTTAATGAAGCGCTGGGCCGCAAAGGCCCAGCGCGGGAATCTTATTTTTCAATTCCGAAATGCAAATACGCACGATCTGTCGCGATTCTTCCACGTGGAGTGCGTTGTAAGTAACCTTGCTGAATAAGATAAGGCTCAAGAACGTCTTCGATAGTATCCTTTTCTTCACCAATCGCTGCCGCCATGTTATCGAGTCCGACCGGACCACCACCAAATTTCTCCATAATTGCGAGTAGTAGTTTGCGGTCCATGTAATCGAAACCTTCGGCGTCCACATCAAGCATATTCAGCGCTTTGTCGGCAACCTCTGCACAAATGTGACCATTTCCTTTCACTTCCGCATAATCGCGAACACGACGTAGTAGACGGTTAGCAATACGTGGTGTGCCACGTGCACGTCTTGCCACTTCCAAGGCGCCTTCAGGTTCCATTGACAAACCTAAACAATCCGCGCTGCGCTGCACAATATCTTGGAGGTCTTTTATCTTATAAAACTCAAGACGCTGAGTAATACCAAAACGGTCGCGTAATGGTGACGTTAAAGAGCCTGCTCGGGTCGTTGCACCAATCAAAGTAAACGGCGGCAAATCGATCTTAATAGAACGAGCGGCCGGACCTTCACCGATCATAATATCCAGTTGATAATCTTCCATCGCCGGATACAGAACCTCTTCAACCATCGGGCTTAAGCGGTGAATTTCGTCAATAAATAGAACGTCATTTTCTTCTAGGTTGGTTAGTAACGCGGCTAAATCGCCTGCTTTTTCAAGAACTGGCCCTGAAGTAGTACGGATGTTTACTTCCATCTCGTTGGCGACAATATTTGCTAGCGTGGTTTTACCCAAACCCGGAGGGCCAAAAATTAACAGGTGATCAAGAGCTTCACTACGTAACTGAGCAGCTTTGATGAAGATCTCCATTTGGTCACGAACGTGGTCCTGACCTTGGTAATCCGCCAACTTCTTTGGTCGAATAGCACGATCAATGACATCTTCATCACGAAAGGCAGGGTTTTCTGGAGCGATTAAACGATCGGCTTCAATCATCTTTTTACCTTGAAAAATGGTTACCTGAGAGAATAATGCCGCTCGTTTAACAGCAAGTGGCATATTTCTGTATCTCGTCATCCTGTACAGCGACGAACGAGCGTGATACAGGATCTTCTATCCGAGCACTTTATGGTCAAAATTGTTTCATTAACCGCTCAGCGCGCTGCTATTAAATTCCTAGTCTCACCAAGGCTCGCTGGAATGACACAAAAATATCGTTAAGCGATTGGCATTAACCTTAGAGAATGAGTTATCTTGAACAAATGCTCACTGTGAAACCAGCGTTACACCATTGATTTTAGAGCTTCACGGATCATTTGCTCACTGCTCATGTCCGGTTTAGCAATTTGAGACACCACTTTTGATGCCTGAGTAGGCTTGTACCCCAAAGCAAGCAACGCACTGATTGCCTCTTCTTCAGCGCTGTTTGAGTCAGACGCACGAGAGTCTGCAGGAGCCGCGTCCGTAAATGGTGTAAACAAGTCACCAGCCCCCCACCCTTTCAAGCGGTCTTTCATTTCAACAACCAAACGCTCTGCGGTTTTCTTACCAACGCCTGGAAGCTTAACTAGGGTAGAAACGTCTTCATGTTCCACACAAGTAACAAATTGGCTTGCTGTCATACCAGAGAGAATACCAAGACCGAGTTTAGGACCAACGCCATTGGCTTTGATCACTTCACGGAAAAGTGCCCGTTCTTTTACTGTGTTGAAACCGTATAGCAATTGCGCATCTTCACGGACGACAAAGTGAGTATAAATAATGGCTTCTTCGCCAACATTTGGCAGCTCGTAAAAACAGCTCATTGGCATCTGGACTTCATAACCAATGCCATTAACTTCAATTAATACTTCAGGTGGTTGTTTTTCAATCAGTGTGCCACGAAGACGTCCAATCACTATAAATACTCTTTGGAAATGAATTTGCGACAGGATAATAAAGAACTGGATAGACATCCAGTTAATTTTATCGGTAGCGCCCTTTTCTGGCACTGGTTGCTTTGCCCGCTAAGGCAACAAGGGTTTTGTTCGTATTGGCATGACAAATCGCCACACCTAAAGCATCGGCTGCATCCGCTTGAGGCTTGGCGGGCAGTTTAAGCATTTGCTGAACCATATGTTGAACTTGCGCTTTGTCCGCACCACCAGTACCGACTACAGCTTGCTTAATAAGACGCGCGGCGTATTCGTATACCGGCAACTCTGCATTCACCGCAGCAACAATTGCGCTGCCACGAGCCTGGCCAAGCTTTAATGCTGAATCCGCATTTTTAGCCATAAACACTTGTTCAATCGCAAATACGTCCGGTTGAAACTGAGTAATGATTTCCGTGACGCCAGCGTAAATCTGCTTAAGACGGCCCGGAAGTTCTTTTTCTGAAGTACGAATACAACCACTACCAAGGTATTGCAAATGGCGTCCATTTTGACGAATGACCCCATAACCGGTAATGCGTGAACCTGGGTCAATGCCCAAAATAATTGACATGAATGTTCCTAAAAATGAGGCCGAATGCGGCCTCAATTTCTTATTATTACTTTCTAATTTCGGAGCGAATACCGCTCACTGCACATTGAGTTTACTCTAGAGAGGCCGCAACGTCGTCAGAGATGTCACCGTTGTGATAAACCTCCTGAACATCGTCCAGATCTTCTAAAGCGTCAATCAAACGGAGCAGTTTTGGCGCAGTGTCCACATCCAGTTCTGCTTTCGTTGAAGGGATAAGCGACACTTCGGCGTTCTCCGCCTCAAAACCGGCAGCATCAAGGGCATCTTTTACGAGTCCAAAATCGCTTGGCGCGGTGTAAACATCAATCGAGCCATCTTCTGATGTTTCGATGTCATCAGCGCCACTTTCTAACGCCACTTCCATCACCGCATCTTCATCTAAACCTGGGGCGTATGAGATCACGCCTTTCTTGTCGAAAAGATAGTTTACACTACCATCCGTACCCAGATTGCCTCCTGACTTCGAGAACGCATGGCGTACACCAGATACTGTGCGATTTCGGTTATCCGTCATACATTCGACCATGACCGCAGTGCCACCCGGACCATAACCTTCATAGATTACGGTTTCCATATTGTCATCGCCTTCACCACCAGCACCTCGGCTGACAGCGCGGTTGACAGTGTCACGCGTCATGTTGTTAGACAACGCTTTATCAATTGCAGCTCGCAAACGTGGGTTATTTTCTGGCTCACCGCCTCCCTCTTTTGCAGCAACAACGATTTCACGGATTAATTTGGTAAAGGTTTTGCCGCGCTTCGCATCTTGCGCTGCTTTACGGTGACGAATATTCGCCCATTTACTATGACCTGCCATAATTCACCTTTTAATGTATTTTGACGCTTAATAGCAAACATGAGCTAAAAAGCGTTGCTTGGGAAATTGCTTTGGAAGTTTCTTAGGTTTATTTAAACAAAAACTCCCGCAGTTGCGGGAGTTTTCTTCAAATGTTGTGCGCTTATTCTGCGTCTTTTTCTTTCGCTGCAGTCACTGCGATTGCTAGCTCTTCTAGCGCAGCTGGGTTCGCAATGCTTGGTGCGTCTGTTAGTAGACACGCCGCTGCTGTTGTTTTCGGGAATGCAATAACATCACGGATGTTCTCGGTACCACATAGCAGCATCACTAGACGGTCAAGACCGAATGCAAGACCAGCGTGTGGAGGCGTACCGAATTTCAGTGCATCAAGCAGGAAGCCAAACTTAAGCTGTTGCTCTTCAGGTGTGATGCCTAGAATATCAAATACGGCTTCTTGCATATCTGCGTTGTGGATACGAACAGAACCGCCGCCAACTTCGTAACCATTTAGAACCATATCGTAAGCGTTAGAGTTTGCCGCAGCTGGGTTCGCTTTTAGCTCTTCCGCAGTCACACCTAGAGGCGATGTGAATGGGTGGTGCATCGCGTGTAGGTTGCCTTCGTCATCTTCTTCGAACATTGGGAAGTCAACAACCCATAATGGAGCCCATGCAGATTCGTCAGTTAGCTCTAGATCTTTACCTAGCTTCAGACGCAGTGCGCCCATAGCTTCTGCAACGATGCCCGCTTTATCAGCACCAAATAGGATGATATCGCCAGATTCCGCTTGAGTGCGATCTAGGATAGCGTTGATCACGTCTTCGTTTAGGAACTTAGCCACTGGAGACTGGATACCTTCCATGCCTGCAGCACGGTCGTTAACCTTCATCCAAGCTAGACCTTTCGCACCGTAGATACCAACGAATTCACCGTAGCCATCAATTTGCTTACGAGTCAAAGATGCACCACCTGGAACGCGAATAACGGCAACGCGGCCTTTCTCATCGTTCGCTGGGCCAGAGAATACTTTGAACTCAACGTCTTTCACTAGGTCAGCAACGTCTACTAGCTCTAGTGGGTTACGTAGGTCTGGCTTGTCAGAACCGAAACGGCGAATCGCTTCGCTGAATGGCATTACTGGGAACTGACCTAGGTCTACGTTTAGTAGCTCTTGCCACATATCGCGAACCATGTTTTCCGTCACTTCACGTACTTGCTCAGCCGTCATGAAAGACGTTTCGATATCGATTTGAGTGAATTCTGGTTGACGGTCAGCGCGTAAGTCTTCATCACGGAAACACTTAACGATTTGGTAGTAACGGTCAAAACCAGACATCATTAGAAGCTGTTTGAATAGCTGTGGAGACTGAGGAAGCGCGTAGAAGCTGCCTTTGTGAACACGGCTAGGTACTAGGTAGTCGCGCGCACCTTCTGGTGTCGCTTTCGTTAGTACTGGTGTTTCGATATCTAGGAAGCCGTTGTCATCTAGGAAACGACGAACAAAGCTAGATGCTTTAGCACGTAGCTTGATGCGGTCACTCATTTCTGGACGACGAAGGTCTAAGTAACGGTACTTCAGACGTTGCTCTTCAGAGTTCTTTTGGTTGAAGTCTAGAGGCAAAACGTCACTGCGGTTGATGATTTCAAGACCTGTCGCAAGGATCTCAACTTCACCTGTTGCCATGTCTTTGTTTGCTTGGCTTTCTGGACGAACGCGTACTTCACCCGTTAATTTGATACAGAATTCATTACGAAGTGTGTTAGCCACTTCATACGCATCCGCCATATCTGGATCAACAACTACCTGAACGATACCTTCGCGATCTCGCATATCAATAAAAATAAGACCGCCTAAATCACGACGACGGTTAACCCAGCCGCAAAGTTCTACAGTTTGTCCTGCAAGGGACTTGTTCAGGTGACCACAGTAATGGGTACGCATAATGAAATTCCCAATCTCTCAAATGTTGTTAACTACGCTCTGTCAGCCTCATTGCCAAGCAGAGTAAAGATTCAGTTATACGCTGAATGTCCACGAAAATCGACTACTCAACATACAATTAAGTGTGTTTTATCATTCACTGGTGCTTTTTAGTACAACAAATGTTCAAAAGCGCACCAAAGCGAAAAAATTGGTGGGGATTATAGCGTGAAATTACCTATTTCAGCAAAACTCTCGTAAAGTATTCACACGAGTAGCAAGCAGTAAAGAATAATGGATAACTTACCTCTTCGACTTGGATTGACAATGTGGTCGCATAATCAATGGCAACAAAGCTTTTACGGCAGCGGGACAAAGCCCGCTGAACGTTTAGAAAAGTATGCACAGGTGTTCCATACCGTAGAAGGCAACACGACATTTTATGCCACGCCGACGCTCAACACGGTGCAAAACTGGAGAGCAGCAACCCACGATGATTTTCGCTTTACTTTCAAACTTCCTAAAGCCATCACTCATGAGCAAATGCTAAGAGGTTGCAGCGAACAACTGAGAGACTTCATGAAAGTCATGGAGCCGTTGCATGACCGTGTGGGGCAATGGACAATTCAATTGCCAGCCGCATTTGGTCCTGAGCACCTTGATCGATTGAAAAAGTTCTGTGCGAGCTTTCCACCTAACTTCCCTCTTGGTGTTGAGGTTCGTCATATGGCATTTTTCTCCAAAGGTGAAGAAGAGCGAGCGCTTAACCAATGGTTAGTAGAAAATAACATTGACCGCATTATTATGGATAGCCGCCCTGTCTTTGCCGCTAAGCCAGACAATGAAGCGATCATTGATGCGCAAATGAAAAAACCAAGAGTACCAGTCCACGCCATTGCTACCGCTTCACACCCTTTGATTCGCTTTATTGGTCATCCAGAAGAACAGCAAAATTACGAGTTTTTTACACCATGGCTCAGCAAGTTACCGCAATGGATTGCAGAAGGTAAACAGCCGTATGTCATGATCCATACTGCGGACAATATAATTGCGCCGGAGTTGGCAGCCAATCTGTATAAAGACATACAAAAGCGTATAACACTTCCTGACTTGGCATCTTTCCCGGCTAACGATGGCAACTCGCAGTTACAGATGTTCTAACGCAACACATGACAGAGGCGCGAAATTCCCATAAAATACGCGCCTTTTTTGATGCCTAACGTTTTCAGGCGGCTTGTATGCAGAGACTTGGTTATGAACCCTAAGAGCAATCCAGATACTATTTTTTCGGCTCCAATCGATAAAATTGGGGATTTCACGTTCGATGAACGCGTAGCGGAAGTATTTCCTGACATGATTCAACGATCGGTGCCGGGTTACAGCAACATTATTTCTGCAATTGGTATGCTGGCAGAGCGTTTTGTAAAACCTCACTCAAACATCTACGACCTAGGTTGCTCTTTGGGTGCTGCTACGCTGTCTATGCGTCGTCATATCAAACAAGAAGGCTGTAAGATCATTGCGGTCGACAATTCACCTGCAATGGTTGAGCGTTGCAAATTACATGTAAACGCGTACCGAAGCGATACTCCTGTAGATGTGGTTGAAGCGGATATTCGTAATATCGATATTGAAAACGCATCAGTTGTCGTACTGAACTTTACTCTGCAATTTCTTTCTCCAGACGATCGTTACGCCCTGCTTGAACGAATCTACGCGGGTCTACGTCCAGGCGGAATTTTGATTTTGTCGGAGAAATTCGTCTTCGAAGATGAAGTGTCAAACGAGCTGTTAATTGACCTTCACCACGACTTTAAACGTGCAAATGGTTATAGCGAACTAGAAATCAGCCAAAAGCGCAGCGCGATAGAAAACGTAATGCGCCCAGATTCAAAGAAAGAGCATAAAGAGCGTTTCGCTAAAATTGGCTTTTCTAGCTACGATGTTTGGTTCCAATGCTTTAACTTTGGCTCTATGTTCGCAATTAAATAAACCTTGCATATAAATGCCCTGAATCACGCCGATTTAGGCTGTTATTTAATAATTTTAATACCATCAACTCAGCGATTAACTAACTATGTTTAACTTTGCAAACTTCTACCAATTGATTGCCCAAGACACACGTCTTCAACCTTGGCTCAATGTGCTACCACAACAGCTAACGGATTGGCAAAATGCAGAGCACGGTGACTTTGGTCGCTGGTTGAAAGCACTGAACAAGATTCCAGAAGGCTCACCGGATCAAATTGACATCAAGAATTCAGTGACCATCAGCAACGACACTCCTTTCCATGAAGGTGAGCTGAAGAAATTAGAGAACTTACTTCGTACATTCCACCCATGGCGCAAAGGGCCATACCACGTACACGGCATTCATATTGATACTGAGTGGCGCAGTGACTGGAAATGGGACCGTGTGCTTCCGCATATTTCTCCATTAAAGAACCGCAGCGTACTCGATGTTGGTTGTGGTAACGGCTACCACATGTGGCGCATGCTGGGTGAAGGTGCACGCTTAACCGTCGGTATCGATCCATCTCACCTGTTCCTAATTCAGTTCGAAGCAATTCGTAAACTAATGGGCGATGACCAACGTGCGCACCTACTGCCGTTGGGTATTGAACAACTACCTAAGTTAGAAGCGTTCGACACGGTATTCAGCATGGGCGTACTTTACCACCGTCGCTCTCCACTGGATCACTTGGTGCAGCTAAAAGATCAATTAGTGTCTGGTGGTGAACTAGTATTGGAAACACTCGTGATTGAAGGTGATGAGAATGCAGTGTTGGTTCCAACTTCTCGTTACGCACAAATGCGTAATGTCTATTTCTTCCCTTCAGCAAAAGCGCTGAAAGTGTGGTTAGAGTTGGTAGGATTTGAAGATGTGCGCATCGTTGATGAAAGCGTCACTTCGGTTGATGAGCAACGTACCACAGATTGGATGACGCATAACTCTCTACCAGACTATCTAGATCCGAACGACCCAAGCAAGACTGTAGAAGGTTACCCTGCCCCTCGCCGCGCGGTTCTTGTCGCTCGCAAACCATAATTCGCTGAGATTCCTGACATTGTCTTAACTCATTTTACGAGTTAAGACATTACCCTCTTTCCTCGTACTGAGCGTGTTTGTTTTTCGAGTCCATTTGTTACATCAAAACATAAGCACGCTCTAAATAAGGATGCGCTTTTATGTCCTTGATTTTTAGCTTTTCATCACTATTCCTCAAACAATAAGTAATAGAGAAACATTCTTACTTGTGAGGCTTTATCGATATGAGCTAAACTCCTAAAAAATAAACAACTTAATCCAATCCCAAGGTTTTCAATGTTATTACGATTGACCCCGATTGTTGCCATCGCCTTACTATCTGGATGCTCACTAACCAAAGGCGAACAGTACCACCAAGAAACGTTAGCGGCTATTCAAACTTCAGAAGCGAATGTCAATAATCGCATTACTAACTTAGAGCTTCAGCTCAGCAACCAATCGGACTATATCGACAGCCTTGAAGAACAAGTCGATAAACTACAGGTTGAACTTCTGACATTTCGTGATGAAGCAATGGCAGAAGTGAAAAAGCCAAAAGAGCCGATTATTGTCCAATCTCCTGCTCCTGTGGAACCAACACCAACTCATGATATTGTCCTTGGCTCAATTGAAAAGGTCACTATCGACTCCATTAAGCAGACTTTTGATGCACGTGTCGACACCGGTGCCGCAACCTCATCTTTAAATGCAGTTGATATTGAAGAGTTCGAAAGAAACGGCAAAAACTGGGTTCGATTCCACCTGGCAGATACCAGTAAATCCGAAGAAGAAAAAAATACTTGGATTGAAGCGCCTGTCATTCGTTACGTAAAAATTCGCCAAGTTACCAGTGAAGAACTAGAACGTCGCGCTGTAGTCGAACTTTGGGTGCGCGTTGGAAAAATTCATGAAAAAGCGCAATTTACGTTGGCAGATCGCTCGCATATGAACCATCCTATTTTACTGGGTAGAGAATTTATGCGCGACATCGCACTTGTCGATGTAAGTCGTACCTATATCCAAACGGACGAAGATAAAAAATAATAAGGTAGATTATGACGTCAAAAATACCGTTTTACCTTTCAATCATCTTATTGGTGATTGCGGGCATTGCTTTGAGTGTTTTCAGACATGAAAACTACGGCGTGCCTTGGACACCAGGCGAAACTCGTCAGGTATGGGATGTAGAGGCACGTATTGAGTTCAATGCTAACGGCAATGAAGTCAAAGCTTCACTCGCAGCACCTCATACACAAAGTGGTTATACGCTTATCGGTGAATCCGCTTCCTCTTCTGGTTATGGCGTTTCCTACATTAATTCTGATTCTGGACGTCGTGCCGAGTGGTCAATTCGTCAGGCCAAAGGTCCTCAAACCATTTACTACAAAGCGCAGTTCTTAGTGGACCCTCAGGCTAAAGTTACGCCTCTACCACCAACTGAAGACATTACGCCACCAACGCTATCAGCGCCACAAGCTGCGGCGGCAAATGCCCTTGTTGAGCGTGCGATGAGTCGTTCTGCCGACAATGTGACCTTTACTCGTGAACTCATCAAAGCGCTTAATGACCCAGACAGTCAAAACTCATCGCTACTACTGAATGACTTCAGCCGTACTGATGCACTACATAATATTTTGCTTACCGCAGGTATACAGAGCAAAACTGTCGGTGTTATCGAACTAGAAGATGGCCGTCGACGCCAAACCATTCAACCAATGGTTCAGGTTTGGTCAGGTAAAGATTGGGTACTGTTCTCACCAAATTCCGAACAGAAAGCCGTGAAACCAAACTTATTAGTTTGGGATGAGTCGAATGTATCCCTGCTTGATCTTGTTGGTGGTAAAAATAGCCAAGTTCATTTCTCAATGATCAAGCAAGAAATGACTCCACAGCAAGCGACGAACAACAAGATAGAAGCTGATGGGCTGCTGAATATTTCAATTCATAGCTTGCCTCTTGAAGAACAAGCAATGTTTAAGACCATCATGCTGATCCCTATCGGTGCCCTTATCGTGGTGTTCTTGCGTGTGATTATCGGTCTAAAAACATCCGGTACTTTCATGCCAGTACTGATTGCTGTTGCATTTGTTCAAACCCAGCTATTAACGGGTATTGTCGGTTTCTTACTGATCGTTGGCACAGGCTTGATTATTCGAAGTTACTTATCGAGGTTGAACTTACTGCTTGTAGCACGGATATCAGCGGTCATTATTACCGTTATTATGATCATTTCGGTGTTCACAGTAGTCGCATTTAAGATGGGTTTAACGGAAGGCTTAACAATTACGTTCTTCCCTATGATCATCTTATCATGGACAATTGAACGTATGTCTATCCTATGGGAAGAAGAAGGTGCGAAAGAAGTCGCTCTGCAAGGTGGGGGCTCACTGCTCACCGCAGTATTGGTTTACTTAGCGATGACGAACTCATACATTCAGCACCTAACCTTTAACTTCATTGGTCTACAGTTGATTGTTCTGGCCGGTATTCTATTGCTAGGTACTTACACAGGTTACCGTCTAACTGAGCTACGTCGTTTCAAACCACTAGCGGAGGACTAAACGATGTTCGAAAGTTTTACTTCGCCAGCTAAGCTTCGCCATAAAGGCATTATGGGGATGAACAAACGTAACCACAGTTATATCGGCCGTTACAATGATCGTTCTAAATACCCATTAGTTGATGACAAACTCAAGACTAAAATCATTGCGCAGGCAGCAGGAGCGACAGTCCCTGCCCTGATCGGCGTTATTCATAACCAAGCAGAAGTAAAGACTATCCACAAAATGGTTGAGAACTGGCCTGGTTTTGTAATCAAACCTGCACAAGGTAGTGGCGGTAAAGGCATTCTGGTTGTTACCTCTCACAAAAACGGGGTATATACCAAACCCTCCGGCTCTACAATAGGTCGGGATGAGGTCGAGCGTCACATTAGTAATGCACTTGCAGGCCTTTTCTCTCTTGGTGGTAAAAATGACGTTGCTGTGGTTGAAAACTTAATCAAGTTTGATGACTGTTTTGATGGCTTCAGTTATGAAGGCGTACCAGATGTTCGGATCATCGTATTTAAAGGCTACCCTGTTATGGCAATGATGCGCTGTTCTACGGCGGCGTCGGATGGTAAAGCAAACCTTCACCAAGGCGCTGTGGGCGTGGGCATTGATATCGCCACAGGTAAAGCAATCCGAGCGGTGCAATTCGACCATCCAGTCACCCACCATCCGGATACCGGCAAAGACCTTTCTACCCTCCAAGTCCCGCACTGGGAGCGCTTGCTTGAGCTTGCGTCTAGTGCGTGGGAGATGACAGGGTTGGGATACATGGGCACTGATATGGTGTTAGATAAAGAGGAAGGGCCTATGGTTTTAGAGCTCAACGCTCGTCCTGGCTTAGCAATCCAAATCGCTAATGGTGCAGGCTTGCTTCCTCGTTTGAAACACATAGAGAGCCTCGGCACACCTGCCGAGTATCCAAAGCCGATTGAACGTGTCGCCTACGCAGCAGAGCAGTTTGGGGTAAAACCGCAGTTCTAATCGCCAATCACAATATCATTCGCCAGTAATTGTTCGGATTGCTGGCGTTTTTTGTTTCCGTTTCCAAAACCGTCTACCTACTCATCTTATTAAACAAACCTATCTCACCTATAACTTGAATCAATGATCGAGCTAACAGAATCAACATAGATCGTTTCTTTTCTCCTTTAACTTTTGAGTATGATGAGGTCTCCCCTTACTCAACTTGAGAGGTTGAGAAATGCTAACAAAAGAAACAGATAACGATGAACCAGAGCTTGAAGAACAAGAGAGCTTAGACCAGCATTTACAACGCTTGTCTGAGCTTTCTGTCCAAGCACTTGAAGAGCTTGCTGAAATGATCGATATCAGAGACGATATTTCAGAGGAATAAAACTTAGCCTCCCCGCTAAGTTCTATTAATAAGCCGAGACTGTCGTCCTACAGTCTCGGCTTATTTTATACGCTAACAAATACAAAAACGCCCGCAATAAATGCGGGCGTTTTGCTAGATTCGAAGTTTACGATTCAAACTCTTCGATCATCTCTTGCGCTTCGGTCTTAGGCTTATCCGTTTGACCAAAACCACGTAGACCAACTACGTGTACGTGCTCATGGTCTTTAAACACCTTACGCACCAACTTGTAGGTAGTCCCTTTCTCTGGGCTGATGTTTTCTGGTGCCGCAATAAGAAGTTGCATATCCAGACGGTCACACAATTCGAACAATGTCGCGATCGATTTAGCATCCAGACGCGCTGCTTCATCCAAGAAGAGCAAACGACAAGGCACAATGTCTTTGCTGCGCAGACGACGAGACTCTTCTTCCCAGCTTTGCACTACCATCAGTAGGATTGACTGACCAGTACCGATCGCTTCACCTGTTGATAGCGCGCCAGACTCGGCCTGTAGCCAACCATCTGTACCACGGTTCACTTCTACACTTAGCTCTAGGTAGTTACGGTAATCCAGTAGCTCTTCACCTAGAACTTGCGGTGAACGTTGACCCATATCGATGTGTGGGTTCACGCGTTGGAACAGTTTCGCCATCGCTTCTGAGAAGGTAAAACGAGTCGATTCAAACAGGTCTTTATGCTGCTCTTGTTGTGTCGCTAAACCATTCAGTAGCACTTCGTGACTTTCACGGATCTTCACGTTTAGACGTACGCCCTTCACCTGACCAAACGAGATGTTCGACAAGCCTTGGTTCAGCATACGAATACGGTTTTGCTCACGCTGAATCGTCTTCTTGATGATGCTCGCTACCGACTCAGAGCTGATCGCTAGGCGGTTTTCACGTTGCGTTAGCTCTTCCGTTAGACGCGCCAGTTCCACTTCCATCTCTTCGATCGCTTCTACTGGGTCATCGGTGCGGATGATGTCCTGACGAATACGCTCACGAAGGTGTTGGTAAACCGCAATGTAGAACAGAACTTTACGCTCTGGGCGAGCGTTGTCTTCAGACAAACGGAGTGCATCACGCAAGTCATCATTGTTTGCAACAGCAAGACGCAGCGCACCCAATGATTTATCCGACATGGAACGCAATTCATCTGCCGACATATACGCCAGTTCACGTTTGTGTAGACGACGCTCAACATCGTTTTCACGCGCTAAGCGAAGTACTGAACACCAACCCGCTTTCGCTGCAACTACAAATTTGCGCAGCTCTGCGTATTCTTTCTGCACTTTCTTCAGACGTTTCGCCAAGCCTTTCATCTCAAGCTCGGTCGACGTTATCGTGCGCTCGTATTCACTCTTACGGCTACGTGAAGTATGTAAGCGTTCTTGCAGCTCGTCACGACGGCGCATTGCACGCTCTTCCGCGCCTTCATCGGCATTTACGCCATACTCTTGCAGCTCTTGTTTGAACTCTTGTACGGTTTCTTGCTTAGCTTGATGCGAACTCTTCAAAGACGCCAATACTTGGTTGTATTGGTTCATTTGTCCTTGTGCTTGCTTCAACTCTTCACGAGAACGAGTACGAGTCTGTTCAGCTTGAATCAACTTCGCTTTTAGCTGCTCACTCAGTTCGCTACTTTTGTTCAGAAGATCAACCGAGTCTGAGTAAGCGAAGTAGTGACGACGTTCAACCAGATCCGAGAGTGCAAAGATTTGCTTCTTAAGATCTTGTAACTGTTCATCTGCTGCTTTGTATTCTGCTTCTAGTGCATCGAATTGCTCTGGGTCAGCATCAAGCGCAGACGCAATATTTTCTAGTTGCGCGACGGCTTTTGCATGGTTGTTTAAGAAGTTTTTCGCCTCTGCAAGCTGAGCGATTTTCTCTTCTAGCTCATCAAAACGCGCTTGCAATGATTCATCTTCAACAAGCACCATGTGTGATGATAACTTGTCCAGAGAAGACAGTGCTTGCTTACTAGTTTGAAGCTGAGAGCGTTGCTGCTGCTCTTTTGCATCCAGATCCGCCAGCACGCGAGCGATTTGGTTACGCTTATCACGAATGGTTGCGAGCGCTTGTTCTGGATCAGCGTCAAAAGCTACTTGAATGTGGTTAGACACAAATTGGTTAAATGCTTGGTACAAACGCTGCATTTTCTGAGAGTCAAACGCCGCTTTTGCGTGCTTCTCTACCACTTCTTCTCGTTCGTTACGCAGCAACTCTAAACGCTGCTCACGTGCCGCACGACCAAACAATGGGATCTCAGGCAAGCGAGAGTAACGCATTTGGCGATCGTTCATGCGAACACAAACCGCGCCCTCTAACTCTTCTGCATCGAACGAGCTGTCATCAAAGGCATCGATGTCACCTTCAATGATGTACAAGTCTTCTGGACAGTCGTCTAGCTCTACCAGTTTCTCTTCGATACCTGACAGGTCAGAAACAACGATAGCGTGACGAGCCGGACCGTACATCGCACTGAAGTAAGGCGCATCATCAATCGTGATGTCATCGTAGATCTCAGACAGTAATACACCGCCTAAAGTATCAGCCAAACCTTTCAGGCGAGGGTCGTTTGAACCACCAGGAGAAGCAAGACGTTCAATCTCAGTGTCAAGCTGACTGCGACGCTCAGCAAGTTTATCTTTAGCTAAGGACAGCTCCCTTTCTTGCTCAAGAACAACCTGCATGTGGTTCATTACCGCATGGCGATCCTCAAGGTCTGCCCCGCTCTGCTCTCTCAGTTTCTCTAGCGCATCATTAGCCGCAATCCAAGCTGGCGCTATCGCTTCAAGTTTACTGATTTCTGCCGCCGCGTTTTGCTCTAGACGGCGCTGTTCACCACGCTGATCACGAACTTCTTCTTGAGCTATCTCTAGTGATTCGATTTGCATCGCATGACGTTCACGTTCTTGTTCAAACGTAACTTCATCGGTTAGCTCGACGTGATATTGCTTTTTGTATTCAGCAACCAGTTCACGTGCTTGACGTTGCTGATTGAGGCTACGCTCAAGATCGTGATGTTGCGCTCGCCATTGCTGTTCGTTTTGTGCAATTTGCTGTGATTCTCGAGCTTTAGCGATTGCCAATTTTGCGTGCTCAGAGGCTTCTTTGCGCTCAACAGGGCCAACGATGCTCTGTACAAGCTTCAATGCAGTATCAAACTGCTCTGCCGCAGCTGATGACATATCGAGCTTATGTTTCACAGACAACAACGTATTGGTATTTTCCGACTCTTTGTTTTTCAGCTCCGCCACTAACGCTTGTGCGGATTCTGCCGTTAGGCTGTCATCGCCAAGTAGCTGCTTCGCTTTCTCCAGCGCTTGAACGGCTTGTTGGTATTGAAGCGCGCGAGTTTGCTGAACGTCAAGAGCTTGCTGATAATCAGCAAGTTGCGTCTTAAGGCTGTCCACCTCTTCTTCTGCAACGGTCGCTTGCTCTTCAGCCATCATCACGCGTTCTTGCGCTTCTTCCACTACCATCATTTGTTCTTCAAGACGCTCGCTCAGCTCTTCAAGATCTTCTTGGTAACGTTCGATCTTCTCTTGCTGACGCAGCGCGTTTTGCACCAGTTGCAAGTGATCCGAAGCCGCTTGGTAGTCTTGCTCTAAAGAAGATTCTGATTCGATCAGCAGTTCCAGCTCTTCTTGAACGCGGTTAAGCAGGTTGTTTTGCTCAATCAAGGTCTCGCGAGAACCAAATAACTCTGAACGCAAAGACAGTGTCTGTTCTAGTTTTTTACGACGCTCGTTGGCGTGGCGCATATAATCCGCAGCCACGTAGTTGGTCGACTCTGTAATCAAATGTTTGAACAAGTCACGGTCTGCTTGCGTAGTTTTGATCGCTTCTAGCGTCATGCGGTTTTCACGCAGCGCCGATTCCATATCTTGGAACGCTTTCTTCACGCCGCCGTTTTGTGGCAGAAGGTAGTCACGTAGCGAGCGCGTAATCGCACTTGAAATACCACCGTAAAGCGATGCTTCGATCAAGCGGTAGAATTTAGAGCGGTCACCAGAGTTACGCAATTTCTTCGGAATCACACCGAATTCAAACATTTGTGCGTGGTAATCCACGATAGAAGAGAAGGCTTTGAACTGAACGCCTTCAAATTCCGCGATCGATTCTTTTACTTCGTTGATTTGACGTACACGAGCTTGAGTCGCAGATACGCTTTCAACCAAGATATCCGTTGGTTTAACATGGCTAGGAAGACCTTGGATAACAAACGGTTTGATGTCTACTTTCTTATCACGACCCGCAACTTGCTGCAGTTTTACTGCAAACAATAGGCGTTGGTTACGTGAGTTCACCACGTCCAGCGCCGCGTAACACGCGCCCGGTTGTAGCTTACCGTACAAACCTTTGTCGCGAGACGATTGGCTGCTGCCCGCTTCGGTTGTGTTACGGAAGTGCAGTAGCGTTTGGTCAGGAATCAATGCGGTGATGAACGCCGCCATTGTGGTTGATTTACCTGCACCGTTACCACCTGATAGCGTGGTGACCAGACCATCGATGTCAAAAGTACGGGCAAAGAAGCCGTTCCAGTTGACCATGGTCAGCGATTGGTATTTACCGCGTTCAATCATGCTCATGCTTCACCCTCTTCTGTTGTTTCTTCTTGGGCTTGGTCGTCTTGATCTTCTTCAGACAATAGGCTGCCTTGGCTTGGCTCTTTGGTGTGCACTACCGCTTCACCATCACGGATCAGGCGTAGCTGCGCTTCACGCATATCATCGCCAATACGTACATCGGCACCAAAGCGGAATACCGCTTCACTGATGCTGAATTTACCGGTTTCACCGATGTTGATGATCATGCCTAGACGACGCAGACGACGAAGTGACGTACGTACTTTTTCAAACAGCTTTTCTTTATCAAGGTCAGAACCGGTAGCACGGTTCGTCACTAGCTTCATCAGCTTGTTTTCATCAGCCAGAGCAAGTAGCTCGTCGTACAACTCTTGGTTAGTGAAGATGCCTTCGTGCGCAAGACGCTCTGGGCTTAGGTAAAGGAAACACAGTACCTTACCCACCAGCATATCCAGCTCAGAAAGCACACTGCGGCCAATCAAAGAAGTTGAACGAGGACGAAGGTAGAAGAAACCTTCTGGCGCTTTCACCAATTCGGTATTGTAGCGCTGGTAGAAAGAAGAAAGCTCAAGTTCGAAGTCCGATAACAACGCGTGGTTATCCAGATCTTCACTTGAGATATGACGCCCTGCTCGTAGCATGCTGTCTAGCGCTGGGAACAGAGGGTTAGAGATTGCTTTTGCCAGATTCTCTGACATGTATTCATTAGTATCGGTCGATGACATTCGCTTGTACCTTTGCCCCAAATTCGTTGATTGCTTTCCAGTCCGGTTGAATCGCTTGGTAATCCGATTCTGAATACCCCAGACGTACGGCTTGATCAACGATAATGCGAGCTAAATCAAAATGATGAGTGTAAGGATGCTGTGCAAGGTAATCTCGCAATACCACACTCAAGTCGATTGGCGTGCCTTGATCTTTATGCGCTTTTAGCATGTCACCAATTCGTTCAGACAACTCATCATTGACTTGTTGAAATTCTTCATACTCTACTTCCATCGGAACTTGGCCAGTCACTTCGTCATCACGTAGCACCAACGCCTCATCACGAAGGTCAGAAAGCCTTTCCGCATCTGCATAAGTCAGATACCAAGGCGCATCGAAGTAATCTTTGACGGATTGACGCAGACGCGAGCTAAACGCACGGTTCTTATCCATATCAATTGCAGTACGGATGAACTTGTGTACATGTCGGTCGTAGCCAATCCAAAGGTCGATCGCTTGCTGGCCCCAGCTTGTGATTCGGTCCAGCTTCATTTGCAGACCAAACAACGCTTCTTCGATGAACTCTAGCTCAGGATCGCCGTACACAATTTCTTGAATATCTAGGATCTGAGTTTGCAGTTCATCACTGGCGGCTTGCAGCGTATCTTGAAGTTCACGCAACGTGCTTGATGTTTCTGATAGGAGCGCTTCACAGTTGTTGATCGCTTCGCGCCAGTCTTTATTTAGCAGATCGGCAATTTGTTGTTTTACAGATTGCTGCTGCTCATCCATCACACGCTGGTTAAGATCGATTTGATCGAAGATTTCGCCTACAGAATATTTTAAAACTCCGTATACGTTTTTCTTCCAGTGGCCCGGTGTGCCACCTTTTTGTGCTGCCTCAATCGCTTTCGCCATTTCATCTGCCACCATAGACAGTTGAATAGAAAGGCGCAGTTTCGAGAACTCACGATGACGCACGTAGTAATCGGTAATTCCTATCGCTAAAGGCGACAAGCGGTAAATGCTCGCTCCATCAGTAATCTCACTGACAAAACGGCTAATAAGGCGCTGCTTGACCATCTCGTTGATGGCGTTGTTCGCACGAAAAGCGGAGGCTTCGCCAGTCTCATCAAATAATCGAGTGACGATGGCAAACGCATCATGCAATTCACCTTCACCCAATTCTTCATCGAACCTTTCATTACTCAGTACGGCAATGGCTATCAAGAATGCCAATCGCTCTGTGGTCAGGTTCAACGAGAAATCGTGCTGCTTAACCCAGCCAACCAACTCATCGATTGGTTGCTCTGCAGCATTGAGAGTCATCTCACTCATTGTTATTCCTGTTTATCGTTCTTTTTAGCCCACACATGAATGTAGCGGCCTAATGAGAGGTATGGCTCTTGTCGACAAAGTTGTTTTTCTAGCGCCAACACATCTTCAAACTCGTAATCGCCCATGTATTGCATATTGCCTATGTAATCACTAAATGAGCGGATACCAGATTTGCCACAAATACTAAAGCCTGAATCTTCTATCCATTGGTAGACTTCTTCAGGTTTTAAGCCTTTTTGCGGCTGTAGTTTAAATCTTTTTCGGTGAGGCATGCCGTCTAATATATGAGGAATGTTGCCACAAACCACGTTTTTATAGACTAAACCATGGTGGTTATAGAACATCACTGATGCGATGCCTCCCGGTTTTACTTGTTCTAGTACCGTTTCAAGTGCGGCCTTAGGATCGACCAACCACTCCATGACGGCGTGAAACATAACAAGATCCACCTGTTCATCCATATGCTCACCAATGGATTGGACAGGCGAATGAATCAGGCGATACTGCTCAAGCAAACCGTTTTTTTCAATATCCTGCTTAGCCAACTGCAGCATTTCCGAAGATAGATCACATAAAGCGATTCGATGTCCGAGCTTAGCAAGCTTTTGCGACATTTGTGCCAAACCACCACCAGCATCCAACACCTCTAGGGGTTGCTGGTCAGCATCTAATTCACTTAGAATCTGTAGAAAATCTTCCCACACAATGATTTGGCGGATCTCCCCTTTGTCGGAGCCGTAAATATTTTTTGCAAATTTGTGGGCGATATCGTCGAAATTGCGGTCTTCTGTCACTTCTGCTGAGTTATCATAACGGATTGTGCCGCTATTCTGGCACAAGGAAAGCAGGAATAAAGAGGGGTACCCTCATTTTTATTATCAATTGATGTTTTTTCGGACTATTTATGTATGTTTGAGCTGAAAAAAGTAGTGTCAGCCTTGCTTATGCCACTTCCGGCATTGCTGCTGATAGGCTTGTTGGGTCTTGCTCTCATTAGTTTTACCACAAAACGTAAAACTGGCTGCTTCGTTGTTCTATTCTCTTTTGTTGGCATTTTTCTTGTTGCCTTCCAACCTGTTTCAACCAAGCTTCTTATGCCATTAGAGCGAGAGCATAAAGCCTTTTTGCCAGTTTCTGGCACCATCGACTACGTGATGGTTTTAGGGAATGGTCATGTTATTGATGACGAAATTCCACCCACCTCGCAGTTAAGCCGTGCAGCATTAATGCGCTTAACTGAAGGCATTCGTATTTTAAGAATGTATCCAGGTGCTAAATTAATTTTGTCTGGCTATGCTGGCGGATCTGAAATTAGCCACGCGAGAATGATGGCGAACGTTGCCCTTGCGTTGGGAGTCGCGAAATCCGATATCATTTTATTAGAAGATGCGAAAGATACGTGGGAAGAGGCGCGTCAAGCAGCTGCATTCGTTCAACAAAAGGAGATTGTGTTAGTCACTTCAGCAAGCCACATGAGCCGTGCATTGTATGAGTTCAACGCAGCAGGCATTAAACCAATCCCAGCCCCGACCAACTTCTTAGCTATTAGCGAAATCAGTCAACCTTGGGATAAATACTCACCTAAAGCGCGTTACTTAGAACAAACAGAGCTTTATTGGCATGAGTACTTGGGCAGCATTTGGCAAAGGTTGCGTGATACTGTCGGCCAAACACCAATGGTTGAAGCAAAGTAGTACTATCTTGAAACCACAAAAAAGGAGAGCCGAAGCTCTCCTTTTTCTTTTTAAGACTTAGGTTTGTTCAGTTTAATCACCAGCAAACATATAGCCTTCGCCGTGCACCGTCACAAAAATTTGTGGGTTCTTTGGATCAAACTCCATTTTTGCGCGCATACGTCGAATAAGAACATCAATAGTACGATCATTGGGAGCATCAACTCGGTGGCTGATCATATTCAAAATACGCTCGCGACTTAACACCTGGTTAGGGTAAGACGATAACGCCACCAAAAGTTCGTATTCTGCTTTGGTCAATTTTACGGGTTCGCCGTTACGGCTCAGCGCACGACGTTGAATGTCGAATGTCCACTCTCCAAAACGTACAATATGTTCTTCACTGGTTTCGTTCGCTTTCGCGCTACCGCTACGCGCTGCTGAAATACGCCACAGCAAGTTTTTAACGCGAACCAACAATTCCCTCAGTTCAAAAGGTTTTGTCACATAATCGTCAGCGCCCATTTCTAGGCCTACGATTTTATCAATGCTATCCGTGCGTCCTGTTACTAATATGATACCAATATCCGATTGGCTACGTAATTCACGAGTAAGCATCAGGCCGTCTTCACCCGGCAGGTTGATATCCAGCATGATTAGGTCTACATCACCCGCTTGCAGGACCTCACGCATTTCTGCGCCACTCTCTGCTTCGCTGACTTGGTAACCCTCATTTTGGAAATATCCCGCAAGCTTACTACGAGTTACAACATCATCTTCTACGACTAATACGTGATAGCTCATTTACACCACTTTTCTGTCTTCTTATTATCCAAGACGTATTCTATTCATAACTAGTAACATTTCTAGTCATAGATACATTAAAAAGCAAGATTTAGCGTTTTTATTGATTCAAAACAAGCTTACCCATCGCTATTAATAAACGTTAATTTTTGACCATAAAACATAATAATTATAGTTACTGCTATTCATTTTAATTGATTACACTTAGGGGATATCCCTAATTGACTTTGTGATGCACAACTTGAAGCATCATTCAGGAGCCCAAAATGCAAGAAGTGAAAGCTTTTAATGAAAAACGCGCTGAAATTTACTGGTGGTTTTCGAGCTTGTTCGCAAAAGAGCTAACAGAGAAAGAGCTGGAAGCCTACCACAGTGTTGAAATTCGTAGTTTTCTAGCAGGTTTAGGTGAAAATGAGTCGCTGAAACCAGCCGTTGATAGCCTCGTTGATGTGCTAAACCGATTGCAAGATCGTGAAGACGCTCAATTGGAGCTTGCTGCTGACTTTTGTGAACTGTTTTTGAAGACAGAAAAATACGGCGCTCTTCCTTACGCATCGATGTACATCGGTGAATCAGGTTTGCTGAATGACAAGCCAGCCGAGGAAATGGAAAAGTTGATGGCAGAATTTGGCGTTCAAGTAGATGAAAATCTAAAAGAGCCTGCGGACCACTTAGCCGTTGAACTCGACTTTCTCGGCAACATGATTATCCGCTCAAACGAACTTGAGCAA
Organism: Vibrio sp. 1CM7H; assembly: GCF_023161645.1. Classification (NCBI taxonomy): domain Bacteria; kingdom Pseudomonadati; phylum Pseudomonadota; class Gammaproteobacteria; order Vibrionales; family Vibrionaceae; genus Vibrio; species Vibrio sp. 1CM7H. The sequence continues at coordinate 757,324 of NZ_JALNTV010000002.1, forward strand.
GAAAAACACATGGAAGAAGCCTTCGTTAAACAAAACGACTTTATCCAGCAACAGTTGATGTCTTGGCTACCTCAGTTTGCAGACAAATGTAAACAATTCGACGAATTTGGGTTCTACTCGAGCGTCGCGAAACTATTAGTTGCATTTTGTAAACTAGACAGCGCTTACCTTATTGGGGAATAATTGCCGCCTATTTTTTAAGGAGCCCGCCTATCGGGCTTCCTGTATACCTGAAATAACTGAATGTAAGTAAGTTGGGTATATTATTCGTTTGCCTTAACTTAGCTCAAAGACGCTTGGTTATTTAGCAGTCAAAATGTGACTTCAAATACACAAATCTCTTGCTGAAAACATTGCTAGTCAGTCCACATAGGGCTAAAATGTGAGCGCAAACGATTAAATATGATTTATATGTAAACCGCTGAAATATAGCGGTTTTTGTGTTTTTTAACAGGTTGATGGCAATTTCTCATCAGATAGAAAAAAGATAAAATTCATCGACCGATGCTGCTACGTACCCTTTTGTCGTACTTGGACCAACCGCTGCCGAGACACTTAGCGCCAACCTTAGATTGCTGGGTGTAAAACCATTAGAGCATTAGGTACATCCAACACGACATATTTCAGTAGCTCGATACAGGACACCATTTATGGCCACTATAAAAGACGTTGCTCGCTTAGCCGGCGTTTCCACTACGACAGTTTCGCACGTTATCAATAAAACGCGTTTCGTTGCAGAAGCAACGCAAGAAAAAGTAATGAAAGCCGTGGACGAGTTGAATTACGCGCCAAGTGCGGTTGCACGCAGCCTAAAGTGCAACTCAACTCGTACGATTGGCATGTTAGTAACGCAGTCAACCAACCTATTCTTCTCAGAAGTAATTGACGGGGTTGAGAGCTACTGTTACCGCCAAGGCTACACTCTGATTCTGTGTAATACGGGTGGGATTTACGAAAAACAACGCGATTACATCCGTATGCTGGCTGAAAAACGTGTTGATGGCATCCTAGTGATGTGTTCTGACTTAACCGAAGAGCTTAAAGAGATGCTTGACCGTCATGCCGACATTCCTAAAGTGGTCATGGATTGGGGTCCAGAAAGCTCACAAGCGGACAAGATCATGGATAACTCAGAAGAAGGTGGCTACATCGCAACCAAACATCTGATCGACAATGGCCATACTGATATTGCTTGTCTAAGCGGTCATTTTGAAAAACTTGCTTGCCAAGAGCGCATTGCAGGTTTCCGTCGCGCGATGAGCGAAGCAAACCTAGCTGTAAATGAGGACTGGATCCTTGAAGGTAACTTTGAATGTGATACGGCCGTATTAGTCGCAGATAAAATTACAGCAATGGACAAACGTCCGACAGCGGTATTCTGTTTTAACGACACAATGGCTCTGGGCCTAATGAGCCGCCTACAACAAAACGGTATCAAAGTTCCTGATGATATTTCAGTGATCGGCTACGACAACATCGAGCTTGCGGAATACTTCTCTCCACCGTTAACCACTATCCACCAACCTAAACGTCGTGTGGGTAAAAATGCGTTCGAGATCCTACTTGAGCGAATCAAAGATAAAGAACACGAAAAGCGAATTTTCGAAATGCAACCTGAGCTTGTAATTAGAAACACCGTGAAGAAAATGAACTAAAATTCGCCAAATATAACGATGTCAAATAAGCGCTCTAAAAGGGCGCTTATTTTTTATCTCTCAATAACTTTTCCCTGACTTAGGTTTGTTAGACAAAAAATCCCGAATCTCTAAGTCTCTGTTTTATATGTAGGTAAATCACACTCCCTCACAACCTCGAGATCATCCCGCCTTATTCTCAAATATGCACAAACATGCGCTTGTCGACACTTTTTATTGAACCAGAATCACACTTTTACGGGTAAAACGTGATGTTAATTCAATATACGAAGTATGCTCACTCTGTCACGCACAGGGCAAACCATTCGAAAGGGTGGGACGCAAAGCCTCCGGCCTGAACCATAGTACTATATGGAAGGTAGCGGGGTTACCGATGGCAAGTGTGCAAGCGATGACTTTACCCTGTAATGACATTGCTTTTGCGCATGTTTGCTACTCTCTCGGACCTGACTTTTGGTGGCGTAATATTAATTACACCGAGATAACAAAACATGGATAAACCGATACTCAAAGACTCTATGAAGCTATTTGAGGCACTTGGTAATATCAAGTCGCGCTCAATGTTTGGTGGCTTCGGACTATTCGCTGATGAAACAATGTTTGCACTAGTTGTAAATAATCAGCTTCATATAAGAGCAGACCAACAAACTTCATCTGACTTCGAGAAACAAGGGCTAAAGCCTTACGTTTATAAGAAACGTGGCTTCCCAGTCGTTACTAAGTACTACGCAATTTCCAACGATTTATGGGAGTCTAGCGAACGCTTAATCGAAGTAGCTAACCAATCGTTGAAAAAGGCAAAGCTTGAAAAAGAACAGCAAGCAACTACAAAGCCTAATCGCTTAAAAGATTTGCCTAACTTACGACTGGCGACTGAACGCATGCTGAAAAAAGCAGGCATTGAGTCAGTAGAAAAACTGGAAGAGGAAGGTGCACTTAACGCTTATAAAGCGATAAGAGATACGCACTCTGCAACCGTCAACATTGAGCTGTTATGGGCACTAGAAGGGGCTATTAACGGTACTCATTGGAGCGTTGTACCTCAAGCTCGCCGAGATGAGTTGATGAATGGCCTCCAATAAAAGTCGGCCTTAAAAACTATCTTGTAAAACCGCAGTCTAATCTGCGGTTTTTTTGTGAAATTTTTTCGACTTTCCTTCTGTCTTATTACATATATCCCAAATTGGAATCATAAATATGAATAAGAAACTGATATTAGGCCTAATCCTGGTCGCGATCATTATCTTTTTAGGCGTTAACTTTAGTCAGTATTTAACGTTGGAAAATGCAAAAGCCCAACAAGAAGCGCTGACCACATACATCGATCAGAACTTTGTTTTTTCGGCAGCGATTTACTTTTTTGCCTACATTGCAATTACCGCTTTTTCTATTCCTGGTGCTGCTGTGGTTACATTACTTGGTGCGGCTCTATTTGGTTTTTGGACGAGCTTATTACTGGTTTCTTTCGCCAGTACTATGGGTGCAACGCTAGCATTTTTAAGCAGCCGATATTTGCTGCGTGACTGGGTACAAAACAAGTTCGGCAATAAGTTAATCGCAATTAACCAAGGTGTCGAAAAGGACGGTGCATTTTATCTATTTTCCTTGCGTCTCATTCCGGTATTCCCTTTCTTTCTTATCAACTTGTTGATGGGCTTAACGCCAATGTCTGTAAGTCGATTTTACCTTACTAGCCAAGTAGGTATGTTGCCAGGCACTGCAGTTTACTTAAACGCCGGTACTCAGTTAGCAACAATTGAAAGCCTGTCAGGCATTATTTCACCGGCGGTATTGGCCTCTTTTGCGTTACTGGGGCTGTTTCCAATCATCACTAAATGGGTTATGAATAAAGTAAGGCCAACACCGAGTCAGCAAAACTCATAATTAGTAAGTGGACGTGTTTAATGAAAATATTCATTGCTAAAAACCCAGCAGAAGCGCATATCGTGTGCGAATTATTGAAAACCGAGCAAGTCTACTGTGAAGTCCGCGGAGAAGGTATTTTCGGTTTAAAAGGAGAGCTGCCGTTTAGTGATGATACCGATCCTTATGTCTGGCTTTTTGACGCCAAACAACAAGTAAAAGCAGAAGGAATAGTACAAGCCTACCGCAAACAATCCGATGGAAATGAGTATCAAGATTGGCAGTGCCCGAAGTGCCATGAGGTAAACGAGGGGCAGTTTGGTGCTTGTTGGCAATGTGGACATCAAATAGGGGAGCCTTAATAACTCCCCTACTCCTACTCAATCGATTTATTCAGCGCTAAGCAGAAACCATTTGCTGCTTAATAAATTCGATGGAATGTTGATTGAAATCTTCAGGGCGCTCAACATTACAAACATGACCACAGTTGGGGATCTCTCGTAAAACACTAAGCTTATGCGCCGCAACCATTTCTTTAACAGGCTTAATAAACATGTAATCTCTGTCGCCCATTAAATAGAGTGTGGGAATGGGTAACTCTCGATCTTTAAAATACTTCATTAAAGGATTTACATCAGCAGCAAGAATAAACCAACGTTTAAATTCTTTTTGGCAAAGCTTCTTGGCCTCACGAATAAAAAGATGGCGAGACTCTCGCTGGCTTCTCTGTGGCATAACAATGTACGCAAAAAGTTTGTAGAGCCACATGTACGGCAGAATGTGCTTACAAAAATTACCTAATTTAACCAATATTTGAGAACGAGTATTGAGCCTTGTGACAGCGCCACCGAGCACCATTGAACGCACGCGCTCTGCTGATAATTCAGCAAGGTTTCGAACAATAATGGTACCAAGCGACATACCGACAAAATGAGCGGATTGGATCTTTAAATGGTCCAATACTTTCAAAATATCTTGGGTAACTTCCGTAAAGGTATAACGGCTGGCAATGAGCTCTTTAAGTAACTGATTTGACTTTCCATGACCTCTTAAATCGATCAGCAATAAGTTAAAATGTTGCTTGTAAGCTTTGATTTGCTTGAACCAGATAGAAGAGCTACCGCCAGCACCATGCACAAATACAACCCACTCATGACTAGTAGGGTGCAAATAGGTTTTATGAAAAAGTAGCGGCTGGGTCATATTCAAGTATCAAAAAGGTCGTGCTATTGAGTAAAAAGCCATCCTATCACACTCCCCTTACTCAAGATAATAAAGGCACCTCATTCGGTGCCTTTCGTTACAATTTTAAGTCAATTTAACGCCGAATTGTAAAGTTGCAAATAAGCTTCTGCGGCCTTTTGCCAACAAAAATCTTGTTGCATCGCGTGCAACTGTACTTTATTCACTTCAGGTTCGTTTTGAGCATAGAGCAACAGTGCCCTTAGCATCGTTAACAACAATGCCTGCGGTGTCGGTTCAAAAAAGACAAACCCCGTCGCTTCAGAAGGGTTCTCATCATAATCGTTGACGCTGTCTTTTAAACCACCGACACCACGTACTATCGGTAATGTCCCATAAGCCATACTATAGATTTGGTTTAAACCACATGGTTCAAACTCAGAAGGCATCAGAAAGAAATCAGAACCCGCTTCAACGATATGCGCAAGTTCATTATCATAAGCTTCTACGAAGACAAATTTACTAGAAAACTGTGCAGCAACCTCTTCTAGCTGAGCGGCTAGTACAGGGTCTCCGGTCCCAACGACAACTAGTTGAACATCGTGCTTCAAAAAATCGGCCAAAGCAGGCAACAAGTAATGCACACCTTTTTGCTGGGTCAACCGACAAACCATACCGAACATGGCTACATCTTTTTCAGGCAAATTTAGCCGCAGTTGTAATGCTTGTTTACACGCTTTCTTGCCTTGCGTCATACTTTGTTGGTCAGCGCAGTAATTAACTGGCAAGTAAGTATCCGTTTCCGGGTTCCAAGCACTGTAATCACAACCGTTCAAAATACCAACTAAGTCCTGCGCGCGTTGCTGAAACTCCCAAGCCATTCCATGACTGCCAAGCTCTGTTTTGAGTTCCTCTGCGTAAGTAGGGCTGACCGCGTTTATCTTATCTGCATTCATTACACCAGCTTTGAGCATCGTAATATGCGTTGCACTCACCGCAGCATCGGGAACGTTTCGACAATGAAACTCTGGCAAGCACTGTACGTCTTCATAACTAAATACGCCTTTAAAGACCGCATTGTGAATTGAAATGACGCTTTTAGTATGAGCAAAAAACGGCTCATTGCTATACCTGTGCTTGAGCAAAAATGGAACAAGACCAGTGTGCCAATCGTTCGCGTGTATGATATCCGGCTGAAAAGCAAGCTTCGGCAACATGTCTAAACATGCCGCACTAAAAAACGCAAAGCGCTCACCGTTATCGGTATACGCTTGGTTGTTCTCCGCATACATCGATGGTCGATTGAAATACGGCGGACAATCAATCAGGTAAACAGGATTTTGACCTAACATGAGCCGCAAAACTCGATACTCCGAATGCGGCCATGATGTTAATTCTGTTTCTAATACAACTTCTGCGTCTGCGAGTTTATCAATACTGCTGTACGCAGGGATGGTAATTCTTACGTCTTGCTGTAGGTTTTGAAGGGCTTCCGGTAGTGCCTTGGCAACATCTGCCAAGCCACCACTTTTAATGAGGCCTTCAACCTCAGAAGCTACAAACAGAATAGATAAGTTGTTAGTAGCCAACTCGAGCTCCTTTCGGAATAACAACAATGCCCTCCTCAGACACGTGGAAGTGTTTTTTATCTTCTTGAAGATTCACACCAATCTGAGTACCAGGAGCAATATCGGCATCCTTATCGACAATCACACGACGTAAAACACAGCCTTCGCCAATTTTCACGTCACCAAGAAGGATACATTCGCTGATATCGCAAGCAGATGCAATATTACTGCGGAACCCAAGCACCGACTTTTCTATTCTTGAGCCTCTGACGTAACTGCCATTACATACCAAACTGTCGATTATCTGAACACGGCCATTATCAGAGTCTGTAAATGTCGCTGGCGGCAATGGAGGATAATAAGTATGCAGCGGCCATTTACGGTTATATAGTGAAAACGGTGCGTCTTTTTCTAGCAGATCCATGTGCGCTTCCCAGTACGCATCAATGGTTCCCACGTCACGCCAGTACACCTCTTCTCTTTCACCGCTGATTTTGTTAGTACTGAAGTCATACACGAACACGTCACCTCGAGGGAACATCTTAGGAATAATATCCTTCCCAAAATCATGTGATGAAGCTTCATTATCCGCATCTTCAACCAACTCAGAGAATAACACCTGAGCTTCAAAAACGTAGTTACCCATTGAAACTAAAGCGTAATCAGGATCGCCAGGAATTGACTTCGGGTTTGCTGGTTTCTCTTCAAAGCCTATCATGCGACCTTCACTGTCCACTTCGATAACCCCAAATTGCGACGCCTCTTTTAGTGGCATACGCAATGCAGATACCGTCAGAGAAGCCTGCTTTTCTGAATGGAAGTTCAGCATTTGTTTGATATCCATCTTATAGATATGGTCAGAGCCAAAAATACAAACTTGCTCTGGTTCCTCTAATTCCATAAAACGGAGATTTTGATAGATCGCGTCTGCCGTTCCTTCGTACCAACGCTTACCAGTGCGCATTTGAGCAGGAATAGGATCGATAAAGCGGTCAGTGATGCCATTAATGTTCCAGCCCTTTTTTAAATGATGGAACAAAGATTGAGATTTAAATTGGGTGAGGACGTAAATGCGCATTAAATCCGCATTTACAAAATTGTTTAGAGCAAAATCGATCAATCGATAGCTACCACCAAACGGTACCGAAGGTTTACTACGAGATTCTGTTAAAGGTCTCAAACGAGAGCCTTCACCGCCAGCAAGAATCATTCCCAAAACACCAGCCATTTGTTGTTCTCCATATCGTTATAGCTTGGATTTGGTACTCGCTTGAATGAGTCATACTCGGGGAGTCAAGCGAATACATTTAGTAACCGTATCAGGAGTTTCTTTGAACTCTTACAACACGATAAAAAAGCTACGGCACTTCCAGTATGCAACGTCCACTCTTTTCTTATTTTTCGACGCAAAATGCACACAGTTGCACTAATTTTTGTAATAAATTATCTAAGCAGGTTCTAAATTACAATTTTTAATACGCCATTCTGTGTTCCATACAGTTCTTGCTTACTCAAGACGATATCTAGATCACACATGCAAAAGCAAACGATTACATTATGAAAACAATTTACGAACGGATTCACTACACCATCGACTTTTTGAGCTTAATATATAACAAATATATGAACGCAAAATGAAAGTTACGACGAATGTTTTTTACATAAAAAATACGTTCGCTACCAATAAATCGTGACTCTGGTGTTTTCTAGCGACAATGGTGCTTGTTAAAGTGAGGAAAGGTCGATTAAAGGAAGAATGCGCAGGAGAAAACTGTCGGCCCCTACGCAAAAAAGGCAGCGATATCGCTGCCTTTTTACATTACTTTAATGGTGAATTTTTATGCTTTCGCTTTTTTACGCTTATCTGTGACTTCCCACTTACCTTCAACAAAGAGCGCTGTCCAACCAGATGGTTTGCCGTTCTCTTCCGAACGAACGTAGTTCTCTTTTGTTTTGCGACTAAAGCGTACGACTGCAGGACGACCATCAGGATCTTCTTGCGGCGCTGTCGCTAGGTATTTGAACTTCTCAGGCAAACGCTCTTCAAAACGTGCCAGTTCCGCAACCAAAGGAGCTCGTGTCTCACGAGATTTCGGGAAGTTGCTTGCCGCCATAAATAGACCTGAAGCACCATCACGAAGTACGAAATACGCATCTGAGTTTTCACAAGGCAACTCGGGGAAATGAACAGGATCTTCTTTCGGTGGCGCGACTTCGCCATTCTTCAGAATCTTACGAGTGTTCTTACACGTTTCACTCGTACAGTCCATGTATTTACCAAAGCGACCGTTCTTAAGCACCATATCAGAGCCACATTTGTCACATTCAACAACTGGACCATCATAGCCTTTGACTTTGAACTCACCGTATTCAACAAGGTAGCCTTCACAGTTCGGGTTATTACCACAAACATGCATCTTACGCTTGTCATCAATCAGGTATGCATCCATCGCCGTTTCACAGATCGGACAACGCTTTTTAGCACGAAGCGCGGCCGTTTCAACGTCTTCTTCTAAAACGTTAATAATGCCTTCTTCATCACCCAAGTTGATGGTTGTCTTACAACGCTCTTTAGGTGGTAACGCGTAACCTGAACAGCCTAAGAACACACCTGTCGAAGCGGTGCGGATACCCATTGGGCGCCCACACGTCGGACATTCGATATCCGTCATGACGATATGGTTTAGCTTCATACCGCCTTCTGACTCATCCAATTCCGCTTTTTCAAGATCGCCAGTGAAATCAGCAAAGAAGTTATCTAGCACTGCTTTCCAGTTCACTTCACCTTCAGCGATTTGGTCCAGTTTCTGTTCCATGCGGGCGGTGAAGTCGTAGTTCATTAAATCGTTAAAGCTGTCATCAAGGCGGTCGGTAACAATTTCGCCCATTTTTTCGGCGTAGAAACGACGCTGATCAACTTTTACGTAACCACGATCTTGAATCGTAGAAATGATCGATGCATAAGTCGAAGGACGACCAATACCTCGTTTTTCCAGCTCTTTAACCAGTGCTGCTTCAGTGTAGCGCGCAGGTGGCTTTGTAAAGTGCTGTTTAGGGTCAAGTGACTCTAAGCTTAGCTTATCGCCAAGTTGTACCGCAGGAAGGATTGTATCCTCGTTTTTGCCCATTGGACGTTGTACACGAGTCCAACCGTCAAATTTAAGGATACGGCCTTTCGCTTTAAGCGTGTACTCTGCTGCTTTTACGCTGATGGTTGTTGAATCGTATTCTGCTGGCGTCATTTGACACGCGACAAACTGATTCCAAATCAAAGCGTAAAGTTTGTGCGCATCAGCATCGACACCTTGCAGGTCTTCCGCTTTAACACCCACATTTGAAGGACGGATCGCTTCGTGCGCTTCCTGTGCCCCTTCTTTGCTACCGTACGTCAATGGTTTCGCTGGTAAGTACTTATCACCAAACTCAGAACCAATAAAGTCACGTACAGCGTCCACAGCCTCGGCACTTAGGTTAGTCGAGTCCGTACGCATATAAGTGATGTAACCGGCCTCATAGAGGCGCTGAGCTAGCATCATGGTCTTTTTCACGCCGTAGCCCAGACGTGTACTTGCTGCCTGTTGAAGCGTAGAGGTGATGTAAGGTGCTGAAGGCTTGCTCTTTGTAGGGCGATCTTCACGCTTACATACTTCATAACTTGCATTCTCAAGTACAGACATCGCTGCTTTGGTTTCTGCCTCATTAACTGGCTTAAACGCAGAACCATCTTTCTGAGCAACAAGTAGTTTAAAGTCCGCTTTGTCTTTCGTTTTCGTATTCGCATGAATATCCCAGAATTCTTCTGGTACAAACGCGTTAATCTCACGCTCACGCTCAACTAATAGTTTCACCGCAACAGACTGCACGCGACCAGCAGATAAACCACGAGCCACTTTCTTCCAAAGTAAAGGTGAAACCATAAAACCAACGACACGGTCCATGAAGCGACGCGCTTGTTGGGCATTAACACCATCCATGTTCAGCTCACCAGGTGTCTGGAAAGCTTGTTGGATCGCGTTTTTCGTAATTTCGTTAAAAACTACACGTTTGTATCGCTCTTCATCGCCACCGATGATCTCACGAAGGTGCCATGCGATTGCTTCCCCTTCGCGGTCCAAGTCGGTTGCGAGATAAACGCAATCTGCGTCTTTGGCGAGTTTTTGTAGTTCGTTGACAACTTTTTCTTTGCCTGGAAGGATTTGGTAATTCGCTTCCCAGTCATGATATGGGTTAATCCCCATTTTTTTGATCAACGCTTTGCGGTCTTTCTCTTTTTTAACGCGCGCTTTCTCTTCCGGACTCATCCCTTTTGTTGAGATGGCTGCGGCTTTTTTCTCACCAGTGCTTTGACCGGCCGTAGGCAGATCACGCACATGACCAACACTAGACTTAACAATAAAGTCTTTACCAAGGTACTTATTTATCGTCTTTGCCTTGGCTGGTGACTCCACTATAACGAGTGATTTACCCATAACTGACTCTAACGTCCTTCATAATAATGCGGGTAGAAACCTTGTTTAAAGGCCACCCGCATAATGTTCTATTTCATTGCTTCTTTTTTTACTATTGTGCGAGATGAAAAGAAGATCAACTGCTTTTTTGAAATTCAGATCCGATTGGTTGACAATTCATCGTCTTTATACTTCAAAGAGACAGGGTTCTGAAAGGTATTGAGCGGCATATCTAAACAGGCAAACTTAGCATCCGCTAATCCAATGCAATAAATTTTGTTACCCATCACAAAATAGTTTCGTTCAGTGGCTCTTCCATATCCTCCAACTAATCATACTTACACTCTAAAAATTGATCTGTTTAGGCTAAGTGAACGATTGACTGAATTAATCATGCAAACCCATTTTAGTTGTAGGTATACTCAGCGTTCTCAACTGAAATGAATGGTAGAAAAAGTATGTCTGATAGAACGTTTATCGAAGAGTTCGACCTTCTTTTGATCGCTAACCAAATCATCCAAGAACACGATGATTACATCGAAGGGATGCGAGCAACAAGCGTAGAAGAAAAAGAAGGTGTTTTAGTTTTTAAAGGTGAATACTTCCTTGATGACAAAGGTTTACCAACTTCAAATACGACTGCAGTATTCAATATGTTCAAATACTTAGCGCATCACCTTTCCAAGGAATTTACGCTGGTTAAATAGTAGCGGAAAACAAAAAAGCCAGAGTGTTATTCACTCTGGCTTTCCTGTTTCAGGTCAGAATATTTAGCAGCTTAAAGCCTTAAGTTTGTCGAAGTAGTCAGGGAACGTTTTCGACGTACACTTTGGATCGTTAATCGTCACAGGCGTATCACTAAGTGCCACCAGCGAAAAACACATCGCCATTCGATGATCATCGTAAGTATCAATCGCAGCATGCTTTAACTGAGAGACAGGTTTGACAATGATGTAGTCTTCCCCTTCTTCCACTTCCGCACCCACTTTACGTAATTCCGTCGCCATAGCTGACAAACGGTCTGTTTCTTTTACACGCCAGTTATAAACGTTACGAATAGCAGTAGTGCCTTCGGCAAATAGCGCTGTTGTCGCGATGGTCATTGCAGCATCAGGGATATGGTTGTAATCCATATCGATGCCTTTCAATTGACCAACACGTGAAATTACGTAGTCATCACCCCATTCAATTTCTGCACCCATTTTTTCAAGCGCATCAGCAAATTGAATATCACCTTGAATGCTGTTTTTACCGATACCCGTGACTTTAACTTCTCCGCCTTTGATGGCTGCCGCCGCCAAGAAGTAAGAAGCAGAAGACGCGTCACCTTCAACCAAGAAATCACCTGGAGCGATGTATTGCTGACCGGCAGGAATCACAAACTCTTGATAGTCGTTGTTGATCACATCGACCCCAAACTGCTTCATGATATGCAGGGTGATATCGATATAAGGCTTAGAAACCAACTCGCCTTCGATGTTGATGCGAATTTCACCTTCAGCCAATGGCGCAGACATTAAGAAAGCGGTCAAGAACTGACTTGAAATGGATCCATCGATAGAAACTGTACCTGCTTTTAGGCCAGTACCGACTATTTTGAGAGGCGGAAAGTTCTCGTTTTCCATGTACTCAACGTTCGCACCAGCATCTTTCAGTGCCGTGACAAGGTGACCAATTGGACGCTCTTTCATACGAGGTTCGCCCGTCAGTACATACTCCCCTTCTCCAAGACAAAGAGCCGCAGCTAACGGTCGCATCGCAGTGCCAGCATTACCGAGAAATAACTCTACCGGTTCTGAGACAGAAAACGGACGCCCAAGGCCTTCAACGAGACATTCTGTTTTATCTTCGGAAAGTTGGTATTGAACGCCGAGTTTAGTCAGCGCATTCAGCATATGACGGATATCATCACTGTCGAGGAGATTAGTAAGGCGAGTTTTGCCTTTAGCAAGAGCAGCAAGTAAAAGAGCTCGATTAGAAACGCTTTTAGAGCCAGGAAGATTCACTTCCCCTTGAATTTTATTGATAGGTTGTAACGTTAGGCTTTCCATTAAAAGTTGATAATCCTTTGTGCCCTCAACATACGATTTTTATGAGGGCTAAACAATTCTTCGTGAATTCAGACTACCCAAAAAAACACGACAAAACCAGAGCAAATCGGCGCTAATTTATGAATATACTCAAGTAGCCTAAAGATGCAGAATTAAAGGCATTGCCAGCGATGTAAATAAGAGCGAAAGAGGCGCGACGAAACAGCAAGCTATTTCGACTTTATTTGACGATAAGCCAGCCCTACTGTGCATGCCTGGTTAGGCTACCTTAGGTTAAAATAACGTAGGATTAATAAGCGATATCAACCCTGACTCCATCATCAAAATATAAGATACGAACTTCATCCCCTCGACTAAATAGCATATTTTTATCAACATCTTGGATAACATTAATCAGCTTGTCGCCCTTCACTTTGATGAGTAGCTCAACTAACTTATATTCAACCGTGTATTGGTAATTACTTTGATTTTGTGCAACCGCTGCACCTGCAAGTGCACCCACTGCCGTCGCAACTTCTCGTCCAGTACCACCACCAAATTGATTGCCGACTAAACCGCCTATTGTGGCACCAAGTAGCGTTTTCCAACCATTATTTTTCGATTGAACGACCTCTTGCTGAGTAATATAACGGACAGAGTCAATCTTCCCATACACCACTTCATTTACCGGCTTGGCAACATTTCTTTCATATGCTGCGTTGGCGGCAAGTGGGAAAAACAGTATGATCCAAAGCCATACTTTCACAATATTTCTTGACCAGGTCATCATAAACTCCTCTGACTCTAATGTTGGTAACGACTTCTTATGGCTATTTATTTAACTGAACTCGATGATACGTTCAACTTTCCCTCACCGTATAAAGCACTCAGCGATCCCAATGGTTTGCTTGCTTTTGGCGGTGACTTAGATCCCATGAGAATCCTCAATGGTTACTATCAAGGCATTTTCCCTTGGTATGGTCCTGGAGAACCTATTCTATGGTGGAGCCCTTCCCCACGCGCTGTTTTTGATCCCTTAGCGTTTAAACCGTCTAAAAGTCTCAAAAAATTTCAGCGTAAACATAACTATAAAGTAACGCTCAATTTCGCGACAGAAGAAGTGATTAGACTATGTTCATCAACACGTCCTGCAGAGGAAACTTGGCTCAACGAGGAAATGCAAGCGTCTTACATTGAGTTAGCTAAACTTGGTCACTGTCACTCTGTAGAAGTATGGCATGACAACGAGCTCATTGGGGGACTATATGGCATCTGCGTTGGTCAACTTTTTTGCGGAGAGTCGATGTTTAGCCTAAAAGATAACGCATCTAAAATTGCATTGTGGTACTTATGCAACCATTTGGCGTCAAAGCAAGGTCAATTAATCGATTGTCAGGTTATGAACTCGCACTTGGCATCACTTGGCGCATTTGAACTAGAGCGTAACGAGTTTATGCAAAAACTACTATCTTTAAGAGAAAAACAAACACTATTTGATACCTATAAGCCCCAAGTTTTGCAGGATTCAGTATGAGTACGGATATACAACATATTCGAATTGGATTAACGAATAATCACCCTTGCAGTTACTTGCCTGAACGGCAAGAGCGTGTGGCGGTGGCACTTGATGCAGGGCTGCATACTGAAGAAAACTATCAACTGCTGATGGCCAACGGCTTTCGTCGTAGCGGAGATACCATATATAAACCGCACTGTGAGCATTGTAATGCTTGCCAGCCAATTCGAGTCTCGATTCCGGATGTGACGCTATCAAAAAGCCAGAAGAGGCTGCTCAGTAAAGCACAGCCTTTACGTTGGGAAATGAAACCCGAAATGGATGAGGAATGGTTTGCGCTTTACAGTCGTTACATTGCCAAACGACACAAAAACGGCACTATGTACCCACCAAAGCGTGATGAATTTTCTCGGTTTGCCCAAACCAGCTGGCTGACTACTTTGTTTTTACATATTTACGATGAGTCAAATCAATTACTTGCCATTGCAGTAACAGACGTAATGACTCAATGTTCGAGTGCGTTTTATACTTTTTTTGACCCTGACTACCCGTTATCTCTTGGCACTTTGGCAGTGCTCTATCAAATAAAATACTGCCAAGAAAACAAACAACAGTGGCTTTATTTGGGTTATCAGATTGATGAGTGTCCAGCAATGAACTATAAAACACGCTTTCAACGCCACCAAAGGCTAGTAAATCAGCGTTGGCGAGGGTAGAATACGCCTCAACTTTACATAATTACTATTTAGCGGCAGAATATAGCCCGCTAATATTGCCTAATTTCTAAAGAGGATTAAATGGCTAAAGAAGACGTAATCGAGATGCAAGGCACGGTCCTTGACACTCTACCAAACACTATGTTCCGTGTTGAACTTGAAAACGGTCACGTTGTGACTGCTCACATCTCTGGCAAGATGCGTAAGAACTACATCCGTATCCTAACGGGTGACAAAGTAACTGTAGAGATGACTCCATACGACCTGTCAAAAGGCCGCATCGTCTTCCGCGCTCGTTAATCTCTGATTTTCGGATGCAATAAAAAACGGAGCAGTTTGCTCCGTTTTTTATTGCATGATTTTTATTTCCGAGTAGGTTCAGACAAACAAAAAGCGCACGATAAAATCGTGCGCTTTTACTTCCCTACGGAGCAATTAATGCATCGCTGCCTCTTTCTCACTCAAATATTCAAATTTAAGTGTGTCATTCACTAGTGTTACTTTCACAGTGCCGCCGTCGACTAGAGAGCCAAACAACAATTCATTAGCCAAAGGTTTCTTAAGTTGCTCTTGGATAACGCGTCCCATTGGGCGAGCACCCATCGCCTTATCATAACCTTTATTCGCTAACCAATGGCGTGCATCTTGCGATACCTCCATTGATACGCCACGAGCATCAAGTTGCACCTGCAGTTCAACAATAAACTTATCAACAACTTGATGGATAACGCTTTCATCAAGGCTGTTAAACCAGATGATGTTATCAAGACGGTTACGGAACTCAGGAGTGAATACCTTCTTAATTTCCGCCATCGCATCGTGACTGTTGTCTTGCTGAATCAAACCAATTGATTTCTTCTCAGTTTCAGCCACACCCGCGTTGGTTGTCATAACGAGGATGACATTACGGAAGTCTGCTTTACGACCGTTGTTGTCCGTTAGCGTACCATTATCCATCACTTGCAATAGCAAATTAAAGATATCTGGATGCGCTTTCTCAATCTCATCGAGTAATACGACTGAATGTGGGTGCTTGATAACAGCGTCTGTCAGCAAGCCACCTTGGTCGTAACCGACATAACCAGGAGGTGCACCAATTAAGCGACTCACGGAGTGACGCTCACCATATTCCGACATATCAAAACGAAGTAGCTCGATCCCTAGAAGCTTAGATAGCTGCACCGTCACCTCTGTTTTACCCACCCCAGTAGGGCCAGCAAACAAGAATGAACCAACTGGTTTGTTATCCACGCCCAAACCTGCACGTGTCAGCTTGATCGCTTCGGATAATGCATCAATCGCATTATCTTGACCAAATACCAACATCTTCATCTTGCTATCTAGGTTCTTCAAGATGTCTTTATCTGAAGAAGAAACCGACTTCTCTGGGATTCGTGCCATCTTGGCAACCATCGCTTCGATATCGGCAACACCAACCGTTTTCTTACGGCGGCTTGCAGGAGCAAGACGACTGCGAGCGCCAGCTTCATCAATGACATCAATGGCTTTATCTGGTAAATGACGTTCATTGATGTATTTCGCCGAAAGTTCTACCGCGGCACGCAGTGCTTTATTGGTGTAACGTACTTCATGGTGTGCTTCGTACTTCGGCTTCAAGCCCATCAAGATTTTAGTTGTGTCATCCAGAGAAGGCTCTACAACGTCTATCTTTTGGAAACGACGGGACAACGCACGCTCTTTCTCGAAAATGTTGCTGTATTCTTGGTATGTAGTCGAGCCGATACAACGCAACTTACCGCTACTTAGTAGAGGTTTGATAAGGTTTGCGGCATCAACTTGACCACCAGAAGCCGCACCCGCACCGATGATTGTGTGTATCTCATCGATGAACAAAATTGCATCTTCTTCTTTTTCAAGCTGTTTCAAAATCGCCTTGAAGCGTTTTTCAAAATCACCACGGTACTTAGTACCAGCCAATAGAGAACCAATATCCAATGAGTAAATCACGCTGTTTTGAATAACTTCCGGGACCTGCCCTTCTACAATTCGCCAAGCAAGACCTTCTGCGATGGCTGTTTTACCTACCCCGGCTTCACCCACTAGTAATGGGTTATTCTTGCGGCGGCGGCAAAGTACTTGAATAGTGCGCTCTAGCTCTTTATCGCGACCAATCAGTGGATCGATATTGCCATCTTTAGCGACCTGATTAAGGTTAGTCGCAAAGCTTTCCAAACGTTCTTCAGAATTCGGCTCTTCGACACTCTCTGAACTGAACGAATCTGATGATGGGTCTTCGCTTGCACCTGACGCTTTAGTAATACCATGGGAGATAAAGTTAACAATATCTAATCGGGAGATGTCGTTTTTCTTCAGTAGGTAGGCGGCATGCGACTCTTGCTCACTGAAGATCGCCACAAGCACGTTTGCACCTGTTACTTCGTTGCGGCCAGACGACTGTACATGAAAGACGGCGCGTTGTAGCACACGTTGAAAACTCAAAGTCGGCTGGGTTTCACGCGTCTCATCACTGTCTGGGATAAGAGGCGTAGTTTGATCGATGAATATATCGAGTTCGTTACGTAAAGCGTCAAGATCCGCTTTACAAGCTAAAAGGGCTTCCTTAGCTGCATCATTTTCCAATAATGCAAGTAGGAGGTGTTCGACAGTCATAAACTCGTGGCGTTTATCTCGCGCCCGAGCAAATGCACCGTTAAGGCTTGACTCTAGTTCTTTATTTAGCATAAGTACCTCCCGAAAAAACAACTTGGGTTGTTCGAGCAAGTCTTCTTTGTTTACGCTTGCTCCATAGTGCAAAGTAGCGGATGTTCATTTTCCCTTGCGTACATCGTAACTTGCGCTACTTTTGTTTCGGCAATTTCTGCACTGTATGTGCCACAGATTGCCTTTCCTTCATAGTGAATCTTGAGCATGATCTGAGTCGCTTTATCAATGTCATGTGAAAAGAATCGCTCAAGTACCTCTATGACGAAATCCATAGGTGTATAGTCATCATTATTTAGTACAACATTGTACAGCTTAGGTGGCTGAACTTTCGTACTTTCTCGCTCCAGAAGATCAGAGTCCGGAGTGACCCATTCAAAATTTTTACTCATGGCAATTCAAAGATATCGTATCAAAGGGTTGATGTTTTCGACCTATAAAAACAATCTACCACAAGCGTGCAGCGCGGTGTAGTGAGATATGGCACCGAATTCGATCTTTGATCGATAAAAGTTGCTACCTAATATAGAGACTAATGCAGGTCTTGAGGGGGCGCAAATAAAAGATGCTTGTCGATAAGTTACACATTTTTACTTATAAAATAACTTTCTTTTTACCCCCTCCGAGCTATTGCGAAACATCTCTCAGTCTTCTACCGAGATCACACTTCCTAACTGAGAATGGGGTAATTATCACGAAAACTTCATTTTTTATTCAGTTAGAGGATTCATCTATCATAAGCAACACGAACAGTATGGTTTTTCCAGTGAATACTACTTTGCAGGCTAATTGACCAAACTTCCGCGTATATACGAAAAACTGTTTGCAAATTTGTTAACCTCAAAAGTGATTTGTTTTCAATTATGTTTCTGTTTGTTGCTTAATGCTATTGACTGTCGGGATTCATTGACTACAGTGGAAAGTGTTGATGCATAAATCGTCATTTTGAATCCATTTGTTTTTAAGCAGCTTGGTGAATGTGATTTCTCATTGACTAGATGTTTGTTAGCGTTCGCTGACAATAGTAGTACCAGGTTAAAGGTATAACTTGGTTGTTGTAACAACTCAGTAAAAAATGCATGAGGGATGTAAAAGCATGGCTACAGGTACAGTAAAGTGGTTTAACAATGCCAAAGGATTTGGGTTTATTTGTTCAGATGAAGAAGAGGGAGATATCTTTGCCCACTACTCAACTATCCAGATGGACGGTTATCGTACACTGAAAGCAGGCCAACAAGTCTCATACGAGATTGAAAAAGGTCCCAAAGGCTGTCACGCGAGTAGCGTCGTGCCTCTTGAAGGTCAAGCCAAATAATTAGAGCGCTGTCGAAAAATAAAAATATTGCTCTCGAAACATCATTTTGATGTTCTGAAGAGAAAAATAAACCCGCCAAGATAGCGGGTTTCTTACTATTTGTAGCTTATGAAATACAGATAGACCACATACAAAGTATTGATAAAAGAAGAAACACGCCGAAAGCGACGTGCTCTTTTCATCTATTTTACTTGTTAATGATCGCGTTAAAGGTTTCGCTTGGGCGCATCAACTTAGAAACCAATGCATCATCTAGCAGATAGTAACCGCCCAGTTCTCCTTTCACACCCTGTGCATTGTTTAGCTCAGCGACGATTTTTTCTTCATGCTCTGACAACGCTTTCGCAATCGGTGCAAACTCAGCAGCGAGATCAGCATCGTCTGTTTGCTCGGCAAGTGCTTTCGCCCAGTAAAGTGCGAGGTAGAAATGACTACCGCGGTTATCTAATTCGCCCACTTTACGTGATGGAGACTTGTTGGTATCTAAAAACTCACCAGTCGCTTTGTCTAGCGTATCCGCCAAAACTTGCGCTTTCGGGTTGTTTGCCACCACACTTAGATGTTCTAGGGATGCAGCTAGTGCTAAGAACTCACCTAAAGAATCCCAACGAAGGTGATTCTCTTTTTCTACTTGTTGAACATGCTTAGGAGCAGAACCACCAGCACCTGTTTCAAATAGACCACCGCCATTCATCAATGGAACGATAGATAGCATCTTAGCTGACGTACCTAACTCTAGAATTGGGAACAGGTCTGTTAGGTAGTCACGAAGAACGTTACCCGTTACAGAGATAGTATCCAGACCCGCTTTCATACGCTCTAGCGAGTACTTACAAGCATCAACAGGAGATAGGATCTTAATCTCTAGACCGTCAGTATCGTGCTCTGGTAAGTAGGTATTTACTTTCTTAATGAGTTCAGCATCGTGCGCACGGTTTTCGTCTAGCCAGAATACGGCTGGAACACCTGTTGCACGTGCGCGAGTCACTGCTAGTTTAACCCAATCTTGGATTGGTGCGTCCTTCACCTGACACATACGGAAGATATCGCCTTCTTCAACCGCTTGCTCTAACAATACGTTACCCGCAGTATCAACAACGCGAACAGTACCCGCTGCGTCTAGAATGAACGTCTTGTCGTGAGAACCATACTCTTCTGCCTTTTGAGCCATTAAGCCAACGTTAGGCACGCTACCCATAGTGGTCGGGTCAAATGCGCCGTGCTCTTTACAGAAATCAATCACCGCTTGGTAAATACCTGCGTAGCTACGATCTGGTATCATCGCTTTGGTATCTTTTTGTTTACCATCTGGTCCCCACATTTGACCAGAAGAGCGAAGCATTGCTGGCATAGAAGCATCTACAATAATGTCGCTTGGTACATGTAAGTTTGTGATACCACGATCAGAATCAACCATCGCAAGTTCTGGTTGAGTTTGGTAAACCGCTTGAATGGCCGCTTCAATTTCTGCTTTTTGCGCTTCAGGTAGAGACTCAATTTTTGAGTAAACATCACCGATGCCATTGTTTACATCAACGCCTAGCTCTTCAAACAGCTTACCGTACTTATCGAAAACGTCTTTGTAGTAAACTTTTACTGCATGGCCGAAAATGACAGGGTCAGAAACTTTCATCATTGTCGCTTTCATATGAAGAGACAGCAGCACGTCTTGTGCTTTCGCTTCAGCAATCTCTTTCTCGAAAAATTCAACCAGCGCCTTCTTCTTCATCACTGAAGTGTCAATGACTTCTTTATCTAGTAATGGGAACGCAGACTTGAGCTCTTTAACTGTACCGTCATTACCAACAAACTCGATTTTTACCTCTGTTGCACCAGAGATAGTCGTGGACTTTTCGCTACCAAAGAAGTCATTGTCTGACATGCTCGCAACATGAGACTTAGACTCTGATGACCACGCACCCATTGAATGTGGATTTTTCTTCGCGTAGTTCTTAACCGAAGTTGGAGCACGACGGTCTGAGTTACCTTCACGAAGTACTGGGTTAACCGCACTACCTTTGATTTTGTCGTAAGCCGCTTTAATCGCTTTCTCTTCGTACGTGCTCGGCTCTTCTGGGTAGTTTGGTAAATCGTAACCTTTCGCCTGAAGCTCTTTAATCGCCGCTTTAAGCTGAGGAACTGAAGCTGAAATGTTAGGCAGCTTGATGATATTTGCTTCTGGAGTTTGAGCCAGTTCACCAAGCTCAGTCAACGCATCGCCAATGCGCTGTTCTTCTTTTAGATGCTCTGGGAAGTTAGCGATAATTCGACCTGCTAGTGAAATATCACGAGTATCTACATTGATGCCAGACGATGCTGTGAATGATTGAATGATTGGTAGTAATGAATAAGTTGCTAGCGCCGGCGCTTCATCAGTGATGGTGTAGATAATTGTAGGTTTTTCTGTAGGCATGAAATTTCCCTATTTTTTAATCAACTTGTTGGCTGATCAACTCAGCGTCTGAGTTGGTTTAATTGACGCATTGCTGCACGTTAGCAGTACATGTCTCCTCACTAACGCCACATGCGGTTCGCACTCTTTGTTGTAGTTTGAAGCTCTGGGCTCTGAATCCATGAGTGCACTGATATAATTAAACAAATAACACGAATTAGTCTATCATTCTGTGCGCGTTTGTTAGTTTTAGGCGCGCAAATCATATCCGATCATGAGAAAACTTAAAACTTTCAAACACAGTTCATTTACATTTTTGCAGGGTAGTTAACATGTCATCTCGTACAGGTCATGAAAAAGGTCGCGGTCGCAATCAATCCCAAACGGGCCGATTTAAACACTCAGGAGCTCGCAATAGCTCAAAGACTCGTACTCAAACAAACCGTCGCCCTATTCGCTCAGCAAGAAACCAAAAGCCAAAAGTGGATCCAAAAGACCGTAAAGTCATTATATTCAACAAGCCTTACGACACGCTCAGTCAATTTACCGATGGTGATGGTCGCAAAACGTTAGCGGACTATATCCCAATCAAAGATGTCTATGCGGCTGGCCGATTGGACCGAGACAGCGAAGGTTTGATGGTGCTCACTAACGATGGCATCTTGCAGGCGAAGCTCACGCAGCCAAAGTCAAAATCGCCGAAGACTTATTGGGTTCAAGTCGATGGCGCTCCTCTAGAGCAAGATCTTGAAAAATTGAGAAAGGGAGTAGAGCTAAAAGATGGTATGACCCTACCAGCCGAAGTTGAAGTGATTCCAGAACCACAAGTCTGGGATAGAACCCCTCCTGTTCGTTTTCGGGCAAATATCCCAACAACTTGGCTAGCCATTACCATTATTGAAGGAAGAAATCGCCAGGTGCGTCGCATGACTGCACACATTGGCTTCCCTACTTTGCGCCTCATCCGTCATTCGATGGGTGATATCGTCCTTAACGACCTAATGCCTGGTGAATGGAGAGAAATCTCTCTCTAATAGGCAGAAAAGATAAAAGCAGGCTTAAAGCCTGCTTTTTAGATTCGTACTTTTTCAGTTAAGCCCTATCTAATGAACTAAGGGATTACTGCTCAGCAAGCCAGTTTTTAAATGCCTCTTTTTCCGCCGGAGACGCTTTCTGGTACATCGTCTTTAATACATCAACCATTGGGCTGTCGTTCGATGCGACTGTTGAACGGGTATCACTACTCTCAACTCGAGGCTCGATATCACTTACTGATTGTTGATGCTGATTCACAGTTACATAACTAACGGCAACACTCGCGATACCGCCAGCAATATTGTAGTTACGAGATTCTTGAGGGTAATTACGACCAATTTGAACACCATCTGACTCTAATACATCTTCGACCAAAGCAATAGGTTGACCTTTGGTGTCCAGCAGTTGCCAATCTAAAGGTGAGATGTTGTTTTGCGCTTGACGAAGAGTTTTAAACTCTGGTAGTTCAAACTTTAGTTTTTCATTTTCAACATCAAACTTAGCGATGATCACGTCACTGTAAACTGTCTTAAGGTTTTCATTTGTTTCAAAAGCAGGTTGATATTTGAAGACAATTTGGTTGGTTCCGTCGGGGATCTCAATTGTCTTCTCACTAGAGAAAAGTCCCCCCTCAAGTTTTGGCTTCTCCATATTGACGGCCAGTAACTTCACGTCTTCTGGAACCACTAAAGTCGTTGCAGCATAAAGGTTTGTACTGGCAAGAATAGACAACGCCATTGCCACTTTTAATGATAACTGCATAGAGTTTTTCATCCTTATCTTCATAGTAAAAGACCCAGCATATAGCTGGGTCTTACAATATCAAACTGGGTATTGATTACCAGTAGAAACGTGCACCAACACCGAAGTCAGTTTTAGAATCAGTTTCTGCAGTTGTTTTACCAGCTTCTAGCTTATCACCATCAAAATTGTAACCCGCTTCTGCGAATACGCGAGCCCATTTAGAGAACTTGTATTCAACGCCAGCGTAAAACTTAGATTGGTCGCCATCTTTCTTGCCAGATTTGTCAGAAGATGACATTACTAGCTCGTAGCCAGAGTAAAGTGTTGTTTTAGGAGCTACAGCGAACATGCCTGCTAGAGAGATACCGTGAGAATCGATAGTCTCGTTAGCTGCTTTGTCTTCATTTTCGTTGTAGTAGTACGTAGCACCTAGAGTGTGCTCATCTAGAGCGTATTCAGCAGTTACTTCGAAAGATAGGTTCTCAGTGTTGTTACCTTTAGAAGCAATCTTGTTCTCAGAAGAAAGAACGCCAGCGTGTACAGATAGGTCATTGAAAGACTTACCTACGAATACTTCGCGGATTTCTTCGTTTTGATCTTTCTCACCTAGCGCGTAACCAGCTTTTAGCCAGAATGCGTCATTTTCGTAAGCGTATTTAATTTGAGAAGAGTTGTTCCACGCGTGTCCGTAAAGAAGTGCAGAACCACCGAAGAAGTATGAGTAATCAGCTCCGTAGATGTCATCAGCCCAAGTACCTTCTTTACCAAAACGAAGTGTACCCATATCGCCCATGTCGAAGCCAAAGATGTGACGGCGTACGTATACTGAGTCATCAGTACGCTCGCTTGAATCAGCACCTGCACCGTAGTTGTCACCTAGAGCAACACCGATTTCAACTTCACCTAGAACTTTTAGGTTGTCGTTTACAACGTAAACACCATTTACACCCATACGAGAAGAGCTAGTGTTTAGCTCTGCAGTGTGGTCTGTGCTGTCTAGGAATAGAAGAGTTGGACGTAGCTGACCGTAGAAATCTACAGAACCTTCTTCAGATTTGAATACTTCAGCTGCGTTCACTGAAGTTGCAGACGCAACTACAGCTAGTGCTAATAGAGTTTTTTTCATAATTAATCCACTGCCTTTTCTTAGTTCGGGATATCCTTGTCCGGTTCCCTTTTTTTATATGTTTGAGATAGAGCGTTAACAAAACGTTATACAGCGCCTTCTCAAAATCTGGAGCTAAGAGTGCAAAAGATTATTCTGGCTGTCAAATTTTCTAAATACCAATGTAAAAAAACAAAAATAACATTTAAAAACAATAACTTGAAAAGTTTATCTTTATTTATTCGACGAACATCTAATCAATCCTCTTGATTTTTCATAATTTATAAAACCATTAACAATGAGATTTTAAACCCAAAATAAATACTAAAAAACACAATATATAGAATAAAAAACCATACAAATATCATATTTGGAGTTTTATATTTTTCATATAATGAAATTAATTTCATTTAGATAAGGTTCAATATTTTTTTGTGAAGAAGATCTACATTCCTCATAAAAGCATTCCGTTTTGTGAACTACTGTACAACTAGTGATGTGTGCTACTATTCGCCTCCAACGCATTTGAGGCCCGTATGCTGACCAGTAACATTCAAAAATCGATTCGTAATAGCTATCAAAACCTGCAAGATCAACTTGATAACTTTGTACCTAGAAGAGCACAAAACTACCTTGTTGCAGAGATTGCAAAAACGCTGTGCGGTCAGTACCACAAATCTAACCGAATACTGGTTGCAGAAGCAGGGACTGGAATTGGTAAGTCGCTCTCCTATCTAATGGCTGCCATCCCCGTGGCTGTACATAACAATAGAAAAGTGGTTATCTCAACGGCGACCGTAGCTCTGCAAGAGCAGCTCATAAATAAAGACCTCCCTCTTTTTCGTCGGATTACCGACCGAGAGTTTTCTTTTATTTTGGCAAAAGGCCGTCAACGCTATTGTTGTGCAGAAAAACTTGCTTCAACTTGTGGTGCTGATGGTGGTCAGTTAGCCATGTTCGAAACCAAGCCTAAGCAAAAAGATATAGAGCTGTTGGAAACAATGCATCGCTCTCTTGCGCAAGGTAAATGGGACGGTGACCGTGATTCTTGGCCTAAAACCATCGATGATAAGCTTTGGCAACTGATTGTTAGTGATAAACACAGTTGCAATAACAGTTTACCAGGCCACCGCGGCTGCCCATTCCAAAAAGCGCGCTCGGAGCTGGATAAGAATGATGTCATCATTGCGAACCACTCTCTCGTCATGGCAGACGCAGACTTGGGGGGCGGAGTAATCTTACCGGAGCCAGAAAACACGATATACGTCTTTGACGAGGCACATCACTTGCCTCATGTCGCCCGCGATCATGCTTCAGCATCTGCGAGCTTAAAAGGTGCGGCAGCATGGCTTGAGAAGTTAAATCAGTCGATTAGCAAGTTTTCATCGCTCGCAGACGAGAAGCGCGTAGCTCGATTTCGCAACGACCTTCAAGACGCGGTTCAGAACTTGATACCAGCACTGACTCAACTGCCTAAACAGTTCGATCCAGCTCAATTTGAAGAGAGTATCTACCGCTTTGAGCACGGTGAACTACCAGAATGGCTAGAGAACCAATCCAAAGAGTTAAAGCAGTTCAGTAAAAAAGCAAATCAAAGTGTGGCAAAAATTGCCGACCTTATTGCGGAAAGAGTAAAAGATGGGGAGCTTGCGACAAGATTGGCTGAACCAGCGCTTGCAGAGCTCGGCTTCTACATTCAAAGGTTAGAAAACCTAGCGCAAGTCTGGCACTTGATGGCTGAGCCAACTCGTGAAAAAGGTGCGCCTTTGGCTCGCTGGTTAGAAACCCACCCCGATCGCGAGGGTGATTTCATTGTGAGTGTTTCTCCGCTTGAAATTGGATGGCAACTCGACCAACAAATTTGGAGCAGGTGCATTGGCGCCATTTTAGTTTCCGCAACGATGCGTGCATTAAACTCCTTCCATTACTTTTGCCATCAGGTTGGTATTGATGGAAAACCAGAATCAGGCACACAGTTTTTAGCGCTTGCGTCACCATTCGATTACCAAAACCAGGCAGAATTGCTCATCCCTGCGATGAAATATGAACCACCAGCGCCTCAATTTACTGAATATCTTATCGAGATATTGCCTAAGTACTTGGAAGACAAGAAAGCCAACTTAGTATTATTCTCATCCTATTGGCAGATGAACCAAGTTGCGAAGGCGCTGTCTTCGGAGTTCATAAAAAAAGGCTGGGCGTTGCAAGTTCAAGGTGAAAGCTCACGTCAAGAAATTCTAAAAAAACATAAAAATCTAATAGAATCAAATAAAACCAGCATCTTATTTGGTACTGGCAGTTTCTCTGAGGGGCTAGATTTACCTGGCGAATTACTTGAAAACTTGGTGATTACAAAAATTCCATTTGGTGTTCCAACCTCTCCTGTCGAACAGGCTCACTCCGAATATATCGAGAAAAAAGGTGGGAACCCGTTTATGCAAATAACTGTACCTGACGCAAGCAAAAAGCTGATCCAGAGCGTAGGTCGCTTACTGCGTAAAGAGAGAGATTCTGGTAGAGTAACGATTCTTGATCGACGCCTAGTCACTAAGCGATACGGACAAGCCTTAATCGACTCACTACCTCCATTTAAACGTAAAATAGAATATTAGAAGAATCACCATTTATGGAAATGATTGAGCCAACTATGCTGTTGGTGTTGGCGCTTGTCGCTTTTGTCGCTGGATTTATTGATGCAGTTGCCGGCGGTGGTGGCATGCTAACCGTACCTGCTCTACTATCATTGGGCTTGCCGCCCCATATTGCACTAGGCACCAATAAACTTGCGGCTACCTTTGCCTCTTCTACTGCGGCATTTACGTACTACAAGAAACGTTTATTCAAGCCTCAATGCTGGGGAAGAGCATTTGTAGCGACGCTTGTCGGAGCAACATTAGGTACCCTACTTGTGGACGCGATTAGCACGGATTGGCTAGAAAAAGGGTTACCTCTTGTTATTTTAGCGGCGGCGTTATACACCGTCTTCCATAAAACACCGCACTCTCCTCATCAAAGTCCAATTCCCGAGCCTTGCCCAAAACTTCATAGAAAACAGTACATGCAAGGATTATCCATAGGATTTTATGACGGGCTCGCAGGGCCTGGAACTGGGGCTTTTTGGACGGTCAGTTCAATGGCTCTGTATCGGCTGAATATCTTGCTCGCCTCTGGCTTAGCAAAAGCAATGAACTTTACCAGCAACTTTACCTCTTTGATCACGTTTGCAGTCCTCGGTCATATCAACTGGGTGCTAGGCTTAACAATGGGGGTATGTTTAATGGCTGGCGCTTTTGTTGGCGCACATTCCGCCATTCGGTTTGGCTCTAAATTCATTCGCCCTGTATTTGTTACTGTCGTCAGTATACTGGCCATAAAATTGGCTTATGACGCATGGTTTGTAGGTTTGTCATGAACATTTCTCAACTCCAGGAAAACCTAGAACAAATGGCGAAGCAAGCCGCTGTTCTTGACCGTCAAAGAGGCGAACACCATGTTCCGCTTTTTGATGAGCGCTTATTTGGTTGTCGCTCTCGCTTACTTACTCCTTGCGTAAAAGAAGCAAAAGCCACGCTGGATGCGATTGTGCGTGAGCAAAATGAAGGTAAGCTCACCGCTTTGCGTGCTGAGTACCTCACTGAACGGTTAGTAGCGCAAATAGGTGCGATTCAACGCGAGATTTCTACCACCAAAATTCGCAAGAATGAGATCAAACATAGCAGCCATTTCCGCAAGCCTATTAACGTGCTTTATCAGGAACTCGCTCAACACCAAGAGTGGGCAAGACGCTTGCGCGAAATGGTGTTAGAAAAAGAACGTGCTGTCGAAACCGCTCCTAGTTTTATGCGTGCCGAGGCTCAGAAAGTGTTACTAGCGACCGAGCAACGTTTGGCACGTTGTGAGGCAGCGCTTCTGAAACTAGAGAACCAAATTACACATAGGGAAAAACACCAATAATGGCCGATCAACCAGCCTCGCCTTTAGATGACGCACCTGAAGAGATCAAATTGGCTGTCGATTTGATCTATTTACTTGAGAGCAATGAGATAGATCCAGAAGTTGCGCTTAACGCTTTAAAGATCGTGCAAAACGACTTAGAAAACAAATTAAAAGCAAAGTAGCCCAACGTTTCGCTCCTTTCACCGAGACTCGTTTTCAGTGCTCTTGCACAATGATACTATTCATAAAAAAGTACGCCCTCAAAAAGGATAAACAATGAAAGTAATCAGCTTTAACATCAATGGACTACGTGCGCGACTGCACCAACTCCAAGCGCTAATCGACAAACACCAACCAGATGTGATTGGCCTTCAGGAAATTAAAGTTCACGATGAAGCATTCCCGATTGAAGCTGTCGAAGCCATGGGCTACAAAGTGTATTTCCATGGTCAAAAAGCGCACTACGGCGTCGCAATGCTTTGTAAGCAAGAGCCTCTTCTCGTACAAAAAGGGTTCCCGACGGATAACGAAGAGCACCAAAAGCGCATGATCATGGCAACGTTTTTAAATGAAAACGGCGAAAAAATCACGGTGCTAAATGGCTACTTCCCTCAAGGGGATAACATCAGCCACGAAACAAAATTCCCATACAAACGTCAGTTCTATAAAGATCTGATGACTTACCTAAACGATCATCACAATAGCGACGAGCAATTGATTGTTATGGGTGACATCAACATTAGCCCTATTGATGCAGATATCGGTATCGGCGAACCAAACCGTAAGCGTTGGCTAAAAACAGGTAAATGTTCATTCCAACCGGAAGAGCGCGAATGGCTGAAAACCTTGCTAGATTGGGGCTTTGAGGACACCTTCCGCAAGCTATATCCAGAAGTGAACGATCAATTCTCGTGGTTTGATTATCGCTCTCGCGGGTTTGATGATAACCGAGGTCTACGAATTGATGTCATTTTGGCGACCCCTTCTCTCGCGCAAAAATGTATTGAGTCGGGTATCGATTATGAATTGCGCGGTATTGAAAAACCTTCAGACCACGCTCCAATTTGGTCGACGTTCAAGTAATACATAACTGAGCAATAAGCGGGACTCAACGCTAAGCTTACCCCATGAAAAAGGGAGGCTCTGTCTCCCTTTTTCATGCAAGTTACTTTCTAATCAGCTAGTTCAGCGGCCAAACCGTTTGACCATCAACACTGACTGGCGTTTGAGCAAATTCGTTCAGACAGTAGCCGGTATTGCTGCTTGCAAAGTAAGTGAGAGGCATCGGTGGTAGATTCAGCGCCACAACCTGCTGTTTCGCTTTTTCTGTGAACGAGAAGCCCCACATATCTAAATAGCTCGTCATGTCTCGCTGAGAGATGTAGCTCAGAGCAATAAGCAACCAGTCATTGTTTGAGATGCTATTTGCCTCTTCACGAGAGTAGTTGGCGAAACCAATACTCAATCGTCTCTCATTCCAAAGCGCATCATCCGATTTTAAGCGGTTAAACTCACGTTCAATCAGGTGCAATCGCGCCAATAAATGCCAACCATTTTGCAGTACACCTTCATGCTGCGTCGCCATCATCATTTGAATGTAAACGCGAGCTCCCCAACTCCAACCAGTTTGATTTTGCGCTGCCATGTAAGCGTTTGGATCCGCTTGAGTTCGGCTTGCTTGCAATAATTCAAACTGGCCTTTGAAATCCAAACTTTGGCAAGTTGAAACTTTCCCCGTATTCTGGAAGAAACGAGACTTACTGTAATACGAGTAGTAATTGGTCGTTGAATGCCCTTCCCAGCCTGCAAATCGGAATCGACCTTTTTCCAAGCCATGACCAAGCTCATGTAAATCACCGTGACCGAGTGGGCTGAATGACCAGTAAGCATCGTATGGGTTACCAGAACAGCCGTAACCACACGTCGCTTGGTCAGCGTTCATATGCTTCACCATATCAATATTGGCGATTTCCCAACCTTGATTTTTGGCATACTGGATAATTTCCGGAACCTCATCGATCCCCGGCCCTTGGAAACCAGCCAAGACATGTGGGTAGTTATGAACATACTCTTCTGTCGCTAGCGCCATTTCAGCTGGTGTCGACCACATCTCATCGTTGACCGACTCTAACATCTTGTCACGCTTTGAGTGCACTTCAAACCCAGGGGTGATCAGCTCGGCCCAATCAAACAAATTGGCTTCTAGCTGCTGAATAAAGGTGTCGTTGTCCTTCTCACTTCTCCATACAGGATGCTGTGCCACATAGTTAAATCTCAGTTCAACCGGAATATCATTTTTGTCAAAGTGAACCTGTACTGGGCCGCCATAAGGAGATGTCAGCGTGATGGTTTCACCCGGCTTCACCTCATAGGCGAAAGAAGTCAGCATTTTTGGTCGCGTGTATCCATCTTTGCTGAACTCATGAGTTGCGCCACTTCTTAAACTGTTGATGACAATTTTAGTCGTCACTTCATTACTGTCATTGCGCGTGACCGTAAAGGTCTCCCCAGGAAGCGCATACACACCAGCAGAGCGGAAGTTACGCTTTGATTCCATATTAATCGTTGCGCTGATTCTCTTTACTTCAGGGCTAAACTCACTACGGCTGAAGTTCCCCATATTTGGTTGTTTTGGGTTCACGCTTCGGCTGTTGTATTGTACGTAATCGGCAAAATACGATTTTAGGAATTCGGTCGTTTGGGTTGATTGTTTGTCCATTGGGAACACAACCGTTTGACGATAGTGATCAGCCAGCAATACCATGAGTTTTTCGTATTGGTAGCCATCTTGATTAAACAAATCTACTTTTTGTTCATCAAGCTTTTTCAACCGATGGCGAATGCTGTTTGCCCCTGCATAAAATTGACTTTCCATATTCGCAGTGTCAGGACAAGATTTGTCATCACACTGTGACAAGTCAACATTGAAGTTTTGAGATTCAAAACGAGACAACAGCGCTTGTTGCGTAGCAACAGAGTCTGGCACGAAGTTCATGAGTGATGAAGGCGCCCAATCAACCAAGCCTAACTTACGCCAATAGTTATCTCCCACATAATCAACATGGAATTTTCCCAAAATGTCTCGGCCAAGTTCAGTTAGTCCTCCATCCCAATGCAGGTATAGAACAGGAATTTGGGCTTGCTCAGCGTATGCCAGAGCATCGAGTACTTGTTGGTTGGTGTCGCCAGATTGCAGATGCTGTGACAAAACTAATAAGTTTGGAGTATTGGTTTGCAAGCAGCTAAGTAGCTTTGAACCATCGCATAGGTCGGCCTCATTAAACGCCAACTCTTGTGAAACATTGTCGTTCAGCCAATTCCGAGTCGCTTGCTCATCAGGGAAGTAATAAGACTGATCCATTTGCGCGATGACAACGTTTGAAGTAGCTCCGCCTGACAACCAAGTGACCAGGTTGCTTAGCCATTGAGTCATCGTTGCATTCGAAGACTCGGGAAAGCGTTGTGCCGTTCTAAATGGGTTACTACCTAATAGCGCATAACGTTGACCATTAGCTTTTTCTCCAGCAACGCCAATTGACAACGCCTGATCTTTATAACCGCTAGCCATGGCCTTGTTGGTCATCAAGATGGTGTCGTTGAACCCATACTGAGGTGCCAAGATCGCTGCATCATGGGTTGGATCCCAATAAAGGCCAGAAAGGTTTTTCGCAATTGCAGATTTGATCGTATTCGACTGTTTCTTGTGCCCTTCCACAACTTGCCGACTTTCTCGGATGAAATCGTTCGGGTCAGAAACGAGCAGAGCATTACCAGTTTCCAGAGCTTGTTGAACTGGAGCTGGCGTTGGTTTTACTTGAGCATTAGATTGTGACTCTCCCCCACCACATCCAGTGGCAACGGCGGCAAGGCCCAACGATAGAATTGTTTTTTTCATTTTTTACTTACTAAACAATGGGTTTATCAAATATTAATGTAAGTACATGAATAAAAAGAAATAGTCTTTTGTATCGGTAGGAAAAATAGGAATGAAGATAACAAAATCATCAAAAAGCAATGGTACCCATTTCGATACCATTGCTGACACTAATTATTAACTTAAAGGACGTAGGTATGCCAAGAAGCGCTTCTCTGCCACTTTAAAGCACCACAAGATCATAAACGTCAGTGCCATGTAGAACAGCCCCGCCGTAAGGAAAGATTCAAATGGCGCATAGTAACGTGAGTTAACTAAGCGCGCAGCGCCAGTTAGATCCATAATGGTAACGATACCCGCGACCGCACTACCGTGCAGCATGAAAATCACTTCGTTTGAATAAGCTGGTAATGCTCGACGCAGTGCACTAGGCAAGATAATACGTCTGTATGTCATAAACTTACTCATCCCATACGCTTTGGCAGCTTCTACTTCACCTTTGGGCAAGCCATTAATCGCACCACGAATAATTTCTGCTGTATAAGCCGACGTATTAAGAATAAAAGCGACTAAAGCACAAAACCAGGCGTTTTCCCACAAGGTATCTTTCACAGGAAAGAACTGATCCATACCGTAATAAATCAAATACAACTGGACCAACAACGGTGTTCCACGGAAAAAGTAAATGAATCCCCAAGAAGGTAAGCTAAAGGCATAATTCGTACTATTACGTGCCACGGCTAATGGAATCGAGACACACAAACCGATAACCAACGCTAATCCTACCAGCCAAACTGTCGTCCAAAGTCCCTGAAGATAAGTTGGGAAGCTTTCAATAATCAAAGAAAAATCCATAACTTACCTCGCATGAATACTGAACTTACGCTCAACAAGCTTGAGTAGCCCGGTCGAAACGCTGGTAAAAAATAGAAAGATGAGCGCGACAGCCATGTAAAAGGTAAACGGCATTTTCGTCGTACCTGCCGCCAACGAGCTCATTCTCACCATGTCATCCAGGCCGATGATGGACACTAACGCTGTGGTCTTGAGTAACACTAACCAGTTATTACCAAATCCAGGTAATGCATGACGAATCATCTGAGGCAGTAAGATTCTTCTAAACGATAAGGCTGAGCTCATACCATAAGCTTTCGCCGCTTCTAGTTCACCTTTGTCCACCGCCATGATCGCTCCGCGAAAAGTCTCCGCCATGTAGGCACCAAAGATAAAACCAATCGTGAGTACACCTGCAATAAATGGGCTGACATCAATATAGTCGGGTAAGTAAGACGTCCATTCATGGTTTGGATCACTCGAAGCAAACCACTCATTGAGCGTTTCGTTAATGGAGTACAGGCTATTGTTTAAAAGTATTTGTCCACCAAAGAAAATCAGCATCATCAGAACCAAATCTGGAATGCCGCGAATGACGGTGGTGTAAAGAGTGGCAATCGCCCTTGCCCATTTGTAAGGTGCTAACTTAGCTAATGCGCCAAGCATACCTAAGATCACCGCAAGAAGGAGTGAAAGCACTGCAACTTCTATCGTTACTAAAGCCCCTTTTAAAATCGAAGCTTCGTATCCTTGTAAATCTAGCATAGGTGAGTTCCTAATCCCTAAACTCAAAAAATCGACCGTTGACTACTTCTAGGAACAAGCCAACGGTCGCTTAATTACGGTTTATTCACCGTACACATCGTAGTTAAAGTATTTACCAGCAATTTCTTGATAAACACCTTTCTCACGTAGTGAAATTATCGCCGCGTCCAATTTCTTCGTTAGATCTTTATCTTGTTTACGCACGGCAATACCAAAACCTTCACCGAACCACTTAGGATCGGTCAATGACGGACCAACAAACTCGTACGCGTCGCCGCCCGCTTTATTAAGCACACCTTCTTCTAGAGCAGAGGCGTCGCCCAATACAGCGGCAACACGACCATTGGCTAAATCTAGGTAAGCCTCATCAAAAGAACCGTAACGAACAATTTCTACTTTATCGCCATAGTTATCTGTCAGATATTTGTCGTGTGTTGTTGCACGTTGAACGGCGATTTTCTTACCATCTAGGTTGTCAAAATCCAGATTCGCGCCCTTCTTGGCAATAAATTTGTTTGGAATCAGTGCGTATTTGCCAGTGAAATCGACTTTCTTCTTACGCTCTTCAGTAATAGACATCGCAGCGATGATTGCGTCGTACTTACGCGCTAATAGAGAAGGAATGATGCCATCCCAATCTTGCGCGACAATCTTACATTTCACTTGCATTTCTTCACAAAGCGCGTTGGCCATGTCTACGTCGAAGCCTTTCAGAGAACCATCAGTTTCTGTCCAGCTAAACGGAGGATAAGCACCCTCAATGCCGAAGCGAACTGTTTTCCATTCTTTCGCTTGAGCGACACCAGATACTGCCGTTGCAGCGATCGTTGCTGCTAATAACCACTTTTTCATTTCCATACTCCTGTGATTGCTATTTTATTTCGTTTTGTTTGTTGTGCTGGCTTAGGAGGCAATAGTCTGCCGCCTAAAAATATTAGTAAATGGATGAGATAAACTGCTGTAATCGTTCTGAATCCGGGTTTGTAAATAGCTTAGCTGGATTTCCCTGTTCTTCCACTAAGCCTTGATGCAAGAACATCACATGGTTTGATACGTCTCGCGCAAATGCCATCTCGTGCGTGACCACCAGCATGGTTCGTCCTTCATCTGCCAAATCTCTCATTACCCCTAATACTTCCCCAACAAGTTCTGGGTCAAGCGCAGAGGTTGGCTCGTCAAACAACATCACTTCAGGGTCAACTGCTAGCGCACGGGCAATAGCGGCACGTTGCTGCTGACCGCCAGATAAGTGCCCAGGATAATAGTCTTTACGCTCATATAGGCCTACTTTCTTAAGCAAGACTTCTGCGTTTTCAATCGCTTGGGCTTTTGGTACGCCTAGAACATGAACAGGGGCTTCAATCACGTTTTCTAGTACTGTCAGGTGTGACCATAAGTTGAAACCTTGGAACACCATCGCTAGACGCGAGCGAATACGTTGCACTTGCTTTTCATTAGCAGGAACGGATTCCCCTGCTCGGTTGTTCTTCATTTGGATTAATTCACCATTCACCCAAATTTCGCCTGCGGTAGGCGTTTCTAGCAAGTTGATACATCTAAGAAAGGTACTCTTACCAGAACCGGAAGAGCCAATGATGGAGATGACATCTCCTTTGTGCGCGGCAAGAGAAATTCCCTTGAGAACTTCATTTTGTCCAAATGTTTTGTGCAGGTCTTTTATATCTAGCGCTGGTACATCATTCATGCGCTCTACTCCCTGTGTTTTTGTCACTGCAATTAAGGGACTCCGCCCTCTCTAATTCGGAACAAATTAGCACCACACCCTGAAACTTGCAACAAATTATTAACCTAAATAATTCGAATAGAAAGATACGATAGCCAAATTAATATGCAATATATAGCAACTTATTCTTCAAAAGCTGAATATTAAATATAAAAAAGCCCCTTTAGAAGGGGCTTAATAAATTTACAAAAGTGTTAATTGAAACTTATTTAGGGTCGTAATGAATTAATTAAAACGACTGACTACCAATGAGTTTGAAGTACGTAATGTCACTTCATTTTCTAGGCCTTCTTTTTCAGAAGTAATGATGCCATCCAAGTCTTCATCTAGCTCAGGCTCTGACGCTTCACCATTAGAAAAGAAGCTCATGAAAACTTTAGAGTCGATATTGCTATCGTCACTCAATACCAAAGCAGTGCGATTAAAATCGTCCGAAGCTGAAACTTTCAAACCGTTAACGGCTGATGTTGGAAAATTGTAGTAATGGAGCTCAGGAACAACAACAGAGTCACTGTCGCTCTTTGTGAAAATACGATGTGTGACTTTATAGTCGCCTGAAGCCGCAAAGTAAGCGACACGAGTAAAGCCTTCTGTAGACGATGTTAAACCCATGTCCAGATCAATCACCGAGTCTGCACTTCCTTGTGTTGATACACTTGGTTTTGTGTTTGGCAGGTTATCAATATTTAAGTAAGAGCTTGGATCAACGTCAATATCCCATCCATCAGAGACCGTTTCGTTAAGTAGAGAGTCCCAACCATTAACTTGATTCTCTGAGAACGCCATGTAGACCCAAGTTTCTTTATTCGTTGCACTAGGGCGATTATATTCAACGGCCGTTTTATCTAGCTTCAGCGCATCATACGCAAAGCCGTTAGTAATAAAACCAATGTGGAGAGTGTCGTAAGTATAATCAGAAGACGAATAAATGTTTGACGTATTATCCGCTCTGACTAAGGCGATCTCACCAGTCCCCCACGAACCAATACCATACTGGTAAAGCGCTTTGTCGCTTGAACCAGATTCATACTGGAACAACGCCGTAGGCTCACCTTTAAGCCCCATAAGCTCATCGGTAGGCAACATATCAGGGTTAGGTGACGTGAAAATATCGGTTTGCGAGACAAAGTTGTAGTCTCCACCACCTGATTCAGCATTTCGGTAATCTAGGTTAGTAAACTTATTGCTTGCTAAGTTACCGCCAGTAAAGCACTTGTTCAAAGAGTCTCGGTTAAGGGCAAACGTGGCATTACGTAGTTTCTTATCTTGTAAGAATTCTTTTGAAAACGTATTTACGCGAGCTTCTCTACCGTTAAATTCTATTGCTTGAAACGTTACAAAGCCGCCGTCAGGAATATCTTCAAGATAAAACTTAAAGTTATCAGTGGTTGGTTTGATGATGTCTCCGGCTCTTTTGCCATCTGCATCAGAGTAGTAACCGATAACATAGTTAGTCACTTGCTCTTTTGACGCTGCGCTATAGGTTAAAACCGTTTTATCACCGTTCAGCTCAGTTTTGTGGTCATACACCGTACAACCTTTCGCAGTAGCTTCACTTTCAGTCATTGTTGCTGGTATAGCAAAATCAAAAGTAAACGCTGTTTTCGGCGCAGCACCACCGCCGCCACCGCCACCGCCGCCACAACCGACCATTAACCCTGAGATGATTGCCACTAGTGGCAGTACTTTAAGCTGTTTCATGTCTTTTTCCTAAACTGAGCGGCAATGATTAGCCAAAAAATCGTCTTTGCCCTGTAGAAAGCAAGAATAAAGCCAGCTTTATATAATCATCATGAATATTGATATTTACCCCGCATCCCCGAACGATAAGAGCAACAAATTCTAATTTTATGCAACTTGTGTAATGAAATTACACAAGATTTCACCATCTCATTCGCATGCCAGAAACTTTCTGTAGTTTTATTTCACAACCATTCTTAAAGTGATCTAAATCAATCACCCTAAATGGCTATCTTGCTAGACTCCTGCCAAAAGATGAGGATTTTT
The DNA here is from genome assembly GCF_023161645.1 of Vibrio sp. 1CM7H. NCBI lineage: Bacteria > Pseudomonadati > Pseudomonadota > Gammaproteobacteria > Vibrionales > Vibrionaceae > Vibrio > Vibrio sp. 1CM7H. The sequence goes on from NZ_JALNTV010000002.1 coordinate 794,735, forward strand.
TTGTGCCTCAACACAATAAGTTATTAGCTATGCTTAGGCACAATGTCGACGTGTAACAAATCTAATAATAGCTAGCATAAGCGTGCCGCAGGATGCGGATTAACACAATTGAATGAAGAATTCATAACTTTTAAATATATGAGGAATCTATGTCAGACGCAGTTAACAAAACGCACTCTGATTCAGATATCGAGACCAAGAGCTACCGTGAGCTTCATCGTCCAGCATCTGAGTTCGCAAGCCGTTCAGACTACCTAGACCACGAACTACAAATTATGAAGCCGCGTCGTTTCGGCTTAAACTTGCCAGGTCGTGACTTCCGTTTTGAACTTGAAGATCTTGTTCCAGCACTTGCCGGTACGATTGGTATTATCGCAATGTACTCTGCGGTAATGATGTCTTGGGCTGAAGGCCTAACTGCTGCATGGGACCATGTTAATCTGGGCAAAGATTTCGCCATCGAAGTTGCCCGTGTAGAGATGCTCATCCCTGCACTTCTTTTCTGTGTACTTGCTTCTGGCTTTATTAACCCTAAAGCCAACCTAGCAGGTAACCACGGCCCAATGATCCCTCTTATTGGTACCATCGCGCTTGCTGGTGCTCACCCTCTTGCATTGGCAATTCTCATTGGTGTGTTTGGTTTAATTCTGAGCCTGTTAAAAGGTGGTTCAAAACTGGTTAACCTCACCTCTGAAGGTACGGCTGGTGGCCTTCTCATCTTCTTGGGTTTAACCGGAACGATGAGCCAAATTAATTCCATTCAAGCTTGGGCTGTTGGTTTGCAATCCGACACAGTTGCCGCAGGTAGCATGGGTTACATCGGTCTAATCGTTCTTGCGGTTACTATTGGCCTATACGCGTTCCTTGCTAAAGTGAACAAACGCTGGCTAGCAATCCCTGTTTGTGCCTTCACTGGCCTTGCAATCGCACTTGTTCTTGGCGCAGGCTTCGATATTAAATTCGTAACCGAGACGGGTCTTCCAAACCTAAACCCAATCTACTGGTGGGGTTCAACAGAAGAAGGTTGGATGCTTGGTCTTCCTAATATGGAACACTTCATTGCTTCTCTACCATTCGCAATTCTTGCTGTAGCAATGTGGTCTCCTGACTTCTTGGGTCACCGCATCTTCCAAGAAATGAACTACCCACGTAAGAGTGAAAAAGTACTGATGGACGTTGATGACACAATGACAATGTGTTCTGTGCGCCAAATGGTCGGTACCGCTGTCGGTGGTGGTAACATCACATCATCTTGGGGGACTTACATGATCCCTGCAGCAATCGCGAAGCGCCCTATTCCTGGCGGTGCAATCTTACTAGGTTCTCTATGTATTATTGTTGCAATCCTTGGTTTCCCTATGGATGTTGCTGTATGGCCACCAGTTATGCGCGTTGCTCTTCTCGTTGGTGTCTCTCTACCATTGCTTGAAGCAGGCATGCAGATGGTGAAAGACTCAAAAGATTCACAAGCAGCAGGCATCTGTATCTTTGGTTCAGCAGTCGTTAACCCTGTTCTAGCTTGGGCACTAACTATGCTTTTAGATAACAACGGCTTAATTGGTGATAAAGAGCGCGCGTCTCGCTTGTCATTTGTAGACAAGATTGTGATCCCAGTAAGCGTACTTATTATCTGTTTAGTTGCTATGCTTGCAGTTGGTATGCTTGAAGGCCAATATGGCATCCAAGCTTGGCTGTAAAGCTGACAGTTCAGAAAATGTGTGGGTAGCGCTAGTCGCTACCCCATTTTTATCGAGACTTTTGAGGATTTATTGATTTAGTTTAAGGTTTGCAAAAAAATTTTAGTTTAACCTCTAACTGTTGCTTAAAAAGAGAAACGTTAAAACTAGTGACAATATTTATAGTTTTGTAACTCGAACATTTAAATTTAAGACTATAAATATTGTTATTCATAAGAGTGTACTGTTCCCCTCTTTAACTTGGGGATAGCTGGCTCAACGGCGAAGCAGTACGTATTTTTTTCTACTAAAAAGGTAGGTATGTCATGGCAGAGCAATTTGCTAAAGCTTGGGAAGGTTTTGCTGCAGGCGACTGGCAAAACGAAGTAAACGTTCGTGATTTCATTCAGAAGAACTACACTCCGTACGAAGGCGACGAATCTTTCCTAGTTTCTGAAGGTACTGAAGCGACTAACAAGCTTTGGGCTAAGGTAATGGAAGGCATCAAACAAGAGAACGCGACTCACGCTCCTGTTGATTTTGATACTTCAGTTATCTCTACCATCACTGCTCACGATGCAGGCTACATCGAAAAAGACCTAGAAACTATCGTAGGTCTTCAAACTGACGCTCCTCTAAAACGTGCGATCATCCCTAACGGTGGTATCCGTATGGTTGAAGGTTCATGCAAAGCCTACAACCGCGAGCTTGACCCACAAGTTAAGAAAATCTACACAGAATACCGTAAAACTCACAACCAAGGCGTTTTCGACATCTACACTCCACAAATCATGGCGTGTCGTAAGTCTGGCGTATTGACTGGTCTTCCTGATGCATACGGTCGTGGTCGTATCATCGGTGACTACCGTCGTGTTGCTCTATACGGTATTGATTTCCTAATGAAGGATAAATTCGCACAGTTCTCTTCTCTACAAGAGCGTTTCGAGAACGGCGAAGACCTACAAATGACAATGCAGCTTCGTGAAGAGATCGCAGAGCAACACCGTGCTCTAGGTCAAATCAAAGAAATGGCTGCAAAATACGGTTGTGACATTTCTCGTCCTGCTGAAACTGCACAAGAAGCTATCCAGTGGACTTACTTCGGTTACCTAGCTGCTGTTAAATCTCAAAACGGCGCAGCAATGTCTCTAGGCCGTACTTCTACGTTCCTAGACATCTTCATCGAGCGCGATATCGCTGCTGGCCGCATCACAGAAGAACAAGCGCAGGAAATGATCGACCACTTCGTAATGAAACTACGTATGGTTCGCTTCCTACGTACTCCTGAGTACGATGATCTATTCTCTGGCGACCCTATCTGGGCAACTGAGTCTATGGGTGGTATGGGTCTTGACGGTCGTACGCTAGTTACTCGTACAAACTTCCGTTTCCTAAACTCACTATACACAATGGGTCCTTCTCCAGAGCCAAACATCACTGTTCTTTGGTCTGAGCAACTACCTGAAGGCTTCAAGAAGTTCTGTGCGAAAGTATCTATCGATACTTCTTCAATCCAGTACGAAAACGACGACCTAATGCGTCCAGACATGAACTCTGACGACTACGCAATCGCATGTTGTGTATCTCCAATGGTTGTTGGTAAGCAAATGCAGTTCTTTGGTGCTCGTGCTAACCTTGCGAAAACTATGCTTTACACCATCAACGGTGGTGTGGATGAGAAGCTAAAAATCCAAGTTGGTCCACAAATGCCGAAGATCGAAGGCGATGTACTGAACTACGATGAGTTGTGGGAGAAAATGGACCACTTCATGGATTGGCTAGCGAAGCAGTACGTGACTGCACTAAACGCTATCCACTTCATGCACGACAAGTACAGCTACGAAGCGGCACTAATGGCTCTACATGACCGTGACGTTAAACGTACTATGGCTTGTGGTATTGCTGGTCTATCTGTTGCGGCTGACTCTCTGTCTGCAATCAAATACGCAAAAGTTAAGCCAATCCGTGACGAAGACGGTCTAGCAATCGACTTCGAAATCGAAGGTGATTACCCTAAATTTGGTAACAACGACCCACGCGTTGATGATATCGCATGTGAACTTGTTTCTGTATTTATGGGCAAAATCCGTAAGCTTAAGACTTACCGTGATGCAATCCCTACTCAGTCAATTCTTACTATCACTTCAAACGTGGTTTACGGTAAGAAAACTGGTAACACACCTGACGGTCGTCGTGCTGGTGCTCCATTTGCTCCAGGTGCTAACCCAATGCACGGTCGCGATGAGAAAGGTGCCGTAGCATCACTAACTTCAGTTGCAAAACTGCCGTTTGCTGACGCACAAGATGGTATCTCTTACACATTCTCTATCGTACCTAATGCACTAGGTAAAGATGAGGGTTCACAACGCGCTAACCTAGCTGGCCTGATGGATGGTTACTTCCACCACGAAGCGGGTATCGAAGGTGGTCAACACCTAAACGTGAACGTTCTTAACCGCGAAACTCTAGAAGACGCTGTTAAGCACCCAGAGAAATACCCTCAGCTAACAATCCGTGTATCTGGTTACGCTGTTCGCTTTAACTCTCTAACTGCAGAGCAACAAGCTGACGTAATCGCACGTACATTCACAGAGTCTCTATAAGACTTTAGTGAAATAACGTTTTAGTGATACAACAAAGGCTGATGCTTCTAAGCATCAGCCTTTTTTTATTTCTTGAATGAAAGTTGTGATATTACGAAAGATTTTGCCCACATTCTTACGTATGATGCGAAAAAAGTTAGTAAATAAAGTATATGAAACTCAGTAAATTAATTGTTCTTACTCTTCTTTCTCCAGTTGCGATGGCATCCACTAAGTCTACGGTCTCTTTTACACTCGACAATGATGGTATTTTCGGCGTCGACCAAGACTACACAAATGGTATTTTTCTTTCCTACGCAACAGGCCAACTGAAACAAGAAAGCCAATGGAAATGGCTGAGTCTGGCTGACTCAGAACACGCCAATATCGATAAAATAGAGTTGGTTCTTGGCCACAAAATGTGGACTCCGAGCGACATTGAAGCGGATTATCCACTGGTCAATGATCGCCCATATGCGGGTTATCTACATACTGAGATCAACTATCTTTCTTTGACTGATGATAAGGCCGTCCGCTACAACTTCACCATCGGTGCAACAGGTGAAAGTTCGCTTTCAGAAAAAGCGCAAGAAATCGTTCACGGCATAACAGGCTCGACTGACCCACAAGGTTGGGATTACCAGATCGACGATAAAGTGGCGTTTAGCCTTGGCTACCGCGTATTTAATAAATTGATGCGCAGCGAAGAACAAAAAACGCAATGGGAAATCACCAACATTAACGACATCAATGCAGGTAACTTCCGTAGTGATGTCTCTCAAGGCGTCATGTTTCGTTGGGGTACAAACCTAGCAGGCAGCATCGGAGCCGCCAATATTAGTGTTGAGAGCCCGTTCTCAGCGAGTATGCTCGCACAGGATACTTCAAGCTGGTTCTTATTTACGGGGTTTGAAGGTCGTTACCGTTTCAATGACATGACCATCGAAGGCGATCGCCCTGGTATTCCTGAGCCATCCGCGCCATACGACGTCACACTGCAAAATTGGCAAGCAAGCGCCGTAGCGGGTGCAACTTGGTATAACCAAAATTACGGTGCAAGCCTAACCTTTACGATAAAAACGCCAGATTATGAAGAATCCCAAACTGATGTTTATGGGACAGGCTCCTTCTCTGTGTTCGCCTTTTTCTAAAAGCTGACTTATCCCTGTATCCACACCAATCTAAATACAAGGCAAGTTCTCTCGTTTGGTATTAACCAACCCTGTGATCAAGCATTTATTTAGATTGGTCTATCTATTTTCTTTCTTCACATAACCTTGCCTTTAGTACCGACAAAGCTGTTTTAACCCTGCTTTTTGTAATAAAATAACAGCTAGAATTTACTAGTAATGAGAGCAAAAGATGTCAACAACTGGTCGTATTCACTCATTTGAGTCATGTGGTACCGTAGACGGACCTGGTATTCGTTTTATCGTCTTCTTGCAAGGTTGTTTGATGCGCTGTAAGTATTGCCACAATCGCGATACATGGGATACGCATGATGGCAAAGAAGTTACGGTTGAAGAGATCATTTCCGAAGCGAAAAGTTACCGTCACTTCATGAATGCATCAGGTGGTGGCGTTACTTGTTCTGGCGGCGAAGCGATGCTTCAGCCTGAATTTGTACGGGACTTTTTCCGCGCAGCTAAAGCAGAAGGTATTCATACGTGCCTAGATACGAACGGTTATGTTCGTAAACACACTGATGTTATCGATGAAGTACTGGATGCAACAGACTTAGTAATGCTTGATATCAAGCACATGAAAGATGAAGTGCACCAAGATCTCATCGGCGTATCGAACCGACGTACATTGGATTTTGCTCGTTACTTGCAAAAAATCGGAAAGAAAACTTGGATTCGCTATGTAGTCGTGCCTGGTTACACAGATGACCCTGAAGCGGCACACATGCTTGGTGAGTTTATTAAAGATATGGATAACATCGAAAAGGTCGAGTTACTTCCTTATCACAAATTGGGTGCCCATAAATGGGAAGCATTGGGCCTAGAATACCCACTCGAAGGGGTAAACCCTCCACCGAAAGAAACTATGGACGAAATTCAATCCATTCTTGCGCAGTACAACGATAACGTAAAATACTAAGTGAACAGCAAGACTAACCTCTTTAAAATACCAGCATATTGCTGGTATTTTTTTAACTATACCTAAGTACCTTCAATGAATCTCTATGAGGTGATTTAGGTATAAAAAGAACAATAGAAATGATTGCGTCACGATCGCATAGGAAGGTAGTAACATGGATTGGTTTAACTTGGGCTCGCTGGTTGTCATACTTTGGATAGTGCTCGCCTACTGTCTACCAGATTGGAAAAAAGTCGTTTGGCCCAAGCTTGAAAAGGAAAAAGCATTTCAGCACCTCGTTTTTGCAACACTCTTTTTTTTCAGCATCTTATGGGCAACTCAAGCTGGCGTAAAAGAAGGACTACAGATTCATTTTCTCGCGCTAACAACGCTGACGATGATGCATGGTTGGCGTATGGCCTTTCTAATCAGTATCCCCGCAATGCTGGTCAACCACCTGCTATATGATGTGTCGTTGTTGCAGTTACCCACGTCTTTAGTATTGTCTGCCCTGCTTCCTATCTTCATTAGTTACCTCGTCTTTCTTTTAAGTTATCACTATTTGCCAAGAAACATTTTTGTATTCATCTTCGTTGCAGGTTTTTTCAACGGCGCGATAACAGGAAGCCTGCATCTGCTGATTAACTCCTTTTACCATTTATCGGTTGGTCATTACGATTGGGAAACCATTCAACATAACTACTTTATTTTTGTACCGTTGCTTGCCTTCCCTGAGGGCCTATTAAATGGTATGTCACTGGCGGTTTTAACCGTATTCAAGCCAGAGTGGCTAAGAGTATTTTCAGACCGAGACTACATATACAATCATTACCATAAATAAGTGTTTTTAAACTGGTCAAAAGTGACAGTTCTTGCCATTTTTTAGTATTAAATATGTGTTGAGATCATGTTTCACTCATGTCTTAAGCGTTAACCTAAGCACATTAAAAATGTATTAGATATCTAGTGAGGTCATCATGGAAATGTCAAACGCTCAACGTTTGATTCTATCAAACCAATACAACCTTATGTCTCAACTTGATCCAAGTAATGCGGCCAAATACAAACGCTTACAAACGATCGTTGAACGTGGCTATGAGCTACAAATGCGTGAGTTGAATAAAGATTTCGGCTGTCTCTCAGAAGCGGAGTGTCGTGAGATCATCGACGTTATGGAGATGTATCACGCGATGCAAGAATCTTACAACATGCTCGATACCGAAGATCGTAACAAAGTGGATCAGCGCCGCTTGCAGTTCCTTGGGTTTGATATTGCTTCAGAGGCCCAACAAGTCCATTACGTACGCTTCCTTATTGATTCTGAAGGTCTGTACCCTCAATTTGATAAAGCAGACCATCACTTTAACAGCCAAATGCCAATGCTGGATAAATACCGTCGTATGCTACAAACTTGGCGCAACTGCCCTCGTCAGTACCATTTATGCGAAAACGAGCTTGCACAAATCTTCAGCGCATAAAATATTCGTCTACGAAAAGGAAAGCACTCGCTTTCCTTTTTTATTTGCCCTGTCACAACCTTACCGCTGCTTTTCCGTCTTCTTACGCTTACCTTATGCGATGTAGAGCAATGAATCACTGAGACTCGTCTGTCTTTGCCAAATATTTGATTTCTATTGCACCTATTCACGACATAAATTCATCTTCAGTGAAAGAGTGATTCAAATGTCACTTTTGCAATAAATTCATAATTGTTAAGCAAAATTGCAAATCCCCGACTAGGCTTAAGTAGAGAAAGGCTGTGATTGAAAGATTCATACCCACCGCTCACCGTTGTAATGAAAAAACTGTCCATAAAGCAAAGTCTTTGGTGTCGCCAATCTTACATTCTGTACGAACCAAATGTGATAACAGGACGTATATTCAAACAACAAGGAGCATAACAATAGGTGGGAAAGCCTGAATCAACGTTCGTCGGTAGACTGACTATTAAAGGGGAAAGCGACATGAGTATTTTCGACCACTATCAATCAAGATATGAAGCTGCAAAAGATGAAGAGATGTCGTTACAGGAGTTTCTAGCCCTGTGTAAGGATGACAAAAGCGCTTATGCTAATGCAGCAGAACGCCTACTGATGGCGATCGGTGAACCAGAGATAATCGATACGGCAAAAGACCCGAGATTGAGCCGCATCTTCTCGAATCGTGTTATCTCTCGTTATGAAACCTTTAAAGATTTTTATGGTATGGAAGATGCCATAGAGCAAATTGTGTCTTACCTAAAACACGCGGCGCAAGGTTTAGAGGAACGTAAGCAGATCCTTTACCTACTCGGTCCTGTCGGCGGTGGTAAGTCCTCACTTGCTGAAAAACTTAAGGCTCTGATGGAACAGATGCCTATCTATGTTCTTACTGCTAATGGCGAACGTAGCCCAGTGAATGACCATCCATTCTGTCTATTCAAAGCCACGGAAGACGGCGATATTTTGAAAAAAGAATATGGCATCGAGCAACGTTATCTTCGCTCAATTATGTCGCCATGGGCCGCTAAACGCCTTCATGAATTTGGCGGTGATATCACTAAGTTTAAAGTAGTAAAAGTTCGCCCTTCAATTCTCGATCAGATCGGTATTGCTAAAACAGAACCAGGGGATGAAAACAACCAAGATATTTCATCACTGGTTGGTAAAGTCGATATCCGTAAACTCGAACATTATTCGCAAGACGACCCAGATGCCTACAGCTACTCCGGTGCGCTGTGTAAAGCAAACCAAGGTTTAATGGAATTCGTTGAGATGTTCAAAGCGCCGATCAAAGTACTTCACCCACTTTTGACGGCAACGCAAGAAGGTAACTTCAACGGTACTGAAGGTCTATCTGCGATTCCATTCGACGGTATGATTCTGGCTCACTCGAACGAATCTGAGTGGCAGACTTTCCGTAACAACAAAAATAACGAAGCCTTCCTCGACCGTGTGTACATTGTAAAAGTACCTTACTGTCTCCGCGTATCCGAAGAAGTGAAAATTTACCAAAAACTGCTTGAAAACAGTGAGCTGTCTCAGGCTCCTTGTTCTCCAAGCACGCTCGAAACTCTAGCGCAATTCAGTATTCTTTCACGCCTGAAAGAACCTGAAAACTCATCCATTTTCTCAAAAATGCGCGTCTACGATGGTGAAACGCTAAAAGACACCGATCCGAAAGCGAAAAGCTATCAAGAGTATCGTGATTATGCGGGTGTCGATGAAGGCATGAATGGCCTCTCTACACGTTTCGCCTTTAAGATTTTGTCGCGCGTATTTAACTTCGACCAAACCGAGGTGGCAGCCAACCCTGTACACCTGTTCTATGTGATTGAACAACAAGTTGAACGTGAACAGTTCCCTGCTGAAACGGCAGAGAAATATCTCGAGTTCTTGAAAGGCTACCTAGTGCCTCGCTACGTTGAATTTATTGGTAAAGAGATTCAGACCGCTTATCTCGAGTCTTACTCTGAATACGGTCAGAACATCTTCGACCGATATGTCACCTACGCAGACTTCTGGATTCAAGACCAAGAGTACCGAGATCCAGAAACTGGTCAGCTATTTGATCGCTCTTCACTCAACGCTGAACTAGAGAAGATCGAGAAAACCGCTGGTATTTCTAACCCGAAAGATTTCCGAAACGAAATCGTTAACTTTGTGCTTCGTGCGAAAGCGAATAACAATGGTCAAAACCCAGTTTGGACCAGCTACGAAAAACTGCGCACAGTAATCGAGAAGAAAATGTTCTCCAATACCGAAGAGCTACTTCCGGTTATCTCATTTAATGCGAAAACCTCTTCTGAAGATCAGAAGAAGCATGACGACTTTGTCGCTCGCATGATGGAAAAAGGCTATACCGAGAAACAGGTTCGCCTACTTTCTGAGTGGTACCTACGAGTACGTAAGTCATCCTAACCCAGTATTGAGTTAGGTCGCTTGTGAAACATGAAGAGGGCTATTTCATGGCGCAATTTATAGACCGAAGGCTCAATGGCAAGAACAAGAGCGCTGTTAATCGACAGCGCTTCTTGAAGCGCCACAAAGAGCAAATAAAAGAGTCGGTAGCAGACGCAGTGAATCGACGCTCGATTACGAATACGGAAACGGGCGAAGACGTCTCTATCCCTCACAAAGACATCAATGAGCCGATCTTTCATCAAGGCAAAGGTGGTGTTCGCGAACGAGTTCATCCCGGCAATGACCAGTTCATTACTGGTGATAAAATTGAGCGTCCTAAAGGTGGCGGTCAAGGTAGTGGCTCGGGGGAAGGCAATGCCAGTCCAGATGGAGAAGGCCAAGACGAATTTGTATTCCAAATATCAAAAGATGAGTACCTCGATATTTTGTTCGAAGATCTCGAACTGCCTAATCTAGAAAAAAACCAAATTGCCAAAATTACTGAATGGAAAACGCACCGCGCAGGCTTTCAAACTGCTGGTATCCCTTCAAACATTGCGGTAGTACGTTCGCTGCAACAATCTCTTGCAAGACGTACGGCAATGACCGCAGGTAAGAAACGTCTTCTCAAAGAGCTAGAAGATGAACTTGCTCGCATCAAAAACATTGAACCCGCTCAGCAGTTTGAAGAGAACCGCTTGAAGGCTGAAATTGAAGAGCTGCGTAAGAAAATTGAGGGGGTTCCATTTATTGACACCTTCGACTTACGCTTTAAAAACTATGAAAAACGCCCTGTACCATCTAGTCAAGCTGTGATGTTTTGTTTGATGGACGTATCGGGCTCGATGGATCAAGCAACGAAAGACATCGCTAAACGTTTTTACGTTCTGTTATACCTGTTCTTAACTCGTACTTACGAGAATGTAGACGTTGTCTTTATTCGCCACCACACCCAAGCGAAAGAAGTGGACGAGCACGAGTTCTTCTACTCGCAAGAGACCGGGGGCACTATTGTATCCAGCGCATTGAAACTGATGGACGAAATCGTAAAAGAGCGCTATCCAATTGGACAATGGAACATTTATGCTGCGCAAGCATCTGATGGCGATAACTGGGCAGATGACTCGCCAAGATGCCGCGATCTATTAGTGAACAAACTACTGCCAAACTGTCAGTACTACTCCTACATAGAAATTACGCGACGCTCGCACCAAACTCTATGGCATGAGTACGAAAAGCTCACCGATGAATTTCCGAACTTCGCAATGAAAAACATTCGCTCTGTGGAGGATATTTTCCCAGTCTTCCGTGAACTATTCCAAAAAGAAACGGCGTAAGGAGGCTAGCGATGAGTACCGCAACGAAAAACCTCTCAGGAGAGGCGCCTAAGAAGCGTAATAGTAAAATGCTGCCAGATGGGCCGGATTGGACATTTGAGCTGTTGGAACGCTACCACAAAGAGATTAAGCGTGTCGCACAACACTATCGCCTAGACACTTACCCTAACCAGATAGAAGTGATTACTTCCGAACAAATGATGGATGCCTACTCAAGTATTGGTATGCCCATCAATTACAACCACTGGTCGTTTGGTAAGAAGTTCATCCAAACGGAGCAGAACTATAAGCATGGTCAAATGGGGTTAGCCTACGAGATTGTCATTAACTCCAATCCGTGTATCGCTTATTTGATGGAAGAAAATACCGTGACAATGCAAGCGCTGGTGATTGCTCACGCTTGTTACGGGCACAACTCTTTCTTCAAAGGTAATTATCTGTTCCAAACCTGGACGGACGCTAGCTCCATCATCGATTATTTACTGTTTGCCAAAAAGTATTTAGCTGAATGTGAGGAGCGATATGGAGTACAGGAAGTGGAAAAACTGCTCGACTCCTGCCACGCCTTAATGAACTTTGGTGTAGATCGTTACAAGCGACCAGAGAAAATCTCCATTACCGAAGAGAAAGCGCGACAAGAAGAACGCGAGGCATACTTACAGTCTCAAGTGAATGAATTGTGGCGCACGGTACCAAGAGCCAAAACCAAAGAGGAAGATCTTAAAGAGCGGTTCCCAAGCGAGCCTCAGGAAAACTTGCTCTACTTTTTCGAAAAGCATGCCCCACTACTAGAGCCGTGGCAACGTGAAGTCGTGCGGATTGTACGCAAAATCAGTCAGTATTTTTATCCGCAAAAACAAACGCAGGTCATGAACGAAGGCTGGGCAACATTCTGGCATTACACCATTCTCAACCATCTTTACGATGAGGGTTTGGTATCCGAAAAGTTCATACTAGAGTTCTTACATAGCCATACCAGTGTGGTAGCTCAACCGCCTTATAATAGCCCTTACTTTAATGGTATTAATCCATACGCCTTGGGCTTTGCCATGTTCCGAGATATTAAACGTATCTGTGAAGAACCAACTGATGAGGACAAGGAGTGGTTTCCGGACTTGGCAGGAACGGATTGGTTAGATGCAGTACATTTCGCGATGCATAATTTCAAAGATGAAAGCTTCATTAGCCAATACCTTTCTCCGAAATTAATGCGTGATTTCAAGCTGTTTGCGATCAACGATGATGACCACAAAAACTTTATTGAAGTCGCCGCGATACACGATGAGATGGGTTATAAACGCATTAGAGAAACCTTAGCCGCTCAGTACAACTTATCTAATCTTGAGCCAAACATTCAGGTATTTAATGTCGATGTTCGTGGTGACCGCTCACTCACGTTGCAATACGTACCTCATAACCGAATCCCGCTTGATGACAGTTATGAAGAAGTTCTGAAACACGTGTACAGATTGTGGGGATTTGATGTCATTCTGCAAGAAGTAAAAGACACAGGTCACCGAGAAGTCTTAGCGACCTGCCCTAAACGGAATCAATATGACACAAACATCTAACTAATACTTGGATATAAGCAACAAAAAGGCTCCTAATTCAGGAGCCTTTCTCGTTCTTAATTCAATGTGACCTTTAGTTATGCTTGCTTCGCCACAATAGCGCGCACCGCCTCTAGATCTTCTGGCGTATCAACGCCGGCTGCTGGCGCTTCTTTCGCTACCGCTACATGAATTTTTTCACCGTACCAAAGCACTCGTAGTTGCTCAAGGCACTCGATCTGCTCCAATGCGCTCGGAGCCCAATTTACATACGTATTAATGAAACCAGCTCGATAAGCATAAATACCAATATGACGCATTAATGGGTTGGCAATGATTTTGTCTTGTTTGGCAAAGTTATCGCGATCCCAAGGGATAGTTGCTCGGCTAAAGTACAGCGCATAGCCTTGCTCATTAGCCACAACTTTAACTGCATTCGGATTAAACACTTCTTCTTCCGAGTCTATTTCTACGGCTAATGTCGCCATCGGAGCATCACATCCCGATAAGTTATCAGCAACCTGACGAATGATAGACGGTGGAATCAAAGGCTCGTCCCCTTGCACATTAACAATAATGTGGTCTGCAGGAATAGCCATCTTTTCAACAACTTCAGCAAGGCGTTCAGTACCTGACTCGTGATTGGGAGAGGTCATACAGACTTTACCACCAAACGACGAGACAGCATCAGCAACACGCTCGTCATCAGTTGCCACGATAACATCTTCCGCACCCGCTTGTAGCGCTTGCTCGTAAACCCACTGAACCATTGGCTTACCGCCAATATCCGCCAACGGTTTACCAGGCAAACGACTCGATGCGTAACGCGAAGGAATGACAACCGTAAAAGACATTAGCGTCCCTCATCCATACTCATAGTACGAGCCTCAGGCTCGAGCAGAACGGGAATACCCTCTTTGATTGGGTAAGCGAGGCGATCCAATTTGCAGATCAACTCTTGATTCTCTTTATCGTACGTCAGCTTACCTTTGCAAACAGGGCAAGCTACAATCTCAAGCAGACGGTGATCCATAAGCCGCTTTAACCTCTTTTATTCTATTTAAAATTTGCTCTGCATCGTTTGGTTCAAACTGGGCAGATACAGGCAGATACCACCAATTATCTTGCGCATAATGTCTGCACTTGACGGCATCTTTCTCGGTCATAATCACATTGGCTCCTTGTTGAGCCAATGCTTCTAATTCTTGTTGGTTAAAGTCTTGATGGTCAGCAAAACCTTTTGTGACTTTAACATCTGCGTTCATCGAGTTTAGTGTATGAAAAAATCGTGGTGGATGCCCAATCCCTGCAAATGCCACTAGCTCTTTTAATTCAGAAACGTCCACAAGTTGCTTAGTCTTGAGGTTAATGGCTTTAGATGGCGCTAAAGTCATTGCGATTTCGCCCGTATGTGCTTGACCGCCATTGGTGATGATAAAGTCGACTTCAGCAAGACGCTCGACCCCTTCACGAAGTGGGCCAAGCGGAATGAGGCTTTCATTCCCAAATCGGCGATTCCCATCCACAATCACTAACTCAATATCACGGCCTAACGCATAATGTTGCAACCCATCGTCCGTAATAATGATATCCACACCTAACTCTAGCAGTGCTTTCACTGCATTTGCACGCACCGGGTCTACCGCAACAGGCGCTCCTGTGCGTCGATGAATCAACTTAGGTTCATCACCACAATGTTTCGCAGGCGTATCTTCTTTTAGCACTAACGGATAGGCAGGAGCTTTTGCTCCATAGCCACGAGAAACGACCCCTGGCTTAAGCCCAAGCTGTTGCAGTTGCTCAACAAGCCAAACCACAACTGGTGTTTTGCCATTACCACCAGCCGTGATATTGCCGACAACAATAACAGGGATAGGCGCGTTGTAGGCTTGCTTACGGCCTGTTTGATATTGCTTTCGCTTAGACTTACTTATTGCTCCAAATAATACACTCAGTGGCCACAAAAGCGGCCACAAGAGGTATTTTATTGGATGGTTTTCAAACCAGATTTTTTCAACCACCGCGTCTATTCACCAAACTGAATACGGTGCAATTGTGCATACGCACCATTTTTTGCAATAAGATCGGCATGGTTGCCACGCTCAATGATGGCGCCATCATCAACCACAAGAATCTCATCGGCTTTCTCGATAGTTGACAAGCGGTGCGCAATCACGAGTACCGTTTTGTCTTTCTGCAGCTCATCTAGTGCAGCTTGGATAGCGCGTTCTGATTCCGTATCCAAAGCAGAGGTCGCCTCATCAAGAATCAATACCGGTGCATCACGCAATAGAGCACGTGCAATAGCGACACGTTGACGTTGACCGCCAGATAGACTCGCGCCATTTTCACCAATCATGGTATCAAGTCCATCATCCATTTTGCTGATGAATTCCATAGCATGCGCGAGTTTTGCCGCTTTCTCGATATCACTACGCTCGTATTTTCCATCCGTTGCGTAAGCAATATTGTTTGCAATCGTGTCATTAAATAAATGAACATTTTGTGATACTAGCGCAAACTGCTGACGCAAGTTCTTTAACTCGTATTCACGAATATCATGTCCGTCTAATGTGATGGAGCCACTATCAACATCATAGAAACGATTGAACAAGTTCGCGATGGTACTTTTACCGGAACCGGAACGACCAACCAGCGCAACGGTCTTCCCTCTTGGAATATCGAAGCTGACATTTTCCAATGCTGGCTTTTCTGCGCCAGTATAAGTAAAGCTTACGTTTTTAACTGAAACATCGCCATTTGCGCGTTCAACTGTCAACTTACCTTCGTTTTTCTCAGGCTCAAGGTCAATCAACGCAAAGAGCGTTTGGCTCGCGGCCATACCACGTTGGAACTGAGAGGTAACGTTAGTAAGCGCTTTAAGCGGACGCATCAAACCAAACATCGCAGAGAAGACAACGGTAAATGTACCTGGAGTCAGTTGCTCTTTAATCGAGTCAATACTTGCTAAGTAAAGAACGGCAACAATAGCAAGTGACGCAATCATTTGGATGATAGGGTTAGCCGCCGCTTGAGCCGTCACCAACTTCATGCTTTGTTGACGCATTTGGTTGCTGACCTTCTCAAATCGTTTACGTTCGATATCTTGGCCGCCGTAGCTCAACACGACTTTATGGCCTTTCAGCATCTGCTCTGCTGACGCAGTCACGTTGCCCATCATTGTCTGCATATTTTTGGATATTTTTCTAAAACGTTTAGAAACGACACCAATACCCCACGCGACAACGGGAGCAACAGCAAACAGCACTAACGACAACTGCCAGCTGTTGTAAAACATCAGGACTAACAGGCCAATGATACTTGCACCTTCACGAACGATGCTCACTAACGCCTGGCTGGTTGCCGCAGATACTTGCTCTGAATCGTAGGTAATACGTGACAATAAATTGCCCGTTTTTTCCTTATCGAAGTAAGACACTGGCATATGCATAAAGTGATTGAATACCATGCGGCGGACTTGCATAACCACATTGCCGGATACCCAGCTCAAACAGTATGTGGAGACAAATCCACTTATGCCACGGACAAACATCATGGCAAAAATAATCAATGGAAGCGTGCGTAGAAAATCAGATTCAGCGTTCCCAAAACCTTCATCTAGTAATGGTTTTAATAGGGAAATCATATAGGTATCTGATATAGCATTAATAACTAATGCAATGACTGCAACGACAAGACCTGACTTGTAAAGGCGAATAAATTGCCATAGACGCTTAAACGTCTGCCAAGTCGTTTCATCAGTATTTATCGACATAGAAGTGCTTTATTTTCTTACATTAAGACTCTCATTCTACTCCCTTACGCAGCATCTGCCTATACCAAGGCTCAAATGTATCGCTACGTTTGGTTTCTGAGCGCCAATTATCACGGTGAATAGAGAAGCTTACCTGACCATATTCCCCAGTATCAAGCCAAGTAATGTCAAGCTTGCGATATGCTGCAACAACATGTTCTGCCGGCATTCCCCATTGATTATTTTTTGCCAAAGAAGCAACGGCCACACTCGGATTTACCGCTTCAATAAAGCGAGGATTCGACGAACTTTTACTACCATGATGAGGGACCAACATCACATCACTTTTTAACTTTTCAGGCTCCCTGAGCAAGATCCACTCACTAATGGTCTCAATATCACCAGTAAAAAGCATACTGAACGTAGAAATAGGGTCGGTAAGACGTAGCACACAAGAGTGCGGATTATATGCGCGTTGAACAAGAGCAGGAGGCCAAAGTACTTCTATATTTAACCCTTGCCATTTCCAATGATCGCCGCGAGTACAAGACTCATATCCGATAAAATTTTGGCTACTGAGTTTGCGCTGTGGCGAAAAGGCATCTTCAATGAACAAGCGTCCTCCTGCATGGTCATTGTCGGAATGGCTGAGGATCATCGTATCGATGCTTTCATAACCTCGTTGATGCAAGACCGGAGTGACGACCTGCTCCGCAATACTGCCATTTTGCCATGCTTTACCTGTATCATAGAGCAACACTTTATCGTCTTTTTCTACAATCACCGCAAGGCCATGGCCCACATCTAGTACATCAATGCGCCAATGTTGCTGATCATATTCCGATGTGAGCTTAATACTAATTACAATGCCAAGTAACAAACACCACGCGTACTGAAACATGAATCGTTGAAACACCAAGCAAACAATTCCCGCCAGAATCAACCCTGTCATTTCTATACTAATGGGTTGCCAGGAGCCTATCGCGTACTGAATTGACGTGCTCAATGGCTGCAATGACCAGTCCACCAACTGCCACAGAGACTTTGCTATCATTTCAAGAAATAAAGATGAGAACAGGGCCAGAAACATCAAAGGCACAACGATAAATCCGAACCAAGGAATAAACGCCAAGTTGTATGCAATTGATGACAAACTGAAACCAGAAAAGTAATAGCCACTAATAGGCACGATTAACACACTCAACATCAATTGAGTAAGCAATAGCACTTTTAACTTCGCCTTCCAGCCCCCGTTTTGATGCCGAATCAAATTGATTGCGAACAACACTGCGCAAACTGACAAATACGATAACCAAAAACTCATGCTATACGATGCAAAAGGTTGAACAAGCAGTTGTAGCGCTACCGCGAGCAAAAGTACTCGCCAGGAAGCCCAGTGCACTAAGGTATACTTGAGAACGACGTAAATAACACATACCGACACCGCGCGGGTAGTAGGTAATGAGAAGTCCGCTAACCAAGCATAGGCAACGGCAAACATCAGCCCACATAAGCTAGGCAATAGCTGGTATTGAGGTAACGTAT
This sequence comes from Vibrio sp. 1CM7H, assembly GCF_023161645.1. Lineage (NCBI taxonomy): Bacteria > Pseudomonadati > Pseudomonadota > Gammaproteobacteria > Vibrionales > Vibrionaceae > Vibrio > Vibrio sp. 1CM7H. Next base: position 813,142 of record NZ_JALNTV010000002.1, read on the forward strand.
AACGAATGGCACCGCCCACCACTAGCCCAAAAGTGAACGCCATACCAATATGTAAGCCCGAAATCGAGACCAAGTGCAGTAAACCACTGTCTCTGAGTGCTTGCCAATCCTCCTTAGATAACCAAGAGCGATCGGCAAAAACTAACGCATTTATTAACGAGAAATGATGAAGGGAGGACACATCCTCCGAAACATCAGCGATAATGGCTTGGCGCAAAGATGTAGTAGAACGAATAATCCAGGTAACATCCTTGTTAACAACACCACGTGCGATAATGCTTTTACCCATTGCGTGCTTTTCGGCATCAAAACCAGCTTCGTTGCGTAGGCCTGTAATCGGCTTTAACGAGACGGATGTCGTAAACTCACTGTTAACATCGAGGGGAAAAGTCGTAATAAGACGGATTTTAGGTTTAAGAAAAGGTAACAGAGTTTGAGAATTTACCTTTTTTAGAGCCACAATGCCTTCATACCCGTGACTTATTTGCGTAAAAGGGCTGTCAACTTTACCAATTATGGTAATATTCTCCCCTGCTTGAAAAAGGGCTTGTCTCTGAGACTCCAATACATTGCCGTGGACGATGACAACCATAAAGCCCGCAATTGCGCCTATGCTAATTAAGCCACGACGTAATTTGATTATTGAGCCAGTGGTTATTATTCCCAGCAGCAACCAACGCCAATCTGGTATTGTCGGCCACCAAGCTGACGAAATTACGCTCGCTACAAATAACGCCAAGGTCCAACTTTTTTCTGATAGAGTCATGCTGTCCTATGCCTAGAAAGCTGATAAAACGCTTCATGCCAGATCATGAATTGATCAAACGCCAAAAAGCATTGAAGGTCTTCGGCAATGTGTTGTACAACCCGAACTTGTGGTGTTTAAATCGTCGCTCTGCGTCCGGGGCTTTTGCTGTCGGGCTATTTATGGCATTTGTTCCGCTACCAAGCCAAATGATCATGGCTGCAGGTTTGGCAATCATGCTTGGCGTCAATTTACCTCTCTCCGTCGCTTTGGTATGGATAAGCAACCCTATCACCATGCCTGTGTTGTTTTATTTTGCGTATAAGCTTGGCGCTTTAGTGATGCATGTTCCTCCGCAACCTTTCCACTTTGAACTTTCGTGGGAATTCATCATGCAACAGATGAGCACTATTGGCCCTCCATTCTTATTAGGCTGTGCTATCTGTGGTGTCGTATCCGCGATTATTGGCTACTTCGGCATTAGAGGACTTTGGCGCTACTCAGTGGTTCGGAGCTGGCAAAAACGCAAAATAAGATAAGACGTTACTGCATAAAAATCAGCATTTGCGCTATCAGTTGAGGGGCACCTAACAGTTAGAATGAAACACGATGTCGCTCAAGTTGGATAAATACAAAAAAGGACCGAATTCGGTCCTTTTTGCTTTTCTCGTATTGTAAAACGGTTGGTTATTTAGAACTCAGCACCGCTGCCGGATTTAACTTCGCGGCGCGAGAAGCGGGATACCACGTTGCAAGCAAACTCAAAACGATCGCCGTCACCGACACCAATGCTACGTCTGGCCAGTGTAACTGTGATGGTAAGAAGTCGACGAAGTAAATATCACCCGATAAAAACTGATGACCGATTAAGCTCTCTAACCCTTTAATTAACGGAGTCAGGTTTAACGCCACTAAGACACCAATAACACTGCCGACGAGACTGCCAAATACACCAGAGAACACGCCTTGCCAAACAAAGATACGTTTGATTAGGCTATCTTTTGCTCCCATTGTTCGCAAAATTGCAATTTCTGCGGCTCGATCTTTCACTGCCATCATCAGCGTAGACACAATGTTAAAACATGCCACACCAATCACGAGTACCATCACCAAGTACATAATGGTGCGTACGAGCTGAATATCGCGATACAAAAAACCAAACTTTTGCTGCCAGCTTTTCAAATACACGTAAACATCCACCATGCTACCTACCTCACGAACAATAGAAGGCGCATTGAGAACATCATCCGTTTTTAGTGAAATGCCAGTGACCCCTTCCCCTAACCTCGCGTATTGCTGAGCATCCGCTAATGGCACTAACGCTAAAGAATGGTCTATTTGGCCATTCAACGTTAAGAACCCAGACACCTTCACGCGCACACGCTTGGGAGCCTGCACTTTGTTTGCGCCGCCTGTTTGCGGAATCATCAACGTAATGTAATCCCCCACTGCGACATTTAGCTCGTTTGCAACACCTCGGCCTAAGATCACTTGCTTCTGACCGGCATAAAAGTTTTGCCAAGCTTCTTGGTCAATAAAATTCGATAAGCTCGACACCGCTTGCTCGAAAGTAGGCTCTACGCCACGAACTTCTATCGCTTTTAGCTTACTGCCTTTTTCTGCTAACCCCGTAAAACGAACGTACGGCGCTGCCGCAACAACATCTTCATGGTTTAGGGCTTGATTCATCGTTTTGGTGTAGTTATGAAGCGGACCATTAACGCCTTCCAACTCACCGTGTGGAATAACTGACAACACACGCGATTGCAGCTCGCGCTCAAAGCCATTCATTGCAGAAAGACCGATAATGATCACGGCTACACCAACCGCAATACCAATCGTTGAAGAAAGCGAAATGAAAGACACCATCTTGTTGCGCTTTTTCGCTCGACTGAAGCGACCACCAATCATCAATGCTAAAGATGAAAACAAAATTAGCCCTCCGCAGACGCAGTATCAGTCACAAAACGATCTACGAGCAAACCATCTTGCATGTGCATTTGACGATCCATTTTCGCTGCCAGCTCTTTGTCATGCGTGACAACCAAAAATGCAATGTTTGACTCTTTATTGAGCTCGCGCATCAAATCATAGATAGACAGTGCCGTATTATGATCTAAGTTCCCCGTAGGTTCATCGGCCAAGACCAGATCAGGTTTATTCACCAATGCACGCGCAATCGCAACACGCTGACGCTCACCGCCCGATAACTCGGAGGGTCTATGTTGCATCCGATGACTCAAACCAACTTTATCTAACAGCGCTTTAGCCGCCTGTTTTGCATCCGCTACTTTAGCACCGCCAATCATCAGTGGCATCGCCACGTTTTCAAGCGCAGTAAAATCAGCTAACAAGTGATGAAACTGGTATACAAAACCAAGGTGCTTGTTGCGTAAAGCCGCCTGTTTATTCGAACTTAAAGCTGATAGGTTTTGCCCTAGAAAATCAACTTCACCATGAGTTGCGTCATCTAACGCCCCTAAAATATGCAATAAGGTACTTTTCCCAGAACCAGAAGAGCCAACAATAGAAACCAGCTCCCCTTTATCGATATCGAAACTTACGCCTTTCAACACTTCCGTATCTAACGAACCCTCTCGGTAGACTTTACGAATATCACGACATTCTAATAGCTTATTCATAGCGAAGTGCCTCAGCAGGTTTAACAGAAGATGCTCGATAAGAAGGATAAAGCGTAGCAGCAAGGCTAAGAGCAATCGCCAACACCACCACTAAAAGAATTTGCAGTGAATCAATCAAGATGGGTAGATGACCACCAAAACTGAATAGCGCCACACCAGCAGATTCAAGAATAGCGTTCAGGTTAAGTGACAAGATCACGCCCGCAGCACCACCAACAATCGCGCCAATTACACCACTGCTTGCACCTTGCACCATGAAAATGGTCATCACTTGAGATTGAGTCATGCCTTGAGTTTTCAATATTGCGACTTCTGATTGCTTCTCCATCACCACCATGATTAAGGCGGAGATAATATTGAATGCAGCAACGCCCACTATCAGACCTAGCATGAGTCCCATCATGTTCTTTTCCATTTTCACCGCTTGGAAAAGCTCACCACGCTGTTCGCGCCAATCACTCCATTGCCACCCGTCAGGCATGGGTTGATCAGCAAAATCCGTCACCATAAATGGATCAGAGAAAAAGACACGCCAACCAGAAACCGTGTCTTTCGGAAAACGCATCAGCTTAGATGCATCCGTCATGTTAACAATCATTAATTGACCATCAACGTCCGATCCCGTATTGAAAATACCAGCGACAGTAAAATTGCGCTGGCTAGGAATACGGCCAAGTGGGGTAAACTGCGTCGCGTTGGTCACCATTAAGCGCACTTTATCCCCCATTGATACCTTTAGCGAGCGCGCCAAGCTATGACCTAAAAAGACGTTGTAACCGCCCGCTTGAAGTGACGATAATCGCCCAGCAATCAAATGGTTGCTGATCGGATCGCCTTTCTTTGGTTCAATGCCAATGAGGTAACCTGCCGTCAGTTGCGCAGAACTCTGAATTACAGCCTCTCCACGAACGATAGGCTCCGGTTCAGATTCACGCGACATCGCTTGAACAAATGAAGGGGCAGACTCGGTCAACGGCGTTTTTCCATCGTGTTGCGAAACAACGGCATGAGGTAGCACACCTAAAATGCGCTCTTTTAACTGCGATTCGAACCCATTCATCACAGAAAGAACCGTCACCAACGCCATTACACCGATCGTAATACCCGCAGTCGACATATAAGAAACAAATCGGCTGAACCTATCTCCAGAGCGGCCCCGAAGATATCTCAAACCAATAAATAATGAGATAGGATGATACATATAAGACAAACCAACTGGTTGTTTTGATATAAAGCTTTAGCAGATTATCTTACCTTACTCTTCTCATTAAGAAGACAAGAGAATCGCTAAATTTGTCAACGACATGCAATAAGTCTGTATTTAGGGCAAAAAGTTCAAGGACAAATCAGGTAAACTTGATAACTTCATTCAGTTAGCGATAATCAGTGCCCTACTTCTCTTTGTTTGTTGAGTGAACAGGGAGCGCTCACTGGCAAAAGGATCGACTATATGACAGAGCAAGAATACTTTACCGTCCATCATAACCTCACCATCAACGTCGAAACGTTGAGTGCGGACTTTGCTTTGCCAGATGAAGAAACATTTGTCTCCGAAATTCCAGCACCATTTATTGTCGCCAGTGAATTTAGTCACTTAGATATGTTGGCAGACAACGCGCGTCTAGAGCTGAAAAACAAAGAGTTAAAGCATGTTATCAACTTGCTTGATACGCAAAACGCGAAACTTAACCTCTTGTTGAGCTTTATGCTTTCACAACAAGATGACGCCTCCATTCGATATCAAACGACGCAGTTTGGTGCTAGTCAACTCAGTTTCCGCTCAGATACAGCGTTAACTACTCAACAACTCGTTCGTGTTAAACTGTTCCTCGATCACCCTGCTGCGGCGATTTACGGTTACGCTCAAGTAGAAGAATGTGATGCTTCAGAGCAAGATTTCATTATCACTCTTAGATATAAGATGCTACGTGAATCTGACCAAGATTTGCTGATAAAGGCGGCACTATATCAACAACAAAAACTTTTACGTCAGCGCTCGATGGAGCGAGATAAAAAATAACTCCTATGACAAAAGCAACGATTCTTTCCGTCACCAATCCTTCTGAGCGTGGCGACAAAAAACAGCTAGGTAATTTACCGGGCGCGGCTCTACCTCTAGCTATTGCTGAGCTAGCCAAGCAGCATTCGAGTCACTCGCTACTCGTCGTGCCTGACCCGCAAATCGCTTTAAAGCTTCAGGCAGAAATTGAGCAATTCACCGACCAAACAGTAAGCCTGTTCCCTGATTGGGAAACGCTGCCTTACGATAACTTTTCTCCGCATCAAGAAATTATCTCTGAGCGTATCGCGCGCCTATACCAACTGCCAAGCCAACGCAATGGCATTACCATCGTGCCGGTCAGTACTGTGCTGCAGCGACAGTCGCCACGTGATTTTCTATTGCGACATACCTTAATGGTGAAAACCGGCGATCAACTCTCGCTTGAGAAACTACGTGTACAACTTGAAAATTCGGGCTACCGCCACGTAGACCAAGTATTTGGGCCAGGTGAATACGCGAGCCGTGGGTCGATTCTGGATCTCTTTCCTATGGGCAGCGATGACCCGTATCGCATCGACTTCTTTGATGATGAGATAGATACCATTCGCACGTTTGATCCAGAGAACCAACGCTCTATCGACGATATTCAGCAAATCCAATTGCTGCCTGCGCATGAGTTCCCAACCACTAAAGAAGCGATTGAGGATTTCCGTACACGTTGGCGCACCCAATTTGAAGCACGCCGAGAGCCAGAGTCGATCTACATGCAAGTGACCAAAGGCACTTGGCCCGCGGGTATTGAGTATTGGCAACCGCTGTTTTTTGACCATACCGAGACTTTATTTGAATATTTGCCAGAAGACTCTCAAGTCATCACATATGGTGATATTGAATCTGCGGTCAATACTTTCTTAACCGATGTCGAATATCGGTACGACCAGAAAAAAATCGATCCGCTACGTCCTCTTTTGACTCCTGAACAACTTTGGCTGAAAAAAGACGAACTCTTCAGCCAACTAAAACAGCTCCCTATGGCTCAATTGAGCCTAGAGAAAGTGGCTAAGCGTGCTGGTCGTCAAAACCTACCAGTACAATCGTTAGCCGAGCTTGGTGTTCAGCAACAAAATAAAGAACCGCTTTCGCGTCTTCGTCAATTCAGTGAGCAATTCAGCGGCAAAATTGTTTTCTCGGTAGAGTCAGAAGGTCGTCGTGAAGCACTAACGGAACTGTTGCAAGGCATCAAAGTTCGCCCAGTCGTACATGGCTCACTTTACCAAGCTCTAGATTCGGGTGATCGCTTCAGTTTGATCTTAGGCGCTGCAGAGCATGGATTCATTCACGAAGAGCTGAACTTCGCTCTGATCTGTGAAAGTGATCTACTTGGTGACCGCGTTATCCAGCGACGCCGCAAAGATAAAAAAGCAGTCAACAGTGACACCGTTATTCGCCACCTTGCGGAATTGAAACCCGGTCAACCCGTGGTTCATATTGATCACGGTATTGGCCGCTACATCGGTTTACAAACACTTGAAGCCGGTGGCATGAAAACGGAATACGTCACCCTTGAGTATCAAAACGATGCCAAGCTCTACGTACCAGTTTCATCACTAAACCTTATTAGCCGTTATTCAGGCGGTGCTGAAGAAAGTGCACCACTGCATAAATTGGGTGGCGAGGCTTGGGCAAAAGCACGTCGTAAAGCGGCAGAAAAAGTGCGTGATGTCGCGGCCGAGTTGCTGGATGTTTACGCTAAGCGAGAGTTAAAACCTGGCTTCAAATTTGAGCTAGATCGTGGGCAATACGCAACGTTTAAAGCAACATTCCCATTTGAAGAAACGGATGACCAAGCGATGGCCATCAATGCCGTTTTGTCAGACATGTGCCAAGCAAAAGCGATGGATCGCCTAGTGTGTGGTGACGTGGGCTTTGGTAAAACGGAAGTTGCTATGCGCGCAGCATTTGTCGCAACGGATAACAGTAAACAGGTCGCCGTACTCGTACCGACAACCCTGCTTGCTCAGCAGCATTTCGAAAACTTCCGTGACCGTTTTGCCAACTTACCAATCCGAGTTGAAGTACTGTCTCGTTTTAAATCGGCCAAAGAACAAAAAGTCATTTTGCAAGACGTTGCAGATGGTAAAGTCGATATTGTCGTCGGTACGCATAAGCTGCTTTCAAGCGATATTAAATTCAAAGATTTAGGTTTGTTGATCGTTGACGAGGAACACCGCTTCGGGGTTCGTCAAAAAGAAAAAGTCAAAGCAATGCGTGCGGATGTGGATATTCTTACCCTCACCGCAACACCAATTCCACGTACCCTGAATATGGCCATGAGTGGCATGCGCGATCTGTCGATCATCGCGACACCTCCAGCGCGTCGTTTAGCCATCAAAACCTTTGTTCGTCAAAGAGAAGAATCTGTGGTCCGTGAGGCGGTACTGCGTGAAATCATGCGTGGTGGTCAGGTTTACTTCCTGCACAATCAGGTAGAGACTATCGAGAAAACCGCGGAAGACTTGCAAAAGCTTATTCCTGAAGCACGAATTACCGTGGCACATGGTCAAATGCGTGAGCGCGAACTAGAGCGCATCATGAATGATTTCTACCATCAGCGCTTTAATGTGTTGGTGTGTACAACGATCATCGAGACCGGTATCGACGTACCAACGGCGAATACCATTATTATGGATCGTGCAGACAACCTTGGTTTAGCGCAACTGCACCAATTGCGTGGCCGTGTTGGACGCTCTCATCATCAAGCCTATGCTTACTTATTAACGCCACACCCAAAAGCCATGACCAAAGATGCTATCAAGCGTCTTGATGCGATTGCTTCACTGGAAGACTTAGGCGCAGGCTTTACTCTAGCAACTCACGACTTGGAAATCCGTGGGGCTGGTGAGCTGCTTGGTGACGAGCAAAGTGGGCAAATTCAATCGGTTGGTTTTACACTGTACATGGAAATGCTGGAACAAGCAGTCCAAGCATTGAAAGAAGGTAAAGAACCTTCTTTGGACGAACTGCTTCGTGAACAAACTGAAGTTGAAATGCGAATCCCAGCGCTCTTGCCAGACGATTACATCCCGGATGTGAATACACGACTGTCGATGTACAAACGTATTGCGAGCGTTACGAGTGGTGAAGAACTCTCAGAGCTCAAAGTGGAACTTATCGATCGATTTGGACTGCTTCCAGACGCGACGAAGAACTTACTTGCTGTCTCAGAATTGAAAATTTCGGCTGGTAGCCTAAAAGCGAAAAAGATAGAAGCCCATGATAAAGGTGGATTTATCGAGTTTTACCCTGATGCTGACATAAATCCAGCGTATTTGGTTAAACTGCTGCAATCACAGCCGCAAAAATTTGCAATGGAAGGTCCAACTAAGTTCAAGTTTAGCGTACCATTGGCGGACCGACGTAAACGCATTCAGTTTGTTCAAGACTTACTGAATGATTTTAAACAGAATTTATTACCAACGAGCTAATAGTCGAATGAGAATACTGATCCCGTTATTGCTTCTATGTGTCTCAATGCCTTCTTGGGCACAGCGTCAATTTGATATTGAAGTGATCATTTTCAAGCGAGCAGTCGACGCTGAAAGCACCACTGAATCTTGGCCGAATCAACTGCCAAAAATCGATATGGAAAATGTCGGCAGCTTAGAGAGTGAATCATACCGTCGCTCTAAAGGCGTAACACTACTGCCACGCTCATCTTTCCGCCTGAATGCGCAAGAAGCGGCATTAAACAACCATGCTGGGTTTAAAGTGCTTAAACACGTAGCATGGCGTCAAGGTGACCGAGGCAAATCTAGCGCCCCAATTTTCCGTATTGTTGGTGGACGAGATTTCTCTGATTCTTATCACGCAGATGGTAGTCCAATCAATGGCAGTACTCAGACATTTTCCACTGACGGTTACAGTGAGGAGACAGTCAGCGGCCCTTTGTATGAACTAGATGGTCGATTCCAAATTTACGTGCAGCATTATCTATTCGCTGAAACGACACTAGACCTGCGCGAGCCAAGTGTTAGAGAAGTGCGTTTTGAACCAACTTCAACTGAGCAATTGGCGGATGATTTAGGTGAGGTCGATGGCAATGTTCAAGTCGGTAACTTGGCGGAAATCTCCCCTACAATAACAGAAGAAAAGTTCCTCAAGAGCTACCGAATGGATCAAAAACGCCGTATGCGTAGTAGTGAGACTCATTACCTAGACAACCCATTGATGGGCATGATCATTCAAGTTCGTCGCGTTCGATAAGCACGAGTGATTCAACAAAGCGCAGCATTTGCTGCGCTTTGTTTTTATCTGTTATGTCCTCAGTTATTCCTAACCAACGCAGGGCAAGGAAAATAACTGCGTTACAGTATGAAGTAGACAGTTTTCAAATTACTTAAACTCAACATGGAAGTCGTATCAGTTCATGAGTCCAGATTTTGAAATCATTGCGCCCCGCTTAGCGCTCAAGCTCATCCCTTCTGAAGAAGCTCACTTACTACAACGTTTGCTTGCAGAATCCCCTTCCCTACACCAGTGGCTAGATTGGTGTAATCAAAACATTACGTTGAAAGATGCACAGGACTTCCTGTTGGCAACCCGACTTAACTGGGTAAAAACAGAAGCTTTCGGTTTCGGTATCTATGAACGACAAAGTAACACGCTAGTAGGAATGGCCGCCGTAAACGAGTTATATCACACGTTTAATATGGCAAGTATTGGCTACTGGGTTGCTGACCGCTATCAACGACAGGGCTATGCTCAAGAAGCCGTTAGAGCCTTGGCTGAATTCTGCTTTGCAAAGCTGAGTTTAACTCGACTGGAAATTGTCTGTGACCCCGACAACGAAGCAAGCCAAACCTTAATTGAGTCAGTCGGTGCACAAAAAGAAACCATCGCCAGAAACCGGTTTATTTTTCATGGTAAGCCTAAGGATGGCGTTGTGTACTCACTTTTACCGGCAGATCTAACATAAACAAAAAGCCACCGACTTGCGGTGGCTTTTTATATTTCGAAGATGCATCCGCGCAATCCGCGTAGATGTGAATTTGGCGTCTTAGTGAAGCTTAAGGTTTGGACGCAGTACTCGGTTGATACGGCCCACGAGCATCATCAGTCCGGTTTTAAATACGCCGTGCAACGCCATCAGGTGCATTCGATATAATGAGATATAAACGACACGTGCAATACGGCCTTCTACCATCATCGACCCTTTGGTTAGGTTGCCCATCAAGCTACCAACGGTAGAGAAACGGCTTAGAGACACTAATGAGCCGTGATCTTTATACACATAATCTTTCAGCTCGCGTCCGTTGATCTTCGCAACGATGTTGCTGAATGCTTGGCTTGCCATTTGGTGCGCAGCTTGCGCACGTGGTGGAACAAACGAACCATCAGCCTGAGTACATTGTGCTAAGTCACCAATAACGAAAATGTCATCATCACGCGTCGTTTGTAGTGTATTTTTCACTACCAGCTGGTTGATACGGTTCGTTTCTAAACCAGCGATATCTTTAATAAAATCTGGTGCTTTAATACCCGCAGCCCAAACCATGATTTGTGCCGGGATCTTCTCACCATCTTTCGTGGTGAGGCCATCTTTTTCAGCTTTAGTCACCATGGTTGCCGTGCGTACATTTACGCCCAACTTCACCAGCTCCTGATGAGCAGCAGCCGAAATACGTGGAGGAAGCGCAGGTAGAATACGCTCACCCGCTTCAATCAGGTTGACGTTCAGCTTGCTAGAGTCAAGATCGCCAAAGCCGTAAGTACGCAGCTCTTTAACGGCATTGTGTAGTTCTGCAGATAGCTCAACGCCAGTTGCACCAGCACCAACAATCGCGATATCCACCGTACCGTTACCGTTTTTCGCGTGCAGTTTTAGGAACTCATTGTTCATTTCTGTGCGGAAACGGTGCGCTTGTTCTGGACTGTCTAGGAAAATACAGTTCTCACGAACGCCAGGAGTGTTGAAGTCGTTTGATGTTGAACCAATCGCCATGACCAGAATGTCGTATTCTAGCTCGCGGCTTGGCATCAGAAGCTCACCATGCTCATCTTTAAGCTCACTTAAGATGATCACTTTACGTTCGCGGTCGATGTCTTGAAGGCTACCCATTTGGAAGTCGAAGCTGTGGTTTTTTGCATGAGCTCGATAACTCAGAGCATCCACCCCTTCGTCCAAAGAGCCAGTTGCAACTTCATGTAATAATGGCTTCCACAAGTGGCTCGCTTTACGATCTACTAGCGTAATTTGCGCACGGTTCTTGCGACCTAGAGTTCGGCCAAGCTTAGTTGCCAACTCAAGACCACCAGCACCGCCGCCTACAACGATAATGCGTGTCACAATGATTTTCCTCTACAAAAATGAATATATGGGGTTCAGCTCGACATATGGCTCACAGGCATGCTGTGCCATACATCCAACCGATGAATTCTTGGTTCTTAGAGGTGTCTCAATTTATTTGGATTAAAAACTGCTGCCTAATTTTATTCTTTATCTATCAATAACTTGTTAGGAATCAGCATATTTGTCTGGTAAGCATACGACGCCAGAGATTTTTGGGCAAGTTTATTACTCGCTCTCAATTTTTTTTGATATTTATCAAATTATTTTAGTCTGGTTCATTATATAGAGACGTACTTTGAAGGCAACCAAAATCCGTGTGACGAGTACGGATTGACTACTTTTCGACTACTCTACAACAAGGTATTCGTGCCACATAGGATGGAAGTAAGAAAACGGTAAGGAGAACACAATATTCTAAGCGCTAAACCAAGAAAATGAGGCCTTTAAAGAGAAAGTGACTCGGCATACTCACAAGAGGGGGTCGCAGCAAAGCAGCCGATAAAAAATGCCGCTTTACTGTTCACACTCAAACACTCTTAAGTATTTTTAAATGCCTTCATCGCTTGTAAATGGTGAGAGATCTTTTTGAACTTGTGGGACTGCGTTTCGTCCCAAATGATTTGATAGTATTTTTCTAACTCAGCTGCAGTTTTCGCATTGTCATGCACTTCATCATCTTTGGATAAAATCACCAAGCAGTGCGCCTGATTTTTCGCTCGAAACTGATCAACACATTTTGTTGCGATATCTTCGTACTCTTCTGGGCGATCGATTCGACCAGCCATCGTTTTTTCTGGGTGCAAGTTCGGGTTAAACATCACTTGCTTGATACCGCATAGAAAACCAATTCGTTCAGACCAATAACCACCTAAACCAACCCCACAGATTAACGGGTTTGGATCATCCGATTGATCGATAACTTTAGACACCTCTTTTAACAAGTGTTGCATGTCGTGCTTTGGGTGAAGGGTGCTGTAATTGATAAAACGAACGTCGTCGTCGATGAATTGCAGTTGAAGAACTTTTTCGTGGTTACCCGGGCTTGTACTGTCAAAGCCGTGTAAGTAAATAATCATGTGTACCTCTCCCTGTGTGTATCTGGTACTTTTATTAAAACTACCACTATTTCCTTACTGTTAAAGGGGAAAATATCACGAGTTCTCAAAACAGTGATCTTCCATACACAATGAGCCTTTCAACTCATACGCACTGTTTAAGTATTGCTCATCTCCCCACAATTTATAGGCCAGTAAATACCAAAGCATCGCCATCACTAGGGTTCTTGGCTGCCACGCCTGTACACCACTTAACCAAAGAGACGCATCTTCGATACCTCGAATTTGGCAATACTGTTTCACCGCCTCTTCCACAGGCGCATCCGCGACTTGAATAGTCAAGGTCAAATCAAGCCTAGGGTCAGCAATACCAGCATACTCCCAATCAATGACTTTCACCCCACTATCTCCTCGAACGAGGTTGTAACACCCCAGGTCAAAGTGACAAAGAGCTAGTGGAACCGGCACTACACTCGGTTCCGTGCGCCACTTCATGTATAGAGCCTCAAATTCCGTATCCGCATACTGACCATCAAGCTCAAGCCAATAATGATCGATGCGAGAAATATAAGAAAATGGAACCAAAGGGAGCGCGCTGATCGGGTGCTGATGAATGGTCGCCGCAATGGATAATAAATCTCTTACTGGTAGCCCTACATCCGAAAGTGCTTGCCCTTCGATCCATTCCACCAGTAAACCTTGCTCGTGGATAAACACTGGCTTGGGGCCAATTTCTAATGAAGAGATAGCATTCAGAACTTGATATTCATTGTGGCGAGAAATTGAAAAAGCCTTGCAAACATTACTGGTCGGTCGCCAGATGTATACAAGGCCTTGAGAGGATTCCAACCGCCAACAACGGTTGGTTAGCCCCCCGGTAACGGTTTGAACTTTTACCGGAGGCTCAGTAAAGAAGCCATCGAGAGCATTAAGACTCGGATCTAACTGTTTTGCTTGTTGCCAAGAAAACCATGCCATTGATGACTTCTCCATCAGTATCGATTAAAGACCGAATAAGCTCTTCGATTGCGCTTTACGAATTTCCGTTTCATCCGCCCACTCAATCAAACCTGTTTCTAGGTCCATTAGGCGCATGGTCATCTTGTAGTATACATCTTTATCGCTACCTGCATTTTTGACGATGCTAGATAGGTTACCGTAAAGCATGTATTGCGCACCCACCATTTTACCAAATTGGATCGCTGTGCTTTGGTTAACCAGCTCATCCGTGTTTTGGAAGTTAAGCTGTTCACGCACAGACTCAACACGGTCCATATCAACAAAGCGGAACTTACCAGAGTTCAGCATCTTAGTAGAAATAGTGTCGGTAATGGATTCAGTGTCAATGTGTTCACTGGTCTTGTTCTTAATTCGCTCAACAAAAACGATAGGACGTTGATCACGAGTAATTGCTGCTACAGAACCCGACATCATCATGCTATCCACCATTTCAGCCGCGATTTTTTGTAAATCTGTTGAGCCAAAATCGATAGTCGTGGTTTCTGTTGCTTGCGCATCGCCGTAAGAGACTTTGTTAGAACAGCCACCCAAAATGACGGCAAGACCTAAAAGAGCAATAATACTTTTTTTCATGAGAGTTCCTTAGTTTTTCAATACCAGCGCATCGTTAGCGCGGCAGCTTCGGCAAAGCCGTTAAGATTAATTGTCTTGTGCTTCTCTAATTTGAACACGGAATTTAGTGCCATTTGGATTCACAGTAACTTCAGATAATGTGACTTGCTCAAACCCTCGCACAATCATTTTGCGCCATGGGCCAGGCTTGGTATTCACTTCTAAACCATTATTGTCATACCAATAGAAGCGGTAAAGAATGTGCTGGTCACCTTTATAGTTACTGCTTAGTTGCACCACTCCACGTGGACGATCATCAACGTAAGTGGTGGTGATGTTGTCAACTAATAAGCGACTAGCCAAAACGTTATCATTAAAAAATACTTTTTGCGTTTGACCATCAATTCGAATACCAGCCGTGTTTTCGGCGCATCCAACTAAACCAATAGCCATTGCTAAACAAATAAGCCATGCTTTCATTACAGTCTCCCTAGCTGTTTATGCCACACGGTTGAGTGTGTTCCCTGACGAGATACCCATACCAATGTAGTCTGCTGTGCAGGCACTTCAAACTGATAGGTTTGATCACCCAAGTTTAAACTTTGTGTTCCCGGTTTCACGACTTTTGATGCCGTTTTCACTTGCGCTGGTAATGTTTGCCAACTTCTCGTATCCGGCTGCTCGGTCAATGTGTTCCATACATTGAAAAGTATGTTACCCACATCATCGCCTTTTTTCGCCGCCTCTTTTCGGATTCGATCTTTTGCCCAAACGCGAAGAGCTTGACGGATCACCATTGTAGTCAGACGTTCATTAAGATCGTTTTGTGCCATCGCATTAACATCAGTCAGCGTGCTAGAAGGCAATACCTGACCATTTAAAACCACATCGCTAAAACGTTGCGCACCCCGATTCGGATAATAAGGAAGCGCCAACGAATAAATGGCCCCATTATCGCGACTGTCGTAAATCGGTAGATCAATACGCCAACCTTTCAAAGCCTCCACAACGCCTTGTTCATCAATAACGATGACTCGACCTTGAGACTGAGTTAACCCAGAAGGTGCTTTACCATACCGTTTCTCTAGCATGCGTAAGTCTTCACGCATGCCTAGTTTCTTAGCGGCGTACAACGTGCTTTCAACAACTTGTTTGTTGTCTGGCATCACAGCGAGTGCTCGTCGGTAATCAACATAAGCACTGTTTAAATCTCGTGACGCTTCATATAACAAGCCAGAAAGATAGAACAAATAGCCGTTTTGTACTGCGCTTAGTTTTTTACCAGCATCAGGGTAGCTCGCCAACACACTGCCTAAATTGGCAGACATGCCTTGCTTTTTCAGGTCTTTTTCTGCTGCTTTTAGTTCTTTTTCACGCGCCTTTCTTGCCGCTTCCTGAACTTGATTGGCTCGACGCACTTCAACAAGCGCCCCTTCCAAATCGTTTTTCTGTAAATAGTTTAGCCCGAGATAAAGGTGCAGAAAGCCAAGTTCATAATCGGCGGGATGATAATCTTGGAGATTGTCGTTCACTGCGAGGGAGCCGACGCTCGTTGCCGTCTCTGACACAGAAATAGTCGCGCGATCTTGCTGAACACGAACGGCACGCTCACCATTTTCCAGTGCTTTCAAACTTGTCGGGTAATCTTCAGCAAGAAAAGAAATACGGCCCTTTTCAAAGTTGCCAAGTATCTCGCCACCCACTTCGCTCGATTGAAGTTGTTTCGCTTTCGCATATTCCCCTGCAACAACGGCTTGATAAACTTCTTGATTCTGGTTGCTGTAGTGACTAAACAGATTGCCCGCAGACAAATTCGCGCAGCCAGAGGCCATTAAAGCCCAGCTCATCAGCCCTAACAGCTTTACACCTAGTTTCACATTTATCTCCACAAATGTGTCATTCGACAGGAAAAAGAAGTGGGTGAACTGCGCCACCCACTTTTTAAAGCTTAGCTCAATACCATTGGACCTAGAGGACGACCGCCTAATAGGTGCATGTGAATATGGTAAACCTCTTGGCCACCGTGCGGGTTACAATTAACGATCAGGCGATAGCCGTCTTCCGCAATGCCTTCCTCTTTCGCCAGTTTTTTAGCAACAGTGAACAAACGCCCCATCATTGCTTCATCTTCAGCTTCAACATCATTCGTTGTTGGGATCAATTTATTCGGAATAATGAGAATATGGCTCGGTGTGCGCGGGTTAATATCGCGAAACGCAGTCACCAACTCATCTTGATAAAGAATATCGGCAGGGATTTCCTTACGAATAATTTTACTAAAGATCGTTTCTTCCGCCATGAGGACTCCATTTTATAAAGGTAATTAGACCCCAATTAGTATGCGCCAACCAAAAGCGGAGCTCAATAAAAACAGTGTTCACTTAACATTATTAATCAAACGCTAATTAACGAAGCTTTTTTTGTCGTGTGCGTCATAAAATGCGCGTCACAAACTCAATACAATCCAATGAATTTTGTTACTTTTTTAAGACAATTATTATTTTTATACCCAAGTAAGCTCAAAATTCTTGGGTAGCTTGTCTATTTTGGGAGAGGAAGCTCACTTATGCGAGGTTCAGTTATTAAAAGGATGTATGCAGGCTTTGCTCTGATCATCATCCTATTTGCCGTCACAATTGCCATTATGATGGGAGGAATGAGTGATATTCACGGGAAGTTTGGCACCGTGTCTAAATCATCTCTACCACTGGTATCGTTATCTAACCAAACCAGTGTTGAACTGCTTTCTGCCGACAAATCGTTTAAAGATTTTCTGACGACAGAGAATAAACAACGCATGGATGAAATGCGTCAGGAATTTGCTAGATCTCAACAACGTTTCGAATCCACTTTGGGTCAACTGGAAACTGCGAGCCAAATCTATCCTTCTCTTGCCGAACCGTTTTCACAATTAAAAGCGTTAGAGCAGAGCTATTTTACTGAAGCTCTTGAAGCCATGGACAACTACGAAGCGATGTTCGCTGCGCAAGAAAAAGTGCAAAAATCGTCACGTCGCTTCCAAAAGCTGAATACCGAGTTGTCGGTCGGCCTTAAAGAATATGTGGCAGATCAAACTAGCATTTCTGTCAAAGTCATGGCGAAGAGTTACTTCATTAAGCTAAAAGATGCCGAAGTTATAACCTCTGATGCCCTCGCCAGCTCTGATCCTGAGTTTGTTACACAAGCCGTGACCAAAAACCGCAAAGCAGTGACTCATTTGAACTATGCTTTCCGTGGTTTAGTTACTCAATTACCTGAACTAAAAACAGCGTTTGGTGAGTCGGTAGAACAATTCACACGCGACGTGGGAATGCGTGGAGGTGTCTTAGACCAGCACAATAATTACCTCAATGCTCGTGCAGCGCTATACAACAACATCGCCAACCTAGCGAATAAAGTTGATTCAACCATGGCGATTCTTGAGCAATTTACGACAACCGCAACGGATAAACTTAATGAATCGTTAGCAGACGCTGGTGACATTTATTCTGCGGGTGTGACGAAAGCCATCATCATTGGCGTTGTCGTCGTGCTACTTGCCACAGCGATTGGCTACCACATCGCGCATAGCGTTCGCGAACCATTGACTCGTATTCTAAAAGTGCTTGAAAGCCTGACTGAAGGTGACATGACACAACGTATCGATATTCGCTATAACAACGAGTTCAGCCGAGTGAGTGGACACATTAACTCACTAGCCGACAGTCTTCACGAGATCTTAGTGAAACTCAACGAAGCGTCAGAGAACCTATCTTCGACCGCAGCAACAAACGAAAGCACGTCTTCGCAAGCGCAAAGCAAATTAAGCTCACAACGTGAGCAAACAGCAAACGTTGCGACCGCAATGACGGAAATGTCTCACTCAGTGCAAGAAGTCGCTCAAAGTGCACAAGGTTCACTAGAAATGGTGCAGCGTGTCGAATCTGCCTCTGAAGACGGCAGAAATGTCATGAGCAGCAATATCTCGACCATAAATCAACTGGAAACGCGTTTGAACGAATCCGTTTCCGCTGTCTCTGAATTGCAAAAAATGAGTGGTCAAATTGGTTCTATCCTCGATGTGATTCGCAACATTGCTGAACAAACTAACCTACTGGCATTGAATGCAGCAATTGAAGCGGCTCGCGCTGGCGAACAAGGTCGCGGCTTTGCGGTAGTGGCCGATGAGGTGCGTGTGCTTGCATCCAGAACCACTCAGTCCACCACTGAAATTGAATCGATGATCAGTAATCTGCAATCCAGCTCTCAGTCAGCAAATCACGTAATACAAAGCTGTATGAGCGATATGGAGATGTCTGTTGAGCAAGCATCAAAAGCGAACAGCTCAATGGAAGAGATTCAAGCGCTAATCATCGAAATCAGCCAAATGAGTACGCATATTTCGCAAGCGGCAGCAGAGCAAAGTGAAACCTCAGCAGACATTGCACGCAGTATTGAAGATATCAATAGTATCGCCGATGAAAGCTTCCAAGCTATGTCGAGCATCGCACAGACCAGTGAATCCCTGACTCACTTGGCTCATCAACAGAATGAATTGGTTCACCGCTTTAAGTTATAAATAATTTATAAATTTGAGCATTAATCAGTGCAATCAACTGTATAAGGGCGACTTTTTGTTAAGTCGCCCTTGTTTTTTATCAGCCATGTCTACATATGATTAATATGGCCAGCTCATCCCCTTGCACATCTCTTTTCGAGCGGCCTCATAAAAAGGAAAATCTATGGCTGTTCATGTTGGTATTATCGACCAAGACCCAGTGAGATTGGTCACTCCTCTATTAGATAATCGTACGCTAAGCACACATATCGTCTTCATCGGAGACAAGAGCCAGTTAGATATATTTGACCGACTGAGTGCCGTTTTAGAGCAACGAGACATTACTTCCGAATTTTTTGAAATCCCATCCGCCGTCAATACTTCGCTGATCAAACAAGCGATTCAAAAACTGGCAAAAGATCTCCATGAGCGCGGCGAAGATGTGAAATTGAACGCCAGTTGCGGTCTTCGTCATCGCTTATTGTCTGTGTACGAGGTTTTCCGTACCTATCGCTGGCCAATTTTTGTGGTTGAGCCAAGTAGCGATAAGCTTTGCTGGTTATACCCAGATGGCAAAGAAGATACTCAAGTCGAAGACCACATTACGATTGCTGACTACCTCACTATCTTCGGCGCACGCGGCGAGTTCCACCACGTTGATTTACCTCCTCTTCTTGATAAAAAACTGTATGAACTTGGTGAACGCTGGGCCTCAAATGCGCTTGAACTTGGTCCAGGCTTAGCGACTCTTAACTACCTTGCAACCACATGCCGCAAAGAGCAAAAACTTGATGTGGAGCTTTCTGAAAAGCAACAAGGCTACCGTGAGCTCAATATGCTGCTTTCGGACTTAGTGGAAGCGCAAATCGCCACTTATGAGAATGGCGTTCTAACGTTTGCTGATGAAGATGCACGCCGCTTTTCAAACGGTGAATGGTTAGAGACTCTGGTACACAGCACAGTCAAGCAAATTCAAGATACGATGCCGACGATTCAAGATCGCTCTTTGAATGTTCAGGTTTATCGCAAACTTGGTGAAAGTGAAGTACGCAATGAGTTGGATGTTGCAACAGTGGTAAACAACAAGCTCCACATCATTGAGTGTAAAACCAAAGGTATGCGAGATGACGGCGATGACACCTTGTACAAGCTAGAATCCCTCAGAGATCTGCTAGGTGGTTTACAAGCACGTGCAA
The DNA here is from genome assembly GCF_023161645.1 of Vibrio sp. 1CM7H. Classification (NCBI taxonomy): domain Bacteria; kingdom Pseudomonadati; phylum Pseudomonadota; class Gammaproteobacteria; order Vibrionales; family Vibrionaceae; genus Vibrio; species Vibrio sp. 1CM7H. The sequence goes on from NZ_JALNTV010000002.1 coordinate 833,240, forward strand.
TGCTGGTGAGCTTCCGACCGCTTCGTCACAATGACATTACTCGTGCAGAAGATTTGGGGCTAGCTCTGATTGGCCCTGATGAGCTTAAAGACTTAAGAACGCACCTAACGGCTTGGTTTAAAGACGCAGGTGGCTCGGACGAGATCTAACATCAGCGATAAAAGCTAGAATTCAAAATGATCAAAAGCAGCGTTACAGGCTGCTTTTTTTATACCTAATTTTTAAGTGTGGGTTTAGATAGGTAGAAAAAAACCAGAGGCATGCCTCTGGTTTTTCCGTTTGTTTAAAATGCCAATTATCGCGGCTTACAGCATTTTACGCGCTGCTTCTACTACCACCTTAATTGAACGAGCTTCCGTCTCTTTCAGAGTTGAATGATCTGGAATCTCTTTTTGTGTACGGTTGATGATTACACCCGCCACACAACCTGCTTTTAGACCAGAGCTCGCACACATTGTTAGCAATGTTGCAGACTCCATCTCAAAGTTAAGTACGCCCATGTCTTGCCATTCTTGCATAGAACCTTGGAAACGCTTAACAACGCGACCAGAGAACGTGTCGTAGCGCTCTTGACCTGGGTAGAAAGTATCACTTGAAGCCGTCACACCCATGTGAACCGCAGCGCCAGACTCTTCTACTGCCGCTTTCATTGCAGTTGCTACTTCAAAGTCAGCAACTGCTGGGAATTCCATTGGCGCAAAGTGCAGGCTCGCACCGTCAAGGCGAACTGACCCCGTCGTTACGATCATGTCACCTACGTTTACATGCGGTTGAATTGCGCCAGTTGTACCAACACGTAGGAAAGTACGAACACCAAGCTGCGCGAGTTCCTCAACTGCGATAGAGGTAGAAGGGCCACCAATACCTGTAGAACAAACCACAACAGGTTTACCGTCTAATTCGGCACGGTATAGCGTGTATTCACGGTGACTTGCTAGAAATACTGGGTTTTCCATTTGTTCTGCGATTTTTTGAACGCGCGCTGGATCACCAGGAATGATGGCTAGAGTCGCACCATTAAGATCAGCTTCAGTAACACCTAAATGAAATACAGCTTGAGACATAAGTCGCTCCTTATTGTGGCTTATTTTATGAACAATAAGCTCATTAATCAGTTATTGGGTACAAATGCACTGTAGCGAACCTTTCACCAACATAGAGTGATCATAATCACAATGAGAAAATGTAATGAAACTATAATTTCATCCAAAACAAGCAATGATCACACTTTTAGAGAGTTTGGCTCATTTTGTTGCATAGCGATGCGTGATTTCAAAAACAAACTAGACATCTTATTGAATTTCGTCGATACGGTTAAAAAAGCCCGAGACACAAATGCCTCGGGCTTTTTATTAGCTAGTTAGGTAGGTCACTTGGCCTGCTTGGACTCAAAACGGAGCAATCTCAACGCATTTAACGTAACCAGTGCAGTTGCGCCGCTGTCGGCTAATACTGCCACCCATAGACCCGTAATGCCCAATAAACTTGTCACCAAGAAAACACCTTTCAAACCAAGCGCTAACGCAACATTCTGACGAATATTACTTAACGTCGCACGCGATAGTTCTATCATGGCAGGTAACTCAATCAGACGATTGTGCGTTAATGCCGCGTCGGCCGTTTCCAGCGCAACATCCGTACCGCCTCCCATCGCAATACCGATACTCGAAGCTTTCATCGCTGGCGCATCATTAATACCATCTCCCACCATTGCAACGGTGTGTTGCTGTGATAGTTTCTCGACGTAATGCACTTTATCTGCTGGTAATAAGCTTGCTTTATAATCCAAGCCTATTCTGGTCGCCATTGCTTCAGCACTTCTCGGGTTGTCACCGGTTAGCATCACCGACGTTATCCCAAGCTCCTTCAACGTAGCGATAGCTTCTTGGGCATCTGGGCGCAATGTATCTTGCCATGCGATCACGCCAATGACCTCGTAATCGTAACGCACAATAACAACCGTTTTACCTTGTTGTTCCAACGTCACCACTCGCTCTTCGGTTTCTTGAGAAAGTGGGAAATCGGCCTTAGAAGGCGTGACTACTTGGACTATTTTCCCATCGACGTAACCAGTGACACCAGAGCCCACTTGTGCGGTTTTATCTAGCGCTTCAGGAATAGGAAGCCCCTGCTTTTGCACTTTATTAACTAAAGAAACCGCTAGAGGGTGGCTTGAGCCAACTTCGATTGAGGCTGTCAGACTAAGTAACTTGTCTTCATCTACACCGAAAGCAAAGACGTCGGTCACCTGTGGTTTACCTTGCGTCAATGTACCGGTTTTATCAAATGCGACGGACTCAACCTTACCAAGCAACTCAAGCGCCGCACCACCTTTGATTAATGCCCCCCGCTTCGCCGCAGCCGCCAAGCCAGAAGTAATCGCTGCAGGCGTTGAAATAACCAACGCACACGGACAGGCGATCAGTAACAGGGCAAGTCCTCGATAAATCCACGTTTCCCATGGTTGAGCAAACAACAGTGGTGGCGTGACGATAACCATCAAGGACACCAACATCATCAGCGGCGTATACCAACGGCTGAATTTATCCAGAAAACGTTCTAATGGTGCCTTACGAGATTCTGCTTCTTCAATCAAATGGAGAATTCGGTCAATCGCATTCTCGCCTTGGCGAGAGGTCACCTGTAAACGAACGACTTTATCGACAACCACAGCCCCGGCCATCACTTTGCCACCCGTTTGGTGCTCAACGGGAACGGATTCTCCCGTTAACGCGCTTTCGTCAAAACTTGCAAGCGCATCTTGCAACACACCATCCGCTGGCAAACGACCACCGGGGGCAACTTCTATAATATCCCCCGGCTTAAGCTGAGCTGCAGGCACCTCTTTACGCTCACCATCAACAATTAAAATTGAATTTTCTGGGACTAAGTCCATTAGCGCTTGGACACCACTTCGAGCGCGGGATGATGCATATGCTTCTAACTTTTCACCAATAAGGAAAAGCAATAACACCATTGCCGCTTCAGCGGTTTCACCTAAATATAAAGCGCCGAGCGCTGCCACACTCATTAACGTTTCAATCGCAAAAGGCGTACCGCTACGCGCCAACTTGAACGCTTTGAGCGCAATTGGGTATAAACCCAGTAAACAGGTCAACGTGAATAACCAAGTGCTTATTTGAGGGTCGATCTTAGAAATTATTGCCGCGACAGCCATCGCACTAGCAATAGATAGAATTTGAATGTTGTCTTTTACTACCCCACGCCAGCCCTTCGTTGCGGTATTTGGTTTTGGAGCATCGAGTGAAGAAAGCGGAAAACCTGTTTGTTGGGCTGTATGCTCTATCGTAGAGGTCAGCTCGCGATCGTCAAAATCGACAACCAGTTTTTCTGTTGCAAACAAGACTTTTGCTTGGCTAACACCTTCCAAAGACGTAATAGCCTTCTCAAGCTTTTGTGCACATGAAGGGCAATCCATACCTGACACAAGCCACGAGTTTCGAATTGAGGAATCATTCTCCCTTGAGGGCTCTTCTTCCTCACCTGGGTCGGCGCTACAACTCCCTCCGCTGCAACATGAACTTTCAGACACTTCTACGCCAGCTTGAGAAATGTTGAGTGAAGATTTTACTGGTGCGCAGCACGACTCGCTCGCGCCAAGCGGCACCGCAGTTTTGATTTTGCTAGATTGGCAACCTTGATGTTTCGTACACATAATTTATTTTCCTTATTGGTGTAGGCTCTTTGCCTATGACTAAGGATAAACCTTAGAGCTAGCTCCAAGGTCAAGGTGATTTTTTAAAAACTCGTCGATTGAAAATAAAAAAGACGCCGAAGCGTCTTTCTAAATGACTTATTTAAAATCAAGCACCTATGATATTTGATCAAAAAGGTTAAACTGGATGCTTAAAACACTCATTTAAAGTCATCCCGATGGCGCGCAGCACATCTCGCCTAGTGATAACGCCAACCAATTTACCTTTACCGTCAACCACTGGATACATTTTTGGCTTACCAATCTTCATCATGTCAGCCAACTCAATCACTGACATGTCTGGAGAAACAGATAAAACATCGTCATGCATACACTCTTGAACGGTATGCGTGTCTTGGCAGTGATAACTCGCTTTCACCAATTTATCTAACAAGTCTTGTTCTGATAAGAATCCAACTACCTTTTCATTCTCATCAATGACGGGGCCTCCTAATGTGACGCTTTGCATGACTTTATTCAAAGCAGCCGAAAGTGACATATCTTTAGTGAAGGTCACCGCTTGCAACGTCATGTAATCTTTTACTTTTAATGAATGCATTCTTATCTCCTTAAGGGCATTTTATTGCGGCCTTTAGATAAGTGTCGCCTAATTTCCTGAATTTACTAAATGGAAATGAGTAATTTTATTTATAGGTGCAGCCTATTGATCTGAATCAAAATTAAGTCATCATCGGCATTCACTGTTGTTTAATTGAGTACAACTTGCAAATGGGCTCATTTTTAACAGGTGGTAAATACAACAAAGCCAGTCAAATTGACTGGCTTCATTATTGGCGCATAGTTACATTAACAATGATGTCGACGCATATTGTCTAAAATAATACCGGTTGCCATTGCGACATTCAGCGACTCAGCACCACCAAATGCCGGAATCGTGATCTTATTTGTCACGAGCTTCGCAGCTTCTTCACGTACGCCGTGGGACTCGCTGCCCATCAACAAAATACCTTCAGCAGCGAATTCCGTTTTATGAACGCTCTCCCCTTCCAGAAACGCGCCATAAACTGGCAAGTTGGCTTCCTCTAAGTAACTTGGCAAATCCACCAGACTCACTTGTACGCGCCCAAAACTGCCCATGGTCGCGCTGATCGTCTTAGGATTATACGGATCAGCACAATCTGTACTCGCAATAATTTGCTTGATGCCATACCAGTCTGCGACACGAATAATCGTTCCTAGATTACCTGGGTCAGATACACCATCTAGCGCAATCATCAAGTCTTTTGCTTGAGGCACTTTTACACTCGGGATTTCAACCACTGCAATGGCCGCGTTATTGCTCACGAGAGTGCTCGCTTTGGTGAGGTCGTCAAGCGATGCTTCAATGCAATCAAAACCACTTAGCGCACTAGCGTTTTGTTCGAGAAATGCCTCGGTTGCGAAGACATGCTTCACCTTTAATGAACTGCTTGCCAGCTCTAAAACGTTCTTTTCACCCTGAACTAGGAATAAGCCATGCGCTTTACGCTGTTTCTTTTGACCTAAAGCACGAAGCAGTTTTAATTGGTTTTTTGAAATCATTAAAGTATCCCAGGTGAAAATGGTTATTCGGCGAATGTACTCGAAACAATCTTCACGACAGTTCGGTATCAAGCGCGTGAGATTATAAATTATACTTAAATAACCTCAAGAAACTTGATTCATCAGAAGACTTTGAAGAGCAAACGCAGTAAAAGAGGGTTCAAAAACGAAAAAAGCCCTGCGATATACGCAGGGCTTTTAAAGGGTGGGACCCCAGCCACATCCCGGCACACAAGTCACCCGCTGCGGCTGCTTCCTTCCGGACCTGACCGAGTTCACGAGCTATTGTTGCGAGAGGACCAGAGCCCCATAATTCTTTTCGAGAGGACTTGCCTCAATCGATGGGGCGATTATTCAGTATCAGCCCTCATAATGCAAGAGCAAAAACCTTGAATTTCGTCATTTCATTACCGTTTGGACAAAACTCGATCAATTCATTCCTCTATGATTGAGCCACGTAACGATGCGAAGAAGGATAGCGGCGTGTTGACTGCTTACTTGAATACATATCTTCATCAGCTAAATGCATGGCTTGCTCTAAGCTCATGTGCTGTTCTCTTTTTGCAGAGACACCGATAGAGATACCCACAGACTCTAACTCACTACACAGTTTGCCTTTTACATCAATTCTGCTGAGCTCTTTCATTGCCCTATTTAATTCTGCTTGAGTCGGGTAGCCCAACAAGATGAACTCATCTCCCCCTATCCGGTAACTTTTCCCTGACCATACATAATGAATTTTTAGCGCCAATAATTGCAACACCTCATCACCAGCACGGTGACCGTACGTATCATTGATTCGTTTGAAGTGGTTAATATCTAAGTAAAGTATGGATAGCTCTTTGTTTACGCCTTTTCGATGTTTTACTTGCAACGCGCGGCGATTTCTTAACCCCGTTAAATTGTCGGTATTCGATTGACGGTAAAGATAAAGCGAAACGCAAATCGCAAACAACAATACAAAGACAAACACAGCCTGTGTTTGCGTCGCCAGCCGAACCTCATATTCAAGCGCGGTACGCCAATCTGGGCGCAGGTCGTACTGGGCAATGATCTTATCAACTTCCAACATCGCTATCGCTCGACTGAAAAAAGGAGCAAGCATGGCACCTTTCTCGTTCGCCACCAATCCAACAGAAAGTTGTGACTGGTAAAACTCACCAATCGCCGTGTCCTGCTCTATCGGAACCAACTCGCTCAGACGTAAAAAGTGGTTGAGCATCGCGATATCCATCGGAATGTAATCGACCTCTTCATTCAATAAACCCTGAATGAGTTCTTGTTGGTTACGATAACGTTTCAGCTCTTTTAGCGGTAAAAGTTGCGTCATCATTTGGTCGAAAAAGTCGTCCTCAACCACGCCAATCCGCTCAGAGATCAACTGTGACACATGAGAGTAAGTGTTCGGCTTGTAACCTAAACGCTTGACCATAACGGATGCTGGTGAGTAATGGGGCTTGGGAAAGTAACTAAATTCATGTCGCTCGCGACTGACCGTTAACGGCGCTAAAATTTCAAAATTCCCCTGCATAAACTCATGATACATGGAACCCCAACTTTCATTTGGCTCACTAATGATCACGCAGTTTAATGCCAAGATCTCACAGCTTCTCAGGACGACATCTGCCGTCATCCCTTCGATACTGCCGTCTTCGTTGTAAACAACATATGGAAAGATAGATTCGAGCTTGATCCGTATAGGCTCACTAAAATCGAGAGGTAATAAGCGAATAGATTCTCGCAATGCCGCTCGCCTTAATTCAAATTGATACTGGGAGATCTCTTCACGAAGTTGCTTTTGCACTCCTTCCCCATGAATAAACGTAGCGAACGTATCCAACTCTTCGAGGTGATGATCTTTTTTACTGATGATCGATACTGGCTTTATCGAAATCTGATCATTCAACATCTTAGCGTCAAAGCCCTCCAGCAGCATCGGCTTAAGCTGATTGATGGCATCGACTACGCCTTCAACAACGCCTGATCTCAGTAACGTTACCGCTTGCTCATGACCTTGATAAGAGACCTGTTTTAGCTCCGGGTAGTATTGTTTGAGTAATTCGGCATAAACCGTATCTTTAGGGACGCCAACTCGTGAAATGTCACTCAACGTCGAGTCTTTTAAACCAAAAAGGTAGGTATATTCGATATTAGTTGGACGGGAGTAACTAAAGCGTTGAGCACGCTCTTCTGTGTAAGTGATATTCGCAGCAAAGTCCGCTTCCCCATTCGCGACGGAATTTAGAATGGCATCAAAGCTGGAATAGTTCACATATTGAACGGTAAAGCCGAACTCTTTCGATGCAGCATTAAAAAGAACACGGGTGACGACATCATCCGCTTCTGTCGCAACTTTATAATGAGCAATTAAAGGTGATTCAGCTTTTACATTCAAACTCAGTAGGCAACAAGTAAAAAGCAACAGTGTTCGAGCAAAGGTAGTCATGACAAACTTATCTTAAATCAACCACTTATATTGTGGTTATTATTATTGGAAGTTTAGTAAATATGAAATGAAGAACATATACTAATCTTCATTTTGTTCCACAACCAATTCGATAGTCTGCCGCACGTGTCACTTTTTACCTGACGAAATACTCATAATTCTGCCTGTTCATCGCTGCTACGTAAGATATAGTCCGTCATCCAAGCCGTTCCTAACAAACAGATCCAAACAACAAAAACAGGGTTTGGTACATCTGTAGTCGGACTTACCACTAAGGCAGCAAAGCCAACGGTCGGTAACGTCCAGCACAATAGTTTACTCCAACGAATGGAGTGTTTAAGCTTCGCGAGGGTTTCCATTGAAGCCAGCATTCCTGTCACGCTCAATGCCACAAGAACGGCATATGGCAAGCCAGCAATCCATAATGGGAACAACAACAGCATCGGCCACCAGCTATGCTTATTGGATGGGGTCCAATGTACAGCAGACCACCACATCGCCATGACCGAGACAGTTTGAACCACTGTAACCCAAGCGGATCCATCCAGTTTCCCACCTTGTTGCGTGACCATAATACCGACTTGTAGAGTAAGTACGATTAGGCCTGCGGTGAGCAGGACGCCCAACGAACTTCTACGAGAGAACACTACCATTAAAAGTGGGAAAAGGATCAAAATACCAATCGATAGCGCGATTGGCTGCATTGAGAGCGTAGCGCCAAAAGCCATCATTGCGCCCAGCAATACCAAGCCTGCAAACCCGCCTTGTGGCAAGATCCACAACGCCGGGATCATGAGTGCAAGAACGGGAATATCTCCCTCGCTCAAACTCATCGCTCGAACGCACACCACTGCGAGTAAAGTCGTAATGAAAAATTGAAGTGTCGATAAAATCATAGCGCCTCCTGGCTTCCCCACCTACTTGGTAACTCAACGGCAAAAACTGGGATTAAAAGTCGTTGAGAGGGTCTAGATTCAAGCTTAGCTTGTGTTTGTTTTATGCTTTTTAACGCTCATTAACATACGGCACGACTGAAGAGAAAATATGATCAACAAAAGTCAATCGCGGGCAATATAAACGTTAAGAACCGTTAGCAATATACAAGTCCGATGGTTTACCATTCCTTAGTAATCCACAATAGACACTTTTGAGTATGGACCAATTTTTAGCGCAAATCTTTGCTGTAATTCACCAAATTCCAAAAGGAAAAGTCTCCACCTACGGGGAAATCGCAAAAATGGCAGGTTACCCGGGCTACGCAAGACATGTTGGTAAGGCGCTTGGTAATTTGCCAGAGGACAGCAAACTCCCGTGGTTTAGAGTGATAAATAGTCAAGGAAAAATATCCTTAAAAGGCAGTAATTTAGAACGACAAACAAAGAAATTAGAAGCCGAAGGAATTGAAGTATCTGAGATTGGAAAAATTTCGCTAAGAAAATACAAATGGCAGCCTTAGGCTGCCATTTTTTGTTCGCTAAGTTTGATATTAACGCGTACCAACTAGACGAATATCCAACTGGTGAGTTTGTGCTTCATCTGTGATTACACCGTTATGTGTATCGCTGATAAAACGCAATTTACCATCCACTTCAATACGCGCACGAACGCTGTAACGATGGTTTGGTTTGATTTCATTGTTATCGTAGTTCAGCTCAAAAGAAAGAGGTACTTGTTTACCTTCCGTTTCGAATGTCTGTTTTGCTAGTACTTTTGCTGGCGCGTCAGCCAAAGACACATCTTCTAACGCGACGGTAACCACTGCGCTTGGCGGCAGAGCAATACGCTCGCGGTAAGCCACTGTACCTGTAATCGTCTTCATTGACGCCTCTGCAGATTCCATTTCTGTATTTTGAGAAGTTTGGCAACCCACTAACGCAGCCCCAAAGAGTAAAGAAGTAACAAGCAGTAGTGTTTTTTTCATATCTTCCTCGAAAAGAGTATTAAACCGGAGCAATTATAGGTGTGGAATATAAAACTGTCTGCTTCCTGCCAGTTTATTTGACAATAGTTTGACTGAGTTAGAATTTATCAAACAATTGATTTTGTTTCATAATCGGAACAATACTATTTCTAAGTTACTCAATAGTTCTTAACTATGGCACTTCACAAGAGTGAGACTGTTGAGGTAAGTTGGAGTGAAAGACAACGGTGAGGAGACACAATGAGTAAACCATTACGAGAATTGCTCAGCCTACTACAACTCGAAAAATTAGAAGAAGGCTTGTTTCGTGGCCAAAGTGAAAACCTAGGTTTGCCTCAAGTGTATGGCGGCCAAGTGATTGGGCAAGCGCTTTCTGCTGCGCGCTACACCGTTGAAGAAACACGCGCGGTGCACTCCTTCCATAGCTATTTTTTGTACCCTGGTGATCCAGAAAAGCCCATCATTTATGATGTAGAAAACCTAAGGGATGGCCGTAGCTTCAGCACCAGACGCGTTAAGGCGATTCAAAATGGACGCCCTATTTTCTACCTAACGGCGTCTTACCATGGCGATCAACCTGGGTTTGATCATCAAAAGGAGATGCCAGACATTCCTGGCCCAGAAAACTTCGCTTCTGAGAGTGAGCTTGCTAGCCATATAGCCGAATTCCTGCCAGAGCGACTACGCAAAACATTTTGTGGTGAAAAGCCAATTGAAACCCGTCCTGTTACGGTCATCAACCCCCTAAAACCCAAAAAAGCAGAGCCTAAACAGTATCTTTGGATTCGTGCCAATGGTGAAATGCCAGAGAACCTGCTTATTCATCAGTACCTGTTGGCCTACGCATCAGATTGGGGATTCCTCGTGACAGCAATGCACCCACATGAAGTGTCATTAATGACGCCAAACTTCCAAGTTGCCACCATTGACCATTCAATCTGGTTCCATCGTCCCTTCAAGATGGATGAGTGGCTTTTGTACGCAATAGAAAGCCCAACGGCGAGTAATACTCGAGGCTTAGTGCGTGGCGAAATTTATAACCAGCAAGGTCATTTGGTAGCGACTGCCGTACAAGAAGGAGTCATGCGCTATACCAAGTAACCGCTAAACCTTAAACGACAAAAGGAGTGCTCAGCACTCCTTTTTAGTGGGTATCAAACGATGATTAATTCGGTTGATACTTCATAGTAATGACCGACCATTCGTAAAGTGATTTCGGGTAACCGTATTCGCTTTTCCCGTAAACGACATTTGGGTCAGCATAGAATCCACCTTTATCCGTTACTAAAAATTCACGCACCCCACGACGGTAAGTAATGATTGGTGCAGCCAACTCATACTCTATGTCTTCCAAATTAGAATCATCAATCACTAAGAACCGAGTCATACGGATAGTGCTACCGCTGGTGCAATACCCTGGATCATCATAACTAATTGCATTAAAAGGCTTAAGGTCATCAGCAAATAGCTCTGATGTACATCCATCGAATCGAGCAACATGCACCCATGCAGCCTTTTCTTGTCTTTGGTCATCGCTACCAACTGGCTTAAACATAAATAGCACAACCTTACCTTTACCGTGTTTTTGCAGCTCGTCATCCGTCGGTTCACGTACCGAACGCGAACCCAAGATACCAAATTCACTCTCTTCTAAATTGGCAAACTGTGGGGCACTAAGCGTGCTCACAATGACGGTTTGTTCGCTATTAAGTTGTGTGTATTTATCTGCAACACCCGACTCTGCCAAATCGACACTAACCGTGACTTTTGTTCTTGGTAACGCTTTGTAATCTCGCGATTCACTCTCAGAGATATCTAGCGCAATAGAATGGTATTGAGAATAATTGGTTAGCGTCAACTCAGAATTCGCATTGTCTAACGTAGCAAGATCTTTGCTCACAGTATCGCCAAATGAGTAAGTGCGAGTACCGACCGTTCTACCGAAATCTAAGTCAATTGCCTTGAAAGGCGTAAACTCAACGGTTTGAAGTTTCGTGGTAAGACCGGGATGATCCGCTTTATTAATGGTGCCGTTAACCAATACGGTTTTAGTTGTATAGTTACGTGCAGTTAACGTCACTTCTAATTGGTACTCGCCTGCGTGCAAAATCTTCAAACGCCCCGTTTCAGAAGAGACTAACTCAACCACAGGATCTTTTTGGTTAATAAGACGATAGCTGGCTTTCGCCTCTCCTCCACTCATCACTGGTGAGATAATAGTACCCGCTGAAAAGTCTACCGTTGGATAAGCAATCGATACAGGGTTTGTGCCCTGTTTGATCGTGACAGAGAAACTGCTTTCACCCGGAGTAAATTTATCGTCCCCCGCATCCGATACAACAACTCTTGTGCTGCCAGCATTGAGGATGCGCATCTCGCCCGTTTTGCTGTCTAGGGAAACCACATCCGTTGCTGCATTTTCTGCAAATCGATACGAAACTTCGCCAACCGTACCAGAGATGGTCGGTTTTTGAACATAAGGCTGGCTGGTTTTCCAAGTCTCTTCCACTTCGGATTGCACATCAATCCGACTCGGCGCACTCAGAATATTAACGTACACTTTCTGATCTGGACCCGCAGTATAATTCGCGCTCTCCTGTCTGCGAACTGTTAACGTCGCTTTACCCGCTTTGTAAACATAGGCACGTCCATCCGCAGTAACCTCTATAACATCTGTAGCAGTGTTATCAACGAGTTCTACATGATCGTTACTTGTACTTAAACCAAAGTCACGACGAAGATCAAAGCTATAGTCTTTGCTATACACCATTTCATAATCTTGAGTCACCATGGCTTGTCCCGCAGCTTTCGCTACTTTGATGACTACATTAAACTGAATTGGTTGATATAAATCCCCACCATCATCTTCAAACTTAAGACTATATTCACCAGCCGTCTCTACTTCTAATTTGCCATCGGTCATTCTTAAACCGTCCGGTAAACTACCGACTAGGCTTACGTTGCCTTTTTGTCCTGAAAATGCCAAAGGAATTGAGAGGCTAGGCTGATAAATAAGCGACATTTCAATGTCGTTCATCACTGGATGAGGCGCGCGATTAACTTCAACATTGAAGCGAGCTTTGCTTGCAGGATAATTACGCATTTCATGCTCGTAGATTTCAACTTCAGCCGTACCTACACCTTTGATCAGCAGTGCTTCACTGCTCATAGATTTAGCGATAACATCTGTGCCGCTAATAATTCGCAGTGAATAGTCGCCGCGAGCGTTCGTCACCTTAGGGAAAATTCGGCCACCTTCCTCATAAGTTTTCACAACATCCGCTACGCTGATTGCTTCGCGTTGACCTTGTTTTACATCCACAACAAATTGCGCCGTTTGCTGCTTATCTAGAAAGGCATCGCTGTAAGTTGCTGTCGCTTCAACGGTTAACTGCCCAACATTATGAACAAGGAGCACACCTGACTCAGGGTTGAGTAACTCGGCAACTTTGTTGTCTGGTTCGCTGCGAATAATTTTGTATGTGATGCTTTGCGTTTGAGCTTTATCTAAACGTGCAGGTTCTAACGTCAGCCCTTTTCTATATTCGTCTTCCAGCAAGGCGAATTGAAGTTGCCCGGATGCTACTCCATGAAGCTTCACCGTCGCGCGAACTTGCTTCGGCAGATAAAGCTCGTTACCTGAGTCAGTAATCAGTACCGACGCCTGACCAATTGAGCCTAATGAATATACCGAACCGTTCTGATCAACCCGAATCAAGTTATGACCACTTTCTACTTCATAACTCAATTCACCTTTTTGGCCACGAACGGCCAGCGCTTTCCCTTCAGATTCGATTGCATTGAAGTTTAGATCACTAACCGAAAGGTCTGTGTTAATACCTCGTTCCACAGTGATAGAAAATCGTGCTTCAGAGGATTCATAAGCAGAACTGCTATCCGTAGCCAGAATTGTTGCCGTTCCTGGACGCAAAATTTGTAGCATTCCAGAGTCATTAACTTTCACAACATTTAGCGGATTAGAGTCAATGACTTGATAAGACACCGAGCCATGTACATTGCTCAATTTTGCCTCTGTAACGGTTCCCACGCCCTCAAACTTCAATACCGTGTCTTCAGCTTTTAACTGTGGACGACTCTGCTTTGTTATCGTAGTTGGTGTCTTTGTATTGTTCGTTTTAGAGTCACCTCCACCACCACAACCAGCGAGTAAAGCCGCAAGAAAAAGCAAATAATATTTTCTGTTCATTTTTAGAAACACTTTGTCACAAATAAGTGCTAGCGATAATAATACGATGTTTTATTAATCACTATATCCATTTTTGAGTACTTTATTACTTAAGTATTTGCTACTGTATTACGCATAAAAATAAATGTTCAGAAGTGGTGACTAAAATACACAAAACAACACAAAGCAAACGTTTAAATCAAACTAATTAATTAATTTAGTAAAAATGAATATTCAATAAAAATAAAACACGAAAAATAAAGAGAAAAAATTGCGTTATTTTTTCATGCGTTTTGCTGTATCAGTGCTTGATGGAGGATAAAAAACAAACAGTTAATGCGGAAATAGAAGAGAGAATAAATATCGTTTATATTTATTCCAACCCAGTAAAAAGTAACGTAGTTAGAATAACCCTGCTACCTGTTAACATTTAAAATGCTAACAGATAGAGTAACCATTAAATAAAATTCGTATAAAGCTATTTAGTTGAGAAGTGGTAACTCAGTCGTATATTTAATGGATTCCATAGCAAATGTTGAAGTCACATTAGACAGCCCCTTTACACTATTAACTAAGCGCTTATAAAACTCGTCAAAACACTTCATATCTTTGACTAGCACTTTCATCATGTAGTCATACTCGCCGGCCATACGATAAAACTCCATCACCTCAGGGAAATCACTCACTGTTGTAACAAAGTGGTGATACCAATCTTCGGAGTGATCGATGGTTTTTAGCTGAACAAAAGCGATAAAAGACAGGTCGAGTTTTTCTGCACTCAGTAACGCCACGCGCTTTTCGATGTAGCCTTCTTCTTCCAACCTTTTCAAACGCTTCCAACATGGCGTCGTTGTCAGATTTACCTGCTCTGCTAACTCATTTAATGACAAGGTGCTGTCGGTTTGTAACAACGCAAGCAGCTGCTTATCGACTCGATCCAAAATCATCCTATAAAACCCACAAAATGTAGAAAATTTTTCTATCAAAACATTCATTACCAGCAACTATAGCAAAGTTTTTCTCTCATATTATAGGTAAATTATTCCCATCTAATGCTTATCTATCGATTTCCAAGGAGAGACGCCATGTGTACTGACCACAACTGGATCAACAATGCAGTGCGTAAAATTGAAGCAGACTTTCAACGTTCTGCTGATACTCATTTATTTAAACTCGAACTGCCTTCTCTTGATGGTATCGATATCTACCTAAAAGATGAGAGCACGCACCCAACAGGCTCTCTGAAACACCGATTGGCACGCTCGTTGTTTCTTTATGCGATTTGTAACGGATGGATTGGTCCTGAAACCACAGTGATTGAAGCGTCCTCAGGCAGCACTGCCGTTTCAGAAGCGTATTTTGCTCGCTTGCTTGGCTTACCGTTCATTGCTGTTATGCCGAAAACCACCGCACGTAAAAAGATTGAACAAATTGAGTTTTACGGTGGTAAAGCGCATCTTGTAGAGCGCTCAGATCAGATTTATGACGAGTCTCGACGTTTGGCTCAAGAGTTAAATGGCCACTACATGGATCAGTTTACTTATGCTGAACGTGCGACTGACTGGCGCGGCAACAACAACATTGCGAACTCTATCTTTAGCCAAATGGAACTAGAAGATCACCCAATTCCTAATTGGGTAGTAATGAGCCCAGGAACTGGTGGCACGTCTGCAACCATTGGCCGTTTTATTCGTTACCAAAAATACGACACCAAACTTTGTGTCGTAGACCCTGAAAACTCGGTGTTTTACGACGCTTTCCAGTCAGGTAATCACTCATTAAAAGGTGAGACCGGCAGCAAAATTGAAGGCATCGGTCGACCACGTGTCGAGCCAAGCTTTATTGCAGGTGTTATTGACGAGATGCGCAAAATTCCAGACGCTGCCAGTGTGGCAACTGCACATTGGGTTTCTCAACTGATTGGGCGTAAAGTAGGCGCATCAACGGGGACGAACCTCTACGGTGTGCTTCAACTGGCCTGCGAAATGAAACAACGCGGTGAAACAGGCTCTATCGTGACACTTTTATGTGACTCTGGTGAGCGTTACTTAGATACGTATTACGACTTAGCATGGGTAAAAGAGAACATCGGTGATATTCAACCTTACCTCGCGCAACTTGAAGTCATTCAAGCGAAAGGCTGTGTCGAACCTGCATGTTGCGGTCCAATTACCGCTTAATATGTAAATTCGAATGTAAAAAAACAGCCCGCTGATGTGCGAGCTGTTTTTTGGAAATGAGTATTACTTTTTCTGACGCGCTTCAAACGCCGCCAATTGTTCTGGCGTTGCCGCTGGCTGATGATTTTGTTTCCATTCATCGTAAGTCATGCCGTAAACACGTTCGCGAGCGTCATCAATATCTAAATCCACACCGAGATTTTCCGCTTCAGCTTTGTACCATTTGCTAAAGCAGTTGCGACAGAAGCCCGCAAGAATCATGAGGTCGATGTTCTGCACGTCTTTATTCGCGTCTAAATGCGCCAATAAACGACGAAATGTCGCCGCGTCTAACTTATCTTGTTCTTCTTGAGTCAGGTTTTTATATTTGAATTCAGCCACTTTCCTTTCCTTCTCTCTTATTTGATTGACGTTAGTCACCATACCGAATAGTAAGTTCTCCAACCTAGGAAGTCTGCTTTAGCGCAACAATTCCCAGTCTAAATGACTACCTTTGCGTAAAAGCTGATATGATAAACGCCATCTATCTTATTGATTAAATTAATATTAACACAACTCATTACAACGGTCTTTTACAAAGGTTATCGTCAAGTTATGAAAAACGCCATTCTATTATTGTCTGCCTTGACCATCAGTGTGCCGACTTTTGCTGCTCAAGAACAAACTCATCAATCTTATTTTTATCTGGGTACTGGTAACGTCGGTTTTGATACACCCTATTTTGGCTCAGACAGAGACAATGAGTGGTCCACACCACATATCACTGTTGGTTGGGGCTATCATGTTAATCAATACCTTGCGTTTGAAGGTGTGCTTCGCTATTCCCAAAACGAACTTAAGAACGACAAACTGAAAACAGATTTGGATTTGCACTATTACCAAGCGGGTATGTCAGCTGTATTGACCAGTGATAACCTTGGCGATACGCCACTTTCTTTGTTTGGCCGCGTGACCGCGTTAGGGACTCAGGCAGAAATGTACGTTCCAAACCAACAAAAAGTCACCGATGATTCAGGAGCACTATTCAATATCGGTGCTGGTGTCCATTGGGATATGAGCAAAGACATCTGGTTGCGCGCAGAGTACATCTATAATGTCGCAGATATGGGCTTTGAAGATTTTTACGACAGCTACGAAGGTGTGCAAGTTAGCTTAGGGAAACGCTTCTAACATTAGGTAGCACCAAGTTACCAGAATTGAAATACAAACAAGCCGAGGTTTTTACCTCGGCTTGTTTTACAATCTACGGAGTGTCATCAGTTACTGAGCGGAGAACTTTTCTGTTGTCTCTTGATTCACATGGCTACTTGGTTGCCCGGCATCGAGAGAGTGTAAAATGCCATCTTGACGATCTTTTAGTGCATTCGTTAACGTCGGAAGTGCAGTGGTCGCTAACAACGCCATAACACCCGCAACTAAAACCATTTCTACCATGTAACTACCACGTACTTTTTTCAAGAGAACACCTCAAATAATAATAGGTATATGCTGCTTTCCCGGCATGACACCTAACAAGACCCGACATTCAGTCAATACGATGAGCGAGTCCTGTGCCCCTCGAAGAAGCGGCGAAATAATAAACAAAAATAATCATTAGATCTATAAGTAATCACTCTCAATATAAAAAAACACCGAACAACTTTTGTTCGGTGTTTTCAATCAAAGCTTTACGTACAGCGGCTAAGGATGAGCAATACGGCCTTTTGTATCGTGGCTGAGTGCTTTGTTCAATTCTGCTTCTACATGACCTGGCGCCTGTGTTTTCGCCGAAATCAATCGGTACATAGCCGGGATGACAAATAAGGTCACCAATGTTGCAAATCCCATCCCGAAAAAGATCACGGTACCCACAGCAATACGACTCTCATAACCTGCCCCTGTCGAAACGATCAGTGGGATGGCACCAGCAAGCGTGGTAAATGCTGTCATCAAGATCGGGCGTAGACGTCGCGCAGCTGCATCAATAACCGCTTTTTCGAATTCAACACCACGGTCTCGCAACTGGTTGGCAAATTCGACAATCAAAATGCCGTTTTTCGTCACCATGCCGATCAACATGATCATGCCAATCTGGCTGTAAATGTTCATGCCTTGCCCCATCACAACCAAGCCAAGGAAGCCACCAAATACGCCCATCGGCACCGTAAACATCACCACTAACGGGTTCACGAAGCTTTCAAACTGAGCCGCCAACACGAGATACGCCACAAGCAATGCCAACGCAAACACGACAGCAACACTCGCTTGGTTCTCTTTAAAGTCTTTTGACTCGCCAGAATAACTCACCGAGATGTCACCTGGTAAGTTGTCTATCGCTTGTTGATCAAGGTAATTCAGCGCGTCTCCTAATGTGTAGCCTTCTGACAAGTTGGCTGTAATAGTGATGGATTTCTGTTTGTTGTAGTGAGATAGACGAATAGAAGCTGCCACTTCTTCAATTTTAGTGACCGCGTCTAACGTCACTAACTGCCCACTATTGGTTCGCAGATAAATCTGGCTTAAATCCGCAGCATTATTAAAGCTGTTTTCATCACCACGAAGATACACATCATACTCTTCGCCACGCTCAACATAAGTCGTTTCACTTTTACCACCAAGCATGATTTCTAGCGTATCAGAAATGTCTTTGACACTGACCCCTAGTTCTGCGGCACGCTGTCTGTCGACCGTAACCAATAGCTCTGGCGTTTTCTCTGAGTAATCGATCTCAGCGCCTTCCATCATTGGCGATTCTTCTGCTTTGTTTTTCAACATGTCAGCCCAGACGAGGAGTTCATCGTAATCAGAGCCACCTAACACAAACTGAACAGGCTCACTCGAACCACCTTGGAAACCAGGCATGAATGGGAACACTCGAACATCAGGTATACCAGCCAGTGCACCACGCACTTTGTTAAGCGCTTCCTGAGCTGTTACATCTCGCTCGTTCCAGTCTTCTAGAATCATGATAACAAAGCCGGTTTGATCGCCTGCCTGTCCACCAAATGCAGGCGTTTGGATACTAAACGACTTCAGATACCCTTGTCCGAGTAATGGCATCAATCGGTCTTCAACAATGTCCATATTGGCTGACATACGATTGTATGACGTGGCATCAGCCCCGCGTACAAACGCAAACATCACGCCGCGATCTTCTTGAGGGGTCAACTGGGCTGGCACTTGGTTCATCAAGAAGTAACTGCCGCCCAAACACGCCAAAATCACCAGCGGTGCAGCCCAACGCATTTTCAATGCGCCTTTCAATAATGAGCGGTAACCACTCTCAAGTTTACTAAATAGGCGATCGACCACTTGATTAAATCGATTTGGTTTTACGTTCGCCTTCAAAATCTGACTACCCAATACAGGAGTTAATGTCAGGGCGATCAAAGACGAGAAAATCACAGACATCGCCAACAAGACAGAAAACTCAGTAAATAGCAGACCTACCATGCCATCCATAAAAGAAATCGGCAGGAATACCATCACCAGCACTAGCGTTGTCGCGATAACGGCAAAGCCTACTTCCCGCGTGCCTTTATAGGCCGCAAGCAAAGGCGATTCACCACGTTCGATATGGTGGAAGATGTTTTCAACAACCACAATCGCGTCATCCACTACCAAGCCGATAGACAGGATCAACGCCATCAAGGTGATTAAGTTGATAGAAAAGCCAAAGTAATAAGCGGCAATGAACGAAGAAATCAGCGATACCGGAACCGTAACAGCTGGGATCAAGGTTGCACGAGCTTGACCAATGAAGATGTACAACACCAAAATGACCAAACCGCCCGTAATAAATAGCGTGCTATATACCTCTTCTATCGAGCGCTCGATAAACACCGTCGCATCGTAGTCGATAGCAAGCCGCGTTCCTTCCGGCAAGAACTTCTGGATGTTATCAACTTCAGCTCGAACTAATTTTGCTACTTCTAACGGGTTCGCATCAGACTGAGGAACAACCCCCAAACTAACATTGACAACGCCATCGCTTTTAAAGGTCGAGTTTTCGTTTTCTGCACCGATAAAAACATCAGCGACATCTTTCAAATAGATAGGCGTGTTGTCGCTTGCTCTTTTAATCACGAGGTACTGAAAATCTTCCGGCGTGTTATAGCTACGCGCTGTCCGTACCGACATGACTGTCGAGTCATTGCGAACTTCACCACCCGGACTTTCTAAGTTTTCACTTCGCAGTGCCGATGTAATGTCCGAAGCCGTGACTGAGCGCCCCGCCATCAGCTCTGGCTTAAGCTTCACGTACATCACCTTGTACAAACCACCAGAGAGATCAATGGAGCTCACCCCAGAGATCAAGCTAAAGCGATCCATCAATACACGTTCGGCATAATCCGTCAATTGAGTGCGGTCCATCTCTGCAGAGCTGAGGTTAATATAGAGGGAGGCCTGACCTGAACCGTTATTCTTGTAGACAATTGGATCGTCCGCTTCATCAGGTAGCGAACGTTGAGCGCGAGCCACCGCATCGCGAACATCACTAACACCCGTATTGAGATCGTAGCCTAGCTCAAAAGTGATCGTAATACGCGAACTGCTGTTTCGCGTCGTCGAACTGATCTCATCGATTCCGCTGATGCCTGAAAGCTGATCTTCTAATACAGACGTAATTTGACTCTCGATGATCGTCGCGGAAGCGCCCTCGTAACGCGTACTAATGGAAACGACCGGACTTTCAATGTCCGGCATTTCTCGCACCGCTAGTTTCGTAAAGGATACAAAGCCAAATACACACAGCAGCATACTCAATACCAACGCTGCGACTGGGCGTTTTACAGAAACGTCAGAAAGTAACATTAGTTTGCTTCCTTAGCCGCTTCGTCTTGCGTGCTTTGAACACCTTGATTACCAGTTGCGTTAGCTGTTTTTGACTTTCCTGGTGCGACAATTTCCTTAACTTCAACACCATCTCGCATATTAACGATGCCCTGTACAACAATTTTGTCGCCAACTTCAACGCCTGATTCAATAACGACTTCGTTATCGACACGAGCACCGAGAATGACTTCTTGTCGAGTCGCTTTATTGTTGCCATCGATGACGTATACGTAACGCTTGGTGCCAGAGTATTCTAGTGCTTGAACCGGGATAATTGGCGCTTCAATCGCAGGGAAGGCCAATGATGCATTCATTAACATGCCCGGCTTTAAGAGGTTTTCAGGGTTTTCAAACTCAATACGTACACGCAGGTTCAGCGTTTCTGAGCTAATCCGCGTATCAATGCCTGTGACTTGACCAGTAAACGTCTGTTCACCCCATGCACTGGTTTTGGCAATGACTTCCATACCAATAGAAAGCATCGATAAATAGCGCTCCGGTACTTGTAAATCCAGCTCCATGACGGAAAGGTCATCCAAGGTCAACAGCTCTGTACCCGCGCTAACCATTTTACCGCGACTAAAGTCAATGAAACCAACAGTGCCAGAGAATGGAGCCGTAATATGAAGATCGGCCAAATTTGCTTGAGCGGCGTCCAGCCTTGCTTGTGCGATTTCAACACTTGCTTTTTGTGCGTCGATCTCAGTTTGGGTTATAGCATTTCGCTTAACCAAACGTTGAAACTCTTTTAGCTTACGTTGTTCATCTTTAAGGTACGCCTTTGCCTCAATCAAAGCAGCTTGAGCCTTATCATCATCCAACTTGATTAACAGCTGACCTTGTTGGACATTTTGATTCGCTTTAACAGCGATTTGATTCACTTTGCCGGCGACTTCCGATGCAACAACCACAGACTCCGCCGCTTCTAATTTACCGATAAGCGATAAGGATTGATTGATCTCGTGCGTTTCTACTTGTTCAGTTACGACGGTAACTGCTGAGCCTCGCATAGCTGCGAAAGCTGATGGAGAACTCATTAATATAGAAAGCGTTAAAACAGATAACGATAACGTGGCTTTCATGCTCATGATATTGACTTCTAAACGAATAAACTTATGTCATTAAACTGCTTACATTTTATCAGTAGATACGTGGTTTAACGTCAAGTAGTGTAAATTCAAGTAAAAAGAGCGTTTCTCTTCTGTTCAAAGGACGCACAAAACGCTGACTTTCTACCATCTTTGCCCAAAAAGACAGCATTCAACGTAAAAACGCAAGAAAAACGCTTTACAGCCTGAGCGAGTTTGCTATGATTCGCTCCGCACTTGGGAGATGAGTTGGGAAAACATCTTGCTAAGTATAAAAATCCTCTGGAGGGGTTCCCGAGTGGCCAAAGGGAGCAGACTGTAAATCTGCCGGCACTGCCTTCGATGGTTCGAATCCGTCCCCCTCCACCATATTCTTTCTTGTGTTTTTCCTTTAAACATAAGAACAACTTGAAAGCTAGGTTGGGAAACTATCTTTTAAGTATAAAACACCCTGGAGGGGTTCCCGAGTGGCCAAAGGGAGCAGACTGTAAATCTGCCGGCACTGCCTTCGATGGTTCGAATCCGTCC
>NZ_JALNTV010000030.1:0-679 GCF_023161645.1 Vibrio sp. 1CM7H
GGGCGTTATGTGAATGGAGTCAACCTTGAAAATATCAGTTGTCAAAAGTGGTCAGATTGGGGCTTATGAAGCTGAACTTAATGCTCATCTAAACTCCGTTTTTGGCCAAGATTCCATGTTCATTTTCAATCGTGAGTTCGTTTGTGCAATTCTCATTGAAGACGATAATCAGATTATCGCTACTGGTTTTGCTTATAGTCGTTTAATGATGCAGGGTTCAATAAGCTTCAAAGGGGGCATAATTGGTGGTATTGCCATTACACCAAGTAAGCGTGGTTTGGGCTTAGCTAAAGTCATCGTGAAAGAACTCGATCGATGCTTAGTGTCTTTTGGGGTAACTCATTCTTTTCTCTTCGCTTATGAGCCAGATGTTTATCGAAGCTCAGGGTATTCGGAGTTAGTTTTGCCTATCCATTACTTCGACGTGCAGCAGAACAATTGGAATCAGTTTGTCTACCGTGGAGGTATGGTTAAGTCTTACAATGGCAGTCATGCTTTAAGCGATCAAGTCATTGAATTTAATGGTTGTGTGTATTGAACACTCTGAAAAAATTCACATAACAAAGCGTTCAAGAGGGATTTGGCACGCGTGGCATTTTTAGTATGCGTTGAGTTCAGTGTTTATGGCGCCATGCGGTAGCTTTTGTATTGCGTGCCGGCACCCCTTAACGCGGCGTTA
>NZ_JALNTV010000031.1:0-448 GCF_023161645.1 Vibrio sp. 1CM7H
TGTTTTACCGTGGTCAACGTGGCCGATAGTACCAACGTTAACGTGCGGTTTCGTACGTTCAAATTTTTCTTTAGACATGAGTGGTCCCTCTAGGTACGGATTTAGGTGGCCCAAATTGACCACGCAACCAAAAAAAGATAATTGGTAAATCTAATATCAAAAGGAAATAAACTTGAGAGCTGGTGCTGATAGGCAGACTCGAACTGCCGACCTCATCCTTACCAAGGATGCGCTCTACCACCTGAGCTATATCAGCACTCAAATTAGAGTGGAGCGGGCAGCGGGAATCGAACCCGCATCATCAGCTTGGAAGGCTGAGGTAATAGCCATTATACGATGCCCGCAACACGTAACTCTGAGAGCTATTTCCTAAAGAATATGGTGGAGGGGGACGGATTCGAACCATCGAAGGCAGTGCCGGCAGATTTACAGTCTGCTCCCTTTGGCC
>NZ_JALNTV010000003.1:0-82258 GCF_023161645.1 Vibrio sp. 1CM7H
CGGAATCGAACTGGTGACCTACTGATTACAAGTCAGTTGCTCTACCTACTGAGCTAAGTCGGCACACTTTATTCTTTGTGCTTTTGTCCGTGTTATAACATTTCGTTAAGACACCAACAAATCAAATTGTGGTGCCCGGAGGCGGAATCGAACCACCGACACGAGGATTTTCAATCCTCTGCTCTACCGACTGAGCTATCCGGGCGACGGAGCGCTATTAAACGGATTTTCCCGCTTTGCGTCAACCACTTTTTTTAAATAATTTCAAAAAAGTGCTTGTTCGAACGCTTTTTATTCAACTGTCACTACAAAGTTTGCTTTGAGTTAAATTCCTTTTTGAAATTTGTAACTTTTTCTAGGTAACGACGTGCTTCTGCGTTCGGGTGTTTCTTAGTTAATGCCCAATAAACTTGGTTGGGTTGCAACGAATTAAGATCTTGCATTGCGCGTTTGCGATCGCTGCGATGGAATGTGTTTAAAACACCTCCAGTACCACCATTGTAAGCGGAAATCATACTGTACTCGAGAGAGGTTGGGTGATGGACTTCTCTTAAATAACGATTTTTTAAGATGTAGAAATACGCAGTACCGGTATCGATGTTGTTTTCTGGATTAAACAAATATTCCGGGCTTGGCTGGCCTGAGCGCTTTTTCACGAGCTTGAATACGTCTCGACCGGCGGTTTTAGGTACAACTTGCATTAAGCCATACGCATTTGCCCAACTTACTGCGTACGGGTTGAAGCTGCTCTCGGTTTTAATAATGGCGTATATCAAATCTTCTGGAATATCGTATTTCTTGGAAGCTCGGCGCACGATATCGGCGTATTGGTAGCTGCGTGTTGAAAAATGGTCTTCAACCATGGGGATTTCGACGTAATACGCTTTCTTGAAATCAACGTCTTTGGTCTTGATCTTGTTTGCGATGAGATACTCCGCAAATCGGTTTGCCCGCCAAGACCACTGAATTGGCTTATTGTCTTGATCGACAACTTGTTTATACAGAAATGGTTGCCCTTCTAACGTGATTCCTTTTGAGGAGAACAAGTCGACGTGAGCTGGATCGTCTGGCGTGAGTAAGGTAGTGACAATCGCCTCTTTGAGGTGCTTTTGGGGCTCGGTCGGTGATACGGTTTCAATCGTGATCACGCCTTTGCGAAAGTCGACTTCGGCACGGCTAAGGTAGTTATCGATATATTTGACGTAATTACTTTTGCCTGCGTACTTAATTTCTTTTTTACCCCAGCGCTTTTGAATATTACCAGAGAAACTATTGATCAGGGCATCCAACGCGGCGGTATCTTTTTCAAATTGTCCAGGTAGCTCAGCTAAGTTATTGGCAAAACGGTTTGTGGGCTCGTAGTTGACGTCATAAATCTTTTCGACGAATTCACGGCTACAGCCAGCCATTAAAAGTGCGGCAGCAATAAAGACAATTTTTTTCATAAGTATCAGGGCTATTGAAGGTAATAGAAAAATGACACCACAAGTGGTTGTGATGTCATTGTTTTAACTCAAGCAACTTTATTCGCTCGGCGGTGTGTAACCTTCGATATGAACGTCTTTTCCTTCAAAGAGGAAGTTTACCATTTCTGTTTCGATCAGTTTTCGGTGCTCTGGATCCATCATGTTGAGTTTCTTTTCGTTGATCAACATGGTTTGTTTGTGTTGCCACTGAGCCCACGCTTCTTTCGAGATGTTGTCGAAAATGCGTTTACCTAGTTCACCAGGGTAAAGTTGAAAGTCTAGACCTTCGCCTTCTTTTTTTAGTCGAGCACAAAATACAGTGCGGCTCATAATGACTCCTTGTATTCAATTAACGAAGTTCGTGGGGTAGCGCTTCCAGCAATAGTTTTACTGGCGCGGCTAAACCGACTTCTTCAGGTTTAGATAAGTTATACCAAAGACCTTTGTTGCCTTCCATTATCACGTCCGGTTGCTTTGATAAATCAATCAAAATTGGCGTGATATCGAGGTGGTAATGGCTAAAGGTATGGCGAAAGGTAATCAGTGTTTGCTGCTGTTTGATATTGCTGGCTTGAATGCCACGTTGATCCAGTAGCAATTCAATGTCGCTTTCTACATCCACATGTTCGGTTTGCGGGAAGCAAAATAAGCCACCCCAAATGCCTGTTTGTGGTCTTTGTTCTAACCACACTTCATGACCATTCTCGGTGCTGTGGTGAAGCATTACAAAACGAGTTTGCTTGATTGGCTTGTCTTTTTTCGGTTTTTTACCCGGGTAGTCGAGCACATTGCCTTGTTGTTTTGCCACACACAGATCCGCAACAGGGCAGAGGCTACATTTGGGTTTGCTGCGTGTGCAGACCATTGCGCCCATGTCCATCATTGCCTGGTTATACTTATCTACGTCCGTTTGTGGGGTGTGCGTTTCGGCAATTTCCCACAGCTGGTTTTCAACCTTTTTTTGTCCTGGCCATCCTTCGACTGCGAAACAGCGGGATAGGGTGCGCTTCACGTTGCCATCAAGAATCGCATGTGGTTGTTTATACACAGACGATAAAACGGCGGCTGCGGTAGAGCGGCCAATCCCCGGTAAGGCGTTCATTTTCTCTATATCAAGAGGAAACTCACCATTGTATGTAGAGGCGACCTCTTGTGCTGCTTTGTGAAGGTTACGGGCTCGGGCGTAATACCCTAAGCCAGTCCAAAGGTGCAGGACTTCATCTTGCTCAGCATTGGCAAGATCGATCACGGTTGGAAAACGCTCTAAGAAACGTTGGTAATACGGAATAACCGTAGTGACCTGAGTTTGCTGAAGCATGATTTCAGACAACCAGACACTGTATGCGGTCTTATTTTGTTGCCACGGAAGATCTTTTCTTCCATATGCGTCATACCATTCTAGGATGGCATTGGCGAAAGGTGTCACGACTTGCTCTGTATTCTATTATTTGTTAGGTGCAAAATTGCACCACATAATGGGCAAGAAGTACAACGGATAAACAGTAGGGATATAAAGAGGTGTGCTATTGCTTTTGGGCTGCCATAGGCCAAGAGCTCAACAAATACTTGCACCTCAGTAAATTCTTTGGATAATCCCCGCTTTGATTAATCAATGTGCAGGCAAAATCAATGAGTGAAGTAACCACTAACGAATACAACGAAGACGGAAAGCTGATCCGCAAAATCCGCAGCTTTGTGCGCCGTGAAGGGCGTTTGACTAAAGGTCAAGAGAGCGCGATGAATGAATGCTGGCCAACGATGGGTATTGACTTCAAAGCTGAACTTCTCGATTGGAAAGAAGTGTTTGGCAACGATAACCCAGTAGTGCTTGAGATCGGTTTTGGTATGGGTGCTTCATTGGTTGAAATGGCAAAGAATGCACCAGAGAAGAACTTCATTGGTATCGAAGTACACAGCCCGGGTGTTGGTGCTTGTCTTGCGGATGCGCGTGAGGCGGGAGTTACTAACCTGCGTGTGATGTGCCATGACGCAGTGGAAGTGTTTGAGCATATGATTCCAAACGGTAGCCTATCGACACTGCAGTTGTTCTTCCCAGACCCTTGGCACAAGAAACGTCACCACAAGCGTCGCATCGTTCAATTAGGTTTTGCTGAAATGGTTCGTGAGAAGCTGATCCCTAATGAAGGTGTTTTCCACATGGCGACAGACTGGGAAAACTACGCAGAGCACATGATTGAAGTTATGAACCAAGCGCCAGGTTTCGAAAACATTGCTAAAGATGGTGATTTCGTTCCTCGTCCAGACGACCGTCCTTTAACGAAGTTTGAAGCTCGTGGTCACCGTCTTGGTCACGGTGTGTGGGATATCAAATATAAGCGTATCGCGTAACTAGAGGAGTTCATGGGATGTACCATTACGCGATATTAGCGAATCCGGGTCATAACCGAATTTACTTTGATAGCGCAATGACCATTGCCTGTTCAGAGCTAAAAGCAATTTTAGCTTCACAAGGCGTGGATGTGACAGAAATTGGTAGTAAAGAGGTTGGCTTACCTGCAGCGTTGGTGTTTTCTTGTCAGGAAGCTCTAAGCGATGAGCAGACGCGAAGAATCGCAGCCTCTTCGATTTACTATGCACTATTTGAAGTGCGCGAAGATGGTTTACTTCGACCAATTCAAGCGCCAGCGTTCAATACTTTCCCGGAAAGCATGAGTCAGATTCTGCGTTATACCGGGAAAACAAACGAGCAGTTTACTCGCTTTATGGTGAATATCGGCATTAGTGCGTCCAATACGGGAAGTGAGCAGCTGACCTTAATGGATCCAATGTGTGGTAAAGGTACAACCTTGTTTGAAGGCTTGATCCATGGTTTGAACGTGGTGGGGGTAGAGATCAATGCCAAGTGGGTGCAAGAGATCCAGACCTTTATCGTTAAGTTCATGAAGAATGGCCGCTTTAAGCACAAAGTGAGCAAAGAAAAGCGTACTGCGGGTGGCAAGAAAGTGGCGGATGGTTTCGTGGTTGAAGCTGCAGCAAATAAAGAAGATTACAACCAAGGCAATCTTCAGTTTATGAAGCTGTATTCGGCTGATACTCGTATCGCTGATCAAGTCGTGAAAAAGAACTCAGTTGATGTGATGGTGTCTGATCTGCCTTATGGTGTGCAGCACGGCAGCAAAAATGCCAAGGACAGCAAACTGAACCGCAGCCCACTAGAGCTTTTAAAAGAGGCTCTGCCTGCATGGAAAGTGGTACTGAAAAAACAAGGTTCAGTGGTGTTGTCTTTCAATGAATTTACGTTGAAATGGAAAGACGTCGCGGCATTATTTGAAGAGCAAGGTTGGAAGGTACTTTCAGAAGAGCCTTACATCGGTTATCTTCACCGTGTTGATCAATCTATCAACCGCAATATTATTGTGGCAGTAAAACCATAATCGACTTGAGTCGAACGAACCCTATGGAAAAGCCAACGACACGTTGGCTTTTTTTACCTCTGAGCTCAACGAGTTCTCTTGTAAATAGAAGGTAGAGAATGAAACCGACAGTGGAAATTTTGACAGATATTTTGGCGGAAGTGCGCCCTTTAATCGGCCAAGGCAAAGTGGCTGATTACATTCCTGCTCTGGCAAAAGTACCCAGCAACAAGTTAGGTATTGCGGTATACACCAACGAAGGTGAGGTTATTAAGGCGGGCGATGCCGATGAACCTTTCTCTATCCAATCTATTTCAAAAGCATTGAGCTTGACGTTAGCGATGTGCTTGTACAAGCAAGAAGAAATTTGGTCTCGAGTGGGAAAAGAGCCTTCGGGGCAGGCATTTAACTCGCTAATCCAGCTAGAAATGGAGCAAGGTATTCCTCGCAATCCTTTTATTAATGCTGGAGCGATAGTTGTGGCGGATCTGTTGCAAACTCGCTTATCTGCACCTCGTCAGCGCCTATTGGAATTTGTACGTCAGCTTTCTGGTGATACTCATATTGTGTATGACAAAGTCGTCGCGGCATCCGAAATGATGCATGGTGATCGGAATGCGGCGATTGCATATCTCATGCGCTCGTTTGGTAACTTCGAAAATGAAGTAATTCCAGTGCTGCAAAACTACTTCCACGCTTGTGCACTGAAGATGAGCTGTGTCGACTTGGCTAAAACGTTTAGCTATTTGGCAAATAAGGGCACATCGGTACAAACGGGTAAGCCCGTTGTTTCTCCCGTGCAAACCAAACAACTTAATGCACTGTTAGCAACGTGTGGCCTGTATGATGGCGCGGGCGAATTTGCTTATCGTGTTGGCATGCCTGGTAAGTCTGGTGTCGGTGGTGGCATTATCGCGGTAGTACCTGGCGAAATGACCATTGCAGTATGGTCTCCAGAGCTTGACCCTTCAGGTAACTCCCTTGCTGGTACTAAGGCGCTTGAATTGCTATCGGAGCGAATTGGCCGTTCGATTTTCTAATGTTGAATGTTCTATATAAAAAGCCTCTCAATTGAGAGGCTTTTTTGTTTTTGGGCTGCGTTACTCTTCGCTTTCTTCGGCCATAAAGGCTTCGAGCAAGTCATTAAGGAAGAGCTTCCCTTTTTCAGTAATTTGCCAATGAGTGGCGGTTTCACTCAAGTAGCCCATTTCTAACGCCCAATCAATAGTTTCTTGAATCGTACTGAGCGGCAAGCCTGTGGTGTCCACGTAATCTTGCTTCGGGCATGCTTCCATTAAGCGGAATCGGTTCATAAAGAACTCGAATGGACGGTCTTCATCCGCGACGACATGTTCTGTATGCAGATAAGGTTTGACCATATTTTGATAAGCCGCTAAATAGCCACGCGGGTGTTTTACCTTTGTCGTTCGAATAATACGCCCGTCGGTAAAACTGAGTTTGCCATGAGAGCCACAACCAATACCAAGGTAATCGCCAAAGCGCCAGTAGTTGAGGTTGTGCTGACACTGATAGCCCGGCTTGCTGTAACCCGAGATTTCATATTGCACATAACCCGCGGCTGAAAGTTTTTGGTGTCCGAGCTCGAAAATATCCCACAAGTCATCATCGTCAGGTAGCGTTGGTGGCTTGTAGTAGAACATGGTGTTTGGTTCGATGGTCAGCTGATACCAAGACAGGTGCGGCGGTGCCAACTCAATAGCTTTGTCCAAATCTGCCAAGGCTTGTTCGATGCTTTGATCTGGTAAGCCGTGCATGAGATCGAGGTTAAAGCTGTTCAAACCGATTTGGTGCGCCAGCTTAGCAGCATTGACGGCTTCGTCTTGGCCGTGAATGCGCCCCAAACGCTCAAGCTTCTGTTGCTCAAAGCTTTGCACGCCGATAGAGATACGCGTTACACCAGCTTTGCGGTAGCCAACAAAACGCTCTGCTTCAATGGTGCCTGGGTTAGCTTCCATGGTGATCTCAATTTCTGGCTTAAACGGAATACGCGCTTCAATGCCCTTAAGTAGACGCTCGATGCCTTCTGCCGAAATCAAACTCGGCGTACCACCACCAATGAAGATTGAATGCAGTGGACGTGGCGCTTCGTTAAGGAGGTATTTCTCAATGTCGGTATCCAAATCTTCTAGAAGGGCACTGATGTACTCTTCTTCTGGAATCTCGGTTTTGAGCGCGTGAGAGTTAAAGTCGCAATACGGGCACTTTTGTACACACCAAGGGATGTGTACATACAAGCTGAGTGCTGGGGGCGTTAACATGGTCTAATTCGCTCGTGATTACTGAGACACTTGCTCAGACAGTTGAGCAAACAACGACTTGAGCGCTTTACCGCGGTGAGACAGTTGTTTTTTACGTGCAGGTTCAAGTTCGGCTGACGCACAGTTGTTTTCAGGAACAAAGAAGATTGGGTCGTAGCCAAAGCCATTTTCACCGTGTGCTTCAGTTAGAATGCGGCCTTCCCATTTACCGTGGCAGACGATAGGCGTTGGGTCGTTCTCGTGGCGCATGAGGACTAATACGCAGTGGAAACGTGCTGTACGTTCTGCTTCTGGTACGCCTTCCATTGCCGCTAGCAATTTTTCTAGATTCTCTTGATCAGATGCGTTCTCGCCTGCGTAACGTGCAGAGTAAATGCCCGGAGCGCCTTTTAAGAAATCGACTTCTAAGCCAGAGTCGTCTGCAATCGCAGGAAGCCCAGTTTCTTGCGCGGCATGGCGAGCTTTAATGATTGCGTTTTCAATGAACGTTGTGCCCGTTTCAGCTACTTCCGATACATTGAATTCACTTTGCGCTAATACTTCAAAGCCGAAGTCAGACAACAAATCTGCCATTTCACGAACTTTGCCTTGGTTACCAGTTGCTAGCACAATTTTTTTCATGGGAATCTCTTTTAATAGTGATAGAGGAGAACAAATCGTTCTCCTCTAGATATTCTTTAACTAATAAGTAGTTTTTAGCCTGCTTAGATCCAAAAGCTTTTGGATCATCACAACCCAATTACTCTTCAACATAAAACTTCTGGGTGAATTTAAGCTTACCTGAGCCTTTGTTTCCAGCTT
Source organism: Vibrio sp. 1CM7H (assembly GCF_023161645.1). NCBI lineage: Bacteria > Pseudomonadati > Pseudomonadota > Gammaproteobacteria > Vibrionales > Vibrionaceae > Vibrio > Vibrio sp. 1CM7H. Next base: position 7,921 of record NZ_JALNTV010000003.1, read on the forward strand.
TTACGTCAATATCGAAAGTAAAAGTTTCTTCGTGGGTAATTGGCAGTTCGGCTAAATAGTATATCGCATTGCCTTCTTTGACTTCACGAAAGGACAAGGTCTGAGTTTGGCCGATGAGGTTTTTCGCGCGTCCAGCAATTTTTGCTTCTAATGCAGGTTTACCCAATGAAGCTCTATCTAGCACGCTAATATTAACCACAGCGAGGTATCCATTACGCTTGATATCGTAGCTACGTGCGACTTTCGGTGTTAAGAATGTCGAGTTAAACGCGACATAGTGTACTTCGATATCTTTCATATTTTTAAACTGATCGGCGAAGCTTGGTAACGACAATAGGCTGATCAGTAATGCGGTAATCCATTTGCTCATTGTTACTTCCTCAAAGCACTTGTTATAAAACAACCATAGCCGCAATTTTACCTTGGTCACGGGGTAAAAATGCGAACTCAGTCATTGGTACTAGTAAGTGTGGTACAAAATTGTAAATAAAAAGCCATCATAAGATGGCTTTAATTTCTGTCGGTATCTGGGTAGGTGATTCTATCCGAATTTGTTTGTGCCGTCCTAATTCACCTTTTTCTATGTGAACCAAACCCTTAGCGATTTTAAACTGCTTGGCTAAGAACTTAGTTAGGTGCGCATTAGCTTTGCCATCGACAGGTGGAGCAGTAATGGCGATTTTGAGCTCTTCACCATGCAAGCCAACAATTTTATCGCGGCTTGCTTTAGGTTGAATATAGAGCTTTAGGATGATGTCCTCGCCATCTTGCCAAACTGCGGCTGACATTATAACTGGAACCAAATTGGACCAATGATATCACCCATCAAGAAGTTCGCGAACTGCAAGCCGATAAACAGTACCAGTACGCTCAAATCAAGACCACCAATAGCCGGAATAATACGACGGATTGGTGCGCACATTGGCTCGGTTAATTGATGGAATACGTACTCGATAGGGCTGCGACCTTGGCTTACCCAGCTCAAAATTGCACGGATCAATAGTACCCAGAACAGCAGACCTCCAGCGGCTTTGATTAATGATAACAAGCCCAAGAACAAGAAATCCGCGCTGAAAGAGACGGAACCGTTCGAAGCTATCAGGATCAGAACGACAAATTTAAGCACACACAAGACGTAGGCAAACAACACGGTTGCTAGGTCAATATTCCCCACGGAAGGGATAATGCGGCGCAGTGGACCAATGACTGGCTGAGTCGCTTTTACTATGAATTGCGAGAATGGGTTGTAGAAGTCTGCGCGTGCAGCTTGCAACCAAATTCGCAAAATTACGACCATGATGTACAGGTCAAATAGGGTTGAGATGAGAAAACTCATTGAATTCATAAGGTACCCTTAACAAGTGATGGATGATACTAAACGGAGTTCATCCAAATAATTAAAACAGTTTTTCCATTTCTTCCGCGCGAGCCACAGCAGCTTGCATGGCTTTAGCAACAATATCTGAAAGTTGATGTTCGTTGAATGTACGCAGTGCTTCTGCCGTTGTCCCACCTTTCGATGTCACATTCTCACGCAGGGTCGATAGCTCAGTTTCTGGGTTGCTAACCACCATACTGGCCGCGCCCAATGCAGCTTGCTGAACCAATAGTCGAGCGGTGTCTTTATCAAAGCCTTGAGCAATCGCTTCTGCTTGCATTGCCTCCATAAACAGGAAGAAGTATGCCGGAGCACTGCCTGCTGCGGCAATCACATTATTGATACCAGACTCTTGCTCAACCCAACATACTTTACCGACCGCTTCCATCAACTCTGCGGCAAAAGCTTTGTCTTGCTCTGTTACATGGGCTGGTGCGAATAAACCACTCATGCCCAACCCAAGTTGTGATGGCGTATTTGGCATAACACGAACCAAGTTCAATTTGGTGTCTAGCATATCATCCAATCGTGAACAGTTGATGCCAGCGGCAATAGAAATCACCAGTTTATTAGTGAAATCGATCGCTTGCAGTGGTTTACAAACATCCGCCATCATTTGCGGTTTCACAGACAATACCACCACATCCGATTCAGTCGCAGCTTGGATGTTATCGCTGGTGGTACGGATGCCAAAATCTTGTTCTAGCGGAAGACGGCGTGCCTCTGAAGGAGCTGTCGCGGTAATGTTTTGCGCTGGGTATCCGTTAGCAACCAAGCCAGAAACAATGGCTCTCACCATGTTGCCAGCACCAATGAAGGCGATTTTTTTATGTTCCATTTGTCTGATTTCCATCATGATATTTAGAGTTTGTTGTGCGCTCAGGTGTATAATGGCGCCGCTGTTACTTACTGCTCCTATTGGCGAGTAAGATGATTGCGCGATTTACTCTTTAATTTAACGACGAATTTATGTCGCGAGTGAGCGTTTTGTTAATTTAGCTGTAGTCTCGTGCGCCGAAAATAGCGGTTCCAATACGAACCATTGTACTACCAGCTTCGATTGCAGCGGTCATATCACCACTCATTCCCATTGATAATGTATCGATTTCTGGGAACTGAGCTTCGAGTGTTTGCTTCAATGTGGCCAACTTCTGAAACTCATGAAGTTGTGATTCGTAGTCAGACACGTTGGCAGGAATCGACATCAACCCTCTTAAAGTGAGGTTGGGTAGGCGAGAAATCAACTCCGCCAGCTCGAATACTTCCGCTTCGGTGACACCAGACTTAGATGCTTCACCACTGGTGTTAACCTGAATCAGAACTTGTAGCGGTTTAAGTTCGCTTGGACGCTGATCATTCAGGCGTTGAGCAATCTTGGTTCGATCGATGGTGTGAACCCAATCGAAATGTTCGGCAACAAGTCGCGATTTATTCGACTGAATCGGGCCAATGAAGTGCCATTCGATTCGATTATCTGGATAATGCTCGGCAAAGTGCTGAACTTTACTGACGCCCTCTTGGACGTAGTTTTCACCAAAGGCGGTTTGTCCCGCTTGGTGGGCTTCGAGAATTGCCTCGACAGGTTTAGTTTTGCTTACCGCTAGAAGTTGCACTGACTCTGGAGTTCGACCACATTTTTGCTCGTCATATCGAATTTGAGAGGTGATATGTTCAATATTTTGTTGAATACTACTCATAGCTGTACTTTAGACTTAAGGATTTTAAATGGATATCACTGAGTTACTGGATTTTAGTGTAAAACATAATGCCTCGGATCTACATCTTTCTGCAGGTGTCCCACCAATGGTTCGTATTGATGGGGATGTGAGAAAACTAGGCATTCCAGCGTTTACACACCAAGAAGTGCATCGTTTGGTTTTCGAAATCATGAACGATGCCCAACGCAGTGAGTTCGAAGAAAAACTCGAAGTCGACTTCTCTTTTGAGTTGCATAACGTTGGTCGTTTCCGTGTCAACGCTTTCAACCAATCTCGTGGCTGTGCGGCAGTATTCCGTACCATTCCAAGTAGCATTCCAACTTTGGAAGAGCTGGAAGCTCCCGAGATCTTCAAAAAAATTGCGAACGCTGAAAAAGGCTTAGTTCTGGTTACTGGCCCAACAGGTTCTGGTAAATCGACGACCTTAGCAGCCATTGTTGACTACATTAACCGTAATCACAACAAGCACGTACTCACAATTGAAGATCCGATTGAATTTGTTCACAACAACAATAAATGTTTGATCAACCAGCGTGAAGTACACCGTGATACGCATAGTTTCCAAAACGCACTGCGCAGCGCATTACGTGAAGACCCGGATGTCATTCTGGTTGGTGAGATGCGTGACAAAGAAACCATCAGCCTTGCGTTAACGGCAGCGGAAACGGGGCACTTAGTGTTCGGCACGTTACACACCAGCTCGGCGGCAAAAACCATTGACCGTATTATCGATGTGTTCCCTGGTAGTGATAAAGATATGGTGCGCTCGATGCTTTCTGAATCCCTTCGTTCGGTTATCGCACAAAAATTATTGAAACGTAATGGTGGTGGCCGTATTGCATGCCATGAAATCATGATGGCAACGCCTGCGATTCGTAACTTGATCCGTGAAGACAAAGTCGCGCAGATGTATTCGATCATTCAAACTGGTGCGGCTCACGGCATGCAAACCATGGAGCAAAATGCTCGTCAGTTAATGGCGCAAGGTATGGTTGCTCGTGAAGAGGTCGATAGTAAGATCGGGTTAGAAGTGCAGCAATTCTCGTAACGTTCATACAGATAATGGTGAATACGGAAGATGGATCTAGATAAATTTCTCGAAGGCATGCTGGCGCTGAAAGCGTCGGATCTTTACATCACGGTTGGAGCGCCAATTCTATTTCGTGTGGATGGCGAATTGCGACCACAAGGTGAAAAACTCACCGAGAGTGATGTAGCGGCATTACTCGACAGTGCTATGGAGCCAGATCGGCGTCAGGAATTTCGTAAAAGTCGTGAGTCGAATTTTGCCATTGTGAGAGATTGTGGCCGCTTCCGTGTTAGTGCCTTTTTTCAACGGGAATTACCGGGTGCGGTGATTCGTCGTATTGAAACCAATATTCCCACCTTTGAGCAATTAAAGTTACCGTTAGTGTTGCAAGATTTAGCGATAGCCAAGCGTGGTTTGGTGCTGGTGGTTGGTGCTACTGGGTCAGGTAAATCCACCACAATGGCGGCAATGACGGGCTATCGAAACAGCAACAAGACGGGACACATTTTGACGGTCGAAGATCCGATCGAATTCGTGCATGAGCACAAGCGCTGTATCGTGACTCAACGCGAAGTTGGGTTAGATACGGAAAGCTATGAAGTTGCGCTTAAAAACTCGCTGCGCCAAGCGCCAGATATGATTTTGATTGGAGAGATCCGTAGCCGTGAAACAATGGAATACGCGATGACATTCGCTGAAACAGGCCATTTGTGTATGGCAACTTTGCACGCCAACAACGCCAACCAAGCCTTAGAGCGCATTCTTCACTTGGTACCGAAAGATCAAAAAGAACAATTCTTGTTTGATTTGTCGATGAACCTAAAAGGTGTGGTTGGTCAGCAGCTGATCCGAGACAAAAATGGGCAGGGGCGTCATGGTGTATTTGAGATCTTGCTAAATAGCCCACGAGTATCTGATTTGATCCGTCGCGGAGATTTGCATGAGTTGAAGTCAACCATGGCTCGCTCAAATGAGTTTGGTATGCTGACGTTCGATCAATCTCTTTATAAGTTGGTGATGCAAGGTAAGATCAGCGAAGAGGATGCGCTGCACAGTGCCGACTCGGCGAATGATCTGCGCTTGATGTTGAAAACGCAGCGTGGTGAAGCATTCTCTACGGGCAGTTTGGCGAACGTTAAGATCGATATGGATTAATCCAATCCAGAAACAAAAAAGGTTGGCAGAAGCCAACCTTTTTTCATTGTGCTTGAAGTTTTTACTCACCCCAGAGGGCTTCAAACCAGCTTTCTAGAATCACCACCGCTGACTGGCAGTCCACATTCCCTTTCGATAGGGCTTTGTAGCCGCCCATGCTGAACAACTCCGCACGAGCTTCTGCTGTAGATAAACGCTCATCATGCAGTTCAACAGGTAAGCCGTATCGGCCTTGCAGACGCTTAGCAAATTTTCGTGCACGAGGGGTTATGGTCTCAAGGTCTTTGCCATGAAGATCAGTTGGTAAACCGACCACTAGCAAATCTGGCTGCCACTCTTTGATTTGCTTTTCGATATCGTCCCAATTTGGAATACCGTCATTGGCTTTAAAGGCTTTTAATGGGGAAGCTGTACCAGTAATTTCTTGGCCAATAGCGCTACCAATGCTTTTGGTTCCAAAGTCAAAAGCCATAATTGTGCGTGACATAAGGTGTCTCTATCTAATGTAACTGTATTTCGGACTAAGCATGTCCAGAGTCTGCTGAAAGATGACTGGGGTCGATGCCCAGCTTTTCGACCGCTTTCTTCCAACGCTCGTTGATTGGTGTATTAAAGATAATTTCAGGCGTCGCTTCAATGGTGAGCCAAGAGTTTTCGACCAGCTCACTTTCTAATTGGCCTGCACTCCAACCTGAATAGCCAAGTGCCACTAAGTAATCACTTGGTTCTGCTTCTGTTCCTAACACCGAAAGAATATCACGTGAAGTGGTTACTGCGAGGTCATCGGTCACTTGGACGCTGGACTCGTAGTAATCTTTAGGTTTATGCAGAATAAAACCACGATCTTCCGAGATTGGGCCGCCATTGTAGACTGGTCTATCTAAACTGGCTTCAAATAGACGCGGGTGTACCGGCTGAACTTCCACCTGCTTGAGCATGTTGCCGACGGTGATATCAACAGGAGCATTGATCATCAACCCCATAGCGCCGTCTTCGTTGTGCTCACAAACGTAGATCACGCTGTTTTGAAAGTACGGATCTTTCATCCCAGGCATGGCAACTAAAAAGTGATTTGTGAGATTCATACTCATATTGACCCTTAACTCTCGTAAATGCCCCTAAGCAAACATCATACAGTTTACCTCTAGGTATGTGCATGACTTTGCTTAAGTTAATGTACTACGCTCTCTATTAACTGTAATACAGTTTGAGTTATTCGCCTTTTACTCGACGCTCAATCGCATCCATCAGTTTGCCAGTGATTGAGATGTCAAAAGCCGCTTCAATTTCGCGAATACAGGTTGGGCTGGTGACGTTGATTTCCGTTAGCTTATCGCCAATTACGTCAAGGCCAACAAAGATAAGGCCTTTTTCTTTCAGTGTAGGAGCCACAGTTTGAGCAATCTTAATATCGGTCTCGCTTAGTGGTCGAGCCTCACCTGTGCCACCAGCTGCAAGGTTGCCGCGCGTTTCGCCTTTAGCAGGAATGCGTGCTAGACAGTAAGGCATAGGTTCGCCATCTACGACTAGGATACGTTTGTCACCGTTGCTGATGTCTGGTACGAAGGTTTGTGCCATTGCGTAGTTTTGACCGTGGTTAGTCAATGTCTCGATGATCACAGAGACGTTTGGATCGTTTTCCTTCACACGGAAGATGGACGCGCCGCCCATACCATCAAGCGGTTTCAGGATGACATCACCATGTTTTTCACGAAATTCTTTAATTTTCTCTGCTTTGCGCGTCACGATAGTTGTAGGTGTCAGCTCTGGGAACCATGCTGTAAACAGCTTTTCGTTACAATCACGTAAGCTTTGAGGCTTGTTAACGATCAATGCACCTTGTTCTTCTGCACGCTCAAGGATGTAAGTCGCGTAGATGTATTCTGTGTCAAACGGAGGATCTTTACGCATTAGTACAGCGTCTAGCTCAGACAGTTCGATCGTTTGCTCTGATTTGAACTCGTACCAACCGTTTGGATCTTCTTTTAGTTCCACCACTTTAGTATCTGCAATGGCAACGCCTTGATCGAGATGCAGATCATTCATTTCCATGTAGTGGATTTCATAGCCGCGTCGTTGCGCTTCAAGCATCATGGCAAAGCTAGAGTCTTTTTTGATGTTAATGGACGAAATTGGGTCCATCACAATGCCGAGTTTGATCATTATTTTTCTCCGTTTAACCAAGATCGCCGAAACGAACTTGTAAGGCTGTAATTGCTGTCAGAGCCGCTGTTTCGGTGCGCAGAACGCGAGGGCCGAGTAGCGTTTCTTCAAATTGATATTCTCGAGTCATCTCGATCTCTTCAGACGATAAACCGCCTTCAGGGCCGATCAGTAGGCGCACTTTCTCAACAGGTGTTGGCAGTGTGTTGATTGAGTAGTTAGCACGAGGATGAAGATTGAGCTTTAAGCCATCGTACTCTTCTTTACACCACTCTTCCAAGCTCATAATTGGACGAATTTCTGGAACGACATTGCGTCCACACTGCTCACAGGCACTGATGGCGATTTTTTGCCATTGCGCGAGTTTTTTCTCAAAGCGCTTTTGGTCAAGCTTGACGCCACAACGTTCGGAAATCAGAGGTGTGATGGTATTGACGCCAAGTTCCACTGACTTTTGGATAGTGAACTCCATCTTATCGCCACGTGAAATAACTTGACCAAGGTGCAGGTCTAAAGGGGATTCAATACTGTTTTCTACACGCTCGGTAATGTTAACCAAAACCGTCTTTTTGCTGACTTCACTGATAACCGCTGGGAATTCTGCGCCGCTGCCGTCAAATAGGAGAACGTCTTGGCCTTCTTTCATGCGCAGAACACGGCCGATATGGCCTGCTGCGTCGTCACTTAAAGCAAGTGAGCCAAGTTGATGAATGGTTTCTGGATGATAAATTCGAGGGATACGCATGAGATTTCCAGCAAGAGAATAAACTTAAACCCTAACATGGATGCTTTACACCGAAAAAACAAGGGGCAAGAAGCGTTTCAATATCAGTTATTGAAACGCTTCAAGGTAGAGGAGCACTAGAGTGCGCGACAGGCTTTTTGAACAAATGGGTTATGATTGCCTTGTACTTTGGCAATGCGCTCGTCACGCTCACATTCCCATTTATCGACTGGGTAGGTTTTGTTCCAAGCACTCATCAACTGTGTTTGCTGTTTTGATAATTTAAAGCCGTACTCTTTGCTCATGTATAGGTAGGTACGAGCAATCGAACCTCGAGCACGGTCTGGTGGCATGACTTTACGCTGCTTAAAGTTCACTTGCATCTCACAGCGACCATAACTCACGCCATCGATACCGTTCCATTGGCTAAAGTTGTAGTTCGAACGGTCACCGTTTACTTCACCAATGGCAGGGGTTAGGTTGTGCAGGTCTGCTTCCATCAAGCGAAAGGTTTTGTCTTTTTTCTTGCAGTTTTTACGTCCACCATCTTGCCAGCATTGACGCTGGTGGCCAAACTGCCACGCAGGTACCACATGCTCCCATTCGATTCGTGCGGCCCGCTTTTCCTGTTTACGGACTTGGTAACCGCAAGAGGCTAAATCTGGGGAGCCTTTTTTGCCTTGCCATTGAATGTTGCAGCCACAGTAAAAGCTCGTTGGATGGTCTTGATAAATTTTTACCGCCTCACGTTTGGCGGCAGAGAATGAACTTGGTGGCGCGGCAACCGCAGTGCTAGAAAGCGCGATAAGTAACAGAGAGAATAGGTATTTCATGATTAAAGTCTTTATAAAGTATGACTTTATTCATGATAACACGCATAAAATGGCTTTAGTGATGAGTAAGTTAACAATAAGTGGCGAAGGGAAGGTTTTGATAAACTCGATCTTTATTTTGGGAACGCAAGTAACACTATGAGATATAGATTACGATAACTGAACGCCCGTGAAGTTAAGTGGTTGGCGGCATTTTTGACAAGAGTACGTCGCCTCTTTGCGCAGCACTTTATTATGACGGCGAATCGATAGAGGGTAGGTCATACAGCCACAACGATACTCAAAGGTTTTACCTTGAACGGATTTTACTTCAAAGCTGTGAGTGGTTTTGGCGGGCACTTTAAATACGGCTTCCATGACACCTTGCCATTCTTTGCCGTGAGGCCTAACTCGTCCGTAAACCTGATAAGTAATCAGGTGTGCCACCTCGTGAGGAATGACTTCATCTAAGAATGCTTGGGTGTTTTCGCGAAATAAAACGGGATTCAGGCGCACTTGATTCAATTGAAGGTAGGCTTTTCCTGCCGCTTTCCCGCGGACGTTGAAGGTGATTGTTGGAATAGGGAAAGAACGTTTGAAAGCTTGCTCTGCCATCGCGATGCAGTCCGCCATCACTTGCTTGGCTTTATAGCTTAGTTCTATATCCACAATTCACCTCGATAAATCAAATAAAAAAGCCCCCGCATTTGCGAGGGCCAGATCATAGCATCAGTTAATTATGGTGTGTGTTTTTTCTTGATGGTGGCATGGTAAGCATGCCATGTACCGTAGCCTAGAATTGGCATGGTAAACAACATTCCGATCCCGTAGGTCGCAAAGCCGATAAGAATACCGCCGCAGATGATCGCCGCCCAAACAATCATCGCTGGAATGTTGGATTTCACGGCATTAAAGCTGGTAAATACAGCGGTCATCATGTCTACGCGACGCTCCATCATAAGCGGAATAGAAAAGGCTGAAATGCTAAACACCACACAAGCCAAAACAAAGCCAACTAAAGATCCTATGACAAGGAAGGGTAGGAACTCACTTAAAGATGCCCCTTGAACAGAAGGGTAAAGCGCATGAAGTAGAGCGGCAATGCGCATCCAAAATATCATACACACTGCGAGTAACACGGCGAATGCCCATTGAGATGTTGAGTTACGACCGATCGCTTTCATTGAATGGAACAAGCTAGCTTTGTGTCCGCGCTCTCTCTCCCAACTGGCATCATACAAACCGAGCGCGAGAAACGGACCAATTAACATATAAACAATCAAACTGGGCATGACGACCAAGTGTGTGCCCTGCCATTGTACGAGCAAAACAATACCTATCGCAGCCGCCATAAAACAGATGCCATAGAAAGCACTGATGAGGGGCATTCGCACGAAATCATGCAGACCTAATGCGAGCCAATGAAAAGGTGCAGAAAGATTGACCGTATTGCACGGTATGGTTCTGGCGTATTCGTTATCTGGCACTTCCTTTCGCTTGTTGTGGAAGTCCGATGGATTAACAGTTCGAGGCATAACTCCTCCTTGATTTATTCCCACATTATCCGCTTATACCAACTGACAGCGGTTTTTGTTCAGTCAAACTTGAAGCGACTTTTTCAAGCTTACTTCTGAGCATTGGCTTAGTTTGGTATCGGCCATAAAGATGCCTGACTCGTGTCTTTCGTAAGTGTTGCTGCCACAGTCGCCAGCATCCGACGTCTCTATTTAAATTGGAATTAACAATATTTTAACTATTGGCGGAGATGGGATAATTTACAAATAATTGCTGAAAATTTATTCGGTATAAAAATGAGGGAGAAACAGGACTGCTTTGTGGGGCTGGGCGGTATGAGCTGAAATGGCTGGATAAAAGTTGCTGAAAATAAAAAGCCCCCGCCATAGGCGAGGGCTTGATTGATTCTTGCTTGGCTTGATTATTTGATGCCAGCGAAATCGCGTAGAAGTGCAGCTTTGTCTGTCGCTTCCCACGGGAATTCTTCACGACCGAAGTGACCGTAAGCCGCTGTCTTCTTGTAGATAGGTTGAAGAAGGTTAAGCATTTCTTGTAGACCGTATGGACGTAGGTCGAAGAATTGACGAACCGCTTCAATGATGATGTCGTGAGATACTTTCTCAGTACCGAACGTTTCCACCATGATAGACGTTGGATCCGCAACACCGATTGCGTAAGAAAGTTGGATCTCACAACGGTCAGCCATGCCAGCCGCTACGATGTTTTTCGCTACGTAACGTGCTGCGTATGCTGCACTACGGTCAACTTTTGATGGATCTTTACCAGAGAACGCACCGCCACCGTGACGAGCTGCGCCGCCGTAGGTATCTACGATGATCTTACGACCTGTTAGACCACAGTCACCCATAGGACCACCGATTACAAAGCGACCAGTTGGGTTGATGAAGAAGTTTGTTTCTTTGTTGATCCACTCAGAAGGTAGCACTGGCTTAATGATCTCTTCCATTACCGCTTCACGCAGGTCTGAAGTTGAGATTGAATCACAGTGTTGAGTTGAAAGAACAACCGCGTCGATACCAACGATGTTACCTTGATCGTATTGGAATGTTACCTGAGATTTTGCATCAGGGCGCAACCAAGGTAGTGTGCCGTTTTTACGAACTTCTGCTTGCTTTTGAACAAGACGGTGAGAGTAAGTAATTGGCGCTGGCATTAGTACTTCAGTTTCGTTACAAGCGTAACCAAACATGATGCCTTGGTCGCCTGCACCTTGTTCTTTAGGGTCAGCTTTATCAACACCTTGGTTGATATCTGGCGACTGTTTACCGATTGTGTTTAGTACCGCACAAGAATCTGCGTCAAAGCCCATATCTGAATGTACGTAGCCGATTTCACGAACGGTTTCACGAGTTAACTCTTCGATGTCTACCCATGCTGAAGTCGTGATTTCACCACCCACCATTACCATACCGGTTTTAACGTAAGTCTCACATGCAACACGAGCCTTTGGATCTTGCTCTAGAATCGCGTCAAGAACCGCATCAGAAATCTGGTCTGCAATTTTATCTGGATGACCTTCTGATACTGACTCAGAAGTAAACAGGTGCTTAGCCATGTTAGCTCCACTATATCTGGTTTAAAACTGGGGAATGATAAACTCTCCAGCGCAAATTAATACTAATTTTTGTAGGTGTATCTACATCTAGACGTCTATTCTAAATTTGATTGCTCGAATTACAAGCTCTTTTTTGGTTTTTGTTATAACCAAACGTTTGCCTGATTTATTGATAATTTTAAGAACTTCGAACGATTTGGCGCGAAAGGTGCAATATTTGTGAGGTTTTGGACTGGAAAACGTTTGCACACCCAACAGGGCTTTGAGAGAATTATGACCTACTTTTCGTTTCGCTTAATGTACTCAGGAGCAGACATGTCGTCTCGTAAACATCTTGCCAATGCAATTCGTGCTCTAAGCATGGATGGTGTTCAACAAGCTAACTCAGGCCACCCAGGCGCACCAATGGGTATGGCTGATATCGCTGAAGTTCTTTGGCGCTCTCACCTAAACCACAACCCATCAAACCCAGAGTGGGCCGACCGCGACCGCTTCGTGCTGTCAAACGGTCACGGCTCAATGCTTATTTACTCTCTACTGCACTTAAGCGGTTATGAGCTATCTATTGACGATCTGAAAAACTTCCGTCAATTGCACTCAAAAACCCCAGGTCACCCAGAGTACGGTTACGCGCCTGGTATCGAGACAACAACGGGTCCTCTTGGCCAAGGCATCACTAATGCTGTTGGTATGGCTATCGCAGAGAAAGCACTAGCGGCACAGTTCAACAAAGAAGGCCACGACATCGTTGACCACTTTACGTATGTGTTCATGGGTGACGGCTGTCTAATGGAAGGCATCTCGCACGAAGCATGCTCTCTAGCAGGTACGCTAGGTCTAGGCAAACTGATCGCGTTTTGGGATGACAATGGCATCTCTATCGATGGTCACGTTGAAGGTTGGTTCTCTGACGATACACCTAAGCGTTTCGAAGCTTACGGCTGGCACGTAATCCCAGCGGTAGATGGTCACGATCCTGAAGCAATCAACGCAGCGATTGAAGCGGCTAAAGCGGATCCTCGCCCGACTCTAATCTGTACTAAAACAATTATCGGTTTCGGTTCTCCTAACAAGTCTGGCTCACACGACTGTCACGGTGCACCATTAGGTCACGATGAGATTCAAGCGGCTCGCGAATACCTAGGTTGGGAGTACGGCCCATTTGAGATCCCGGCAGATGTTTACGCTGAGTGGGACGCAAAAGAAGCAGGTGCAGCGAAAGAAGCGGCTTGGAATGAAAAGTTCGAAGCATACGCAGCAGCTTACCCTGTAGAAGCAGCAGAGCTTAAACGTCGTTTAAACGGCGAACTTCCAGCGGAATGGGAAGAAAAAGCGAACCAAATCATTGCTGATCTTCAAGCAAACCCAGCGAACATTGCATCACGTAAAGCATCGCAAAATGCACTAGAAGCGTTTGGTCAAATGCTTCCTGAATTCATGGGCGGCTCTGCTGACCTAGCGCCTTCTAACCTGACCATGTGGTCTGGTTCTAAGTCTCTAGAAACGGATGACTTCTCTGGCAACTACATCCACTACGGTGTACGTGAATTCGGTATGACTGCTATCATCAACGGTATCGCATTGCACGGTGGTTTCGTTCCTTACGGTGCGACATTCCTAATGTTCATGGAATACGCTCGTAACGCAATGCGTATGGCTGCGCTGATGAAAATTCAGAACATCCAAGTGTACACGCACGATTCGATCGGTCTTGGCGAAGATGGCCCAACTCACCAACCTGTTGAGCAAATGGCATCTCTACGCGTAACGCCAAACATGAGCACATGGCGTCCGTGTGACCAGGTTGAGTCTGCTGTAGCATGGAAACTAGCGATTGAACGTAAAGATGCACCAACAGCACTTATCTTCTCTCGTCAAAACTTGGCGCAACAAGATCGTACAGCTGAGCAAGTAGCGAACATCGCGAAAGGTGCTTACATCCTGAAAGATTGCGAAGGCAAGCCTGAGCTTATCCTTATCGCAACAGGCTCTGAAGTTGAGCTAGCAGTAGAAGCAGCGACTCAACTAACGGCAGAAGGTAAGAAAGTACGCGTGGTTTCAATGCCATCAACGGATGCATTCGACAAGCAAGACGCTGCTTACCGTGAAGCAGTATTGCCATCAGACGTAACAGCACGCATCGCTATCGAAGCGGGCATCGCAGACTTCTGGTACAAGTACGTTGGTTTCGATGGTCGCATCATCGGCATGACGACATTTGGTGAATCTGCACCTGCTGGTCAGCTATTCGAGATGTTTGGCTTCACGACTGAAAACGTAGTGAACACAGCAAAAGAATTGCTAGCTTAACTGCTAGATTGTCTCAATAGTCGAACGTAAAGGACGACTGTTAGATGCTAAAGTTGGAAAGGCCATCATTGCGATGGCCTTTTTTGTTTTTGTCAGGTTTTCCAACCTTGTGGAATGCTTTGGTGAATACAGTCTAAAAGTACGGATAAGCGCAGTGGTGGTCTTCCTGCAGGCGTATAGCAGTTAATGGAGATGGGCTCTGAAAGCCAACCTTCTAAGCAAGGTGTGATTCGACCCGGATGATGTTTCTCGTAGCCGCTTGCTGTCCAAGTTGGCAATAGTCCAATACCATGACCATTCGCGATGCTGTCGATCTGCATTGCGATGTTGTCGCTGTATAAGCGACTCACAAATGGCTCTAAAAAGAACTCACCGTGTTGGGGGTGTGAGAGCATCAATCCATTTTCTTGTACCGAGCCAAAATCGATCCACGGATGCGCTTCAAGCTCTTTGGGGTGCAGGATCGAACCGTGTTGTTCAAGATAAGCTGGAGAGGCAAAGGGCGTGTAACGAAATGAGCCTAATACCTCTTTGCGCCAATCGAGATCTTTACGCTCACCGAGCCAGATGAACAAATCTGGGTCATGGTGCGCTTCAGAAAAGTCACTGGTAAGCTGAACCCTAATATCAGGATTATCGGCAAGAAAACCGTTGAGCACACCACCTAGCCAACTTCTAACTAATGCTGTGTGACAAACAATATGTAGCGGCCCTGAAACTTGGTTTGTTAAACCTTGAAGCGCGTCATAACTCTCTTCACTTAGCTCAAGAATCTGGCGACTGTAGTGGGCAAAAATTTCTCCCGCTCTTGTCAGAACTAATCGGTTACCTTGTCTTGCGGTTAGAGCCTGACCGAAATCTTCTTCTAATTGTGCCAAGCGACGACTCAGCGTTGATTTAGGCTGGTTAAGGGCCTTGGCAGCGGCGGTCAAACTCTTATGCTGATTGAGCGCATCAAAGGCTCGAATTGATGCTAAGTCGTGCATATTTCATTTACTCCTTACTGCGTTATGCACGGGTTCCATAAATGGGAAGAACCGTTCCATAACTCTCACTATGCATCTCATTCTATTTGTGAATAATTTACTTTCGAAAATAATAATCATTATCAATTATGGAGATGTAGATGTCTACTCTTAGACTGCCAGTTATTACTGCAACTGGTATTTTAGCCTTCGTCAGTGTCCCTCATGTGTTTGCCAATGATGCGGTTTCTAAAATGGAAACAGTGGTTGTAACTGCATCAAGTTATGAGCAATCTCAAGCGGACGCGCCTGCAAGTATTAGTGTGATTTCACGTGAGGAGTTGGACTCTCGTTATTACCGCGATGTGACTGATGCACTAAAAAGTGTGCCTGGTGTCGTCGTAACAGGTGGTGGTGACACTACCGATATCAGTATCCGAGGTATGGGTTCTAAATACACTTTGATACTGGTCGATGGTAAACGTCAAAGCACACGTGAAACTCGCCCAAATAGTGATGGCCCTGGTATCGAACAAGGCTGGTTACCCCCTCTTCAAGCGATTGAGCGAATTGAAGTTATCCGTGGTCCAATGTCGACGCTTTATGGCTCTGATGCGATTGGTGGTGTAATTAACGTGATCACGCGAAAAGACGCGATGGAGTGGACAGGTAATGTTCAGCTAGGCACGGTTCTGCAAGAAAACAGTCGCTCGGGCGGAGAGCAGAGCGCGAATTTCTTCGTCAATGGGCCGCTAGCCGAAAATCTATCTCTCCAAGTATACGGTCAGTATACCGCAAGAGAAGAAGACGATATTGAATACGGTTATGAAGATAAAGATATGCAAAGTATCTCTTCAAAACTGACCTACCAGATTAATGACCGCCATTCTGTGCAACTAGAGGGTGGCACATCGGCACAAAGTCGTCGCGGTAACGTTGGCCTTTCCGTACCAACGACGGGTTGCCGAAGAGGTTGTGAGGATTCACTCAACGAATATCGTCGTAATTATGTAACGCTAAGTCACAATGGCGACTGGGACTCGGTTGGCATCTCAGATACTTACTTACAACGTGAAGAGAGCGAGAACAAATCTCGCGAGATGACGATCACCAACACCACGTTCAAATCGAGCTTAGTGACTGGAATTGGAAACCATACGCTGACGACTGGTGTGGACGCCACTCATGCAGAGCTTGAGGATTTCACCTCCAACAAAGCGTCATCGAAGACCGAAACATCGAATACGCAGTGGGCTGTTTTCATTGAAGATGAATGGAGAATCGCCGATCCGTTTAGCGTTACGCTTGGTGGTCGTCTAGATCATGACGAAAACTATGGCGCGCACTTTAGTCCGCGTGTCTATGGTGTATGGCGAGTTGACCCGTCTTGGACTGTGAAAGGTGGCGTGGCAACAGGTTTCCGTTCTCCGCAATTACGTGAAATTACTCCTGGTTGGGCGCAAGTCAGTGGCGGCGGTAATATCTACGGTAACCCAGACCTTGACCCTGAAACGTCGCTAAACAAAGAAATCAGTGTCTTGTATCAAGGTGACTCTGGTTTAGATGTCTCTTTGACTGCGTTCCATAATGAGTTCAAAGACAAGATCACACGTGTTGTTTGCCCAGATACCATCTGTACAGATGGACCAAACCAATGGGGTGCAGATCCAACGTACCGCATTAACGTGGACGAAGCGGTCACACAAGGTATTGAAGCGACCTTAGCATCGCCATTAACGGAAACCATTTACCTCAGCTCGAGCTACACATTTACCGACTCAGAGCAAAAAACAGGTGAATACAAAGGCATGCCGCTGCAGCAGCTACCAAAGCATCTGTTTAATGTGGATGTAACTTGGCAAACAACAACAGATCTAGAAAGTTGGGCTAAAGTCACTTACCGAGGTAAAGAAATGGATCCGGTTACTGGCCCATCAAGAAACAGTATCGTAGAGCCTGCTTATACCTTTGTGGACGCTGGTGTGACATACCAGTTAACCGATAATACTCGTATTAAAGGCGCGATCTATAACTTGCTGGATGAGGAAATCAGTTACGAAGAATACGGATATGTCGAAGATGGTCGTCGCTACTGGTTAGGTTTAGACGTCGCATTTTAATTATTGTTGTAATAAGGCCGAGCATTGTCTCGGCCTTTTTTAATCCTGCTTTACTATGATTCAACAGGTGCGTTTTTCAGCCTGATCAGGTAGTATCTGTGACACGAAATTTTTGGTGGGGCGAAGGATAAATGCTAAAGGTTGCGATCAATGGATTTGGACGTATAGGTCGTAATGTTCTGCGAGCCGTATATGAAAGCGGAAAACATCAGCAGATCAAGGTTGTGGCGGTTAACGAATTAGCGCAGCCAGAAGCGATGGCGCACCTACTGCAATATGACACTAGTCATGGTCGCTTCGGTAAAAAAATCTCCCACGACCAAGAACACTTGCATGTTCATCATGACAGCGGCGAATATGACTCTATTCGCATTCTTCATCTCTCTGAACTCGAACTACTTCCTTGGCGCGATTTAGAAGTCGATATTGTCTTGGATTGCACTGGCGTGTTTGGTTCACAAGCCGATGGGCAAGCGCATATAGAAGCAGGCGCGAAGAAAGTGCTGTTTTCACACCCGGGCGCAAACGACATAGATAATACGATTATCTATGGTGTGAACCACGAAACTCTGAAAGACGAACACCGTGTTGTCTCCAATGGCTCTTGCACCACCAACTGTATCGTTCCCATCATTAAAGTGTTAGACGAAGCCTTCGGTATTGAGTCCGGTACCATTACCACGATTCACTCTTCCATGAACGATCAGCAAGTAATCGATGCGTACCATAACGATCTACGCCGTACCCGCGCTGCGAGCCAATCTATTATTCCGGTTGACACCAAGTTGCATAAGGGGATTGAAAGAATCTTCCCGAAATTTTCCAACAAATTCGAAGCAATTTCTGTTCGTGTCCCAACCGTTAACGTCACTGCAATGGATTTAAGTGTCACAATTAATACAAATGTGAAAGTTAATGACGTAAATCAAACCATTGTTAACGCATCTCAGTGTACATTACGTAACATTGTTGACTATACTGAATCGCCACTCGTTTCCATCGACTTTAACCACGATCCCCATAGTGCGATTGTAGATGGAAGCCAGACTAGAGTGAGTAACGGGCAACTCGTAAAAATGCTCGTTTGGTGCGACAACGAATGGGGCTTTGCTAACCGGATGCTGGATACTGCCTTAGCAATGCAAGCTTCTTCTCAAGTGGATCAGTAATGACGAAGAAGTGATGGAGAATTTTTATTTCAAGCCTTGAAATAAATCCATGATATCTCCATATCATCTATAACCAGTTTGAAGAATTAACAGGCTTGGCAGGGTTGCCGAGTTTTCAAAAACTTTAATTATCAATATTTGAGAGGACACATCATGTCTGTAATCAAGATGACTGACCTGGATCTTGCAGGTAAACGTGTATTTATCCGTGCTGACCTAAACGTGCCAGTAAAAGACGGTAAAGTAACTTCAGATGCACGTATCATCGCATCTCTTCCAACTATTAAGCACTGCCTAGAAGCAGGGGCTAAAGTGATGGTTACGTCTCACCTAGGTCGCCCAACTGAAGGTGAATACGCTGAAGAGTTCTCTCTACAACCAGTTGTTAACTACCTAAACGACGCACTAGATTGTGAAGTTAAGCTAGCAAAAGACTACCTAGATGGCCTAGAGCTAAACGCTGGTGAACTTGTTGTTCTAGAAAACGTTCGCTTTAACAAAGGCGAAAAGAAAAACGACGAAGAGCTATCTAAGAAATACGCAGCACTATGTGACGTATTCGTAATGGATGCATTCGGTACGGCTCACCGCGCTCAAGCGTCAACTCATGGTGTTGGTATGCACGCACCTATCGCTTGTGCTGGCCCTCTTCTAGCAAACGAGCTTGAAGCGCTAGGTAAAGCAATGGACAACCCAGCTCGCCCAATGGTTGCTATCGTAGGTGGTTCAAAAGTTTCTACTAAGCTAACTGTACTTGAGTCTCTATCTAAAATCGCTGACCAACTAGTTGTTGGTGGTGGTATTGCTAACACATTTATCGCAGCTGCTGGCCACAACGTTGGTAAGTCTCTATACGAAGCGGATCTAGTAGACACTGCTAAGAAGCTAATGGATGAGTGTGCAATTCCAGTAGCAACTGATGTTGCATGTGCGAAAGCATTCGACGAAAACGCAGAAGCAGAAATTAAGCACGTTTCTGAAGTACAAGACGACGACATGATCTTCGACCTTGGCCCAGATTCAACAGCTGAACTAGCAGAAATCCTTAAGAACGCGAAGACTATCCTATGGAACGGTCCAGTAGGCGTATTCGAATTCAAGAACTTCGAAGCAGGTACTAAAGGTATCTCAGAAGCTATCGCAGCATCTGAAGGCTTCTCTGTTGCAGGTGGTGGTGACACGCTAGCAGCTATCGACAAGTTCGGTATCAAAGCTGACGTTTCTTACATCTCTACAGGTGGCGGCGCTTTCCTTGAGTTCGTAGAAGGTAAAGTTCTTCCAGCAGTAGAAATGCTAGAAGCACGCGCTAAGTAATTAATGCAAAGCGGGGGAGTGATTCTCCCGCTTTCTTGTTTGCTGCAACGTGTGAGGAACTCTGCTAGAATAGCCTCAGTTGTGAGCAAACGTTTGCAAGATTTTCAACTTAACAAGTTTTGTTTAAAAACGACAGATAAATAGGATTACATCCATGTCTAAGATCTTCGACTTCGTAAAACCAGGTGTTATCTCTGGCGATGACGTTCAGAAAGTATTTGAAGTTGCAAAAGAAAACAGCTTTGCACTTCCAGCAGTAAACTGTGTGGGTACTGACTCTGTAAACGCAGTACTTGAAGCAGCTGCAAAAGTTAAAGCTCCAGTTATCGTTCAATTCTCTAATGGTGGCGCTGCTTTCTTTGCTGGTAAAGGTCTAAAACTTGAAGGTCAAGAAGCTCAAATCCTAGGTGCTGTTGCTGGTGCGAAATACGTTCACGCTGTAGCTGAAGCTTACGGTGTACCAGTAATCCTACACACTGACCACGCTGCTAAGAAACTACTTCCTTGGATCGACGGTCTACTAGACGCTGGTGAAGAGTACTTCGCGCAAACTGGTAAGCCACTATTCTCTTCTCACATGATCGACCTTTCTGAAGAGTCTCTAGAAGAGAACATCGAGATTTCTGCTAAGTACCTAGAGCGCATGGCTAAAATGAACATGACTCTAGAAATCGAACTAGGTTGTACTGGTGGTGAAGAAGACGGCGTAGACAACTCTGATATGGATGCGTCTGAGCTATACACTTCTCCAGAAGACGTTGCATACGCATACGAGAAACTAAGCGCAATCAGCCACCGTTTCACTATCGCAGCATCTTTCGGTAACGTACACGGCGTGTACAAGCCAGGTAACGTTGTTCTAACTCCAACTATCCTACGTGATTCTCAAGCGCACGTTTCTGAGAAATTCGGTCTTCCAGCGAACTCTCTAAACTTCGTATTCCACGGTGGTTCAGGTTCTTCTCTAGAAGAAATTCGTGAGTCTATCGGTTACGGTGTTATCAAAATGAACATCGATACTGATACACAGTGGGCAACTTGGGATGGTATCCGTAAGTTCGAAGCTGAAAACCACGATTACCTACAAGGTCAAATCGGTAACCCAACTGGTGAAGATGCACCAAACAAGAAGTACTACGATCCACGCGTATGGCTACGTGCTGGTCAAGCTTCAATGGTAGCTCGTCTAGAGCAAGCATTTGCTGACCTAAACGCAGTTGACGTACTATAATCGTTACTGATTAAGTTACTTAAAAACCCGCTTTTTGAGCGGGTTTTTTTATGTCTATCATTTTGCCCCTATGTTTCTTTCCCTGTTTTCCTATTGATATCTTTATGCGTCAGGTTGTATTTTCTGGTGGGATGTTCCCCCTTTAACGTTTTTAAATAAAAACATAGGAATATCAGTCATAGGAGTGGCGAAATAAGAGTGCATTGCGTAACCTGTAACAAGCCAATATCAGAAAACTCTGATAAAGTCTTGTTTTGCATATCTTTGCGAAACTCTGACTTTGAAAAAAGTCAAAGTTGGGATATTGTGCCAAAAATCTGACACTGTTCAGTGGGGCAATAGGGATGTTGTTTTAGAAAAGAGCCTTTAAAAAACAAGGTTCATAAATTAACGGCAATTGGATTTATATATCTTTATTTTTGAGGATAAGAATTATGGCAGGTGAATCGGTGGGTATCGATACCACTTTAACGGATGGTCTAACTCAGGCTGAAACTTGGCTGACAAACAACTCAGATCTACTGGTTCAGTACGGTGTGAACATTATCTCTGCGCTGCTTATTCTGTTTATCGGTAATATTATCGTTAAAGCAGTCGCTGGTAGTGTTTCTAAAGTACTAGAAAAGAAAAACATGGATAAGGCTGTCGTTGAATTTATTCACGGTCTTGTTCGTTACTTGCTATTTGTAATCGTACTTATCGCCGCTCTTGGTCGATTAGGCGTTCAAACCGCTTCAGTTGTGGCTGTAATCGGTGCGGCAGGTCTTGCTGTTGGTCTTGCGTTACAAGGTTCACTATCAAACTTTGCAGCTGGTGTACTCATTGTTGCGTTCCGTCCATTCAAATCTGGCGACTACGTAGAAATTGGCGGTGTAGCGGGTAGTGTTGAAGCAATTCAAATCTTCCAAACTGTTCTAAAAACACCAGACAACAAGATGGTTGTTGTGCCTAACTCGTCAGTAATCGGTGGTGCAATTACTAACTACTCTCGTCATGCAACGCGACGTGTCGACTTAGTGATTGGTGTGTCATACAAAGCGGATCTTAAACTAACGAAGAAAGTAATTCGCGAGACGCTAGAAAAAGATCCGCGTATCTTGAAAGATCCTGATATCACAATCGGCGTACTTACGCTGGCAGACTCTTCAGTAAACTTTGTGGTTCGCCCATGGGTGAAAACTGCAGATTACTGGGGCGTATACTTTGATGCAATGCAAGGTATTAAAGAAGCATTGGATGAAAATGGTATCGAAATTCCATTCCCACAAATGGATGTTCATCTGAACAAAATCGACGCTTAATACAAGCGGTAGATATTCGAAAGCGAGGCCAATTGGCCTCGCTTTTTTATATCTCATAAAGAATGTGATTACCGGCAAGCAATAGACGTTTTAGATGTTTACCGGCAAAGCCAAAGGTGAATTCAGGCAATCCTGGCGTATAGAGCAACTCTTCGTGTTGATACAGGGTTGTATCAACAATGAGCGTGACATATTCAGGTAAGCCAATCGGACATACCGCTCCAGGCAAACAACCTAACACCTCGACCATTTCATCGTCGTCACAAATTGAGGGGCGTTTGCCTGTGACGGCCTTTATTTGTTTGGCATCGAGGCGAAAGTCTTTTTCTGTTAGATAAATTGCGTAGCCTTGCCCTTTAAGTTTTAAGAAGAGGCTTTTGGTGTGCGTGCCTGTCCATCCAAGCTCGGACGCAATTCTTATATCCGTGTCAAAGTCTAAGATGGCTTCATGCTGCCATTCCCGAAAAGGAATAGAGAGCGCGTTGAGTCGCTCTCTATTGATATCATAGATACGCTTTAGTGACTCCATGTCTTTGTTGTCCTGTTGATTACCAGTACTTTTCAATAAGTTCACTCGCTAAGATATACGCTATCGTGAACATCATTACTGCGACCGCGATGTCGATGCCTTTTTTCACTCTTGGCTTTGATAGGGTAGGGCCTAGTTTTGCGGCTCCTATCGACAAGGTATAGAACCAAACAAAGGAAGCCATCATCGTACCTAGTGCAAAAGCAATTCGGTCATGGCCTTCAAACTGCCCACCAATAGAGCCCAGAATAACGACTGTATCTAAATACAAGTGTGGGTTAAGTACTGTGACGGCTAGCGCACCTAAAATGACCGTTCGACGACCACGAGCGACGACTTCACCTTTTGATTCTGACTCACTGTCTGACTTAAACGCGCTCTTAAGTGACAGTAATCCATAAAAGCTCAGGAACGCAATACCACCAAGCGTCACCGATGTTAGTAAGATTTCATTTTGAGACAAAATCGCACCACCACCAAAGATACCTAGAGAAATGAAGATCATATCTAGGATGCTACAAATAGTGGCAGTCGTCAGGTGATGATTGCGCTTTATGCCTTGATTTAAGACATACGCATTTTGTGCGCCAATCGGAATGATCATTGATGCCCCTAAACCAAACCCTTGCAATAGAACCCACAAGCTCACACTTCACCTCACTTCAAAATAACCAATAAATTCTCAGAAGAGTGAAAGATAAAGAGTTTATCTAAATAAGTATAATTAATGATTTTAATATTATATTAGCCAAGCTAATTTAAGGGTTGGTGTTTTATCAGGAGAGGAAGAGTAGGATGAGAGGGTTGGACTACAAATGGATTGAGGCATTAGATGCCGTGGTTTATCAGGGGAGCTTTGAGCGTGCTGCTGAGCATTTATTTGTCTCGCAATCAGCGATTTCTCAACGTATTAAACAATTAGAGAAGTTTCTCGCACAACCCGTTTTGGTTCGTAGTCAACCACCCAAGCCAACGCCGATTGGTAAAAAGTTATTAGGCCTTTATCGTCGAGTGCGCTTACTCGAGCATGAAATTCTACCCGAACTCAAGAATGATACCAGTACTCGACCTGTACAACTCTCTTTGGCGACCAATGCTGATAGCCTTGCTACTTGGCTACTGCCTGCACTGCAAGATGTCATGAAGCAGCGTCAGGTTGAACTCAAACTCACTATCTATGGTGAATCTCGTTCCATCGAAAAGCTAAAAAGTGGCGAAGTGACGGGGGCGATCAGCTTAGAATCCCAGCCGATACCTGGCTGTAGAGCGGATTACTTGGGACGTGTTGATTACGTTTGTGTCGCGAGCCCGGAGTTTTATCAGCGTTACTTTGCTCAAGGCGTTAATAACCAGACGTTGGCCAAGGCGCCGGCCGTTTCGTATGATCAATATGATGACCTACATAAAACCTTTCTTACCGAGCATTTCAATGTCAGCCCTGATAGCGTCATTCACCATAACATCAGCAGCTCTGAAGCGTTTCTAAAAGTGGCGTTAGCTGGTGTAGCCTATTGCTTAATCCCTCGTTTGCAAATTACCGACGAGCTAGAGCGTGGCGCGTTGGTTGATGTTACTCCCGGTTTTTTAATGTCCCATCGGATTTATTGGCATCATTGGCAACTGGAAACGGGGGTTCTACAAGAAATCTCACACGCGATAGTCGGGTATGCTCAGCGACACTTACCTCAATAAGTTCATTGTCGCAGCGATGGGTTCATTGTCGACAGAGTGTTTCGTTGAAAAATCACGCCAATGTTACATAGTCAAAGTTGTGTTAGAAGTCATTCTGAGTGCTTGGATAATCGACAGAAGTTTCTATTATGAAACCATACACTTTCTCAGTAGTGATAGTTTTGTCTGAATCTTGAGCCTTTCTGCTGAGAGTAAGTACTTTATTTTTGTATGGATGGATTTATTGAATGAGACTGTATTCATTTTTGCTGGCTTCTGCACTCAGCCTTACTAGTGCTTCAGTGTTGGCGAACTCGCCTGAATTTGCTCACGTAACGACGACAGGTTATGGTGAAGTTATTGCTACACCAGATATGGCGACGTTTTCTGTGAAAGTGGTAGACACGACAATGACTGCTGAACAGGCCAAGCAGTCAGTTGACAAAACCGTTGAGCAATTTCTGAAAAATCTGTCCGATGCTGGCTTATCAAAAGACAATGTTACCAGCTCGAATTTATACCTTGCGCCTCAATACCACTACCCTAAATCTGGTAAAGCAGAGCTCGTTGGTTATCGCGCTTCTCGTAGCATTGATGTGACGGTTACGGATCTAAAAAACCTAAACCAGTACCTAGATATGGCGTTAGAAGCAGGGATTAATCAGGTTGATAATATTCAACTTAAGGTAAGCAACCAGGCTGAGTATCAGCAAAAGGCACGCATGGCGGCTATCCAAGATGCGCGAGAAAAAGCAGCGTCACTGGCTACTGGCTTTGAGAAAAAATTGGGTGATGTCTGGCAGATCAATTACAGACAGATGCACGTTCAGCCAGTTCTAATGCGCTCGATGGCGATGGACAGTAAAGAAGGGGCAAACAGCTACCAGGATTCTACCATGATTATTCGCGATCAAGTTGACGTGATTTACAAGCTGAAGTAATACTGGGTGCAAAAAGAAAAGGCAGGGTATTCCCTGCCTTTGTTATTTCTGCTTCACAAATTAGTGAAGGATACGAGCACGGATAGTGCCTTCAATACTTTTCAGTTTCGCTAGCGCTTCTTCTGAGCGCTCGGTTTCAACATCGATCACTACGTAGCCGATTTCAGCGGCTGTTTGTAGGTACTGTGCGGCAATGTTAATGCCGTCTTCCGCGAAGATGGTATTGATCTGAGTAAGAATACCAGGACGGTTTTTATGGATGTGAAGCAAGCGAGAGCATTCACCACCGTGCTCTGGCAGTGACACCTCTGGGAAGTTTACGCTTGAAAGCGTAGAGCCGTTGTCAGAGTACTTCGCCAGTTTTCCTGCAACCTCAACACCGATGTTCTCTTGTGCTTCTTGCGTTGAACCACCAACGTGTGGAGTGAGAATGACATTATCGAACTTCTGCAAAGGAGATTCGAACGGGTCGGCATTCGTTTTCGGTTCTGTTGGGAATACATCAATCGCAGCGCCCGCAATATGACCTGCTTCTAAACTATGGCAAAGCGCTGGAATATCCACGACAGTGCCGCGTGCTGCATTAATAAAGATTGAGCCTGGCTTCATGCGAGCAAACTCAGCTTCACCCATCATATTTTTTGTTTCTGGCGTTTCAGGAACGTGCAGAGAAATTACGTCACACTTGTTTAGTAGT
Source organism: Vibrio sp. 1CM7H (assembly GCF_023161645.1). Classification (NCBI taxonomy): domain Bacteria; kingdom Pseudomonadati; phylum Pseudomonadota; class Gammaproteobacteria; order Vibrionales; family Vibrionaceae; genus Vibrio; species Vibrio sp. 1CM7H. The sequence goes on from NZ_JALNTV010000003.1 coordinate 34,240, forward strand.
TCACTCATGGTATGTACTTGCGTCGCATTACCAAGGGACAGCTTGTTTTCGATGTCGTAGTAGTAAACGCGCATACCTAAGTTTTCGGCAATAATACCTAGCTGCGTACCAATGTGGCCGTATCCGATAATGCCAAGACGTTTGCCACGTGCTTCGTAAGAGTTGTCAGCACTTTTCTTCCAAATACCGCGATGTGCAAGCGCATTCTTTTCAGGAATGCCACGCAGAAGTAGTAGGATTTGACCAAGTACCAGCTCAGCCACACTGCGTGTGTTAGAGAACGGTGCATTAAACACAGGAATGCCGCGTTTTGCTGCTGCGTCTAGGTTTACTTGGTTAGTACCGATACAAAAACAGCCAATTGCAACCAGTTTATTCGCCGCATTGATTACCTCTTCGGATAGGTTCGTACGGGAGCGAATACCGATGAAGTGCACGTCTTTAACCGCTTCAATCAATTCTTCTTCCGGAAGGGAACCTTTATGGTACTCAATGTTGGTATAACCAGCTGCTTGAAGAACTTCAACTGAAGAAGGGTGGAGTCCCTCTAACAAGAGGATCTTAATCTTTTCTTTTTCCAGTGAAACTTTGGCCATTTTTTCTCGTCCTTAAAATGGAAAGGTGGGCTAATGTGGCGCACATTGGGCAAAACTATTAAAAAGGGGATAATTGATAGTTTTGTAGGAGGACAAACGTTTCCTTGTGCGTCTTCTGTTCAATAAAGTAACAAAAAAAAATTGCTTTGGGTAAGAAAATTACGGAATAAGAGATAATTTTCTTAGAGAAAGGAATAAAAAACGGTGCCTTGCAGCACCGTATGTAATGAAATAACAGAAAAGTGAACCAGATAGGTCGATTTGAGCTGTTATTTATTCTTCAATTTTTGCGCCTTCTGGTGTACCTGTGATTACGACGTCAGCACCACGGTGAGCAAAAAGACCCACAGTCACCACACCCGCGATACCGTTGATCTTGTCTTCCATTTCTTTCGGGTTAGTAATCTGCATGTTGTGTACATCCAGAATTACGTTGCCGTTGTCAGTCACAACGCCTTCACGGTAAGCCGGGTCACCACCCAGTTTTACTAATTCGCGCGCAACGTAAGAGCGTGCCATTGGGATCACTTCTACAGGTAGTGGGAACTGACCTAGTACGTCAACTGCTTTGGTGCCGTCAACAATACATACGAACTTATCAGAGATTGCCGCGACAATTTTCTCACGAGTCAGAGCCGCGCCGCCGCCTTTGATCATTTCACGTGCTGGGTTAATTTCGTCTGCGCCATCAACATACACATCCAGCTTCATTACGTCGTTACACTCGTATACTTCAATACCAAGCTCTTTAAGGCGCTCAGTTGAAGCGACAGAGCTAGACACTGCACCTTTAATATCGTCTTTGATAGTGCCTAGTGCATCGATGAAGTGATTCACGGTAGAGCCAGTACCAACACCGACAATGCTGCCTTTCTCAACATATTTTAGTGCTGCCCAACCAGCCGCTTTTTTCATTTCATCTTGAGTCATGCCAATCTCCTGAATAGATGTTCGTTAACGTTTGCGGGCGTGATTATAGCGGCTTACTTGCCACTTTCCCATTGCCATATTCGGCTTGGGGTCACGATCTTAGGTAATGGAATGTCCCAGCTTTCAATTGGTAAGCGTTCTACATGTTGGCAGTCGTGAGCGATACCAACAGGCTTGGCACCTTCTCCGGTTATAAACCAATGAGACAGGGTACGGTCATAATACCCTCCGCCCATGCCTAAGCGGTGGCCGATGCTGTCGAATCCAACCAAAGGTGTACAAATGATATCAAGTTGACGAACGGGCTTGAGATGGCGGATGTCCAGTTTGGGCTCTAAGATGCCGTATTTGTTGTAGACCAATTGATCATCACTTACGTACAGAAGAAACAGTAACTGACCTTTGGAAAACGGATGGATGACAGGTAGATAAACCGATTTTCCCTGTTGCCACAACCACTCAATGAGCGGCTTGGTATCAAGTTCACCGTCAGCAGAAAGATAAATAGCAATATGCTGCGCTTGCTGGATTTCAGGAAGTTGAGAGAACTGAGTGACAAGGTCGATCCCCGCTTGGAATTGCGTATCGCTACACAATGCGTTGCGCTTTTCACGAATCTGTTTGCGGAAGTCTTGTCGAGAGAGGTCTGACATAGAGAGAATACCCCAGGGTGCCGTTGAGGATTGTGGCCCTTGAACCAGCTGGTTCAAGGCGGATCAGCAATGACAACCGTAGGCTTCTCGGTACATGCCGAGCTTGCTCAATAGCTACCAAATACTAACCCTTAGGTATTGCTTATCGGCTCAGGGACTTAAATCCTGCTGACGCACACCCCAGGGTAAATTTTGTATTTACTGCTGTCCTTGCGTAACTTTGCTTAGTGCGTTCTCAAGAGACGCAGTGAGCTTTTCCATTCGCTCAGTAATTTCTTGCTGTTGACCGTTTGATTCGTATGACTTGGTGTGCAACTCATAACAAATATTCAATGCAGCGAAGGTCAGCAGTTGGATTTCATTGGTTACCTTAGTACGTTCGCTCATTTCTTTCAATCGGCGATCCAGATCTTTTGCCGCTGCAACAAGAGACTCTTCTTGTCCTGTCGGACAATTCACTCGTGTAACTTTGCCTAATATTTCAACGTCGATCGCTTGATTGCTCATGATGAATAAACTCTATATTCGGGCTATCTAAGGTGTTGCTTCATACAACTACCGAGGAGCAAACTATAGGAAAACCGCTATTAAGATTCAAGCATTTCCCATCACAGAAAGAGAAATGATGACGAGATCACACAGGAATTGGGCAAATTGAGCAAATGCTGTTCAAAATTGAATTTGATAGCCGTTTCAGACCACTAACCTTGATGGTAGGATATACCAATACATTATTATGCAAGAATGAGCCAAGTTATGAGTGAAATCACCCTTCCTGAATACCAATCTATTGCTGCTGAACTGCAATCTGCAAGCCTAGCAGTAACACCTGCGGAATTACATGGCTTATTTGTCGGCATGTTAAGTGGTGGATTGGCGATTAATGATCAAACTTGGCAGCCTATTCTGTTTGACTACACCAATGATGGGATGGGGTGGCCTTCTAACGCGCTAGCGTTTGCTCAAAGCGTATTCACCGTTACTGTCAATGAACTCACGGGCACGTCGATGGAGCTGTCTTTATTATTGCCAGATGAGCCGGGAGAAGAAGGCTTATTCACGTTGGCTGACAGCGTGTCCGATTTCGTAAACCATTTTATTTCTGGGTTAGGTCTAGCAGGTGTTGCGCTAAATAAAGCGTCAGATGACGCTAAAGAAGCATTGGCTGACCTAGAAGAGATTGCCAAATTAGGCATTGATGAAGATGACGACCTCGGTGAACAAGCGCAATTGCTAGAACAAGTGATTGAACACATCAAAGCTTGCGTACTAACGATTCATGCTGAGTTTGGTGTTCGCCCTGAAAGTAGCGATAAAAAGCCTACTATTCATTAATCGTAGATGGTCCAGAGGTTAGCATGAAGCAATATGATGTAGTCATTGCTGGTGGTGCCATGGCAGGAGCAACGTTGGCATTAGCGATTGACCATTTGTCTCAGGGAAAGCTCCGCATTGCCGTCGTTGAGCCTTTTAAAGCGCAGTCAGATATGCACCCTGGTTTTGACTCTCGCTCAATCGCATTGTCTTACGGTACTGTCAATCTGTTGCGTCAACTACAGCTCTGGACCTCGATAGAGCCGTTTGTCACACCTATTGAACATATCCACGTTTCTGACCGCTCTCATGCTGGGATGACGGAAATCACCAAGCAAGAGATTGGCGTTGAAGCACTAGGGTATGTTGTCGAATTAGACGATGTTGGTCGCGTATATCAAGAATTATTAGATAGCAGCGCATCCATAACGCTGTTTTGCCCTGACTCTGTTACCGATATCGAGCGCGAGCAAGACTGTACCCATATTACGTTGAAAAGCGGTGAGCAGCTTGACGCAAAACTGTTGGTGGCAGCCGATGGTGCTGTTTCAACCTGCTGTCAGAAAATTGGTTTAGAGCTTTCTGAGCAAGATTTTGAACAAGTGGCTGTCATTGCCAATATTGTGACTCAAGAACCTCATCAAGGTAGAGCCTTTGAACGTTTTACTGAAAATGGCCCTGTTGCTTTATTGCCAATGAGTGACAATAGAATGTCCTTAGTTTGGTGTCTGCACCCTGAGGAAGCCCAAGCAGTTCTTGAGTTATCTGACCAAGCATTTCTCCAACGTTTACAACAAGATTTTGGCTGGCGTTTGGGCGCGATGAAAAAAGTGGGACGACGTGCGAGTTACCCATTGCTTCTTCGCCATCGAAAGCAAAATATCTCTCATCGTTTTGCGATTGTTGGGAATGCGGCGCAAACGCTGCATCCGATAGCTGGACAAGGTTTTAATCTTGGTATTCGCGACGTCGTCTCGCTAGCAGAAGAAATCGTGCAGCAAAGCGATGATGTTGGTCTTTATCAAGGCTTGATGCGCTTTAGTCAGCGTAGAGAGGCAGACCGAAGCGAAACGATCTGGCTAACCAGTGCCTTAGTGCATATTTTTTCAAATGATTTACCCGCGATGCGAATTGGGCGAAATACAGCCTTAGCAGCGATGGATAACCTTTCTATTTTTAAGCAGCCGCTACTGCGCCATACGCTTGGTTTGGTAAAACGATGAACGGCCGCACTGAATTAGGTAATAAAAAGCAATGATGCAAAGTGTAGATATCGCCATCATCGGCGGAGGGATGGTTGGGTTGGCACTTGCTGCCGCGTTCAAGGACAGCGATCTGCGTGTCGCCGTAATAGAAGGCAAGGTGCCAGATGAGTCGTTGAAAGAGTTACCTGATGTGCGTGTGTCTGCGTTGAGCCGTTCTAGTGAGACGATCTTGCGTAAGCTTGGCGCTTGGCAGGGGATAGAGCAACGCCGAGCTTCACCATACTACGGTATGGAAGTGTGGGAGCAAGATAGCTTTGCTAGTATTGAGTTCAATGCACAAAGCATGGCACAACCTGATTTAGGGCATATTGTTGAGAATCGAGTGATTCAACTCGCACTGCTCGAACAAGTCCAAAAGCTCGATAACGTCACTATGTTTATGCCTGCACGTTGCGCGACCTTAGCGGTGGGCGAACAAGAAAGTTGGTTGACGCTCGACAATGGTCAAGCCATGACGGCTAAGTTAGTGGTCGGAGCCGATGGGGCAAACTCGTGGCTTCGTCATCAAATGGATATTCCGTTAACGCATTGGGATTATGGGCATCATGCTCTGGTCGCGAATGTTAAAACCGCTGCTCCGCACAATAGCATTGCACGACAGATTTTTACTCCTCAAGGGCCATTGGCGTTTTTGCCAATGTCGCAACCAGATATGTGCTCTATTGTTTGGTCCACTGAGCCAAATCGTGCAGAGCAGCTATTGGCAATGAGTGAGCATGATTTCAACAACGCGTTGACGAGCGAATTTGATACACGACTTGGTCTATGTGAAGTCGTGGGAGAGCGTGCCGCGTTTCCTCTGAAAATGCGTTATGCGCGAGATTTTGTTGTGGAGCGAGTCGCATTGGTTGGTGATGCGGCCCATACCATTCATCCTCTAGCGGGGCAGGGTGTGAATTTAGGTTTATTAGATGCAGCCAGCCTCGCTCAAGAGGTGCTAGCGCTATGGAAGCAAGGCCAAGATATTGGCAGCAAACGCAATCTAAGAGGTTATGAGCGTTGGCGCAAAGCGGAAGCAGCAAAGATGATCGCTGCAATGCAAGGATTCCGAGACCTGTTCTCTGGAGAGAATCCTGCTAAGAAGCTGGTTCGTGGCATTGGTTTGAGTTTAGCGGGTCAATTGCCGGGAGCGAAAGATGAGATCATGAAGCGTGCGCTTGGTCTAAAAGGTCATCTGCCGGATCTGGCACGTCAGTAGGTGTAAAGCGAACTTCAAATACACAAAAGGCTGGTTAATCCAGCCTTTGTTTTATCAACGTTTTGCTAAGCATATGCGCATCGGAGTTTCATTATTTCTTGGTTGATCTCTTTGACCGCTCGGAAATGGCGTTGCTCTGCTTTCTCCGGCAGTATTAACTTGCCGTTATCAAACTCGAATCTACCGACCCCGTAAATATAAATTCTTCCTTTAAAAAGACGACTTATATGTTTAGCAATCATACTTGGTGTATAGCGCTTAAACAGTCTCATATTTACTTTCCTTTTATCTAACCTAGCCTAGGTATTCTACGTTTTGGACGCGAAAATTATTGTGACAGCCATAGTATTAAATACAGATGTAGGGTGTTGCGTCAGAGATTTGTGTTGTCTTAGACAATTTGACAGTGTCATCTCTTAAATAGCGTGAGGATTACCCCAAAAAATCACCGTTCAAGGAACCCTTACGACAATACACTCCTTTTTACGTGACGCATTAAGCAATAGTTTTGTTACAGAATTAAGAATAGAACGAAAATGATTGTTTGCTAATTGTTTCTATTGAGGTGGTATCCAACAGAACAAACTTTACGTCCTAACGGTTAGAGAAAGAGGAAGAGAAAAAAGTTCCGTACAAAAAAAAGCCCGCTTCAGCGGGCGAATAGTCACAGATGCATTACACAAAAGTGGACAGCTGACGGCATGAATACTGTCATTCAGTCAGCTGATTCACTTTATGCTGGTTAAGTGCTTGTTTGAAACTTAACCAACAAATTCAGCATATACGAGTTTTATCTTTGCGACTATTTATGTTTTATATGTGATTAAAAATTCTCTCGTGTATTTTTATAGATATGAGCGAGATCACGTGATGATAGAAACACTACGTGTTATTACATTATTTTTAGACGATTAACGACAGATCTCAGCTACGGTCGGCTGACACAATTGGATAAGATCTTGGATAGAAAGCGCCAGTCCAGCCATGCGATCGCCACTGCTGATCGTGACTTCCTGTTCTTCTAGTAAGCTAGGATCGAACACGATCGGCATGTGTCGTTTGAGTAATAGTGGAGTGACAGTACCAATTTTGTAACCTGTGATGGCCTCAACGTCGGCTTGATCAACGCAAGTCATCCGGCGGCATTGCAGTAACGAGCGCACTTTTTTGGGATCGACACTACGATCACCAGGTGCACAGGCGAGTGCATATTGATTACCCATGTCTCGTAGCAAGATCGCTTTTACCATTTGAGAGGGGCGAATGCCGCGTTGTTGCGCGGCATCCTCAATAGTGGTTGCTGGTCTTTGATGCGGTAACAGACGAAACGGAATGTGTTGGTCTGTGAGAAATTGCATCAAAGGAGTATTGATTGTATTACTCATCATCAAGGCTGTAAGGCAGTGATTCGATTGTCCATTCACATTCTGGTTGAGCAACCAAACGAAGACGAGTGTCTTCATCGAGATTATTAGGCAGTACGATCAGGCCAATCGCTTGATTGTCGCTGAACTGGTAGTGGTTTAATAAAGCACCCACTGAACGCCAGTTTTCACCCACGCTGCGTTCGAGCTCAATTGGCTCGTCACTGAATGGAGCTGAAGTTGCCCCTTTTACGATGTACATCGCACGTTTATTTGTACCGCGATACTTAGCTCGTGCTACCGTTTCTTGTCCTGTGTAGCAGCCCTTTGTGAAGCTAATGCCTCCTAAAGCTTGCACGTTGAGTGCTTGTGGAATGTGAGCATTCTGCGCGGATGCAGAGACAAATGGTAAACCAGCTTCAATGTCGAAACGATTCCAAAGCTCATTTGTCGTAAGGGCAGCATCTGTATTTTCAATGAATTGTTGCGCAGCTGACGCACTTAATATCAGTAGCCAGCGGCTTTGTGAAACTTGTACCGCGGTGCCGCCTTCAACAGGGCGAACGCTGCCAGTCGTTTTGCTCATTGAAGAAATAAGCTCGTCGGCTTTGACGCCTGCAACACCTAAGATAACTTCATCAGAAGCTTCAATCGTTACTTTAGAGAAAATGGCGTATTTTTTTATTTCGCTAAGTTCTACGTCAATCGCCGATTTTGGTTGGATCATGCCGTAGCCATCGTGGTGATGGAAAAGGCGGAACACACTCCACACTTTACCTTTCGCATCACAATGTGCGCCTAATGTTGATTGGTCTTGTTCTAAAGAAACGACATCGCAGGTAACCTGACCTTGTAAGTATGATTTTTTATCGTCACCGACCATGGTGATCATGCCGAAATTGTCCAGCAGCGAGATAGATAACTCTGGAAGTGCGTCTTGAGTTGAGAGAGGTAGTGCTGAAAAACGAGTTTGCCATTCCATAATTACAATGCCTTTTGAAGATATTTTTCCGCTATGTTATACCCAAATAACCTTGAGATACTAGGGGAGCGATTTACGAATCAACATTTGTCTGCTTTCACTATCGTATTGTGACCCGCACACTAGTGACGTAGCACATCCCTTGTTACACTCCGCACTAACAACAAGACATCTATGAAGGAATAGTGAATGTACACTCCGGAAGAAAAAGCGCGTATTAAATGGGCTTGTCGTCGAGGCATGCTTGAGCTTGACGTAGTAATTATGCCGTTTTTTGAAGAGTGCTTTGATACTCTGAGTGAACAAGAGCAGCGTGACTTTGTTTCTTTACTTGAATGCGATGATCCTGATCTGTTTACTTGGATAATGGGGCATGGCCGCAGCGAAAACTTAGGTCATGCTGCAATGGTTGATAAAATTGTCGCCCATAACCTCAGCAAAGTTCGTTAATTTTACCGCTTCTCCCTCTCTGACCGCCCGAGTTCTCAATGTAATACTTTTCTTACTGATGACTTGGGCCGTTACCCTCTCTAGCATCCCTCTCGTATTATCGATTTATTTGTTATTAATGATTGTTAAGGCACTATTGAGCCAAGGCTTTGTTAAACCGACAAGTCAGGGTTATTGGTATGTGCATTGCGATGGCTCGGTTAGGTTTGAGGCCCTTGAGTATAGTGAATGTTCGGCGCCTCTTGAGTCTGAAAAGGATCAGTTACAACGAATCGATACATCGATATTGCCATTCAAGATAACATTTCGATTGGAGTCTGGCCGTAGCGTCACGATTTGGCGTGATAGCTGTGACGATCAGCATTACCGTCAATTATCTTTGGTATTACGCCAGTGGGAAATGAAACAGGGAGCCAATGCTCCCTGTTGATGTAATAGTTTATTTTGTCGAATTAAAGCTGTTTAGCTGGAACCAAAATCGTTGGTCCGCTGTTTTCCAGTTGGTTCGGATAATCAAGCGTGTAGTGCAAACCTCGACTCTCTTTACGCTGCATCGCACAACGAACCATCAGCTCTGCTACTTGTAAAAGGTTACGCAGTTCTAATAAGTTGTTCGAGACACGGAAATTGCTGTAGTACTCATGCGTTTCTTGTTGCAACAGTTGGATACGGCGCAAGGCGCGTTCTAAACGCTTGTCAGTTCGTACAATGCCCATGTAGTCCCACATAAACAGACGAAGCTCGTGCCAGTTGTGCTGAATGATCACTTCTTCATCACTGTTGGTCACTTTACTTTCATCCCAACATGGCACCTGTGAAGGAAGCTCCACGTTAGTGTGATGTTTTAGAATATCTTTCGCCGCAGACCAAGCATAAACCACGCATTCGAGAAGTGAATTTGATGCCATGCGGTTAGCACCATGCAGCCCTGTATAGCTGACTTCGCCAATTGCATACAAGTTTTTAAGATCGGTGCAGCCATTTCTATTCACCATGACACCGCCACAAGTGTAGTGCGCAGCAGGTACGATTGGGATTGGCTCTTTGGTCATATCAATGCCCAAGTCCATCAAACGTGAGTAAATGGTTGGGAAGTGCTTAGTAATAAAGTCCGCAGGTTTGTGACTAATGTCGAGGTGCATACAGTCGGCACCCAAACGCTTCATTTCGAAGTCGATAGCACGAGCCACGACGTCACGCGGAGCAAGCTCTTTACGCTCATCGAAATCTGGCATAAAGCGAGAACCATCTGGACGACGCAGGTAAGCACCTTCACCACGTAACGCTTCGGTCAACAAGAAGTTACGCGCCTCGGGGTGGTATAAACACGTCGGGTGGAACTGGTTAAACTCCATATTTGCCACACGACACCCTGCACGCCAAGCAATCGCAATACCATCACCAGACGACACATCTGGGTTAGAGGTGTATTGATAAACTTTTGAAGCGCCACCTGTAGCGAGAACCACAAATTTGGCCCGCACGGTTTCGACATGCTCTTCGTTGCGGTTCCAAATATAAGCACCGATAACTTTGTTTTTATCACCGCCAATTTTGTCTTCGGTGATTAAGTCCAGCGCATTGTGACGTTCGAGAACATGAATGTTTGGATGGTTGTGAGCGTTATCTTGCAGAGAGGTTTGCATCGCCATACCTGTTGCATCTGCCGCGTGAAGAATACGACGACGGCTATGGCCACCTTCTCGAGTTAAGTGGTAACGAGGCTCATCGTCAGAGTCATCCTCTTCACGATCAAATGGGACACCACCGTCGATCAACCACTGTACGCACTCTTTTGAATGTTCAGCAATGAACCTCACGGTGTCCTCATCGCAAATACCATCGCCGGCGATTTGCGTGTCTTCAACGTGTGAATCAATGGTGTCTGACTCATCAAATACAGCAGCAATACCACCCTGGGCATAATAGGTCGCCCCTTCGCTGCGTGGCCCTTTACTCAGCACCATCACTTTACAGTGGTTAGCAACGCGCAAAGCCAACGACAAACCAGCCGCGCCACTCCCTACCACTAACACATCACACTCATGTTCACGATTTGTGTTCATATAACTTTTATAATCCCAAGCTAAGGTAACAAAATCACCTTGTGTATTATTTGCACACCATGTGCATTCCATTATCGCGACACCTGTCGCTAAGGGCTAAGTTGGGAGACCTATCGACATCCGTGTTACTGCGGTGACTGAGCCACTCTTCTTTTTCATGCAGAGCATGAGCATGCTTCCTAAGTTATATTTGTAACGCGGTGTTCAGATAGCCATTAGCCATGCAAATGAAAAGTAATAGTTTGTCAATGCCATTGCTTTTCCATGCTCGACCCAGCACAATCTGGGACAGAGATCATTCATTATACCCATTTCCCCTCAAGATGCTCGCTTGTCAAACTTAGACTAAAGTCAGGCAACGGTGGTTATTTGGGTATAGACATCACACTGTGAAAAAACAATGACAAAAAACTTGAGAAACCATGGAACTTTCTCATTCACGTTAGGGTCACAATAGTGCTCAAGTAAGCAGTGGTGTCAATACTACGTTTTGCATAATTAGTACCCATATCTGAGAAGAGTAGGGGCATAACAAATAGGAGTATCCGCTCGAATGAACGAGCAGCTGACCGATCAAGTATTGATTGAGCGAGTTCAGAATGGCGATAAGCAAGCATTCAACCTGCTGGTAACGAAGTACCAGAACAAGGTATGTAATCTTATTTCCAGATACGTTAGTAATCCTGGCGATGTACCAGATGTAGCACAAGAAGCGTTTATTAAAGCTTACCGAGCTATTCCCAGCTTTCGTGGGGAAAGTGCGTTTTATACGTGGCTGTATCGCATTGCAGTGAATACTGCGAAAAATCACATTGTTGCTCAAGGGCGTAGACCTCCAGCGACAGATGTCGATGCTGAAGATGCTGAATTTTACGAAACAGGTAGTGCACTTAAAGAAATATCGAACCCTGAGAACTTAACGTTGTCCAAAGAATTGCAACGGGTGGTGTTCAGTGCAATCGAAGCTTTACCTGAAGATTTAAAAACCGCAATGACATTACGAGAGCTCGATGGCTTGAGTTATGAAGAAATTGCAGAAGTGATGGATTGCCCGGTAGGAACGGTACGATCGCGTATCTTCCGTGCTCGTGAGGCGGTGGAAAAGAAAATCAGACCTCTTTTGCAACGCTAGTACAAGTAATAACTATGGTGAAAATAATGGCTGACAAAGAAAAACTTTCAGCTCTCATGGATGGAGAATTGGTCGATAAGGCTTTAATTCAAGAGTTAGAGCAAGACCAAGAGAGCCGTGATGCTTGGCAGAACTACCACCTGATTGGTGATGTGATGCGAGGCGAAGCGCCAGCAAAACCTGAGTGGAATATTGCTGAAAGCGTGGCGTTAGCGTTAGAAGATGAACCTGCACACCGTGCGTTTGATGCGCACAGTGCAAATGTTATCTCAATTGCTGATACGCCAAAAGAGTCGCAACCAGAACCGCAAAAAGCAAAACGTCAGTTGCCAGGTTGGTTGACACAGTTTGGTCAAGTTGCTGTTGCTGCATGTGTATCGCTTGTTGTTATTTTAGGTGTACAGCAGTACGGTGGTAGTGATTCAATGTCGCCGCAAACAGACCAATTGCCTGTGTTGCAGACAGTTCCGTTTGCTGGCAGCGCAGAGCCTGTGAGTTTAACTCGTGAGTCTGTTGAGCGTTCTGTAGGTGAAGCAAATATGCAAGAGCAACGTAAGCGTGTTCATGCTATGCTGCGAGACTACGAATTGCAGTTACGAATTAACAGTGATGCATCTCAACAAGATGCAAATCTGAATCCGGATATTGAATGAAAAAATTTCTGATCAGCGCTTGCGCTCTGTTCAGTATGATGTCTTCTCAAGCCTTTGCTGGTGATAAGCCAGCGGAGGCTTTATTGCATCAAATGAGCGAGGCGAGTAAGAATTTAAGTTACGAACTCTCTTATATCCTTATCAAAAAGAACAGCATTGAGCCGTTGCTGTATCGTCATGCGACGCATGGTGACGATCAATATGCTCATCTTGTTTATTTAAGTGGCCCTGTGCGCGAAGTGATTCGTCGTGGCACAGAAGTAAGCTATATCGAAACGGGTTTAGAACCATTCACCATCGAGTCAGGTAAAATGGTCGCTCCGACCATGCCTATGCTCAACACCAATATCGATGAGCTAAACTTGTATTACGACTATGTAAAAGTGGGTAGAGCTCGTGAAGCAGGTGTAGCAACACAAGTGCTGCGTGTCGTCCCTAAAGACGGTCTGCGCTATTCATACGTACTATGGATCGATGAAAAGAGTAAATTGCCGTTACGTGCCGACCTTGTGGACCGTGATGGTGAGATGCTTGAACAATATCGCACTATTTCTTACACGGTGAATCCAAAAATCGCAGAGTTAATGAGTGGCCTACAAGATGTTCAATTACCAGCTGTTCTCACCATGCCAAAAGGCGATATTGGAACCAGCAATTGGCAGGTAGGTTGGATCCCTGAAGGTTTCGAACCGAACGAGCTGAACCGCTACCGCATGGCTGTTACCAATCAAATGGTGGAGAGTCAGCTGTACTCTGACGGTCTATTTAGCTTCTCTATTTACGTAGCAAACAAAGATGAGCATTCGTTAAAAGGTCAGTTGGTTCGCCAAGGCCGAAGAACGCTGCATAGTTTTGTGAGCGGTCAACATGAAATCTCCGTAGTTGGAGACATTCCGCCGACCACAGCACAGCGTATCGCTCAATCTGTCACATTTAATGTAACAAAGAGTAAACAACAATGATGACCGCGTTGGCTACTGTGACAGACGTACATCGTCGCGGTAAACAATACGAAATTGATTTAAGCTGCGAACAGCAGACCAGTTGCAGTAGTTGCTCTTCACAGAAAAGCTGTGGAACGGGCGTTGTGACTAAAGCCATTGGTAACAAGAGTTTATCTTGGCACCTGCGCACGGATAAATCAGTGAAGATAGGTCAAGTCGTTGAGATAGGCTTTCCTGAGTCGAGTCTGATAAAATCAGCAATGGCGGTTTATTTACTGCCGTTGTTTGGTTTGATTATCGGTGCGATGTTTGGTCACTTCCTATTAGCGCCGCTGACCGCGGGCGGGGAAGGTATCATCATATTGGCATCAGTATTATTTGCAGCTGGTGGAATGTGGATCGCAAAACGTGTTTCTCGTCCGTTAGAGGATGAATCCAAGCGCCAAGTTACCCTTGTTCGGGTACTTGGAGAGCCAATCCAGTAAGCGCCGTCCCCCCTCCACTAAAGGTTATTTGGGTATGTACTTTAAATTACGTGCGCCCGTTAACGAAATTCGGTAGAATCTGCAAACTTGATTGAAATGCCGTCAGTGGATGGCGTTTCTTACTGTCCCTATTTGTAAAGAGTTAGTCACCCTAAATCTATGAAGCACATTCGTAACTTTTCGATTATCGCCCACATCGACCATGGTAAGTCGACCCTATCAGACCGTCTAATCCAAGTTTGTGGCGGGTTAACCGATCGTGAAATGGCCGCACAGGTTCTGGATTCTATGGATCTTGAACGTGAGCGTGGTATCACCATTAAATCTCAGAGTGTGACGCTAAACTACACCGCTAAAGACGGTGAAACGTATCAGCTGAACTTCATCGATACTCCGGGGCACGTTGACTTTGCATATGAAGTATCACGTTCTCTAGCGGCTTGTGAAGGTGCGTTATTGGTTGTAGATGCGGGTCAAGGTGTTGAGGCTCAAACACTGGCTAACTGTTACACCGCGATTGAGATGGATCTAGAGGTTGTGCCAATCTTGAACAAGATTGACCTACCAGCAGCCGATCCTGAGCGCGTGGCAGAAGAAATTGAAGAAATCGTTGGTATCGATGCAATGGAAGCAACCCGCTGTTCTGCGAAGACAGGCATCGGTGTTGATGACGTTCTAGAGAACATCGTATCAGCGATTCCAGCACCGGAAGGTGACCCAGATGCGCCATTACAAGCGCTGATCATTGACTCATGGTTTGATAACTATCTTGGCGTTGTTTCTCTAGTACGTATTAAAAACGGCGAACTGAAGAAGAACGACAAGATCAAAGTGATGAGCACGGGTCAAGTTTGGGGTGTAGACCGTCTTGGTATTTTTACGCCAAAACAAGTAGATACCGATATCCTTCGTACTGGTGAAGTAGGTTGGGTGGTTTGTGGTATTAAAGACATCCTTGGTGCACCAGTTGGTGATACGCTGACTATGGCTAAGAATGGCTGTGAAAAACCGCTACCAGGCTTTAAGAAAGTAAAACCTCAGGTTTACGCAGGTCTGTTCCCGGTATCTTCTGACGATTACGAGAACTTCCGTGATGCGCTGGGCAAATTAAGCCTAAACGACGCATCGCTATTCTACGAGCCAGAAAACTCAGCGGCACTTGGCTTTGGTTTCCGTTGTGGTTTCCTTGGCATGCTGCACATGGAAATTATCCAAGAGCGTCTAGAGCGTGAATACGACTTAGATCTTATCACCACGGCACCAACGGTAGTTTACGAAGTTGAAAAGACCGATGGTGAACTGCTGTACGTTGATAGCCCTGCTAAACTACCAGCGATCAATGATATTGAAGAAATTCGTGAACCGATCGCTCGTTGTAATATCCTGGTACCTTCAGACTATCTAGGTAACGTGATCACGCTGTGTGTTGAAAAGCGTGGTACTCAGGTCGATATGGTTTACCACGGTAACCAGGTTGCCGTGACTTACGATATTCCAATGGCAGAAGTGGTACTGGATTTCTTCGACCGTCTGAAATCGACATCTCGTGGTTATGCGTCTTTGGATTACAACTTCCAGCGTTTTGAAGCGTCGAATATGGTACGTGTAGACGTTCTTCTGAACGGTGACACCGTTGATGCATTGGCGATGATCACACACAAAGACCAGTCTCAGACTCGCGGTCGTCAGCTGGTAGAGAAGATGAAAGAATTTATCCCTCGCCAAATGTTTGATATCGCAATCCAAGCAGCGATTGGTAACCACATTATCGCACGTTCAACTGTAAAACAGCTGCGTAAGAACGTAATCGCGAAATGTTACGGCGGTGACGTAAGTCGTAAGAAGAAACTTCTGAAGAAACAGAAAGAAGGTAAGAAGCGCATGAAGCAGATCGGTAACGTTGAGCTGCCTCAAGAAGCGTTCCTAGCCATCCTTCACGTAGGTAAAGACTAAAGTTGAACTTTGTCTCACACTTGTCGGTCTTAAGACGTTAGATATTAAAATAAGTGAAAGGGTTTCGGCTCTTTCACTTTCGTATTTTTAGATAAGGGAATTTAATGGCGAATACATTCTCACTGATGCTGGTTATTGCGACTTTGGTAACTGGCGTGGTTTGGCTATTGGAAAAGCTGGTTTTCGCGAAAAAGCGTCAGGAAAAACTGGCGGAGATTCAAGCTCAGACGTCTAATGGTTTGGATGCAGTGACCTTGCAAAAAGTTGAGCGTCAGCCTTGGTGGGTTGAAAATAGCGTCTCAATTTTTCCTGTGATTGCGTTCGTTTTAGTATTACGTTCTTTTATCTACGAACCATTTCAAATCCCATCAGGCTCAATGATGCCGACTTTGTTGGTGGGTGACTTTATCTTGGTAGAAAAATACGCCTATGGCTTGAAAGATCCGGTATGGCGCACGCAGTTAGTTGAAACAGGTAAACCTGAGCGTGGTGATATCGTGGTATTCAAATACCCGCCACAACCAAGCGTGGATTACATTAAGCGTGTTGTTGGTTTGCCTGGTGATATAGTGCGTTATTCAAGTGATAAGCAGCTTTGCGTGCAAAGCCAAGGTGAATCGGCGTGTAAACCAGTTAAACTGAGCAATGTTGAAGAAAGTCAGTTTAGCTCGAACGGTATTCCAATGATCCAACTGGATGAAAAATTGGGTAACGTGGAGCACAATATTTTGGTTAACCCTCTTGTTCGTAACCGTGTGGAGCAATACTTCCCACGTAGCGGTACGACAGAGTGGGTTGTACCACAAGGTCAGTACTTTGTGATGGGTGATAACCGTGACAACAGTGCTGACAGCCGTTACTGGGGCTTCGTTCCTGAAGCAAACTTAGTCGGCAAAGCTGTCGCCATTTGGATCAGCTTCGAGTTTGATCGTGGCGCAGATAGCGTTCTACCTTCATGGATTCCAACTGGTGTGCGTTTTAACCGCATCGGTGGTATTCACTAACCATTTTATATCGAGAGAGTATGAATTCTCCAATTGATAAACTAGAGAGAAAGCTCGGCTACCAGTTTCAAGATGCCGGGCTTATCAACTTGGCGCTGACTCACCGCAGCGCCAACAGTAAGCATAATGAACGTCTTGAGTTTCTGGGCGATTCAATTTTAAGTTTTGTCATCGCTGATGATCTGTACCATCGTTTCCCGAAAGTGAACGAGGGTGACATGAGCCGTATGCGTGCTACTTTGGTTCGCGGACATACATTGGCGGAACTGGGTCGTGAATTCGATCTAGGAGATTATTTAAAATTAGGTCCAGGTGAATTGAAGAGTGGCGGTTTCCGCCGAGACTCTATTTTAGCCGATGCGGTTGAAGCCATTATTGGCGCAATTTACCTAGACAGCGATCTTGAAGTCGTGCGAGGCATTGTACTGAGTTGGTACAACTCACGCCTTGAAGCCATTAAACCTGGCGTCTCACAAAAAGATCCGAAAACTCGCCTACAAGAGTTCCTGCAAGGCAGAAGAAAACCGCTGCCTGTGTACACAGTAACTAATATTAAAGGTGAAGCGCACAACCAAGAGTTTACGGTTGAGTGTGAAGTAGCAGGTGTGGACAAGCCTGTAATCGGGAAAGGCACCAGCCGCCGCAAGGCAGAACAAGCGGCTGCTGAAACAGCACTTGAGCAATTAACAAATGGCTGATAACGAATTCGATATCGATGCGTTTTTCGCATCACAAGGTGAGCCAAGCTCGCCAGAAAACCAGCACTGTGGCTTCATTGCTATTGTTGGTCGCCCAAACGTAGGTAAGTCGACACTTCTGAACAAAATCTTGGGTCAGAAGATTTCGATCACCTCACGTAAGCCGCAAACAACACGCCACCGCATTATGGGTGTGGACACAGACGGCGATTACCAAGCGATTTACGTCGACACGCCAGGACTTCACATTGAAGAAAAGCGTGCGATTAACCGCCTGATGAACCGTGCGGCTAACTCATCTCTAAGTGATGTAAACCTAGTGTTCTTCTTAGTCGATGGTACGCATTGGACCAAAGACGATGAGATGGTGCTAACTAAGCTTCAAAAATCGAACTTCCCAGTTGTGCTTTGTGTCAATAAAGTCGACAACGTGCAAGATCGTAACGAAGTGATGCTACACATGGCTGAGATGTCTAAGAAGATGGACTTCGTGGACGTTGTGCCAATCTCTGCGAAGCAAGGGAAGAACATTGATGTACTGCGTAAGCACGTGCGTAATCACTTACCTAAAGCAACGCACCACTTCCCAGAAGAATACGTGACTGATCGCTCCCAGCGCTTTATGGCATCTGAAATTGTGCGTGAAAAGTTAATGCGTTTCACGGGTGAAGAATTGCCATACTCGGTAACGGTCGAGATTGAACGTTTTGATTACAACCCAGAAACCGACGGTTTCCACATCAATGCCTTGATTCTTGTTGAGCGTAATGGCCAGAAGAAAATGGTGATTGGTAAAGGTGGCGAGAAGATCAAGACCATTGGTCGTGAAGCGCGTTTAGATATGGAAGAGTTGTTCGGTCGTAAGGTTTACCTAGAAACCTGGGTAAAAGTGAAATCTGGCTGGGCTGACGATGAACGAGCTCTGCGCTCGTTGGGCTATATCGACGATTTATAATCTTGGCTGCGAAGATGCTTCGCTCCAACATCGATGAAAAATTAGTATCGATTAAAATAAGGAGCCGCTCGGCTCCTTATTTTTTATTTCACACTTTTTAGGCACAATGACTTAGATGAGTAATCTGTCTTCCGAAGGTTTACAGCGCTGCTTTGTTTTACATCGCCGCCCTTACAGTGAATCGAGCTTAATCCTTGATGTATTCAGTGAGGAATATGGTCGAATGACTTTAATGGCCAAAGGCGCGCGCAGTAAGCGTTCGAACTTAAAAGGCGCATTGCAACCTTTTACTCCGCTGTTACTTAAATGGTCGGGGAAAGGTTCGATGAAGACTTTGCGTCAAGCCGAGCCGATAAGCCTAGGCTTACCGCTAACGGGCATTAATCTCTACTCTGCCATGTACGTCAATGAACTGATTGGTCGGATATTGATGGCTGAAGTGCCGATGCCAGCGCTATTTCATGATTATTTGCATGCGCTAACAGAGTTGGCACACAACGAGAACCCTGAGCCAGCACTGCGTCGTTTTGAGTTAGCATTGCTATCTGCGATGGGGTATGGCGTGGACTTTTTGCACTGTGCAGGTACTGGCGAGCCCGTCGACCCAGAGATGACGTATCGTTACCGGGAACAAAAAGGCTTCATAGCTTCGGTTAGGCGCGATAACCTTACGTTTTTAGGGAATGAGCTGATTGCTATCAGTGAGCGGCGGTTCGTCACTAAAGAGCAGCTAAAAGCGGCAAAACGCTTTACACGTATAGCCTTAAAGCCGTATCTTGGCGGCAAACCTTTAAAAAGTCGTGAATTTTTCATTCAGACCCCCAGAGCACGGAGTAACGGAAAATGAGCTCAATTTATTTAGGCGTCAATATCGACCATATTGCCACTCTACGTAATGCACGTGGTACAAAATACCCGGATCCTGTTCACGCTGCAGAAATTGCTGAGCGTGCAGGCGCGGATGGTATCACAATTCACTTACGTGAAGACCGTCGCCATATTTTGGATCGTGATGTACGTATTCTGCGTGAAACCATTCAAACGCGTATGAATCTAGAGATGGCAGTGACAGACGAAATGGTTGAGATTGCGCTGCAAACTCAACCAGAGTTTGTGTGCTTAGTGCCTGAAAAACGTGAAGAACTGACGACGGAAGGTGGCTTGGACGTTGTGGGGCAGCTTGAAAAAATTAAAGCTGCGACGAAAAAGCTGACAGATGCAGGCATTAAAGTTTCACTCTTTATTGATGCTGACCGTCAACAGATTGAAGCTGCGAAAAAGTGTGGTGCTCCGTTTATTGAGCTACACACGGGTCATTATGCTGATGCGACGACAGAAGACGAACAGCAAGCAGAACTGAAGAAGATTGCCGCTGGTGCGAGTTATGCACATGACCTAGGTATTATTGTTAATGCCGGGCATGGCCTGACTTATCACAATGTCGCGCCAATTGCTGCATTACCAGAAATTTACGAACTCAACATTGGTCACTCAATCATTGGTCGCGCGGTATTTGATGGTTTGAATAAAGCGGTTGCGGACATGAAAGCACTGATGATTGAGGCACGCCAGTAATAGGGCTATCTAGATGGCGATTATAGGGTTAGGGACCGACATTGCAGAAATTGAGCGTATTGAAAAAGCGTTAGCTCGTAGTGGTGAGCCTTTTGCTCAGCGTATTCTTTCAGAAGAAGAAATGGCTAAATTTTCACAGCTTAAGCTGCAAGGCCGTTATCTTGCTAAGCGCTTTGCGGTCAAAGAAGCGGCCTCAAAAGCATTGGGGACAGGGATCGCGAGAGGGGTCACGTTTCACGATTTTTCCATCTCGAACGATGCGCTTGGAAAACCAGTGCTCGCATTGACGGGCACAGCAAAGCAAATAGCGGATGCGATGGGAGTTAACCACATTCACCTGTCCATTTCCGATGAGCGTCATTACGCTGTGGCGACGGTCATTTTTGAGTCCTAGCTTGTAAGTCTTAAACAAAATACTAAAAAGCCAGAGCAGATGCTCTGGCTTTCTTGTCTCTCGAGCAGATTACTGTTCAAGGTATAATTTTGCAGTTGTTGTGACTTTAATCATTTCATCTTGCAGCTCGAACATTTCAGGCTCAACCTCCTCAAGACTGAGCCCTGAGCGCAGTGCTTGCTCAAGCGTCGCACAGAGTGATTTCAGCCTAGGCACTCCGCAATATGAGCTACTGCCGTGCAGCTTATGGATGACATGAATTAGGTCATCACGGGAGATATCTTCTTGCTCCAGAGCTTGGTCAACGACTGCTTCTACTTCAGGGATGAACTCAATCAACATGCGCAGCATGTCTTTGGCTAGATCCTCTTTATTCGCGCTCTGTTTTAAGGCAGCTTGCCAATCAATAATCACATCCTGCTGAGGCGAAGAAACGGATTGTGGTGCGCTTCCTTCAGGTTCATCAACGTATGAAGGGGCGACTTTGCCAATGCTCTCTGTACAAGCATTTGGGTTCCAGTGAACCAAAACCTGTTGTAGCACATGCTCTTCAATAGGTTTGGTCAAGTAGTCATCCATTCCTGCCGAGAGCAAGCGGTCTCGTTCACCCGCCATGGCATGCGCCGTTACCGCAATCACTGGCGTATCTTTATTTAACTCCAACTCTTTAATGTGCTGACAAGCGGTCACACCATCCATTTGTGGCATTTGGATATCCATGAAGATTAAGTCGTACTTTTTCTCCGTCGCAAGGTTCACCGCTTGCTGGCCATTGCTACAGGCGGTGACGGTTTCTACTCGTTCGCGAAGCAGAGCGGAAATCAGCTTCAAGTTTGCTGGGTTATCATCCACCGCTAACACCGTCAGAGGTAAACGCTCCCCTTCGCTTGGCGTAATTGGAGCACTCAATGTTGGTGGTGATTCGACATGTTCGCTAATCAGGCTTTGTAGCAGTTTACGGCGAGACAACGGCTTCGTCAGGCATTGGACGTGATGCTCTGTCATAATTTGGTCGGCAAGTGCCAGTTCGGTACTCGGCGTCCCTAGGATCACACTCGGAGCCATGCGTTTCGCTTGTTCTATCCAAGGTGTAATGACGTCTACATCATGCGTTTGATTTGCCGCTAAATTCAGTAATACATAGTCATATTGTTCTTCGTTTTTCGGTAGCGAAGAGCGGTAGGTTACTAAGATACCTTCTTGACTTAGAATCTGTTGGGTTACGGATGCGGCTTGCATGTTTGGTTCAATCAATAGCAACTGTTTGCCAGTCAGAAGTTCCACTTCAATCAGTTCGCTCATCGGCATTTCGGTTGAGTGCAAGCGCACCGTAAACCAGAACGTCGAACCTTGGTGTAGGCGGCTGGTTAAGCTGATCTCACCACCCATCTGGCTTACCAATTTCTGCGTGATAACCAAACCTAACCCAGTACCGCCGTAGCGACGTGAAATGCTGGCATCCGCTTGGCTAAATGCTTGGAATAATTGCGCTTGCTGACGTTCAGAAATACCAATGCCGGTATCACGCACCATGAATTGCAGTTCGACGGAGTCCCCTGATTGAGAGCGCATTTCAACGCTAACATCAATGTTGCCTCGCTCGGTAAACTTGATTGAGTTACCGACTAAGTTCGTCAAAATTTGCTGGATACGTAGTGGGTCCCCAACTAAACCCGGTGGAATTTTAGGGTCCACTTTTAGGGTGATTTCTAACCCTTTCTCATGTGCACTTGTGGCTTGTAGGTTAATCACTTCTTCTAAACTTTCTCGGAAATCAAACGGAATGTTTTCCAGCGCCAGCTTACCCGCCTCAAGTTTCGAGAAGTCGAGAATGTCATTGATGATGTTCAGTAGATTGTTCGCCGATTTCTCAATCGTCTGTAGGTAATCAGTTTGGCTGTTAGAAAGCTGCGTTTTAAGCATTTGACGAGTAAAGCCAATAACCCCATTGAGCGGAGTACGCAGTTCGTGCGACATGTTCGCCAAGAACTCAGATTTAACCCTGGCCGCTTCTTGCGCGCGTTTCTTCGCGATATCTAACTCAACGTTCTGAATCTCTAGCTGCTCAAGCGTTTCACGCAAGTCTGATGTGGCTTGGTCTATACTGTGCTGCATCTCCACGTGATATTCCGATAGAGATACCGCCATGGCGTTAATACCGTTTTTCAGTTGGTCTAACTCACCATGCATTTTACCTTCGATACGCACGTCTAGGTGACCACGGCGGATGCGGTCAACGACATTCTTCATGTGGGTGATAGGCTGGGTAACATCGTGCATCAGACGTGAAGCAAACACACTTGCCAAGCCAAGACCGAGTATAAGAACTAAAAAAGCAGAGAAAACTTCTTGATACTGTTGCAGCCTTAAAGAGGAGAGATCTAACTCAACGGCAATATAACCAATTGCTTTGGTTCCTTGGCTTTCGTTCGACAACTCCGCTAAATAGTGACCCTCGGATAAAATAGGTACGCGCAATATCAGTGAGTTTTCGTAGATTTCCGAATTGCCCAGTTGCGGGATCGGTTTATCTTTAGGAAACATCAAGGCTTCGAAATTAGGGTGAAAGTTAGATGTCACGAAGAGCTCATGATGTTCATCAAACACCGCGATACTACGAACCAGTTTAGAGTTTTTGCGATGGGCGTAGCTTATCAAGCGACGTACCGCCTCTCGGCTTTCTGATAGTAGATGAGTTTCACTGGCAATTGCTAACGGTTCAATGATGCTGTTACCAGTGGTGATAACTTGTTTCTCAAGGTCTTGGTAGCGATTAAATGAGAAAAAACCGCTCAGTAATAAACCAATGATGAGAGTGGGAGCGAGAGTCAGTGTAATTACACGTGCTCGTAAGCCATATCTGGTCATGTTATCTAATTACATCGGAGTCTGGATATGGGAAAATAACGCATTATTTCTCAAGCGCACGATAAGGCGTTGAGCAAAGAAGTGACGTCACCTAATAAACGGTAAGCATAATCAAGTCACTCGAATCACACAACGGCTGCAATCAAGAATAGTGAAGCCGAAGAGCAATTAGACATAAATCAGGCATAGAGCATGGCACGCATCTTTCAACCGAAAAAGAAAACCCAACTCAATACTCGTCATCAAGCGGTGCAAGTGGAGCGTTTAGATCACCACGGCGCAGGTATTGCTTACCTAAAGAAAAAACCGCTGTTTATTGATGGCGCATTGCCGGGAGAAGAAGTCGTCACACAATTAGTGGAAGAAAAAAGTAAATTTGCTCGCGGTAAACTGATTAAGATTCTCAAGCCGAGTGACACTCGCGTGGAGCCATTTTGTCCGCATTACCACGAGTGTGGTGGCTGTGATTTGCAACATCTAGATTATGACCAACAATTGACGTACAAACAGCAAACACTGCGTCAGCTGATGCGAAAATTTTCAGGCAATGATATCGAGCTTGATGCGCCATTATTAGGGGATTCACTGGCCTATCGTCGTCGTGCGCGAGTGAGTTTATTTGTCGATAAAAAAACACGTCAGCTACATTTTGGTTTCCGTAAAAAGCAGAGTAAGCAAATCGCGCAAGTGACCGACTGCCCAGTGCTGGCGCCGGAACTGAACGTTCTGCTTCCAGATATTTATTCAGCACTAAAAGCGTTTAAAAAGCCGGAGCAATTGGGCCATGTAGAGCTGGTACTTGGTGATAATGGGCCGTGTATTACGTTGCGTCACTTGAGTGCTCTGACAGCGAGTGAAACTCAATCTCTAACGGAGCTAGCAAAACGTCGTAATGCATCGCTGTACTTAATGCCAGCAACAGATCAGCTAAACCTTGTTGAAGGTGATATGCCTTTTTATCAAGAGGTTGGCGTGAAAATTCCTTTTGCGCCAAATAATTTCATTCAAGTGAACCAAGCCGTAAATCAACAAATGGTCACGCAAGCGGTTGAGTGGTTAGACCCGCAAAAGAGTGACAGAGTGTTAGATTTGTTCTGCGGCGTAGGCAACTTCAGTTTACCGATTGCGAAGTTAGCTAAGCACGTGGTTGGTGTCGAAGGTGTTGCAGAGATGGTCGAAAAAGCCACAAATAATGCATCCTTGAACCAAATCAATAATGCGCAATTTTATCACGCTAACCTTGAGCAAGATTTTGAAGGGCAGGTCTGGGCGGCAGAACGGTTTGATAAAGTGCTGTTAGACCCAGCACGCGCGGGGGCAAGTGGGATCATCGATCAAGTTTCTGAGCTTGGCGCACAGCGTGTAGTTTATGTTTCTTGTAATCCTGCTACCCTTGCTAGGGACAGCCAAAGCTTGATGGAGCAAGGCTATAAATTAACTAAATTAGGTATGCTGGACATGTTCCCTCATACCAGTCATCTAGAATCGATGGCATTGTTTGAAAAGTCCTAACTTTAGGACTTTGGCCCCTTATTTGTGGTGGGTGGTCATAAAGCCAGCGTTTACGCGCAGGTAAAAGAACTAACCTGGACGGTGTTAGTCAAACCACACGAATATAATAATTAGGATGATGAGATGGTTGCGGTAAGAAGCGCGCATTTAAACCAAGATGAACAGTTTGAACTCGAAAACTGGGTGGCTAGCCTAGGACAAGAGAAAAACACAGCCTCACGCTTAATCGAAGTATATCGAGATTGCCAGACGGTATTAGCCGATAACGAGCAAGCGGAACTGTTGTTGTGGCGTGGACGAGAAATGATCGAAATTTTGATCACCTTGTCTATGGATCAGGCCACCTTAGTGGCTGCACAACTGTTTCCTTTGGTTTCAAGTGGTGCTTTTAACAGAGAAATTCTGGAAGAGAAATACAGCAAAGAAATCATAAAATTAATCGATGGCGTTGAAGAGATGGCGGCTATTGGCCAACTCAATGTCAACATGGAAGGCAGTGCGGCGTCATCTCAGGTAGATAACGTACGCCGCATGCTGCTTGCCATGGTGGATGACTTCCGCTGCGTGGTTATCAAGCTCGCGGAACGAATTTGTAATCTTATTGAAGTTAAAAAAGCGCCTGATGAGGTTCGACGTGCGGCGGCAAAAGAGTGTGCCAACATCTATGCGCCGCTAGCAAACCGATTAGGCATCGGTCAGCTGAAATGGGAAATTGAAGATTACGCTTTCCGCTACCAACAGCCGGAAACTTACAAACAAATTGCCAAGCAGCTTTCTGAGCGACGCATCGTTCGTGAACAGTACATCAAAGACTTTGTTGAAGACCTTACGCACGAAATGGAAGTGTCAGGTATTAACGCCGAAGTGAGTGGTCGACCTAAGCACATCTACAGCATTTGGCGAAAAATGCAGAAGAAGAGTTTGGCATTCGATGAGCTGTTTGATGTTCGAGCAGTACGTATCATCGCAGACAAACTGCAAGACTGTTACGCGGCTTTGGGCGTAGTTCACACCAAATACAAGCACCTACCGAGCGAGTTTGATGACTACGTTGCTAACCCTAAACCAAACGGTTATCAATCGATCCACACCGTAATTCTAGGGCCAGAAGGCAAAACCATCGAGATCCAGATTCGTACCAAGCAAATGCATGAAGAGTCGGAGCTGGGTGTTGCAGCGCACTGGAAATATAAAGAAGGGGCAAGCAGCCGAAGCGGTTATGATGAGAAGATTACGTGGCTGCGTAAGCTACTGGATTGGCAAGAAGAAATGTCAGATTCTGGCGAAATGCTTGATGAGCTACGTAGCCAAGTCTTTGATGATCGCGTCTATGCCTTTACACCTCGCGGCGATGTTGTCGATTTACCAATGGGGGCAACGCCGCTAGATTTTGCCTACCATATTCACTCCGAAGTGGGACACCGTTGTATTGGCGCCAAAGTCGGAGGCCGCATAGTACCGTTTACTCATAAACTACATATGGGTGATCAGGTTGAGATTATCACTCAGAAAGAACCTAACCCATCACGTGACTGGTTAAACCCATCATTAGGCTTCGTTCATTCTGGCCGCGCGCGTGCCAAAATTAACGCCTGGTTCCGAAAGCAAAGCCGTGAGAAGAACCTCGAAGCGGGTCGTGAAATTCTTGAACATGAGTTAGCAAAAATTGGCGCAACGTTGAAAGATGCTGAGCATTACGCTCTCAAACGGTTTAACGTCAAAACACCAGATGAGCTTTACGTTGGTGTTGGTAGCGGTGATTTGCGTATCAACCAAATCATTAACCATATTAATGCGCTCGTTAACAAGCCAACGGCAGAAGAAGAAGACCAGCAAGCACTGGAAAAACTGCAAGAAGCAGAGCACAAATCACCAGCGCAAAGCCGACCGAAAAAAGATGCCGTCGTTGTAGAAGGCGTTGATAACCTAATGACGCACCTAGCGCGTTGCTGTCAGCCAATTCCTGGTGACGATATCTGTGGTTACATCACGCAAGGCCGTGGGATTTCAGTACACCGTAGTGACTGTGAACAGCTAGAAGAACTGCGCCATCACGCGCCAGAGCGTATCATCGATACTGTCTGGGGCAGCGGCTTCGTCGGGTCATACATCCTCACCGTCCGTGTTGAAGCGATGGAGCGAGGTGGTCTACTCAAAGACATTACGACACTGTTCGCCAACGAAAAGATCAAAGTGACCAGTATGAAGAACCGAGTCGATTACAGACGTCAACTTGCTATCATGGATTTTGATCTAGAAGTCACCAATATTGAGGTGCTTTCTCGTGTTTCGAAGCGTGTTGAGCAGATTAAGGATGTGATGACGGTGAAACGCCTCGGCTAACTTTCACGTCGTACTTGTCACTTTTACTGCGTTAACTGCGTTTTCTTGCTCCATCACATAGGCGAGCTATGCTCAGGAGTCGCGAAAACTTGTTGCCTTGTCAAAGTAACAATTACTTAGTGAAGGCTGCTGAGAAAATATAATGTAGAAGGTGAGTGGTTTTGGCTGCTCACCTTTTTCTTTAGTAGAAAGGTTTAAAGGAACAAAAAATGAGTCATCCAATTGAACAGTTAGAACAAATTATGGCGAAGTTGCGTGACCCAGAAAACGGTTGCCCTTGGGACTTAAAACAAACCTTTGACACCATCGTTCCGCACACCATCGAAGAAACCTACGAAGTGGTGGATGCGATTCAGAATCGTGATTGGCTAAATCTGAAAGAAGAGCTGGGTGATTTGTTGTTTCAGGTGATTTTTTACAGTCAGCTAGCGAAAGAGCAAGAGCTGTTCGACTTTTCGGATGTCGTCGAAACCGTGAATGAAAAACTGACTCGTCGCCATCCGCATGTTTTTTCAGATGTTGAGTTTGAATCTGACGAGGAAATCAACGCCAACTGGGAAGCCGAAAAAGCAAAAGAAAAAGCGCAGGTGGGCAAAGCGGAAGAAAGTATCCTAGACTCAATACCAAACTCTTTGCCAGCACTTTCTCGTGCTACAAAGATACAGAAAAAATGTGCGAAATATGGATTTGACTGGGACTCTCTTGGCCCGGTCGTCGATAAGGTGCGAGAAGAAATTGATGAAGTCATGGAAGAAGCACTACAAGTTCAGCCAGATGAAGAAAAAGTGGAGTTGGAACTCGGCGATTTGCTATTTGCGACCGTCAATTTGGCACGCCATCTTGATAAAAATCCAGAAGTCGCACTAGGGAAAGCAAACTTAAAGTTTGCGAGACGTTTTAAGCAAGTTGAAGGAAAGGTCCAGCAGTCAGGCAAAGCGCTTACAGATTGTTCTTTATCAGAGCTCGACGATTTCTGGGATGAAGTAAAGCGAGAAGAGTCTAGATAGGGGAAAATAAGCGGAATATACAATATGAGGCCAGTTTGCCTCTTAACACGAAAACGGACTTTGGTTTGTCTTTGCTCACTTTGATTTGAAGCAAAAAATAAAAAATTACGGTGTGATAGATTTCACGTTGTGGCGGTAAGGAGCTTCTGGTATATTTATCTCCCGTCCAGAAGCACTCCATTTCCCTCATTCAACCAATTTCAGGTTAAACATGACGACAAATTACATTTTTGTTACTGGCGGGGTTGTATCCTCTCTAGGTAAAGGTATTGCAGCAGCATCTCTTGCGGCTATTCTAGAAGCTCGTGGTCTTAAAGTGACTATGATGAAGCTTGACCCTTACATCAACGTTGACCCGGGCACAATGAGCCCTACTCAGCACGGTGAAGTGTTCGTTACAGAAGATGGCGCAGAGACTGACCTTGACCTTGGTCACTACGAGCGTTTCATCCGTACCAAGATGACCAAGCGTAACAACTTTACTGCAGGTCGTGTTTATGCCGACGTACTTCGTAAAGAACGTCGTGGTGACTACCTAGGCGCAACTATTCAAGTTATCCCTCACATCACTAACGCGATCAAAGACCGTGTAATTGCTGGCTCTGAAGGCCATGATGTGGCTATCGTTGAAGTTGGCGGTACCGTTGGTGATATCGAATCACTACCATTTATGGAAGCGATTCGTCAGCTAGCCGTTGAACTAGGCCGTGAGCGCGCAATGTTCATGCACCTAACACTTGTTCCTTACCTAGCGGCAGCGGGCGAAGTGAAAACTAAGCCAACTCAACACTCTGTAAAAGAACTTCTATCTATCGGTATTCAGCCAGATATCCTAGTTTGCCGTAGCGACCGCGTTATTCCAGCGAATGAACGTAAGAAAATCGCACTATTCTGTAATGTTCCAGAAAAAGCAGTAATTTCAATGAAGGACGTAGATTCTATCTACAAGATTCCTCAATTGATCAAGTCTCAAGGTCTAGATGATCTTGTGTGTGCTCGCTTTGGCATCACAGCTCCTGAAGCTGATCTTTCTGAGTGGGAACAGGTTATTTACGAAGAAGCAAATCCTACTGGTGAAGTAACCATCGGTATGGTTGGTAAATACACTGAATTGCCAGATGCATACAAGTCTGTGAACGAAGCGCTTAAACACGCTGGCTTGAAAAACCGTCTAAGTGTCACAATTAAGTATGTAGACTCACAAGATATCGAAACAAAAGGTGTTGAGCTGCTAGAAGGCTTAGACGCGATCCTAGTACCAGGTGGCTTCGGCGATCGTGGTATTGAAGGCAAGATCCGTGCAGCTCAATACGCACGTGAAAACAATGTGCCTTACCTAGGTATTTGTTTGGGTATGCAAGTTGCACTAATTGAATACGCGCGTAACGTTGCGGGTATGGAAGGTGCACATTCAACAGAATTTAACAAAGAGACTAAGTACCCTGTGGTAGGTTTGATCACAGAGTGGGTAGACGAGTCAGGTAACGTAGAAGAGCGTACTGAAAAGTCTGACCTAGGTGGTACGATGCGTCTTGGTTCACAGCTATGTCATCTAGAGAAAGGGACGAAAGCTCGTGAACTTTACGGTAGCGCGACGATCCATGAACGTCACCGTCACCGTTACGAAGTGAATAATGTGCTTCGTCCGCAAATCGAAAAAGCAGGTCTGAAAGTTTCTGGCCTATCAGCGGACAAGAAGTTAGTGGAAATGATTGAGAACCCAGCTCACCCATGGTTTGTAGCGGCTCAGTTCCACCCAGAATTCACATCGACTCCTCGCGATGGCCACCCATTGTTTGCAGGTTTCGTTAAAGCTGCGGGCCAAAACGCACGCGGCGAATTCGAGAAGTAAAAGGATACGGGCGGCGGCGAAGGTTGTGCTGCTGCCCTTTAAAATTGACATTTATATTTGAAACGAGAGGAAACATTAATGTCTAAGATCGTTAAAGTTCTAGGTCGTGAAATCATCGACTCACGTGGTAACCCAACTGTAGAAGCTGAAGTACACCTAGAAGGCGGTTTCGTAGGTATGGCGGCAGCTCCATCTGGCGCATCTACTGGTTCTCGCGAAGCTCTTGAGCTACGTGACGGTGACAAAGCACGTTTCCTAGGTAAAGGTGTTCTTAAAGCAGTTGAAGCTGTAAACGGCCCAATCGCTGAAGCTCTAGTTGGCAAAGACGCTAAAGACCAAGCTGCAATCGACGCAGTAATGATCGAACTAGACGGCACTGAAAACAAATCTAAATTCGGTGCTAACGCTATCCTAGCTGTTTCTCTAGCAAACGCTAAAGCTGCTGCTGCAGCTAAAGGCATGCCTCTATACGAGCACATCGCTGAACTAAACGGTACAGCTGGTCAGTTCTCTATGCCTCTACCAATGATGAACATCATCAACGGTGGTGAGCACGCAGACAACAACGTTGACATCCAAGAGTTCATGATCCAACCAGTTGGTGCTAAGACTCTTAAAGAAGGTCTACGTATCGGTGCAGAAGTATTCCACAACCTAGCTAAAGTTCTTAAGTCTAAAGGCTACAGCACTGCAGTTGGTGACGAAGGTGGTTTCGCTCCTAACCTTAAATCTAACGCAGAAGCTCTAGAAGTTATCGCAGAAGCTGTTGCAGCTGCTGGTTACGAACTAGGTAAAGACGTTACTCTAGCTATGGACTGTGCAGCATCTGAGTTCTTCGACAAAGAAGCTGGCATCTACAACATGAAAGGCGAAGGTAAAACTTTCACTTCTGAAGAGTTCAACCACTACCTAGCTGAGCTAGCTAACCAATTCCCAATCGTTTCTATCGAAGACGGTCTAGACGAGTCTGACTGGGATGGCTTCAAGCACCAAACTGAACTACTAGGTGACAAACTTCAACTAGTAGGTGACGACCTATTCGTTACTAACACTAAGATCCTTGCTGAAGGTATCGAGAAAGGCGTAGCTAACTCTATCCTTATCAAGTTCAACCAAATCGGTTCTCTAACTGAGACTCTAGCTGCAATCAAGATGGCTAAAGACGCAGGTTACACAGCAGTAATCTCTCACCGTTCTGGCGAAACTGAAGATGCAACTATCGCTGACCTAGCGGTAGGTACTGCTGCAGGTCAAATCAAAACTGGTTCTATGAGCCGTTCTGACCGTGTTGCTAAGTACAACCAACTAATCCGTATCGAGGAAGCTCTAGGTGAGCGCGCTCCTTTCAACGGTCTTAAAGAAGTTAAAGGTCAAGCTTAATTCTTAATTGAATAAGTTTAGCTAAATAGCTTTCTAGAAACGCTCCACTTCGGTGGGGCGTTTTTTATTTAAGAGCGATGAGCCGTTCTGGCCGTGTTGCTTGCCATACCTAAAGAAAGCAACCCATTTATCTGCATCGAGGAAGCTCTAGGTGAGCACGCTCCTCCATGTTTCAAAGAAGCGGTCTTAAAGAAGTTCAAGCTTAGTTCTTCATTGGATTAACCGCTTAGATTGAAGCTTTGAAAATCCCCTGATTTTGCGGGGTGTTTTTTGTATCTATAGGCTTGTATTTCTTGGTCTTACTTTGGTGAGTGCTAAGAATCGCTTCATATGTCTTTGTTTCATTTTGCTGCCTATTTCTTGTAAGGAGCGTGTGAGTCTCCCTTTCTCCCCTAGAGGCGACCTCGCATTTATGCTATATATGTCACCTTATCTAATTCCTTCCGGTACAGAATGTTAGCAGCGATATGCGAATCTTTGTTATAGCCCTTACGCTACTGTTTGGCTTGCTTCAATACACTCTATGGTTTGGTAAAAACGGAGTGTCTGACTACTACACAGTAAAAGATGAAATTGAAGTTCAGCAACAAGTGAACAGCAAGCTACAAGCTCGCAATAATGAAATGTTTGCTGAGATTGATGACTTAAGGCAAGGTCTTGATGCGATTGAAGAACGTGCGCGTCATGAGCTTGGTTTAGTTAAAGATGGCGAGACTTTCTACCGCATTATAGGTGAGGAAAATCATTAAAATGTTGGATGTGAACTCATCGCATGTCGCAATTGTTCCCGCTGCCGGTGTCGGTAGTCGAATGAAGGCTGACCGCCCTAAGCAATATTTATTGATCGACGGAAAAGCGGTGCTGGAACACACTGTAGAAAAGTTGCTGTCGCACCCACGAATTTCGAAAGTGGTTGTCGCCATTACCGAAGGTGACCCTTATTTCCCTGAGTTAACCATCGCGAACCATCCCGATGTAATTCAAGTCGCGGGTGGTAAAGAGCGCGCTGATTCCGTACTTTCAGGGCTAAACTATGTCAATGAACATCTGGAAAGCGAGTGGGTATTGGTCCACGACGCTGCAAGGCCATGTGTATTAACATCCGACATTGACCGTTTGATTGATATTTGCTGCGCTCACCCAACGGGTGGCATCCTTGCATCTCCAGTGAGAGACACAATGAAGCGAGCGAATGCAGCACAAGATATCGGTCATACGGTAGAGAGAGAAGCATTGTGGCATGCACTGACTCCACAAATGTTTAAAACTCAACAACTGACTCGAGCACTGGCTGACGCATTAGAACAAGGCGTAGCCATCACGGATGAAGCATCGGCTTTAGAGTGGTTGGGCGAAACGCCTGCTTTAGTCCAGGGTAATGCGAACAACATAAAAATTACTCAGCCAGAAGATCTCGCGTTAGCCGAGTTTTATCTGAGCCGTGAGCGCGGCTAAAAAAGAAAGGATAAAAAATGATTCGAATTGGTCACGGTTTTGACGTGCATAAATTTGGTGGTGAAGGCCCGGTCATTATCGGTGGTGTTGCTATCCCTTACGAGCAGGGCTTAGTAGCCCACTCAGATGGTGATGTTGCTCTTCATGCTTTGACTGATGCGCTACTCGGGGCGATTGCTGCGGGTGATATTGGTCGTCACTTCCCGGATACCGACGATAAATGGAAAGGGGCTAATAGCCGCGAATTGTTGAAAGACGTTTATCGTCGTGTCAAAGAGCAAGGCTACCGCCTTGGTAATGCCGATGTCACCATCATGGCACAAGCACCTAAGATGGCACCTCATATTGACGCGATGTGTGCGGCGATTGCGGAAGACCTAGAAACCGATATTAGTAACATTAACGTAAAAGCGACGACGACAGAGCGTCTCGGTTTTACTGGACGCAAAGAAGGCATTGCAACGGAAGCCGTGGTGCTTCTGTTCAAGCAATAATTAACCAACTTGCTCCTTAATGCTGTGTAAACAGCGGAAAAACATCATGTCAGATATTTTATCTTCATTGGCTTATCTAACGGGTAAGCCTGTTGCATCGGCAAAAATCAAAGCGCAACCAGAACATTTTCAGGTTCGTGAGGATTTAGGTTTTGCCTTTACGGGCGAAGGCGAGCACCTAATGGTGCGTATTCGAAAAACTGGAGAAAATACCAGTTTTGTTGCGAATGAGTTGGCGAAAGCTTGTGGCGTAAAGTCGAAAGACGTTAGCTGGGCAGGCCTTAAAGACCGCCATGCGGTGACGGAACAGTGGCTGAGTGTCCATTTACCGAAAGGGGAAACGCCGGACTTCTCGGCATTCCTAGCTCAATATCCGAGTATTGAGATCTTAGCGACTGATCGACACAACAAAAAACTGCGTCCTGGAGACTTAATAGGGAACGAGTTTGTTGTCACTTTGTCTGAAGTGACTGACGTTGAAGATGTAGAGCAACGCCTTGAAAAAGTGAAACAAGTTGGTGTGCCAAACTACTTTGGTAGTCAGCGTTTTGGCAATGATGGCAACAACCTTGAAGAAGCACGTCGATGGGGACGCGAAAACGTTCGTACCCGTAATCAAAATAAGCGCAGCATGTATTTATCAGCGGCGCGTTCGTGGATCTTCAACCGTATCGTTTCTGCTCGTCTAGAAAATGGTGTGTTTGATAAATTCATCGATGGTGATATTGCACAGACAAGTTCTGGCACTCAGTTGGTTGATGCAAGCAATATCGCAGATCTACAAGCACAATTTGCTGCAGGCGAAGTGGCAATTACCGCGGCTCTAGCAGGTGATAATGCGCTTCCAACTCAAGCGGATGCGCTTACTTTAGAACAACCGTTCTTAGATGAAGAGCCTGATCTCATGGCGCTGATTCGTGGTAATCGCATGCGCCACGACCGTCGCGATATTGCGCTGAAGCCAAAAGATTTAGCTTGGACGGTTGAAGGTAACAACATTACGCTGACTTTCTCACTGGATGCGGGATCTTTTGCAACCTCTATCGTTCGTGAGTTAGTTAATGAGGTTGAAGTAGAAAGAGAATACTAATGGAACAGGATTCACTAAACGCGAAGCCCCTAAGAGTCTTAATCAGCAACGACGATGGCGTACATGCGCAAGGGATTCATGCACTTGCTGATGAGTTGCGAGATATCGCTGAAGTGACCATTGTTGCACCCGATCGAAACCGTTCAGGTGCTTCGAACTCACTGACACTAGAGCAACCATTACGCGTAACTGAAATTGCCCCAAATATCTATTCAGTGCAAGGAACGCCTACAGATTGTGTACATTTCGCGCTGAATGAGCTGATGAAAGATGATTTGCCCGATCTTGTTTTATCAGGCATCAACCACGGTGCAAATTTGGGTGATGATGTTCTTTACTCAGGAACGGTAGCTGCAGCAATGGAAGGGCATTTCCTTGGTGTTCAGTCGGTTGCTTTTTCGCTGGTGGGTAAGCGTCATTTCGAATCTGCCGCAAAAATTGCACGTCAAATTGTGCAACAGCATTTAGCGTCTCCGATTCCAACGAATCGGTTATTGAACGTAAACGTGCCTGACTTACCAGCAGAAAACCTGGATGAAATCGAAGTCACGCGTTTAGGTGCGCGTCATCACGCAGAGAATATGATTAAGCAGAAAGATCCGAGAGGTCATGATATTTATTGGTTAGGGCCTCCAGGAAAAGAGCAAGATGCGGGTGAGGGCACCGACTTTTATGCGATTGAACATGGTCGAGTTTCAATGACGCCTCTGCAAGTTGATCTCACTGCTCATGAGTCGCTGCGTGCAATGGATAGTTGGTTAAAGGAAGAGAAGTAATGAGTAACCCACATGCTGACAGGTTGATAGCGTTTCTTATCTCCAGTGGCATCAAAGACCAAAGAGTTCTGGATGCTATCCAACGCTTACCACGAGAAAGCTTTGTCTCTCAAGCGATGATGCACCAAGCCTACGATAACAATGCGTTACCGATTGGTCAGGGACAAACTATTTCTCAACCTTATATTGTTGCTCGTATGACCGAGTTACTCGAACTAGAGCCAACGAGTCACGTACTGGAAATCGGAACGGGTTCCGGTTATCAAACCGCAGTACTGGCGAAAATTGTTGACCATGTATACTCCGTTGAGCGAATTAAATCGTTGCAATGGGAAGCAAAACGCCGTCTGAAACAATTGGATATCTACAATGTTTCAACCAAGCATGCTGATGGGTGGCAAGGCTGGGAAGCTCGTGGTCCTTTCGATGCCATCATTGTTACTGCAGCTGCAGAAGTGCTCCCCCAAGCACTTCTCGCACAATTAAAAGATGGCGGTAAGATGGTGATTCCTGTTGGAGATAAGGAGCAACAGTTACTAAAAATTGAACGTAAGGGAGATGAATATCTCTCTACTGTTGTGGAAATGGTTCGATTTGTACCTCTGGTTGCGGGTGATTTAGCTTAAGGGTTAGGGATAGGTGAGTAAGTTATTACGTCATATTGGTATTAGCTTTGTGTTTGCTGCAGGACTAGTTGGTTGTGCAGCGCATTCTCCTGCACCTGTCTCTAGCTTAAAGAAAGACTATTCAAGCCTTGAAAGAGGAAGTTACAGGGGGAGTTATTATGAGGTAAAAAAAGGCGATACACTTTACTTCATAGCTTATGTCACAGATAAAGATGTAAATGATCTTGTCCGTTACAATGAGTTAACTCAGCCTTACACCATCTACCCTGGACAGAGGCTAAAACTTTGGGCTCCGAAATATGTCGCCCCTAAATATGGCCAAAAAGTTGAACCCGTTGTGGTTCCTGTTGTTACGACGCCACCAGCCCCAGTGACGAAAACATCAACAGCCTCTAAACCGAAAACTTCAAGTAAAAACTCTAGTCAAAAACCTACAGAGACTAAGCCTAAAGTCGTACAAAAACAGCCTCCAAAGAAGGTTGAACAATCGAAAACAAAGGAGTATGTTGGTTCAAAAGATAACCAAAAAGTGAAGCAAAAAGCGCCAGTTACCACGGCGAAGAGTGATAAAGTTTCTAAGTGGTTGTGGCCAACAAAAGGGAGAGTAATCAAGAACTTTTCGGCGGGAGAACAGGGAAATAAAGGTATCGACATCGCAGGACAGCGTGGTCAAGCTATCGTTTCAACCGCAGCCGGCACCGTTGTTTATTCAGGCAATGCGCTACGAGGTTATGGCAACTTAATTATAGTAAAGCATAACGACAATTATTTAAGCGCCTATGCACATAATGACAAACTGCTGGTATCAGAAGGACAAAGTGTAAAAAGCGGACAGAAAATCGCCACCATGGGTAGTTCAGGTGCAAAATCAGTCAAGCTACACTTTGAAATTCGCTATCAAGGTAAATCGGTGAATCCAAAACGCTATTTGCCTTAAAACTTTGAAAAACAACTTGCGACATCATTTAGCGACATATTGAGTTGTCATGTCTTGCTAACTCGCCAGGGGGAGGCGTTATGAGTATCAGCAACACAGTAACCAAAGTTGAAGAGTTTGCATTTGACAATGCGTCAGTGAAGACCATTGATAACGAACTCGAAAAATCATCATCCACAGAAAGCAAAACGGCTGCGCGTGAAGAATTTGACGCGAGCAGTAAAAGCTTAGACGCAACTCAGTTGTATCTAGGTGAAATTGGCTTCTCACCTCTACTTACTGCCGAAGAAGAAGTGCTTTATGCTCGACGAGCCCTGCGTGGCGACGAAGCGGCACGTAAACGTATGATCGAAAGTAACCTACGTTTGGTGGTCAAGATCTCTCGTCGATATAGTAATCGCGGCCTAGCACTACTCGATCTGATTGAAGAAGGTAACCTTGGTTTGATCCGTGCGGTCGAGAAGTTCGATCCAGAGCGTGGTTTCCGCTTCTCTACTTATGCGACTTGGTGGATCCGACAAACGATCGAACGTGCGTTGATGAACCAAACTCGTACGATCCGTCTACCTATTCATGTCGTGAAAGAGCTGAACATTTATCTGCGTACTGCGCGTGAACTTTCTCAGAAGCTCGATCACGAACCTACCGCAGAAGAAATTGCTGCTCAGTTAGATATTCCAGTCGAAGATGTAAGCAAAATGCTACGTCTCAATGAGCGTATCAGTTCTGTCGACACACCAATCGGTGGTGACGGTGAAAAAGCGCTGTTGGATATTATTCCCGACGCAAACAACTCCGATCCAGAAGTCTCGACTCAAGATGACGATATCAAATCATCGCTGATTCATTGGTTAGAAGAGTTGAATCCAAAACAGAAAGAAGTACTTGCACGACGTTTTGGTCTTCTAGGCTATGAGCCTTCGACGCTTGAAGAAGTTGGTCGAGAGATTGGTTTGACACGTGAGCGTGTACGTCAAATCCAAGTAGAAGGTTTACGTCGTCTTCGTGAGGTTTTAATCAAGCAAGGTTTGAATATGGAAAACTTATTTAACGTCGAAGATGATTAAATAATCCGTACTTCAGTAGATATGCAAAAGGCTATGGTTATCCATAGCCTTTTTTCTTTTGTGCTCGCTTAAGTGAATCGATTTAAAGCATCTTCTTCAAACGATACAACTCTTCAAGTGCTTGGCGTGGAGTCAAATCATCAGGATCAATACCAGATAAGGCTTGTTCGATCTCGCTAGGTTCTGGAATTAGACTCAATTGGTTAGCCACATCTACTGCACTTGGACGTGGTGCGTCACTGTTTTGCCCTAGTTGCTCTAGCTGAGATAGTTTGTTACGCGCATTTTTGATGACCGTTTTTGGTACGCCGGCTAAGCCCGCAACAGCTAGGCCGTAAGACTTACTTGCCGCACCTTCTTGAACTGCGTGCATAAAGGCAATGCTGTCACCATGTTCTACGGCATCCAAGTGAACGTTCGCTAAGTTTGGCAGTTGGTTTGGCAACTCTGTCAATTCGAAGTAGTGAGTTGCAAATAGTGTCATCGCACCAATTTGTGTTGCGAGCCATTCCGCGCTTGCCCAAGCTAAAGATAGGCCATCGTAAGTACTGGTACCGCGACCGATTTCATCCATTAGCACTAAACTGTTTTTAGTTGCATTGTGCAGAATATTAGCGGTTTCCGTCATTTCTACCATGAAGGTCGAACGACCAGATGCAAGATCATCTGACGCTCCAATACGAGTAAATATACGATCTAAAGAACCAATTTGTGCAGATTCTGCAGGTACATAAGAGCCGATATGTGCCATCAATGCAATCAGCGCAGTTTGACGCATGTAAGTGGATTTACCACCCATGTTTGGACCGGTGATGATTAACATTTTACGTGCTGGGTTAAGCTCTATTGGGTTCGCGATGAACGGTTCTGTTGTTACTTGCTCTACGACTGGGTGACGACCCGCTTGAATGTGAATGCCAGCGTCTTTCACAAGCGTTGGTCGGCAGTAATCCAACGAATCTGCACGCTCTGCTAGGTTTTGTAGTACATCGAGTTGAGACAGAGCAGAAGCTAAATTCTGCAGCTTCTCCAGATTTGGCATCAATAGATCAAACAGTTCTTCCCACAGCTGCTTTTCAAGTGCCAGCGCTTTCGATTTCGAGTTAAGTACTTTGTCTTCGTGCTCTTTAAGCTCTGGGATGATATAGCGTTCGGCATTTTTTAGTGTTTGGCGACGTACATAGTGCGGTGGAACCAAATGGCTCTGGCCACGGCTCACTTGAATAAAGAAGCCATGTACGTTGTTGTAGCCGACTTTAAGCGTATCGATGCCGTGTCGTTCACGCTCATCTCGCTCAAGCTGCTCAAGGTATTCTGTTGCACCGTCTGCTAATTTGCGCCATTCATCGAGCTCGGCATTATAGCCTTCAGCGATCACACCACCATCACGAATAACAACTGGCGGATTTTCTTTAATTGCACGCTCTAACAGATCACATACTTCGTCAATCGGAGCTGCGTATTGCGCCAGTTTTGCTAGATATGGATGGGTCAAAGAAGCGGTTACAGATTCTAGCTCTGGTAGCTGCTGCATGGCATTGCGAAGTCTAGCCATATCGCGAGGGCGAGCAGAGCGCAGTGCAAGGCGTGCTAAGATACGTTCAATATCACCAATTTGTTTTAACGTTGGTTGAAGATCGGCAAACAGCGCTTGTTCTTTAATCTCACCAATCGCATCAAGACGATTGTTTAACGTTTCAATGCAACGCATAGGCTGATGTAACCAACGCTTCAGCATTCGGCTGCCCATCGGCGTCGCACAATGGTCGAGTACCGCAGCGAGTGTGTTATCGGTTCCACCTGCTAGATTTTGAGTAATTTCCAGGTTGCGTCGGGTAGCGGCATCAAGGATGACGGATTGGTCCTGATGATCAAACGTTAAAGAGCGAATATGAGGCAAAGCAGTGCGTTGCGTATCTTTCACATACTGGATCAAACAACCAGCAGCACATAACCCTAAGGACGCATGTTCTACGCCAAAACCAACCAGATCTTTAGTACCAAACTGTTGATTGAGTTGTTGCTTAGCCGTATCAAGCTCAAACTCCCATACTGGGCGACGACGGTTACCGTTGCGGCTTGCCATTAAATGTACAGGTTCAAAATCTTCTGGGAATAGTAGCTCACGTGGTGCGGTACGCTGAAGCTCGGCTGTCATCGCTTCTTCGGTTTCTGGTTCTGTCAGTTGGAAGCGACCAGAAGTGACATCCAGCGTCGCATAACCGAACTTACCGTTGTGATGGTAAATGGCTGCGATTAAGTTATCGACACGCTCAGAAAGCAGTGCTTCATCCGTAACAGTACCTGGTGTCACGATACGTACAACTTTACGTTCTACCGGACCTTTGCTGGTGGCTGGATCGCCAATTTGTTCGCAGATTGCGACTGATTCACCAAGCTGAACAAGTTTTGCTAGATAGCCTTCTACTGCGTGAAATGGCACTCCCGCCATAGGAATAGGCTCTCCAGCTGACGAACCGCGCTTAGTTAGCGAAATATCAAGCAGTTGGGACGCTCGCTTTGCATCATCGTAAAAGAGTTCGTAGAAATCGCCCATGCGGTAGAACAGCAAAATCTCAGGGTTCTCAGCTTTTAGCTTGAGGTATTGCTGCATCATCGGAGTGTGTTTTTGTTCAGCTTTCACAGGTAAGTTCTTTTGTTTATTTCCGTAGCGGCTTAGGATACGTGAATCCCTATCAAGTAAAAAGAGACAAAGGGCATTTTGGCTATGGAAAAAACAACAAAATTGAGCGCAGATTTAGGCGCATTATTGGCAAAGCATGGTCATGTTTTAACGACGGCAGAATCGTGCACGGGTGGCGGTGTTGCGACCGCTATTACTGATATTGCAGGCAGCTCAGGTTGGTTAGATAGAGCTTTTGTCACTTACAGCAACGAAGCCAAAATGGAAATGCTGGGTGTGAGAGTGGAAACCTTAGAGGAACATGGTGCCGTGAGTGAGCCTGTTGTGCTTGAAATGGTGCAAGGTGCGCTTCAACACTCGAATGCCACTATTGGGGTTTCCATCAGTGGTGTTGCTGGACCGGGGGGAGGCACTGATGAAAAGCCGGTTGGAACCGTCTGCTTTGCTTTTGCGGATAAGCACGACTGGCTCTTTGTTGAGACCATGCATTTTTCTGGTGACAGGGCGGAAGTTCGTCAACAAGCGGTGATGCATGCATTGACTCGATTGCATCAACATTTAATTTAGAATTTCTTACACCGTCTTAGCCCAGAATTGATAAGGGCTAGAGCAAATCCTTAGAAGCAGTGAACTAAATTTTTTCTATACAGGTATAGACACTGTATGAATCAACAGTATAATAACTTTCATTGCTGAGCAGGTTAGCTGCTTAAGAAAAATGAATTACTATTCGTCGCCCAAAGAAGATGAATAAATCGGAGAAAGTAATGGACGAGAACAAACAGAAAGCGCTCGCCGCTGCGCTAGGTCAAATTGAAAAGCAATTCGGTAAAGGCTCTATCATGCGCCTTGGTGATAACCGAGCAATGGACGTAGAAACCATCTCAACAGGCTCTCTTTCTCTTGATATCGCTTTGGGTGCAGGTGGTCTGCCAATGGGTCGTATCGTAGAAGTCTACGGTCCAGAATCTTCAGGTAAAACAACACTAACGCTTGAGCTTATCGCTGCTGCGCAACGTGAAGGTAAAACTTGTGCGTTTATCGATGCAGAGCACGCTCTGGATCCTGTCTACGCGAAGAAACTTGGTGTAGATATCGATGCGCTCTTGGTTTCTCAGCCAGACACTGGTGAGCAAGCACTAGAGATTTGTGATGCACTAGCTCGCTCTGGCGCTATCGACGTTATGGTTGTTGACTCAGTTGCGGCGCTAACACCAAAAGCAGAAATTGAAGGCGAAATGGGCGACAGCCACATGGGTCTACAAGCACGTATGCTTTCTCAAGCGATGCGTAAGCTAACAGGTAACCTAAAACAGTCTAACTGTATGTGTATCTTCATCAACCAAATCCGTATGAAG
The DNA here is from genome assembly GCF_023161645.1 of Vibrio sp. 1CM7H. Taxonomy (NCBI): domain Bacteria; kingdom Pseudomonadati; phylum Pseudomonadota; class Gammaproteobacteria; order Vibrionales; family Vibrionaceae; genus Vibrio; species Vibrio sp. 1CM7H. The sequence continues at coordinate 76,260 of NZ_JALNTV010000003.1, forward strand.
ATTGGTGTGATGTTCGGTAACCCAGAAACGACCACGGGTGGTAACGCACTTAAATTCTACGCTTCTGTTCGTCTTGATATTCGTCGTACTGGCGCAATCAAAGAAGGTGACGAAGTCGTTGGTAACGAAACTCGCATCAAAGTAGTTAAGAACAAGATTGCTGCACCGTTTAAAGAAGCCAATACGCAAATCATGTACGGCCAAGGCTTTAACCGCGAAGGTGAGCTGGTAGATCTAGGCGTGAAGCACAAACTGGTTGAAAAAGCTGGTGCTTGGTACAGCTACCAAGGCGATAAGATTGGTCAAGGTAAAGCGAACGCGTGCAACTACCTACGTGAGCATCCTGAAGTGGCTAAAACCATCGATACTAAATTGCGTGAAATGTTGTTAGCGCCAGCCCTTGCGGAAGCTCCTGAAGCAGGCGAGGCGCCTGAGCAAGCTGAAGAGTTTTAATCCCTTCACAGATTAAAAAGTGATAAAGCCCTGCAATGCGGGGCTTTGTTGTATCTATTGACATCAAAAATCGAATCATCACAAAGGCCATTGAGAGTCTGTACAGCAAAAATACTTTTAGGATCACCATGTACCAAAAGCGCCAGACACCAACATTATCGAGCAAAGAGGCGGCTATCCAACTGCTTAGCCGTCGCGATCATGGTCAGTATGAGCTGTACCAAAAATTGTCGATGAAAGGCTATGAAGCATCAGACATCGAAATCGCGATTAATTTTTGCTTAGACCATAACTATTTAGATGATTTACGTTATGCGAAGAGCCAAATTCGGCAGCATGTATACAAAGGACATGGAGAGCGTCGAATTCGCCAAGAGTTAAACCAGAAACGTGTTGCGGAATCGGTGATTGAGCAAGCCATGGCTGAAGAACCGCAAGACTGGTTTGAACTTGCTAAGCAGGCGGCAGAAAAGAAATTCAAAGGTGTCAAAGCCAAGGACCAAAAAGAATACGCGAAACAAGTCCGTTTTCTACAATACCGAGGCTACAGTTTCGACCAAATTAGCTATGCGCTTGCCTTTGAAGACCAAGATTAGCGTTGATCTAATTGCGCTGATTTTTGTTTTGCTTCAAATTTTTTCTTCTACTCCCTCTTTTCCTCAAGAAAACTAGTCTCAGCTGTTTGCATGATCTACAATACGGCAAAATTCTAACTCGACTATTTTCAGGAAGAGCTGCATGTACATGAGCACTGACGAGGTTCGTAACGCGTTCCTCAAGTTCTTTGAAAGCAAAGGACACCAAATCGTAGAAAGTTCATCGTTAGTTCCACATAACGACCCAACCCTGCTGTTCACAAACGCAGGCATGAACCAATTTAAAGATTGTTTCTTAGGCTTAGAAAAACGAGCCTATACTCGAGCGACTACGGCTCAACGTTGTGTACGTGCTGGTGGTAAACACAACGACCTGGAAAATGTTGGCTTTACCGCTCGTCACCACACATTCTTTGAAATGCTAGGCAACTTCAGCTTTGGCGACTATTTCAAAGAAGATGCGATTTCATTTGCTTGGGAATTCCTAACCGAAGTTCTTAAACTGCCTGCGGATCGTCTATTGGTAACCGTTTACGAAACCGATGACGAAGCATTCGACATCTGGAACAAAAAAGTTGGCGTGCCTGCTGATCGTATCGTTCGCATTGGTGACAAAGAAGGTGGCAAGCCTTACGAGTCTGATAACTTCTGGCAAATGGGCGACACTGGTCCTTGTGGTCCATGTACTGAAATCTTCTACGATCACGGTGAACACATCTGGGGTGGTCGTCCTGGCACGCCTGAAGAAGATGGTGACCGTTTCATCGAGATCTGGAACAACGTATTCATGCAGTTCAACCGTCACGCAGACGGCACTATGGAACCGCTACCAAAACCATCGGTAGATACTGGTATGGGTATCGAGCGTATCTCTGCAATCATGCAAGGCGTTCACTCAAACTACGAAATCGATGTATTCCAAACTCTTATCAAAGCCGCGGCTGAAGTCATTGGTTATGAAGATCTATCGAACCAATCGCTACGCGTTATTGCTGACCACATCCGTTCATGTTCATTCTTGATTGTTGATGGTGTGATGCCTTCAAACGAAGGTCGTGGTTACGTACTACGTCGTATCATTCGTCGTGCCGTACGTCATGGTAACAAGCTAGGTGCACAAGGTGCATTCTTCTATAAGCTTGTTGGCGTATTAGCAGAAGTGATGGGTACAGCAGGCGAAGAGCTGAAGCGTCAACAAGCAGTGGTTGAAAAAGTACTGCGTATCGAAGAAGAAAACTTCGGTCGTACACTTGAGCGCGGTATGGTAATTCTTAACGAAGCATTAGATAACCTAGATGGCAAAGTGCTAGACGGCGAAACGGTATTCAAGCTTTACGATACTTACGGCTTCCCAGCAGACCTCACTAACGACGTTGCACGTGAGCGTGAGTTCGCGATCGACGAAGAGGGTTTCGAAAAAGCGATGGAAGAGCAGCGTCAACGTGCGCGTGAAGCTGGTCAATTCGGTACAGATTATAACTCAGCAATCAAAGTTGATACGCAAACAGAATTCTGTGGTTACACTGGTACTAAAGGTTCTAGTTCAGTCGCTGCGATGTTTGTTGAAGGCAACGAAGTAGATTCACTATCTGCAGGCGATAAAGCCATCATCGTGCTTGGTGAAACGCCATTCTACGCAGAGTCAGGCGGTCAGTGTGGTGACGCGGGTGAAATCCGTACTGAGTCTGGTGTGTTCCGCGTTGAAGACACTCAAAAACTCGGTAACGCAATTGCACACCACGGTGTAATGGCAGAAGGTGTGCTAGCGAAAGGTGACGAAGTGGCAACCATCGTTGACGCAGAGCGTCGCGCAGCTATCTCTCTTAACCACTCAGCGACGCACTTGCTACACGCAGCACTACGCCAAGTTCTTGGTGAGCACGTAACTCAGAAAGGCTCACTAGTGAAAGCTGACAGCCTACGTTTCGACTTCTCACACCTAGAGGCAGTAACTGCAGCAGAACTGAAAGAAGTTGAGCGTCTAGTAAACGCACAAATTCGTCGTAACCACACGATTGAAACCAATGTGATGGACATTGAGTCTGCTAAGAAGAAAGGCGCAATGGCATTGTTTGGTGAGAAGTACGATGACGAAGTTCGCGTGCTATCTATGGGCGATTTCTCTACTGAGCTTTGTGGTGGTATTCACGCATCAAGCACGGGTGATATTGGTCTATTCAAAATCACATCAGAAAGCGGTATTGCAGCCGGTATTCGTCGTATTGAAGCGGTAACAGGCGAGGCGGCATTAGACGCCATTGAAGCTCAAAATGCGAAGTACGAAGAGAAACTGGCAGAATCTGCACAGAAAGCAAAAGCACTAGAGAAAGAAGTGCAGAAGCTAAAAGATAAGATGGCAGCCGCAGAAAGCGCTAACATCATGGGCAAAGCGGTTGAAGTAAATGGCACAAAAGTTCTAGTTGCGGCCCTTGAAGGTGCTGATAGCAAGAACCTACGTACCATGGTTGATGACATCAAGAATCAAATGGGTTCTGGTGTTGTACTGCTTGCAAATGTAACGGGTGACAAGGTTGGCTTGATTGCTGGTGTGACTAAAGATCTCACTGGTAAAGTAAAAGCAGGTGATCTAGTTAAAATGGTTGCAGAGCAAGTCGGTGGTAAGGGCGGTGGTCGTCCAGACATGGCTCAAGCCGGTGGTACTGATGTTTCAGCACTACCAGAGGCAATCAAAACAGTTCAGCCTTGGCTAGAAGAGCGTTTATAAGCTCTTAACTAATAAAATTACGCTCAATCAAGTTTCTTTGATTGAGCGTAATTTTTTTTAGCAACCAAGTGGTTTAATTGACCAAAAGTTAACCGAGTCATTTAAGCTGCTTGGTTTTTGTTGTAACTACTGCTTATATAATTTTTCTCAAAGGAAATATTTAAGATGTAAGCAGTTCTAAAGAGACTTCGGTCTTGGGAAGGTGAAGACTGGTGAAAAAGCCCCTTATCGTGCAAAAGTTTGGCGGAACCTCTGTGGGTTCAATTGAAAGAATCCACCAAGTCGCTGAACACATCATTAAGGCGAAAAATGATGGCAATCAAGTTGTTGTTGTCGTGTCTGCAATGTCAGGCGAAACAAACAGACTGATGGATCTCGCTAAACAGATAGATAGCGTACCTACAGCTCGAGAACTTGATGTTTTGCTCTCTGCTGGTGAGCAAGTGTCAATGGCACTGTTAGCCATGACTTTGAATAAAATGGGTCATGCTGCGCGCTCGCTTACCGGAGCACAGGCGAATATTGTGACGGATAATCAACACAATGACGCAACGATTAAACACATTGATACCACGACAATTATGGGATTGCTTGAGCAAGACCAAATCGTGATTGTTGCGGGATTTCAAGGTGTGAATGAGAACGGGGATATCACCACATTAGGTCGAGGTGGCTCAGATACGAGCGCAGTGGCACTGGCGGGCGCATTGCGCGCTGACGAGTGTCAAATCTTTACCGACGTTGATGGTATTTATACTTGTGACCCACGTGTAGTGAAAAATGCGCGCAAATTGGCGGTTATCGATTTTCCTTCAATGGAAGCGATGGCAAGCCGAGGCGCAAAAGTATTACATTTACCTTCAGTGCAATTTGCATGGAAGAATAATGTGCCACTACGCGTGCTTTCGACATTTGATGTTAATGAAGGCAGTTTGGTAAAGGGGGAGTCAGGCAGTCAAGCCGTCTCTGGTATAGCCATTCAACGTGACCTTGCCATTATCGAAGTCGATAAAGAACATTTATCTAGTGCTACAAAACAATGTCAGATGCTGGGTATAGACATTTGGAATGTGATCGAGGAAACAGAACGGGCAGGTATCATGATAAAACAAGATGCATGTGCCAAGTTCGATCTGGTGTTCAGCGACAAAATCCGTAATAGTGAAGTGGTAAGCCTGTTGACCGCAGTGGGGCTTGAGGCCAATGGAATGGTAGAGCACGCATGCGATTTGTTGGCAAAGCGAGATATTGAGATCAATTTCAGCGCAACGAATGCACTCACTATGATGCTAGTTTTAGCACCCGAATGTGTGGATACAGCAGCAAACATTCTGCATGATGCTTACATTACATCTAGTGAAGCATTAAACATTCAACAAAAACATGCCTTTTTAGGCTGATTTTCGCTAACAAGGTAGTTTACGAAAATATAACTTTTGTTGGATAATAGCTTTGTAGCAAGAAAATTTAGAGATTACTCAAGGAGCAAAGAATGCTAATTTTGACTCGCCGCGTAGGCGAAACACTGATGATTGGTGATGAAGTGACTGTAACTGTACTAGGTGTGAAAGGTAACCAAGTACGTATCGGCGTTAACGCTCCGAAAGAGGTTTCAGTTCACCGTGAAGAAATCTACATGCGCATTCAAGCTGAAAAAGGCAATGGCAACGTTGCTTCAGGTAACTACTAAGTCGCTCCTGTTTACAGAGCTTAGTTTGAATGAAAAAGGCTAACCGAAGGGTTGGCCTTTTTAGTCTTTAATGTTTTTGAAGATTTGCGGAAACCATTGTGTTGAGTGTGGCTGTGAATCCGTCAATATTGTTGAATCGAACACCAGGAAGTCGTTTGAAAATAAATGTCTTTTTTTCAGAGAAGACTCTCTTTTTTTCATCATAATAGAGTGGTAAAGTTCGTTTAATAGTCACTTTGATTAAATCAGCAACGGTTAAGTCAGTTTCGTGGATTTTTTCAAAGAAAGTGTTTGACATATTTTCGGTAAAACGTAATATGTGCCTCCGCAAGACGGTGAGGTGGCCGAGAGGCTGAAGGCGCTCCCCTGCTAAGGGAGTATACGGTTTATCCCGTATCGAGGGTTCGAATCCCTCCCTCACCGCCATTCTTGCAACGTTGATAAATCAACAAAAAAGTGCGTCCTTAGCTCAGCTGGATAGAGTACCTGGCTACGAACCAGGCGGTCGGAGGTTCGAATCCTCCAGGACGCGCCA
>NZ_JALNTV010000003.1:82358-478474 GCF_023161645.1 Vibrio sp. 1CM7H
TTAGCTCAGCTGGATAGAGTACCTGGCTACGAACCAGGCGGTCGGAGGTTCGAATCCTCCAGGACGCGCCACTTATTAAAGGGTAATGCCCTGATATTGATGAAAGTCGATATCGAAAACTTGCGCGTCCTTAGCTCAGCTGGATAGAGTACCTGGCTACGAACCAGGCGGTCGGAGGTTCGAATCCTCCAGGACGCGCCACTTATTAAAGGGTAATGCCCTGATATTGATGAAAGTCGATATCGAAAACTTGCGCGTCCTTAGCTCAGCTGGATAGAGTACCTGGCTACGAACCAGGCGGTCGGAGGTTCGAATCCTCCAGGACGCGCCACTTAAAAAAAAGCCTCGCAATTGCGAGGCTTTTTTGTATCTGGACATCAGGAACTATAGCCTAGAGTTGTTAGAGGCGAGGTCCTTCTTTTCCAAAAGCGAATATGTGCTTATCTAAGCAATTTGGAATAAAGTTTCTGCTGTAGTTTGTGAATCCATCCTTACTATCTCTCCTGTATATTGATTTCCGTTTCTTTCACTTTGACTGTTTACATGTAACTTCTTTGTTTTTTATTTGTTTACTAATTGTTATAAAATGGCATCCTTTTGTTTTTATTAGTTTTTATGTGTAAATCTCGATTTGGTTTTGAAATCCAAATCGCAGTTTTTATTTATGTCCTCCTTTACTCTGTTCGTAAGGAGATAGCAGATTCGCAGTAATTATTTTGTCATGAACTGTGATCTGGGTAGTGAATAAATAATCATTTATCAGGATTATTACAAACCTCCCTTAAACAAAATTGACAAAATTTAACCAATCGAGATAATCCATTGGTCGGGATTTGACGCTATTAAAGTCCTGCACGTTGTCAGGATGACAAAGAAAGGAAGCAACATGACTAATATAGGAAGCCTGCTAGTAGATGCGGCCACCCTGATGCTAACGGGGATGGCGGTCGTATTTATTTTCCTCACTATTCTTGTTTATCTCGTTCGGCTAATGTCGAAATTGGTACCAGAAGAAGTACCAGAGCCGATCGCAGCACCAAAAACAAATACTAATATTCAATCAACCTCTTCAGCTGTTAGTCCACAAGTAGTGGCGGCGATCTCGGCTGCGATTCATAAACATCGCGCCTCATTCGCGAAGTAGCCGAACCAGGATTAAAAAGGAGTTTAAGAGCATGTCTAAACCACTAGCTATTACAGATGTGGTCCTTCGTGATGCCCATCAATCACTATTTGCTACGCGTATGCGTATTGAGGATATGCTGCCTATCGCAGCTGAGTTGGATAAGATTGGTTACTGGTCTCTAGAGACTTGGGGTGGCGCAACGTTTGATTCTTGTATTCGATTCTTAGGGGAAGATCCTTGGGAGCGTTTACGTGAGCTGAAAAAAGCGATGCCCAATACGCCAATGCAAATGCTACTGCGTGGTCAAAACCTTTTAGGATACCGCCATTATGCCGACGACGTAGTAGAGAAGTTCGTTGAACGCGCACATGCTAACGGTATGGACGTATTCCGTATCTTTGATGCAATGAATGACGTGCGAAACTTCCAGAAGGCTGTTAAAGCAACGGTCGATGTTGGCGCACATGCTCAAGGTACGCTGTCTTACACAACAAGCCCTGTGCATAACGCAGACACTTGGGTTGACTTGGCAAAACGCCTAGAGGATTTAGGTTGTCATTCACTGTGTATTAAAGATATGTCTGGCTTACTCAAGCCTTATGAAGCGGAAGAGCTTATCACGCGTATCAAAGCGTCTTGTGATGTGCCATTAGCACTTCATTGTCACGCGACGACAGGCTTGTCTACTGCGACAGCGGTAAAAGCAGTTGAAGCTGGTATTGATATTCTCGATACAGCGATTTCTTCAATGAGTTGTACCTATGGTCACACACCGACGGAAACGGTAGTCGCGATGCTAGAAGGAACCGAGCGAGATACGAATTTGAAGCTCGAGCAACTAGAACCTATCGCCGCGTATTTCCGTGAAGTACGTAAGAAGTACGCAAAGTGGGAAGGTCAGTTGAAAGGTGTAGACTCTCGCATCCTGATTGCTCAAGTGCCTGGCGGCATGCTGACTAACATGGAAGGCCAGTTGAAAGAACAGGGCGCGGCGGATCGCATTGATGAAGTCTTAGAAGAGATCCCTCGTGTTCGCGAAGATCTTGGTTTCATTCCATTGGTGACTCCAACTTCGCAGATCGTCGGAACGCAAGCGGTGATTAACGTTCTTACTGGCGAACGCTATAAGAGCATTACTAAGGAAACCGCTGGTCTATTGAAAGGCGAATACGGTCAAGCGCCAGCCGAGTTAAATGCAGAGCTGCAAGCTAAAGTACTTGATGGCAAAGAGCCTATTACGTGTCGTCCTGCCGATTTGCTTGAGCCTGAAATGGAGACGCTTACTGTTGATCTAATGGAGAAAGCGAAATCAGAAGGTATTAAGCTAGCAAGTGAACGTGTTGATGATGTACTTACTTATGCGCTTTTCCCTCAAGTTGGTCTTAAGTTCCTTAAGAATCGTGAAAACCCAGAAGCATTTGAACCTGCACCAACGCTAGAAGCCGCGAAGCCTGCCGTACCTGCGGCGCAACCAGCAACTGGTGGAGTAGAAACTTATAGCGTACGTGTTGACGGACAGGTGTATGAGGTGGAAGTTGGTCCTCAAGGCGAGCTAACCTCTGTCGCTCCTTCTGCGGCGCCTGCAAAATCGACGGCACCTAGCGCACCTTCTAGCGCTTCTGCTGAAGCGGTGCCTGCTCCTCTTGCCGGTAACATCTTTAAAGTGAATGTTCAGCCTGGTGCTGAAGTGGCTGAAGGCGATGTACTACTGATTCTTGAAGCAATGAAGATGGAAACAGAAGTGCGTGCGGCGCGTGGTGGTGTGGTTCAAGAGTTGAACGTTAAAGAAGGCGATGCTGTCACAGTAGGTGCGCCTCTGTTGAGCCTGGCGTAAGGGAGTATCATGGACGGATTGTTAACCCTTTGGGCAGAAACAGGGATCGCTAACTTCGAGTTCGGCCAAATCTGTATGATGCTGGTTGGTTGTACCTTGCTGTTTTTGGCAATCAAAAAAGGCTTTGAACCTTTACTGTTATTGCCGATTGGTTTTGGTGCTATCTTGGCGAATATTCCAAATGCTGGCTTTACTGAGCCTGGCGGCTTGCTCTACTACGTTTACTACATTGGGATTGAATCGGGTGTGTTCCCGTTGTTGATCTTCATGGGGGTGGGGGCGATGACCGACTTTGGTGCTTTGATCGCAAACCCAAAAACGTTGTGGCTAGGTGCGGCAGCTCAGTTTGGTATTTTTGCGACGCTGTTTGGCGCTATTTTGCTCAACTATGTACCTGGCATGGAGTTCTCCATGGCGGATGCATCGTCTATCGCTATCATCGGTGGTGCGGATGGCCCAACGGCGATTTTCTTAGCAAGTAAGTTATCACCAGATTTGCTTGGTGCGATTGCTGTAGCCGCGTACAGCTACATGGCTTTAGTGCCAATCATTCAGCCGCCAATCATGAAGGCGCTAACCACTAAGGAAGAACGTGAGATTCAAATGGCGCAACTGCGTCACGTGGGTAAATGGGAAAAGGTATTGTTCCCGATGGCAGTATTACTCATGACGATTCTTTTCCTACCTTCAGCAACGCCTCTTGTCGGTATGTTCTGTCTTGGTAACTTAATGCGTGAAGCGGGTGTGGTCGATCGTCTATCGAAAACCGCACAAAATGAGCTGATCAACATCGTGACGATCTTCTTGGGCTTAGGGGTTGGCTCGAAGCTGCAAGCGGATCAATTCCTGAACTTAGAAACATTAGGCATTCTAGGGCTTGGTGCGGTTGCGTTCAGTATTGGTACGGGGGCCGGTGTGCTAATGGCTAAGTTGCTGAACAAGTTCTCAAAAGAAGACATCAACCCACTTATTGGTGCGGCTGGCGTTTCTGCGGTACCAATGGCCGCGCGTGTGGTGAACAAAGTCGGCTTACAAGCTAACCCGCAAAACTTCTTGTTGATGCATGCGATGGGACCAAACGTTGCAGGTGTATTGGGCTCAGCAGTGGCCGCTGGTATCTTGCTAGCACTTGTCGGCTAGTCATTACCGAAAATGGAATGATCAACCAATTTACAAAATCACGATTAACTTCGGTTAACAAAATGGTTTATAGTCAAAGGGATGCTTTCGCATCCCTTTTTGTTTTCTTGCAGGGAATGGTTTATGGAACACAAACAGATCGTTATCACTGAATTTGGTGATGCCAACGTACTCGCGATTCAACATGCTTCTACACCATCACCACAGCCTGGTGAAGTCTTAGTAAAAGTCGCTTTTTCAGGCGTAAATCCTATTGATGTTAAAACTCGAGCCGGACTCGGTTGGGCAGCTGCGCAGAACAAGGATAATTTACCTTGGGTACCAGGTTACGACATCTCAGGAAAAGTCGTGTCTTGTGGAGAGGGGGCGTCGCGTTTTAATGATGGTGATGAGGTGGCTGGATTTATCGGTTTCCCAGTCCGAGGCGGTGGGTACAGTCAGTACGTATGTGTTCCAGAAGCTGAGTTAAGTCATGTTCCCAGTTCAGTTACTTTAGAGGCTGCCGCAGCATTACCGTTGGCTGGCCAAACTGCGGCACAAGCACTCAGCAAAGCCAATGTGACAGAAAACGATCGCGTACTTATCCTCGCAGGAGCCGGTGGCGTTGGACACCTAGCGGTACAAATCGCGGTCGCGACTAAAGCGGAAGTCTTTACAACCTGCAGTGAACGAAATTTAGACTACCTGGCTACCCTTGGCGCTCACGCAGTGAACTATCAATTTGCACCAGTGTCAGAACGTGTTGAAGACGTTGATGTTTTGATTGATTTAGTAGGTGGAGATGCCGCGTTAGATGCGCTTAAATGCCTGAAAGACGGTGCGAGAGTCATAACCGTTCCAACCATCACAGCTGAGCTGATTTGTGAAAAAGCCAAACTCCTAGGCTTTGAGGCTAACGGCATGTTGGTTGAGCCAGATCCAGCGCAATTAGATACCTTGTTGTACATGGTTGGCGTTGGTTTACTGAAGACTGAAATTCAACAGGTTTATCCGATGAGTGATGTGATTGCTGCTCACCAGCAAGTTGAATCAGGAAGAACCAGAGGCAAGGTGTTGCTTGATATGACATGCTAGAAGCATTTAATACGAGCTTTGAAAGTTTAGCGCTTTGGTTTTCAGATTCAGCATTATGGGTGCTTTTCATGACCGGTTTTCTCAGTGCCACTTTGTTACCTGGTGGCTCTGAGGCGGGCTTAGTTGCCACTCTCTCATTAAATCAATATTCCGTTTCGTCAATTATTATGGTCGCCACTATCGGCAATACGCTTGGTGGCTTAACAAATTATTGGCTTGGCTTGTGGATTCCCAACAAAGCGCAAGAAGAAAAGCACGGTCATACCGCATTAAAGTGGCTGTCAAAGTATGGCTATTGGGGATTATTTTTTAGCTGGTTACCCGTGATTGGAGACCCGCTGTGTTTAGCCGCAGGGTGGCTGAGAATGAAGTTTCTGCCTTGCGTGATTTTAATATTTTTAGGAAAGGCTGCTAGGTATAGCTTACTTGCGGCCATCTATCTCGGATTATTTTAAGGAAAGTACATGAAGATGTTTTGGGTTAGCGCGTGTTCACTTTTGGTGATCACGGGCTGTGTATCAAATACGCCAGTTTCATCACTGCCGGAAGGGGTAACTTTCGTTGAGTCATCGAAAGCGGAAGAAGGCAAAGTTAAGATTCCATACCAAAAGTATAAACTCGATAATGGCTTAACGGTGATCTTAGCTCCTGAAGATTCCGACCCATTGGTCCATGTGGATGTGACTTACCATGTTGGTTCGGCTCGTGAAGAAGTGGGTAAGTCTGGTTTTGCGCATTTCTTTGAGCACATGATGTTCCAAGGTTCAGAGAACGTTGGTGACCAAGAGCACTTCAGAATCATCACAGAGGCTGGAGGTACGTTAAATGGTACGACAAACCGCGATCGTACTAACTACTTTGAAACTGTCCCGGCTAACCAGCTAGAGAAAATGCTGTGGTTAGAGTCTGACCGTATGGGCTTTTTGCTGGATGCGGTTTCTCAACGCAAATTTGAAATTCAGCGTTCAACTGTAAAAAATGAGCGAGCTCAGCGTTACGATAATAGACCTTATGGCTTAATTTGGGAGCGCATGTCTGAAGCGCTATATCCTGAAGGTCATCCGTATTCGTGGCAAACCATTGGTTATGTTGAAGATCTTGACCGTGTTGATGTGAACGATCTCAAAGCGTTTTTCTTGCGTTGGTATGGCCCAAACAATGCGACTATCACGATCGGTGGTGACTTAGACGTTGAACAAACTCTTGAGTGGGTAAATAAGTACTTCGGTTCGATTCCTCGTGGGCCAGAGGTTGAAAATGCGCCGAAACAACCTGCAAAACTGCAAGAAGACAAATACATCACGCTAGAAGATCGCATTCAACAACCGATGGTGATGATCGCGTGGCCAACAACTTACAACGGCGAAGAAAGCCAAGCGTCTCTTGATACGCTATCTGAAGTGCTAGGTGGTGGTACAAACAGCGTGCTCTACCAAGACTTAGTCAAGACTCAAAAAGCCGTCGATGCGGGCTCATTCCATGACTGTGCAGAACTGGCGTGTAACTTTTACGTTTATGCAATGGGTGACTCTGGGGACAAAGGCGACCTATCAAAACTGTACGACGAGCTTTTACAGTCACTTAATCAGTTTGCTGAAAAAGGCGTAACAGAAGATCGCCTTGAACAATTGAAGGGTAAGGCGGAAGCGGATGCTATCTTTGCATTAGAAAGCGTTAAAGGCAAAGTAACGCAGTTGGCATCCAACGAGACATTCTTCGGCGATCCAGACCGTCTTGAGCAACAACTTGAGCAGATCCGCGCAGTGACACCTGCATCGGTAGAAAAAGCGTATACGGATTTTATCCAAGGTAAGAACAAAGTGACCCTAAGCGTGGTACCAAAAGGAAAAACTGACCTTGTCGTAAAACCAGCGACCTTTGTGACGCCAAAACGTACGCTACCAGAATACGAGAAGATCACTGATGATCAATTGGCGTATCGTCGTGCGACCGATAACTTCGATCGCTCTGTGCAACCGCCTGTAGGGGAGCCAGTGAAAGCGACGATGCCTGAGTTGTACGAGCTTCATTTTAATAATGGCTCGGAGTTGCTTGGCGCGGTTAGCGATGAAACACCAACGGTCATGATGCAGTTTAGTTTACCTGCGGGAACACGTTTTGTTGAAAAGGGCAAAGAAGGTCTTGCCCAATTGACCGCCGCGATGTTGCAAGAAGGCACAACGAAACGTAGTGTCGAAGAGATTCAAGCTGAGCTCGATAAACTAGGTAGTGTCATCTCCGTGAATGCAACAGGCTACACAACAAACATCAGCGTTTCTGCTTTAGAAAAGAACTTAGAGCCGACGTTGAAAATTGTCGAAGAGATGTTGCTGTCTCCTGCATTCAAGCAAGCAGACTTTGAGCGTGTGAAGATGCAAGCGCTAGAAGGTCTTGTGTATGAGCATCAAAACCCAAGTTGGATGGCATCACAAGCGACTCGCCAGGTGCTCTATGGGGACTCTGTTTTTGCTCGACCAAAAGACGGCACGCAAGCAGGTGTCAGTGCACTAACGTTGGATGATGTCCGTGAATTCTACTCGAAGCATTACACGCCACAAAGTGCACAAATCGTCGTTGTTGGTGACATTGATCAACAGGAAATTGAACAGCAACTGACGTTCTGGAAAAACTGGCAGGATGAAGCTGCACCATTGTATGCACCGCAAAGCATCGCTGCATTAGGTGAGCAAAAGATCCATCTTGTTGATAAACCAGGTGCACCACAAAGTGTGGTCATGATGGTTCGTCAGGGTATGCCTTACGATGCAACGGGCGATTTTTACCTAAGCCAACTGGCAAACTTCAACTTAGCTGGAAACTTCAATAGCCGCATTAACCAAAACCTACGTGAAGACAAGGGTTACACATACGGCGCTTACGGCTACTTCTCTGGAAATCCAGAAACTGGCTCGGTTGTTTTCACCGCGCAAGTACGAGCGGATGCAACGGTTGCTTCTATCATTGAGATGGAAAATGAGCTAAATGAATACTCGCAGTCAGGAATTACTGATGAAGAGATGAAATTTATGCGTCAAGCGGTCGGTCAAAAAGATGCACTGAAATATGAAACGCCAACACAAAAAGCGGAACTCATCAGTGATATTCTTAAGTACAACCTCGATCAAGATTACTTGCAGCAAAGAAACGCTATCGTAGAAAAAGTCGATAAGCAGACTTTGAATGCACTGGCTCAAAAGTGGTTTGATCCAAATGACTATCAAATTATCGTCGTTGGTGATGCTAAATCACTGCGTCCTCAATTAGAAAAGTTGGGGAAAGACGTAGAAGAGCTTGAAATCATTCGATAGAGTACACATTTAATAGCGGAGAAACGTTTCTCCGCTATTCATCTAGATAAGCGACTTTTCGTGGGTTATTTATCTAGATGCATTAAATATCAATAACTTAGCTTACACTTGTCCTTTGTGATAAGTGTCCTGCTCCCAATATAAGCGAACCTCATTTTGACTGATTTTGCTGCGCGACTAAAAAAAGTTGCATCAAACCCCGAAGTATTTAAGCAGTTTGGACGCGGTGTTGAGCGAGAAACTTTGCGCTATCGTCAGGATGGACATCTAGCAACAACACCTCATCCAGAGGGGTTAGGCTCAGCGTTCACAAACCAATGGATCACTACTGATTTTTCTGAATCATTGTTAGAGTTCATTACTCCTGTGTCACATGAAATTCCAGAACTGATGGCACAACTGAAAGATATCCATCACTTCACGCAGACAAAAATGGGTGAAGAAAAGATGTGGCCTCTTTCTATGCCATGTTATGTTGGCTCGGAAGAGGATATTCAGCTTGCTCAGTACGGCTCTTCGAATGCAGCAAAAATGAAAACCCTGTACCGAGAAGGCCTAAAACGCCGCTATGGCAGCCTGATGCAAATCATTTCAGGTGTGCATTTTAACTTCTCGTTCCCTGAGACATTTTGGGATGCGCTATACGGCGAGCAAGATGAACAAGCCCGCCAAGATGCTAAGTCTGATGCCTACTTTGCGCTGATCCGTAACTATTACCGTTTTGGTTGGATGATTCCGTATTTCTTCGGTGCATCGCCAGCGTTATGCGGCTCTTTTATTCAAGGTCGTGAAACCGATCTGCCATTCGAGAAAATTGGCGGCACTTTGTATTTGCCGAAATCGACGTCTTTGCGTTTGAGCGATCTGGGCTACACCAATAGTGCGCAAAGTGTACTGAAAATTGGCTTTAACAGCATTGATCAGTATCTGGATGGTTTGAGCGATGCGATTCGTCACCCATCAGAAGAGTTTGCGAAAATAGGCGTCAAAGTGGACGGTGAATACCGCCAGCTTAATTCCAATATTTTACAAATTGAGAACGAGCTATACGCTCCAATTCGCCCGAAACGCGTGTCGAAAAGTGGTGAGAAGCCTTCAGATGCGTTACGACGCGGTGGGGTTGAGTACATTGAAGTTCGCTCTCTAGACGTTAACCCATTCAGCGCAGTGGGGTTGGATGAAGAGCAAGTACGATTCCTTGATCTCTTCCTGACTTGGGCGGCCTTGTCAGACTCGGATCCAATGGACAACTGCGAATTAGAGTGTTGGCGCGACAACTGGAACAAAGTCATTGTTTCTGGTCGTGAAAAAGGGCTAATGCTTCAAATTGGTTGCCAAGGTGAACGTCTATCTCTGCAAGATTGGGCGCATCGAGTGTTTGTCGAGCTGCGTCAGATAGCACAGCAAATGGATATGGCTGCTGGTGGCAGTGCATACCAAGATGTGTGTAATAAACTCGGGACATGGATTGATAACCCAGAACTAACGATTTCAGGTCAACTTTTAGAGCTGACGAAAGAGCTTGGTGGGTTAGGTAAAGTCGGCTGTGCGCTTGGCATGAAGTACCGCGAGGAAAATCTAGCTCACGGTTATCAGTACTACTCACAAGATACGATGGAAACGGAAGTGGCGTCGTCAGTAGAAAAGCAAAAGCAAGCGGAACAAAGTGACACGCTATCTTTTGATGATTTTTTGGAAGATTACTTTGCTTATCTGAAGCAGTAGTGAATAGGTAAAGGTTGGGTGGGATTGAACATTAAACCGTTAGTAGTATCGGTACTCGGAAGCATGTTACTTGCAGGTTGTGCCACTGCACCGCCAAAGCAGCAGAATAATTTATGTGAGATATTTCGAGAGAAATCCGGCTGGTATGATGATGCCAAAGATATGGAAGAAAAGTGGGGAACTCCCATTCATGTCGCTATGGCTATTATTAAACAAGAAAGCAGCTTTCGGCACGATGCGAAACCACCCAAAGACTATTTATTGGGATTTATCCCTTGGGGACGAGTCAGCAGTGCGTATGGTTACGCTCAAGCTCAAGATCCTGCTTGGGAAGATTTCCAAGATGCGACGGGTCAGGGCGGTTCTCGTACCAACTTTGATGATTCAATGATGTTTGTCGGTTGGTATACTCACGAAACGAGGCGCCAACTAGGGATTTCGTTATGGGACCCATACAGTCAATATCTGGCTTATCATGAAGGTCGAGGTGGGTACAAGCGAGGTACTTATAAGCGAAAGCCTAGTTTGATCAAAGTCGCTCGACGTGTTGAACAAACTGCAAAAACTTATGGCTGGCAGCTGAAGCAATGTCGTCAGGAATTGGAAGACAACAGCAGCTGGTTCTTTTAACCCACAGCCTGTTTATGTGCTGAAGGGATGAATGACATTTATCCAGTACCGAGAGGTATTGGAGTTACAATCAGGAGAGATGTAATGCCTTTACTCGATAGTTTTACCGTGGACCACACTCGCATGAATGCACCGGCAGTGCGAGTGGCGAAGACCATGCAGACCCCAAAAGGGGACACGATTACTGTCTTCGATTTACGCTTTACCGCGCCAAACAAAGACATCCTTTCTGAAAAAGGTATTCATACACTAGAGCACCTTTATGCAGGCTTTATGCGCAATCACCTAAACAGCGATTCTGTTGAGATCATCGATATTTCGCCTATGGGTTGCCGCACGGGCTTTTACATGAGCCTGATTGGCACTCCATCAGAGCAGCAAGTAGCGGATGCTTGGATTGCGGCCATGGAAGACGTACTAAAGGTAGAAAGCCAGAACAAGATCCCTGAACTCAACGAATACCAATGTGGCACGGCAGCGATGCACTCTTTAGAAGAAGCACAACAGATCGCAAAGAGCATTTTGGATGCTGGTGTATCGGTGAACAAAAATGATGAACTTGCTTTGCCTGAATCGATGCTAAAAGAGCTGCGCATCGACTAGTTGCTAAAAACTTATCAAGAAGCATATTTATCCAGAACTAAAAAGAGCCTGACATGATCAGGCTCTTTTCTTTTTATTTCTTATCGTGAGTTTTTCTCATCGTGATTTGTAGATAGGGGCTATTTTTTCTTTTTAGGATAAACACGAACGAGCTTGATGCGGTTTTCTTCAATCTCAACAAGCTCCATTGGATGACCAGCCACTCTCACGCTTAAATGGCTCTCTGGAATATCTTCCAGGTGCTCCAAAATAAGACCGTTTAACGTTCTTGGGCCATCCGTTGGTAAATCCCATTTCAGGCCTTTGTTGATATCTCGGATATTGGTGCTGCCTTCAATGAGGAAGCTTCCATCACCTTGAGGACTGATTTCATCAGAAAGGCTTGGAGAAATCGAGGTCGTGAATTCGCCAATGATCTCTTCCAGAATATCTTCCAATGTCACCAAGCCAATAATGTCGCCATATTCATCAACAATTAGACCAATGCGCTGTTTATTCCGTTGAAACTTTAACATTTGCACGTTCAGTGGCGTACCTTCCGGGATGTAATAGACTTCATCCGCGGCACGTAATAGCGTCTCTTTATTGAACTCGTTTTTTTCCAGCATCAGGCGGTAAGCTTCACGCAGGCGCAGCATGCCAACCACTTCATCAATTTGGTCACGATAAAAAACAATGCGTCCATGTGGTGAGTGGGTAAGCTGACGAACGATGGATTTCCAGTCATCATTAATATCGATACCGGTAATCTCATTGCGTGGCACCATGATGTCGTTCACAGTGACGTGCTCAAGATCCAAAATAGACACCAACATGTCTTGGTGTCGGCGAGGGATCAAGCCGCCAGCTTCGTTTACTACGGTACGCAGCTCATCGGAACTAAGATGGTCTTCTACTGAGTGATCGGCTTTTACGCC
This sequence comes from Vibrio sp. 1CM7H, assembly GCF_023161645.1. Classification (NCBI taxonomy): domain Bacteria; kingdom Pseudomonadati; phylum Pseudomonadota; class Gammaproteobacteria; order Vibrionales; family Vibrionaceae; genus Vibrio; species Vibrio sp. 1CM7H. Next base: position 94,716 of record NZ_JALNTV010000003.1, read on the forward strand.
AAGTAAACGAATAAAGCCATTCGTAATAAAGTTAACGAGCATCACCAAAGGCGATAGTAACTTCATCAATATGGTCAGTAGGATACTGCTCGCGTAAGACACGCGTTCAGGGTACAGCGCTGCAATTGTTTTTGGGGTAACTTCAGCAAAAACCAATACAACCATAGTCAGTGCACCGGTTGCGATAGCGACACCTAAATCACCATACAAACGCATACCAATAATGGTCGCGATGGCGGACGCGAGAATATTAACGAGGTTGTTGCCGATAAGAATAAGACCAATCAAACGATCTGGACGGTCTAATAGCCTTTCGACTCGCTTAGCGCCTTTATGCCCATTTTTGGCTAAGTGCTTTAAGCGATAACGGTTCAGAGACATCATCCCTGTTTCTGAGCCGGAAAAGTAACCTGATATGACGATAAGACACGCGAGTAGCGCAAACAAGATACCCGTAGAGATGTCGTCCAAAACGTTGCTGTTCCTTGTAAGTATTGGGTTATATAACGGTTGAGTAAGTCCGTTAAGTCAAAGGGTTAAGGCGTACTGTATTTTATCTAGCCTAAAATATAAAGGATAGGAGCCCTAGAGCTCCTTAATTCAAGATGATTTCTTTCACAAAGCGACTGCCAAAATACGCCAGAGTTAACAGCGTTGCCCCTGCGACAGCGAACCAAGTAACTTTTCTACCACGCCAACCTTTTTGATAATGACCCCAAAGCAGTATTGAGTACACAATCCAAGCGATGAAAGAAAGAATGCCTTTATGCGCTTTACCTTGAGCAAACATATCCTGCACAAAGACAAAGCCAGTAATGAGCGTGCCAGTTAACAATAAGTTACCGATCAAAATGATTTTGAATAGCTGACGCTCTACCATTAATAAAGGCGGCAGGTTTGGGTTAATCGCCAAAGATTTTTTTGTTTTCAGTTTGTGATCCAACCAAGCCAGCTGAAGTGCGTAGAGTGCACCGATAGTTAAAGTTGCGTATGAGAACAGCGCAAAAGAAATGTGAATGAGTAGCTTAGGGTCATTCTCTAGGTGCTTGATAAACGTGCTTGGCAAAAATGTGGCAGCAGATAAATTGATGGCAGCAAAGCTATAAACGACAGGCAATAAAAACCACAATCGATTTTTCAACATAGCAAGGCTCATGACCAGAGAAATAATAAAACTGATCAAAGAGGCTACGTTGAGAATACTAAGGTTTTGACCTGAACCATCAAAAATCAGATCACTCAAAATCCACGCATGAAAAACAAGCGCACAGGCAGCACTAGCAAACACTGTTTTTGCTTTGATTCCTGACTGCTGTGAGAGTCCGGGTATGATGGTCGCAATCGCCAAAACATAAAGTATGGCGGCCGCGATGGCTATTAAGCTATCCATGAATCCTAAATATTATTGTGCACAATGAGGAAATTATACCTTGCATTACACTTTGGGGCTACGTTATATCCGACATCAATCGTGAGAGATGAGATATTGAAATTAATAAGTTACCGCACCATATAGAAATAGAGACAAGAATAGAGCAGCGGTACGGGTATGACTCAGACCTTGGCTAATGTATACTCACACTAATTAATCGCCATTTTAGCGAAGAGACAAAGATGTTTGAGAATTTAACGGATCGATTATCCAAAACGCTGAAAAATATCAGTGGCAAAGGTCGTCTGACCGAAGACAACATTAAAGAGACCCTACGTGAAGTACGAATGGCCTTACTTGAAGCTGACGTTGCGCTTCCGGTTGTTCGTGAATTTGTTAACCGCGTTAAAGAAAAAGCGGTAGGTGTAGAAGTTTCTAAATCTCTGACTCCAGGTCAGGAATTTATCAAGATCGTTCAAACAGAACTTGAAGCCGTAATGGGTGAGTCGAATGAGGCGCTAAACCTTGCCGCTCAACCACCTGCTGTGCTTCTTATGGCGGGTCTACAAGGTGCGGGTAAAACCACATCGGTAGGTAAGCTATCTAAGCTTTTAAAAGAACGTGACAAGAAGAAAGTTTTGGTTGTGTCTGCCGACGTTTACCGCCCTGCGGCAATCAAGCAGCTTGAAACGCTGGCATCAGACATCGGTGTTGACTTCTTCCCTTCATCACCAGATCAGAAGCCTATTGATATCGCCAATGCAGCGATTGACCATGCGAAGAAAAAATTCTACGACGTATTGATTGTCGATACCGCAGGTCGCTTGGCGATTGATGAAGAGATGATGGGGGAGATCAAAGATCTTCACGCAGCTATCAACCCAGTAGAAACGCTATTTGTTGTTGACGCTATGACGGGTCAAGATGCAGCAAATACAGCAAAAGCCTTTGGCGATGCGCTACCTCTTACTGGTGTGGTTCTAACTAAAGTTGATGGTGATGCTCGTGGTGGTGCGGCACTGTCAGTACGCCATGTAACGGGCAAACCAATCAAATTCTTGGGTGTCGGTGAAAAAACTGACGCGCTAGAACCGTTCCATCCAGATCGTGTTGCTTCACGTATTCTTGGTATGGGTGACGTTCTGTCTTTAATTGAAGACCTACAACGCAACGTTGACCAAGAAAAAGCAGAAAAGCTGGCGAAGAAGTTCAAAGAGAAGAAAGGTTTCGACCTTGAAGATTTCCGTGAACAGCTAGGCCAGATGCAAAACATGGGCGGCATGATGGGCATGATGGATAAGCTTCCTGGCATGTCTCAGCTACCAGACAATGTGAAAGACAAAGTCGATGACAAGATGTTCAAACAGATGGAAGCGATCATCAGCTCCATGACAATGAAAGAACGTCAACGCCCAGAGATTATCAAAGGCTCGCGCAAGAAGCGTATTGCGGCTGGTTCTGGTGTGCAGGTTCAAGACGTAAACCGCTTACTAAAACAGTTCACCCAAATGCAGAAGATGATGAAAAAGATGCAAAAAGGTGGCATGAAAGGCATGATGCGCAACATGCAAGGCATGATGGGCGGCATGGGTGGAGGCGGTGGCTTCAACCCATTTGGTCGTTAATTAATCGATCGCGTATAGATTCAGGGTGTTAGGTACGTCACAAACTTTAAATTCAATTTATGTTGGTGAAAAAGTAACTAAACTCCTTGCATTGCTCCGGGAGAAGAGTAAAATTCCGGAGCTTTATTTTGGCACGAGACCCCAAACTGTTTAATTTCTTGAATGGTTTTTGGGGTTAATTTTATTTTTGAGAAAGCAAAGAGGACGACATGGTAACCATTCGTTTGGCACGTCACGGCGCTAAAAAGCGTCCATTTTATCAAATCGTAGTAGCGGACAGCCGCAACGCTGCAACTGGCCGTTTCATCGAGAAAGTTGGTTTCTTCAACCCAACTGCTAAAGGTCAAGAAGAAGGTCTACGTCTAGACCTAGACCGCGTTAACCACTGGGTTGGTCAAGGCGCGTCTGTATCTGACCGCGTTGCTAAGCTAGTTAAAGACGCTCAAAAAGCGGCTTAATTTTTACTTGAAAAGTAGAAACTAGTTTATGTCGATGAAAGGTAAAGAAACAATGAGCAACGAAAAGATTGTTGTAGGCAAGTTTGGTGCTACTTACGGCATTCGAGGTTGGCTTAAGGTTTTTTCCTACACAGACAATGCTGAAAGCATTTTCGATTACAGCCCTTGGTACATTAACCAAAAGGGTAAGTGGGTTGAGTACAAAGTAGAAAGCTGGAAGCGTCATAACAAAGGTATGGTGGCTAAGCTGGAAGGCATGGATGTTCGTGAAGACGCGCATCTAATGACGAACTTTGAAATTGCTATTGACCCTGCGGTACTTCCTGAATTGTCAGAAGATGAGTTCTACTGGCGCGAATTGTTTGGGATGCAAGTTGTAACCACTAAAGGTTACGATCTAGGTGTCGTTACTGACATGCTAGAAACTGGCTCAAACGATGTTCTGGTTGTTAAAGCAAATCTTAAAGATGCTTTCGGGCAGAAGGAACGATTAATCCCGTTCCTTGAAGAGCAAGTGATCATTAATGTTGATCGCGAAGCTCAACGGATCGAAGTTGACTGGGATCCTGGATTCTAATCTCCAAAATTACAGAGCGAGATAAACATGTGGGTTGGCGTTATTAGCCTTTTTCCTGAAATGTTCCGTTCTGTTACTGATTTTGGAGTAACAGGTCAAGCGGTTAAAAAAGGTCTTTTGTCGATTGAGACTTGGAATCCTAGAGATTTTACTCACGACAAACATCGCACTGTCGATGACCGACCTTACGGTGGTGGCCCTGGTATGTTAATGATGGTTCAGCCTTTGCGCGATGCCATTCATAACGCGAAAGCAGCCTCACCGGGCAAGACGAAAGTCATCTACCTTTCTCCTCAAGGTCGCAAGCTCGACCAGAAAGGAGTGGAAGAACTGGCAACGAATGAGAACTTACTTCTGATTTGTGGTCGTTATGAAGGGGTAGATGAGCGCATCATTCAATCTGAAGTCGACGAAGAATGGTCGATTGGTGATTTTGTGATGACGGGTGGTGAGATACCAGCCATGACGTTAATCGACTCTGTCTCTCGGTTTGTTCCGGGTGTACTAGGGGATTTCGCGTCAGCAGAAGAAGATTCTTTTGCAAATGGCTTGTTAGATTGCCCTCACTATACGCGTCCAGAAGTATTGGATGACAAAGAGGTACCAGCGGTACTGATGTCAGGCAATCACAAGGACATTCGTCAATGGCGACTAAAACAGTCGCTGGGCCGAACTTGGCTTAGAAGACCAGAGCTCCTGGAAAACCTAGCTCTGACTGACGAACAGGAACAATTACTTGCTGAGTTCATTAGTGAACATAACGCAAAGTAACCTAATTTATTTAGTATCAGTTTATTCTAGGAATTTAAAAAATGAGTAACATCATCAAAGCTCTTGAAGAAGAGCAAATGAAATCAGACCTACCTAAATTTGCACCAGGTGACACTGTTGTAGTTCAAGTTAAGGTAAAAGAAGGTGACCGTGAGCGTCTACAGGCTTTCGAAGGCGTTGTAATCGCAATCCGTAACCGTGGTCTACACTCTGCTTTCACTGTACGTAAAATCTCTAACGGTGAAGGTGTTGAGCGTACGTTCCAAACACACTCTCCAATCGTTGATAGCATCGAAGTTAAACGCCGTGGTGCAGTACGTCGTGCCAAGTTGTACTACCTACGTGAGCGTTCTGGTAAGTCTGCTCGTATCAAAGAGAAACTTGCTAAGAAGTAATGCTATAACTAGCGTTCTCATCTTAAACGGAGTCCTTTTAGGGCTCCGTTTTTTTATTTGTGTAATTAGCTTGCTCGTTTCTTTTCACCCGACCTGTACTGTCGATGCTCATGCACTGGCATACTCTCCACGCTTCCGCCTTGCTCGAATAAAAATAGCTTTGCTAGATCACAAAATAGTCAGAGTAGAAAAGGGATGAATGAATACCGATTACAGACCGCAATGGTTAAAATTCATCATTCTGGATAGCGACGAAGTAGCGGGATTCAGAATCTACTAGTCGAGAGCACTAGTGTTTAAGTCGTCAACTTCAGAAGTGTCCTTACAGTGAGTAGATTCCTGATGTCGCTATGGCTCCTCGGAATGACGAGAAATGACGGTCAAAGATTGTAGGGCGCCGCGATTAAAATTCGTCATTCTGAACAGCGACGAAGGAGCGTGATTCAGAATCTACTAGTCGAAAATGCAAGTGTTTAAGTTGTTAGCTTCATCCTTGCTGTGAGTAGATTCCTGATGTCGCTATGGCTCCTCGGAATGACGGCAAATGATGACCAAAGATTACAGGGCTCTGCGGTTAAAATTCGTCACTCTGGACAGCGACGAAAGAGCGTGATTTAGACTCCCCAAGAAGGAGCTTAGGATATTCCTTTACCCTAGTGCCTTAATTAATACTGGTCTTCAGACCAGCCATCACTGTCGGACATATCGGGGGCGCCTGGGATGGTGTTTTCTTCATCTGCCCACTCACCAAAATCAATCATTTGGCATTGTTTACTGCAGAAAGGGCGATGAGGACTTTGTTCTCCCCATTCTACGTCGGCGCCACATTGTGGGCATTGAACGATGGTAATTTTAGACATAGTTGAGCGTCCCATTACTAATTGGTGTTAAAGGGTAGTATACCTAAATGAATTCAAGATGGCTTATTCAACGCGCTATTGCTGCTACGAATTTTTATCCAATATACGAACAATAAAGCGTTGAATTTTAGATTGTGGGGGTGAGGCTTAGTGTCGCCTTAGCTGCACACAGCAAGTTCAAACTCAATATCTTGTGTGCACGCTTGACCGTTTTCAAACGACATAAACTTGATCGCAAAGCGGTTTTTATGGCCAGAAATCATAGGATAAACGCCATATTCCATTGGGATGTGAAGTCTTAGAATATTAGCTTCATCAGCGTCACTTTGGAAGAAACCCGCACGACCGATTTGAGCTTTAAAATGTCCGGTCTCTCTAGTGAGCTTTAACCATAATGAAAGCGCATCAGACAAGGGCCTTAAGCTTGCTTGCCACTGCTGCGCATCATGCTTTTTGCGTTCAATGGGTAGGTGAAGCCAGTAATGTAACGCTGGCAAATCAAAACAGCATGAACCACCCGGTAGATTAAAGCGTTGGCGGATAGAGCTTAAGAAGCGATCTTCTTTTAGTGCTTGACCAAAACGCTCTGCACCCATCAGTTGGCTATGAACGACATCTATCTCTTGTAGTAGGGTATTTAATGCGTCTTGATCGACGCCATCAACATTTAGCCAATGGCGGTACGACAATCGTTGTTTCTCTAAATCTTTGGCCAGTTCACTTTTCAGCTGGATCTGTTCGAAGATTTCAACCATATCGAATAACGCACGGAAAAACAGTTGGTACTGGTGATTTTCGCTAAACCCAGAGGCCAAGTGAGCCTGACGCAGCAGAGACTCCACTCTTAGATAAATACGAGTTTTCTCATTTAACGGATGTTCAAATTTGTGCGTGGTCATCGACATAAGCCTTTGTGAGTTTCGTTCCTATTTTCGCAGATTTTTCTTACACATGGCTAGGTACTTTTCGTGCAAATCTGTGATTTGAAGCAAAAGATCTGGGTCACTTGGATTATTCTTAACCACATCGTCTGCAAGCGCGAGTCTTTGCTCTCTTGATGCTTGAGAGGCAAGGATAGCGCGAGCTTGTTCTTCACTCACATTGTCTCGTTTCATCGTGCGAGATATCTGTGTATTCGGTTCTACATCGACGACAAGAACTCGATCACACAAACTGTCTAGCTTGTTTTCTACGAGCAACGGCACCACAAGTAACGCATACTCTGAGGTGACTTGCTGCAAATCTTCGATCATCTTTTCACGAATTATCGGGTGCAACAGTGCGTTGAGCCATGCTTTTTCATCTGAGTTTGAAAAGATTTTCTCTCTCAGCTTTGCGCGATCTAAAGTTTGGTCTTCACGAACGATATCGTGACCAAAATGTTCAATAATCGCGTTTAGGCCGGGAGTACCTGGCTCGACAACTTCTCTTGCTACAATGTCGGCATCGACGATATCGATTTTAAATTGTTGTTTGAACAGATTCGCGACGGTTGTTTTTCCACTAGCGATACCACCTGTTAAACCAATAACCAAAGCCATTTACACTCCTAGAACTGAAGTAAAGTACCAGTTTAAAATCTGGTCGCCCCAAATTAAGCTTATCCAACCAGCAATTGCTAAGTAAGGACCGAAAGGAAAAGCTTTTTCAATTCCCTGTTTTTGCAAGCGTAGTTGAATGATGCCAAATACGATGCCAACCACAGAAGAAAGTAGAATGATCATCGGCAGTGACTGCCAGCCCAGCCAAGCCCCTAGTGCTGCTAGTAGTTTAAAATCACCATATCCCATTCCTTCTTTACCGGTAAGTAACTTAAAGCCCCAGTAAACGGACCAGAGACATAGGTAACCAGCAATAGCACCAATGACAGAATCTTGTAGAGTAACAGGACTTATTTCGACTAATGCTAAGGCAATGCCAGCCCAAGTTAATGGTAATGTTAATTGGTCAGGTAACAACATAGTATCGAGATCGATAAATGTTGCGGCGATTAAGATAAAAGTGAAAAAGAGTAGGGCAACGGTAAAGTAACTAAAACCAAAGTGGTAAGCGACAAAGCCTGAGCAGAACGCAGTGAGCAGTTCAATCAGTGGATAGCGTGCGCTAATGGCTGTCTGACAGTTGTGGCATTTGCCTTTTAAAAGCAGCCAGCTAATCACAGGGATGTTGTCTCGAATACGTATCGGCGTTGCGCACTTCTGACAGGAGGAGCGTGGGACGCTCAAGGTCAGCACCTCTTTAGGAGGTTCTATTTTGTATTCAGGAAATGACTCGGCGCATTCGCGTCGCCATTCTAATTCCATGATTTTAGGTAGTCGATAAATAACCACATTGAGGAAGCTACCCACGATCAGACCGAAGATGGTGGCAAACACAACGAATAGCCAAGGGTAGTACTGGAATACTTCCATATTTGTCTCTTGAGCGATGAGTGAAATCAGCAAGGTGCTGTTTTAAAGGAGTTAACAGGTCATTCTAGCCCAATACACTCATTAAGTTAAAGATTGGCAAGTACATTGCTGTCACTAATCCGCCAACAACGATGCCTAAAAAAACGATAATTAGCGGCTCTAGGATTTTACTAAGGTTGTCGACGGTGTTGTCGACTTCAAACTCGTAGATCGTTGCAACTTTATTGAGCATATCGTCAAGTCGACCAGACTCTTCACCGATCATAACCATTTGTAACACCAATTCAGGGAACACATTACAATTACGCATGGCAACATACATTGGCATACCTGCGGCGGTATCACGGTAAACTTCTTCTATGGCGAGTTGGTAGTGTAAGTTTCCTGAGGTTTTTGATGTGGTTTTTAAACTGGTTAGAATTGGAATGCCCGCTGTAAAGCTCGTGGCGAGTGTTCGACTAAATTTGGCGATAGCGGCTTTTGATAATACGGGCCCGAGGACAGGAAATTTAAGCACAGAGCGATTGAGCATTAAGCGAAAAGAATCTGAACGCTTAGAGAGGATTCTCGCCGAGATGAATAGACTGATAGAGCCTAGTGCTATAAAGGGGCTCCAGTTTTGTGTCCAGGCGGAAAGATCTAACACTTGCCTGGTAAACCAAGGTAAGTCAGCACCAAAACCAACAAACATTTTTTCGAACTCGGGAATGACTTTGGTGAGCATGATAAACGACACGCCTAACGCTACTAGCACTACCATGGCTGGGTAAATCAGTGCTTTTATCACTTTCGCACGAAGCTGCTCATTTTTTTCTCGGTAGGTGGCTAAGCGCTCGAACACTTCCGCTAAGTTACCGGATTGCTCACCTGTTGCGATAAGGTCGGTATAGAGTGGGTCAAAGTGTTCACTTGCAGTGCGCATGGCTTTTGACATGGGTGTACCTGCCTCAACGGCGCGTGTCACGCTCATCAAAATGGATTTCATCTCTGCTTTTTTATGGTTTTCTGAGACCAATTTTAAAGCCTGAACTAAGGGGACACCAGTTATCAACATCGTCGAAATCTGACGGGTGAACACCGTGATGTCTCTGCCTTTCACGCGATGGCTGAGTTTAGTGAGAAACGAGATATTGCTTTTCTTTAACTTCTTGATCTTGATGTGCTGTGCGTCTAGACGCTCGCGTACTTCAATTTCTGTCATCGCGAGGGTTTGTCCAGACGTCTTTTTGCCTGAACTGTTGATGCCTTTCCAGCGGAAGTTTTTAAGTTGTGGTGTAGTGCTTTTCATAGAGGTGACTGCTGATTAAAGGATTAAAAATAAAGTACGCGCTGTAGTTCACTAAAACTTGTGATCCCTTGTTTGAGTTTTTCTATGCCCGACATTTGTAACGTGCTCATACCATTTGCGATGGCGAGTTTTTCTAGCTCATGTACCGAGGCACCTTTAATAAGCGCTTCGGAAAGAAATTCATCAAAGCGCATCACTTCATAAATCCCCGTTCGGCCGGAATAACCATGGGTACACTCATCGCATCCATCGGGATTGGCTTTAAAAATGTTGTCGCTTGCTTGAATTCCAAGATGTTGTAGCTGAACGGTAAGCTCTTGTGATTGTTTACAGTGCGAGCACAGTTTACGGGCCAAGCGCTGGGCAATAATCAAACTAAGAGAGGAGGCCAAGTTAAAGCTTTCTACGCCCATGTTTGATAAACGAATCACCGTTTCAGCCGCAGAATTGGTATGCAAGGTTGAAAGTACTAAGTGACCGGTTTGCGATGCTTTTATAGCGATTTCCGCAGTGTCTAAGTCACGAATCTCACCGACCATGACCACATCGGGGTCTTGACGAAGAAAAGAGCGTAACGCCTCTGCGAAGCCAAAGCCGATCTTGGGCTGTACTTGTACTTGGTTAATGCCCGATAAGTTAATCTCTACCGGGTCTTCTGCCGTGGAAATGTTGATCTCTGGTTTATTGAGAATACTCAGCCCAGTGTACAGAGAAACGGTTTTACCGCTCCCGGTTGGGCCTGTCATCAGAATCATGCCTTGTGGGCGACGCAGCGCATCCAAGTACAATTGTTTTTGTTGTTCGCTATAACCAAGCTTGTCGATATCCAGTGACGCAGAGCTGCTGTCGAGCAGTCGTAGTACAATTTTCTCTCCGAATAGAGTAGGTAGCGTGGATACACGCATATCAATTGCGGTGTCTTGATTCAACTTGAGCTTAATACGCCCATCTTGTGGTAAACGTCGCTCTGCAATATCAAGTTTAGAGAGAATTTTGATACGAGCGGATAAGCGGCGACTTAAGTGGCTTGGTGGCTGCTGTGTTTCAATTAAGATGCCATCACAGCGTAGGCGAACGCGGTACATCTTTTCATAAGGCTCAAAGTGGATATCGGATGCGCCTTTGCGCACAGCGTCCAACAGAATTTGGTTTATGTAACGGCTAACAGGAGATTCGTCTTGGCTCAAGTCTTCAATGTTGTCGATTTCATCTGCGCCCACATCAACCAGGTTGGCTAATTCTTCTTGGTTGATCTCTTTTAATCCGGACTTCTCATGACTCAATGAACGACCATATAAGCGTCGAATTACCGCGCTGAGTTGACGAAAATCCGCCAACACCAATTCAATCTGTAAACCAGTGGCAAAGCGGAAATCATCTTCAGCTTGTTGATTAGTGGGGTCGGCAACCGCTAATAATAACGTTGAAGGCGTGCGGTTGAGTGGGAGTGCGTTATGTCGAGTGATTAATTCACGTAGACCGAGTTGTTGGCAAAGCGAAGCGTACTCATACTGAGATAACTCGGGCTGACTTAAGCCAAAAATAGAACTTAAGTGCTCGGCCAGTTTGCTTGACGTGAAGAATCCAGAACTGAGTAAAGCTTCTGGCATCGAAATGCCAGAAGCTTTGATTTGCTCAAATAACGATTCTTCTTGGGAAAAAGTCAGTAACCCTTTTTGGCGAAGAATTGTTGAGAGATTGGTTTGCATTAGTTACCTGAACAGTCGATGCTACGTCCAGTGGCACTACAACCTGTACCAGTTAGAGCCCATTGAACAACGCCGTTACCAATCTTAGGGGTCAATGTTAAAGTCAGGTTAGTACCTTTATCATCAACACCGGTAGTGGTCATGGTGATAATGCCATTGGCAACCGCTAACTCGTCCACATAAGCAATAGTCGCACCAGCGTCCTTCGCTGCAATTGCTGCTGGGATATCATTTGCGCCGGCGTTGCAACCGTTCAGCTGGCCAAGATCCTGAGCACACATGGCAATGGCTGTTTTAAAGCCACTGATCCCCGCTGCAGCTCCCGCAACACGGGTTCGCTGTGTGTAGTCTGAGTAGGCTGGCACGGCAAATGCGGCCAAAATCCCAATAATCGCCACCACAATCATTAATTCAATCAGAGTAAAACCCTGTTGTTTTTTCTGTTTACTGTTTTTCATTTTTAACCCTTTCCTAAAAATTAATAATGCTCTTGCATTAGCGAAAGATTATGGAGAGTTAAAGAGGGTTGAAAATGGGGAAGAGGTTGCCTCTCGAGTGAGCTAAAACTCTTTGGTAGAAAGTTGCATATTGCATGCAGAGTTTTGCGAGTAGTACTATTTTTTTAATGGATAAAAAGAAAGGGCCAATTGGCCCTTTTTAATGATGAATTACTCACAACTCACTGAGTTAGTTGAAGTAATTTGAGGTTTGTTGCTTTTATTATTTGAAGCGCATCGAAAGATCCATCGCTTTTAGATGCTTAGTCAAAGCGCCTACCGAAATGTAATCGACACCGGTTTCTGCGTATTCTGCGATGGTCTCTAGCGTAATGTTACCAGAGTTCTCTAGAGCAGCACGACCTGCGTTAATCGCTACGGCTTCACGCATCATTTCTTTTGTGAAGTTATCGAGCATGATGATGTCGGCACCAGCGTCTATCGCTAGTTTCAACTCTTCTAAGCTTTCCGTTTCTACTTCTACTGGCTTGCCTGGGTTAAGCTCTTTCGCTTTTTGGATCGCTTGAGTAATACCGCCACAAGCAATGATGTGGTTTTCTTTAATAAGGTAAGCGTCGAACACACCGATGCGATGGTTAAAGCCACCACCGCACGTCACGGCGTATTTTAGTGCGCTACGCAGACCAGGAATGGTTTTGCGTGTGTCTAGTAGACGACACTCAGTATGCGCGATTTTTTCAGCGTACTCTGCGGTAACTGTTGCGCAGCCAGACAGCGTTTGGATGAAGTTCATTGCGTTACGCTCACCAGTTAACAAGTCACGAGCAGGGCCTGTCAGCGTACAAAGGGTTTGGTTAGGTTCGACTTTATCGCCGTCCTTTACGTGCCATTCAATGCTGACCTTACCACCGAGCTGTTTAAAAACTTCATCAGCCCATGCTTGACCACAGAACACACCATGCTCGCGAGTAATAATCGTTGCGGTATTAACTGCCTCGGCAGGGATCAAAGATGCAGTAATGTCGTTATCTACGTCGACACTGCCACCTAGATCTTCTTTTAAGGTATCAGCGACAGAGCGAGTGATCTCTAAAGGGAGTTGTTGTTTAAGGTATTCTAGGCGTTCTTGAATGTTGTGTGTGTTCTTCATCGCAAATCTTGTCTTGAAAGGGAGATGGCAACGGATGATACTCTCCGGTGTCAATAATTTCAGCAGTTAATTTGCAAAGAAGAGAGGTTGATATGCGCCCAATTATCGAGAATGGCTGGCTGACACAGGCAAAGCATGTTCCGTCACCATTTTTTGATGCCCGCTCTGATATAAACGACATCTCTCTGCTGGTGGTACACAACATCAGTTTGCCTCCTGGGCAGTTTGGTGGACCATATATAGAAGACTTCTTCACTGGCAAGCTAGACCCAAACGCACATCCATTTTTTGAAGTTATTCACAAAATGGGCGTTTCTGCACATTGCTTGATTAAGAGAAACGGCGAGGTTGTTCAATTTGTTTCTTTTCTCGATAGAGCATGGCATGCCGGTCAATCCAGTTTCGCGGGCAGGGAGCGTTGTAATGACTATTCCATTGGTATCGAGCTTGAAGGGACAGAATTTACTGCCTACACAGAAGCGCAATATCAATCACTTGCAGAGATCACTGAGGTAATTATGCAGTCTTATCCCCACATCACCCTGCCACGAATTACCGGTCATCAATATATTGCGCCCTTGAGAAAAAGCGATCCTGGTCTAAGCTTTGATTGGGTGAAATATAGACAGCTTATACAGCGTTGATTTGTAGCGAAAGTGTAAATTCAAAAAAGCGAAATAAATAAGGCATACGATCAGGTATGCCTTTTTTTGATACCAGAAATATTAATGATTGTTAAAAGTTAACTACATTTTTACGCTCGTATACGCCATTTTGGTGAAGAAATAGACTGATAATTTTGTCATTTTCTGTATTTCTTTTCCAAAATTGCTAGCACGTCGACTTCCCATTTGTATGCTTTATGTAATTGGTCATACCAATTCTATTGCTGTTTTAACAGTCGATTGTTATCAGAGTGTTGGAAGTAAGCTCGTTCTATGATTTAGGTCAATTTTCGGCTGGACAGTGGCGTTTTAATTATGTTAATTTCTGCACCAACTTAAAATTGGTATTACCAATTACCTGCAAGAGTAGAAGAACAATAAATTATGGCTTATCAAAGGATTCGTCAGCCAAAACTCTCTGATGTTATAGAACAAGAGTTAGAAAGGTTGATAGTGGAAGGAACATTGTCTCCGGGGCAACAACTGCCTCCAGAGCGTGAACTGGCAAAACAGTTCGATGTGTCTCGTCCTTCCGTCCGAGAAGCCATTCAACGCTTGGAAGCGAAGCGTTTGTTGACTCGTCGCCAAGGTGGCGGAACATTCGTAAGTGAGAATATCTGGAAGAGCTTTTCAGATCCCTTGTTGAATTTGTTGTCTAGTCATTCTGAAACCCAGCTTGATGTGCTTGAGTCTCGTCATGCAATGGAAGGAATTTCAGCTTACTTTGCAGCTTTACGTGGTACCGAAGAAGATTTTGCGCGTATTCAAGGTTGCCTTGAGCGCATTAGCCAAGAGCAAGCAAACAACGATATCGAAGCTGAATCTGCAGAAGTGATGCAATTTTTGATCGCTTTGACAGAAGCCGCGCACAACGTGGTTTTGTTGCACATTGTTCGAAGCTTAGCGCCTTTGCTTGAGCAAAATATTCTACAAAATTTTAAATTACTACGTCGCCGCCCAGAAGCGGTCGAGAAAGTCAGTAAACACCGAGCCAATATCGTGGATGCGATTGTTTCTGGTCAGCCTGAAAAGGCGCGAGAAATGTCCCACTCGCACTTGGCTTACATCGAAGAAACATTGTTGGATTTGACTCGAGAAGAGTCTCGACGAGAGCGTTCTCTACGTCGAATTCAGCAGGGTAATGACTCGTAAGAGCGTTACTTAAATAAGTAGATCCAACCAACAGAAGGATAGATCGCCATGTCTGATATGAAGCATGACGTAGATGCACTGGAAACTCAAGAATGGCTACAAGCGCTTGAGTCAGTTGTACGTGAAGAAGGTCTAGAGCGTGCTCAATTCCTATTAGAGCAAGTTCTAGATAAAGCACGTCTAGACGGTGTTGATATGCCAACAGGTATCACAACTAACTACATCAACACGATTCCTGCAGACCAAGAACCAGCATACCCAGGTGACACAACACTTGAGCGTCGTATTCGCTCAATTATTCGTTGGAACGCTATCATGATCGTTCTACGTGCATCTAAGAAAGACCTAGAGCTAGGCGGCCACATGGCGTCTTTCCAGTCTTCTGCTGCGTTCTACGAGACATGTTTCAACCACTTCTTCCGTGCGCCAAACGAGAAGGACGGTGGCGACCTAGTTTACTACCAAGGTCACATTTCACCAGGTATCTACTCACGTGCATTCGTTGAAGGTCGTCTAACTGAAGAGCAGCTAGACAACTTCCGTCAAGAAGTAGACGGCAAAGGTATTCCTTCATACCCGCACCCTAAACTGATGCCTGAATTCTGGCAGTTCCCGACAGTATCGATGGGCCTAGGTCCAATCGCTTCTATCTACCAAGCTCGTTTCCTTAAGTACCTAGAAGGCCGTGGTCTTAAAGATACTTCAGAGCAGCGCGTTTACGCGTTCCTAGGTGACGGTGAGATGGATGAGCCAGAATCACGTGGTGCTATCTCTTTCGCTGCGCGTGAGAAACTAGACAACCTATGTTTCCTAATCAACTGTAACCTACAGCGTCTAGATGGCCCTGTAATGGGTAACGGTAAGATCATTCAAGAACTTGAAGGTCTGTTCAAAGGTGCTGGTTGGAACGTAGTGAAAGTAATCTGGGGTAACAACTGGGATTCACTACTAGCTAAAGATACTTCTGGTAAGCTTCTACAGCTTATGAACGAAACGATCGATGGCGACTACCAAACATTCAAATCAAAAGATGGCGCGTACGTACGTGAGCACTTCTTTGGTAAGTACCCAGAGACAGCGGCACTTGTTGCTGACATGACCGATGACGAAATCTTCGCACTTAAGCGTGGTGGCCACGAGTCTTCTAAGCTATACGCGGCATACAAAAACGCGGCAGAAACTAAAGGTCGTCCAACAGTAATCCTAGCGAAGACTGTTAAAGGTTACGGCATGGGTGAAGCGGCTGAAGGTAAGAACATCGCGCACCAAGTTAAGAAGATGGACATGACTCACGTACTACACCTACGTGATCGTCTAGGTCTTCAAGACATCCTAACTGACGAAGCTGTGAAAGAACTTCCGTACCTGAAACTTGAAGAAGGTTCAAAAGAGTACGAATACCTACACGCTCGTCGTAAAGCGCTACACGGCTACACACCACAGCGTCTACCAAAATTCACTCAAGAATTCATCGTTCCTGAGCTAGAAGAATTCAAGCCACTACTAGAAGAACAGAAGCGTGATATCTCTTCTACTATGGCATTCGTACGTGCACTAAACGTTCTACTTAAGAACAAGAACATTGGTAAGAACATCGTTCCTATCATTGCTGACGAAGCGCGTACATTCGGTATGGAAGGTCTGTTCCGTCAAATCGGTATCTACAACCCGCACGGCCAAACTTACACACCAGAAGACCGTGGCGTTGTTTCTTACTACAAAGAAGCGACTTCAGGTCAGGTTCTACAAGAAGGTATCAACGAGCTAGGTGCTATGTCTTCATGGGTTGCTGCTGCGACTTCATACTCGACAAACGACCTACCAATGATTCCGTTCTACATCTACTACTCAATGTTCGGCTTCCAACGTGTTGGCGACATGGCGTGGATGGCTGGTGACCAACAAGCACGTGGTTTCCTACTAGGTGCAACTGCGGGTCGTACAACGTTGAACGGTGAAGGTCTACAGCACGAAGACGGCCACTCGCACATTTTGGCGGGTACGGTTCCTAACTGTATTTCTTACGACCCAACATTCGCGTACGAAGTAGCAGTAATCATGCAAGACGGTATCCGTCGCATGTACGGTCCAGAACAAGAAAACGTGTTCTACTACCTAACGCTAATGAACGAAAACTACGCAATGCCAGCAATGCCAGAAGGCGCTGAAGAAGGCATCCGTAAAGGTATCTACAAGCTAGAAACTTACACTGGCGACAAAGCGAAAGTTCAGCTAATGAGCTCTGGTACTATCATGAATGAAGTACGTAAAGCAGCTCAAATCCTAAGCGAAGATTACGGTGTTGCTTCTGATGTTTACTCTGTAACGTCATTCAACGAACTAACTCGCGATGGTCAAGATGCAGAGCGTTTCAACATGCTTCACCCAGAAGCGGAAGCAAAAGTACCTTACATCCAAACAGTAATGGGTACGGAACCTGCTATCGCAGCAACTGACTACATGAAGAACTACGCAGAGCAGGTTCGTGCATACATTCCTGCTGAGTCTTTCAAAGTGCTTGGTACTGATGGCTTCGGTCGTTCAGACAGCCGTGAAAACCTACGTCGTCACTTCGAAGTGAACGCAGGTTACGTAGTAGTAGCAGCGCTAACTGAACTAGCGAAACGTGGCGAAGTTGAGAAATCTGTAGTTGCAGAAGCAATTAAGAAATTCGACATCGACACAGAGAAAACAAACCCGCTATACGCTTAATTAAGAAGGTAGATAAGAAATGGCAATCGAAATTAATGTACCAGACATCGGTGCGGATGAGGTTGAAGTTACTGAGATTCTTGTAAGCGTTGGCGACAAGGTTGAAGAAGAGCAGTCTCTGATCACAGTTGAAGGCGATAAAGCTTCTATGGAAGTTCCTGCTTCTCAAGCGGGTATCGTTAAAGAAATCAAAGTTGCAGAAGGCGACAAGGTTTCTACTGGTTCTCTAATCATGATTTTCGAAGCCGAGGGTGCAGCTGACGCTGCACCTGCTCCTGCGGCAGAAGCAGCTCCAGCAGCCGCTCCAGCTCCAGCAGCAGCGGCAGAACTAAAAGAAGTTCACGTACCAGACATCGGTGGTGATGAAGTAGAAGTTACTGAAATCATGGTTGCTGTTGGCGACAGCATCGAAGAAGAGCAATCTCTTCTAACTGTTGAAGGCGACAAAGCTTCTATGGAAGTTCCAGCGCCATTCGCAGGTACTCTAAAAGAGATCAAAGTTGCAGCAGGCGATAAAGTATCGACTGGCTCACTTATCATGGTATTCGAAACAGCAGGTTCAGGTGCTCCAGCAGCACCAGCACCAGCGGCAGCTGAAGCTCCTGCGGCAGCAGCACCAGCAGCGTCTGCGGCAAAAGAAGTGAACGTTCCAGATATCGGCGGCGACGAAGTTGAAGTTACTGAGATCATGGTTGCCGTTGGCGACACAGTGGAAGAAGAGCAATCTCTAATCACTGTTGAAGGTGACAAAGCTTCTATGGAAGTTCCTGCACCATTTGCTGGTACGGTTAAAGAAATCAAGATTGCAGCTGGCGACAAAGTGTCTACTGGCTCACTAATCATGGTATTCGAAGTGGCGGGCGCAGCACCTGCTCCTGCAGCGGCTCCAGCTCAAGCGGCAGCACCTGCAGCTCCAGCTCCTAAAGCAGAAGCTCCAGCGGCAGCAGCTCCAGCAGCGACTGGCGATTTCAAAGAGAACGACGAGTACGCTCACGCGTCTCCAGTTGTTCGTCGTCTAGCGCGTGAATTTGGCGTTAACCTTTCTAAGGTTAAAGGTTCTGGTCGTAAGAGCCGTATCCTAAAAGAAGACGTTCAAGCTTACGTGAAAGATGCACTTAAGCGTCTTGAGTCTGGCGCAGGTGCAGCAGCATCTGGTAAAGGCGACGGCGCGGCTCTTGGTCTACTACCATGGCCAAAAGTGGACTTCAGCAAGTTTGGTGAGACAGAAGTTCAACCGCTATCTCGCATTAAGAAGATCTCTGGTGCAAACCTACACCGTAACTGGGTAATGATCCCGCACGTTACACAGTGGGATAACGCAGACATCACGGCTCTTGAAGCATTCCGTAAAGAGCAAAACGCGATTGAAGCGAAGAAAGACACTGGCATGAAGATCACGCCACTTGTGTTCATCATGAAAGCGGTAGCTAAAGCGCTTGAAGCGTTCCCAGCGTTCAACTCTTCTCTATCAGAAGACGGTGAGAGCCTAATTCTGAAGAAATACGTGAATGTTGGTATCGCGGTAGATACACCAAACGGTCTTGTTGTTCCGGTATTTAAAGACGTGAACAAGAAAGGCATCTACGAGCTATCTGAAGAGCTAATGGCTGTTTCTAAGAAAGCACGTGCAGGTAAGCTAACTGCTGCTGACATGCAAGGTGGCTGTTTCACTATCTCTAGCCTAGGCGGTATCGGCGGTACGGCGTTTACTCCAATCGTAAACGCGCCAGAAGTTGGTATCCTAGGTGTGTCTAAGTCAGAAATGAAACCGGTATGGAACGGTAAAGAGTTCGAACCGCGTCTACAACTTCCACTGTCTCTATCATACGACCACCGTGTGATCGATGGTGCTGAAGGTGCGCGCTTCATCACTTACCTAAACTCATGTCTATCTGACATTCGTCGTCTAGTTCTGTAATAGAAATTAGATGAATGAGAGGCGGCAACTTAGCCGCCTCTGCTAATCATAATTACCGACAATTTGGTTATCAGCCTTGCTTCGTTCAGGGTTTTCACAATCGAATTGTTGTCTAGCTCACAGGCTAAATTGATTTACTTTTCACACCATTAACATCTCTGTAAACTGTTAGCGGTCTGAAAATAACTGTTTAAAACAAATCTCTCTTAAACATAAAAAATCGATACCCACTCAGCCTGTTAGGGATAATGACTACAAGAGGTCAAAATGAGCAAAGAAATTAAAGCCCAAGTTGTTGTACTTGGTTCTGGTCCTGCTGGTTACTCCGCTGCATTCCGTTGTGCGGACTTAGGTCTTGAAACTGTACTAGTTGAACGTTACAGCACGCTTGGCGGTGTATGTCTGAACGTGGGTTGTATCCCATCTAAAGCACTGCTTCACGTTTCTAAAGTAATTGAAGAAGCGAAAGCGATGGCTGACCACGGCGTTGTGTTCGGTGAGCCTCAAACAGACATCAGCAAAATCCGCATCTGGAAAGAAAAAGTTGTTAACCAACTAACTGGCGGCCTAAGCGGCATGGCTAAGATGCGTAACGTTACAGTAGTTAACGGTTACGGTAAGTTCACTGGCCCTAACTCTATCCTTGTAGAAGGCGAAGGTGAGCCAACAGTTGTTAACTTTGACAACGCAATCGTTGCGGCTGGTTCTCGTCCAATCAAACTGCCATTTATCCCGCATGAAGACCCACGTATTTGGGACTCTACTGACGCTCTTGAACTAAAAGAAGTGCCAGAAAAACTGCTTATCATGGGTGGTGGTATCATCGGTCTAGAAATGGGTACGGTTTACCACTCTCTAGGTTCTAAAGTTGAAGTTGTTGAAATGTTTGACCAGGTAATTCCTGCAGCAGACAAAGATATCGTGAAAGTATTTACTAAGCGTATCAAAGACAAGTTCAAGCTAATGCTAGAAACGAAAGTTACAGCAGTTGAAGCAAAAGAAGACGGTATCTACGTTTCAATGGAAGGCAAGAAAGCGCCAGCTGAAGCTGAGCGTTACGATGCGGTTCTAGTTGCTATCGGTCGTGTACCAAATGGTAAGCTAATCGACGGTGAAAAAGCGGGTCTAGAAATTGACGAGCGTGGCTTCATTAACGTTGATAAGCAAATGCGTACTAACGTTCCTCACATCTTCGCGATCGGTGATATCGTTGGTCAACCAATGCTTGCTCACAAAGGTGTGCATGAAGGTCACGTAGCTGCTGAAGTTATCTCTGGTAAGAAGCACTACTTCGACCCTAAAGTTATCCCTTCAATTGCGTACACTGAGCCAGAAGTGGCTTGGGTTGGTAAGACTGAAAAAGAAGCGAAAGAAGAAGGCATCAAGTACGAAGTTGCAACATTCCCATGGGCAGCATCAGGTCGTGCAATCGCATCTGACTGTGCAGACGGTATGACTAAGCTAATCTTCGACAAAGAAACTCACCGCGTAATCGGTGGTGCTATCGTTGGTACTAACGGTGGTGAACTACTTGGTGAAATCGGCCTTGCAATTGAGATGGGCTGTGATGCAGAAGATATCGCTCTGACTATCCACGCTCACCCAACTCTACACGAGTCTGTAGGTCTAGCTGCTGAAGTATTTGAAGGTTCAATCACTGACCTGCCAAACAAAAAAGCAGTTAAGAAGAAGTAAGCTTTTTCTGACTGAATGATAGAAACCGCTGCATTGCAGCGGTTTTTTTATGTTTGCTGGGTAGGAATATAAACGTGTGCTCGGCTGACAGCAGACAATAAAAAGCCCACCAAACGGGTGGGCTGACATATATTGCGAGTTAAGCTTTAGTGTTCACGGTTGTAAATGCAAAGCATGTCTAAGTATGAACTAACAAGGTGCTTAAGTTCCGCTTCACTTTTTGCACGGTTCGCTTGGACAAACAGTGAGTAACAAATACCGTGGAACAAGTTTGCCAAGTGTTCTGAATCGTGCTGATCACACACTTCGCCACGTTCAATCGCTTTAATGAACATGTTTTGTACCAGCAACTGGTTAGTACGGTTAGTTGAAACAAACAATGGCCATACTTCGTCACGTGTTGAAGCACTCCACTCGAACCAAACTTTTAGCCAGTGACAATCTTGGCTGACAAGCTCGATCATCGCATTAGTAATATTGGCGATGTTTTCACGCGCGTGTAGGTCTAAGTCAATGTTATCCGATAGGAAGTTCGAGAACTGACGTACGACGTGGTTGAGTACTTCATCCACTAAGTCTTCACGAGTCGGGAAGTAGTTAAAAACGGTCGCCACAGAAACTTGAGCAATTTCTGCGATATCTGCATGACCACCACGACCGATGCCGCGGCGCGCAAACACTTCCAATGCGATTTCCATTAACTGTTGCTTACGCTTAATCGGGGAAAGCCTAGTTCTAGGTCTCTTTGCAATTGAGTCCATATCCATTTTCCTTGCCATTTGAGTTGATATTGGGGGTAACCCCCTAATTGATTATTTTAATAGTTGCTTAAAGCAGTGATGAGTGTAATGGTGCATATCAACAAGGTCAACATCTGTAGAACAATTTATATACAGTAATGTCATTATTATTGATAAAATTAGCTATGAACTTTATAAAACTAAGACCTTCTTCCAAGATTTTTTGGCAACAGGATGTGACTTTCAACCCAATGAACGTGGTGATACACTACACGCCGTAAGATTAGGTGATCGTTTGCGTGCGACTTACCTCAACCCACAAATTAGATTGAGCACAGTATGAAACATACAATAGAAGTCATGATTTCTGAGCAAGAAGTTCAGGAACGAGTTCGTGAATTAGGCAAACAAATTACAGAGCGTTATCAAGGTAGTGAAGATCTTGTGTTGGTAGGCTTATTGCGTGGCTCATTTGTATTTATGGCAGACTTGGCACGTGCTATCGAACTGACTCACCAAGTTGATTTTATGACAGCGTCAAGCTACGGCAACACAATGGAAAGTTCACGTGACGTTCGTATCTTGAAAGATTTGGATGATGACATCAAAGGCAAAGACATTTTGCTTGTTGAAGACATCATTGATACAGGTAACACACTAAATAAAATCCGTGAGATCTTATCGCTGCGTGAGCCGAAGTCTATCGCGATTTGTACGCTCCTAGATAAACCATCTCGTCGTGAAGTGAATGTTCCTGTGGATTGGATTGGTTTCGAAATCCCAGATGAGTTTGTCGTTGGTGTGGGTATTGATTACGCGCAGAAATACCGCCACTTACCATACATCGGTAAAGTTGTACCTCAAGAATAATCATTGAGAGCAGCATTAAAAATACAAAAAAACGCCCATCTTAGATGGGCGTTTTTTGTTCAACTTTTAGATGTAGCTTAGCGACAAAGCAGCTTATTGTCTGTATTTAGAATCGTCGAAAGGGCTTTCTGATAAGACGCTTCTACGGTTTCCTTAGAGTTAGAACGAATGCCTAAGTACTCTAAACGACCATCTTCAATGCCGTATACCACGCCATGAATTTCAACATCTTGCCCACGCTCCCAAGCGTTTTGCAAGATGGTTGAGTTACCCAAGTTGTACACTTGCTCTGCGACATTAAGCTCGCCTAGCTTATCCGCTCGATCTTGCTGCGGCATTTGATCTAGGTAAGTGCGGTGTTTGAAATAGATATCTCTGATATGTAACAGCCAATTATTAATAAGACCTAGCTTAGGGTTATCAATGGCTGCGTTCACGCCACCACAGCCATAGTGTCCACAGACAATGATGTGTTTAACCTTAAGAACGTCTACGGCGTATTGAACGACGGACAGACAGTTGAGATCAGTATGGATGACTTGGTTTGCAACATTCCGATGAACGAATAGTTCACCCGAGTATAGTCCGGTTAGTCGCTCGGCAGGGACACGGCTATCAGAACAGCCAATCCAAAGAAAATCGGGCTTTTGACCCTCTGCGAGTTTTGCGAAGTATTCAGGTCGATCAGATTTGATCTCTTGAGACCATTTTGAATTGTTTTCAAATAACTGTTTAATTTCCGGCATCTTGCAAACTACTTCCCTTAAAAGACAAAAGCGCTGCCGCTTATATGAACATGCAAGCGATCAGTGTTGTAACTATACACAATGTTACAATTTCGATCTCGTTAAATATTCGTCAGACAGGACTCATCTGACTAGTTTTCATCAATAAAAACGTAAAATTAGGCCTAATTATTTGTGGTGTGAATTTAGCCTTAATCTATTTATGGTTTAAATTTTCGCCTGGCTCGTTAAAGTAATGACATTTTACTTTTTAAAATTGAATGCAGGGAAATCAGCAGTGTTCGGTAGTCGTTTTGAAGATATTAATTTCAAAGGGGATGTATTTGGCGGGGTAACCACGGCGATTATCTCTCTTCCTTTGGCGTTAGCGTTCGGTGTTGCATCCGGTGCAGGGGCAGAAGCAGGCCTCTGGGGCGCAATAATGGTCGGTTTGTTTGCTTCGTTGTTTGGTGGTTCTAATACGTTAATATCAGAACCAACAGGGCCAATGACGGTAATCATGACCGCTGTGTTAACCAGTATGATGGCGAAGTATCCAGAAACGGGCATGGCCATGACTTTCACGGTTGTTATGATGGCTGGCGCGTTCCAAATCCTATTAGGGACGTTAAAACTGGGTAAATACGTTACCTTGATGCCTTATAGCGTGATTTCGGGCTTTATGTCAGGGATTGGCGTGATTCTTATCATTTTGCAGCTATCACCTTTGATGGGGCATGCCGCGCCTTCTGGAGGAGTGCTCGGAACATTATCTGCTTTGCCGGAGACTATTTCTAACCTTAAGTTCAGTGAACTGTTTTTAGGTCTACTAACTTTGGGGATTCTCTTTTTCTTCCCTAAGCAATATCGAAAATATGTACCAGCGCAACTCGTGGCGTTGGTTGCGGTGACTTTGTTGTCTGTGATGCTCTTTGATACGGAAGACATTCGTCGTATCGGTGAAATCCCGGCTGGATTGCCTTCTCTCGTTGCACCTCATATTGATCCAGATATGTTTGTTGAGATGGTTATTGATGCGTTGGTGCTCGGCACCTTAGGTTGTATCGATACTTTGTTGACGGCGGTTATCGGTGACTCCTTGACTCGTAAAGAGCACGACTCAGACAAAGAACTGCGAGGCCAAGGTCTTGCCAACATGATCTCAGGCTTGTTCGGTGCACTACCTGGCGCGGGCGCAACGATGGGCACGGTGACTAACATTCAAGTTGGGGCTCGTTCGCCATTGTCCGGTGTGATTCGTGCACTTATGCTTGCATTGGTCGTATTGGTTGCTGGTGGATTAACGGAGCCGATCCCAATGGCTGTGTTGGCTGGCATTGCAGTATATGTCGGCTTTAACATTTTGGATTGGAGTTTTATTCAACGAGCACACAAGGTTAGCTTTTCCGGAATGGCGGTAATGTATGGCGTTATGTTGCTAACAGTGTTCGTTGATCTTATCGTTGCCGTGGGCTTGGGCGTCTTTATTTCCAACATTATTATCATTGAGCGTCTGAGCCGAGAACAGGCGAGACAAGTGAAAGCGATCAGCGACGCGGATGAAGACGATGTGCCGCTAACTGACAGCGAGCGTGGCTTGCTTGATCGCGCCAATGGCAAAGTACTGTTCTTTTATCTTTCGGGCCCAATGATCTTCAGTGTTTCTAAGGCAATTTCACGCCAGCACTCCAGTATTTCGGATTATGATGTGATGATTCTCGATCTTACCGATGTACCTATGATTGATGTTACTGTCGGTTTAGCGTTAGAAAACGCGATTAAAGATGCGCTTGATGCTAATTGTGCCGTGTATTTTTTGTGTCCAAATGAGCGCACGCGAGAACAGCTAGAAAAGTTCCACGTCATTGATCTTGTCCCAAATGACAATATGTACCAATTCCGTTATGAAGCATTAAATGCGGCGGTAGCACATGTCGAGGCGGACCAGTATCAGCGTATAACGGCGTAATCACTCTGATCGTTAAAAACGCAACAGCGTTCTGTTGCGTTTTTTATTCCCTAACTTTTCCTTACTTGCAGATAACCTTTACGTTGATAGGGACTATATTTCCAACATTATCGAAAGGTTTAATTGTAATCATCGTTATTCAACGATAAACTGATGGACCTCCAGTACAATACCCAAGGCGATTTCGTAGTAAACCGCTGATAAACATCGAGTCGGTATTAGTAATCACAAACAAACGGCAATCAAGACCTTATGTACGCATTAGAAATTGAACAGCTGCGCAAGACGTATGCAGGTGGCTTTGAGGCGTTAAAAGGTATTAGTCTCCAAGTGAAAAAGGGTGACTTCTACGCGCTTCTGGGTCCCAATGGTGCAGGAAAATCGACCACGATCGGCATCATCTCCTCCTTAGTGAACAAAACTTCTGGGACGACGAAAGTTTTCGGTTATGACATTGATACCGACCTTGAGTTGGCCAAACAGAATTTAGGCTTGGTGCCACAAGAGTTCAACTTCAACCAGTTTGAAACCGTTGAGCAAATTGTGATGCAGCAAGCGGGCTATTACGGTGTGTCTAAAGTATTAGCCAAAGAACGAGCTGAAAAGTACCTGAAAAAACTCGATTTATGGGAAAAACGTAAAGAGCGTGCCCGTAATTTATCTGGCGGAATGAAGCGCCGTTTGATGATCGCCCGAGCTTTGATGCATGAGCCGCAGTTGCTCATTTTGGATGAACCAACGGCTGGGGTGGACATTGAACTACGCCGCTCAATGTGGGAATTTCTGAAAGAGATCAACCAAGAGCAAGGGATTACGATTATTTTGACGACGCACTACCTAGAAGAAGCGGAGATGCTGTGTCGAAATATCGGCATTATTAACCGAGGTGAGTTGATCGAAAACACCACCATGAAGGCGTTGCTAGGTAAGTTAAGCGTCGAGACATTTATCCTAGACATTGAATCTGAAGGCGAGGTGCCTGAGCTTGAAGGCGTCAATCGACAAAGTATTGTTGATGGCTCTTTAGAGATAGAGCTAGACAAAAGCCAAGGATTGAACTCAGTGTTCAGTCAGTTAACAGAGCATGGTATTAAAGTTCTTTCAATGCGTAATAAAGCCAACCGACTGGAAGAGTTGTTTGTCAGCATTGTAAGAGAAGGGAGTAAGTAAATGTACGGTTTATATTGGACGGCATTTCGTAGCTTGCTGAGCAAAGAGATCACCCGTTTTACACGCATTTGGGTGCAAACTTTAGTTCCGCCTGCAATCACAATGACACTGTATTTCATCATTTTCGGTAATCTTATTGGCTCTCGAATCGGTGAGATGAGCGGCTTTAGCTACATGGAGTACATAGTTCCAGGTTTGATCATGATGTCGGTTATCACCAATTCATACTCGAATGTGGCGTCTTCGTTCTTTAGTGCAAAACTACAGAAGAACATTGAAGAGCTGCTGGTGGCACCAGTGCCAAATTACGTGATTATTGCTGGATACGTAATGGGCGGTGTGACTCGAGGTTTGTTAGTTGGCGCTATTGTTACCTGTGTGTCTCTATTGTTTGTGGATCTGCAAGTTGAACACTGGGGCATTATTGTTGCGACCGTCTTCATGACATCCGTTGTATTTGCTCTAGGCGGGCTGATCAATGCGGTCTATGCAAAAACGTTTGATGATATTTCGATCATTCCTACATTTGTGTTGACCCCGTTAACCTACTTGGGTGGTGTTTTTTATTCCATCAGCTTACTGCCTGAATTTTGGCAAGGTGTCTCTAAGATTAACCCAATCGTCTACATGGTGAATGCGTTCCGTTATGGTTTTTTAGGCGTATCGGATGTGGGTATTGTCACCTCATTCAGTGTGCTTGCGGTGTTTGTGATAGCGCTGTATGCCGTGGCTCATTACTTAGTAACGAAAGGTATTGGGCTAAGAAGCTAAGACTCTCCCACACAACAAAGAGCAGCGAATCATGCTGCTCTTTGGCATGCATAACAATACACTCCCATACAATCTTTCGGTTTTTATCATGTTAGGTTTCAATCATTTGTAATAAATGAGTGATCCTATGAATATTGTCCCGCCGCCGCCTTTCTCCTATCAGTTACTTAAGCCCAAGTATTGGCCTGTTTGGCTAGCATTTGGCTCTCTAGCGGTCATTGTAAATCTACTCCCTTACGTGGTGTTGAAAGTTTTAGGTAGAGGCATCGGTTGTATTGCGATGCATGTAATGAAGCGCCGACACAAGATCGCTCTGCGTAATCTCCAGCTGTGTTTCCCTGATTTTACGGATTGGCAATGTAAGGACGTAGTACGAAAAAACTTTCAATATACGGGAATGGCGATCATCGAAACGGGCATAGCGTGGTTTTGGCCAGACTGGCGGATTCGTCGGATAACCTCTACTGTTGGAAAAGATCGTTTACTCGCTGAGGAAAAGAATGGCCGTGGTGTGTTGGTGGTGTGCAGTCACCATTTAAACTTGGAGATAACCGCTCGTATTTTTAGCCAGTTTGCCAAAGGTTATGGCGTTTATCGCCCAAATTCGAATCCTGCTTATGAGTTTATTCAACATCGAGGTCGAACTCGTTTTGGGCATCAAATGATTGATCGAAAAGACGTGAAATCAATGCTCAAAGTTCTGAAAAATGGTCATCGACTTTGGTATTTGCCCGACCATGATTATGGCGTCAGCCATTCTGTTTTTGCGCCGTTCTTTGCTGTTGAACAAGCCGCGAGTACCGTGGGATCTAGTGTGCTTATTGACGCAACAAATTGTGCGGTCATATCTGGCGTCACAGTGAGCAAGAATCACCATTACACGTTATATATTGGAAAAGATATCAGTGAGCGTTTCGAGAGGCGTAATGCGATTAAAGCGGCAAGTATCTTGAATCAAGAACTCGAGAAAATGATAAAACGTGATATTCCAGCGTGGATGTGGCTGCACAAGCGGTTTAAAACACGTCCTGAAGGATTAGATTGCGTCTATACGTAGAACATAAAAAAGGTCGACTAAGAGTCGACCTTTTTACGTCTTGATGGCTCAGAGCTTACTCTGCGCTCTCTGAGTTTGTATTACTAGACTCTGCTTCTTCCTTCGCTTCGACAACCATATCTACCGTTTGGTTATCGATAAGACGAGCTTTGCCTAAGAACGCAGACATCAGAATGACGGCTTGTGTCGTTTCTGGTGTGATCACTTGTAATGTACGAGCATCACGAATGAAGATCTCATCAGGGTGCAAACCTGCAGCTCGCAGTTGGTCGCTCGCATCTTCGATGACCGATGCGTAGTCATCACGGCCGCCACGAATGGCACTGCTGATCCAACGCATTGTACGAGCAAGTACTGGCGCACGTTGACGTTCGTCAAGTGTAAGCAGACCATTACGTGAGCTCATTGCTAAACCGTCCATTTCACGTACGGTTGGTACACCGATGATTTCAATGTCCATCGCAAGATCGACAACCATCTTGCGGATAACAGCAAGTTGTTGAAAATCTTTCTCACCAAAACAGGCCACATCTGGCTGAACGATGTTAAATAGCTTGTTTACGATGGTTGTGACGCCACGGAAATGACCAGGGCGTGAAGCCCCTTCTAAAATAGTCGATAGACCCGGAACATCAACAAACGTTTGTTTATCAAGCCCTTCAGGATAGATAACTTCTGGTGTCGGCGTAAATACCACATCGACCCCTTCAGAGGTTAACTTGCTTAAGTCTTCCTCTAGCGTACGCGGGTAATTATTTAAATCGTCTGCACGATCAAACTGCATCGGATTAACAAAGATGCTTACGACAACGATATCAGCGTATTCGCGTGCTTTACGCACTAAAGTTAAGTGACCTTCGTGAAGGTTGCCCATGGTTGGGACAAACGCAATTTTACGACCTTCACGTTTAAAGGTTTTAAGGTGTTCACGAACTGCTGAGATTTCCGCAAAAGTATGCATGCATTTATCCTCTAGGCAATGGTATGAGCGTCGTCTGGGAATACACCGTTGGCTACATCTTCAATGTATTTAGCAACGGCTTTGCGCATATCACCTGTTTCAGCAAGAAAGTTTTTGGAGAATTTCGGCATGTAGTTGGCAGAGATACCGAACATATCATGCATCACGAGAATTTGACCATCTGTCACGTTACCAGCTCCAATACCGATAACAGGCACGTCGAGCACTTGCGTAATACGCTCAGCAAGCTCAGCAGGCACGCACTCTAGTAAGACGATTTGAGCGCCTGCTTCTTGCAGTGCTAACGCATCTTTCACCATGCGGTCCGCTTTTTCTTGATCGCGACCTTGGACTTTGTAACCACCAAAAATATTCACGGCTTGAGGAGTTAAACCAAGGTGAGCACAAACTGGAACCGAGCGTTCAGTGAGCATTTTTACAGTGTCGACTAGCCAGTCACCACCTTCAATTTTCACCATATTGGCACCCGCACGCATCAGTGTAGCCGCATTTTCGCAAGCTTGCTCTGGCGTGGTGTAGCTCATGAATGGCATGTCAGCCATCAACAAACAATTTGGGCTACCTGCGCGTACGCAACGAGTATGGTAAGCGATATCATCGACCGTTACTGGCAGAGTATCGTTGTGACCTTGCAAAACCATACCTAGAGAATCACCAACAAGAAGTACTGGCATTTCTTGGCTTTCAAACAGTTGGGCAAAGCTCGCATCATAAGCGGTTGAAGTAGCAAATTTACGACCTTCTTGCTTCCACTTGATTAGGTCGTTGATGGTCATTTTTTTCATGGTTTTATCCTTACTAGGAGTTGGCTATGACTGCCAGATACTGAGGCCGTTTCTATCTACTTGTTCCAGTAGTTCAGAGACCTCGGTCCCATCGGGGAGTTGTAAACTTGGTGCAATTTCCGCAAGAGGGTAGAGTACGAATTCACGCTCTTTCATTCCATAATGAGGAATGATCAGCCTCTCGGAATTAATCACCTCATTGCCATAAAGAACAATGTCGAGGTCCAAGGTTCTTGGTCCCCAACGTTCGTCTTTACGGACACGCCCTTGTTCTTGCTCAATGGCTTGTGTGCAATCGAGCAACTCAAGAGGCGTCAAACTGGTGTTAATCGACACAACCGCATTGATGTAATTCGGTTGGTTTTGTGGTCCCATTGGCGTGCTGCTGTATAGCGAAGAAGCCTGAAGAAATTCTGATTTAGGCAGCGTTTTTAACGCTTCAATCGCTTGCTTCGCTTGGCTGACAGGATCAGCCAAGTTACTGCCTACCGCAATGTACGCTGTGATCATGACTTAGGCTTACTCTTTTTCTTGCGATAGGTTTTACGGCGGCGCTGACCACTCTTCGGTGATTGACCGTCTAGGTCGGCAGCCATTGCTTGACGCATTTCTCGGCCTGCATTTTGGAAAGTTTCCCACCACTTGGCAAGCTTCTGAGTGTCACCACCTTCAATTTCACCGCGCATTTCAAGAAAATCAAAGCCAGCTCTAAATTTATTGAGCTCCATCAGGCGGAATGCACGTTTACCGTTGCGTCGTGGAAGACGAAGCTGTAACTGCCAAATCTCGCGAATGGTTGCGGTGTGGCGTCTTGGAATGGCAATTGTACGAACTTGTTCATCAAGAATGATGTTACTCGCTTCCATAATAGCGTCGTAATGGCCTAGGTTGCGCTCTTCCATCAGTTCATCGGCTTTCGCACACAGTGGGTACCACAGCATTGCAGCAAACATAAATGCTGGATTGATGCGTTTCCCATCTTCGATGCGCATGTCAGTAGAATCCAACACGAGATCCAACATTTGCTCTGTGTAAGAGGAGTAATCTTCCGTGAAGTGCGCTGCAATCGTCGGGAAGAGTTGCTGGAATAGGTTGTACTCACGCAGTAGGTGGTAGGTTTCTAAGCCATGACCGGATTGCAATAACTTGAGTGACTCTTCAAAAAGACGCGCTGACGGAATGTCACCGAGCAACGGTGCCATGTGTTCGATTGGTGCCGCGGTGTCTTCTTCAATATCAAAGTCCAGTTTTACTGCGAAGCGAACCGCACGCAACATACGTACTGGATCTTCACGGTAGCGTGTTTCTGGATCGCCAATCAGCCGAATGAGGCGATCTTCTAAATCCTCAATACCACGTGCGTAGTCGTGAATCGAGTAATCCGCGATGTTGTAGTACATCGAGTTAATCGTGAAATCACGGCGCTCAGCATCTTCATCGATGGTGCCGTAGACATTGTCACGCAGCAGCATTCCTTCTTTCGATTGCTGAGAGATGCTCTTATTCTTTTGCTCTTGGTGGTGACCGCGGAATGTCGCTACTTCAATGATATCTCGGCCAAACATAATATGAGCCAAGCGGAAGCGGCGACCAATCAAACGGCAGTTACGAAATAGCTGTTTGATCTGTTCCGGCGTTGCGTTGGTCGCAATGTCAAAATCTTTTGGTTTCTGTCCAAGCAGTAAGTCTCGAACCCCGCCACCCACAAGAAAAGCATCGAAACCAGCACCATTTAGGCGGTACAGTACCTTCAGTGCATTATCACTGATCTGCTTACGCGAAATGTTGTGCTCTTCACGAGTTATTACATTGAGAGCGAGCTCTGGAATAGTGGCAGGTTCGCTTGGTGTATAGTCGTTTGTATTCATGTGCATCTGGCAATAACTGGGTTTAGTCCAATCTTGCTTTGGTTAGTTTTTGCGCCTCTAGGGCCTAATTTGCGGCTAATGATAGCCTACACAATGCCATTTGAGAATCACGGTGTGATCTCGATCTCTGTTGGAAGCTGTTCCAAGCGCCAGTTTTCGCAGCCCCAACGAAGAATCTCTTCTATGTTGGCCGCTTTTATGGCTTCAGGTATCTCGAAGCCCAAAAATGTCATGGCGCGTAATAGAGTAGGCTTTGGTGTCTCTATATCAATAGCCGTCGCGTGATTTTGTTTCGACAGTTTATTGCCGTTGTTGTCCATCGCCAATGGTAAATGCAAGTAGCTGACTTCAGGCTGCCCAAGTATCTGGTACAGACTGATTTGACGCCCTGTTGGCTCGATTAAGTCTGCACCACGCACGACTTCGGTGATGCCTTGGTCGATGTCGTCCAATACTACCGCAAGATTATAAGCAAATAATCCATCTCGACGTTTAATAATGAAATCTTCATTAACGAGTTGCTCTGGAATCTTAATTGTTCCACGCTTCTGATCGAAGAAATGAGCGACAGGCTTGGTCATTTTTAGGCGAATCGCGCCGTCTTTCAAGTTTTTATCGCGGCAAGTGCCAGGATAAAACCCGCCATGCTCTTTAATTTGCTTTCGAGTACATTGGCAATAATAGGCCTCACCATTTTCGAGCCATGTGTTTATTTGGGCTTGGTAAAGGTCATGACGTTCACTCTGGTATACCACCTCTCCATCCCAATACAGCTGATAGGCTTTGAGCGCATCTAGGATAAGTTGCGCCGCACCTGGCATTTCTCTTGGTGGGTCCAAGTCCTCAATACGTACTAACCAGGTTCCGTTGTGTGCTTTCGCTTGAAAATAGCTGCCAAGAGCGGCAATCAGTGAACCAAAATGTAAAGGACCAGAAGGAGATGGGGCGAATCGACCTACATAGCGTGTCATGCGTGTATCTCGAATTTAGTAAACAAATGGGATGCAAAGGTAGTCAAAACAAAAAGGGAGCCTGAGCTCCCTTCAATAATCATAATGCTTGGTTGATTAACCTTGCATTTGCTTCTCTTTGATTTCTGCAAGTGTTTTACAGTCAATACATAGGTCAGCGGTTGGACGTGCTTCAAGACGGCGAACGCCAATCTCTACGCCACAAGACTCACAGAAGCCAAAATCGTCTTCTTTGATTTTATCCAAAGTCTTTTCAATCTTCTTGATCAAACGGCGTTCGCGGTCGCGGTTACGCAGTTCTAGGCTGAACTCTTCCTCTTGAGAGGCGCGGTCAACTGGATCTGGGAAGTTTGCTGCTTCGTCCTGCATGTGGTGAACGGTACGATCCACTTCAGCTCTCAGCTGGTCGCGCCAAGCTGTTAAGATTTTCGTAAAGTGTTCAACCTGCTCTGGTGACATGTACTCTTCACCAGGTTTTTCCTGATATGGCTCCACGCCGGCAATGGCTAGGATGCCTATCGTTTTCTTCTTTGATTCTGGCATACAGCATCTCCTACTTACACCTAGTCAACTGCTACGCAGTCAATTTAAGGCGGGTATCTATAGCAAAAAGAGGCGGTGCAAGCAAATACTGAATCGCAAAGTTATCGTCAATGTGAAGACGACATCATTTTTTCTCTTAATTGATAAAATCAATAGCGGAAATCAGCTTCATTCCAGTATCGCTCAGTTCAGCTTTGTAGCTGAGAACTTCCACTCCAGCGTCTTGTGCTTGTTTGAGTAATAGTGAATATTTCGCGTCTATATGGTGCGCCGCGGATACTTTTTCAATACCTGAATGTAAAACAGTGAATAAAAGTATGGCTCTACTTCCATTTTGTGCCATTTCTGTGAGCTCTCTCAGGTGCTTTTGTCCCCGAGTCGTGACCGCATCTGGGAAGTATCCTTGTCCAGTAGAGTCGGTCTCATCAAGAAGAGTGACGCTTTTCACTTCTATATAGCACTTTGGCTTGTTGTCTGCGCTGAGCAAGATATCAATTCGGCTATTTTCATTACCGTATTTCACCTCAGTTTGAAGTGTGTCATAACCACAAAGCTCTGAAATGACATTATTTTCAATAGCCTCAACGGCTAATTGGTTGGCGCGCGCGGTATTGATACAAATACGGTGGCCTTGTTCGGTTTCACTCAACTCCCAACTATTGGGGTATTTTCGTTTCGGGTTGTCGGAAGTGGAAAACCAAACTTTGTTTCCCGGTGTCGCACAACCTGTCATAGCACCAGTGTTTGCGCAGTGGATAGTACGAATTTCACCGGTATCGAGTTCGATATCGGCAAGAAAGCGTTTATAGCGTTTGAGTAGAGTGGCGGACTCTAAAGCGGGTGTGAAATGCATTTGCTTATTTAGACAAAAATTTTTTTATGTACAATGTTGCCACCATTACACCATAAGGTATTTCCTTTGTCACAATTGCCGATTGAAGCCGTGATGCCTGAGTTGCTGACGGCGGTCAAAAATCAACATCAAGTGATCTTAAAAGCGGCGCCTGGTGCCGGTAAGTCGACTTACTTCCCTTTGCAGTTACTCTTAAACCATTCGGTTGTTGGAAAAATCATCATGCTTGAGCCAAGACGACTCGCGGCGCGTAACATTGCCCGTTATCTTGCTGAGCAATTGGGAGAGCAAGTAGGCCAACGCGTGGGTTATCGAGTTCGTGGCGAGGCAAAGGTAAGTTCTGCAACGCAGTTGGAGATCGTGACTGAAGGGATCATGACTCGGATGATTCAAACTGACCCTGAACTGGATGGTGTTGATCTCCTGATCTTTGATGAGTTTCATGAACGCAGCATTCATGCCGATACCGCTTTGGCATTCAGTTTAGAAGTTCAAGAGGCATTGCGAGACGATCTCAAGCTGGTGGTAATGTCGGCAACGCTTCATCAACAAGCCTTACAGTCGTTGTTGCCGGAAGCCAGTTACATTGAATCAGAAGGACGCAGTTTCGACGTAGACATGCGTTACCAACCGTTAGGTGTGAATGATCATTTACCTACGAGTATGGCAAAAACAATAGAAAGTCTTATGAACAAAGAGTCCGGCTCTTTGTTGGCTTTCCTACCGGGCGTTGGGGCCATTAAACAAGTCGAAGAACGTTTATCTCATTTGGCGGATGATATTGAAGTGTGTCCGCTTTATGGGCAACTGAGCTTTACTGAGCAACAAAAAGCCATCACGCCGGCAGAACACGGCAAGCGTAAAGTCGTACTCGCGACCAACATCGCAGAAACTTCACTGACGATTGAAGGCATTCGCCTTGTGGTTGATTCTGGGTTAGAGCGTATTGCCCGGTTTGATTTGAAAAACGGTTTAACACGCTTAGAGCAAACACGCATTGCACAGTCTTCAGCGATTCAGCGTGCAGGACGAGCGGGACGAATAGAAGAGGGCATTTGCGTTCGCCTCTATTCTGAAAGTCAGTTCAAGCAGCAACCTCTGGTTCCCCAGCCCGAAATTTTGCATTCCGATTTGGCTAGTTTAGTTATGGAGCTCGCATTTTGGGGAGCGAATGATATCAACGATCTCAAGTGGCTTGATGTTCCCGCTAATGCGTCATTGGAACAAGCGAAGCAGCTATTGGTGTCATTGGGACTACTGACGGAAAAAGGGCAATTAACGTCCGAAGGAAAACAGGCGCATGAACTAGGCGTTGAGCCTCGTGCGGCTGCGATGCTAATTAAAGCGCAATCTTACAGTGATAAGATGTTAAATGCTGCTTTGGCGGCGGTCGCACTGATTGAAGAGCCAGAGAGAAACGTTACCAATATTGCTCATAGCTTGCATCGTTGGCTTGTTGGTACTCATCCAAAAAAGTCGCTGTTGTTCAAGCGTGCTCAATCTCTAGCGTACAAATTGGATACGGTATTTGACCTGAAAGGCGTGGATGAAGAAGCATTACCGCTGGTGTTAAGTTTGGCATTTCCAGATCGCATTGCGCAGCAGCGCACAAATCAATTTGGGCGATTTACTTTGGCTAATGGTCATGGTGCAGAATGTCGTCAGGAAGACATGCTAGGTGGCTGTGACTATTTGGTTGCCGTTGACTTAATGCGTTCTCATTCTAACTCCAGTCAAATTCATTCGGCATGTGAATTGGATGTCAATATATTGCGAGCGACCTTTGAAGCGCTATTTTCGTCTGAAGAAGTTGTAGACTGGGATGAAAAAAGAGGGCGTCTAATGGCTGAGCGACAAACAAAACTCGGTCAGCTGGTGGTTGAACGCGAGCCTTTGCCAAGCCCTGGCAAAGAAAAAATGACACAAGCTTTACTCACGTATGTCCGCCGCCAGGGCTTACAGAGTCTAAACTGGACACCGGCAGCGGAGAGCTTGTTGGCTCGGGTTCGTTGTGCGGTGGAATGGTTACCCGAGCAATCATGGCCAATGTTTGATGAAGCCAGTTTGTTGGATTCATTAGAAGAGTGGTTAGAGCCGTACATGACGTCCGTCAGTTCGGTTAACGATTTGAGCAAGATAAACTTGGTCGAGGCGCTGAACGCTCGATTAGGTTGGCCACTCAATCAACAGCTGGATGAATGGTTACCAGAGCATTACCAACTGCCTACAGGTTCAAAGAAGCGTATCCGTTACCAGTATGGCCATGAGCCGAAATTATCGGTGCGTATGCAAGAGGTATTTGGTGAGAGTGGCTCCCCTACGGTAGCGCTTGGTCACAAGCGTTTAGTGCTTGAACTGCTTTCGCCGGCACAACGTCCGCTGCAAGTGACGTCTGACTTGGCGGCTTTCTGGAACGGAAGCTATAAAGACGTTCAAAAAGAGATGAAAGGGCGCTACCCAAAACACGTTTGGCCAGATGATCCTGCCAATCATGTAGCAACTACGAAAACAAAAAGACAATTGAATAATGACTAACAGCAAGAAGCCTAGCGCGAAAAAAGCGCCAGCGAAGAAAAGTACAACCAATAAAGGAACGACAAAACCGACTCGACGCACACCGAGTAAAAAGCCGGCTAACGAGAAACATTCGTGGCTGAAAGTTTTGTGGTCATTTAGCTGGAAAGCCGGTGTTGCGCTTGCCGCTGTTTTGCTGTTTGTTGGGATTTACTTAGATAGTGTGGTGAAAGAACGCTTTGAAGGTCAGCTGTTTGAGCTGCCAACGGTGGTTTATGCCCGTATCTTGAACTTAAATCCGGGTGAAAATATCACCATTCAAGAACTTCGTAACGAGCTGGATGTACTGAATTACCGTAAGGTAAGTCAGCCTCGCTACCCTGGTGAGTACTCTTCTTCTTCCACTCGGATTGAATTGATTCGCCGTCCATTCGAATTTGCCGATGGTCCTGAACCGGATCGTCACGTGATGCTCCATTTTTCAGATTCTGGTTTACAGCGTATTCAGTCTTTAGAGTCCCGAGGCGATCTTGGTTACTTACGCTTAGAGCCTAAGATGTTGGGTATGCTGGAGAAAGATCAAGATGAGCAGCGTCTGTTCTTGCGTCGTGATCAGTTCCCAGAAATTTTAGTTGATGCACTGCTTGCGACCGAAGACCGGGATTTTTATCAACACGATGGGGTGTCTCCACTCGCGATTGCACGAGCAATGGTTGCAAACATTAAAGCGGGTCGTACTGTTCAAGGTGGTAGTACGCTAACTCAGCAGTTGGCGAAAAACCTGTTTTTGACCCGTGATAAAACGCTGTGGCGCAAAGTTAGAGAAGCGTATATCGCGTTAATTTTGGATTACCGTTACAGCAAAGATCGTATTTTGGAAGCCTACCTTAACGAAGTGTACTTGGGGCAAAGCGGTGGTGAAGCGATCCACGGGTTTGGCTTGGCATCGCGTTATTACTTTGGACAACCGATCCAAGAGCTGCGAATCGATCAACTGGCGATGTTAGTTGGGATGGTAAAAGGACCGTCTTACTACAATCCAATTCGTTACCCTGAGCGCACGAAAGAGCGCCGCGATCTTGTATTACGTTTGTTGATGCAGCAAAACATGCTGACATCTGAGCAGTATGAGCAAGCCGTCAGTCGTTCGCTTGATACGCAGAATAAACCACGTATTGCGAGCCGTCAGCCCGCTTATTTCCAACAATTGAGCATTGAATTGAAAGAAAAAGTGGGGGAGCGATTTAAAGCGGAAACCGGACTACGCGTGTTTACGTCTCTGGATCCGGTATCGCAAAGCAAAATGGAGCAAGCCATCGCGAAAAAGATCCCGGAGCTAGCTAAACGAGGCGGTAAAGAATTAGAAGCCGCTGCAGTCGCGGTTGATCGTCATAGTGGTGAAATCCGTGCCATGGTTGGCGGTAAACGTGTTGGTTATGAAGGTTTTAACCGCGCGCTCAATGCCAGTCGTCCAATTGGTTCTTTAGTTAAACCAGCGATTTACTTGACGGCTCTAGAACAACCGGAAAAATATAACCTAGGCACGACGCTACACGACACGCCGCTAAGCCTGAAAAGCAGTAAAGGTAATGTATGGACACCGCGTAACTACGACCGAAAATACCGTGGTGATGTGCCACTCTACATTGCTTTAGCGAAGTCACTCAACGTGCCAACTGTGCGCTTAGGCATGGCGCTTGGTATCCCAGAAGTATCCGATACTTTAGAGCGTTTGGGCGTCAACAAAGACGAAATCCGCCCAGTGCCTTCGATGTTTTTGGGCTCGTTTTCTTTGACGCCATTCGAAGTCGCACAGATGTATCAGACACTGACGAACTCAGGCAAACGTGCGAAACTGACCGCTCTGCGTTCAGTGATGGATATGGAAGGTAATGTGCTGTATCAATCCTTGCCTCGTTCATCAAGAGCCGTGGATGAGCAAGCAGCATGGCTAACGACTTACGCGATGAAACAGGGGGTTGCTCAAGGTACAGGCCGCTTCTTACAAAGCCAGTTTGGTTGGGCTGCACTGGCAGGAAAAACGGGTACCAGTAACGATAACCGCGATAGCTGGTTTGTCGGTGTTGATGGCCGTGAAGTGACGACAATTTGGCTAGGCCGCGACGATAACAAACCGGTTCATCTAACGGGGTCGAGCGGTGCATTACGAGTGTACGCAGAGTATTTGAAGCAACGCATTCCTGAGCGTTTAGAGCTTCCGTGGCCAAGAGAGATCACCACGTTAGGATTTAAGCCGACATCAGATGGTGGTTTAGAAATGAACTGTCGTAGTGATTATAAACTGCCAGTTTGGGATAAAACGGGTCAAATAAAGCAGCAGTGTGAGAAGAAATCAAACTGGCTTAACAGCTTATTTGATTGGTAGCATCGCCAAATCAACAACATTAGCTTGTCTCTCTGGTCAATTCTTAGTACATATTAGGGCGTGTTAGTGCGGTGCTGCTAGCACGCCCTACTTGATAAGAAATTCAACAAAGGAAGAAGTGAATGTTCAAAAAGTTGTTATCAAGCCCGCCGACTCGCCATTTCGCGTTTTGGGTTAGTGCCTTTTTGATCACCACTCCTTCTGTTTCCCTCGCAAACTCTCTAGCAAAAACGGATGACTTGGAGCCTCGCCCAAAGGTGGCGGTTGTGCTCGCTGGTGGTGGAGCAAAAGGCGCTGCGCATATCGGCGTCCTTAAAGCGTTAGAAGAGATGCAGATCCCGGTCGATATTGTAACGGGCACTAGTATGGGCGCTTATGTTGGTGGTCTCTATGCCACGGGGATGAGCGCTGATGAAATTGAAAGTTTTATCTACACCGTGGATTGGAGCAGTGGCTATCGAGATCGTGTCGACCGCAGTCAACGCCGAGTTCGTGATAAAGAGTATGAAGACCGCTATCAAATTAACACTGACCTCGGCTTAAGATTTGGTGAGGTTCGTGCCCCAACGGGGGTCGTGCAAGGCCAGAACATGTTGCGCGTATTGCGTGAGACTACTGGGAATTTGGGACGATTCGATTCTTTTGATGATCTTGCCATTCCTTACCGCTCTGTGGCGACAGATATTCTTGCGCTAGAGGAAGTGGTTCTTGGCAATGGCTACCTAGTGGACGCCATGATGGCCAGTATGTCTGTACCAGGAGCGCTTCCTCCCTATAAGCTCAATGGCCATATGCTTGTCGATGGTGGCGTGGTCAATAACATGCCTGTCGATGTGGCTCGCGCCATGGGGGCAGATGTTGTTATTGCTGTTGATATTAGCACCGACTACAAAACCGAAGATGAGTTTACCGGGCTGTTTACTGTAGCGGATCAACTTTCTAATTACCTAGTCCGTCGCAGTACGCAACAGCAAGTGGACGAGCTTGAACCACAAGATATTTATATTCGTCCCAATGTAGGCACCATGGAAACGGTCGAGTTCGACAAAATGCCTTGGGCTTTTCAAGCGGGCTACGATATTACCAAGCAGCTTGAAGATAAGCTGCAAGGTCTAAGTTTATCGAACGCAGAATACCAAAAGTACATTGATCACAAGCAAGAGGTACGTAAGACGCTGGTTTACGGTGATAAACGCATTGTTGATGACATTGTGATAGTGAATAACACCCACTACAGTGATGTATTACTTACTAACCGTATTCAATTGAAAACAGGTCGTCGTATTCCAACGGCTGAAATAGAAAAAGCCGTTGAAAATCTCTATGCGCTGGATCGTTTTGAGTTAATCACTTATCACTTTGAAGATGTTGATGGTAAGACATTGTTGGTTTTTGATGTTAACGAAAAGTCGTGGGGGCCGAATTACGTTAACTTTCGATTTTTCCTTGAAGATGACTTCGATACGGATAGCCAATACGGCATCGGTATGTCGACCAATTTTACTAATTTAAACTCGCATGGTGCAGAGTTGGCGTTCAACGTAGAAATGGGCACGGATAAGCTGATAGAAGCTGAGTTGTATTCGCCTGTTTTATCTAGTCAAACGCTTTTTGTTGCTGGCCGTGTTGGATACAGCAGTGAAGATAGAAACTTACCTTTTAGCGAATTTGAAAATCCGGACCTCAGCTCAGTTAACGACTTCTTACCCGTTTCCTATAATGACTTTGCTTCTGAGCTGGCGATTGGCATTCAACCTACGTTATGGCAAGAGTTGCGCCTTGGTGCTCGTTACTCTACAGGAGATATTGAGCTGTCTACCTTGGCCTCGGCAGGGCAGCTAGACTTCGAGCGCAAAGGTATATTTGCGAGCTATCGACTCGATACGCTTGATGATTTTGCATTTCCTACTCGCGGACTGCTGGTCGATCTTGAATATTTCGTATCTCATGACAAGAGTCCGGAAGGCATCACTCTGCTCGACACGGAAAAGATGATTGAAGATACCGTGTATGAAATCTCCGCGCGATTCAAAGGTGCGGTCAGTCATCAGCGTCATACTTTAGTCGGACATGCAGAATATAGTTTTGTAGAAAGTAAAAATTCATCGGTTCCACTTGATCCGAGAGAGTTAGGCGGCTTTTTAAACCTATCTGGCATCCCAAGAAATAGCTTGATTGGACAGAACCTGTTTTTTAGTAGCTTGGTGTACCGATACAAATGGTTCGACAACGACTTTGGACTATTTGAAGCGCCAGTCTACCTAGGTGCATCAGTGGAATACGGTGGAGTGTGGTCAGATAATGATCTGAAGCTGAATGAAGCGCCACTTTACAATGCTGGCTCTATTTTCTTTGGTGTTGACTCACCAATCGGGCCAATTATGTTGGCTTATGGTCGTACTGAGCAGGATATGGATGCTGTGTATTTGATCGTAGGAACGTCGTTTAATTAACCGGGTATAAGAAAGCAAAAACTTGGCATATTTGGTCAAAATTAGCAGAACTTTAGTCGTAAGTTGCTATGTTGGTCAAAATGATAAGATTTTAATTTAAGGTTAAATTTGCTATTATTTTGCCCACAGTTTGGCCTCTACGGCGCTGTTTCTCAATCATAATTGAATGAAAACAAGGGCAATGGAGAGCCAAGTTTCCAAGGATGTTCACTCCTTTACTTTAACAATAGTAATAATAGAGGAGGAACCGCAATGAGAGGAAAAAGTCGTGCTTGAAGCCTACCGTAAACACGTCGAAGAGCGTGCTGCTGAAGGAGTTGTTCCTAAACCGCTAGACGCAGAACAAGTTGCTGGACTTGTAGAACTTCTGAAAAATCCCCCGCAAGGTGAAGAAGAGTTCATTCTTGACCTACTTGAAAACCGCATCCCACCAGGTGTAGATGAAGCCGCTTATGTTAAAGCGGGTTTCCTAACCGCTGTAGCAACAGGTGAAGTTAAATCACCACTTGTGAGCCGTGAAAAAGCGGCTGAACTGCTAGGCACTATGCAAGGTGGTTATAACATCGCACCGCTAGTTGAGCTATTGGATGATGAAGCACTGGCAGAGATTGCTGTAGAAGCGCTGTCTCATACACTTCTGATGTTTGATGCTTTCTATGATGTAGAAGAGAAAGCAAAAGCAGGCAATGCGCATGCACAGAAAGTACTTCAGTCATGGGCTGATGCTGAGTGGTTCCTTTCTAAGCCTAAGCTTGAAGAAAAAGTCACTCTAACTGTATTTAAAGTAACAGGTGAAACGAACACGGATGACCTTTCACCTGCACCTGATGCTTGGTCTCGTCCTGATATCCCAGTGCACGCACTTGCGATGCTGAAGAACGAGCGTGAAGGCATCAATCCTGATCAACCGGGCAATATTGGTCCGATCAAGCAAATTGAAGAATTGAAAGAAAAAGGTCACCAATTGGTTTACGTTGGTGATGTTGTTGGTACTGGTTCTTCACGTAAATCTGCAACCAACTCAGTACTTTGGTTCATGGGAGATGATATCCCTTACGTTCCAAACAAACGTGCTGGTGGTTATGTGCTTGGTGGTAAAATTGCACCTATCTTCTTCAACACAATGGAAGATGCGGGCGCACTACCAATCGAAGTCGACGTGACTAAGCTCAACATGGGCGATGTTATCGATGTTTACCCATATGAAGGTAAAGTTTGTAATCACGAAACAGGTGAAGTTTTAGCTGAGTTCTCGCTGAAAACGGAAGTACTGATTGATGAAGTTCGTGCTGGCGGTCGTATCCCATTGATCATCGGTCGTGGTTTGACAGACAAAGCGCGTCAATCGCTAGGTCTTGAGCCTTCGGATGTATTCCGTAAACCTGGTGAAATTGCAGATTCTGGCAAGGGTTACACGCTTGCACAGAAAATGGTTGGTAAAGCGTGTGGCGTAGAAGGCATTCGCCCTGGTACCTACTGTGAGCCGAAGATGACGACAGTAGGTTCGCAAGATACTACCGGCCCTATGACTCGTGATGAACTTAAAGACTTGGCGTGTTTGGGCTTCTCTGCTGATCTTGTCATGCAGTCTTTCTGTCACACCTCTGCGTATCCAAAACCAGTAGACGTTAACACGCACCACACACTTCCGGACTTTATCATGAACCGCGGTGGTGTATCTCTTCGCCCGGGTGACGGTATTATCCACTCATGGCTAAACCGTATGCTACTGCCGGATACAGTCGGTACGGGTGGTGACTCACATACTCGTTTCCCGCTAGGTATTTCATTCCCAGCAGGTTCGGGTTTGGTTGCCTTTGCTGCTGCGACAGGCGTTATGCCACTAGATATGCCTGAGTCAATCTTGGTTCGCTTTAAAGGTGAAATGCAACCGGGTATCACACTGCGTGACCTTGTTCATGCCATCCCTTACTACGCGATTCAGCAAGGTCTACTAACAGTAGAGAAAGCGGGCAAGATCAACGAATTCTCTGGTCGTATCCTTGAGATTGAAGGCCTAGAAACGCTAACTGTTGAGCAAGCATTTGAGCTGTCTGATGCATCTGCAGAGCGTTCGGCGGCAGGTTGTACTGTGAAACTGTCGCAAGAGTCGATCGAAGAGTACCTAAACTCTAACATCGTAATGCTGAAGTGGATGATCTCTGAAGGTTACGGTGACCGCCGTACTATCGAACGACGTATTACAGCGATGGAAGAGTGGCTGGCAAATCCTGAGCTGATGCAAGCGGATAAAGATGCTGAATACGCACATGTGATTGAAATCGATATGGCTGAAATCAACGAGCCAGTACTATGTGCACCGAATGATCCGGATGACGCTCGCTTGTTGTCTGAAGTACAAGGCACAGCGATTGATGAAGTGTTCATCGGTTCTTGTATGACGAACATCGGTCACTTCCGCGCTGCCGGTAAGCTGCTAGATAAGTTCAACGGACAGCTTGCAACTCGTTTATGGATCGCTCCGCCAACGAAGATGGACAAGGATCAGCTAACGGAAGAGGGTTATTACGGTATCTTTGGCCGTGCTGGGGTTCGAATTGAAACACCAGGATGTTCACTATGTATGGGTAACCAAGCGCGTGTTGCAGACAAATCAACAGTGATGTCGACCTCAACGCGTAACTTCCCGAACCGTCTAGGTACTGGTGCGAATGTTTACCTGTCGTCTGCGGAACTAGCTGCCGTAGGTGCAATCCTTGGTAAGATTCCAACCAAAGAAGAGTACTTGGAGTATGCGAAGCAAATTGATGCAACCGCTACAGATACTTACCGCTACTTGAACTTCCATAAAATGGATCAGTACACCAAGAAAGCGGATGAAGTGATCTTCCAAGAGCCTGCATAAGTTTAACTGCACAATTAAAAAGCACCTCAAACGAGGTGCTTTTTTTATGGGCGCAATTCGCTATACTCCGCACCAAATTGATACGAAAAGGCAATCTCGATGG
This sequence comes from Vibrio sp. 1CM7H, assembly GCF_023161645.1. Taxonomy (NCBI): domain Bacteria; kingdom Pseudomonadati; phylum Pseudomonadota; class Gammaproteobacteria; order Vibrionales; family Vibrionaceae; genus Vibrio; species Vibrio sp. 1CM7H. The sequence continues at coordinate 139,558 of NZ_JALNTV010000003.1, forward strand.
AATTTGAATTCATCCGTAACACGTTGATGGGCGAGTACTACGTAAAATGCAGCATGGGGCATGAGATTGTTGGGCGCTGGCTACAAGAAGAAATTGGCAAAGATCCTATGAAGATTGCTCAGGTTGAAAAGCTAATTGAGCAGTCATTTTCAGCGCCTTCTCAAGAGCATAACCTAACAGGTACAGAAATTAGCTTGATGATTCAGGGCGATGAAGTCCTAGTGCAAGAAAACGCATTGGCCCATGACCATGATGTTGAGATGGAAAGTGAATTCGATTTCTACAATGCAGAAAGTACAGCAAGCTGTGGAATAGAGGACTTCATGATTCTTATCGAGCGATGGAAAGACTTTTTGAACATTTAGTGCACAGTTTTGGGTAACTTTCCTTCTGTTGCTTTAAATTTGTGAAAAGGGCGCACCGATATGGTGCGCCCTTTTTGTTTATAGATATGTAAATTGACGTTAGTTTTTATTATTCAATGACTTAAAAACTTGGCACGTAGATTGGATTATTAGAAGTGTTTCAGGATGAAAGCTTCGGAGAGAATTGAATGAAAATAATCAATGCCATTATTAAGCCGTTTAAATTAGACGATGTGCGAGAAGCATTGGCTAACGTCGGTATCGAAGGGATGACGGTATCAGAAGTTAAAGGGTTTGGTCGTCAAAAAGGCCACACGGAACTGTATCGCGGCGCTGAGTATCAGGTCGATTTCCTACCAAAAGTGAAAATTGAAATCGCTACTCACGCGGATAATGTTGAGCGAGTGGTTGAAGCGATTACAAAAGCTGCGCAAACAGGAAAGATTGGTGACGGTAAAATTTTTGTCTACGACCTGAACCAAGCGGTGCGTATCCGAACGGGCGAAATGGACGCAGAAGCACTTTAAGAATTCAAGGGATTGGAGAAACTTATTATGGAATTAACAACAACAGTAACCGAGTTACGTTACGCACTTGACACCTTTTTCTTCCTCATTTCCGGTGCGTTGGTAATGTGGATGGCAGCTGGTTTTGCGATGCTAGAAGCGGGTCTTGTGCGATCTAAGAACACAACAGAAATTCTTACGAAGAACATCTGTTTGTACGCAATTGCATGTACGATGTTTCTGATCGTTGGTTACAACATCATGTATGTCGACAACGGAGAAGGAGGCTGGTTACCTTCATTTGGTGCGTTGATTGGTACCCAAGGAGAAGGGGCTGATCACTCTCTAGAATCTGACTTCTTCTTCCAAGTCGTCTTCGTTGCAACGGCAATGTCCGTCGTTTCTGGTGCGGTGGCTGAACGTATGAAGCTTTGGTCTTTCTTGGTTTTCTCTGCAATTTTGACCGCATTTATCTACCCAATGGAAGGTTATTGGACATGGGGCGGTGGCTTCCTAGCAGAAGCTGGATTTAGCGACTTTGCAGGTTCAGGTATCGTACATATGGCTGGTGCTTCTGCAGCTCTTGCTGGTGTATTGCTTCTTGGTGCTCGCAAAGGTAAATATGGCAAAAACGGTGAAATCTACCCGATTCCAGGTTCAAACATGCCTTTGGCAACACTAGGTACTTTCATCCTTTGGTTTGGTTGGTTTGGGTTTAACGGTGGTTCTCAGTTGATGGTTTCAGATTTTGAGAACGCAACAGCGGTAGGTCAGATCTTCCTAAACACCAATGCAGCAGCTGCTGCAGGTGCTATTGCGGCGCTATTTGTATGTAAAACAACTTGGGGCAAAGCGGACTTAACGATGATTCTCAATGGTGCGCTAGCTGGCTTGGTTGCCATCACTGCAGATCCTCTATCACCATCGCCATTATATGCGGTTGCTATCGGTGCAGTATCTGGCGCGCTAGTCGTATTCAGCATCATTGGCCTAGATAAACTGAAAATTGATGACCCAGTCGGTGCGATTTCAGTGCACGGTGTTTGTGGCTTCTTTGGTTTGATGGTTGTACCACTAAGTAACGGCGATGCTACATTCGGTGCACAGCTTTTAGGTGCTGTCGTTATCTTTGCTTGGGTATTTGGTGCTAGCCTAGTGGTGTGGGCTATCTTGAAAGCAACCGTTGGAATTCGCGTCACGGAAGATGAAGAAATGGAAGGTATGGACATGCATGATTGTGGCGTCGGTGCGTACCCAGAATTTGTCACTGTGAAGTAATCAATAGCCTGTAATAAATAGTTACACTCTCAACATATAAAAACCTGCTCCGATGAGCAGGTTTTTTAATATTTGTCATTGTCTTCTTATTGAACATACATATAATAACGCAACTGATAAACGTTATCATTAGCATGGTAAAGGATTAAACAATGAAAAAACTGCTAACTCTTTCAGCATTAACTTGCGCAACCTTAGCTCCAACAGCAATGGCTGCTGAAGAAGTGAACGTCTACTCTTACCGTCAACCTTTCCTAGTTGAACCTATGTTCAACGAGTTCACTAAAGAAACTGGCATCAAAGTAAACGTAAAATTTGCTAAAAAAGGCTTAGCAGAAAAGCTAGCTCAAGAAGGCGAGTACAGCCCAGCTGACGTTATCCTTACGACAGACATCAGTCGTCTAGCTGAACTGACAAACAAAGGTTTAGTTCAGAAAGTAGATAGCAAAATCATTGAAGAAAACGTACCAGCTCAATACCAAGATAAAGAGAATGAGTGGTTTGCCCTAACTCTACGCTCACGTAGTGTTTACTCTTCACGTGATCGCGTAGGTAAACTAGGCGCAGATTTCAACTATGCAGATCTAGCTAAGCCAGAGTTCAAAGGTAAAATTTGTACTCGTAGCGGTAAGCACCCGTACAACGTTTCTCTAGTTTCAGCAATGGTTGCTCACAATGGCGAAGCAGAAACCAAAGAGTGGTTGGAAGGCGTGAAAGCAAACCTTGCTCGCAAACCACAAGGCAACGATCGTGCACAAGTTAAAGCGATCAAAGAAGGTCTATGTGATGTTTCTCTAGGTAACAGCTACTACCTAGGTAAAATGGTTAATGACAAAGAGCAAAAAGCTTGGGCAGATGCAGTTTACATCAACTTCCCTAACCAAGAGACTACAGGTACTCACGTAAACATCTCTGGTATGGCGATGGCGAAGTACTCTCCAAACAAAGACAATGCTGTGAAGCTAATGGAATTCCTAACGGGTGACAAAGCGCAGCAGATGTACGCAGAAGTTAACTACGAGTACCCTGTTAAAGAAGGCGTGAAGCGTTCTGAACTTGTGGAATCTTGGGGTGACTTTAAAGCAGACAAGCTTTCTCTAGACGATATTGCAGCCAACCACGAAGCGGCAATTAAGCTATTAGACGAAGTGAAATTTGACCTTTAATTCCTTGTGGGGGTATAACAGTACCCCCATTTGATTAAAGGATATGAGATGTATTTGCAACAGCATTTGTATTTCATACAGCCTTGCAGTAATTAGGCGATGAAAGATAAACACTCTTTATGGAAAACCAGTAGTGGGGTAATAACTCTGTTACTGGTTTTGCCGATCTTAGCGATCTTCTACACCGCAATTGGTGAAACGGATGATTTGTTTGCCCATTTAATGGCGACAGTCATGCCGACTTATATTTTTAACACGGTTGCGCTCACTATTGGCGTAATGGTGTTGTCCTTAATTCTTGGTATACCAAGCGCTTGGATAATGGCCATGTGTAAACTGCCGACCGAAAAATGGTTGCAGTGGGCATTGGTGCTACCTCTTGCGATGCCAGGTTATATCATTGGTTATATTTTTACTGATTGGTTTGATTTTGCAGGACCGATTCAGATCTTTTTGCGTGATTTAACCGGATGGGGACCTGGCGAGTATTGGTTCCCTGATATTCGCACCTTGCCTGGCGCGACCTTTGTGTTGGCTTTAGTGCTGTACCCTTACGTGTATTTGCTGTGTCGAGCTGCATTTATGGAGCAAAATGTCTCTTTGTTGCAAAGCGCGCGTTTGCTCAAATGCTCTCCATGGGAAAGCTTTTGGCGCATCTCGATGCCACTAGTGCGACCTTCTATCGCTGTGGGCTTGTCGCTGGTCGCAATGGAGACTATCGGTGACTTTGGTACTGTAAGTTACTTCGCTGTGAATACGTTAACCACAGCGGTCTACGATACTTGGTTGGGGTACTCTAATCTTAATGCTGCAGCCAAGATTTCTGCCATGATGCTCGTCATTGTAGTACTGCTTCTCAGTGCCGAACGCTACAGTCGTCGTAAACAAAAGCTTTTTCAAAGCCAATTTAACAGTCACGAAGATTTTCGTTATGAGTTGACGGGCTGGAAAAAGTGGACCGCGCTGGTTTGGTGTTGGGGCTTGGTTTCGGTCGCGTTTATTTTGCCATTACTACAGCTGATTGATTATGCGATAACTTACTTTGCGCAGAGTTGGACCCCCGAGTTTCGTGAATACGCATGGAATAGTTTGGTCGTGTCGGTTATTGCCGCCATTATTGGTGTTGCTGTCGCACTGATCGTTAACTTTACCCATCGCGTTAATGGCAAGCGCGAAAGCTTGGCATTTATGCGTCTTTCTTCGATGGGGTATGCAGTGCCAGGAACCGTATTAGCGATTGGTGTGATGGTCGCAGTACTGTTTATGGATCACCGCGTCAACGACCTTGCTAAAGCCATGGAGTGGGGAAGACCGGGACTTATTTTTTCTGGCTCCATGTTCGCCCTGGTTTTTGCCATGGTTGTGCGCTTTTCAGCGGTGGCGATTGGTAGTATCGAAAGTAACTTAAATAAAATTTCGCCTTCGTTAGATATGGCGTCTCGCACCATGGGTTGTAAGCCTAATGCTATGCTGTGGCGTGTGCACTTTCCGCTGGTTAAACGTGGTGCACTGATTGCGGCTCTGTTAGTGTTTATCGAGTCGATGAAAGAGCTCAATGCGGCTCTATTACTTCGTCCATTTAACTTTGAAACGCTAGCCACATACGTTTATAACTTCGCCTCGGATGAGCATTTAGAATTGGCCGCTTTGCCTGCGGTTCTGTTGGTTCTTGTTGGGTTGATCCCGCTTGTTGTTGTTAACCGTTCACTGGAGCAAAATCACTGATGAGCTGCGCATTATCAATTAAAAACCTAACTTGCCAATATGATGATCAAACCGTACTCGAATCATTGTCTCTTGAGGTGGAGCAAGGGCAAATTGTCTGTTTACTAGGTGCAAGTGGTTGCGGAAAAACAACACTATTAAAAGCCGTTGCGGGATTATTGCCGTTAACGTCAGGCGAAATGAGCTTAAATTGCGTCACGATTGATGATGGGGAGAACTGGTTGCCACCAGAACAGCGTAATATCGGGATGATTTTCCAAGATTATGCGCTTTTTCCTCACCTGACGGTGGAGCAAAATATTGCCTTTGGCTTAAAGCATTACTCGACAAAAGAGAAAAATGGCAAAGTCCAAGAGATGCTCGAGCTCGTGCATTTGCAAGGCTATGGCGATCGTTATCCTCATCAATTGTCTGGTGGACAGCAGCAGCGTGTTGCGATTGCTCGCTCATTAGCTTACAGCCCAGACTTATTGTTGTTGGATGAGCCGTTCTCCAATATTGATACGCAAGTTCGCCATGAGTTGATAAGTGAGATCCGTAAGATTTTTAAGGCGCAAGGCGTGACTGCCATTTTTGTTACGCATAGCCGTGAAGAGGCTTTTGCCTTCGCGGATAAAATGGCAGTGATGAACAATGGTGTTATCGAGCAGTATGGTACGGCATCTGAGCTTTACTACCAGCCTTCAAGTAAGTTTGTTGCGGATTTCTTAGGTGGTGGTAGCTATCTGGCCGCTAAACGAGTTTCGGATTCAGAATATGAAACCCACTTGGGTGTGGTTGAAGCCACAGCCCAACAAGAGATCCCAGTGCAGTCTGAATGCTCTTTGTTGCTAAGGCCGCAACATGTGCAAATTCAATCCGATGAAGAGAGCTCAGTAACGGTGCTGGAGCAGCACTTTATGGGCGACCATTGCCGCTACGTGATTGATGCGAATGGCGACCGTTTGTTGGCTACAGCATCGCAGGCATTAAATATTGGTGAGTCTGTTGCTGTGAAAATTGAAACGCAGGGCGTGCTGGCATTCGCATAACGTTACTGGGTACCTTTACTATTCTCTTATGCCTGCCTACACACAATAAAAAAGCCCGGCAGTGATGCCGGGCAAGTATTCTTCCCCTTAGCGACAGCTTGAATTACATGACAAGCGTAGCCGAAGTGCTCGAAGCGGGCACAAGGTCAGTTATAAAGATAAGAAGTCTTTAAACTGTTGAAGAACACGTTCCGCAGTGTCCTTATCTTGCATTTCTGCAAAAATACGCAGTAGTGGCTCAGTACCAGAGAAGCGGGCGATGATCCAACCGCCATTCTTGAAGTAGACTTTCGCACCATCTTCGTAGCTGACTTTTTCGATCTCAAACTCAAACTCAGGCAGTTGTTTTTCAACATATATCTTGTTGAACAGGACTTCTTTTTGCGCTGGTTTGAATTTGCAATCACCTTCTGCCATGTACGCGTAGCCGTACTTACCGTAGATTTCATCTAGCAACTCAGACAATTTCTTGCCTGTTACTGAAATCATTTCAACTAACAAGCTAGACGCGAAGACGCCATCTTTACCTTTGATGTGGCCACGAATGGTTAGGCCGCCAGAGCTTTCCCCACCAATCAGTGAGTCATCCGCTTCCATTTGGGAACTGATGTGCTTAAAGCCTACAGGAACCTCAAAGCATTTCTCGCCATGATCTTCGGCAATTTTGTCGAGAAGGTGGGTGGTTGCGATGTTACGTACCACGGAGCCTGTCCAACCTTTGTATTCAAGTAGATAGTAGTAAAGCAGTAGTAGTACTTCATTTGGATGAATGAAGTTACCTTTTTCGTCAATAATACCAAGACGGTCCGCATCGCCATCGGTACCGATGCCAATATCGTAACCTTGCTCTTTTACTAGGTGCATCAAACGGTAGAGTGTTGCAGCACTTGGCGAAGGCATTAACCCACCGAAGTCTGGGTTTTTTCCATCGTTAATCACATCAACGTCACAGCGGCCATTGATTAATACGGTTTGCAGCGCATTTTTTGCGACACCGAACATCGGGTCAATCAAAACGCGTAGGTTGGCTTTTTTGATCGACTCGATATCAATAAAGTTAATGATCGAATCTACGAATTCGTTCATCGGGTTGATAATTTGAATCAGCTTATCTTCAACCGCTTGTTCAAAATCGACACTTTTTACATCTTGTGCAGTGAGCGTATCGATTTGTGATTCGATTTTTTGGGTGATGATTTCATCTGCATCACGACCGCCTTCAATGAAGACTTTAATGCCGTTGTAATCGGCCGGGTTGTGCGATGCCGTAATACATGCAGAGTAAGCACAGCCCATTTCCTTCGCTTTAAACATTACGATAGGCGTTGGAACAAACTTATCGATAAAGCTAACGACGATGCCGTTTGCTGCTAAAACTTCGGCAAACCAACGGCCAGCTTTGTCAGACAGAAAACGTCGGTCATAGCCAATGACAAAGCCGCGATCAGCAACAGATTCGTTATTCGTAATGTTTGCAACTGCTTGAGCAACCAAACGAACATTATCTTTAGTGAATTCTTCACCGATAAATGCACGCCAACCGCCTGTACCAAATTTGATCATGATTCGATCCTCGATAAGAGCGGCATCCCACCGTCTCTTAAATCTTTGCTAGCGAACCGATGCACTCACCAAACTCAAGTGCATCGGATAAATCAAAAGGGGAGAAGCTATCCCCTAAAAGATGATTAACCTAGAGTAACGATAACTTCGTTTACTGAACCTTCCGCTTGAACTGGTACTGATGCGCCAGTGATAGCTTCGCCGTTCAGAGTGATAGATTTCACGCCTTTGCTGACTGAATCAGGGTTAACAACTTTGATGTTGTAAGTCGCGCCTAGCCACTGACGAGTGACTTCAAATCCAGGCCAGTTAGTTGGAATACATGGATCGATAGTTAGACCATCAAAACCTGTGCGCACACCAAGGATAAAGTTGGTCACTGCGAAGTAAGCCCAACCAGATGTGCCAGTTAGCCATGGGTGGTTTGCACGACCGTGATCTTGGTGGTCACGACCCATGATGAACTGTACGTATGAGTAAGGTTCTGCAATGCGTTTTTCTATTATGTCGTTTTGGTTGTATGGGTTGAGTGCATCGTAGAACTTCATTGCACGGTCACCACGACCTAATTTAGCCTCAGCTACCCAAGCCCATGGGTTTGGATGTGAGAAGATTGCCCCGTTTTCTTTTACGCCTTGGTAAACGCGAGTCACAAAGCCGATGTCATCGTTTGGTGTTGCGAATGATGGTGAATTTAGGTGAAGTCCGTATTCAGAGAACAGGTTCTCGTCGACTGCGTCCATTGCCTTTTCACCGCGCTCTTGAGAAACCGCGCCAGACAGAACCGCTAGCGTGTTTGACTCAAGGTGTACACGACCTTCTTTTTGCTGCGCAGTACCGATCTTGTCGCCATTTTTCGTTAGACCACGGATATACCAGCCGCCTTCTTCGTCCCAAAGGTGTGTTTCACACGCTTCACGCACGTTTGCCGCCATCTCGGTGTACTTCTCAACGTCAGCGTCTTTGCCTAGGTATTTTGCAAGGTCGATAAACTCTTGTAGCGCCCAGAAGTGTAGGAAAGACACCATTGAAGACTCGCCGCCACCTAGGTTTAGACAGTCGTTCCAGTCGGCACGCAGACCTTTACAGATGCCCGTTTGACCCACGTATTCAGCAGAGAAGTCTAGCGCAGCTTTCATGTGGTCATACACGGTTGCATCACCACCATCCGCGTAAGGAATCACTTCGTCGAAGAAGCTGTGCTCACCGGTTTCCATCACGTATTTACAGATGGTTGGTACTAGCCATAGGTGATCATCAGAGCAAGTGTCTTCAATACCGTGGATCTTATCTTCATCGGACGGAGTAGGAACAACTGTTGGAGACTTAGATGGTTTAACATCTGCTTTTTCAGGATCGAACCAATCAGGATCGAATAGGTGTAGGCCGTAACCCGCTTTCACTTGGCCGCGCAGTAGGTCAACGATACGTTTGCGCGTCATTGCTGGGTTAGCGTGAGGAACTGAGATTGCATCTTGCGCTGTATCGCGGTAACCAAGACCAGTACGACCACCCACCTCAATGAACGAAGCAAAACGAGACCACACCACACACGTTTCTGCTTGGTACAGTGTCCAAGCATTGATCATGGTATCTAGACCTTCGTTTGGTGATTTCACTTGGAACTTGCCACAACGCTTATCCCAGTGTGCTTTGATACCCGCAAATGCATTGTCGACTTCTGCAAGGTCTTGGTACTTAGCACGTAGACGCTCACCGTTGCCTTTACCGATACCTAGAATGTAAGCAAAACGAACTTCTTCACCCGGTTGGATAGTGAATTGCTTGTGCAGAGAGCCACAGTGGTTGTAACACGTTTGCGCTGTGTTGAAACACTTACCTTGTTCTACCGCTAGCGGGTTTGCTTCGTCACGGTATAGGCCAAGGAAGCTGTCACGTTGACCGTCGTACGAATCTGGATCAAACGTTGACGCTAGGTAGTAGAAGCCTTCGAAATCGTTAGTGTTGTAGTACAGGTCGTACTCAATCACGCCTTCGTTGTATGAGGTACCAGCAGAGTACAGAGACATCTGATGGTTCTGGTTATCAGATTGAATGTGGCTGAATGAGAACTCAACAAATGAGAATGCGCTGATCGTACGTGGCTTATCTGAGGTGTTTTTAATCACTACATCCCAGATTTCAGCGTCTTCGCCTTTTGGCACGAACAGTGTTTTAGTTGCGGTAATGCCGTTGTATTCACATTTAAACTTAGAGTAAGACAAGCCGTGACGAACTTCGTAGTTTGCTTCGTCTAGGCTTTTCGCAACTGGTTGCCAAGAGATTGACCAGTAATCACCAGTCTCATCATCACGTAGGTAAACGTAGTGTCCTGGGCGATCGAATGTCGCATTTGGACGGAATTTAGTAACACGGTTGTATTCTGGAGAGTTGTAGAACGAATAGCCACCTGCGTTATGCGAGATAACGGTACAGAATTTTTCTGTACCTAGGTAGTTGGTCCAAGGAGCAGGTACATCAGGGCGAGTAATGACGTATTCACGATTCTCGTTATCGAAATAGCCGTATTTCATTTGTGTATTTCCTTTTTACAAAGCTGCGTCTGCAGCCAAAATTTAAAAACTCTTCAAGCGTGATGCTTCTACATCAGCTCTGTATTACTTCCACGGTTTACGGTAATTCACTCCCTGCAAATCAAGCAGCGGTAGGTGTCCTTTCAAACGTGATAAATAGTCGGTCCAGTCTCGGTGTTGTTTGTCTGTCCAACATGCTTCTGCCATTGCGGTTAAGCGCGGGAAGACCATGTAGTCCATACGAGACTGGTTGTTGATGATTTCGCACCACAATGCTGTTTGAATGCCCCAAATGCGTTTACGTATTGGATCGTCGGCTGGCACTTCAGCGAGTGGTTCATAGTTGTAAGCTTTTTCTAGCGGCAACGGGTTAGCCCAATCCACGCCCGGTTCCTCTGGTGCGTAATCTTGGGTCATATCTAGGTAGGTGGTTTGTGCAGGTTGTAGCACCACATCGAAACCTTGGCGCGCGCAGTTCAACGCCGCTTCTTCGCTTAACCACGAATAGATCACTGTGTCTTTGCTGACTTTGTCGCCATGCTGTGCTTCTTCCCAACCCAGCATGCGCTTGCCAAGTTTGCGCAGTTTGTCTTCGGCATGACGCAAGAAGTGCCCTTGTAACTCTTTGTAGTCGCTGTAACCTTGTTGCTCCATTAGTGCTTGGCACGCAGGGCTTTTTGACCATACGCCGTTAGGTACTTCATCCGCACCGATATGAACATAAGGCGCAGGGAACAGCGCGGAGACTTCTTCCAACACTTTGTCGATAAACTCATAACTTCCCGGAAGAGCAGGGTTAATGACGTTGTCGGTGTAATGCTGAATACTGCGGTATTCGGTGGTATCTTCTGCTTCTACCAATAGGTGTGGTAACGACTTGATGGCAGCTCGGCAGTGGCCTGGTACATCGATTTCAGGGATAACAGTGATGCCTCGTTTCGAAGCAAAGGAAACCACGTCTTTGATGTCTTCTTGAGTGTAAAAACCGCCGTAACACTCAGCAAGGTGCGTGTACTGTGGCTCATTGGTTTCATCCAACCCACGCCATGCGCCAATATCGGTTAGTTGAGGCAATGATTTGATCTCAATTCGCCAACCTTCATCATCGGTAAGGTGCCAATGGAATGTATTGAACTTGTAGTGAGCCAACTGGTTGATCAAACGTTTGACTTGCTCAACGGAGTGAAAATGGCGAGCACAATCTAGCATCATACCGCGGTAACGAAAACGCGGTCTGTCTTTGATTGAACAGCAAACCACTTCCATGGAATTCGGTTGATCGCCAACTTTGATCAGTTGCAATAACGTTGCACAAGCATGGGTAAAGCCAGACGAAGATCCTGCTTCAATTTTGATCGACTCTTCTGCTGCCTTCAGTTTGTAAGCGCCTTCATCCAAGGTTGGGTTGCCTTTGAAGATGATCTGACTGCCATTGTTTGATGCGAACTCAAATTGATGAATGCGCTTAAGCTCTTCAAGTAACCATTCTTTGGCTGAATTGGCTAGGTTTGAATAAACCGCAACGCCAGCTTGATGATTAAAGCTAAAGCAGTGATCACTGACCTCTATATGGTTTGGTTTTGGCAATAAAGGCTGCGCATGCGTCAAGCTGGAAGGGATCTCACTACGTTCACGGTACGGTGAAGCCAATACGATCGGCGTGACATCGACTTGAGCTCGCTGAAGGTTGCCGTTGACTTCAAAGTTGACCAAGGCTTCATTGAATCCATCAGAATAGTAACGGAATGGATTCGAACCAATACTGAACTCGCAGTAAAAATGATGGTTAGCTGCCAGCACCAACCCTTCTGGTTTGAGGGTGCAGTAGCTGCCAATTTGCTTGAGCTGACCATTCGAAATACTATCTGGCAGAATGTAGCGATCAAAAGCAAAAATCAGGCTCCAATTGTGGAGATCTTGATCACTCAAGTTATGGAAAGTCAGTCCGAAACGGCAGTTTTGCTTTTGTTCTGATAGGACGACGAGATCAACACGATATTCCATATCTACTCCTACGCCGCACTGAGCGAGTAAAGGTTATGTTCAGGTTTACCTGCAAACATAATTGCGCCTTCAATCGCGTCAAACTGTGGTTCAACAACCCATTGCTGAACGGGTGGCGAAAGCCAACGTAAAATACGTTCAGCAATGCTGCCCATTAAACAAATACGCGTTGCGCCGCGCTTGTTTAATGCCACGAGAAACATTTCTATATCAGCTGCAGTTTGCTTCAGCATCTCAATTGCTAGTGCATCACCTTGTTCTGCATGTTGGAAAATTGCAGGAGAAAACTGGCCATAATCACGAGGAAGCGCTTGTTTAGACCAAGCCACCACGTTATCAACGTCATTTTCGAAATGCGCCATGACGTGTTGTGCTAGAGGCGTTTTCTCTCTGATGCCATCTTCTGCTAACAAAACTTGTTGAACTAGGTGAAGCCCCATCACTGCGCCGCCACCTTGATCCGAAATAGGGAATTCACGACCACCGACAACGTGCTGCTCCAATCCTTTAAGATAGATGCCACAAGAGCCCGTTCCTGCGATCATGATTGCGCCATCTTCGCCATTGTGTGCACCAACGCACGCGCCGTAAGCATCAGTATTAAGAGTCATACTGGCAAACGGATGAGGAAGAGACATGAAGGCTTGCCAAGATGCTTTGTGCTCAGCACCTGCAAGGGCTAAGCCGACATGCATCGATGCAAAATCTTGTTGTGTCAGGCCGCCTTGCTCGGCAGCTGAAGTGATGGATTCAAGAATCGAAGCCATTGCAATTTCAGCGCCTAGCATTATGTTGGCGCTGCCGCTTTTGGCCTCGCCAAGAAAATTACCTTGTGAATCTTTAATCCTGGCTCGACATGACGTGCCGCCACCATCGATACCAACAAAATACATCCCCATGATTATTGTTCCTTAATATTTTTAGAGGTTGCCAACTGAGAAATATGCTGAGCTTGACTCATTATCGCGAGTAAGTACCAAGCGCCATGCGGGATCCATTGTTCACCCCAGCGCCAGTTTTGTAACATGTCGTCTTTTTGTGCTGGTGGGTTAAATGCGATGTCTTCCTCGTCTTCAAAGCCGCCAGTGATTCCGTTACACACACCGCCTTTAGCGTTGAAGAAACCATATTGAGGAAGGTAATCAGGGTTGTTACGACCGTGGCCATCAAGCATGCACATGTCGTATGGGTTTAAGCCTACAATCCAGTTCAATGCATCTTGAGCAAACACGGAAAGTTGTTGCTGTATTTCTTGCGACGCTATATGCGGTTGAGCAAGATACGCCATGGTCGCGAGTGAGCCCAATCGAGCATTCTCGCCTTGCCACCAATAGCCGGATTCATTGTTGTGTGCGACAAAAAATGCATCGCGTTTTGACTCATTTACGCCTTTAACATACTGGCGAGGGTAACCGAATGGGTTGGTCACTTTATTGGATATTTTGATCTCAAACTCACACGCTCGGTTAACGATGCGTTTTACCGATTCTGTCTGTACGGAGTCGTCTTCAATTGCTAGGTATTCGCACAGGGCAATAACGGGTAGACCAGCTTCGGCAGCGTGAAAGTATGGACGACTGCCGTCTTGGTTTGCTGACCAAAAGTGTTGAATCTGCTCGTCGCTCATTTGGCGGGCAACTAAGCGTTGTGCCCACAAACGGCTCTCTTCCAAGTAGCGAGTTTCTTTGGTGGCTTTAAACAGTTCTACACTAGCTAGTAGCGCACAGTATTCGTCGATAATGTTTTCTTCACCATCATTGAGGTACTGCGTATTGTGCTCTTTTAGGTGCCAGTAACCATTTTCAGCAGCGTTGCGGTATTTCTGTTGATCGTATTCGCCGTGAACACCTAAACGCGACGCCGCGGCCAGCGCTGCGATGGCGACACCGCCACCTTGTCGAAAGCCTGCTTGGTAGTCATCAAATTTGTGACCAAGTTGCGTTTCGTAGGCACAGATTTCTCGTTGCGCAGTATCTTTGCTCCACTTATCAAAGACCGTCATGTAGAAGAAGCCTTTTTCGTTTTGCATACGAACAAGGAAGTCTGCACCGAACAGGGCTTCTTCAATAAGACGTGTACGTGTGAAGGCTGCAATGTCTTCGCTTCCTTCAAGCAATGAAAGCCCTTTTAGGATGTTCCAAACCACCATTGGGGTTTGTTGAGGGTTCAAATAATTAGCGTATGAAAGATGACTTAAATATTTGCTAACGTCTCCAGATGCGTCGTACCAGCCTCCGTGTACATCAACCGTTTGGTTGGCGTTGAGCACTGGAACTTGTCGATCTTGTTGATCGAAAATTCCACCACAACGTTGTGATTTGAAGTAGTGGATCACATCCGACAAAGTTTGATCCAACAGAATATGTTCGCCAATGGTGAAAGAGGAAGAGCGCGTATCTTCCACTTGCAGGAAATAGTCGCCTGAATCTGTGAAAGGTGAAAAGTCGATGAGGTAGAAATAGCCCTGATGCCAGTTCGCCACTTTACCCTGTTCTTCAACCGCAAAAGTTGCCACGGTTTGCTCGGTAGTGGCACAAATCAATTGGGCAGTGTAAGAAGACAAGTGTGGTTGTTCGGTCTGGACAATGGCTTTCTTTGGGCCCAGATGTTCATAACCAATGTGGTTAGTCAGTAGCAGCATTCAATGTCTCCGGGAAACGATAAAACAGGAATGGGTCAGGCTGAACCTGACCCTCGTTATAATTAATCTTCAAATAAGTAACAGCGAACAAAGTGGTTCTCAGAAAGCTGAGTGACGCCCGGTAGTCGTTCGCGACATTTATCGGTTGCGTGTACGCAGCGTCCTGCAAATGGGCAGCCGACTGAATCTGGTGTCCAAAGTGGGATTTCCCCTTTGTTGCCTTTCAGCTTCTCGTGGATAGACTTCGATGGATCAGGCACAGCAGATACCAAGAGTTGCGTATATGGGTGTTGAGGATCGTGAATGATTTCCTCAGTATCCCCCCATTCAACCATGTGACCTACGTACATAACCGCGAGATCTTCAGCAATGTAACGCGCCGTTGCGATGTCGTGAGTGATGTAAAGCAGAGACATTTGTTTCTCGAACTTCATCTCTTCCATCAAGTTAAGAACACCAGCACGAATTGACACGTCCAGCATTGATGTTGGCTCATCTGCCAATACCACTTCTGCACCTACAGCGATGTTACGAGCTAGGTTTACACGTTGACGCTGACCGCCAGATAGCTGGTGCGGGAACTTTTGCGCCGTTTCTTTTGGTGGAATCAGACCAACTTGTTCAAGTAGGTCGTACACACGTTCTTCCAGTTCCTTTTTGTTGCCTGGTGCAATCTTTTTATGGATCAGCAACGGGCGAGCAATGTGGTGAAAGATATTGTGTGTAGGGTTTAGTGAGCCAAATGGGTCCTGCCATACCATTTGTACGCCTTCACGGTATGTCATCAAGTCATGTCGAGAGGTAATATCTTGGATATCACGACCTCTGTATTCGATCACCCCCTCTGTAGGGGCGTACATTTTAGCTATCATTTTAGCGGTAGTAGATTTACCAGAGCCTGATTCACCTACTACTGACAAACCGCGGCTCTTGTACATCTTGAATGACACGTCGTTGATCGCGCGCATTTTTGACTGCTTGATTGAGTTACTATTTAAAGGGAAGTCCTTAACGACATGTTTACCCTCAATCAGCAGTTCGCCGAGTTGTTTGCTCATAATTCTCTCCAGTGTAATTTTGTTCTTAGCTAGCGTTATTTTTTGTTGTTAAACCTTAGCTTGAGCAATCGTGTCGCCGTATAAGTGGCAATTTGAAAAACGACCAGGTTCAATTTGACGCAGCTGAGTTGGTACTCGTGTACAAGCTTCGTGGACGCGGTCGCAGCGAGCTTGGAATCGGCAGCCTTGAGGAATTTCTAATAGATTCAAAGGGTTGCCTGGAATACCAGTTAATTTGGTTTTAGGACCAGTTAGTGGAGGGAAAGAGCTACCCAAACCTTTGGTGTAAGGGTGGTAAGGACTTTCCAGAATTTGCTTAGAAGGGGCAACTTCAATCAACTCACCGGAGTACATAATGCCGATTCGATCCGAGAACTCGACCATGAGTGACAAGTCGTGAGTGATGAAAAGGATCGAGAAGCCGAACTCTTCTTTCAGAGCATAGATCTTTTGTAAGATTTCACGCTGAACCACAACATCGAGTGCCGTCGTTGGCTCATCCATGATGATCATCTTTGGATTGAGAGCCAGAGCAATCGCAATGACTAAGCGCTGGCGCATACCACCAGAAAATTGGTGTGGGTAGTCATTCAAGCGGCTTGGATGAATATCAACGATTTCCAACAATCCTTCGGCGCGCTTTTTCGCTTGTTCACGTGTCATGTTGGTGTGGCGCATGATGACATCGCAAAACTGCTCTTCCATCGTAAGCACCGGATTTAATGCGTTCATAGCACTTTGGAACACCATCGACATCTCGCTCCAGCGGAATGATTGCATACGTTCATCGCTGTACTTAATGATGTCTTCACCGTTGAAGATGACCTCACCACCAGTGATGAATGCTGGCGGCTTATGAAGACGCATGAGCGAGAAAGCAACTGTGGATTTACCACAGCCAGATTCACCAGCCAGGCCAAAGACTTCACCTGGCGCAATGTCAAAGCTAACGTTGTTACAGGCGCGGACATCGCCCGCATCTGTGATGTAATCTACGCATAGGTTACGGATAGAAATTAGTGGTGCAGTCATGATTATTTATCTCCGCTCCATAGTGCATTTTGTGGTGCCATTTCAGGCGCGCGCTCTTTCTTGTCTTTCTCTGCCAGTTTCTTCCAGCGTTTCATGCCTTTGTGAGAACGAAGCTGTGGGTTAGCAATTTCATCAACGGCAAAGTTAAGTAGAGCAAGACCAGTCACCAAAAGAGTTAAGGCGATACAAGGAGCTAATACTTCCCACCATGCGCCAATCAACATCGCTGATGAGGTTTGCACGTTGTAGAGCATGATGCCCCAACTGATGGTGTTGGCATCGCCCAGGCCCAAGAACGAGATTACAGCCTCAGTATTGATAGCGAGCATTACTGAGCCGATGAAGCTTGCACCGACAATCGGGATTAGGTTTGGTAAAATTTCAACGAAGATGATGCGGAATGAAGACTCGCCCAATACTTCAGCGGCTTTCACAAACTCTTTCTCGCGCAGAGCCATGGTTTGAGAACGGACAACACGTGCGCCCCACGCCCAAGAGGTACCAGCGATAATCAAGGCAATGGTGAGTGGACCTGCTTCGCCAATAAAGGCTGCCAGTACAAAGAGTAATGGGTATTGAGGGATTACCAGCATGATGTTCATCGCTGCACTCAATATGTCATCCACTTTGCCGCCGAAGTAACCTGCCGAGATACCAATGACCGTTGCTAGGAAACATACGATGATGCCAGCACCAAAGCCGACACCTAGCGATACGCGAGCACCGTAAGCCACTTGTGACCAAATATCACGACCCATACGTGAAGTTCCCAGAACGTGATCAGCCTTTTTCGACATAATCAGCGTACGACGATCATCTGCTAGATTTTTAGCTACCCAGCCATCAGGATTATTTTGCGCTTGTTTTACGACAAAGCTAGGGTATTCGTGTGGATTACCGGTTCGCTTGTCTGGCGCATGTTTCGTAAGTAAAGGAGCTGCGATCGCAACGAATACGAATACGGTAACAATACCAAGACCGATTCGAGCGAATGAGTTACCTAAAATAAGTTTGAATAGTTCTTTCATGATTATTTGCCTCCCGTACGTAGGCGAGGGTCTAGAATCATGTACAGCATGTCAGCCATTAAGTTGAAGCACAGCATGAACATCGTCATGATAATTAACTGACCTTGAAGTACTTGGTAGTCACGAGCGTGAATTGCGTTAAGTAGCACGGTGCCTAAACCTGGGTAGTTGAAAATCATCTCGATGATCAATTGGCCACCAATGGCCATACCCAAAGACATAGATAGCGCGGTTACACTTGGAAGTAGCGCGTTACGTGCGGCGTAATTGAAGACGACACGGTTCTCGCTCAGCCCTTTGCCTTTCGCCATCGTGATGTAGTCTTCGGCGAGAAGGTTGATCATGTTGTTACGCATATTGACGAGGAAGCCGCCGATCTGAACGATGGTTGCACAGAATAGCGGGAGTACTGCGTGGTAACCCACGTTTTTGATGAACTCCCAGCTTGACCAATCAGGGATAGTACCTGGCGTGTAAGCATAGCCAGATGGGAACCATTTTAGGCCAATCGCAAAGGTAAACAGCGCTAACATTGCGATAACCATCTGTGGGATAGCTTGAATGATCAATGTACCAGGCGTTACGAATGCATCGTACTTACTACCACGCTTCCATGCGGCAAAAATGCCGAGTACAGAAGCGATTGAGAAAGAAAGTACAACCGCAGTACCAGCTAGGAAGAGAGACCAGCCAAATGCACTACCTAGTAAAGAGTTAACTGAAAGAGGGTAGAACTGGATTGATGTCCCTAGCTCCCAACTTAGAATGTTTTTAATGTACGAAAAGTACTGAATGTAAATCGGCCCATCAACGAAACCGAGCAGTTCTTTCATTGCTGCGATTCGTTCTGGCGTCACCTGTACAGAAGCGTTAGCAAACATCATGGTAACTGGGTCACCAGGCATTGCTCGCGGAATAATAAAGTTTAACGTCGCTGCAACTAAGAGCGCGACAAGATAGAACGACAAACGTCTTAAAAAATAACCCATAACTCACACCTTACTCACCCAGATTTTTTCCCTGTTTCTGGTTTCAGGTCGCTCCTAGCGAAATTTAGAGCGAAAAATCCCCTGACGACGAGCGCCACATATTGGTTTCGTTAACAAGGGATTTTTATAGGCGGCACACGGGATGTATGCCGCTTGAAATGAACTTCGACTTATTTAACTGGTTTTAGGTCCAGTACGTGAAGTAGACGCTCTGGGATACCAGCCCAAATGTTTGGACGGCCCTTAGGATTTTCTTCGTTCCACCAACCAGTGAAGCGAGTTGTGTTGTATTGATACATGTACGCGCCAGATAGAACAGGAATGGTTACTTGGTCCTGAGCAATGATCTTCTGGATACCATGAGCGATTTCTAGCTGTTCTTGCTTATCAGCGGTTTTGTAGAAGCTGTTAAGAAGACCGTCTAACTTATCGTTCTTGTAGAAGTGCATTGCAAAGCGAGGCATACCGTCACCAGACTGTAGCTTCGAGTTGTAGCCGCTGTCCCAGTACAAGTGTGGATCCGCACCGTGGAAGTAGTTGGTGTAAGCAACGTCGTATGTACCTTCTAGCATTGCTTGGTTGTATACCGAGAAATCTGGAGTACGAGCACGTGCTTTAATGCCTACTTCTGCTAGTTGCTCAACAGCTAGTTGTACAGTGTTGTTAAAGTCAGTCCAACCGTTTGGCGATTGAATGAGAAGCTCGAAAGACTTGCCTGATGGTGTATCTACAAAGCCATCTTTGTTTACATCTTTGAAGCCTGCTTTAGCAAGAAGCTTTTTCGCACCTTCGGCGTTGTATGTGTTGTAACCTTTGTACTTGTTGTGCGTCTCTTCGTCAGACCAAGCTTCGAATGCGTAGCCTAGACCTGAAGCGAAGTCATTTACTGTACCGCCACCGTAGAATGCAATGTCGATAATCGTTTGACGGTCTAGCGCCATAGAGAACGCACGACGGAAGTCAACGTTAGTAAGTGCTTCGTTTTTCGCCGCGTCTGGGTTTTTGAAGTTTACTACAAACGCTTGAGTACCCGCTGGTGGGTACCAGTAGTGGTGATTCGGACTTGCTGCAGCGTAAGTGCGGTCGATGTCTGGTACGAATGAAGACGTCCAGTCCATTTCGCCGTTAACGATTTTGCCCAAGAATTGGTCGTTGTTCGCGATTTGTGGCACTCGTAGACAGTCTACATCTAGGTTATCAGCATCCCAGTAATTCGGGTTCTCACACTGAATGTATAGTTGCGGTGTAAAAGTGTCGATTTCGGTAAATGGACCACTACCTACAGGATTTTCGTTTGTGAATGTTGCTGGATCTTTCACTTTGCTCCATACGTGCTTAGGTACAACTGGTACTTTCGCAATTTCGTAAGGAACGTTTGAGTTTGCTTCGCTTAGACGGAATTTAACTTTGTAGTCGTTAACTTTCTCTACGCCAGTAACCCAAGAGTTGATACCAGATTGGTCTAGCTCTGGCTTCTCTTTAACTAGGTTGAAAGAATAAACTACGTCATCAGCGGTAAACGCTTTGCCGTCAGACCATTTTACGCCCTTACGAATATCGAAGGTCACGCTCATTAGGTCATCAGCCATGGTAAAGTTTTCTGCTAGACGAAATACTGGCGTGTTACCGTGCATTTCGTTAAAAACAACGAGCGGCTCGTAAATAAAGTCGGTTGTTGTGTGCAGGTTAGTTGCACCCAAGAAAGGGTTAAAGTTACGAACGAAAGTTGTAAACTCTTTAGGGTGGATAGTCAGTTCACTGCGTTCAGCCGCAGTAGCTACCGATGCAAAACCTGTAGTAGCCGTTGCAATAATTGCTGTTGCTAGTGCTGTTTTTTTAATATTGGCAAGCATAGCTGTTCCTTACTATTTGCTTTCATTTCACTAAATGGAATTGAATGTCATCAATTGATAAACACTCTCCAAGACCTACCTCTTGTTTATGCATTACTCATTACAACATTGAGTTTCGCCAAGAGTGGCCTGTAGGCCTTAGGCAGGAGTAAGAAAACACCTTATCCAGAAAATAATCAAACTCGATTCTCGTTAAAAACGTTAAAATATCGTCACTCTCCGTTATAAACGTTATTTTGGCTAATTTTGACTAGAGATAGACCAAAAAATAAACGTTGATATGCGTCGCAGTTTATATCCTTGTTAATTGTAAGTGTTAGTGATTGCTAACCTATAATCTATTTTAAATAAAAGCCTTCTGATTCTCTTCCTGGTTCGGAGATCTCGCTCACATGCAGAAAATGTGTTAATTAATTAGCTAAAAATTAATCTGCCGTTCTGTTGTGATTGAGTTCGCAATCTCTGTCAATTGTTGGTTAAAAACCGTTTGTTATCTGAAAAATAGTCTCTTTTATCGACAGTTTTCTCTCATTTATTGCTCTTTTTTTATTGTGAAAATGAAGTGTTTTATTCGCTCGACTCAACCTAGTTTGGGTGGGTTATATCGCTAGAAGCGTATGTTTGGAATGCCTACCATGGACAACTTTGTCCAGAGGCTTATTCGGCATTTTAATGTGGTAACGGTAGAGAGTCGCTGTATTGTTCGTCTTTAGAGAAAGAGAAGGCTTGGATAATAAAAAGCCCAGCGTATGCGCTGGGCTAGTTTTTTGATAGGTATTAGCTGGTCAACAGTCGCTGTAGTTTATCTCGTTGAGCTTCGATGTACGCACGCTCAGGACTCTGTTCTTTACAGTGTTCAAGGATGAATTCTATCGAGCTCAATACCGTTCTCCAACGTGGCGTTTTCGGCAGAGTTTCTATACGCATGTATTTATCCAAAGTGCGTGTTTGCAGAGTGCTACGGTCAAGATAAACGCGCCATAAGCCACTTTGTTCGGCAAATGCGAATTTACTTTCGCCAGTGACTGACTCCCAATACTCTAAGGCGTGTGTCATTGCGTCGACCAGAATTTCTCGCATTAGCTCTTGTTTGTCTTTTTTGTTACCAAGCGCTTTGTCTGCAAGCCGTGTAAACTCTCCACCGAGTTCTTTCAGCTTCTGCAGCTGGTCTTTATCGCCATCAAAAGCATAACTTGAAAGCACCTCTACTGCGGTTTCTAGGTTGTGTATGCGAGCGGCATTGGCTCCTCCGCCAACATTAAAGATATACATGACATCTAAGCCTGAGCCTTCAGGTAGTTTAAGAATGTCTGCTTCGATGTTTTGACGAATATCTTCAATATAGATATCAATCTTGCCACAGTAATGAGGTTGTTTGACGGTCAGATACTTAGGTGCAATCAACTCATCGGCAGATGAACGTTTTAATTGTTCTAAGTTACGCTTGAATAGCTTGCAAGCAGCTTCATTAGCAAACCGGATACGTTTATCTTCACGCAAACAGATAATCGCTTCAGGAGCCGATTCCAGTTGTTCCAACAATCGCCCTTGAGTTTCTAATAAGCTTGCCTCTACAGCCGCTCGTTGGCGAAGTTCAGATTCAAGTATCTTATTCTCCATATGGCGCATTTCAGCTTGGCTTGCCGTTAAGTGCGCTTGGATGCGCGCAGCTAGCTCTTGTTTATTGAATGGCTTAGATAAATAGTCGTTGGCTCCTGCTTCAAAGCCTCGCACACGATCTTCTGTTTGACTAAGCGCGGTGAGCATAATGATAGGTAGCTCGGCATGGTCATAAGTTTCACGTAATTCACTGCAGACTTGATAGCCGCTCATGCCTGGCATCATGATATCCAATAATAGGAGTTCCGGTTTTTCCTGCTCAACGAGTGCTAATGTTTCTGGTCCATCAGAGACGGTACGTACGCGATAGCCCTCTAAACGTAAGAAGCTCTCAAGCACACGCAGGTTTACTGGCTCATCGTCAGCGACATACAATAACGGGCCGTCTGGATTCTCTGGCAGTGATAAGTCTTCATTGTTCTCTACATCGATTTCAGGAATCTGGAAGTGTCCGTGCGCTGCAAGGGTTTGAGTTGTTTGGATCTCTTCTTCACTGGCAAGTGGTAACGTGAAACTGAAGGTGGTGCCGACCATAGGCTGGCTGCTGACGTATAACGAGCCACCCATCAACTCAATCAATTGACGGCTAATCGAAAGCCCGAGCCCTGCACCTTGACGATAGCGACTTGCGTCTTGTCCTGCTTGGATAAGTGGTTCGAAAATATGTTCAAGATGTTCTGCGGGAATACCTTGCCCAGTATCCACAACTTGCACACGAACATGATCATCAACCACATTGGCGGAGATAACGATTTTACCTTCTGAGGTGTACTTAATCGCATTACCGATCAGGTTATATAACACTTGTTCAAGGCGTTGAGGATCGGCAGACACCGCTTTCAAGTCCGCTGGTACTTGGTTGATGATACGGATGGTTTTATTTCCAAGTAAATGACTGGAAAGCTCTAGTACCAGTCGCGTTGCACTGGCTAAACTCACCGCTGACTTCTGGATATCCATGCTTCCGTAACGCATTTTATGATAATCCAATAAGTCATCAACAAGGTTTGCGAGACGTTGCCCACTTTTAATGATGATATCAAGCTGATATTTTTGGCTAGCAGGGATAGCACCGTTAGCGCCGGACGCTAAGGTCTCAGCGATTCCGACCATGCCGTGCAATGGTGTGCGGAGTTCATGAGAAGTGGTGGCTAAGAACTCATCTTTAAGTTTATCGGCCAATTGCAGTTCATCATTTTGTTTTTGAATGATCTGGATGTTGCTCTCGAGCTCTTCATTTTGCTTCTTAATGGTTTGAATTTTCTCTCGAATAGAGCGCTGCATTCGTTCAAAACTCAGCGCAAGACGGCCAATTTCATCTTTGCGAACCGTATTAAAGGTGGTGTCATCAAGATCTCCGGCAGACACTTTTTCGGCAGCCCAAGTTAACTTCAGCAACGGAGAAGTAATAAAGTTTGATAAATAATGGGAAGCGATTACCACTAGAATGATGGCGATCAGCATGGCGATAACAAACAGTTTTTCTAGTTGATGAATACGAGCGAAAGCTTCGTTTTCTGGTAATTGCACGACGAGTGCCCAAATAACACCACGCGTTTCAATCGGTGCATAAGCAGCGATGATCTCTTCACCTAAACCGTTCGTGTAAGTGCCGACGCCAAATGCACCAGAGAGTGCTTTATCGATCACTTCTAAGCTGTTCTTAATGTCATCTTGCTTGGTGTTAATTGTGCGAGGTTGGTGATCATTTCCAACCAGTAAGGTGTTAATGGATGACTCTCGGTTGGCGTCTGCGGCTAACTTCGTGATGCCATTATTTGGTAAGCGGAACATAGCATAGCTGTGTAGGTAGCCTTGCTGAACAATTGGAGCACCTAACCAAGCGACTTGTTTACCACCTTCCAGTTCGAAATCAGACACAATCACAGGGGTGTAGTCTTCATTCACCTTACGGCGTTCAGTGACGTCATCAGCTAGACGCTTGAAGGTTTTGCCAAGTGCTGAGTCTTTGTAGGGGCCTGATAATAAGTTTGTTCCGTAGTTATCGTCTTTGTTGATCGAGTAGGTGACATTACCGTTGATATCGACCAGCAAAATATCATTAAAATCAGAGCGCTTGAGGAGCTCCAAGTAGGCCCAGTGGTAACGTTTATGTAAGAGTCGGTAACGTTCACTTCCGACATAGTTGGAAGACTCGGGTAACGTTGACGTTTTGATTTGATCTCCGCTGCCTTCAATGTAGCGCTGTTGGGCATTTTTACGAGATTCTTCAATGTCATTACCTAAACGACTAAAAGCATTGACGAGACCGTAGAATCGACCACCACTGGCGTAAGCCAGTTCAGAGCGCACAAAGCCCATGACTTCGGTTTCCCGCGCCTCAAAGTAGTCGATAATTTGCTGTTGTTTTGTATCTCGAACAGACAACAAGTGTGAGGTGCTTTGTTCTTGCAGATCTTTACTGTGGGACTGTAGGAAAAAGATCGCAGTAATAGTAAGAGGTGTGATACTGAGCACCAGAAATGCGGTCATCAGTGTACTCTGAAGGCGCTTAAATTTCTGTTTTTTGTAGAATTTAAACATGGATAAGATTACAACTCATAAAGGGCAGTTCTAAAATGTACTTCGCTGCCGAGGTTCTCGTTAAAAACGGATAAGATGTTCAACTAGATAGAATTAACAAAATTAACGAGTTTTTTTTCTTTGACAAGAAAGTTAGTTGTAAAGCGTGCAGGGTGACGCAGTTTTTCTTATGAGTGTTGAGTTTTTGAGAAAAAATCGCGCAGGTTTGTACCTGCGCGAGGGAAGATTATGACTTTTTCGCGTAGTAGATAGAAAACTTATTGGTCTTATTTAGCGTCTCGCAATTATTAAACGCTCGCTCAATAATTGGTGGATATTTTAAGAAGCTATTCGCGACAATGATCATTTCACCATGGTTATCGAGATACTTTGGAGCCTGACCCAATAGTGTTTCTGCTGCGTTGTAGTTCGTATCCAAACCACTGTGGAAAGGTGGGTTACTGATGATAAAACGATAATCGTCGGCAGTGTCTGAGTAAATATCAGAGGCGAATACATGGCCGGTTAATCCATTGGCTTTTAGTGTGGCTTGACTCGATGTGATGGCATACGCGTTAATGTCACACATCTCAATCGCAATTTCCGGATTGGCTTTTGCCATGAAAGCACCTAACACCCCTGCACCACATCCAAAGTCGAGGACTTTACCTGATAGAGTAGGTAAGGTTTCGAGTAATAGGCGGCTACCTAAATCGAATTCGCCATGACTGAATACTCCAGGCAAGCTCTTAACAGTCAGTGATTGCTCACCAAGTGTGACCGTATAGGTTTTAAACCAGTCTGCTTGATTGAACGGCTTTGGTTCATTGAGGCAAGTGCCCCAGTAAAATGAACAGCGACGAGCGGAATCGTATTTATTGACCCTGCCATACTCTTTGAACATCTTCTCGATGCTTTTAACACCTGAGCGGTTTTCGCCAACCACTACAATTTCAGTGTTCACGCCTAGTTTCGCCATCAACATCGCCAGAAGGTATTCGGCTTCGGCTTTGGCTTTAGGCCAGTACAAAAGCACCATGTCTGCTTGTGTCTCAGTATTAAACTCAGAACCAAAATGGCTTTTAACCTTGTTATGAGTGCGAATTTGACGGTAGAAGCTGTAGTTTGAAGTGAAGACTTCCACAGATTCACAGTGTTTGGTCAGTTCAAGTGGAAAGAGATCTTCGACTTCACCTGCAACTAAAACATGTTTTCCGTTGAAGTACTCGAGCTGACGCTGAGCTATTTGGCTAGGAGCGATATAAGCAGACATAAATTGGGTTCATCAGAAATAATTGGGGCAGATTTTCGCACAATCTGCCCCAAGCTTGAAGTGATTAAGCTGTGACTAGCTGTTGTCTTGTTGGTTGAGGAAGTCTTTGAATTCTTCTTCGTAGATATTAAACAGTACCATTGTCACGGCAAAAATCAGTGGACCGTAAATCAGGCCGATCAATCCAAACAGGTGCAGACCACCCAGTAACGAGAAGAAAATCATTAAGGTGTTCATGCCTGCGCTGCCTTGCATTAGCAGCGGACGCAACAGGTTATCAATAGAACCAACGACGACCACACTCCACACCGTCAAGAAGATAGCCCAAGTCATATCGCCTGTTAAGAACAAGTACGCTGCTGCAGGAATCCAGATTAGTGCGGTTCCGACCACTGGAATGAATGATGCAAAGCCCATCATCGTTCCCCAAAATAACCCCGGGAAGCCAGCGAGCCACATACCGATACCGCCAGCCAGACCCTGAGCAATAGCCGTTAGGAATGAGCCCATCACGGCTGATTTAGAAACTTGCTCTATCTCTGTCAATATGCGGTCTTCCTGGCTACGTGAGAGTGGCAGAATATGACGAATCGCAGAGATAATTTTGTCGTGGTCACGAAGCAGAAAAAACAGCACAAACAGCATCAGGAAGAAGTTCATTAGGAAGTTGGTGGCGTCTCCTAAAATTTTGGCGCTGATAGCAACTAAGTTAGAGCCAAACGATGTAGCAAATTGACCAATTTTTTCCGCAATGGCTTTTGGCTCGATTTTATCGAAAGGTAAGTACTCATTAACTATGGCTAAGCCTTTGATAACAAAAGGATGTTGGAATATATCTTGGATTCCACCATTAGTGACCCAGTTGTACGTATTTTGTGAAAAAACAGAGCCTTGTTGAACAATGGCTGCAAACACAAATAGCAGTGGGATAACGATAATAAACGTCAAGACGACACATGACAGCAGTGCGGCCATATTGGGGTGCTTGGGGATTTTTCGCTCAAACCATTCGTGTACCGGAAACATGAGCAAAGAAATGATAAAAGCCATCACAATGGAATTGATGTATGGCTCAACCAATAAGTAGCAAGCAAAAGCAGCGGCGAGTAAAGCGACCATTAGCACTCGGTGACTCGACGTTATTTTTACATTATTTGGCATGAGATTAGTCCAACTTACAGGTGACGTTTACGGTTTGCGCCTTCAAAGATGGCGTTGAACCTTTATTACTTTGCACTCTTAACTCTTTCAAGCTTATGACAATGCCGAATTAGAGCAGAGCAATATACCTTGTTATAATGACCACAAATCAGTCGGTTATCAATCAAGAGATGAACTATGGGTTGTTGCAACGGTGATAAAAAGTGTCAAACCGAGAAAAAAGCCAAACGAATACCGTGGTTTGGCATTGTTATTGGTGTTTTAGCAGTATTGGTTATATTGAATTGGCAATAAAAAAGGACCGTGATGGTCCTTTTTTAAATTAGTTATCGCAGCTTTTAAGCGATTATTTTGCTTCTTCTGCAAGAGTTGCAAAACAGCGGTCAGCCGCTTCTAGCGTGGCATCGATTTCTTTTGAACCGTGAGCAAGGGAAGTAAAGCTCGCTTCGAACGCTGAAGGCGCTAGGTAGACACCGTGTTTGAGCATTAAGTGGAAGAAGCGCTTGAAGCGTTCCACATCGCACTTCGTTACGTCTTCGTAGCAAGTCACTTTTTCTTGGTCAGTGAAGAAGAAGCCGAACATGCCGCCCACTTGGTTCACAACCAGAGGAATACCGTGTTTCTCTGCTAGAGACTTAAAGCCATCTGCTAGTTGTTTGGTTTTTGAAGCTAGGCGTTTTTCGTTGCCTTCTTCTTTAAGAAGGTTCAAACATGCATAGCCTGCAGCCATTGCGACAGGGTTGCCAGAAAGCGTACCCGCTTGGTAAACCGGACCCGTTGGCGCAACGTATTGCATTACTTCTTTACGACCACCGAAAGCACCCACTGGCATACCACCACCGATCACTTTACCCAGTGTCGTTAGGTCTGGCTTGATGTTGTAGTGCGCTTGTGCGCCACCAAGTGCCACACGGAAGCCTGTCATAACTTCATCAAAAATTAGTAGCGCGCCTTCTTGATCACAGATTTCACGTAGACCTTCGTGGAAGCCTTCCACTGGTGGAATACAGTTCATGTTGCCTGCAACTGGCTCAACGATGATACAAGCGATTTCGCCTTTGTTAGCAGCGAATAGCTCGCGTACAGAATCTAGGTCGTTGAATGTTGCTGTTAGCGTGTGCTTAGCAAAATCTGCAGGAACGCCAGGAGAGCTAGGTTGACCAAGGGTCAGTGCACCAGAGCCCGCTTTGACTAGCAAGCTGTCTGCGTGACCATGGTAACAACCTTCAAACTTCATGATCTTGTCGCGACCAGTGAAGCCACGTGCAAGGCGAATCGCGCTCATAGTCGCTTCGGTACCAGAACTTACCATGCGGATTTGCTCCATTGATGGAACAAGTTCAGAAACTAACTCTGCCATCGCGATTTCAAGTTCAGTTGGTGCGCCGAAGCTAAGGCCGCGTTGCGCTGCGTCAATGACGGCTTCGCGGATAACCGCGTGGTTGTGGCCAAGAATCATTGGACCCCAAGAGCCAACGTAATCAATGTACGCTTTACCATCGGCATCAAAAATCAGTGGACCGTCTGCTCGTTCGATAAATAGCGGAGAGCCGCCAACGCCGTTGAATGCACGAACTGGTGAATTGACACCGCCAGGGATGGTTTGCTGAGCTTTTTGATACAGCTCTGATGATTTGGTCATGGGGTTATCCTCTTTTGATTGCTCGGACCAAGTGGAGCGCATTGTACCTAGCTATAATCAAGTTAGAAACGTTTTGCTTAATTTATGTGTTGTTTCGCAGTGTAATCTTATATATCCGCATCTGTTATAAAGAATCGGCGGTGAATACTTGAACGAGTTTGTCAGGTATTGGATAATCGTCTCAATTAGCACAAATTTGACGTCTTGCTTCAGGCTTGACGCATTACACGAGTGAGAGAGGTCTTCGTGAGCGAAGTAAACGTACCATTATCTTTTTCTGACGCAGCAGCATCTCGCGTTAAAGCATTGATTGCTGAAGAAGAAAACCCAGCATTGAAACTGCGCGTATACATTACTGGTGGCGGCTGTAGCGGCTTCCAATACGGCTTTACTTTTGATGAAAATGTAAACGAAGGCGATACGACAATCGTAAACAGTGGTGTAACACTGGTTGTAGACCCTATGAGTCTGCAATATCT
This sequence comes from Vibrio sp. 1CM7H, assembly GCF_023161645.1. Lineage (NCBI taxonomy): Bacteria > Pseudomonadati > Pseudomonadota > Gammaproteobacteria > Vibrionales > Vibrionaceae > Vibrio > Vibrio sp. 1CM7H. Next base: position 169,029 of record NZ_JALNTV010000003.1, read on the forward strand.
CGTTGGCGGCATTGTTGACTACACAGAAGGGTTAGAAGGAGCGCGCTTCTTTGTAAACAACCCAAATGCAACGACAACATGTGGTTGTGGTGCATCGTTTAGTGTGTAATTAACACCAATCAGGCAGCCAGTGGCTGCCTGAACTTTACGTAGAAGGATGTCACGTAAAGTCGCTCTCGCAGAATATGCAGAGAAATAATAAAAAGGACTTTATATGTCTGGATCGTCTTTCGGACGTCGCATTGTCGAGCGCCCGTGGCTAGTATCTCTTATCCTCATATTGCTTCTTGTTGCATGGCTGGCAATAGGTCAACTGAAAGCACAAGATGATAATCTCAATTCTTCATCCTCTTCAACGAACACCACGCCACTTGCAAAGGTGATGTTCGACACCTTTATTGCTGAACCCACAAGTAAAACCATCGAACTGTATGGACGGACTGCCCCCAATCGTCAAGCGCGCCTTGGCGCTGAAGTCGCGGGTAAAATAGTCAGCCTCAGTATAGAAAAAGGTCAAACAGTCAAGCAGGGGCAAGTAATCGCAAGCATCGACAAGCGTGATCTTGGTATTCAGCTCAAGCGGGCTCAGGCGATGCTGTTGGTTAAAGAGAAAGAGTTTAATGCAGCTAAATCGCTAAAAAGTCGCGGACTACAGGGCGAAGTTGCGTTTGCGACAGCACAAGCGGCATTGGTGGATGCTCGAGCGAATTTGAGCAACGTGCAAACGGCATTAAGAAATACCGAGGTGAAAGCACCATTCGATGGCATTGTTGATCACCACTTTGTTGAGTTAGGCGACTTTGTAGGGATTGGCGATCCTATTGCGACGGTCATTGATTTGGACACTTTGGTGATTGAAGCCGATGTCAGTGAGCGGCATATACAATACCTTAAGGAAGGCCTACAAGCCGATGTAAGAACCATTAACCAACAGCATTATCAAGGTCGGGTACGCTACATTGGGCGTGTTTCTTCTGCTTCTACTAACACCTTTCCAATTGAAATCGAAATTGATAACCAAGACGCAAGAATTCCGGCCGGTATGAGCGCTGAAGTACAGCTGCCGTTGAGTGAAGTGTTGGCGGTAAAGATTACGGCTGCAATGCTAGCACTCGATGAAGAAGGTAATTTAGGTGTTAAAACACTGCGTAATGAGCATGTTGAATTTGTTCCGATTCAGCTCGTTAAGGCCGAGGATGATGGCGTTTGGCTCTCTGGGTTAGGAGAGCGAGCCGATATTATCGTGCTGGGGCAAGGGTTTGTACGCGATGGCGATCAGGTGCTGGCCAATAAAGTTGATGACGTAGTTGTTGAAGCGACTAGTGAGCAGTAAGGAGCACTTATGTACACTCTGATTGATGCTGCGTTATCCCGCGCTCGCACCATGCTGACATTACTGGTGATGATCTTAATTGCCGGTGTCATTACGTACGTCACAATCCCCAAGGAATCGAGCCCTGATATTACCATTCCTATAATCTACGTTTCTGTTGGGCATCAAGGCATTTCTCCCGTCGATGCCGAGCGTTTATTAGTTCGCCCAATAGAGCAAGAGTTGCGCTCTATTGAAGGCGTAAAAGAGATGACCTCTGTGGCATCAGAAGGTCATGCTTCGGTGACGCTGGAATTTAGTGTTGGAGTGGATCTTGATAAAGCGATGGCAGATGTCCGAGACGCCGTTGACCTTGCGAAGCCAAAATTACCAGAGGACAGTGATGAGCCAACGGTAAATGAAGTCACGTTTGCATCTGAAGAGCCTGTTTTGACTGTTGTTCTATATGGCACCGTACCAGAGCGGACCATTGTACAGATTGCCAGAACGCTACGAGATCGTTTGGAGAGTTTCCGTCAGGTTCTTGAGGTTGAAATCGCAGGGGATCGCGAAGACATCGTGGAAATAGTTGTCGATCCGCTATTGATGGAAAGCTACGGTCTCGATCAAGCGGATATTTATAATTTAATCGCCTTGAATAACCGAGTGGTTGCAGCGGGATTTGTCGATACTGGATATGGACGCTTTTCGGTAAAAGTCCCATCGGTGTTTGATTCACTGAAAGATGTGCTTGAACTGCCAATCAAAGTGAATGGCAAAGAGGTGATCACCTTTGGCGATGTGGCGACAGTACGACGTGCATTTCGCGACCCTGAAAGTTTTGCTCGTTTAGATGGCGAATCTGCCATCGTTTTGGATGTGAAAAAACGGGCAGGTGAAAACATCATTGAAACGGTCGAGCTGGTAAAAGAAGTACTGGCTCAAGGACAACAGCGAGCCGAGTGGCCCGACAATTTGCAAGTCAAATATACTTGGGATCAATCCGACGATGTCAAATTGATGCTCAGTGATCTACAAAACAACATTCTGTCCGCAATCATTCTCGTTGTGATCGTCATTATTGCCATATTGGGGGTTAGGACTGCATTACTTGTAGGTATCTCTATTCCTGGATCGTTCTTGACTGGGTTGTTGGTGTTATCGGTATTTGGGCTGACGGTCAATATCGTCGTTCTGTTTGCTTTAATTATGGCGGTAGGCATGTTGGTGGATGGTGCCATTGTGGTTACAGAGTTTGCAGATCGGCGCATGCAAGAAGGAACGCCACGTAAAGAAGCCTATCGAGATGCAGCAAAGCGGATGGCATGGCCAATTACCGCATCCACTGCAACCACATTGGCTGCGTTTGCTCCGTTACTTTTCTGGCCAGACATTACTGGTGAGTTCATGAAGTACTTACCACTTACTTTAATTGCTACTTTGGCCGCTTCGCTGATGATGGCTTTACTGTTCGTTCCTGTCATCGGTGGGATCATTGGCAAGCCTCAAGTAGTCAATCAAAAAGCTCAGCGAGAAATGGTTGAGCTGCATAACGGCAACTTTGAAAAAGCGACAGGCATTACCAAGCTTTATTACCAGACTCTGTCGGTAGCGATTCGTCATCCATGGAAAGTCTTACTCAGCGCGATACTGCTAGCGGCAGGTGTCGGCTTCACTTACAACAAAGCTGGCTTGGGTGCAGAGTTTTTCCCTGAAGTGGACCCCGCCTTTTTTACCGTTAAAGTTCGTTCTTATGGTGACCTGTCTATTCACGAAAAAGATGTGGTTATGCGCGAAATCGAGAAGGTGATGCTCGGTCATGACGAGTTTGAAAGTGTCTACACGCGTACAGGCTCAAGTGATAATGGGGATGAAATCGGCCAGATTCAAATAACTCCTGTGGATTGGCAGTATCGACGAAAAGTGAAAACCATTATTGAGGAACTAAAAGAGACGACAGATCGCTTTTATGGTGTTGAACTTGAGTATAAATTCCCGGACGCAGGACCGCCTGTCGAGCATGATCTCGTGATTGAAGTGTCATCACGAAACTTGAGTGTTAGTGCGTTAGATGAAGCGGCCAAACAAGTCCGACACTGGGCTGATGGTAATCCTGCACTGACCAATTTGAGTGATACCACTAATAAGGAAGGGATTGATTGGCAAATTGATATCCAGCGAGATGACGCCTCTCGCTTTGCAGCGGATGCGACCTTAGTCGGGAATACTGTTCAGTTTGTTACAAACGGTTTGAAAATAGGCGATTATTTACCCGATGATGCGGATGAAGAAGTCGATATTTTGGTACGCTATCCACAAGATAAGCGCGATATTGGTCGATTTGACCAACTGAGAGTGAAAACGGCAGCTGGTCTGGTACCGATTACGAATTTTGCTCAAATCAAACCAGATCATAAGCAAGACACCATTCGTCGGGTCGACGGTCATCGAGTTATCAATATTAAAGCGGATATGGTGGAAGGTTACAATTTGGCTCTTGAGCTACCGAAGATTGCCGCTGGAATGGAACAGCTCGACTTACCGGAAGGCATTGAATATAAGATTCGGGGTCAAAATGAAGAGCAGGAAAACTCATCAGCATTCTTGCAAAATGCTTTTATTGTCGCGCTTGGTGTGATGGCTCTGATTTTAATTACGCAGTTTAATAGCTTTTATCAAGCTTTCTTAATCCTCAGTGCTGTGTTGTTTTCTACCGTTGGGGTCTTTGCTGGATTGCTTATTTTCCAAAAGCCATTTGGCATCATCATGTCGGGAATAGGGGTGATTGCGCTTGCAGGTATTGTTGTGAATAACAACATCGTATTAATCGATACTTATAATCAGATGCGTAAACGTGGCTTAGAGAAATCTGAGGCTATTTTGCGCACAGGTGTGCAGCGTTTAAGACCCGTTTTACTCACGACGGTGACCACCATATTAGGCTTATTGCCAATGGTGTTAGAAATGAACATCGACTTAGTTAACCAGAAAGTGGAGTTTGGCGCACCAAGCACTCAATGGTGGTCTCAGCTTGCGACTGCTGTCGCGGGTGGTTTGGCGTTTGCGACTTTGCTAACGTTAGTTCTGACACCGTGTTTGCTTATGCTCGGGAGAGAGCATCACTCCGAAAAGTAAGCTTCATCGTGATGATATTAAAGAAACAAAAAGGGCAGCTGAGCTGCCCTTTTCAATACCTAGCTTACTTCATTGCTAGCAGTTTGCTGTAGCGCTCAAGTTTGTCCATGCTAATTTTCGCGTTTGCCATGAAAGTTTGTCTCGCTTTTCCTGTTAGGGATTTAGATTGTGGCAAATTCACCGTGCGCGGGTTTTTATGGACACCATTCACAAGGAACTCATAGTGCAGGTGAGGGCCTGTTACACGACCTGTTCCGCCAAGCGTACCAATGGTTTGGCCTTGTTTAACGCGTTGACCAGCTCGTACCGTACGTTTGGTTAAGTGCAGGTACTTGGTAATGTAAGTATTGCTATGTTTAATGAAAACGTAGTTACCATTAAATTTGTTGTAAGACGATTTTTGAACGACACCATCACCAGCCGCCCAAATCGGGGTGCCCACAGGTGCCGCATAATCTGTGCCTCTGTGAGGACGAACGCGTCCCGTTACAGGGTGTAAGCGGCGTGGGTTGAAGTTAGACGAAACTCGACGGAAATCCAACGGTGCGCGCAAGAACGCCTTTTTCATTGCTCGTCCATTTTCGTCATAATACTTGCCACTTTTCTGATCCAGTATTGCGGTGAAAGTATCGCCTTGGTTTTTAAATATCGCAGCAATGATTTTTCCGCGTCCAATCACTTCACCTTCTACCACTTCCTCTTGGTAAAGCACTCGGAAGCTGTCGTTCTTACGAATATCTAAAGCAAAGTCGATATCCCAGCCAAATATGCCGGCCAGTTCCATGATTTGGTTGCCATTTAATCCCGAAGAGATTCCCGCATTCCAAAAGTTTGATTTGATGGTGGCTTCAGCGTAGTTGTACTGGAAGTCGACTTCTTTTTTATCGACTTCTGAGACGTATTTGCCGTCTTTTAACGTGATACGAAAAGTTTCGAATGCGCTTAATGTTCTTCTTAACTGTACTAAGTCGTTGTTTTCATCAAAACCGAATTGCAATCGATCGCCAGGTCGAAGCCGGGTTAATTGCTTTTCCACTTCTTTGTCTGATGAGACAAGCTCATGCAATAGGCGGGCAGAAAGCCCCACGCGACTAAACAAGATGGCGGCACTCTCACCATTTTTCACTTTGTATGTTTCCCAACGCAGTACAGCGGAGGACGCTGGAGACGAACTGTTTAGTGCACTGAGTTCTAGGGAAACTGGCACAGGATAATGTTGACCAACTTTTAATCGGCTCTGCTGCGGGTCTAGGTCTTGCGGATCAGGTAAAAAGAAGAGCGCGAGGATAATCAGCGCACTAAAAAAACCGATCAATACTTTGTGCAAGAGTGGAAGTCGGACAAAAATCGAATGCATGAGGTACTTGATTGCTAAATTAAACGGAAAAATTGACAACTACCTAGTCTAACGTGTTTCAAAATGCATCGCTATTCAAGTAATATGTTCAGCTATTATATTTTTGCCAAATCTGTGGGAGTGAACAAGAATGGCGAGCATTGAAGCTGCACTAGCCGAGATTAAGCGCGGTGTTGAAGAGCTGATTCCAGAAGAAGAGCTTATCGCAAAACTAAAAGAAGACCGTCCTCTACGTATTAAATTGGGTGCGGATCCTACGGCTCCAGATATTCACCTAGGTCATACGGTTATTTTCAATAAGCTTCGCTTGTTCCAAGAGCTAGGTCATGAGGTGACGTTCCTAATTGGTGACTTCACTGCAATGGTTGGTGACCCAACAGGTAAAAACACAACACGTCCACCGCTAAGCCGCGAAGACGTATTGCGTAATGCAGAAACTTACAAAGAGCAGGTATTCAAAATTTTAGACCCTGCAAAAACTAAGATTCAGTTCAACTCTGAGTGGTTATCTGAGCTTGGTGCAGAAGGTATGATTCGTCTTGCTGCAAACCAAACCGTTGCTCGTATGCTAGAACGTGATGACTTTAAAAAGCGTTACGCGGGTGGTCAGCCAATTGCTATTCATGAGTTCATGTACCCACTTCTACAAGGTTGGGACTCAGTAGCAATGGAAACTGACGTTGAGCTTGGTGGTACTGACCAGAAGTTCAACCTGCTAATGGGGCGTGAACTGCAAAAGTCTCACGGTCAAAAACCACAGGTTGTACTGATGATGCCTCTTCTAGTGGGCCTTGATGGCGAGAAGAAGATGTCTAAGTCAGCAAACAACTACATCGGTATCAGCGAAGCGCCAAGCGAAATGTTTGGTAAAATCATGTCTATTTCGGATGACCTAATGTGGAGCTACTACGAGCTGCTATCTTTCCGTCCTCTGGAAGAGATTGCTCAATTCAAAGCTGATGTAGAAGCAGGCAAAAACCCTCGTGACATCAAAGTATTGCTAGCAAAAGAAATTATTGCTCGTTTCCACAGTGAAGCTGATGCAGATGCGGCAGAGCAAGAATTCGTAAACCGTTTTGCGAAGAATCAAATTCCTGATGAAATGCCAGAATTTGATTTTGATGCAGGTCGCCCTGTGAGCAATCTGTTGAAAGAAGCGGGCTTATGCCCATCATCGTCAGATGCGATGCGTATGGTTAAGCAGGGCGCTGTGAAGATGGATGGTGAAAAAATTGCGGACAGCAAATTTGCTCCAGAAGCGGGTACTTACGTGTTCCAAGTAGGCAAACGTAAATTTGCACGTATTACTATTCAGTAATCAATAATCGCTGCAAATGAAAGCGCCTGATGGGCGCTTTTTTTGTATAAAAATTTAGCGAAAAAGACAAAGTAAACCTTCCAAACATGTTTAACTTTGCTACTATACTCTCGCTGCCAATAATGGCAGCGTTATCGGAGATTTACATGAACAATACCGACCATCCTCCCAGTCGTTGGGTGAGTAAGAGCAAGGGAGCGAAATAACCCGCTTCGGTATTGGCGATCTCCGCCTTACCTAAGTGGTGAGGCATCTTTTCTAATTTTCTTCTCGTTATTTCCTTCATACATTCTGAATAGACAGTGCATCCGCATTGGTTTTCTCTGTGCATCTTAATTGTTGTGTGACTTTAAGCATGCAAGATTGACTTTGCGTGCCTTGTCGATGGTCGTTACCAATGCCAATCGGGAGATTCGCCATGACGGTAATGAACAACACTTTTATTGAAACAACACCAAACTTTTCTGAAGTAGAAATTGGTGCAGCTCGCAATGCATTTTTGCAGTATGAGCAAGAGCAACAAGTCCATTTGCTTACGATCATGCCGATTGATGAGGCGGTAGGTATTTTGCAGCATTGCTCTGTCGGTTATGTGAATAGTCTTATTGCTCAACTTGAGCAAGCAGGCCATGACAAACGCGCACGTCATTATGCTCACCAATTGGGTTTGCATATGTCTGAAGTTGATACACCTGATGGTTATTTATCGACTAGTGTTTTGGGGCACGTGAAGCAGCGTATTGGGTGGATCATTGCACTGGCACTTTTAGGGATTGTGTCGGGTTTGATCATTGCTCAGTATGAGGACACTCTTAGCCAGCTCGTTTTGCTTGCGGTGTACATGCCTGTGATCGCTGCGGCTGGTGGTAATACAGGAACACAAGCTGCAACTTTGGTGATTCGTGCTCTTGCAACTGGGGAGCTAAAGAAACGCCAATGGCTAGAAGTTTTGTGGAAAGAGAGCCGCGTTGCTCTATTTATTGCGTTAGCGATCGCTATCGTGATGATTGGACGCATTATGTTATTTAGTGCCGGTCAATCAACAGGGGGCTTTGAACTTACCGATATCGCATTGGCAATAGCGGTTGCGTTATTCATCCAAGTAACGATTTCTACAACATTAGGTGGGCTGCTACCAATTATTGCACGAGCTTGCAAGATGGACCCAGCGGTATTGGTGAGTCCAGTGCTTGCATCTATCGTCGATATTTCAGGGATGTGGATATACTTTAATGTGGTGAACTATTTCTTGGGTATCGCCTGACTAAAGTTCACAATATCACTATAAAAAAGCTGCTCAAAATGTGTAATAGGGGCGATGACAGGTTTGTTATCGTCCCTTTTTTCTGGGAAGTAGTCTGAAACAAACTGAACAAAAACGGTATTAGGTTGACCATTTTTATCCAAGCCATATCCGGCCATGTTGTAAGTTCCGTAGAGGGAGCCGCTTTTGGCGATCAATTGTCCTTTAATTGGCAACTTTCGCATACTTTGTCGGTACTTTAATGTGCCTGACTCACCTGACTTCGGCATGATGGCGATCAGTTTAAGCTCGTCTTCGTGCTTCCAAATATAACGAAGAATTTCCGCCATTTTGGTGGCGGAAATACGATTGTTTCGTGAAAGTCCTGAGCCGTCTTCTAGGCGCGCATTACGAATATCAATACCAGTATTGGCGAAAATGATCTGCTTGATCGCCTCTGTACCGTTGGCAAAGCTACCTGACTGAACAAAAAACTTAGCGCCAAGTGTTTTGGTTAATGTGTCTGCAATCAAGTTATCAGAGTTTTTAAGCATTTCTTCCAGAATGTCTGGTAGTGCCTCTGATTGATGCATGGCGATTAGCTTGCGCTGTTTTTCCGGAGCCGAACCGATCCTAATCTTTCCTGATAACTCAATATTGAGCTGCTTAAGCAAAGCTGCCAATCTATGGCTGGTATAAAGTTCGGGATCTTGAACGGCAAATTTAAGTGGTAATGGTTTCTCCCTCTCAACTAAGCATCCAGTTAGCTTGTAGTTGTTATCAGGGTTTGCGACTAAGCCTAAATCGCAATGACGACTTTTCTTAATCGTTTTAGAAACGGTCTCGACAGTACTTGTTACACGAATAGGTTGATGCTCAGGTACGTAGACTCGAGTCCCACCGTCCTTTTGCGTATAGATAGAAGCCTGCACACAGTTGTTATTGAGTGTGATGGTCGATGCCGGAGCGCTGTAGCAAACTCCCAAGATATCCCACGGCCAGCCCACTGCACGGTTGTAACCAGTGAATGCGCTGTTATCGAGCCATAAGTCACCGTCAATACGTTTTAAGCCATTTTTCTTGGCTAGGGTAAGAAGTGATTTTAAATCGTTGGTTTGGAGCGTTGGATCGCCGACAAAGTAAATCACTGCGTCTGAGCTCGACGCTTCTAGCTTGGTTCGAAAGCGGAAGTTATCACCCAGCTCCAACTTAGCCGCTAATGCTGTGACGATTTTTAATGTACTGGCTGGTGGGAACAGTTGTTCGGTAGGATGAACACCGTCAAGTTCAGCATTCTCACTGAGTTTTTCCGCGACTAAACTGATGCGAGAGCCTTCCGGCAACACTTCTTGATGAGGGTACGCTTGTGAAAAAGCAGAAAGTAATGAAGAGAATATGAGCAAGGGCCAACGTAAACGCATAATGATACTTTCTAAGGTGAGTTATGTGATTGAGTATACGCAAGTCCTTTCAATATGCTAGGTAACTAAAGAAATGCTTTATATGTCATCAGGAATGAGACATGAGAGAAAGGCGCGCGGCTTAAAATGGAGTATAAAAAATGCCCGCTTGAAGCGGGCATTCGATATTCTAGTCAAAGACCGGAATTAGAAGTCGTAACGTAGACCTAGAGCTAGCTCGTCTTCAGCATCGATCTTGTTCGCAACTGTCTTACCGCTAGTTGAGCCGAACTTATCGCCAGCGTCAATTAGGTTGAAGTTGTAAGAAACGTAACCGCGGAAGTTAGGTTTGAAGTAGTAAGAAGCATCAACAGCGAAGTTGTTTGCAGAAGTTTCGTTGTCAGTTTCTGCATTGTTGTACGTTGTTGTGAATACTGTTTGACCTAGCGTGTAAGCACCCGCTAGTTCGTAACCAGTGTAATCAACAGTGTTGTTGAATGTGTCAGTCATTTTTTCGCCATCTGTGAAGATACCAGCGAAGTAAAGATCAGACATAGTGTAAGATGCAGCTAGCATGTACTCGTTTGCATCGTATTGGTCTGCGTAACCAGCACCAAGCTCAAGACCAGTGTCTGCTACAGCGTAGATAGCTGATAGAGAGTAGCCGTCTTGTTTGTTATCAGAGTATTCACCGTTTTGTTCTACACGGTCAGCGAAGCGGTAGCTTGCTTTAACACTTAGGTTTTCGAATTGACCTTTGTAAGCCATCATGTTGTCTGTACGGTCTGCTACAGCTAGTTTGTCTGCTGCAGAGTTACCGTGGTAAGCCATGATATCTGTGAAGTCAGTGATAACGCCTAGTGCACCTTCAGTTTTACCGTATGCGAACTCACCGTAAGCACCGCCAAGACCAGCGTAAGCAAGACGAGTTTCTAGATCGCTCTTGTCGTCGCCGTCTACAGTACCGTTTTGAGCAGTCTCAAATTCACCTTCCCAGAAACCAACACCGTATAGGTTGTCATTGATCTCTTGTTTACCAAGGAAGTTTAGACGGATGCGAGATTTGTCTTGAGCGTCGCCATCTTTCATAGATAGACGTGCTTCAGCACGGCCGCCCATTTCTAGAGAAGTGCCGTCTTGGTTGTAAAGTTCAGCTGCGTTTACGCCAGTTGCCATAGCTGCTGCAGATACAGAAAGAGCAATTAGAGTCTTTTTCATCTTATTTGTCCTAGTTAGCTGTCCATAATCATTGTTGTATGGGGGAGAGGTAATCTCTCACAAGTTGTTGGTCTATAATCGGCCAGTAAGCGGTATAATTCGCCCTTGTAAGCCTTTGATCTAACAACTCGCTGGACATGTTTTACTGCTAAAGTTTCCGTATGAGTTAGTAAAATGATATAAATCGTATCGATGAACACTGTTCGATTGTTCTGGTTTTTGATTTAACCTTTTGTTTTAAATGATATTTTGTGGCTATAACATTCGTCTGACATTGATTAGTTTTTATCTTTTTTGATGTTTTTGGTGTAATGAACAGTGTTGTTTTTCAACAAATTGCGACAGTGATGCACTCTAGAATCGTTCTAAAAGTGACTTATATCATTATGCCGAAAATGCATAGTCTTACAGCCTTTCGAATTAAGATGATTTCGTCCGGGAGTTTGTTTACACTAAATGAAATACATCTTTAAGCGCACTACCCAGCCCTATGGCAGGGTGGGCTTTTTTTTGTCCAAAGACCCATTTGGGCTTGAGGTTATAAAATGGAAAAAGTTCCAATGACACTACGTGGCGAGCAAAAGCTACGTGCAGAACTCGATCGTCTACTTAAACTACGTCCTCAAATTTCAGAGGCAATCGCTGAAGCTCGTGAGTTAGGTGATTTAAAAGAGAACGCAGAATATCACGCCGCTCGAGAAGAGCAGGGTATCTGTGAAGCACAAATCCGTGACATTGAATACAAACTGTCAGTTGCTCAAGTAATTGATGTAACGAAGATGGAGAACACGGGTAAAGTTATTTTTGGTTCAACCGTAACCTTGATTGACATCGACACCGAAGAAGAAAAAACATACCAAATTGTTGGTGATGACGAAGCAGACATTAAAGCTGGCCGTATTTCAGTAAGCTCACCAATTGCTCGTGGCTTGATCGGTAAGATGGAAGGCGATGAGGTTGCTATTCAAACTCCGGGTGGCGCGAAAGACTTCGAAATCGATCGAGTAGAATACATCTAAGTCGTTGAGAGTAATTTTGTTACTCCAATAAAACGCAAAAAGGTCGCCAATGGCGACCTTTTTTCTTCAGCAACGTAAGTAGAATTACTTACGAGGGATTTCGATTTTACGCTCTTCAGACTGGCGGTACAGCACAAGCACTTTACCAATAGTCTGAACTTTTTCTGCGCCCGTCTCACGTACGATAGCGTCGATGATTAGCTGTTTTGTTTCACGATCTTCTGAAGCAACTTTTACTTTGATCAGTTCGTGATGGTTAAGAGCGATTTCAATTTCTGCTAGCACGGCTTCTGTAAGTCCATTTGCGCCCATTAGCACGACAGGTTTTAAACTGTGAGCTAGGCCTTTAAGGTGCTGCTTTTGTTTGGTGCTTAGGTTCATTACGCGGCCAATTTTCTTTAAAATAAGGGTTGAAAAAAGCTATTTTAACGCCATCTATTGCTGAAGACTATAATTTATTGAGTAATAGGTAGCGCCTATTAAAACAATAGCTCCAATTTGCGCCTTGTTGGGATTAAAATGAGTAAACAAAAACATTCGGCTAGTTCTGGTCGTTGGTTGAAAGAACACTTTGATGATAAATACGCGAATGAGGCTCGTAAAAAAGGCTATCGCTCACGTGCTTATTTCAAGATCGATGAGATTCAAACGAAAGATAAATTGTTAAAGCCTGGGATGACAGTCGTCGATTTGGGTGCGGCACCGGGCGGGTGGTCTCAATATGCTGCTAAGATAGTAGGAGACAGTGGTCAGATCATTGCGTGTGATTTGCTTCCTATGGACCCTATTGCGGGTGTCAGCTTTTTACAAGGCGACTTTCGCGATGATGCTGTATTGGAAGCTTTGCTAGAAAGAATCCAACCTTCAATGGTAGACGTAGTAATGTCTGACATGGCACCTAATATTGCGGGAAATAACTCTGTTGACCAACCTCGTGCTATGTATTTAGTTGAATTGGCTTTAGATATGTGTCGACAAGTTCTAGCGCCTAATGGTAGCTTTGTCGTAAAGGTTTTCCAGGGGGAAGGCTTCGATCAGTATGTGAAAGAAGTCCGAGACATGTTTAAAGCCGTAAAAATTAGAAAACCAGACTCATCGCGAGCTCGCTCTCGAGAAGTCTTTGTTGTAGCCACTGGTTACAAAGGTTAACCATTTTGCTCTCTTGAGAGCGTGTTAACACTATAGCTACAGTGAATGAACTGTAGTACCCTACCTTTAATTACAATTAGTTATCGAGAGGCTTACACCTTGAGTGACATGGCAAAAAATTTAATTCTGTGGCTTGTTATCGCCGTCGTATTGATGTCGGTATTCCAGAGCTTTGGCCCTGGAGAAAGCAATGGCAGAACCGTGGATTACACCACGTTTGTACAGGAAGTTGGCCAAGGCCAGATTCAAGAAGCAACTTTTAAAGACGGTGAAATTAGCTTTGTTCGTCGTGGCGGCGGTGCCAAAATGGTCACTTACATGCCAGTGTATGACCAAAAGCTTCTAGATGACCTAATTAACCAAAACGTGAAAGTACAGGGCACGCCTCCAGAAGAGCAGAGCTTGCTTGGTACTATTTTCATTTCTTGGTTCCCAATGATCTTACTGATTGGTGTATGGATTTTCTTCATGCGTCAAATGCAGGGCGGCGGCGGTAAAGGCGCCATGTCTTTTGGTAAGAGTAAAGCTCGAATGATGAGCGAAGAGCAAATCAAGACCACCTTTGCTGACGTTGCAGGTTGTGACGAAGCAAAAGAAGACGTGAAAGAGCTGGTGGACTACTTGCGTGATCCAAGCCGCTTCCAAAAACTGGGCGGTAAGATTCCTACTGGTGTGTTAATGGTAGGTCCTCCCGGTACTGGTAAAACGCTTTTAGCGAAAGCCATTGCTGGTGAAGCAAAAGTACCGTTTTTTACCATCTCGGGTTCAGATTTCGTAGAAATGTTTGTGGGTGTCGGTGCATCTCGTGTACGTGACATGTTCGAACAAGCTAAGAAAGCAGCGCCTTGTATTATCTTCATCGATGAAATCGATGCGGTAGGTCGTCAGCGTGGTGCTGGTGTTGGTGGTGGTCACGATGAACGTGAACAAACACTAAACCAAATGCTAGTAGAGATGGATGGTTTCGAAGGTAACGAAGGTATCATCGTAATCGCTGCTACTAACCGTCCAGACGTTCTTGACCCAGCATTGCTACGTCCTGGTCGTTTTGACCGCCAAGTGGTGGTTGGATTGCCAGATGTACGTGGTCGTGAGCAGATTCTAAAAGTACACATGCGTAAAGTCCCTCTAGCAGGTGACGTAGAGCCTTCTCTAATCGCTCGTGGTACACCAGGCTTCTCTGGTGCTGATTTAGCAAACCTAGTCAACGAAGCGGCGCTATTTGCTGCGCGCGGTAACAAGCGTAACGTTTCTATGGTTGAATTCGAATTAGCGAAAGACAAAATCATGATGGGTGCCGAGCGCCGTTCAATGGTTATGTCTGAAGAGACAAAAGAGTCAACGGCTTATCACGAAGCGGGTCACGCAATTGTTGGTCGTTTAGTACCTGAGCACGATCCAGTGTACAAGGTGTCGATCATTCCACGCGGTCGCGCGTTGGGTGTGACTATGTACCTACCGGAGCAAGACCGTGTCAGCATGTCTCGCCAGCATCTAGAGTCTATGATCTCTAGCTTGTACGGTGGTCGTCTAGCGGAAGAGCTTATCTACGGTGCTGATAAAGTCTCAACAGGCGCGTCAAACGATATTGAACGTGCAACTGATATTGCTCGTAAGATGGTTACTCAATGGGGTTTCTCTGAAAAGCTTGGTCCTCTACTGTATGCAGAAGATGAAGGTGAGGTGTTCCTTGGTCGTAGCGTGACTCAGACTAAGCATGTATCTGATGATACGGCGAAGCTGATTGATGATGAAGTTCGTCAAATCATTGACCGCAACTATGACCGTGCGAAGAAGATTCTTCAAGAAAACATGGATATCATGCATGCGATGAAAGATGCGCTGATGAAGTATGAAACCATTGATGCTCGTCAAATTGATGATTTAATGGAGCGCAAAGCTGAAATTCGTGAGCCTGCGGGTTGGAGTGATAACTCAACTAGCAAACCTGAAGACAGCGAGAAGCCTCAAGCAAAGCCAGAAGTTAAAGAAGAAGCAACGGACGCTGCGAAAGATGCAGAAAAGTCTAGCTCTCCAGAAGCGACTTCTAGCGAAGCGCCTGAAAAGAAAGACTCTGAATAAAGAGTGTTGATAATAATAAACCCCGAGTTATCTCGGGGTTTTTGTGTTTATGATGATGATTACAGCAAATAACAAATCTTTAGATCTTTCCCGTCCACATGTTATGGCCATTCTAAATGTGACTCCGGATTCCTTTTCGGATGGTGGTAAATACAACTCGATTGAACTCGCCCTTGCTCAAGTTGATAAAATGATAAAGGCTGGTGTAAGCATTGTTGATGTTGGTGGGGAGTCGACAAGGCCTGGCGCGCCAGATGTGTCTTTAGAAGAAGAACTTCGACGTGTTGTCCCAGTAATCAAGGCCATTCGTGAAAAGTACGATGTGTGGATTTCGGTCGATACCAGTAAAGCGGAAGTTATGCGTCAAGCTATTGATGCTGGTGCAGATTTGATCAATGACATTCGATCTTTGCAAGAACCTGGTGCTCTCGAAGTCGCAGCAGAAGCAAAGCTTCCAATTTGTCTGATGCATATGAAAGGTCAACCTAGAACCATGCAAGTTGCACCTCATTATGATGATGTGATGAGCGACGTATCTGCCTTTCTAGAAGAACGTATCGCGGCATGTGAAGCAGCAGGGATTGATAAATCTCAACTGATTCTCGATCCTGGATTTGGCTTTGGCAAAACGATAGAACACAATTATCATATGCTCGCTCATCTTGAAAAGTTTCATGAATTCGGCCTGCCAATTTTGGCTGGCATGTCTCGTAAATCAATGATTTTTAAATTGTTGGATAAGCCTGCGGCTGAATGTACAAATGCGAGTGTCGTTTGCGCTACGATTGCAGCAATGAAAGGCGCGCAGATCATTCGTGTGCATGACTTTGAAGAGACAATCGAAGCAATGAAAGTTGTTGAGATGACGAAAAACAATATTTAAAAATAATAAAGGAAAGTTTATGTCGAATAAAAGACGTTACTTTGGTACTGACGGTGTGCGCGGTAAAGTAGGACAATACCCAATCACTCCGGACTTCGTACTTAAGCTTGGCTGGGCTGCTGGTCGTGTACTAGCAAAACAAGGCACAAAGAAAGTTATTATAGGTAAAGATACGCGTATCTCCGGTTATATGCTTGAATCTGCATTAGAAGCAGGCCTTGCTGCAGCGGGACTTAAAGCAACATTTACTGGTCCAATGCCAACCCCAGCAGTGGCATATTTAACTCAAACTTTCCGCGCAGAGGCGGGGATTGTGATTTCTGCATCGCATAACCCATATTACGACAACGGCATTAAATTCTTTTCTTCTGAAGGTACTAAGCTACCTGACGATATCGAGTTGGCGATTGAAGCTGAGCTGGATAAAGACATTGAATGTGTTGAGTCTGCAGAACTTGGTAAAGCCACTCGTCTAAATGACGCTGCAGGCCGTTACATCGAATTCTGTAAGAGTACTTTCCCATCTGAATTGAGTCTTGCAAACTTTAAAATTGTGGTAGATTGTGCGCACGGTGCAACGTACCACATTGCTCCAAATGTCTTCAAAGAGCTTGGCGCAGAAGTTATTGCAATGGGCGTAGAGCCTAACGGCATCAACATTAATGAAGAAGTGGGCGCAACAGATGTTCGTGCGCTTCAAAAGCGTGTCGTTGAAGAGCAAGCACACCTTGGCCTCGCATTTGATGGTGATGGTGACCGTATCATTATGGTCGACCACCTTGGCAACAAAGTCGATGGCGACCAAATTGCTTACATTATTGCTCGTGATGCTCTTCGTCGTGGTGAGTTAAAGGGTGGTGTAGTTGGTACGTTGATGACTAACTTGGGCATGGAAAATGGTTTAAAGCAGCTAGGCATTCCATTCGTACGTGCCGCTGTTGGTGACCGTTATGTCATGGAACAGCTGCTAGAAAAAGGCTGGAAAATTGGTGCTGAAAACTCAGGCCATGTGATCTTATTAGATAAAGTCACCACGGGCGATGCAATTGTTGCAGCACTGCAAGTGCTTGCTTCTGTAGTTGGCAGTGATATGTCTTTGCATGAGCTATCGCAAGGCATGACGTTGTATCCTCAGGTTCTAGAAAATGTCCGCTTTGCAGGGGAAAGTAATCCTCTTGAAGCTCAAGCAGTACTAAACGCCGTTGCCGAAGTAGAAGCGACACTGGGTGATAAAGGACGTGTATTGCTGCGTAAATCTGGCACAGAGCCTTTGATTCGCGTTATGGTGGAAGGTGAGGATGGCCAGCTAGTTCAAAGCTCTGCACTGAAAATTGCCGAAG
Source organism: Vibrio sp. 1CM7H (assembly GCF_023161645.1). Classification (NCBI taxonomy): domain Bacteria; kingdom Pseudomonadati; phylum Pseudomonadota; class Gammaproteobacteria; order Vibrionales; family Vibrionaceae; genus Vibrio; species Vibrio sp. 1CM7H. The sequence continues at coordinate 186,485 of NZ_JALNTV010000003.1, forward strand.
CTGTAAAAGCAAGTTGTTAATCATTGCGTTAAAGTGTGCGGTGAATGAAAAGGGCATCTTTTGCCCTTTTTTTGAGCGCTTAGCGCATTGGCATTGATTTTTTACTAATTTTCCCTTGTCAGCGTTACCGGCTTTCGCTAGTATTGCTCCGCCTCCCGTTAGGAGGTCGCTAGCCTTGTTCAATTATGATTTATTCTCTTGAACGGCGCTGGCTCAACAATTTGGAACATAGGTGGAAAAAATGTTTTCAGTTCTACTTGTGATTTACCTGTTGGCAGCGCTTGGTGTGATTGGCCTTGTGTTGATTCAACAAGGTAAAGGCGCAGATATGGGAGCCTCGTTCGGTGCTGGTGCTTCAAACACAGTGTTTGGTGCTGGCGGCTCAGGTAATTTCTTAACCCGAACAACTGCTATTTTAGCAACCGTATTCTTTATCGTTAGCTTGTTGCTTGGTCGTATGTCTACGCACCAGACTGAATCACAATGGGTAGACCCAACATTAGGTCAACCAGTTGTTGAACAAGTTAAGGATGCAGCGAGTGAAGTTCCAGCCCCTGCGGGTGATGAAATTCCTCAATAAGCTGTAAGGTTTTGATGCCGAGATGGTGAAATTGGTAGACACGCTAGCATGAGGTGCTAGTGCCTTAGGTGTGAGGGTTCGAGTCCCTCTCTCGGCACCATGTATTTACAAACTTGTAAATCACTTGTTTGCGAGTATAATGCTCAGCAAGTCGGACGCGGGGTGGAGCAGCTTGGTAGCTCGTCGGGCTCATAACCCGAAGGTCGTCGGTTCAAATCCGGCCCCCGCAACCAGTCTCTTTCTTTAAGAAGAAATCGTAGATTGGCAAGTTTGCGTAGTGCTAACCACACTACGAGTTAAGAGAAGCATTTGTTGGCTATTCTTAACGTATCAGGGTCCAGCAGCATAAAACCCCGACTATCGGGGTTTTTTGTTATCTGAGCTTTTTGAAATAGCTCAGAGACTGCTTGGTTTTTTGATTGGGCTCTGAGCCCTTTTTTTGTTTCTGGAGTGGTTAAATGACTGGTTTAGAAAGACAACTTACTGAAATGCTTGAAGCACCAGTAGAGGCATCAGGCTATGAGTTGGTTGGATTAGAATTCATTCGTGCAGGCGCGCACTCAACGTTACGCATCTACATTGACCATGAAAATGGTATTAACGTGGACGACTGTGCAGAAGTTAGCCACCAAGTTAGTGCGGTTTTAGACGTTGAAGATCCAATTTCTGTTGCTTACAGCCTAGAAGTGTCTTCTCCAGGTTTAGAAAGACCACTTTTTAAAGCAGCACATTACGAGCAATTTATTGGTCACGAGGTCAGCATCGTATTGAAAATGGCTGTAGCAAACCGTCGTAAGTGGAAAGGTATTATCCACGGCGTTGATGGCGAAACAGTGACAATTACTGTAGACGGTCAGCAAGAAGAGTTTGCTCTAAGTAACATTTCCAAAGCTAACCTGATCCCTAAATTTTAGTTCCCTAAAAAAGTTTAAGCTTAGAGGCTAAATACAATGAGTAAAGAAATTTTAGCGGTAGCAGAAGCGGTATCGAACGAAAAAGCGGTACCTCGTGAGCGTATCTTTGAGGCTCTTGAGATTGCTCTAGCAACTTCTACAAAGAAAAAATACGAAATCGAAATCGACGTACGTGTTGCCATTGACCGTAAAACTGGTGAGTTTGTGACTTACCGTCGTTGGTTAGTTGTTGATGATGTTGAGAACCCTACAAAAGAGATCTCATTAGAAGCAGCACAGTACGAAGATGACTCAATCGAACTTGGCGACTACGTAGAAGACGAAATCGAATCAGTAACGTTTGACCGTATTACGACTCAAACGGCTAAGCAAGTTATCGTACAAAAAGTTCGTGAAGCTGAACGTGCACAAATCGTTGAGCAGTTCATCGACAATGAAGGTGATCTAATCACTGGCGTTGTGAAAAAAGTAAACCGCGACACTATCGTGCTTGACCTTGGTAACAACGCTGAAGCGGTAATCCTACGTGATGACCAACTTCCTCGTGAAAACTTCCGTCCAGGCGACCGCGTTCGTGGCCTTCTTTACAAAGTCGCGCCAGAAGCACGTGGTTTCCAACTGTTCATCACTCGTTCTAAGCCTGAAATGCTGGCAGAACTATTCCGTGTTGAAGTGCCTGAAATCGCTGAAGATATTATCGAGTTGAAAGGCGCGGCACGTGATCCTGGTTCTCGTGCTAAGATCGCTGTCAAAACAAATGACAAACGTATCGACCCTGTAGGTGCGTGTGTTGGTATGCGTGGTGCACGTGTACAAGCTGTTTCTGGCGAACTTGGTGGTGAGCGTATCGATATTGTGCTTTGGGATGATAACCCAGCTCAATTCGTTATCAACGCAATGGCGCCAGCTGATGTTGCTTCTATCATCGTTGATGAGGATGCACACTCAATGGACATCGCAGTTGAAGCTGACAACCTAGCGCAAGCTATCGGTCGTAACGGTCAAAACGTGCGTCTAGCATCTCAGCTAACAGGTTGGGAACTGAATGTTATGACAGTTGCTGATCTTCAGAAGAAACACGCTGAAGAATCACAAGCATCTATTGAAAACTTCATGAAGTACCTAGATATTGAAGAAGACTTCGCTCAACTTCTTGTTGAAGAGGGTTTCTCAACGCTAGAAGAAATCGCATACGTGCCAGTTAACGAGCTACTAGAAATCGATGGTTTGAATGAAGAACTAATCGAAGAGCTTCGTGGACGTGCAAAAGATGCACTAACGACGATCGCACTAGCACAAGAAGAGTCTTTTGAAGGTCTAGAACCAGCTGAAGATCTGCTTGCACTTGAAGGTCTTGAGCGTGAGATGGCATTTAAATTGGCAGCGAAAGGTGTAGCGACACTGGAAGATCTTGCTGACCAAGGTATTGACGATTTAGAAGGTATCGAAGGCCTGACCGAAGAACGTGCAGGTGAGCTAATTATGGCCGCACGTAACATCTGTTGGTTCGGCGAAGAAGCATAATTTTCGGCAAGGAGGAAGCGGCATGACACAATTAACAGTTAAAGCACTGAGTGATGAGATTGGTACGCCAGTCGACCGCTTGATTGAACAACTTGCTGACGCTGGCATTAAAAAGGCGAGCTCTGACAATGTTACTGATGAAGAGAAGCAGAAGCTTCTCTCTCATCTAAAGAAAGAACACGGTGATAAATCAGGTGATTCAGAGCCGACTCGCCTTACGCTTCAGCGTAAAACTCGTAGTACACTTAGTGTGAACGCGGGTGGTGGTAAGAGTAAGAATGTTCAGGTTGAGGTGCGCAAAAAACGTACATACGTGAAGCGCAGCACAATTGAAGATGAAGCGAAACGTGAAGCTGAAGAAGCAGCACAACGTGAAGCAGAAGAAGCAGCAAAACGTGCAGCAGAAGAAGCTGCAAAACGTGAAGCTGAAGAAGCTGCAAAACGTGAAGCTGAAGAAGCTGCAAAACGTGAAGCGGAAGAAAAAGCGAAACGTGAAGCTGAAGAAAAAGCGAAGCGAGACGTAGATACGAATGCACAACGCAATGCTGAAGAAAAAGCAAAGCGTGATGCTGAAGAGAAAATTAAGCAAGAAGCAGCGCGAAAAGAGGCCGACGAGCTTAAACGTCGTCAGGAAGAAGAAGCTAAGCGTAAGGCTGAAGAGGAAAGTCAGCGCAAGCTTGAAGAAGCTCGCGAATTGGCTGAAAAGAATAAAGAGCGTTGGTCTGCTGCAGAAGAGAAAAAGGGTGATATGGAAGATACAGATTACCATGTAACGACTTCACAATACGCACGTGAAGCCGAAGATGAAGCAGATCGCAAAGTAGAGAGCGGTCGTCGTAAGAAGAAAAAAGCTTCAGGTAAAGACGACCAAGCTCGCGGTGGCCGTAACAACCAACGTGGCGGTAGAGGTCGTAAAGGCAAACTTGCTAAACCGACTTCAATGCAGCATGGCTTTGATAAGTCAGCAACGGTTGCTAAGCAAGACGTTGTAATTGGCGAAACGATCGTTCTATCAGAACTTGCTAACAAGATGTCGGTTAAAGCGACAGAAGTTATCAAAGTAATGATGAAGATGGGCGCTATGGCGACTATCAACCAAGTGATCGACCAAGAAACAGCACAACTTGTTGCTGAAGAAATGGGCCATAAAGTAGTTCTTCGTAAAGAGAACGAACTGGAAGAAGCGGTACTATCTGACCGTGACACTAACGCGGAAGCAGTTCCACGTGCTCCAGTTGTTACTATCATGGGTCACGTTGACCACGGTAAAACGTCAACACTTGACTACATCCGTCGCACACACGTTGCTTCTGGCGAAGCGGGTGGTATTACTCAGCACATTGGTGCGTACCACGTTGAAACAGACAACGGCATGATCACGTTCCTTGATACTCCTGGACACGCAGCGTTTACTGCAATGCGTGCTCGTGGTGCTCAAGCGACAGATATCGTTGTTCTTGTAGTTGCAGCAGACGATGGCGTAATGCCACAAACAGTAGAAGCGATTCAGCACGCGAAAGCGGCAGGCGTTCCTCTAATTGTTGCTGTGAACAAGATCGATAAAGAAGACGCGAACCCAGATAACGTTAAGAACGAGCTTGCTCAATACGACGTTATTCCTGAAGAGTGGGGCGGTGAGAACATGTTCGTTCATATCTCTGCTAAACAGGGTACAAACATCGATGGTCTTCTAGAAGCAATCCTTCTTCAGTCTGAAGTTCTTGAACTTACAGCTGTAGCTGAAGGCATGGCATCTGGTGTTGTTGTTGAATCTCGCCTAGATAAAGGTCGTGGTCCAGTTGCAACAGTACTTGTTCAATCAGGTACACTAAACAAAGGCGACATCGTTCTTTGTGGTCAAGAATACGGCCGTGTTCGTGCAATGCGTGATGAGCTAGGTAAAGAAATTACTTCGGCTGGCCCATCTATCCCTGTAGAGATCCTAGGTCTTTCAGGTGTACCATCTTCAGGTGATGAAGCAACAGTAGTTCGTGACGAGCGTAAAGCGCGTGAAGTAGCTAACTACCGTGCTGGTAAGTTCCGTGAAGTGAAACTTGCTCGTCAGCAGAAATCTAAACTAGAGAACATGTTCTCTAACATGACTGCTGGTGAAGTTGCTGAACTTAACGTTGTACTTAAAGCAGACGTTCAAGGTTCTGTAGAAGCAATCGCAGACTCACTAGTTAAGCTATCTACTGACGAAGTTAAAGTGAACATCGTTGGTTCTGGTGTTGGTGGTATTACGGAAACTGACGTAGTACTAGCGGAAGCTTCAAACGCAATCATCCTTGGCTTTAACGTTCGTGCAGATGCTTCTGCTCGCCGTGCTGTTGAAGCCGCAGCTGTTGACTTACGTTACTACTCAATCATTTACCAATTGATTGACGAAGTGAAACAAGCAATGGGCGGTATGCTTGCTCCAGAATTCAAGCAAGAGATCATTGGTCTTGCTGAAGTTCGTGACGTGTTTAAGTCACCGAAACTGGGCGCTATCGCTGGTTGTATGGTTACAGAAGGTGTGATCAAGCGTAACAACCCAATCCGTGTACTGCGTGATAACGTTGTTATTTACGAAGGTGAACTAGAGTCACTACGTCGTTTCAAAGATGACGTTCAAGAAGTTAAGAATGGCTACGAATGTGGTATCGGCGTTAAGAACTACAATGATGTTCGCGTTGGTGACCAAATCGAAGTCTTCGAAATCGTTGAAATTAAACGTACTCTAGACTAATTGACTAAAATTACTAATATTGTCTTTGAAAGATAAGTAGTAATTGGTTGTTGAATACACCATGGGGGGCTGGCTTTGACCAACCCCCCATTCTTTCTATATAAGAGTAAAGATATGTCAAAAGAATTTAGCCGAACGCAGCGCGTTGCACAGCAGCTGCAAAAAGAACTAGCGATGCTCCTTCAACGTGAAGTTCGTGACTCTCGCCTTGGCATGGTGACGATCTCAGACGTAGAAGTCTCTCGTGACCTAGCTTACGCAAAAGTATTTGTGACCTTCCTATGTGTGGGCGAGCAAACACCAGAATCATGTCTAGCTGCACTACGCGAGCACGAAGTGCACATTCGCATGATGTTAGGTAAGCGCATTCGCCTACGTCTAACGCCAGAAATCCGCTTCCACTATGACAATACGCTTGTTGAAGGTATGCGTATGTCTAACCTAGTGTCTGAAGTCGTTAGTTCAGACAAACAAAAGCAAAAAGATTCTGGTCGTGAGGACGAAGAATAATGGCTCGTCGTCGTAAAGGTCGTCCAATTAATGGCGTTATACTGTTGGACAAACCAACAGGTATCTCTTCCAATGATGCACTGCAAAAAGTAAAGCGAATCTACTTTGCTGAGAAAGCAGGCCACACTGGAGCCTTGGACCCATTAGCGACAGGCATGCTGCCAATTTGCTTGGGTGAAGCGACAAAATTTTCTCAGTTTCTTCTAGATTCTGATAAACGCTACCGCGTGATCGCAAAGCTGGGTGAACGTACCAATACGTCTGACTCGGATGGTGAAGTTGTAGAGACGCGTCCAATCGATGTTACGTTAGACAAGCTAGAAGCGTGCATCGATAAGTTCCGTGGTGAATCTGATCAAGTGCCTTCCATGTTCTCTGCGTTGAAGTATCAAGGTAAACCCTTGTATGAATACGCTCGTAAAGGCATCGAAGTTCCGCGTGAATCTCGTAAGATCACGGTATATGAGATTGTTCTTCACCGTTTTGAAGGTGATGAAGTCGAGATGGAAGTGCATTGCTCAAAAGGCACCTACATTCGTACCATCGTGGATGACCTAGGCGAAATGTTAGGTTGTGGTGCGCACGTAACTATGCTTCGACGCACTGGTGTTGCGAAATACCCTTACGAGAAGATGGTGACACTTGAGCAACTGAATGAGTTACTAGAGCAAGCACACCGTGAAGAGCGCGCTCCTCGAGAACTACTGGACCCATTGCTGTTACCAATGGATACAGCGGTAGAAGACTTACCAGAAGTCAACTTAGTGCCTGAACTGGCGGATATGGTTCAGCATGGGCAACCTGTTCAAGTATTTGGTGCGCCTACCGAAGGCTCACTTCGCCTTACCATGGGTGAAGAGCGTTTGTTTATTGGCGTTGGCGAAATGAACGAAGATGGCAAAATCGCTCCTAAGCGATTGGTCGTGTTCCGAGATGACGTCGCATCCAAGTAAATGATTGAAAATACCGACCTGAGTGTCGGTATTTTTATATTGCACGAGATAGGAAATTTCCCTATAATCCGCGCTTCGCGTAGCGGCTGAATCAGAGATTGGCTGCTACAACTTTAAACCTACTCTTATTAGGAGAGAATTATGTCTCTGAATGCAGAAACTAAAGCAGCAATCGTTGCAGAATACGCACAAGGCGAAGGCGACACTGGTTCACCAGAAGTTCAAGTAGCTCTACTTACAGCTTCTATCAACCACCTACAAGGTCACTTCAAAGCGCACAAAGGCGATCACCACAGCCGTCGTGGTCTTCTACGCATGGTTTCTCGTCGTCGTAAGCTTCTAGATTACCTAAAAGGTAAAAACCTAGCTCGCTACCAAGACCTAATCAAACGTCTAGGCCTACGTCGCTAATCAGCGACTGCATAGCAGTTTGTCTAAAAAGGGGCTTTATGCCCCTTTTTTGTTGCCTAAATTTAGCCAAATTAGACTTATGCCGTTATAATACTGGCGGCTAAACCTCGTAAGAGGTTTTCTCAAAAGCTCATAGCATTACAGTCAACCACGTCGACCAAAAGGTCGCGACTATTCAAAAGGAATTTCCGAGTTTCTTTTTACTAGTCGCGATTCGTAATGTCTTGAGTGTCAATTAACACATCTAAGATTTCTTTTAGCACTAAAGGAAGATTAGAAACAAGGAATAACAATGTTCGAAAAACCAGTTGTTAAAACGTTCCAGTACGGTAACCATACAGTTACTTTAGAAACTGGCGTTATTGCACGTCAAGCTACAGCAGCAGTTATGGTCACAATGGATGATACGTCTGTATTTGTATCTGTTGTAGGTAAAAAAGAAGCCGTTGCAGGTCAAGACTTCTTCCCACTAACGGTTAACTACCAAGAGCGTACTTACGCTGCAGGTAAAATCCCAGGCGGTTTCTTCAAGCGTGAAGGTCGTCCTTCTGAAGGCGAAACGCTAACAGCTCGTCTAATCGACCGTCCAATCCGTCCGCTATTCCCAGACGCGTTTAAAAACGAAGTTCAGGTTATCGCGACAGTAATGTCTGTAAACCCAGATGTTCAGCCAGATATCGTTACAATGATCGGTACTTCTGCTGCTCTTGCTATCTCTGGCATTCCATTCAACGGCCCTATCGGTGCGGCGCGTGTCGGTCATATCGATGGTCAGCTTGTACTTAACCCTAGCCAAACTGAACTAGAAACTTCTAAGCTTGATCTTGTTGTTGCTGGTACAGAATCAGCCGTACTGATGGTTGAATCAGAAGCGGACAACCTAACTGAAGAAGAAATGCTAGCAGCGGTTGTTTACGGTCATGATCAACAACAAGTTGCTATCAAAGCTATCAATGAATTCAAAGCAGAAGTAGCAACTCCTGCTTGGGATTGGGTTGCTCCTGAAGAAAACACAGCGCTTAAAGATAAGATTGCTGAGCTAGCAGAAGCGAAGCTTGTTGAGGCTTACAAAATCACTGAGAAGATGGCTCGTTACGACCGTATCAATGAGATCGCTGCGGAAGTAAATGAAGTTCTTCTTGCTGAAGATCCTGAAGCGGATACAAAAGAAATCCACACTATCTTCCATGATCTAGAGAAAACAGTTGTACGTCGTAGCATTATCGCGGGTAACCCTCGTATTGATGGACGTGAAAAAGACATGGTTCGTGCACTAGATGTACGCACTGGTGTTCTTCCTCGCACACACGGTAGCGCGCTATTCACTCGTGGTGAAACTCAGGCTATCGTGACGGCAACTCTAGGTACTCAGCGTGATGCTCAAATCATTGATGAGCTAACAGGCGAGCGTAAAGATCACTTCCTACTGCACTACAACTTCCCTCCATACTGTGTAGGTGAGACTGGTTTTGTAGGTTCTCCTAAGCGTCGTGAAATCGGCCACGGTAAACTGGCTAAACGCGGTATCGCAGCAGTAATGCCTTCTGTTGATGAATTCCCATACACAGTACGTGTTGTATCGGAAATCACTGAATCTAACGGTTCTTCTTCAATGGCTTCTGTATGTGGTACTTCTCTTGCTCTTATGGATGCAGGTGTGCCAATCAAGTCTTCTGTTGCGGGTATCGCAATGGGTCTTGTTAAAGAAGGCGACGACTTCGTTGTTCTTTCTGACATCCTTGGTGACGAAGACCATCTAGGTGATATGGACTTTAAAGTAGCGGGTACTAACACTGGTATCACTGCTCTTCAAATGGACATCAAGATCGAAGGCATCACTAAAGAAATCATGCAAATTGCGCTTAACCAAGCTCAAGGCGCACGTAAGCACATCCTATCTGTAATGGATGAAGCAATCTCTGGTGCTCGTGAAGACATCTCTGAATTTGCTCCTCGTATTCACACGATGAAGATCAGCGCAGAGAAGATCAAAGACGTTATCGGTAAAGGTGGTGCAGTTATCCGTGCTCTAACTGAAGAGACTGGTACAACTATCGAAATCGAAGACGACGGTACTATCAAGATTGCTGCAACTGAAGGCACTGCTGCGAAAGAAGCTATCCGCCGTATCGAAGAGATCACTGCTGAAGTTGAAGTGGGCCGTATCTACACGGGTAAAGTTGCACGTCTAGCTGACTTCGGTGCATTCGTAACGGTTCTTCCAGGCAAAGATGGTCTTGTACACATTTCTCAAATCGCAGAAAAACGTGTTGAGAAAGTGTCTGACTACCTAGCTGAAGGCCAAGAAGTTCAAGTTAAAGTTCTTGAAATCGACCGCCAAGGCCGTGTACGTCTAAGCATGAAAGAAGCGGTAGAAAAGCCAGCTGAAGAAGCTGCTGCTGAAGCACCAGCTGCGAAAGACGAGTAAGACAAAGTGAGACTTTCAGCCTTTTATTAGATTAAGGGCCTGAAAGCATGTTATAAAAGGGGAGCATTTTCGCTCCCCTTTTTTTGGTTTATTTCGACGCATTAACCTCAAACGAGGTTATCGCCTATATTGCATTAAGAGAAATAAATTTTGAGCGGTCCAAACAGGAGTATCAATTAGTGAAATGGTTTCAAACCGCAAGTTTATGTGTTGCTATCGCGCTGACCGGTTGTGCAAATACTTCTCAGCAATCAGCACAAAAGTGGCTATATCCACCGATGGCGGTGCCACTTCAGCCTAGCGTTCAACAAGAAGTACAAATCGCGCGTTTATCGCAGTTGCTACAACGTCCTGATCTCAGTGATGAAGTACGCGCTAAAATGCATTATGAGCGCGGTAGCTACTACGATAGCGTTGGTTTGCGTGATCTTGCCCGTTTGGACTTTAACCAGTCTTTGCAGTTGAATCCTGCTCAACCGGATATCTTCAATCTTTTGGGGGTGTATTTCACCCAAGTGGGGGAGTTTGACGCGGCTTATGAAGCGTTTGACTCGACCATAGAGTTGGCTCCGGATAATACCTATGCTGAGCGCAACCGTGCGATTGCACTGTATTATGGTGGCCGAATCGATCTCGCTTTAGAAGATATGACCAAGCACTATCAAGAAATGCCAACGGATCCTTTTCGTTCACTATGGCTGTACATCATCGAAGCTGAGCAAAATCCAGAGCAAGCAAAAGCCAATCTTCAACAGCGTTATTTACGAGATCGTAGTGAAGAGTGGGGATGGGTTCTTGTTGCCATCATGCTGCGAGACGTCTCGGACGAAGACGCGCTTAAAGCAATTATGGATGGAACGAGAGAGAACTATCGCCTAGCTGAACGATTGACGGAAACGTATTTCTACCTTGGAAAGCGTAATCAGCTTGAAGGTGATATCGCAAGTGCCATCTCACTTTATAAGCTCGCGATTTCGTTCAACGTTTACGATTATGTTGAGCATCGCTATTCTTTCTTGGAATTGGCGCAAATCTACGATCAATTACAGCAAGATAGATTGGCCAAGCTAAAGGCTGCTAAGAAGCAGGAAATTGAATGATTTAGAGCCGCTCGATGAGAGCGGCTTTTTTTATGATTGAACTTGATTAGTGACTCATTTAAAATAGTTAGTCTTGCTAACTAAGTGGCGGTGGCTTTTATGGCACTAGAAGAAAGCTTGATTGATTTAGAGCGTTTTTGCGCCAAAGCTTGGCGTGTTTATGCCAAAGAAGATCCGTTATCACATCTAAGCTTTAATGAGTTCGATTATTTACGTGTGATTCAGGTTTACCCTGAGGGTGTACGAATAACCGATCTTGCAGAAGAGTTGCAAGTGACTAAGCCTTCCGCATCGACAATGGTTGTTCGTTTGGAAAAAAAGGGTTTGGTGAAACGCATCGCATGTAATGAGGATGCCCGTGCTAAGCGTGTATTGCTGACAGAAGAAGTCGCAGAAAAAATGTCTTTGGAGCAGGTGGTTTACAAAGATATCTCTGAACAAATGATGCAACAATTAAATCAGCAAGAAGCTGAGCAGTTACAAGCTTTACTGAATAAAGCATTGAGCAATAAGTCATTTTAAATTAAACCAAAGGCCTCCGCTGTACGCATTAGCCTTTGGTGTTTCATTTTTCTTTTATTTAATTTAACCATTTAGTTAGCCTTGCTAATTAAATGGTTAGCTTTGCTAACTACTGGTGGCAGTCATGCAAAACTCAATTTATAGACAGTTTTGGAAATATACGATTCCAACCGTCGCAGCAATGCTCGTGAACGGTTTATATCAAATAGTTGATGGCATTTTTATTGGCCGTTATGTTGGTGCTGACGGATTAGCAGGGATCAATGTTGCGTGGCCGATCATCGGTTCTATCCTCGGTATAGGGATGATGATTGGCGTGGGGACTGGTGCGCTAACGTCGATTAAGCAAGGAGAAAACGATCATGAAGGTGCGAAGCGTATTTTAACGACCGGATTGGGGTTGTTGGCGATATTGATGCCGGTCGTTGCTACCATATTGTTCTATTTTGCCGATGAATTTATTCGCTGGCAGGGGGCGGAAGGGCGAGTGTTTGAACTCGCGCTGCAATATCTGCATATTCTGATTGTCGCGTGCGTATTTACGCTAGGCTCTATCGCGGTTCCATTTCTTTTACGCAATGACGACAGCCCGAACTTAGCAACGATGCTGATGGTCATCGGTGCCGTCATTAATATTGTATTAGACTACGTATTTATTGCTTGGTTGGGGTGGGAGTTAACCGGAGCGGCCATTGCTACAGCGCTGGCACAATTGGTGGTAACCGGGCTTGGTATTGGTTACTTCTTTACTTCAAAAGCGACCTTACGCCTTCGAATCAGTGACTTTAAGGTTCGAGTTGATGTTGCACCAAAGATTATAATGATCGGTACATCTAGCTTCTTTATGTACGCGTACGGCTCTGTGATGGTGGCAATGCATAACGCATTATTTGCTCAGTACGGAAGTGCAATGTTGATCGGGGCGTATGCTATTTTGGGATATATCGTGACGGTTTACTATCTGATTGCAGAGGGAATCGCGAACGGTATGCAACCTCTAGTGAGTTTCAATCACGGGGCGCGCAACCAGGCGAACGTCAGAAAATTACTGCAAGTCGCAATGGGGACATCTGTGCTTGGTGGTGTGGCGTTTGTTGGTTTGATGAACCTTTTCCCGTACGAGTTGGTCTCGGTGTTTAACAATGCTGATCAACAGTTGATTGATAGCACGGTGATCGGGATTCGTTTACACATGTTTGCGTTGTTTCTAGATGGCTTTTTAGTCGTGGCGGCTGCGTACTACCAATCGGTAAACAAAGGCAGCAAAGCCATGTTTGTGACACTCGGCAACATGTTGGTTCAACTACCGTTTTTGTTCGTTATGCCGAAACTGTTTGGCGTGACAGGCATTTGGCTGGCTTTCCCATTGTCCAATATTGCGCTGAGTTTAGTCGTGGTCAGTATGTTGTGGCGGGATGTGAAAAAGCTGCTAAACGAAGCTTCGGCTGAGCCAACAGTGCAAGCCTGTTAATAATGGCTGATAGAGAAAAGCGAGGTTGGGCCTCGCTTTTCTTTTTGGGGAGCTAAATGTTTTTTACTTCTAAGCCAGCTAGCTGATGCCAATAGCCATTGCATTGGCGGCTTTCGAGTTTTTCAGGGTTGTCGCCGTGCTCGTTTGAGCGAAAATGCTCTAACTCAGAAAGTGTACTCACACCGAGAGGGCTTAATCGGACCACATCAACCAGCCCTTGCATGCTTGGTAAGTCATTGATCAGGTTGTAACAATACCCTGATTGCGTTTGAATGCCGTTAAGGTTAAAGACTTCTTGCCCTTCTTGGCTGCTGACCTGGATACCCGTAGGGTATTTGATACAGCAGGTTTCGCAATCGTCTTTCGCTCGGTTTTCAGCTCGGGCTGTGAAACAGCGAGCGGAATATGCTAAAGGCAAATAACCGTGGCTAAATACCTCAATTTCAAACTTGTTACGAATACCAAGCTCGTCACACTGAACTAAAGTATCGTTTAACCATTCGCGAGAGAGCTCGACAGGCATGCACCAACGCATCATACCTTGCTTCAAAAATAAGTTGAGCGTGTGTGCGTTATAAGTATTGATTGCAGGACCAACGACGAAAGGCACTTTATGCTCTGATGCTAATTGAACCGCCGCTACGTCATTAGCCTCAATGGCGAAGTCACCGTTATTGATGTACTTCTTCATGATGTTTACTTCACTCGGTGCTTCCAGTAGCGCCATCGTAGAGATAACGACTTGCTTGCCAGAGGAAGATAAGTCTTTGGCGATTTCCAACCAGTGGGCTGGTTTCATTTCTCTGCGTTTAGAGCAAACCGATTCACCCAGGTAAATAATGTCTGCAGAGCTTTGTTTTGCTTGTTGGTAGAAGGCTTCTACATCTTGTTTTGGCCAAAAATAGAGTAGTGGGCCAAGTGCGTATTTCATTGAGTTATCCATCTTAACCTCTACTGCCATTTACGGTGGTAAGCACCTAGGGTGGTTTGCGTTCCTTCTGACACATTTGCGAGCGTCGCATCCCATGCGGCTTCAACTTGGTAAGCTTCTGGGTTGGCTTGGTAGCGATCGATCGCGGCTCGCCATGTTCGAGTGACTTGCTCTACGTAAGCTGGGCTGCGTTGGCGCCCTTCAATTTTTACAGACGCGACATTAGCGGCAAACAGTTCTGGCAGCATCGAAAGGGTGTTCAAACTGGTTGGCTCTTCCAGAGCATGATAGCGTTTTTTCTCACCATCAATTTCTGTTTCAAAACGACCTTTACAAAGTGTAGGGTAGCCCGCGTTTTCTCCTGCGCAGTAGCGGTCAATTAGGATATTGTTTAGACGAGACTCAAGACCTTGTTCAGTTTCTTGCCAACGAACGTATTTGGCAGGAGAACAGGCACCCACAGTGTTTGGTGACTCACCCGTCATGTATGATGACAAATAACAACGGCCTTCGGACATAATACAAAGGCTACCAAAAGCAAAGACTTCTAATTCGACATCGCTAGTGATGTTGCGCGAAAGCTGTTTCACCTGATGAATCGATAAGACGCGAGGTAGTACCACACGTTTTACGTTGAAGTTTTGTTTATAAAAATCAATGGCTGCGACGTTAGTCGCTGATGCTTGCACTGAAAGGTGTAGTTCCAGATCGGGATATTTGCGAGCCGCGTACTCCAGCACTGCAATGTCTGCAACAATCAGCGCGTCCACACCCAGTGCCGCAGCATTGTCTACCGCGTTCGTCCAGCGCTCGAAGCCATTGGGATGAGCGAAGGTATTCAGCGCGACATGAATTTTTTTGTCGCGGTCGTGAACGTATTGCACCGCTTTTTCTAACTTTTTGCCGTTAAAGTTGAGGCCAGCAAAGTGACGGGCGTTGGTATCATCTTTGAAGCCAATGTAGACGGCATCGGCACCGCAATCAATCGCAGTTTTTAACGCAGGCAGGTTACCCGCGGGACACAAGAGTTCCATATGCTCACAATCATTGAGAATAAAAAGGTGTCCGCATTTTATGAAGAATTATGAATAGCGAAATTGACCTAAGTTAGGTTTAGCTCAATAAAGTCGATATTTACCCCTTGAGGGTAAGGATATCGAGTCGGGGTTAGTTCTTGTGACGACGATTCTGTACAAACAGCTCTTCAATTTCATGTTTTGGCTGTGGGCGATAAAAATGGAATCCTTGAATCGCATTACATTGAAGGTTAGAGAGCAAAGTAGCTTGCTGGTGGGTTTCCACCCCCTCGGCAACGACCGTCAAGTCGAGTGACTTACCCAGATTAATGATGTTTTCAATCACAGTGACCTGTTTGGGTAGCGTGTCGATATCGTTAATAAACGCGCGGTCGATTTTCAGCTCGTCGATAGGGAAGCGCGCTAAGTAGGAAAGGGAAGAGTAACCAGTACCAAAGTCATCGATAGAGAGGGCGAAGCCCAGTTTCTTAATCGCATTCAGCATTTGCAGTGTATGTTCGCTATCACTCATCACGGCACTTTCGGTTAGCTCGAAGGTAATGCAGCTTGGATCAAGCTCGGTAGTGCGAAGCAACTTTTCCATAAAGTCGATCAGCTGTGGGTTACCAAATTGCTCGGGAGAGAGGTTGATAGCGACACGACCTGGCAGTATGCCTTGTTGTTTCCAACGTTTTACCGTATTGAAAACATCACGCATCACGACGCGTCCAAGATGTTCGATTAACCCTGCACGCTCGGCGACAGGAATGAATGAACCTGGGCTAATGTAACCTTCGACAGGGTGTTTCCAACGAACGAGCGCTTCGGCACCGTTAATGCTGAAGTCACGCGCGTTAACCTTTGGTTGATACCACACCTCCAAACCGTTCTGCTGCAATGCTTTTTGCAGTTCGATTTCAAGCCACAAACGCATGCGCGCTTCTTTGTTCATCTGGTCGTTAAATTTGATCAGGCGATTTCGGCCACGATCTTTGGCTTCATACATCGCAGTATCAGCATTTTGTAGCAGGATTCTCGCATCTTGCCCGTCTTCAGGGTAACGAACGCTACCAATTGAGCACGCAAGGCGTTTGCTGAAGTGGTGTAAATCGAAAGGCTGGTTGATCAACGAGATAATGCGATCTGACAAAATTTCAGCCATGCGGGTATTTTCTGGTTCTGGCAGAATGACGCCAAACTCATCGCCACCCAAATGACCAATAATCGCTTGATTTGGCAGTAATCGTTTAAGACGGGCCGATACCTCTTGAATCACTTTATCGCCAATGTGGTGACCAAGTGAGTCATTAATATTTTTGAAGTTATCGATATCCAAATAGAACACCAGAAGCGGTGTTTGCTTTTTGATCAGCTGTTCCAAACGTTTGGTGAAGCCAAAGCGGTTGTAGAGTTTGGTGAGCGAATCAATGTGTATGTCTTCATTCGATGCAGAAGACAAATTCTTGGGTGTATCGTCAGCGTCTTGGATCAAGATGATTTGAGACTCGCTGCCTAATATCGCCGTAGAATCTGCGTGTAACTGAACTTTTCGTTCAAAGCCACATCTCGCGCTGGTTAAGCAAACAAACGGCTTGTCAGAAATTAATGCACTCAAACGATGACTAAACACTTTCTTGCTGTTTTCATCGATGAATAGACGGCTGAGCTCCTCGCCTAGCAACTCATGGGGAGAGTTCAGTCCCAGAAGGCGTGCTGATGCAGGGTTGGCAGAGATGATAATGTCATCTTCGATAAGCAGCAGACCGTCAGGCAGTAGTTGTGTTAATTTCGCAAACTTACTTTCGGACTCCTCTAAGGAGCGTACGAGGATCTGCTTTTCTGAAGTATCCACGGCGTGAAAAACGACAAAGCGAATTTCGTTACCTTCAAAAACCGGTGACAGACTAAAGTGCAGGCTGGTTTCAAGGTCGGTTTCATCGAGGGTGATTTCGGCTTCGACATGCGTTCCTTTGAATGCACGCTGATAGTAAGGGGCCAGCTTTTTATAAAACTGCTCACCCAGTACCTGGCAATCGTTTAAGCCGATGATTTCCTCATGACTTAAACCTGCGATATCGCAGTAACGGTCACTTACCATTCGATAATTGTGTTTTTTATCAAGAATGGCAAAGAAGAAAGGGCTATTTGAGGTTAGCGTGGCAAACCAATGTTTTAATTGCTGGGAAGGCATTAGGGTATTACCGATCTCCAATGAGCCAGATTATTCGTCCGTGTATAAAAAGCGACACCCTGATAAGCCTGCGGCGGTCTACTATCAAGTCACAGTATCGCTTGCCATTAAAGGGCTCGCGGTTTTAACTTTACAGTCGACAATCACATGGATACGCTCAGATAACTATAACTTTGAAAATACGGTTGTAAAAGTGTTTATCCACCTGTTCGCATCAATAATACACGTAACTTCAAAAAAAGAAGCGTTAGTGAACAATAATCCACCAATCTAAAATAAGCACTTTATTGATACATAACAGTAATCTCATTGCCACGATTGCTTAATATAGGCAACCTAATGACAAAGTAACGGATAATGAACGTGTTAAACAAGATTCGCAGTCAACTAGTAAAGAACGCAGCTAACATTTTGCGTTCTCCAGTCCAGTTATTACCACAGCCAATTCAGCAAAAAGCATTGCTGGAGGGGCTAAAAATGGTGTTTAAAGAAGCCTTGGAAGATGGTGACTTTGAGTTCCTTGAAGACAAGTGGTTAAAAGTTGCGATTAAAGACTTGAACTTAGCATGGTACATCAGCTATCAAGACGAAAAATTAGTGGTAGCTGAAAAACCAGTTCAGGAAGATGTGAGTTTTAGTGGTAATCTAAACGACCTAGTACTGATTGCTGGTCGTAAAGAAGACCCTGACACACTGTTCTTCCAACGTCGCCTTTCAATTGAAGGCGATACTGAGCTTGGCTTAGAAGTGAAAAACTTAATGGACAGTGTCGACTTAGAGCAGTTACCGAAAGCAATGCAAGTCGCTTTGAATCAATTGGCTGATTTTGTTCAGAAAGGGGTTCAAGCGCCAGCACAACCAACCGGAGTAGCGAATGCTTATTCGAACTGAAGCCCCTGCGGACATTCTTACCATTGACCGCTTATTGAAACACGCCTTCCCGACGGAAGCTGAAGCTAAGCTTGTGATGCGTTTGCGCGAAAACAGCAAATTCACACTTTCCTTAGTCGCGTGTACAGATGAGGGAGAGGTAATAGGCCATGCTTTATTTAGCCCAGTGACCTTAAATGGTGAAGATTTGTCGTGGCAAGGGCTGGCGCCATTGGCTGTTCATGAAGATTACCGTCGTCAAGGCATCGCTGCAGAGTTGATCAAAGAAGGTTTTGATTCACTTCGTGATTTTGGCTATCCAGTGTGTGTGGTGTTGGGCGATCCTGATTATTACGCGCGCCAGGGTTTTCAATCATGCGACGAGATGGGATTCGAATGCGCTTGGGATGTTCCTAAAGGTGCATTTCGTATCGCAGAGTTGGTCGAAGGTCAATGTGCCGGACTCTCCGGACGCATAGATTACGCGCCAGAGTTCTCTGAACTGTAAATGAAAGAAGCCCACTAACTCAGTGGGCTTCTTTCTTAGTTCATTGAAAACTGAGATAGGGAGATTAGGATGACTGGTCACTTTTCTTCTTACCCCAAACCTCTATTTTTGCTGTCTTACTTAGCCCTAAAACATTGAGTTTTCTGCTGCCCCAACTGCTGTAAGTCATTTCAATCCGTTTTAGCTTCGCTTCTTTTGAGCCAGGAAGGCTCCATGCACGAGTCGATAATCCACTTGTTAGCACACCCATAGAGGTTAGCTTTTTCTCACTACCGTCCGTCATCACGACTTTTAAGTCGTTAATGTCTACCGTGCCCTGCATACATTTCAGTTTAATTTTACTGAAGCTGCGATTTCGGAATAGGCTATTTGGTGTCACGGTATCCGTTTCTGTTTGGAATTTGACGGTTTTCGTTGCAATCAGCTCCCACTCATCGCTGCTATTAGCAAAAACACTCATGCTGGTGGTGGCTACCAGTGCGCAAAGCAGCAGTGTAGGTAAGAATTTCATAATGTACCTCATATGTTATACCTACGGTGTGGCCATTGTCATAGGCAGAACAGTTCAATCATTCCAATGTATTGAGGTGTTCCTTGAAGTCCTTTAGGTATAATCACGATTATTTGTTAGGATTGCCCTCGTTCAAATAGGTGACGGAAAATGTCAATTAACGAGAAACAGTATTTACACGAAATGGGCATCAGCACATGGGAGCTGGTACACCCAGATAGATTGGCAGGTTACCAATCGCCAAAAATCGATTTGCAAAGTTCTTGCAAACTCCTGTTGATCTCTCCGGTATGTCCAGAGAATGAGACGGCGGTTTTGTTTGAAAACATCCTAAAGAGTATGAAGTTAACGCTTGACCAAGCGTTACATATTGAGCCAGAGCGATTTCCATTACTTGGCCAGCACGAGCTTGAGTGGGTTTGGTTTGCTGGGTGTGAAGCCGAAGTATTGCCTGACACTAAACCGCTGACATCGCCATTGTTGCAAGATGTGGATGGGAATACCCAACAAAAACGTGCACTTTGGCAACAGATTTGTTCTTACAACAATTCGAGCAAATAAGCATTAATCCCCGTTTTACTGCAATTGGTATTGCACATGAACCCCTAGGTAAATAATGACAACTAAAATCTTACCAATGTGCGCTGAGCACTTAGATCAAGTTTGGCAAATTGAGCAGCAAGCACACTCGCATCCGTGGGCAGAGTCTTTGGTACGTGATTTATCCAGCCGTGGAGCATGTCATCATGTGATGCTCGATGGCGAGATGGTGATTGGCTACTTCTATGCGCAGAATATTGTCGGTGAAGTTACGTTGCTGAATATTGCTATCGCGCCGCATCTTCAGGGTAAAGGCTATGGTCAAAAACTGTTGGATGCGTTCTTAGAACATTGTGAGCAATCAAAAGCGGAGAGTGCTTGGCTTGAGGTGCGAGAGAGTAATAAGCCTGCTATTTATATTTATGAACAAGCTGGATTCAATGAAGTTGATCGACGTCATAACTATTACCCTGCGAAAACTGGCACGGGAAAAGAAGATGCGATCATCATGAGTTATCTCTTCTTTCACTAACGTTAACGCATCCCATAAGGGAAGTCGCCCCTAAAGCGATCAGTTGCCCCTGAGGCAATAATAAGCGAGAATACCGCGCAATATTGAATCTAAAAAGCGTGTTTGCTTTTCGAGCAAGCATTCAGACATCAAAGAAGACCAGTTTCATGTCAAATACACCTTTTCTAAGCGAAGTGTCTAAACGTAGAACGTTCGCTATTATTTCTCACCCGGATGCGGGTAAAACCACCATTACTGAAAAAGTCCTTTTATTCGGAAACGCGATTCAAAAAGCAGGTACGGTTAAAGGTCGTGGTAATGCACAGCACGCAAAATCAGACTGGATGGAAATGGAAAAGGAACGTGGTATCTCGGTAACCACGTCTGTGATGCAGTTCCCTTACAATGATTGCCTGGTAAACCTACTTGATACTCCTGGACACGAAGACTTCTCGGAAGATACATATCGTACTCTAACGGCAGTCGACTCGTGTTTGATGGTTATCGATGCTGCGAAAGGTGTCGAGGATCGTACTCGTAAGCTGATGGAAGTAACCCGTCTACGCGATACGCCAATCGTGACCTTCATGAACAAACTTGACCGTGACGTTCGTGATCCAATGGAAGTATTGGACGAAGTAGAAAACGAATTGGGCATGATGTGTGCGCCTATCACGTGGCCAATCGGCTGTGGTAAAGAATTTAAAGGTGTGTACCACATTCACCGTGATGAAACGATTTTATACGAATCTGGTCACGGTCATGAGATTCAAGAAGTTCGAATCATCAAAGGTCTAGATAACCCAGAGCTTGATGAAAAAGTCGGTGCAGGCCTTGCGGAAAGTGTTCGAGAAGAGCTTGAGCTTGTTATGGGTGCTTGCCCTGAGTTTGATTTGGAAATGTTCTTAACGGGTGACCTGACGCCAGTTTACTTCGGTACCGCATTAGGTAACTTCGGTGTAGACCACATGCTAGACGGTCTAACAGAGTGGGCACCAGCACCGAAAACGCGTCAAGCGGTTGAGCGTGAAGTTGAAGCGACAGAAGAGAAGTTCTCTGGTTTCGTATTCAAGATCCAAGCAAACATGGACCCGAAACACCGTGACCGTATCGCATTCATGCGTATTGTATCGGGTACTTACACGCAGGGTATGAAGATGAACCACGTTCGTCTTGGCAAGCAGGTGAGTATCTCTGATGCAGTAACCTTTATGGCTGGTGACCGTTCACGTGCAGAACACGCTTACGCGGGTGACATCATTGGTCTGCATAACCACGGTACTATCCAGATTGGTGATACCTTTACTCAAGGTGAGTCACTGAAGTTCTCTGGTATTCCGAACTTTGCCCCGGAACTGTTCCGTCGTATTCGCCTGAAAGATCCACTAAAGCAGAAACAGCTACTAAAAGGCTTGGTGCAACTATCAGAAGAAGGTGCGGTACAGGTATTCCGTCCACTACAAAACAACGACCTGATCGTTGGTGCCGTTGGTGTACTTCAGTTCGATGTTGTTGTGGCTCGTTTGAAGTCTGAATATAACGTTGAAGCGATTTATGAAGGCATTAACGTTGCAACTGCGCGTTGGGTTGAGTGTGATGATGCGAAGAAACTGGATGAGTTCCAACGTAAGAACCAAGCAAACTTAGCATTGGATGGTGGTGATAACCTAACGTATATTGCGCCAACAATGGTTAACTTAAACTTGGCGAAAGAGCGTTTCCCTGATATTGATTTCCGTGCGACGCGTGAGCACTAATCAAAAAGCGGTTTGGGTAAGCTTTAACGCAAACTAGATTTTAAAACGCCCTTGGCTATAAACTTAGCCAAGGGCGTTTTTTATAAGGATGAGGTATGAACTGGTTTAAACGAGGATTGAAGCGTTACGACGACTGGTGCAAGGAGATGGGGCTAACCCCCGATCAAAAACGCAGCTGCGTTCCGTATCGAAAAGATCCTGCCCATCAAAATGAAGAGAACAGTGAAGCTCTGCTATTTTCTGATTCTCAGTTTGTCGGTACAGATAAAAAGTCTCAAGATGAAGCTCTTTGATACCCATTGTCACTTTGACTTTGATGTATTCCAAGGTGACTTTGCACATCAACTTGAGCTAGCTCAAACGCAAGGCGTGACAAGAATTCTGATTCCTTCAGTGGGACCTCAAAACTGGGCTCGTATTCAAACCTTGGCAGATCAACATGCCAATTTGTATTACGCCCTTGGGTTTCATCCGTATTTTCTTGAAGATAACGTCGAGCAGCACTTTGCTGAATTGGAACATTATCTAAAACAAAATGCTCCCCAGTGCGTGGCAATAGGAGAGTGTGGGCTAGATTTTGCCATTGATGTTGACCCACAGTTGCAAGAAAAGACACTTGAAGTTCAATTTGAACTGGCTAGACGCTTCGAACTCCCAGTTATTTTACATAGCCGAAAAGCGCACAATCGCCTTATTCAAATGGTTAAAGCGGCGAAGCTCCCTCGGGGTGGTGTGCTACATGCTTTCTCTGGGAGTTATCAGCAAGCAATGGAGTGGGTCAAATTAGGTTTTTTTATCGGTGTAGGAGGAACCATCACCTACCCAAGAGCGAAGAAAACGCGCGACGCAATTCAAAAATTACCACTCAAACATCTCGTGATCGAAACAGATGCACCGGATATGCCTATACTTGGGTATCAAGGGGAGTCGAATCACCCAGCCAAACTCATTCACGTCTTTAATGAGCTCGTAGAGTTGCATAAGGGTCCAAAGCAATCGATTGCCTCTCAGTTATGGAAAAATAGCAATTTTGCTTTCTCGATATGTGAATAAAATCTAAAGATGTGGTTTGAAATAGAAAACGTTTTCCTGCTTATTGTGAATTAACTCACAAAGCTGGCTGAATCAATCATGAATCTTATAGGAAAGTGTGAGGCTGGCATTACTTTAATTGATTCTGCATGAGTATAATTGCTCCCGCTTTATAGCTCCATTTTGTAACACGCCAATAAATAACTTATAAGGAAGTCATAAACTATGAGCCTGTTTATGAGCCTAATCGGTATGGTAGTGCTTCTTGCGATTGCAGTGGCATTTTCTAATAACCGAAAAGCTATCAATCTAAGAACTGTGGGTGGCGCATTCGCTATCCAATTCGCATTAGGTGCATTTGTTCTGTATGTACCTTGGGGCCGTGATCTACTAAACGGTTTCTCTTCAGGTGTTTCTAACGTTATCAACTACGGTAACGATGGTTCATCATTCCTGTTCGGTGGTCTTGTTTCTGACAAGATGTTCGAAGTATTCGGCGGCGGCGGTTTCATCTTCGCATTCCGTGTTCTTCCTACACTGATCTTCTTCTCTGCACTGATTTCAGTTCTTTACTACATTGGCGTTATGCAATGGGTTATCAAGATTCTTGGTGGCGCACTACAAAAAGCGCTGGGCACTTCACGTGCGGAATCAATGTCAGCAGCAGCAAACATTTTCGTAGGTCAAACAGAAGCACCTCTAGTTGTTCGTCCATTCGTTCCAAAAATGACTCAATCAGAGCTATTCGCGGTAATGTGTGGTGGCCTAGCTTCTGTTGCTGGTGGTGTACTAGCGGGCTACGCTTCAATGGGTGTTCCACTAGAGTACCTAGTAGCAGCATCATTTATGGCGGCACCAGGTGGTCTACTATTCGCTAAAATCCTTCACCCAGAGACTGACCAGCCTCACGAAAGTATCGAAGAAGCGATGGACGGCGGCGACGACAAACCAGTAAACGTAATCGACGCAGCAGCGGGCGGTGCGGCTTCTGGTCTACAACTTGCGCTTAACGTAGGTGCAATGCTAATCGCATTCGTTGGTCTAATCGCGCTGATCAACGGTATGCTAGGTGGCATCGGTGGTTGGTTCGGCATGCCAGAACTAACGCTAGAGCTAATCCTAGGTTACGCATTCTCTCCACTAGCATTCCTAATCGGTGTTCCATGGGCTGAAGCAGTAACTGCTGGTTCATTCATCGGTCAGAAAATCGTAGTGAACGAATTCGTTGCTTACTTGAACTTCACACCATACCTAGGTGAAAACGCTCAAGTAATCGCGGCAACTGGTGAAGTAATGTCTGAGAAGACAACAGCTATCATCTCATTCGCACTATGTGGTTTCGCGAACCTTTCTTCTATCGCGATTCTACTTGGTGGTCTAGGTAGCCTTGCACCAAACCGTCGTAGTGACATCGCTCGCATGGGTGTTAAAGCTGTTCTTGCAGGTACGTTGTCTAACCTTATGGCAGCGACAATTGCAGGCTTCTGCTTAAGCCTTGCAGCACTATAATTAGAATCGGTTCTTAATATATAGACGCCGTTTTACATCATGCCCTGTAGCAAGAGATTGCTGCGGGGCATTTTTCGTTTTTCGGGCTCTAAAATTTCACCGGGTGCCGGACTCAGTCTATGAGTTACGCAGCCGATGGAATAGGGGCTAGGAAATTTTGAGATACAAACCGTTTGCGCTCTATTTGGTGCTACAGTTTTGCGGTGAAACTCTATAATGTATTAATCACAGGATAGTGGTTAAGGTTGATACTTAATCACGTAATGAATATTACATAATCGATGGGCAAATGACTTGCCCAGCAATATCAGATCTAATAGGCGTTTTGCTGTGTGATGTGATATTAAAGACACCGCAATCATAGATTGTTGTGCCATAGGCCAAACTGGTACTGTGCGGTGACAAGGATAGCAATTGGCATATGAAATTTTCGCTGTATATGCCGAGTCTTCAGGGAACCAAGTCCGTTCATTAATAGACTGTTTAGCTATTTACTCACATTGTCTCGACTTGTTGATTATAGTTAGAGACGTGATGTAAGGCTGAGTAGTGAATTTTTTGAATATTGATCGGAGATAGAAATGAGCGATTTAAAAGCAGCAGCGCTACGTGCACTTAAACTTATGGACCTAACTACGTTGAATGACGATGACACTGATGCAAAAGTGATTTCATTATGTCATGACGCGAAAACAGCAGTAGGCAACACAGCTGCAATTTGTATTTACCCTCGCTTTATTCCTATTGCTAAGAAGACACTTCGTGAGCAAGGTACGCCAGAGGTTCGCATTGCAACAGTAACGAACTTCCCACACGGTAACGACGACATCGAAATCGCTGTTGCTGAAACAAAAGCGGCGGTTGCTTACGGTGCAGACGAAGTTGACGTTGTTTTCCCATACCGCGCACTAATGGCGGGTGATGAGAAAGTAGGCTTCGAACTAGTTAAGCAATGTAAAGAGGCTTGTGGTGATATTCTTCTTAAAGTGATCATCGAAACGGGTGAACTAAAAGAAGAAGCACTAATCAAGAAAGCATCTCAAATCTGTATTGAAGCAGGTGCTGACTTCATTAAAACTTCAACTGGTAAAGTGCCAGTAAACGCAACACCAGAATACGCACGCATGATGCTTGAAGTTATTCGCGACATGGGTGTTGCAGAAACTGTTGGTTTCAAACCAGCAGGTGGTGTGCGCACTGCTGAAGACGCAGCTGCATACCTAGCAATGGCTGACGAAATCCTAGGTGACAACTGGGTTGATGCCCGTCACTACCGTTTCGGTGCGTCTAGCCTGCTAACTAACCTACTAAATACATTAGAAGTGACAGACGAAACTGCTGATCCAGCAGCGTACTAATCCCAATAATATGTCTGAACGGTAGCACCTAAACGGGTGCTACCAAACCTCTTCTATCCTACTTAACCATGGCTCACTGAGAGCATGGGAGGCACTAATGTATTTACCACAAGAAATCATTCGTAAAAAACGTGACGGTGAAGTACTTACCGCAGACGAAATCAACTTCTTTATTCAAGGCGTAGCAAATAACACCGTATCTGAAGGTCAGATCGCGGCGTTTGCTATGACGATTTTCTTCAATGAAATGACCATGGATGAGCGCATCGCCCTAACGTGTGCAATGCGTGATTCGGGCATGGTTATCGACTGGAGCCACATGAACTTTGGTGGCCCAATTGTCGACAAACACTCTACTGGCGGTGTGGGTGACGTAACGTCTTTGATGCTTGGCCCTATGGTGGCAGCATGTGGCGGTTTCGTACCAATGATCTCTGGCCGTGGTCTTGGCCACACAGGCGGTACGCTAGATAAGCTTGAGTCTATTCCAGGCTACAACATCACACCAAGCAACGATGTGTTTGGGCAAGTAACTAAAGACGCTGGTGTGGCGATCATCGGTCAAACAGGTGACCTTGCTCCAGCGGATAAGCGTGTTTACGCGACTCGTGATATTACCGCAACCGTAGACAACATTTCTCTGATCACGGCTTCCATTCTTTCTAAGAAATTGGCGGCGGGTCTGGAGTCGCTAGTGATGGACGTTAAAGTCGGCTCTGGTGCATTCATGCCAACTTACGAAGCGTCTGAAGAGCTAGCAAAATCAATCGTTGCAGTAGCAAACGGTGCGGGTACTAAGACCACTGCAATCCTGACAGACATGAACCAAGTATTGGCCTCTTCGGCAGGTAATGCGGTGGAAGTTCGTGAAGCGGTTCGTTTCCTAACGGATGAATACCGTAACCCACGCCTACTTGAAGTCACCATGGCTTCTTGTGCAGAAATGCTGGTACTTGGCAAACTGGCTGAGAACACAGAAGACGCACGTGCGAAGTTGATGGAAGCGCTAGACAACGGTAAAGCAGCAGCATGCTTCGGCAAGATGGTTGCTGGTCTTGGCGGCCCAGCAGACTTCGTAGAAAACTACGATAACTACCTAGAAAAAGCGGAAATCATCAAGCCTGTTTACGCGACGGAAACGGGCATTGTTTCAGCAATGGACACGCGTGCGATTGGCATGGCTGTCGTTGCTATGGGTGGTGGTCGCCGTGTTGCTACTGATGAAATCGACTATGCCGTAGGTTTCGACGAGTTCATCCGCTTGGGTGAAGTTGCAGATAGCGATAAACCTCTTGCCGTTATCCACGCTCGCAGCGAAGAGCAGTGGGAAGAAGCGGCAAAAGCACTGCGCAGTGCAATCAAAGTAGGTGGTGAGTACACACCAACTCCAGAGGTTTACCGCCAAATTCGTGCAGAAGATATTTAATAGAACAAGTAATTACACAAGGCCTACTCAACCATAATAAAAAGCCGAGTGGGCCTAAGGAACGAGCAATGAAAAGAGCATTTATTTTAGTACTAGACTCATTCGGTATTGGTGCAACCGCTGACGCTGAGAAATTTGGTGATGTAGGTTCAGACACACTAGGCCACATCGCAGAACAATGCGAAAAAGGCTTAGCAGATAACGACCAACGTCATGGCGCACTTCGCCTTCCAAACCTATCTAAGTTAGGTTTGGCAATGGCACATAAAGAGTCAACAGGTCGCTTCGCACCTGGCCTAGACGCTGATGCAGAAATCATCGGTGCTTACGGTCACGCTGCTGAGCTTTCTTCTGGTAAAGACACTCCGTCTGGTCACTGGGAAATTGCTGGCGTACCAGTTCTGTTTGACTGGGGCTACTTCACAGATAAAGCAAACAGCTTCCCTAAAGAGCTGACTGACCGCATTCTTGAGCGTGCAGGTCTAGATGGCTTCCTAGGTAACTGCCACGCATCTGGTACTCAAGTTCTTGATGACCTTGGTGAAGAGCATATGAAGACTGGGCAGCCAATCTTCTATACCTCTGCGGACTCTGTATTCCAAATCGCCTGTCACGAAGAGACATTCGGTCTAGACCGTCTACTAGAGCTTTGCCAAATTGCGCGTGAAGAACTAGAAGATTACAACATCGGCCGTGTAATCGCGCGCCCATTCATTGGCCCGGGTAAAGGTCAATTTGAGCGTACGGGTAACCGTCGTGACCTATCTGTAGAGCCACCATCAGCGACTATCTTACAAAAGTTAGTTGATGAGAAGGGCGGTCAGGTTCATTCCATCGGTAAGATTTCAGATATTTATGCTGGTTGTGGGATCACTAAGAAAACCAAAGCAACAGGCATTCCAGCACTATTTGAAGCAACGAAAGAAGCGATCAAAGAAGCGGGTGATAACACCATCGTATTCACTAACTTCGTCGACTTCGATTCAGCTTACGGTCACCGTCGTGATGTGGCGGGTTACGCTGCAGCGCTTGAGTACTTTGATGGTCGCATCAATGAAGTGCTAGAACTGATGGGTGAAGATGACGTGCTTATCCTAACAGCAGACCACGGCTGTGATCCAACATGGCCAGGTACTGACCATACTCGTGAGCACATCCCAGTATTGGTTTACGGTCAAAAAGTGCCAGCAGGCTCTCTTGGCTGCCGCGAAACATTCGCAGACATTGGCCAAACATTGGCGAGCTACTTCGGTACTTCTCCAATGGATTACGGTAAGAATTTCCTATAATTAGGATATTGAAAACTAGGAGCTGAATGCTCCTAGTTTTATGTTTGCAGTATGTAAGTACTGCTTGTCGGAAATGAGAATACTCTGGCTTATATCGCCTTAAGCGCGGAGCGCTAGAGAAAGGTTAAGGAAAAGAAAATGGCAACTCCACATATCAATGCTGAAATGGGTGCATTCGCAGACGTCGTACTGATGCCGGGTGACCCGCTACGTGCAAAATACATCGCAGAAACCTTCCTTGAAGACGTTGTGCAAGTGTGTGATGTGCGTAATATGTTCGGTTACACGGGCACATACAAAGGCCGTAAGATCTCGGTAATGGGCCACGGTATGGGTATCCCATCATGCTCGATTTACGCAACGGAGCTAATTAAAGACTTCGGCGTGAAGAAAATTATCCGTGTAGGTAGCTGTGGCGCAGTAAACGAAGACATCAAAGTGCGTGATGTTGTGATCGGCATGGGCGCGTGTACGGATTCTAAAGTGAACCGTATCCGTTTTAAAGGTCATGACTTTGCTGCAATCGCAGACTACAAAATGGTTCGCGCGGCAGAAGACGCAGCAAAAGCACGTGGCATTGATGTGAAAGTCGGTAACCTATTTTCAGCGGAGCTTTTCTACACGCCAGATCCAGAAATGTTCGACGTAATGGACAAGTACGGCATTGTTGGTGTTGAAATGGAAGCGGCGGGTATTTACGGCGTAGCGGCAGAATACGGTGCAAAAGCTCTGACAATCTGTACGGTTTCAGATCACATCAAAACGGGTGAGCAAACAACTTCTGATGAGCGTCAAACAACATTCAACGACATGATGCTAATCGCACTAGATTCAGTATTGCTAGGCGACGAAGAATAAGCGACAAAGAGTCATCTTAGTTTCTTGACATTAAGAACTAAAAGAACAGCCCGCACAATGCGGGCTGTTTTTGTATTAGATGCGATTACCGACTGACTATTTGGTTAGCAGTAGATTTTGCGCTTTTTTACGGCGGATAGGCTGTCTACGTAAAATCATAATGAATAACATGCCGCAAACAAAACTCATTAGCACCATCATGTACATGTAGCGATCACTCTTACGATAGTGGTGGTCAGAAATCGCGGTTACACGACCTGTCTCAAAGGTGACGCGAACAAAACCGATGAGTGCTTCATCGGCAAATACTGGTTCAACCAACTGCTGGCGGCCAATGGAAGCTGTTGCCAAAGGCGTGTCTAAGCCTAAAACTTCGCGTACCGATAGCGCATCTTCACTAGACGCTAAACGTACGCCTTGTGCATCATATATTGTCGCATCAAACACCAAACGGTCTTGTGCTAGCTGGTTTGTCAGCTTAAGTAAGCGTTCTTGATCTTTGGTCAAAATCATTTCACTGGCAGAAAGAGACGCCTGTGAAATCAAAACTTTGGTGAGTGTCTCAAGCTGCTGTGCTTGAATTTTCTCGTTGCCCTTACTGATCACAACACTGTTTTTGATCGTGATAAACAACATCACACACAGTAGGATTAGTGCCAGAATTCTTAGGGCATTCCTTACTGAGAACAAGGATTCACTCATGCTCTTTACTCATCCATTTAAAATAAAACAAAGACTTGCCTTTTTAGTTTGTTGAGGTAACGTTTTAGCAAAGTCATAAGGGATTATATACATGGACGCGTCAAAAAGCTTGCCTATCAGAAAACATACGACACTTTTAAAACGATTACCCGAGACTCGATTTGCCTCCCAACTAGATAAAGCAAAAGCAAACTGGATAGTGTTTGCAGAATACCTTTCGCCACGTCATTTTGAAGACATTGATTTCTTCACAGGTGTCTACAACCCCGTGTTAGAAACGTGGAAAGTTGGCCAATATGAAGTCGCCTTGATGGCAGGAGAGTTGACCCCTCAACACGAAACGATCTTACAAAGCCTCAACTTGGATTACGCCTCGCTTAATGAAGTTCCAGATCTCTCAACCCAAGGGTTGATTGTATTTGACATGGACTCAACGGCAATCCAGATAGAGTGTATTGATGAAATCGCAAAATTGGCCGGAGTCGGGGATGAGGTGGCAGAAGTTACTGAACGTGCGATGCAAGGAGAACTGGATTTTGAGCAAAGTTTGCGTCAACGCGTAGGCAAGCTCAAAGGTGCTGATGAATCAATTCTTGAACAAGTTCGTTCCCAATTGCCATTTATGCCGGACTTTGAAGCGTTAATCGCAACGTTAAAAGCACTAGGCTGGAAAACAGCGATTGCTTCCGGTGGTTTTACTTACTTCTCGGACTACATCAAAGATAAAGTCGATTTAGATTTTGCTCGCTCTAATCAGTTGGAAATCATTAATGGTAAGCTCACGGGGAACGTACTTGGCGATGTGGTTACCGCGCAGATGAAGTCAGATATCCTGGTGGAGTTGGCGGATGAATACGAAATTGAGCAGCACAACACGGTTGCTGTCGGTGATGGCGCTAACGATCTTGTGATGATGTCGGTGGCGGGCTTAGGTATCGCGTACCACGCAAAACCTAAAGTGGAAGCTCAAGCGCAATCTGCGATTCGATTTGCAGGCTTAGGCGGTGTGCTCTGTATTTTATCTGGTGCACTGGTGAAGCAGCAAAAGGTCAGCTGGAAAGCAAAACCTTAATTTATCCATTCAAAAACACCGCCTTTCTGGCGGTGTTTTTCGTTGACTTAGTATGGCTCTAAATTTACTCGGTTAACTCCAACCTAATTACAACTTCTTCCGTAATGTCTTCAAACTCACTGTAACCGACCAAAGCGGTCAGCTCCTTTTCTAATTTGCTCGCTTGATGTACACCAAATTGGGTTAAGTCACTTAAATCTTGTTGCAGCAACGATGTCATCGGATCGAAAATTGGGGCTGTAGATAAGCGAATCACGTAGAAGTCCCCCATCATTCGCGCTTTCTTTATAAATTGAATCCGTTCTTTTACGCTGTTGAACTCTTGATGAAGCTTAGACTCAATGCCTGTAATTTTATTGCCGACTTTGGCTGCGCTAATGTAGATATCCTGATGTCTTGCTTGAGCACCTTCTACACGCTTTATCGGCTCTGCGATTAATGTGCTTGTTCGACCTTTAAAGATAGGTTCAAGTGACAACAGTTGATCGTGTCCAAGGCGGGCAAAAAGCTCAATGTGCTTAGGTAGCGGCAAATTCACCCCAATAACGGGGGTTTTGATTGAAGACGACGCAGTTTTACTAATAAAAATGGGTGTGCTCAGAGTTCGAGAGAGCAACATGCTGTGCAGTCTTTCAAGTAACGCATTACTCGGTAGCATTTCTTTTTGCGGGATCAACTTATCTTGATTGTGCTCGATAATGCTGTTGAAAAAGGCGATCACTTTAATGGTGTGGCTGCTTTCATCAATAACTAACTGTACGCTACAGCCATCTGGGCTAACACGAATTACCCGGTATGGCACCGACGTTAAAGGCAGCTTTTTGTCGTAGAGTTGTAACTCTCGGAAGTTGACCTGAACCTCTTGCCCAGAGCGCAACATGGTAGGTTCGTCCAGTTTAATGCCGAGCCCTCGCTTTGAAATATCGACGGTGCTGCCGATCGCTGTGACGGGCCCAGAACGCAGTTCTATTGGGGTCTTAAATCGG
Source organism: Vibrio sp. 1CM7H (assembly GCF_023161645.1). Taxonomy (NCBI): domain Bacteria; kingdom Pseudomonadati; phylum Pseudomonadota; class Gammaproteobacteria; order Vibrionales; family Vibrionaceae; genus Vibrio; species Vibrio sp. 1CM7H. Next base: position 218,696 of record NZ_JALNTV010000003.1, read on the forward strand.
TAACGAGGCTCTTTGCGACGAGACTTGGCATCAAAATAAATGCCTTTCGGGTTGCCTATAATTCTTCTCGGATGGCGAAATGCATTTAACGTATTTGCGGGTAAGCGCGGCTTTTCAGTGAGCAGATAATCCTGCCCTGATTTTTCGTCAGCAATTTCTTGCAAGATGCCAATGTGAGTCAATGATTGGGACGTTTCAGCTAACTGCGGAGAGAAAGCGGCTAAGTCTTCCTGTTCTTGCTCTGACAGTTCAAATATCGAAATTCTAAACGCGCGCCAACTTTCACGTTTAGCACCTAAATGCCAAAATAGCTGGCGTTGTTCACGAGTGGCCTCAGGACGAAGCATCGAATAGAAATAGGTTCGGTTTTCGTGCTCGTGAGTAAATGAATAAAGGACATTGGTGGTGCCTTTAACGCCAGGCTTAATGAGTGACGCGACTCGCTTCTCATTAAATAAGGACCCAAACATTTGCTGGTTCCTTTCATCATGCCAGTACTGCCAAAGCTTTTGATTGTTTGGCGTCAACATAGCGAGTTTCAGCTCACTGCCATCAAAGAATAGAGGTAAGCTGCTGGTGTGCTTAAGCGCGATGTGCTCATAACCACGAGTTCGAGCTCGAATGATCTTATCTTGATTATCGTGACGAGCTCTTTTCGCTGCGCTGTTGAGCGCTTCATCGATCACTCGAGTAACGACATTGGTTTCAGTTAAACGTATGGTTCTGAGGTATCGAACTGAGTCATTCTCGTAACAGTCATCAACCGCAAGTATGCGGTACGCCAGCGGTTTCTCGATACCGGCAACCTGAGATTTGCTGGCAAATTCAGTAAACGTGACCTGAATAATCTCCCCAAGGTTATATTTAAACGCACTTGGGACTTTGAACTTTGCGCCAGAGCAGGATAAGTCAATGCTTAACCCATGCAGAAGTTGCCCTTTAGAGCGGCAAATCTCGACTTGAGATTGGACTTTCAAGCGCTTTTCTTGGCGCTTTAAGTCATAGCCGAGGTGAACGGGCTCCGCTAAGAAAGGGCTTTTAGGATCCGTTAACGATTGCGTTTTTTGTTGAGTAAGACGTTTGCTCATTACGCGAAAGTTATTCCGTGTGTTGACCAAAGCTTCCCACATTCCCTCAGTGTAGCCGCCAAACTTTTTGATGTTTTTATGGTAAGCGTTGAAAGCAACGTCATCTAACCAATGTGGAATACCATCCAAAATATACTCGCGACATTCACCTTGGACGCGACCGCGCAGATCGATGCTTTTTTTGCACGGAGCCATCAAGCGGTTAAGTTCCATTTTCACTAAGATTTTGGCCGAAGGCGGCTCTTCCTCGGTCAATTGGCCAAGGACAAAGTCAAAGTCATCCGAACCGTAAACGGGAATGAGTCGTTCTGCGATCGAGAGAATTTCAGATTGCTGCATTATTTCTGTTAGAGTATGTCGTTACTTTAAATTGTATCGGCTAAGCGAAGTAAAACTTAAGTATATCAATAGTTCATTTCAGTTAAGGTCTGACTTGGCTGTGCTTAGTCACATTTGTAGAAAAAATCGAGGCATCATGGCGAAAGCAAAACGAGCGTATGTTTGTAATGATTGTGGCGCGGATTTTCCCCGTTGGCAGGGGCAGTGTAACGCATGTGGTTCGTGGAATACGATAACAGAAGTCCGTATCGCTGCATCGCCAACGGTTGCTCGCAATGAACGTTTATCCGGCTACGCTGGCTCCGCAACAGAAGCAACAGTTCAAACGTTATCCGAAATTGATCTGCAGGAAGTGCCACGCTTCACCAGTGGGTTTAAAGAACTTGACCGCGTATTAGGTGGGGGTGTTGTGCCCGGTGCCGCTATTTTGATTGGTGGTAACCCTGGCGCTGGTAAATCCACCTTGTTGCTGCAAACCATGTGTAGTTTGTCTGCGCAAATGCCAACGCTCTACGTAACAGGTGAAGAATCGTTGCAGCAGGTAGCAATGCGTGCTTCTCGACTAGGGTTGCCGAAAGAGCACTTAAAAATGCTATCGGAAACGAACGTCGACAAAATTTGCCAAATCGCCGAAAAAGAGCAACCTCGCATTATGGTGATTGACTCGATTCAGGTAATGCACGTTTCAGATGTTCAATCGTCACCGGGCAGTGTTGCTCAAGTACGTGAATCTGCGACTGCTCTGACACGATACGCAAAACAGAATAACGTCGCGGTATTTATTGTTGGTCACGTAACAAAAGATGGTACCCTTGCGGGCCCTAAAGTTCTTGAGCACATTATAGACTGTTCAGTGCTGCTTGATGGTGGTACTGATAGCCGCTTTCGCACATTGCGTAGTCATAAAAACCGCTTTGGCGCTGTGAATGAGCTCGGTGTCTTTGCAATGACAGGCCAAGGGTTGAAAGAAGTGAGTAACCCATCCGCGATTTTCCTTTCTCGTGGTGAAGAAGAAACATCAGGTTCTTCTGTTATGGTCGTGTGGGAAGGTACGCGTCCTCTATTAGTAGAGATTCAAGCGTTGGTGGATTACTCGCAATTGGCAAACCCTCGCCGTGTTGCGGTCGGTTTGGAGCAGAACCGCTTATCACTTTTGCTCGCTGTGTTGCATAAGCATGGTGGCTTACAAATGGCAGACCAAGATGTCTTTGTTAATGTGGTTGGCGGTGTTAAGGTGACGGAGACGAGTGCCGATCTTGCGTTAGTTATGGCGCTTTTATCGAGTTTTCGTGACCGTCCACTACCCAAAGATGTGGTTATTTTTGGTGAGGTCGGGCTTGCAGGCGAAATCCGTCCTGTGCCAAGTGGGCAAGAACGTTTGAATGAAGCGTTCAAACATGGTTTCAAGAAAGCCATTGTGCCTGCAGCCAACATGCCGAAAGGCGGCATTCCTGGCATGCAAATTCACGGCGTTAAGAAATTGTCGGAAGCTATAGAGGCTTTTGACGAGCTGTAATGCTCATAAGAATGGTATTTGTGGAATCACAAACTGTTCTATCCGTCCTCAATAAAATGCGAATAAAGTACATAAATTGCTGTGTTTGACTATGCTTTGGGGACGGAAATTTCACGTTAAAATTTTTTTTCTTCCATCCGCACGCAAGGGTATCAGTATTGACAGAATGTGATATACTCTGCGCGCACTTTATACCTTATTAACAGAGTAAGACAATGACTGATTTATCAAAATACAGAAACATTGGTATTTTTGCTCACGTAGACGCGGGTAAAACTACCTCTACAGAGCGTATCCTAAAGCTAACTGGTAAGATCCATAAGATCGGTGATACACACGACGGTTCAACTACAACTGACTTCATGGAGCAGGAAGCTGAACGTGGTATCACAATCCAGTCTGCAGCAACAACTTGTTTCTGGAACGATCACCGTCTAAACATCATCGATACTCCTGGACACGTTGACTTCACTATCGAAGTTTACCGTTCTCTAAAAGTACTTGACGGTGGTATCGGTGTATTCTGTGGTTCTGGTGGTGTTGAGCCTCAGTCAGAAACTAACTGGCGTTACGCTGACGAATCACACGTATCACGTCTGATCTTCGTTAACAAACTAGACCGTATGGGCGCAGATTTCTACAAAGTTGTAGATCAAGTACAAAACGTACTAGGTGCTACACCTCTAGTTATGACTCTACCTATCGGTATCGAAGAAGATTTCGTAGGTGTTGTAGACGTACTAAGCCAACAAGCTTACGTATGGGATGAGTCTGGCCAGCCAGAGAACTACGAAGTTCAAGATATTCCAGCAGACATGGTAGAAAAAGCTGCTGAATACCGTGAAATGCTAATCGAAACTGCTCTAGAGCAAGACGAAGATCTAATGATGGCTTACCTAGAAGAAGGCGAAGAGCCATCTCTAGAAGACATCAAACGTTGTATCCGTAAAGGTACTCGTGATCTAGCATTCTTCCCAACTTACTGTGGTTCAGCGTACAAGAACAAAGGTATCCAACTTATTCTTGACGCGGTAATTGATTACCTACCATCTCCAACAGAAGTTGATCCACAGCCTCTAACTGATTCAGAGACTGGTGAGCCAACTGGTGAAGTTGCGACTGTATCTGCAGACGAGCCACTACGTGCGCTTGCATTTAAGATCATGGACGACCGTTTTGGTGCTCTAACCTTTATCCGCATCTACTCTGGTAAGATGAAGAAAGGTGACACAGTACTTAACTCTGCAACTGGTAAAACAGAGCGTATCGGCCGTATGGTTGAGATGCACGCAGACGAGCGTAACGAGATCGATTCAGCACAAGCTGGTGACATCATCGCTGTAGTTGGTATGAAGAACGTTCAAACTGGTCACACTCTATGTGATCCTAAGCACGAATGTACTCTTGAGCCAATGATCTTCCCAGATCCAGTAATCTCTATCGCAGTTAAGCCTAAAGATAAAGGCGGCTCTGAGAAGATGGGTATCGCGATCGGTAAAATGGTTGCAGAAGATCCATCATTCCAAGTTGAGACTGATGAAGATTCAGGCGAAACTATCCTGAAAGGTATGGGTGAACTTCACCTAGACATCAAGGTAGATATCCTTAAGCGTACTTACGGCGTTGAGCTAGAAGTTGGTGCTCCACAGGTTGCTTACCGTGAAACTATCACTCAAGCAATCGAAGACAGCTACACGCACAAGAAACAGTCTGGTGGTTCTGGTCAGTTCGGTAAGATCGATTACCGTATCAAACCAGGTGAGCCAAACTCTGGCTTCACGTTCAAGTCAACAGTTGTTGGTGGTAACGTACCTAAAGAATTCTGGCCTGCAGTTGAGAAAGGCTTTGCGTCAATGATGGAGCACGGTGTTCTAGCTGGCTTCCCTACTCTAGACGTTGAAGTTGAACTATTCGACGGTGGTTTCCACGCAGTTGACTCTTCAGCAATCGCTTACGAAATCGCTGCTAAAGGCGCATTCCGTCAGTCTATGCCTAAAGCTGGTGCGCAACTTCTTGAACCAATCATGAAAGTTGACGTGTTCACTCCAGAAGATCACGTTGGTGACGTAATCGGTGACCTTAACCGTCGTCGTGGTATGATCAAAGACCAACAAGCTGCGTCTACTGGCGTACGTATCAAGGGTGATGTACCTCTATCAGAAATGTTTGGTTACATCGGTACTCTACGTACAATGACTTCTGGTCGTGGTCAGTTCTCTATGGAGTTCTCACACTACGCACCATGTCCAGCAAACGTTGCTGAGCAAGTAATTGCTGACGTTAAAGAGCGTAATGCTAAGAAGTAATTCTTAAGTTAACTCTATAACTTGAAAGCCCCGCCTAGTGCGGGGCTTTTTGTATCTAACCGCTTACACACAGCGCGTTTTTGTTTCGCTGATATAAGTCTTTGGTGTTGTTTACCGACTATTCTGAAGCTGAGCCAGTATTGCTAACATTGAGGTCGATGGTTTTAAAATCTGGTATCACTGACTTTTCAAATGTTTCTATTTCTTCTCTCAACCATTGTGCGAACAATTGGGCTTTAGGTCGCTTTAAGTAGCCTTTTGGAGCGCACAGGTAATACGCAAATTTGGGTTTAATGGCTATATCACCAATTCGGACCAGTTTGCCTGAACGGAAATATTGATGAGCTAAACTGTGTTTGACGAGCGCTACGCCTTGTAGTGATAACGCCGCTTCTAACACTAAGTGTGAGCCACTGTATTTTAAAGCAGGCTTTGCCGCTGAATGACCAAGTCTCGCTAACCACATGTTCCAGTCCAGATCTGGCCAAACGTCTTCGATGAGCTCTGCTTTGCTTAAATCTTCAATGCGATAGATGCCGTGCTCTTTCTGATATACCGGGTGACAGGCAGGATAAAAAGCTTCATCCATTAGCCATTGTGATTCTAAATTAGGGTATTTTCCTAAACCGTAACGGACACACAAATCGATCTGACTATCTTGAAAAGACACCAAATCATTGGTTGGTTCTAATAGTAAGGCGATATCAGGGTGACGCTGACGAAAAGCCGTAATTTTCGGGACTAACCAATGGTGAGCGAAAGAGGGGAGTGTTGATATCGAAAGGTGGTTAGGATTAGGATCTTGATTAACCAATCTCACCCCTTGCTGCAAATGAGCAAACCCTCTTTCTGCCTGAGTAAACAGCAGCTCTCCCTCAGGTGTGAGCACTATTTTTCTGTGCTGGCGAACAAATAAGTCCGTTCCTAAAAACTCTTCAAGATGACGAATTTGCTGACTGATGGCAGCTGGCGTAACAAACAATTCTTTTGCCGCTGTTTTAAAGCTACCTTCCTTTGCTGCAACGAAGAAGTAATACAGGCCCTGTAAAGGAGGCATTCGATCTTTCACATTAGTTTTCCTTAACTCAATGGCAGATTCTATCGTTTGAGGATATCAGCGTAGTCGCTGATTATTAAGTGGTCAACATTGTTATAGGAGTTGGTTACATGGAAAACATGACACACACTTGTGAGCGCACTTTACCAGCTGACCATCAGACCGGATTACAGTTAATTTATTCTAAACTTGCTAGTTGGAGAAGAAACTACAAGACACGTCGTCACTTGAGAGAGTTACCAGAACATCTTTGGGACGATATAGGATTAGATGAAAAGGAGATTAATAGTGAAGTGAGGAAGCCGTTTTGGAGAGAGTAGTTTATGAGTTTGATTCAAGCTCAGAATTAAACTGCACTCCCCAATGATATTGAGGAGTGCAGACAAGGCTATAAGTCTTCTTCCCACACAACCAATTCACCTTTCGGCCAGTTGTGACCAATTTCATGATACTTTTGCTCAAGCACATGACGTTTAATTTTGAGTGTTGGCGTCAATACGCCATTTTCAATGCTCCAAGGCTCTTTAATCATTAATACGCCTTTGATTTGCTCATGAGAGGCGAGTTCTTGATTCATTTTTGCAATGACTTTGCGGGTGGTTCGTGCGTACCGCTCTCGATCAAAGTTAGGAAAATCATGTGGCACAACCAAAAGAATCGGGGCTGGTAGCCCTAAACCGATTAGACACATCATCTCTACGCGACTGTATTCGAAAAGTTTTTTCTCGATAGGAACTGGAGAGACAAACTTACCTTTGGCGGTTTTAAAGTTATCTTTTTTACGGCCTTGAATGGTTAGGTAACCATCTGAGTCGATAGAGCCGATATCGCCTGTGTGTAGCCAGCCCTCTGAATCAAAAGACTCTTGGGTGGCAATGTCATTTTTGTAGTAGCCAGAAAATAGCCCTTTGCCACGCACCATGATTTCATCATCGTCAGCGATTTTTAACTCAATACCTGGTCCAGCATTACCGACACTACCAATTTTGTCAGCTCTAAATGGGTAGTTGAGCGTGCTATAAGCAAATGATTCTGTCATGCCCCAAGCTTCAGTAATATTGAGTCCTACAGAGTGGTACCATTCCAGCAGTGCTGGTGATACCGGGGCAGAGCCACAGCCTAATACTCGAGCCTGATCCAACCCCAATCCTTCTGCGAGCTTTTTCTTGATCAGAGAATTGACGAATGGGATTTTCAACAGAATGTTGAGCTTCTTCTGTGGAAGTTTGTCTTGAATACGTTGTTGGAATAGCGTCCATAATCGCGGGACTGAGATAAATAGAGTCGGGCGGTGCATTTTTACATCTTCGATAAAGGTATCCAATGATTCTGGAAATGCTGTTGGTACACCACCCATGATGGATGAGCCAAAAATGTAGACGCGCTCTGTAATATGAGCCAAAGGTAAGTAAGAAAATAGACGATCATTTTCTTGAATACCGATATGGTTTATCAGTTGTTGTACTGACCAGTTAAACGCTCCGTAGGTCAGCATCGCACCTTTCGGTAATCCTGACGTACCAGAAGTATACACCAAAGACATTAGCTTATCGTCGTAGTGCTGTGGACGCTCTTCACTTGGCATTGCATCAGCAATGAGCGCTTGATATTCATACTGACATTTTGGCGCGGTATCGTAGGGGAGCGCGATACTAATGAGCTCCGGCATTGCATCAATGACTTGCTGGGTTGCTTTAGGATCATCGAGTTTTCCGCCAATGAGCGCTTTACTCTCACTATGAGTCACACAGTATTCGATGGTGTCCGCGCCCGCGGTAGGAAAGATTGGCACACTGACATAATCGCCAAGCATCATCGCAAGATCGCAAATAAACCACTCTGCACAGTTTTTAGACACTAACGCCACTTTGTCGCCAGGCTGTACTCCGAGGTTGCGTAGTGCACTGACGAGTTTTAAGGCTTGATCGGCAACATCAGCGAACGTGTATTCAACAAATTGTCGGTTAATAATTTGCTTTAGGTAGACCTCATTTGGGCGCTCTTGAGCCCATTTGAGAATCATTTCATTTGGTGGTGGGAGAGCGCAACCAGCAGCGCTGTTTAGATTCGGCTGATTCATTTTTAGTGACTCCATGTCTTCTCGTTGTATTTATAATTGTTAACGCATTGTTAACTTTAGCATGTTAAATAACGACACGGGAATGCATTTTGATGAAATATGTGGGGAGGTTAGCGTTAGTTACCCCTAAAGTCGGTACTAATAGCGCCTAAAACTGTTGCCGATAATTCGCTGGGGACAGGCCTGTTTTTTTCTTAAAAATTCGAGAAAAGTAAGAGACATCTCGGTATCCACATTGATAAGCAATATAGGCAATTTTCATGGATTCATTTTCAACGAGCATTTTCTTTGCTAATGAAATGCGTTTCGCAGTGACATAATCACGAAAGCACATACCAACTTTGCGATGAAATACTTTGGAAAAGTAGTTCGGTGAGTAGTGACAAAGCGCAGCAGCTTCCTCTTCTCTTAGGTCTTTATGGACGTTATTGGCGATGTAATGAACCACGTCAGAAAAATTCGACTTTCCGCTTCGAGAAAAGAGTTTATCGACCGAAATTTGTTCTTCGTCGACCTTGCTGTGCAAAAAGTATTTCAATTTTATCTGTGATAGCCAAATCGGGAGGGTGATTTCATTCAACGTATAATATTCCGCACAAATATGCTTTGGCGGTAAGTGAGGCTCGATATCGGTTGGATGTATAACGATCAGTTTTTTGTCGAGATTTTCACAGAGCGTGATGACGCCTTTCAGGTGCTCTCGATGATCGCAAGTCATGTAGTAGAAGAAATAGCTGTGTTCTTTATCGCTAAGCACAGAGATATCTTTGCTACAGTCCATAATCTCAAAGCTCTTATCAAACTCACAGCGAAGTGATTCCGGCAGCGAGCAAAGAGTCTCTCCAATCCAATAAGCTTTGGTCAGTCTATCCATATGAATCCCGCTCAGCACGTACTACACCAACGTTAGTATGTATTGAGGTCAGTCGAGCCTCATTCCTTGAGCTTCAGACCTCACCCTTTCGTTTATTAAGCTTAGGCTTATATAGTCATACTGCAAGTGTGAAAGGTGTCACATAGTTGGTGGTGATGTGTCTCGTTATTGATACATTTTGATTCTGAAGCGCAGGTAGGCAAGAAAGTACCAACCTTTGGCAAAAAAGTCCTAACCCCCCTAATTCTCGGTGACTAATGTTTAAGCATGATTCAGGTGCACATGAGACCTGTATCATTAATAGCGAGATACGTTAAAGGGGATAATCTTATGGATAACTTTCGCAATCTAATCAAGGACTTCATGGAAGATGAAGAGGGGCTAACACTTTTAGAGTACATTCTAGGTGCGGCGTTAATTGTTACAGCGTTCTTGACTTCAGGCTTCTGGACGACTTTGTCTAACAAGTTTACTTCAGTAGCTGGTCGTATCAGCAGCTCGTAATGGTTAGCGAGTTAGTTATTTGGTCATTGCTTATTGCGATTGGAGTATCAGACGCTCAGAAACACAGAATACCAAACAAAGCGGTGCTTATGCTTTTGGTTGCTGTTACTGCAAACGTAATTTACAACCCAGCAACAAGTGGCTTGGATCATTTATATGGTGGGTTGGTTGCGTTTGCAGTGTGTTTCGCGCTGTATCTGTTCAAAGTAATGGCTGGAGGAGACGTTAAGTTGCTCGCCGTCATAGGGGCATGGCTGGGTCTGAGTAACCTTGGGGAAGCGTCTACTGGAATAATACTTGCTGGAGGCATCGTGGGCATTTTTTATCTAATGTTACACGTGTCATCGACTAGTGTTGCTCTATCACACCAGATAAAAGGGTATTGCTTAGAAAAAGTAACACCAGGCTTTAGGTCTAATAAGCCGTTAGTCATTCCTTTCGCGCCGATAATCGTAATTGGATTAGCTTATTTCTCCTACACCCATTAAATAATAATAAAAAATGGCATGCAGCATCAGTTGACTAGGCAACTTCAAGAGGGGAAGTGTGATGGGCTCTGTGTATTGGGAAAAACTCGTGCCACAAATAAATCCACCAAAGGTGCCTTCGTCTGTCGAGGGTCTTGGCGTGCCGTCTTCAGTTGTTGAAAACCTAGTGTTGAAACATCTGTCTGCCTATCCCAAATGTGACTTAATCGAATTAACGCAACGGCTTTGTATTGTTTCGAATATTGTCGAGCTTGCTTTGGCGCAGTTAAGAAAGCGAAGTTGGGTAGAAGTTTATCAGCCAGCATCAGACAAGTTGAGTACATCGTATTCCAACGTACGCTACAGTTTAACTGAGCTTGGGCTTGCAGAAGCAGACATTGCGTATAGAAAAGATCCGTATATCGGTCCTGTTCCCGTCTCTTTGGAAGAATATTGGACGGTTGTTGAGGGACAAGATCTTCGCAAGCATCCTATTAATCGCAATGATGTTGAGCGAGCGCTGTCTGACGTGTTTGGTTCGGATCATTTGATACCCGTTTTAGGACCAGCCATTAACTCGGGGCGCGCTTTGTTGCTGTATGGTCATGCGGGTACCGGTAAAAGCTACGTCGCATCAAGAGTGCTCAATGCAATGAACACTTCGGTATTCATTCCTTATGCCGTATATGCCGATGGCAACATCATCAAAGTGTTCTCAGAGCATCATCACCGTCGTTTAGACAACTCCCATTCTCAGGTTTTCGTTAAGTTGGAAACGCATTACGACAAACGCTGGGTTCTTTGTGAAAGACCAAACATTCAAGTGGGCGGTGAGCTGACATTGGATATGCTTGAGGTAAACCACAGCGAGCATAATCGTGTATGGATTGCGCCACTGCAAATGATGGCTAACAACGGAATCTTGGTGATTGATGACCTTGGTCGTCAGTCAATGCCTGTTGATGCCCTGCTAAACAGATGGATCGTTCCAATGGAGTACTTATTTGACCACCTAGCTTTGCCAAATGGTCAACAAGTCACGGTGCCGTTTATGCTCACTCTGGCATTCTCCTCCAACTTTGCACCAAGCAAAATTGCAGACCCCGCTTTTTTACGTCGTTTGGGTTACAAGATAGAGTTTACACCGCTTGGTTTGACAGATTATCAAGCGCTTTGGGTTTCGCTTGCTAAAGATTACCAAATGACGCTTGTGCCTGAGTTTTTCGATACGTTAAGTCAGTTACATCGCGACAATGATGTCGCCAACTACCCTTGTTTACCAAAAGACTTACTCGGTATTAGCCGCGATATTTTGGTGTTCGAAGGGAAAGAGAAGGTCGTCTCATCAGACATTTTAACCCGTGCCTGGGGACTGTACTTCACAGTGGATGAATAGGGAGATCTAAATTATGAGTCGGACTCAAGTCATCATGTTGCTGTTGCTCTCCATTGTTTTCGGCCTTGCCGCCGTGTTGATCGCTAAACAATGGATGGATGGCAGAAACCAACCAACTGTCGAGTTAGAAGAGGTCGAAAGACACCCAGTTTTAGTTGCCGCCATGGAACTAGAGCCAGGGACCATTCTATCTGAGAAACATTTGTCTACTAAGCTCATGGAAGTGGATTGGATAGACGATGAAACGCTAAAAGTACAAGAACAGGCATTGGGAAGAATTGTTGCCAATACCATTTATGCGGGCGAGCTGGTTAACTCGAATCGTCTTGCATTGCCCGGTGAGGGCGCGACACTTGCTGCTTTAATCCCTGAAAACAAACGAGCAATCACCATTCGTGTTAATGACGTTATCGGTGTGGCTGGGTTCTTGTTACCGGGCAATAAGGTCGATGTATTGAATACCGTGAGTTATGGACAAGGTAAAAACGCCACAACAAAAACGGTGCTTAAAAACATCAACGTTCTTGCGGTCGACCAAACAGCCAAAACCAATGATAACAAACCCGTTATTGTGCGTGCGGTGACTTTAGAAGTAACACCGAAAGAGGCAGAAAAGCTCTTATCGGCGAACAGCAAAGGCGACATTCAACTTGCTCTACGCAACCCTCATGAAGTGGATAAACCTGTTGTAGCAAGAAAATACACGCCACGACCTAGTGTGACCATTATTAAGGGATCTCAGGCATCCAGTGTCCGAGTCAGCAATTAGGTGAATTATGAAAACAATAATATTACTCGTTAGCCAGTTACTTTTTGTCAGCTTGTCTGTTAACGCAGCCACGGTGCAGTCAGGAAAAGTCGTGACCGTTGCGCATCACCAATCAACCCAATTGATGATATCCGGCCAAGCGAAGAAAGTGACGTTAGGGGATCCAGAAGTCTTGGATATTTTAGTGCTCAGATCGAACGAGCTGTTTCTTATTGGTAAGAAGTTAGGTACCACGAATGTGTCGGTGTGGGATCGCCGAGGCCGGTTAATTGAGCAGTTTAACGTGGAAGTCACGCATGATCTAAACACGCTTAAGTCGAAGCTTTATCAGTTCTTGCCGGATGAAAATATCGAAGTGCACAGTGCGCAAGAAAAAGTGGTACTTAGAGGCTTGGTCAGCAGTCAGCAAAACATGGACACTGCGGTCAAAATTGCTGAAACCTTCGCTTTGGGTGAAGCGGCAGATGAAGAAGATGACAGCTCTAAAGATGATGACAGCATGGTGATCAATCTACTTTCTATTGGCGGGGCTCAACAGGTGACGCTAGAAGTGACCGTTGCCGAAGTGCAGCGCACACTGGTAAGACGTTTTGACTCAAACTTCCACTTTTTCCAAAGAAGTGGAGACTTTACCTGGGGTGGTACGACTGCTGGTGGTGGTATTGATGGCATTGGACCGATTTTGAACGTCCCAACAGTCGAAGATTTCGGTTTTCTAGGGTCGTTTATCGATAGCAATACCTTGTTTACCTTCGCGCTTGATGTGGCGAAACAAAATGGCGTGGCGAAAGTGTTGGCAGAGCCTAGCCTTACCGCATTAAGTGGTACGCAAGCCGAGTTTGTCGCTGGTGGTGAATTCCCAATTCCAGTACCAAATGAAGATGGTATTACCATCGATTATAAAGAGTACGGTGTTCAACTCGACTTCGTTCCGTTTATTTTGAGTGATAAGAGAATCAACCTCAAATTGAACGTCAATGTGAGTGAAATCTCCAACTCAGGTGTGCTGACGTTTAATCCAAACGAAGTGAATGCCACGTTCTTTATTCCGCCAATCACCAAACGAAGTGCTGGCACCACGATTGAGCTGGCTGATGGCCAAACCATTGGTATTGCAGGCTTATTGAGTGAAAACGCACGTAATGTCGCGGATGGCATACCTGGAGCGAGTGATTTACCTGTTTTGGGGCGCTTGTTCAAGAGTGAAGAGTTTACCTCAGGGGAAACAGAACTTGTCATTCTGGTCACCCCTCGATTAGCAACCCCAATCGATCGACGTCGAATCACACTGCCAACGGATGGCTTTGTGGCTCCGAACGATGTGGAGTTCTATTTGCTTGGTAAAGGTGCTGAGTTGGATTTTGATAGATACCAGCTAAACGACATCAGCGAAGAAGATACTAACAACAACTTTATTCAATACGGTTCGTCAGAAGGTGGCTCTGAGGGCAAGTTTGGGCACAGTCTATAAGTGGGAGAGCAAGATGAAAAGCATAATGATAATGACCATTTGTTTCACATCATTCGGCTTGTTTGGCTGTGCGAATGACCCCGAGCTTGGTATCTCGGTTAGCCAGTTGCGCGCTGAACAAACTCTTAATCCAGAAGCGTGGTATGAGAATTTGGGTTATTTACCGGAAGGTAGTGGTGAGCGTACACAAGTTAGCTTAGAGGTATATAACAACAACGGGGTAGCCAAAGATGAGTAAGTGATGTGTTCACTTAGGAGGGGCTATGCGAAGGAATATGCATATAGCACCAAGGCGAACCCAGAAAGGGATTACCTTAGTGTTGATAAGCTTGGTTTTGTTGATTCTGCTAGGCGTTGCGGCGTTTGGTATTGATTTAAACCACCAAGTTCTTAATAAAACACGTTTACAGAATGCGGTCGATACTGCGGCCCTTGCAGGTGCTGTCGTTGCCGATAAGACAGAGGATGTGAATCAGGCTGAAACCGCAGTGAGAACAACGCTTAGTGGAATATCAACCGAGCCTGGAAATTCTGAGCTGACGTTTAGTGACAGTAATACAGCAGTGACATTCTCGCATGATATGCAGACGTTTGTAAGTGCAGCAAGTTTTACACCGCCATTGGGGGAGTACGATATTTATGTCCGCGTAGCGGTCACCGATATTAGCCTAACGCAGTATCTGAGTGGTTTGTTTGGGATTGATAAAGAGGTCTCTGCGAGTGCGGTTGCAGGGCGGAGTGCGGCTATTGCATATACGTGTAATTTAACGCCAATCGCCATGTGTGGTGATCCTGCTGGTGATGTGAGTGATGCATGGGGGTATCGTCCGCCGGGTTACGACCCTAATGTAGATATGGATCCTTCTCTAGTGCATGAGCTGAAAGTCGGGGATCAGAATAACACCGATATGGGGCCCGGGAACTTTCAGTTACTCGATTTTGGGCAAGAAACGGGTAATAGTGGTGCAGCCTTAGTTCGTGATGCATTGTCTGGTGCTTACAACGGTTGCGCCTCAATTGGCGATACCGTTACGACTAAACCAGGTAATAGTGCAGGTCCAGTTGCACAGGGACTGAATGTGAGGCTCAACGACTTTTCGGGACCGATTAAAAATGACGGAACGGTTTTACCAGACAAATACGTGAGAGAGCCCGATGTTTTGGCTGAGACCGATGCGGAGTACGCAGGTGACCTGTATTACGCCAACTATCGTCAGGAGCTAAGCTCTTGTGAAAGCGGTGGTGCTTGTGATGGCAGTAGTTATACCGGTGATGGTGGTCTGAACGGACGCCGTATTTTGCGTATCCCTATCGTAGATTGTACGGCCTCGACAGGTAAGTCTGATTTTGATGTTTTGGGCTTTGGTTGCTTCTTTTTACTACAAAAAGTCAGTAACTCAGGTCAATCATCAGTATTTGGGCAATTTCTTTATGATTGTTTAATTAATAACGGTTCTACTGGCACGGATCCGACAGATAAAGGCTTCTACCGTATCCATCTATACAAAGATCCGTTTAGCGGGGCCTCTTGATATGTTGTATTCAAATAGAAAGCATCAAAGGCCAAATATTTGCAGTCAACAAGGGCTGGCAATCATAGAGTTTATTCTCGCCTTGCCAGTGCTATTGATGCTAACCGTTTTAGTGATCGATGTGAGCCGAGCTTTTATTCAGTATACCGAGGTCAATAAAGCGCTGCAGAATGGGGCAAGGTATGCCGTCGTTGATACGTACGGCACGTTGAACTTTGAGTCAATTGCTGACGAAACCAGCATCAAGAATGTCGTTGTGTATGGAAGCCCAATTGCCTCTACTACACCTGTGATAGACCATATCAGTGTGGATGATATTGTCATTACCCAACCAACGAGTACCAATAAGGTGGTCACTCTATCGGCGACTTACAATTACGTGCCGATATTCTCGACCTTACCTTTTTCGACCACTTCTTTGCAATTTAGCATTGGGGCGACCACGTCTATGAGGACAGGCCCATGAAACGATTGATAACGAAACAAAAAGGAGTGACGCAGCTTGAGTTCTCGGTCATCGCTTTGGCCGTTATATTAGTCCTGTTTTTGATCATCGAGTTTGCGATCTATTTCTTTTCGGTGCAAATGGTCAATGAGGTAACACGAAGAGCTGCGAGGCTTGCTACCGTGTGCTATATCGCTGATAGGGATGACATTCCTAACTTACCAGCTGTATCAGATCTCTATCCATCAGGCTTTTCTGCGAGTAATTTACAGATAGATTATCTTGATGAAGCTGGTGCAAGTGTTGACGTATCAGGCTTTCTTTCTACCCCTCCAGCGTCTAATGACGTATTAAATGCGCAGTTTTCTCAAATTAAATATGTTCGAGCAAGAGCGGTGAATTATACTTTTCAGTTTTTTGTTTTAGCTGCTTTAATTAATGCAGTAGGGAGTACTCCAGCTTTTGAAACTATATTGCCTGCAGAGAGTTTAGGAATACTTAGACCCGAAGGGACCAATGTCATTACGGATTGCTAATGGAGTAGCTTTATGTTGAAACCAGTTAAAATAAATGAAGAAACATATAAAAGTTTAAAAACTAACTTGATAGTTTGGATAGTTTATTCTACGTCAAACTTTAAAATTCATATTGCTGATGAATTATCCGGATGTGTCAATCTAAATATTGATTGGATAGAGCTAGAGTCTTTTAATTTAGACTTTGTGAAAAATAAGCAAATTCCCGATCTTATTTATATTGAAACCGGTGAAAGTTGGGCGCAGAAAGTGGCTCATGTGTACTCTAGTGACAGTAGCTTACAGCATAATCACACCGCTTTGATTGTCTTTGGTGATGAAAACGATACGGCATCTCTCAAAATGGCGTTGAGGCTTGGCGCAACAGACTATTTGTCGCGTTCTGTTGATCTTGGTGAGCTTTATCCGCTATTAAAATCGACCGCGGATGAAAAGATTGCCAATAAACAAATGGGCGATTTAACTTTATTTATCAATACAAAAGGTGGTTCGGGTGCAACAACACTGGCGATCAACACCGCGATAGAACTGTCAAGTTACGCGAAGAGTAAAGTATTGCTCATTGACTTAGATATGCAGTTTAGTGATGCGGCCGATTATTTAAACTGTAAGCCAAAATACAATATTAATGATGTGATTGATTCTGTTAATGATTTGGATGAGTTATCACTAGAAGGTCTCGTATATCAACATCCTTCAGGTTTGAATTATTTATGTTTTAACCAAAATGATACCAAGGATAATCATAAACACGCAGTTCAAGTCAGTAAGTTATTACCTATTCTGAGACAGTTTTACTCACATATTATTGTGGATTTGTCTCATGGTGTTGAGCATGTTTATCAACAAATTGTTTCTCCGGCTACGCATATCTTTTTAATTATGCAGCAGAATGTTACTTCGGTTAAGCATGCTGTCAGCTACATACGTTCTTTAGAATTAGACTATGGTTTAAGTAGTCATCAGGTTGAACTGATTGTTAATCGTTTTGAAAAGAAATCAACAATATCTTTGAAAGACATTGAAAATGCAGTTAGTGGACATGCGATACATTTAGTACCTAATAATTTTGCTATTGCTATCGAGAGCGCTAATTTGGGTAACCCAATTGTTCAATCTAAGAAAAATAGTGCGCTGAAAGCTTCTTTGGCTGAAATATCGCACTTATTAGAAAGTCCGACCAAAGAGAATCAAAGTTGGATCAAAAAACTATTTTCTTAGTAAGGGGGAGTTATGTTTTTCAAACGGAAAGGCGTCGGGAGTTCTTTCAATTCCGTAGATGAAACAAAAGAATCCAAAGTTGTGAATGTCGAGTTGGCAAAATCTGACGAAGATACGTCAGATGAGCAAAGGGCTTTATCGCCTGTTGAAGCCAAGATGAAAGCGATCGAGGAGCAGAAAAAACAGCTAGAACAAGATCTCTCGATCAAACACTACTATCACAAAAAGCTACTGGATACCTTGGATCTCGGGCTTCTATCGCACTTGCAAGAAGATCGTGCGAAAGAGGAGTTACGCGAAGCGGTCGTTCAGCTCATTGCTGAAGATCAAACACACCCGTTGAGCTCTGAAGCTCGCAATCGCGTGATACATCAAATTGAAGATGAAGTGTTTGGTCTAGGGCCGCTGGAACCGCTGCTTGAAGACCCAACGATTTCAGATATCTTGGTCAATGGTCCGAAAAATATCTTTGTCGAACGTTTTGGTAAGCTCGAGAAAACGCCACATACCTTCTTAGATGAGCGCCATCTGCGCAACATCATTGATCGCATTGTTAGCCAGGTTGGACGAAGAATCGATGAAGCATCACCAATGGTGGATGCTCGACTCAAAGACGGTTCGCGTTTCAATGCGATTATTCCTCCTCTTGCCATTGATGGCCCTTCCGTTTCTATTCGACGTTTTGCGGTTGAACGTTTGAATATGGATAACCTATTAGAGCTTGGTTCGTTATCTCCAGAGATGGCGAAGTTTCTCAATGCTGCGGTCGTGGGGGAAATGAATATCCTGATATCTGGTGGTACAGGCTCTGGTAAAACAACCACGCTGAATATTTTGTCGGGCTTCATTCCAAGTGATCAACGTATTGTGACCATTGAGGATTCGGCAGAGTTACAACTCCAACAACCACATATTATTCGCTTAGAAACACGTCCTTCTAACATCGAGGGTAAAGGCGAAATATCTCAGCGCGATTTAGTGAAAAACTCGCTACGTATGCGTCCTGACCGGATAGTTGTTGGTGAGGTTCGTGGCTCAGAAGCGGTGGATATGTTATCGGCAATGAACACGGGTCATGATGGGTCGCTGGCCACCATTCACGCGAACACACCAAGGGATGCGTTGAGCCGTATTGAGAATATGTTCTCGATGGCGGGTTGGAATGTGTCGACCAAAAACTTGAGAGCGCAGATTGCCTCCGCCATCAATATTGTCGTGCAAATGGATCGCCAAGAAGACGGTAAACGCCGCATGGTCAGCGTACAAGAAATCAATGGCATGGAAGGCGACGTTATCACCATGTCGGAGATCTTCACCTTCCAAAGAAGAGGGGTCGATCAAGAAGGCAATGTGTTAGGTGATTACATGGCAACAGGGATTGTACCAAGCTGTCATGACCAATTAGTAAAACGAGGCTTAGACGTACCATTTGAAATATTCAATGAAAAAGCCCGTTAGGAGATTGCTATGGATAGTCAATTCCCCCTTTTTCTTGTGCTGCTTTTTTTGTCCGTATTCTTTATTAGCCAGGCGTTAATTCTGCCTTCTGCGGGTAAAAAGGTTAAGCATAAGCAGTTAATTAAGCGGATACACGAAAGCCATAAACACATCGATCAAGAGAGTATTTCCCTACTAAGGGAAAACTCGCTCAAAAACCTTTCTCCATTAGAGCGATGGCTTGTGAGGTTCAGCCTATTCGATAACTTTAAGAAGAAATTGGAATTGGCTGGGATACACATGGGGTTCAGTCGGTTTATTTTTCTCACCTTCCTCGGTGGGGTTGCGGTTGGGCTATTTCTGTTCTTATTCGGGCAAGTCTGGTACCTCTGTGCCGGTGTTGCTGTCGCTTGTTGGGTGTCGGTTTACTTCTACTTACAGAAAAGAATTGCAGATCGTTTAATGAAGTTCGAAGAGCAACTGCCAGAGGCGCTCGATATCATTAAGCGAGTACTACAGGCCGGTCAGCCAATTACACAAGCGTTTGGGGAAGTAGGCAGAGAGGTCAGTGCGCCGCTTGGCCCTGAGTTCATGAATACCTTTAACTTACTCAACTATGGTTATGACCTCCGCTTGGCGATTATGCAAATGTCGGAAAGAACCCCTACGGTATCCATGCTTGCTTTCTCGAGTGCGGTGTTACTGCAAAAAGAAACTGGTGGTAACTTAGTCGAAAACATTGAAAAGCTCTCTCATATCCTACGTGCTCGTTTCAAACTCGCTCGAAAAATCAAAACCATTTCTGCGGAATCTCGAATGTCGGCATGGGTATTAGTATTAGCGCCTTTTGGGTTGTACGTCATCATTTCACTCGTTCGGCCTGAGTATATTGAGCTGCTTCATACGCACCCAATGGGGATCAAAATGGTGATTGGTGGGATGGTGGCCTTATTTATCGGGACGCTGTGGATTCGTAAAATCGTCAATATTGAGGTGTAGCTATGGAAAGCATTCAAGGATGGTTAAACGGTTTTGCTGTCGGCCAAGAGACGTTACTCATGGGGTTGATCCTCATCACCACCGTGTTAGTGGTGATGACGCTGGGCTCGATAATTATCGGGGTCAACTCGCCAATTAAAAGAAAGTTAGCCGAACTGTCTGGTGATAAAAAGGAAGTCTCTCACCACAACAAAAAAATGGCTGACACATTGGAGTCGTTAGCGCCTTTAACTTCGCCAACCAGTGAAAAAGAGCGCCAAACGACACGCAATAAACTGATGCATGCTGGGTTTCATGAAAGCAATGCATTGTCGATGTTTTATGCCATTAAATCGGTCACAACAATACTAGGTGTGATGGTGGCAGCACTGGTGTATTTCTCGATTCCGGAATCTAAATATCTGTACACCTACATGGCGTTATCCGTATTTATTGGGCTTCTGATTCCTGATTTTATTTTGCGCCGAATGGTCAACAAGCGTCAGCAAGCGATTCGTGCAGGTGTGCCCGACATGCTCGATTTGCTGGTGGTTTGTACCGAATCAGGGCTTGGCTTTAATGCGGCTTTGCGTCGCGTTGCAGACGAGTTGGTTATCTCTCACCCAGAGCTTGCCGATGAAATCGACACGGTGTGCAACAAAATTAAAGCGGGTAAACCAATGCCTGAAGCCTTAAGGGAGCTAGTATTAAGGACAGGGTTAGAAGAATTGATGGGGCTGGTGAGCATGCTTAGCCACGCCTCTCGAATAGGTGGGAGCTTAGTCAACTCCTTGCGTGAGTATACCGAAGACTATAGGGATAAGCGTCAACAAGCAGCAGAAGAAATTGCTGCAAAAATCCCAGTCAAAATGATGTTTCCAATGGTGCTGTTTATTTGGCCATGTTTTTTCATCGTGGCTATTGGACCTGCGTTAATTTCATTGGCTGAGGCATTTTCTAATTAAAAAGCAAAATAGGGATCGTTATGTGGATTAAGAAATACGTCATCATCTCGTTGTTGGTGCTTACCGCATGTTCAACAACTGAACAGTCATCAGACTTCGATTCAACGCTGTACTCAGGTAAGCCCGTTGAGTCACTCACCAATGATGAACCTCCAAAAACAGAGGAGGAGGCAATCTCTCGAGGGGATATTGCATTAAGCAATAAAAATGTCGACTTAGCGTTGTATGAATACATTCGCTCGCTCTCTTTTCCTAACGCGGTCCATAAAGACAAAACGTTATACACCGTGGGGCGCATCCATTTGGCAAGAGAGAATTCAGAACTTGCGGATAAATCATTTCGAGCATCTTTAGCAGAGAACCCTGATCACATTGGTTCCCTCACAGAACTTGGCACTCTATATACGAAACGTGGCGAAAAGGACGTCGGGAAGAGTTACTACATCCGCGCTTTGAATGCTGACCAAATTCGTATGGATGGCGATCCTATTATCACCAAAGACAATATTACAGCTGAGAGCGTTGCAACGTATCGCTATGATGATAAATCACCGGTTTCTGCTTACTCTGGTCTAGGTGTACTTTACGACATTCGTGGCGACCACGATATTGCGCAGGCATTGATTCGAAAAGCGTTGGATATTGATTCAAGAAACGTCAATGCTTTAGTCAGCCTAGGCTATTCCTACTACATGGAAAAAGCTTATTCAAAAGCGGCGCACTTTACTCAAGCTGCGCTGAGCATTAAGCCGGGGGATGAAAAGGGAATCAATAACTTGGGTCTCATTGCACTGGCAAAAGATCAACCACGACAAGCTCTGAGTATTTTTAGTCGACACATGACAGAGCCGGAAGCACTCAACAATGTTGGTTACTTCTTGATCCTTCAAGGCAAACCAGGCGAGGCGATTCCTTATCTACAACAGGCTATTGATAAGAACCCTGCCTACTATGAACTGGCAAATAAAAACTTAGAGCGAGCATTAGCAATGGTCAGAGAGCGAGGAGATACCTCTACCGCACTTCTCCAATAACTTCACAGTCTATTTAAAAAGAAAGCCACTCAGCAAGATAGAGTGGCTTTTCATTTTTGGGGACTTTTTCATTTCTGGGGAGTAGTGCCGTTGTAAAATTGTTTGTTCAATTAGCCGTTCATTCGCTTCTTTCAGGGTAAGAAGCATAGCGCCGCAAAGCCCAACCAACTATCTTCCATAACATCACCGTCAAGAGTGTTGCGAGGTAGCCATCAATCGCATAATGCCAGGCTAAATGTACCGAACCGATTTGAATGATGACGACGAAAGCGTAAGCAAAGTAGCCGATGGTTTTGTTGAGTCTATAAATTGATAGCGCCATCAAAACAGCAATGGAAACG
Organism: Vibrio sp. 1CM7H; assembly: GCF_023161645.1. NCBI lineage: Bacteria > Pseudomonadati > Pseudomonadota > Gammaproteobacteria > Vibrionales > Vibrionaceae > Vibrio > Vibrio sp. 1CM7H. The sequence goes on from NZ_JALNTV010000003.1 coordinate 241,052, forward strand.
TGCAAACTCGGCATTGCCGAAATGCCAGAGCCAATACCATTGGCATTCGCGATGTACTCATCCCAAAGATATTGCTGTGTAGGCAATGCCCACAATTGCCCAGCGTCCACATTGGTAAGATATTGGCTTTGGGCTTCGAGCGTTTTCATCAGAGGAACAAACTGTTCATCTCCGGTGATAAGCTCCACGTAGCAAGGACCTGCTGAAGAGAGTAACGTGGCGAAGAAGACACCAAGAATCATCCAAGACAATGCGAACGTGAGTAAAAATTGTTGCCTTACCAACGGGTATTTTTTGTAGATAAGGAAAAAGATGAGTATACCCCACATACAAAAAAACCATGCGTTGTAGGCAACGTTTAGCGTCAGTGAGGCCCAAGCATTGGAGAATAATGCATGGGTCAATTCCCAAGGTGCAACGCCGAAGTGCAACAGCGTATCAATATTCGCAAAGGTTAGATCCCATTTAAAAGGATTGATGATTGGAATAAGCGATTTCAAAAACGTGTGGTTAGAGAAAATCAGGTTAAGTGCCATCATCGAAACAAACACTGATACAGGGCGGTGCAGTGGAAAAATAAGATGTTTCAGTTTTCGTATGAAGCGCTTTGCTGGCTGTTTTTCTTTGCGCAGTATGAGATAGAAATAATAATAGATACACCAGCTTAAACCTGTGACATACAAAGCTTGCATGAGCGTTTCAAGGTAAGTGGTAAAAGAGTAATCAATAGGGAAATCGAGGTATAAAGAACAAAGATAAATGACAGCAGTCGAGATAAAGCAATAGGTGTAGAAAATCTTATCGATCAATAACTCGTTCTTCATAGACTGGAGCCAAGTCGCTGCTTTTTGCTGCCAACTTACGTTGATCTGGTAATTGTTGTCTTGTTCCATCGACGATCCATCATCTCTATCCTTCCAATGTCATTAAGCTTAGTTGAGAAAACGGGCACTTGTATTTAAGTGCCCGCTAAGAGTTTGTCGTTTAAGATTTTTACATCATGCCCGTGACAAGGCCTGCCGCCACAAAAAACACGATCATCCACAGCACCGAAAGGTTGAGCTTTTTGTGTATATAAAAACCTGCAATCACTAACGCCATGTCGATGGGAGCAACAACTGCGCTGCTAAATACTGGCTGGTAAAGTGCCGCGAGTAACAATCCTACTACCGAGGCGTTTACACCGTTGATGGCGCAGGAGACCAGCGGTTTACCTACCAATGCTTGCCAGTTTTTAAGAACGCCAAGCAGTAAAAGAAACCCTGGGAGGAATACGCCAAGCGTTGCGATCAGCGCGCCTAAAATTGGCGTATCCGAAAGCTCATAGCCGATAAACGTCGCAAAGGTGAACATTGGCCCCGGTACAGCTTGTGCAGCGGCGTAGCCTGTTAAAAATGCATCTTGGCTGAGCTGGTCGCCAACAATGTTTTGCAGAAGCGGCAGCACCACATGACCGCCACCAAACACTAAACTACCAGCTTGGAAAAAATCACTAAACAGCCCAAGCAAAGGCAACGTATGAGCCACTAACGGTAAGCCGAGTAAAAGCACCGCAAATAGAGCCAATGGCGCGATAGACGGTTTAAACGGCTCGGTTGATGGCGCGGAGTCTTTCTTCAGATATCGCATGCCGACAAAACCAGCTGCGATCAACACGAACATTTGCGTCATGATGCTTGGTGCCACCAGCAACGCAATCGCAGTCGCGACGCACAAACCCGCGGTCAGTTTGCTTTGGCAGAAGTTTTTGTACATGCCCCAAGTCGCATCCGCCACGACCACGACTGCGAGCAGTTTTAGGCCGTGAACGATGTTTTGGAACACTGCGGTGTCGGTGATTTGGCTGCTCACCATCGCCAGCGCCAACATGATGATCACCGAAGGAAGCGTGAATCCGACAAATGCTGCGCATGCGCCACCTAAACCGCCGCGTTTATAGCCTAAAGCAAAGCCGACTTGGCTTGATCCCGGTCCCGGCAAAAACTGACTGAGCGCGACGATTTGCGCGTACTCGCTGTCATCAAGCCATTTCAGTTTCTCAACAAAGGTTTGGCGAAAATAACCGATATGAGCCGCAGGGCCGCCGAAGCTGAACCAACCCAGCCAGAAAAAAGTTTTGAAGATGGTGAACATGTCGAGCCTGTTTATCTAAAAAGCATTGTTGCTAATTTATCGGATGCTCTAAAATGACTCAAATTGATAAATTTAATTTCATTTATGAATGAAATGGGATGAGGATATTGAAGTGAAAGAGGACATTCAGTGGCGCAACATTGACTTGAACTTATTGGTGACGTTTTCCTACTTGTATCGCTATCGAAGCGTTAGCGTTGCGGCAGAGAAAAGTTACGTTAGCCAGTCGGCGATGAGTCATAGTTTGTCTCGTTTAAGGTTGTTGTTTGACGACCCGCTTTTTGAGCGAAAAGGACACAAGATGGAGCCCACCGAGCACGCTCACCACATCGCGCCAACTGTGCATCATTTGCTGGACTCTATCGCCAAAGACTTGCTCACTAAGTCTGTCTTCCAGCCTGAAAATTATGCGGGTGTATGTCGCATTGGGTTAACGGATTATGCCGAGTTTATTTTTGCTCCTCGGCTTTATGACGAAATACGCCAGCGCGCCCCAGAGGCGCAGATCAGTTTTATTAACGTCAATCGTAGCAACTACGTGGCATTAACTGAGCACGAAAAGCTCGATGTCATTATTGGCAGCATGCCAGTGTTGGATGACAACTTTGAGAGCTTGTACTTGTACACGGAAAAACACGTGTGTATGTGTGATAAACAGGTATTGAAAGGGGAAACACAGCTGTCTCTGGAAGCGTTTGCGAACATAGAGCAAGCTCTGGTAAGTCCCGATGGGAGCTTAAAGACACAAGTAGACCAAAAGCTCGCAGAACATGGCTTGAGCCGTAAAGTCACCGTGGCGTCGCGCAACTTTCTCACTATTCGGCATCTATTGAAAAAGCGCGATCTCATTGCCATCGTGCCAGAAAAAATGGCGTTGGCGGAGGGCTTTTCGGACGATCTCATTACTGTTAAGCCGCCGATCGCCGTTGCGGATTTTGATATTGCCATGCTGTGGCATTCCAGCCGAAACAATGAAGACAAAGGCATTTGGCTACGCGAGCTGGTTTCTTCGACCATCACCTCTCACATATAAAAAAGGGCACCAAAGGGTGCCCAGAATGTTTGTCATTGAGAGTCTGTGTTATACCGCTTGCGAAGCTGGCGCGGCTTCTTTTATACGCTCTTCCTGATTCAATGATTTTTCGTATTGGCTGTACTTCCACCAAGCAAAGCCAAGGAAAATCACGATACCGCCAACGTTGTAGAAAATGATGGTCATGATGTCGGCCCCTGTAGGGAAGGTCGATGCTAAGAAACCAACCGTAAAGATAGCGATCAGTACCGATACGGTAGCGATGCCCATTTTGCGTGAGCCCATTTTGAAATCACGCTCGACGTGATCCAGTTTCAAGCGCAGATTCAGGTACGCCAACATGATAAACAGTGGTGGCAGCATCGAGGCGGCTGCCGTCATGTTGATCACAGTGTTCATCAGATCTTGAGCGGTGTTAGAACCTAATGTTGGGATGAGCATCAGTGGGACAACGATAAGGAACTGATACCAAGCTGCGCGAGCTGGTACGCCGTTTTCGTTCAGCTCTACGGTTTTCTTACCAAAAATGCCTTCTGGAATCTCAGAGAAGAAGATTTTCACTGGCGTTGCTGTCCACATCAGTAGAGAGCCAAACATAGCGGTAAAGGATACCAAGCCTACAAAGCGGTTCATCAATACTTCTGGCAAACCAAAGTACGCAGCCAAACCTTCAAATACTTGTACCGAGCCACCCGTGTATTTTAGGGTTTCGCTAGGAACAAACACGTTAATCAAAACAGACGCGACTGAGTAAAGCACACCGATAAAGATACCTGCGATGATGATGACTTTAACAAACGATTTCGAGCCGCCTTTCACATCGTTTACGTAAACCGCGACCGATTCCGCACCGCCTGCCGCCATAAAGATCCATGTAGTAATGCCTAAAAATGCCCAGCTGAAATCAGGGATCATCGCTTCTACAGTAATTGGGTCAGCTGGTTCTATGCCGCCGATCAACGCAGCGCCAGCCAGTAAAATGTACGACATTGTCAGTAGCAGCATGAGGGAGGAGGTCACCGACGTAATTGGCCCCAACATTTTCGCGCCGTTTGTCGATACGTAGGTTGCAAACGCAAACAAAATCATACTGAGCACGGTAGTGGTGAATGGCGTCAGAATGTATTCATAGCCCAAGAACGCGTAAGACGCATAAGCGATAACACGCGGCAGCAAGGACGTGAAGAAGAATAGGTTAACGAACCAATAAGTGTAGGCAGAGATAAACGCCCAGCGACCGCCGAGTGAGCTTTTTACCCATGCGTAGACACCCGCTTCAGAATCTTTATTCAGAGATACGAATTCTGCGATGATCAAACAGAAAGGGATGAAATAAAAAATGGTCGCCAGAAAGAACATTGGCGCAGACGCTAGACCGATCTCGATATTGTTATTGATTACGTTATTAAAGCTAAATACTGCGGCAAAGGTGAGGGACAACAACCCGAATTTGCCTATCGTATTACGTTTGGATTCAGACATGTTCTATCTCCGGTGAATCACGTTGGAATTGTAGGGAGGAAGGGCTTGTAATGCTGTGACCACAGCCCTTCTCTTGTTTTATTTATTTAGGAAGTAGCCATCTTCGATGGTCACTTTGAGCACCACTTTTCTTACGCGGTTGTCTCCGTGGAAGCGGTACGCTTCACTGTTTTCAAAAATCGCCACTTGGCCTTCGCAAAGCTCACGTGTTTCACCCTGACCAGAAAAAAATTCGCGGTCGGTTTCATCACGATAAGCTTGTTCTAGTGTCAAAGCGGTTTTATCCGCGAACTCAACGGTTTCTCGGCCTTCGAGGTAGTAATGCACATCGAAGTAACGACGGTTACCGATGAACGTTTCGGTTTGTTTTGCGATGCCATCCTCAACCATGTAAACCAGTGAATCGCCAATCGAGTGCATCACGCCATCTTTGATGTTGCCGATGTTGCCAATGGCTTCCACACAGCGGTTCCATTTACGACCGTTGCGATATACCTGTTTGAATTGCTCTAAGCTGTCTAACACGATCATGGGTTACGCCTCGTTGACTGGTTGAGTATTGGTTTGAGTGAAAAACGCGTTGTCGAAATCATGGTTTGCCATCACTTGTGCGTTGCAATCGCCTGCTTGCAGTGGCATCAGCGTCAAACCGTAACGGAACTCGTCCATGTACACGCGGTAAGAGTCGAGCACTTCGCTGCCCCATGAGTTCGAGCCTAACCCCATCACTTGATGGTCAAGGTTAAGGGTGATGTAGCCACTCTTTTCTAGCTCGATCGTATGTTGCGCTTCATGCAGATTTTGGTTGGTGTAGAACCACGCGCTGAAGTTGATTTCTTGCTGAGGTTTCACCAATAACCCTGTGCCATGACGGTTGGTGAGTGAGGCCCATCGCACGTGTTGGCGGTTGCCATTGTTTTGCGGGAACGGGTAGTTCTCGAACATGTCCTCGACGGTGCTGTGGTAAACATCAATGAGGTTGGCTTGGCAACTGTCTTGGTAGTTTTCTTCTGGGCCACGACCGTAGTAACTCACTTGATCAAAGCTGCCGTTGATGCCCAAATCCAAGCCGATGACCGGAATCACGTGAGGGTAGTCGCCGTAGCGCTCGCCACTCAGTTCCACGTTCAAATGGCCTTGAGCATTGATTTGATAGCGATAGGTACAACGCATGCCAAAATCAAAGACCGGCGGCGCAATGATGCTGGTGGTCGTAATCAAGACGGAATCATCGGTTGCTTCCACTGCAAGCGTGCGGAAGTGTTCCTGCATGATTTGCAGATGCGCAGGGTGCCACAACCCTTCGTACTCTTGTTTGTGGTTATCAATCATTGGTTTGAAGAAGTTCAATCTTGGCTCTGATTGAATCAACTCTTCACCATTCACACGCCATGAGGTCAGTTTGCCGTTTACTTTCGAGAAAGTGAGCGTGAAGTTATGACCTGTGATCACGTGCTCTAGGCGGCTTTCTTCAAGTACCAATGGTTGAACATTGTGGTTGACCAACGCAGGCAACGTCGCGGTGTTTTCTTTCAGTTGGAATTGATACACCGCAATTTCATGGTTGGCTTCGCTGTAAAGCGTGCGACTGTCTTTGCGTACGGTGAAGTTAACAAAGGCTTCGCGCTCATCCAATTCTGGCAAGTCGATGGTCACTTTACGTTCGCTGTTGGCGACCAAAGCTTCGACTTTGAATTGCACGCTACGCAGGGTTTCACCTTCGGCACGCACGTCAGCAGTAATGGTGTAATCATCGAGGTTGGTGAACCACAATTTGTTCTCAACGATAAAGCGGTCATGGCAACCTTCAACGGCGCGGATTTTCACCGGTGCAATGACTTGTTTGTATTCTTTCAGGCCAGGGCCCGGGGTTTGATCTGGGTAAATCAGACCATCCATGCAGAAGTTGTAGTTGTTTGGGTAGTCGCCATAATCGCCGCCGTATTTGTAGAACTCTTGGCCGTGCTCATCACGCGCTAGAATGCCGTGATCACACCATTCCCAAACGTAGTGACCTTGAATGTGGTCGTGCGCATAGAACACGTTTTGGTATTCCGTCAGACCACCCGGCCCGTTACCCATCGCGTGGGCGTATTCGCAGATAATGCGTGGCTTCTCGTGTGGGTGTTCGCCAAAGTAATTCATCAGTTGAGCACGTGAGTACATCGTCGAAATCACATCGACGACTTCAGCATCGCGGTCTTCTTCGTAGTGAACCAAACGGGTGTCATCAATTGCTTTGGTCGCGGTATACATTGCACGGATGTTACAGCCATAACCCGATTCGTTACCGAGTGACCACATGATGATAGAAGGGTGGTTCTTTTGCGCATGGACATGACGCACTGCGCGATCGACAAACACCGCTTCCCAAGTAGGATCATTGGTGATACGGCTCAGGTCGCCAACGTTGGCAAAGCCGTGGGTTTCCACATCGGTTTCTGCCATCACAAACAGGCCGTAAATATCACACAACTCGTAGAAGCGTGGGTCGTTCGGGTAGTGTGCGGTGCGAACTGAGTTGATGTTGTGTTGCTTCATCAAAATCAGATCTTTTTCCACGCGGTCCATGCCCACTGCGCGACCTTTTAGATGATCGTTGTCATGACGGTTGACACCATGCAGCATCACGTATTGGTTGTTGATGTAGAACAGGCCATCGCGCACTTTGATATCACGGAAACCCACGCGTTGTGGGATCACTTCCACTACGTTGCCTTGGTGATCTTTTAAGGTAATGAACAAGTGGTAAAGGTAAGGGTTTTCAGCCGTCCAATGCGTTGGATTCACCATATCAATCGCAAAGCTTGTTGAGTGGTGGTTTTGGATAGTCAGTGAATCGCATTGACCACTGGCTACGACAGTGCCTTTGTCATGCAGCGCGTATTCCAGCGTATAGCCAGACGCGATAGCGGTAGAAAGATTTTCCAATTCGACTTGAGCACTGAGCGTCGCACTTTGGTAATCGTCGGCGAAATCGGTGCGAATTGTTAGGTCTTGGACGTGAATGTTCTCTTTTCCGATTAGGTAAACATCACGGAAGATCCCCGCCGTCCACCACATGTCTTGGTCTTCAATGTAAGTGGAATCGGCCCACTGCATCACGCGTACAGAGAGTAAGTTTTCGCCTTGTTGGACGAACTTGGAAATGTCGAATTCCGCTGTGAGTCTGCTGCCTTTACTAAAGCCGACGTACTCGCCGTTTATGTATACTTCAAAGTAGGTTTCCACGCCGTCGAACTTGATGATGGTTTGTTGGTTATCCCACTGTGGACCAAGTGTAAATGTGCGTTGATAAGCGCCCGTTGGGTTGTCGGTTGGTACAAACGGGACGTCGATCGGGAATGGGAAGCCCTCATCGGTGTATTGCAGATCGCCGTGGCCTTCCATTTGCCACATGTTTGGGACGGTAATGTGTCCCCAGTCGTTCATTGTTTGTGAGTAAAACTCATCAGGTACCAACATTGGGTTGGTGAAATAACGGAATGTCCATTGGCCGCTGAGCAACATAAAGCGGCGACTCAGTTCACGTTGAAAGGTTTGTGCGCTCTGAACAGAGTCGTAGGAGAAAAAGTACGCACGCGGTGCCATACGATTCTCGTGTAAGTGTTGGAAGTTTTCCCAATTGTTCACGTTTTGATCTCCCCTCGGCTTGGTGCGCTTATGTTGGAGTGCGGGACGGTTTCATCGCGGCTCAACATCAGTGCAAAAATAACGGCCGATGTATTGTGAAAAATGCTTATGAATAATCTGAGAAAGATATTAGTAAAAGTTTTACTAAAATAAATTAGTGAAAACGTTTTACTTTAACTTGGTCACGTTTTAAATGACCAATGTTGAGCAAGATGTGATCAGCGTAAAGGAATGCGTTCTAGATTGTTTTGGAAAGTAAAAACAGTAAAAATTCGGTAGAAAATAAAAGAAGAGATAAAAAAGCACTGAAAATTCAGTGCCTTATTTGAGTAGTTTTGAGGGTGTTTTTATCGAGTTGTGCCGCGTAGCTTGAGCTTGCTTGGAACGTACACTTGAAGGGGCAGTGCGCGTCCGTCACGGTATTTTTCTACTAACAAGTTCACGCCTTGAATGCCCATCATTTCAGAATGAATACGAACGGTAGATAGAGGTGGGAAGGTAAAGCGCGCGGTAGGGATGTCGTTCACGCTGATCAGCGCAATATCATCAGGAATGTTTAAACCAAACTCATGCACTGCTCGTAACACACCAATCGCAATGGAGTCCGAAGCAATGAACATCGCTTTTGGGAAATCGCCTTTGGCCAGCATCTCTTTCGCTAAGTCATAACCGGACAAGCTAGAGAAATCGCCACGATAAATGTCGTCTTCAGAAACTACACCTTTTAGATTGCCGTAGTCCACAAACGCATTTTCACGAATGTCTGCGGTGTTGGGCTCGTCTTGTCCACCAATAAAGCCGATGCGTTCGTAGCCTTGTTGTACAAAGAAATCAACCACTTGCTTGCTGATTCTTACAAGGTCGATATCAACGCAATCGTAAGGGCTAGTTGGATCTGAAAAGTCGATGTAACAGATGCTATCGGCTAGGCGTTTAGGTAACTTATTGACCACCTTTTGGTCGACTTTCCCGACTAAAAGGACACCCGTAATCTTTTGCGTTTCAACATCAATTTCGCTGTTGTAGCAATTGGTTAGCGTAATGCCGAGTTTGTCGCACTGAGTTTCAATCCCATGACGAATCGACAAGTAGTACGGGTCATTCACTTCTGCTTCTTGTTTGTAATTGTACAAGGCTAAAAAGTGATGTTTTTGCTTGGCTTCTTTGGTGGCTTTCTTCGAGCTGCTGGTGCGGTACTCCAGCTTTTCTGCGATTTCTAAAATGCGGCGTTTGGTTTCTTCTTTAACGCTCAACGTCGGATCGTCATTCAAAACTCGCGATACAGTTGCAAGTGAGACGCCCGCTTCAGTGGCGATATCTTTTAGTGTTGCCATGTACATTTCCCGTTGGCATTGCTCACAGTCCAAGTGAGAACTCAATAATCTGGCTATTGTAAACAGCTACTTAGGGATGCACAAACTTTTAGTAAAATCGTGCGATCCACGAAAGAGAGCGGTATCTGCTCGACTCATCTTAACTGCTCATCATCTTCCTGGTTTAATTTAACTAAATCCTGCATCTAAAATAAGGCTTTTGTGTAATTTTGTGGAAACGTTTACACAATTTGAATTCGATCACGGATCTGGATCGAGATTGGTTGCTAGACTTTTAGCCAGTTAAGAAATGGGCGTACCGATTCGATGCAATGGCGATTGGCTTTTAGCGCATCAGAGTGAGGTATGAACAGAAAGCAGCAAACGTGGAGAAGCAAAAGTGAAAGTTCTTGTCACAGGCGGTATGGGATACATCGGTAGTCACACTTGCGTTCAGATGATTGAAGCGGGAATGGAACCTATCATCGTTGATAACTTGTGTAACGCCAAACTGGAAGTGTTAAACCGTATTGAAGCGCTGACAGGCAAACAGCCTGCGTTCCACCAAGGTGACATCCGTGACGAAGCCTTTTTGGATACGGTATTCGCGCAGCACGACATCCAAGCTGTGATCCACTTTGCTGGCCTCAAAGCGGTTGGCGAATCGGTGGCAAAACCACTTGAGTACTACGACAACAACGTCAATGGCTCATTGGTGTTGGCGCGCAGCATGCGTAAAGCGGGCGTGAAAAGCATCGTATTCAGTTCATCGGCAACGGTTTACGGTGACCCTGAAATAGTGCCGATTACGGAAGATTCACCAACAGGCGCAACCACCAACCCATACGGACGCAGCAAATATATGGTGGAGCAGTGCTTAAGCGATCTGTTCCATGCTGAAAACGACTGGAGCATCACCTTACTGCGTTACTTCAACCCAGTTGGCGCGCACCCATCGGGCTGCATGGGGGAAGACCCACAAGGCATTCCCAATAACCTGATGCCATTTATCGCCCAAGTCGCTGTTGGTCGCCGAGAAAAACTCGCGGTATTTGGTAACGACTATCCAACCCCTGACGGCACTGGCGTGCGTGATTACATCCATGTGATGGATTTGGCCGACGGCCACATCGCCGCATTGAAATCGGTGGGTGAGAAATCGGGTTTGCACATTTACAACTTAGGTACAGGTAAAGGCTCGAGCGTACTTGAGATGGTGGATGCGTTCGCGGCCGCTTGCGGTAAACCAGTGCCTTACGAGCTATGCCCGCGTCGTCCTGGGGATATTGCTGAATGTTGGGCAAGCACGGAAAAAGCTGAGCGTGAACTAGGCTGGAAGGCAACACGCACTGTGGCTGAAATGACCGCCGATACGTGGAACTGGCAGTCAAACAACCCTAATGGCTATTCCCCGGAGTAATTACAGTCGCCGCGTTGCCATCTGCGCTTCTCACGGTTTTGGGAAGCTGAGTTTGAAGAATTTTAAAGAGTTGAGTAAGTAACATGTCGAATGTCGAATTTAACCCAGTGGATCATCCACACCGCCGTTACAACCCTCTGACTGGGCAATGGATTTTGGTTTCACCTCACCGTGCAAAACGCCCTTGGAGCGGCGCAGATGAAAAGCCCGCATTGGATGAGCTACCAAGCTATGACGGTAAATGTTTCCTTTGTCCAACCAACGAACGTATCTCTGGCGATGTTAATCCAGACTACCAAGGCACCTATGTGTTCAATAACGATTTTGCTGCGCTGATGGTGGATTCACCAGATGCACCGGAGTCAAACAACCCGCTATTCAAAACGCAAGGCGTGCGTGGTTTGAGCCGAGTGATTTGCTTCTCGCCAGATCACAGCAAAACCTTACCGGAACTACCAGTGGATAAAATTCGCGGCGTGATTGATACATGGAATGAGCAAATTGAAGAGCTCGGCAAAGAGTACGTTTGGGTTCAGGCGTTCGAAAACAAAGGCGAAACCATGGGCTGTTCTCAGCCTCATCCGCACGGTCAAATCTGGGCGAACAGCTTCTTACCAAATGAAATCGAGCGTAAAGAGCACAACCTAAAAGCCTACTACCAAGAACACGGCAGCAACTTGCTGGTGGATTACGTACAAGCGGAACTCAAAGACGGTTCACGTATTGTGGTGGAAACCGAACACTGGCTGGCGGTGGTGCCTTACTGGGCTGCTTGGCCGTTCGAAACCATGTTGTTGCCGAAAACGCACATTCGTCGCATGAGCGAACTCAGCGATGAGCAACGAGACGATTTAGCGCTAGCGATTAAGAAGCTGACCAGCCGTTACGACAATTTATTCCAATGCTCTTTCCCTTACTCGATGGGCTGGCACTACGCGCCGTTTTTTGACCAAGACACAGACATCGACCATTGGCAGCTTCATGCGCTTTTTTATCCGCCACTGCTGCGCAGTGCCACGGTTCGTAAGTTCATGGTGGGCTACGAAATGCTGGCAGAAAGCCAACGTGACCTTACCGCAGAGCAAGCGGCGCAGCGTCTGCGTGATGTGAGTGATGTCCACTACAAAGAATGCTAAGTCTTTAAATTGGACTGATTACGAATAACGGGATAGCGCGACTTTACAGATAGAAAGTTAGGCTCAACGCGCTATCCCACACAAATTACTATTTTAAGAGAACGTCCCTATGTCTGAACTTATCCAAAATGTGAAAGCGTCATTTGAGCAAGTATTGGGCTACGCACCTAGCCATATTATCCAAGCGCCTGGTCGTGTGAACTTGATTGGTGAGCACACCGATTACAACGATGGTTTTGTCCTACCGTGTGCCATTAACTACCAAACGGTCGTGGCGGCGGCAAAGCGTGAAGACAATATCGTGCGTGTGGTGTCGGTCGATTACGGTAACGCAATGGACGAATTCGATATCACGCAAGCCATTACCTTCCAGCAAGACAAAATGTGGGCGAACTACATTCGCGGCGTGGTGAAGTGTCTTCTGGCGCGTGGCTACCAGTTTACTGGGGCGGATATTTCAGTCAGCGGCAACGTACCTCAAGGCGCGGGTTTGAGCTCATCGGCGGCGTTGGAAGTGGTGATTGGCCAGACGTTCAAAGTGCTGTTCAATCTTGAGATCAGCCAAGCCGAAATTGCGTTAAACGGTCAGCAAGCTGAGAACGAATTCGTCGGTTGCAACTGCGGCATCATGGATCAAATGATTTCAGCGGAAGGGCGTGAAAATCATGCGATGCTATTAGATTGCCGTAGCCTTGAAACTGAAGCAGTCTCTATGCCAGAAGACATGGCAGTCGTGATCATAAACTCGAATAAAAAACGTGGTTTGGTCGACAGCGAATACAACACTCGTCGTCAGCAATGTGAAGAAGCGGCGCGTATTTTCGGTGTGAAAGCTTTGCGTGATGTGACGATTGAGCGGTTCAACGAGAAAGTCGCTGAGCTGGATGAAATGGTGGCCAAGCGTGCACGTCACGTCATCACAGAAAATGATCGTACTGTGGAAGCGGCACAAGCGCTACGAGCACACGACATGAAGCGTATGGGCGAGCTGATGGCCGAGTCTCATGCCTCGATGCGCGATGATTTCGAAATTACGGTAAAAGAAATCGATACGCTGGTGGAGATAGTCAAAGAGGTGATCGGCGATCAAGGCGGCGTGCGCATGACTGGCGGTGGCTTTGGTGGTTGCATCGTGGCACTTGTACCGCCAGCACTGGTTGATGACGTGAAAGCGGAAGTTGAAGCGAAGTACCAAGCGGCTACGGGCTTAAAAGAGTCGATTTATGTTTGCCAAGCCCAAAATGGTGCGGGTTTGGTTGAAGTGCTGTAAGGAATGATGATGAAAGCCTATTTTCAACAACTAGAACAAGCGATGGCGCAAACGCCGTCGTTTGATGGCCAAACTGCGAATCTGATTCATTTGACCAACGCGAATGGTATGACAGCGTCGTTTATGGATATCGGTGCGACATGGTTGAGTTGCACATTACCGGTAAATGGTGAAAACCGTGAAGTGTTGTTGCGCTCACCAAATATGGCTGAACACATGAAGCAAGACGCTTACTTCGGTTCCATTGTTGGCCGCTTTGCTAACCGAATTGCGAAGGGGCAGTTTGAGATAGACGGAGAGAAGTATCAACTTGGTATCAATAACGGTGAAAACTCACTGCACGGTGGCCTAGAAGGGTTTGATAAACGCCGCTGGAAGGTTGAAGAGCAAAATGATCAACAGGTCACTTTTTCACTTCGCTCACCGGACGGTGACCAAGGCTATCCGGGAAACCTCTATGTGAAGGTGACGTACACGCTCACTGACGAGAATGAACTAGCTATCGCCTATGATGCTAAGACCGACAAAACATCACCAGTGAATTTAACCAATCACGCCTACTTTAACTTGGCTGGTGAGGCGAGCCGCGCGAAAAGTTTGGATCATACTTTACAGCTCAATGCTGGGCATTACTTGCCAACGGATGCGGGGTTAATTCCTACCGGTGAACAAAAGCCAGTTTCGGGTACCAGTTTCGACTTCACCGAGCCAAAATCGATTGGCCAAGAATTTCTTGCCGAGCAAGATCAGAAAACTGCTGGTGGCTACGATCACGCCTTTGTCTTCATGCCTGAAGTGACTGATGGCGTGTCTGTCGCTGCGGTTTTAATTGCACCAAAAGAAGATGTGGTGATGAAAGTGAAAACCACCAAGCCTGCCATCCAGTTTTATTCAGGTAATTTCTTAGCCGGTACGCCCGGTGCAAGTAAAACTTACGAACGCTATGACGGCCTAGCATTGGAAACGCAGTACTTTCCAGACGGGCCAAACAAACCAGAATGGGGACTCAACAATGGGGTGTTGAGCTCTGGGGATTGCTATCAGCATCGAACTACTTATCAGTTTGAATTTTAGATAGCACTTCTACCCTTTGAACTTGCAGCGGCAGCGATGCTGCAACTCCAACGACTTTGGGTGTTATGGTGGGCTACATGCCCACCTTTTTTGTTTTTGATATGTATTTTTACTAGGAAGTTTAAATCACTTACCTCACTTTCGACACAATACTGTACGGTGGATGATCCCCGTAATTTCCTACTTATTACTCTTCGTTTTACCTTTATTGTTATCGTTTACATTTTTGTTGATTTTAGAGAGTATTAATTAAATGATACTTCTCTTAATATTTGTGATCTTTAGCTCGTTATAAGGTTTTTAGCGTAATATGTATCAATATGTGTGATTTGAGTTACATTTCATTTGAGTGGTAACGTTTACACTTTGCGGCGTAAACAAAACTACAGGATGAAACTGATGTCGAATATAGAACATGGTCTAAGCTTTATCGACATAATGGTCTTCGCCATTTATGTCGCAATTATCATTGGGGTCGGACTTTGGGTATCTCGTGATAAAAAAGGCACTCAGAAAAGTACGGAAGATTATTTCTTGGCGGGAAAATCTTTGCCTTGGTGGGCTGTCGGTGCTTCGCTAATTGCTGCAAATATTTCTGCGGAACAATTTATAGGAATGTCTGGTTCAGGCTATTCAATCGGCTTGGCTATCGCATCTTATGAATGGATGTCGGCAATAACATTGATTATTGTTGGTAAGTACTTTCTACCTATTTTCATTGAAAAAGGAATCTATACCATTCCTGAATTTGTTGAAAAACGCTTCAATAAAAAACTAAAAACAATTTTGGCCGTTTTTTGGATTTCCTTGTACATTTTTGTAAACCTAACTTCAGTACTGTATTTAGGTGGTTTGGCTCTCGAAACCATTTTGGGTATTCCGTTGATGTACTCAATTCTAGGTCTTGCGCTGTTTGCGTTGGTGTACTCAATTTACGGTGGTTTATCGGCAGTAGTATGGACCGATGTCATCCAAGTGTTCTTCTTAGTTTTGGGTGGTTTTATGACTACCTACATGGCAGTGAGTTTTATTGGTGGTACGGACGGTTGGTTCGCTGGGTTGTCTAAAATGGTCGATGCCGCTCCAGGCCACTTTGAGATGATCTTGGATCAAAGTAATCCACAATACATGAACCTTCCTGGTATTGCCGTATTAATTGGTGGTCTTTGGGTAGCAAACTTATATTACTGGGGCTTTAACCAGTACATTATTCAAAGAACACTTGCTGCAAAATCAGTATCGGAAGCTCAGAAAGGTATTGTTTTTGCAGCGTTTTTGAAACTTATCGTTCCGTTTCTCGTGGTATTGCCAGGTATTGCCGCTTACGTTATTACTTCGGACCCAAAACTAATGGCAAGTCTTGGTGATATTGCAGCAACAAACCTTCCAAGTGCTGCTCATGCGGATAAAGCATATCCTTGGTTGACTCAATTCTTGCCTGTTGGTGTTAAAGGGGTTGTTTTTGCGGCTCTTGCTGCTGCAATTGTTTCTTCACTAGCATCAATGCTTAACTCAACTGCCACTATCTTCACCATGGATATTTACAAAGAGTATATCTCCCCAGACTCCGGAGACCACAAGCTGGTGAACGTTGGGCGTACTGCGGCTGTTGCGGCATTGATTATTGCCTGCCTAATTGCCCCAATGTTAGGTGGTATTGGCCAGGCATTCCAATACATCCAAGAATATACAGGTTTAGTTAGCCCTGGCATTTTGGCTGTATTCTTACTTGGCTTATTTTGGAAGAAAACAACCAGTAAAGGGGCTATTATTGGTGTCGTAGCATCAATACCATTTGCTTTGTTCTTGAAATTTATGCCACTAGCCATGCCGTTTATGGATCAAATGCTATATACATTATTGTTTACAATTGTTGTGATCGCATTTACAAGTTTGAGCACATCAATTAATGATGATGACCCTAAAGGTATTAGTGTTACATCATCGATGTTTGTAACAGATCGAAGCTTCAATATCGCAGCTTACGGTATAATGATTGTTTTGGCAGTGTTATATACATTGTTCTGGTAAACCATTCTTTATCATACTCCGCTCTTTTATGAGCGGAGTTTTTCTAATTAAAAGAGTGTCATATGGATTCAACCTTGCTGCCAAATGTCGTTTCTTTTTTTAAAACGATAGAGCCATTTCATTTACTTCCTGACCATGTTCTTGATGCTATCGCTACGAACACGGATATTGTTTATTGGGGAAAAGGAGAGAGTATCTCCTTAGTCATGCCTGAAGAAAAAAATTTATATATTATTCGGTCTGGAGTTATCGAACAGCGATTTCCTAATGGTGAATTAAGAGCTAGATTAGGCGATAATGATGTATTTGGATTTAATTTAGAACAGGATAAATATAAAGTAAAAACCATTGAAAATTGTTTAATATATAAAATTAATTATTCGTTCTTACTACAAGAAGCTTCGAATTTTGAAAATGTTGTTAACCAGCTTGCAATTCGTGCAAGTCAACGTCTCACTTCCGGTATTAATGCACAGTATTCACAAGCAGAAAAAAGCCTGTTTTTTAAAAGGGCTAGAGATTTAGCCAATCATAATGTTGTGGTGGTGCATACAAACCAAAGTATCCAGCAAGTGGCACAAATCATGAGTAAAAAAGGTTGCACTTGTGCCTTGGTTACCAATGACACTGCATTGGTTGGAGTGGTTACCGAGACTGACATGACAAGTAGAGTGGTTGCTGAGGCGTTTAATATCTATAGACCTGTTGAGGATATTATGAACGCTCATCCTCAGAGTGTTGACCAAGATGAGCCAGTTATTTCTGCGCTCAATCTGATGATGAAACACAATATTCGTAATATCCCCGTTATTGACAAAAATAAACAGGTTTTAGGTTTGATTAGCCCTCAAGAGTTAGTTCAGAGGCACGGCATCCAGGCTGTTTTTTTGATTGAAAAAATCAGTAAGTGTAAAAGCTTAGAATCGCTTTCATTGTTAGTAAAAGAACGTCAGTCGGTGTTTGAGGCAATGATAGAATCGCATTTGCCAGCCAATGTAATAGGGCAAGTTTTAATGATGATTTATGATGCCTTTACCTGTCGATTAATTAAATTAGCAGAAAGAAACTTGGGTTTACCTCCTTGTAATTACGCTTGGCTAGCTGCAGGCTCACATGCGAGAGGAGAGGTTCACTTAGGTTCTGATCAAGATAACGCTTTAGTACTTGATGACTCAGCAACAGAAAGTGACCGAATTTACTTTCGACATTTTGCTATGTATATATGTAAAGGGTTAGCGGAATGCGGGTATCCTTTGTGTAATGGGCGTTTTATGGCGGCTACACCAAAGTGGAATCAACCATTATTTATCTGGAAGCAGCTCTACAGAAAATGGGCGAACAATCCAGAGTACAATATGTTACTAAATCTTAATGTCTTCCTTGAAGTGCGCTTTATTTCCGGGGATAGGTCACTATTTGATGAACTAAATAGTGAACGCGAGCGGTGTACCAAAAATAACCCTCATTTAATCGCAGCCTTAGTTAGAAATTTAATATCACACCGTCCACCACTAGGGATATTCAATAACTTAGTGTTAGAAAACAATGGTCACAACGAAAAATCGCTGAATATTAAAAAGTCTGCGATTGGTCTGGTGGTCGATATCGCTAGAATTTATGCTCTTCATAAAGGCGGAGGTATGTTGTCTACGGAAGAAAGATTCGATTTTGCGTATGATACAGGATTGATTAATAGCACTTCACATCAAGACTTGATAGGGACTTATCGTTATGTAACGCAATTACGTTACTCACATCAGCTGCAATGCTTACAAGGTGGAAAGCCAGTAACGAATGCTATATTTCCTGAGCATTTTGGTAGCTTTGAAAGACAACACCTCAAAGATGCTTTTCGCATAATACGCGGTTATCAAGACACGTTAAAAATGAAATTTGGCTCTTAGTATGTTTGGCTACTCATTCCAGTCAATTGAACATCTAGAACACGTGCGCAGAGAACTAGAAAAATCTAGCTTGCCAGATGTATTTAACTCTATAGGAAATACGCCTCTACCTAGCGCTTTATCGGATGCTAGAGAGTTAGACACGTTAGTCTTGGACTTTGAAACGACAGGATTTAATCCTGAAGTAGATAGAGTAATCAGTATTGGATGGGTCGAAATTCGAAACAGCAATATTCGTCTAAACAGTGCACGTCATATCTTCATTAATCATGCAATTGATATTTGTCATGAGTCAGTCAAAGTTCACCATATCAGGCCTGAAACGTTGCATGTATCGGGGATTTCAGAACAAGTTGCTTTTACTCAGTTGCTGGATGTAATTGCTGGTAAAATTCTTGTTGCACATGGCTGCATTATGGAGCAGAGGTTTTTAGAGCAATACATCAAGATGAAGTACCAGAATTTGAAGTTGCCATTAATATGGTTAGATACATTAAAAATCGAGCAATATCGCACCCAACTGAGACCTACTCGGTCTGACTGGCGGTTAAGTTCAATTCGAAAGGAACTCAACCTACCAACATATCAAGCCCACAATGCACTAAATGATGCGATAGCGACTGCCGAACTATATCTAGCACAGATTAATTGCTTGTTTGGCCTTTCATCTGCGCCATTACATGTTTTAGTTAATGCTTCGCGCTAACATTTAACGCATATATATCAACAACGCTCGACAGAATTTCTTCGTACTAAAGTTGGGCTAAAAATAATGGTTTCGTCTTCAACTTTTTCGTCACGAGATAGCGCCAAAGCCAAACGGGCGGCGCGTTCTGCCATCATCTCGATTGGATAGCGAATAGTGGTCAGGCTAGGGTGAACAAAGCGGGCGATCAAGCCATCATCGAACCCGACCATAGAAACCTTACTTGGTACGTCAATGCCATTTTGATCCAACGCTGCCAGTGCGCCAGCGGCCATGTAGTCGTTGTAGGCCACCACTCCAGTAATCTCCAAAGATTTGGTTAACAGATTGGTCATCGCAACTTCGCCACCATCACTATTGGGCTCACCGTATTCGATGTAGCTTTTGGAGAGTTCAATACCATGTTCTTTCAATGCGGCTTGGTAACCTTGCAATCGCTCATCGGTATCTTCGATGTCATGGGATGAGGCAATGCAAGCGATTTTGCGATGCCCGTGACGAATTAAATATTCTGTCGCGAGGAATGCCCCCTTGCGGTTATCAAGGGAAATACAGCGTTCGGCTAGCTCTGGGATATGACGATTGATAAGCACCATACCTTTTACTTCTTGGGCGTAGCCAATTAGCTCATCATCAGATAAGCCTTTCGAGTGGATGACTATTGCATCGCAACGGCTGTTGATCAGCAATTCTAGGGCTTGACGCTCATCATCTGGATTGTGATACCCGTTGCCAATCAAGATATGTTTGCCATTTTCGCGCGCGATATTATCGACGGATTTGACCAGCGTGCCGAAGAAAGGATCGGACACATCACTCACCAACACACCCATGGTATTTGTGCTTTGGCTCACCAGTGCACGAGCTGCGGCATTAGGTCTGTAACCCAATTTGCTCATTGCTTTGGTGACCGACTCTACCGATGATTGACTGGCTTTTGGGGACTTGTTGATCACGCGAGAAACCGTTGCGACCGAAACACCGGCTTCTTTCGCGACATCCTTGATCGTTGCCATATAGAACCTTTAGTGGCTAAAAATTTTGACTGGAAGTATTAAACACCCATTGTGTAATAAGTGCAATTTGATAGGGGATTTGCTTTCGGAAATGAGATCTTTACCACTTGTATTTATTAAGCTTACTGATAGTGTAAACGTTATCTTTTTAGTAAAACTTTACTGAGGTTTTAATTATGGAAACTATCGCTTACTCAGATTTTGCCAAACTGGAAATTCGTACCGGAAAAATCATTGAAGTGGCTCGCCATCAAAATGCAGACAAGCTGTACATTGTGCAAATTGATATTGGTGAAAAAACACTGCAAACCGTAACCAGCCTAGTACCTTATTACACCGAGGAAGAGTTGATGGGCAAACAAGTGGTCGTGTTGTGTAATCTTGCCAAAGCCAAAATGCGCGGTGAAACCTCAGAATGTATGTTGTTGTGCGCAGAAACGGATGATGAATCCGAAAGTGTGTTGCTAACTCCAGAAAGAGCGATGCCGACTGGGGTGAGAATTGTTTAATCAGTTCACTGGTCGCTCTATTGTAAAAACAGCTCTTAGTTTAGAGCTGTTTTTACAGATGGGATTGAGCTACGAATTTTGGGCAATCAGATTATCAATCAACTCGTAATGATGCTTTTGCACGCCTGCAAGGTTGCCATATTTAGGTTGGTGGCGGTCATTTTCTTTTGCGTGTTGCCAGCCAATGGTGTGACGCACAAAATGCTCTGCAAACGCATGAGATACTTCTAAGCAACCTGCTAGCACGGTATCGACATAGCTTTGCATGATTGGGCTTTTGACGCACGGTGGTAATGGCTCGTCTTTTACGTAAACCCAGATGCTATGTTCTTGGTTAAAGTTCGCGTCCGTTTCTATTTGATCTGGCTGAATTTGAATACGATGATAACCACGCTCACGGCGATCGAATTCTGCGAGAGCCTCTTCATTCACTTCGAGTAAAACGCCGTTGACCTGCCCATCGCCTTGGTTTACAACCAGAGGAGACAGAGTATAGCTGTCATCAATCTTTCCCCAGTAGCGCACCAGTCCATGAGCAATGACGGGAATGGCTTCTCCCGTTTGTCCGGTTAACTTACGTGACGCAGAATTAATCAAACTGCCATAGCCAAATATGTACATTGTCTTTGCATCCCTTAACTGATGGTTGTGTCTCTCACCGTTTATACCTAACCCGCCTCTGAAGCACAACTTTACCTCTTAAGTATAATCTTAACTATTAACATGTATTTTTTATACATGTTTATGGTAGCATCAATATTGTAGTTGAGTTAACCAGCATCGAGAGACGCTTGAGGGCAAGATAATGCTGAATATCACCGATAAAAAAGTGGAAGAAAAAATCCCTGCATGGCTGCGACTAGGCTTTCGGCCGTTTTTTCTGTTTGGGTCGATTTACGCCATTGTTGCGATCGCGTTGTGGGTGTGGATATTCCAGAGCGGACAGCCAAACGCATTAGCTGTACCGGCATTATGGTGGCACGTTCATGAAATGTTGTTCGGCTTTTCGATGGCGATTGTGGTTGGTTTTGTACTGACTGCGGTACAAAACTGGACTGGCATTAATGGCACCAAGCATTACACGCTTTTGGTCTTATTTGGCTTATGGCTCGCGCCCCGAATATTGCTTTGGACGTCAGCGCCGTTATGGTTAACCAGCAGCATTGAAGCGGTATTTTTGTTGTTTGTTGCCTATGAGGTAGGCATTCGTGTTTATCGAGCCAAAGGTTGGCGTAATCTGTTTTTTGTACCGCTGTTTCTTTTGGCCATTTTTGCGAACTTTGCAAGCTACGCAACAATAAAAGGCATGCCGCCGTTTAGCTCTTCTGCTGTATGGCAGGCGATGTTGTGGTGGTTTACGCTGTTATTGTCGGTCATGGGCGGACGTGTGATTCCATTCTTTACTGCGCGTCGATTTAATTTCGAAAAAGCGCAACCACTGGCTTGGTTAGAATGGTTCGCGAACTTGCCGTTGGTAATGCTATTTGTGCTGAGCTTTTTCCCTGTGACGTTTGCAGAATTAGGCAATCCGTTGATGCTGTTTGCAGGAGTTGCTCAGTTGGTGCGTTTTGTTCGCTGGAAACCTTGGTTAACCCTGAGCGAGCCTTTAGTGTGGTCGCTGCATGCTGCGTATTTGTGTTTGCCACTAAGCTTAATTTTGCGAGGCACTTGGGGAGATGCATTTGCCAGCCATAACCTCATTCACCTGTTTGCGATAGGTGCATTAGGCGGCTTGATTTTAGCGATGATTGCACGCGTGACGATGGGACATACTGGTCGCATGATCTACAAAGGTCCGAACATGAGCCTCGCGTTTGCGGCGATTACCGCGGCAGCTTTGGTTCGCAGTTTTGCCGTGATATTTGATCCTGCCAATATGATGCTGTGGATTAATATCAGTGGCGGATTGTGGATTGTCGCATTTGGCCTGTTTGTTTGGCGCTTTGGCGTGATGCTTATTACCCCTCGCGTTGATGGTCATCCCGGATAGGGCGCTAATGTGAGTAGAGAAAGAGGAACCGCGCGCTCCTCTTTTGATTTTTGTTCTTTATAGGATTAGCGCTTATTCGTCTTCGTCGTCCGTTTTATTCGTGAACCCCAAGCGTTTGAATAGCCACCACTCTAGAGCAAAGATGACAATTAAAGCGATACAGAACCAGGTGAACGCCATGGCGGATTCCACGCCTGGCATACCGCCAATGTTGATGCCAAGCAAACCTGTTAGGAAGCTGGTTGGCAAGAAAATAGTCGCCACCAAGGTAAATAGATAACTGTTTTTATTAGTTTTCTCGTCACGATGATGTTTGATTTCTTCTTGAAAGAGTGCGACTTCTCCAAGATAAAACTCAAGTGTTTCATTTATGCGCGTAATATTATTGTGGGCGAAGCGATATTGATGGGGCCTTAAAGCCACCAACTCGGACTCTGATTCAACGAGATCACGAATAGCATATTGCTGAGGGCGAATAAAACGTTTGATGGAAATAAGCGCTTTTTGAGTCGCCATATGCTTGTACGTCGATTCATCATTCACATCAAACTGGTTTAACGTCTCTTCAATCGTATCAAGGTAAACGTCTATTTTGCTATTTAATCCTTCAATAATCTGATGAAGTAAACCAGCAAGGCTTTTCGGACCTTTGTGTTCCGCCAAGGCTTGACGAATTTCCATGATGGCACGCGATGGGATCTTACGTGTTGAAATCAGTGCGCCTTGAAAATAGAGAATTCGAATACTGAGCATGTCTTCTGGTGAAGCATCGCCATTCATATTGACGCCTCGTAAAATCAACATGAAGTTCTCGTCATCCAAAGGGTGGAAAGACGGTCGGCTTTCGTCGGCTAACAGGTGATCAACAGTGGCACGTGGTACTTGGTTTTGCTCTAGCCAGCCACGAATATCGGGATGCAGCCGTTCACAATGGTACCAATGTTTGGCTTGAATCTGCTCCGCCGTTGTGGATTGCTGAGTTGCTTCTGGGGTTGAAAAATCCCAATGTTCAATCATAAAACCCATTTTCTTTTCCTTGTCTGAGCCTTTCCCCAAATAACTCGGAAAGAGCCTGTTCTTCCACTGCATTTTTTCCGGGAAGTGCATCAGTGATAACGTTCTGAACCCAGCGCCATGAAGTTATTCAGGGATAATTATTCAAATGAGTATGATTGCATTTAACGCTAAATGTCTATGAATAGTTGCTCTTATTTGTAATCAAGTGAAGCAAGCCAAAGTGTGGTGTAAAAACAGCAAAATAAAAAAGCCTGCAGCTAGGCAGGCTTTCTAGTGGGGTGGAGAGGAGCAGTTAGCCAACTTGAGAAAGATTAACCACTTTCTGTTGTAGCTTTTCTTTTAAATAGTCCGATAAAGCCTGCTTTTCTTCATCGTTCATGTACAGACCAAGTTTGGTACGACGCCACAAAATGTCTTCATCGGTCATTGCCATTTCATGGTTCATTAAGTAGTCGATCTCACGTTGGTAAACACCGCCGGCTTGCGATGAGAACGCGTGTCCAAGGTCAGCTTCGCTTGCTGTGCCTTCCATTAAGTTCCACGTTTGGGTACCAAATTGTGTTACGTAACGAAGAATCAATGCTTCTGGCGCCCAAGCGTATTTAGCATGAATTTGTTTAGCTAATTGTTCACGACTACAGCTGAAGTTACCACCAGGTAGGGTTTGATTTGCCGTCCAGTCGCTTCCCATCTCTGGTAGGAAAGGAGCCAGCTTTTTCATTGCCGCTTCACCCAGCTTACGGTAGGTCGTCAGCTTACCACCAAAGACAGAAAGCAGAGGTGCATGGTCGTATTCCGCATCGAGTTCTAGCGTGTAGTCTCGTGTGATCGCTTGCGGAGAGTCAGATTCATCGTCACATAAAGGACGAACACCGCTGTATGTCCAAACCACATCTTCGTGAGTCAGCTGGTGGACAAAGTGTTGGTTTACGATATCGATGAGGTAATCGACTTCGTCATCTGAGATCGCCACTTCGCGTGGGTCACCTTTGTATTCCACATCTGTTGTACCAATGATTGAGAACTTATCTAAGTAAGGAATCATAAATACGATGCGGTTGTCTTTGTTTTGAAGAATGTAGGCTTGCGGTTCGTTGTGGATACGAGGAACAACGATGTGCGAGCCTTTGATTAAGCGAATGTTACGAGGAGAGGCTTGCTCTAATCCATCATCAAAGAACTGTTTTACCCAAGGGCCAGCTGCGTTTACTAGTGCTTTTGCTTTGCGTTCGAAACGTTGGTCTGTCATCACGTCATGAATTGTGACATGCCAGATACCACCTTCACGGTGTGCTTTTTCTACGCGGCAGTAGTTACGTACTTCTGCATGGTTTTCACGAGCAGCCAGAACGTTAAGTAATACTAAACGCGCGTCATCAACCCAACAGTCAGAGTATTCGAAACCGGTTTTCATTTCTGGTTTTAGCAAGCCCGATTTCGCTAAGTTGACGGTTTTGCTGCCTGGCAGAGTCGTACGTTTACCCAAGTTATCGTAAAGGAACAGACCACAGCGAATCATCCAAGCTGGGCGTAGGAATGGGCGATGAGGCAAACGGAAACGCATTGGTAGGGCAACGTGAGGCGCTTTGCGAAGAATAACTTCACGTTCTGCGAGCGCTTCCGAAACCAAACGAAACTCGTAGTGTTCAAGGTAGCGTAAACCGCCGTGGATCAGTTTAGAACTTGCCGAAGAAGTAGCGGACGCGAAGTCACTTGCTTCGTATAAGCCAACACTCAAACCGCGGCCAGCTGCGTCTGCCGCAATACCAGCCCCGTTAATGCCGCCACCAATTACGATCAAGTCTAAGGTAGTGGATGAGCTAGTAGTGGAAGCATTTTTTTGTATACTCATAAATTTGACCTCTTGGTGAGCGAACGAGCATTTTGGAACATGATCTAATCCTAGCTTAGGTTTCGTTTGTGATCATCTATTATTTTCGTTTGTGAGCGTTTTGTGTGATTTAGGCACAAAAAAACCTCTGCCTAATTAAGACAGAGGTCATTTGAGAGGCAAATTAATGACTGGAACTACTCGTTTTCGAAGTTTGTCTCGTTCGCTTCAACGACTTCAAGCGGAATTGAAGCTTCTTTTAAAATCGACAAGATTTCTTCTGGTGGCTGCTTGTTGGTAAAGATCATGTTGAGCTGAGCGATATTGCCTAGCTTCACCATGGCATTCCGCCCAAATTTGGTGTGGTCGACGGCGAGAAATACACTGCGGCTGTTGTCGATGATCGCTTGTTTGACCCTGACTTCGTGGTAATCAAAGTCTAATAGCGAGCCATCAAAGTCGATACCACTGATGCCAAGAATGCCAAAGTCGAGACGGAACTGTTTAACGAAGTCGAGAGTGGCTTCTCCAACAATGCCTCCATCGCGACTTCGAACTTCACCGCCAGCTAAGATGACTTTGATCTCTGGGTTGGGGAAGAGAATGGTTGCCACGTTGATATTGTTGGTAACCACGCGTAGCTGTTTATGGTTTTTATTGAGCGCTCGCGCAACCGCTTCTGGTGTGGTGCCGATATCAATAAATAGAGTCGCGCCATCAGGAATGTGCTTGACCACCTCGTCTGCAATGACATCTTTTTCATTGAAGTTGAGCGCTTTACGCGTGTTGTAAGATGTGTTTTCAGAACTGAGAGGGATGGTTGCACCACCGTGATAACGACGAATTTTGTTGTCGTCGGCGAGTTCATTAAGATCGCGTCGGATGGTTTGTGGGCTGACATTGAATCTTTCTACCAACTCATCCGTGCTGACATAGCCTTGTTTTTTCACCAACTCAACAATCTGTTGGTGTCGAGGTATTTGCTTCACTTACCACTCCCTTGTGCATTGGTAACGGCCAATGCTTCAAATTCGAAGCTCTATTGTGCTCGAATTTGCGCGTTGTGAGAAGTAAGCGAGTTCAGGAATCAGGGGCAAAGCGCAAAAAGAGCGCACAAATGGCGCTCTTTTTTCGTATGGAGGTGAGATTAATCTTCTTCGTCGTGAAGTTCAGACCAGGTTTGCGCACATTTCACTGCGCGTTTCCAACCCTTGTAACGACGATTGCGCTTTTCTTCATCATCGTGCGGCTCAAACGTGCGATCAAGCACCGCTTTATTCTGCAACTCGTCAATGCTGTCCCAGTAACCCACGGCAAGGCCTGCAAGGTAGGCTGCACCAAGAGCCGTCACTTCTGTTACTTGAGGGCGGTGTACTTCTGTATTCAATACATCGGATTGGAACTGCATTAGGAAGTTGTTCGCTACCGCACCGCCATCGACGCGAAGATTCGCCAACTTAATACCTGAATCGGCTTGCATCGCATCCAGTACGTCACGAGTTTGGTAAGCGATGCCTTCCAAAGTCGCACGGATAATGTGGTTTGAGTTCACGCCGCGAGTAAGGCCGACAATCGTGCCACGTGCGTAGGCATCCCAGTATGGTGCGCCTAAACCAGTAAAGGCAGGCACGACATAAACGCCGTTTGAGGTATCCACTTTGGTTGCGAAATATTCAGAGTCTTCTGCACCGTTCAGGATTTTTAATTCATCACGTAGCCATTGGATAGAAGCACCACCCATGAATACGGCACCTTCAAGCGCATAAGCAGGCTCACCTTTCGGACCACAAGCCAAAGTTGTCAGTAGGCCGTGCGTCGAAGTGACTTTTTCTTGGCCCGTATTCATTAGCAAGAAACAACCCGTGCCGTAAGTGTTTTTCGCCTGACCCGCTTCAACACACATTTGGCCGTAAAGCGCAGCTTGTTGGTCACCAGCAATACCAGAAATAGGAATACGAGTACCGCCTTTACCACCAATGTTGGTCTTACCGTAAACTTCCGATGAACGTTTTACTTCTGGCATCATAGATGCTGGGATACCAAGCTCATCTAACATTTTCTGATCCCAACATAGATCGTTGATGTTAAATAGCATGGTACGCGATGCGTTAGTGTAGTCGGTCACGTGAACGCGGCCTTGAGTCATCTTCCAAACTAACCAAGTATCGACGGTACCGAACAACAATTTGCCTGCTTCTGCGTCTTCGCGCGCGCCTTCAACATTGTCCAGAATCCATTTCACTTTGGTTCCTGAGAAGTAAGGGTCAAGCACCAAACCTGTGTTGTCACGTACGTAGTTTTCTAGACCACGCGCTTTTAAATCTTCACAGATGTCAGCAGTACGGCGACATTGCCATACGATCGCATTGTAAACGGGTTTGCCTGTTTCTTTATTCCAGACAATGGTGGTTTCACGCTGGTTAGTAATACCGATAGCCGCCAATTGGTCGCTACGGATGCCAGACTTAGCTAGAGCTTCTACCAACGTAGAGCTTTGTGTTGCCCAGATTTCCATTGGGTCATGTTCTACCCAACCTGCCTCTGGATAAATCTGAGTAAATTCGCGCTGTGCGACGCTTACGATGTTCGCGTCATGATCAAGAATTACTGCGCGAGAGCTTGTCGTACCTTGGTCTAGGGCAACAATGTATTTTTGCTCAGTCATGGTAAGAATCCTTTTGTTTCGTTATTTATATTTTAGTAAATGTTCGAGTTGCGTCAGTTTTAAGCTCTAGCTTCTTCTGTTTCTTCTTCCGTCTCACATTGGTTTGGAATTGTACAGCCGTGGCCTTGTTGTGGAAGGTAAGCCGCAATCGCTTTTGGATACAACCAACCACCAAAACACGCACCTGCAATCGGAGCAAGTAAAGGCACGATAAAGTAAGGAATGTCTTTAGCTCCTGTCAGAGCGTAATCCCAGCCTGCGAAGTAAGCGAACAGTTTCGGTCCAAAGTCGCGCGCAGGATTCATCGCGAAGCCAGTTAGTGGACCAAGAGAACCACCGATCACGGCAATCAAAATACCGATTAACAGCGGGTTCATTGCACCTCGTGCAGCGCCGTTATTTTCATCGCCCAAAGCCAAAATCGCAAACATCAGCACGGCAGTGATAACGAATTCCACAGCAAAAGCGCCAAAGAAAGAGAGGGAAGCATGTGGATAGGTTGAGAAGATACCAGCGGTTGCTAGTGCATCTTGGCTACTGCGGACGAAGTTATGTGCGATTTCGTAGTCGGTGAAAAGGTTGCTGTATAAGCTGTAAACCAACGCAGCAGAGCAGAATGCGCCAAGCATTTGGGCGATGATGTATGGCACCACTTTCGCCTTATCAAAACCATGGAACATAGCGAGTGCGATGGTTACCGCTGGGTTGATGTGCGCGCCTGAAACGCCGGCAGTACAGTAAATAGCGATGGCGACACCTAGGCCCCATACAATACTGATTTCCCATTGTCCAAATGATGCGTCTGTTAGAACTAAGGCTGCGACACAGCCTACGCCGAAGAAGATAAGTAGTCCTGTACCGATAAACTCGGCCAAACATTCTCCGAGCAGAGAGGGGTGTTTGTTCGTTGTCATGTTAAAAGTCCTTTGATCATTTTTGCCTGTCTAGCACGATACTATTGTGCACATATAAACGTTTGCGAAAACAAACGCGCGTTAAAAATGAGCGTTTGAGCATAGAATTGTTAATCAAAGTCTTCGTTTTTGTTAAATGGCGCATCTTTTAATCGAAAAAGAAAACAACGAAAAGAACTTCTTTGCTACGAAGTGTGTTTTGGAAGCGCTCAAATTACCGATGTGAAAAAGAATGCACAACTGGTAAGAGGAGTTTTGTGAAGCTGCTACGTGCTTGGGGATTTATTACTCAGATTTTGCGTAGTAATTAACCCTAAAGAGGTAAGGCGAGGTCAAGTACCTCAAGGACTAGCGGTGATATAAGAAAATGCGTTGCAATGTTTATATCTCGAGAGGAACTTGTTATCCAAATTAGTGTTAATTATGAAAATGGAGAGGAAAATAAACGCGGTTTATGTCTTGTGTTCGTGAATCACTGTCTAGGTTTGAGTTCAGATAACATTAGTTTTGTTATTTCGTTTGATACTAAGCGCGAACATTTTTCATCTTTTTAGTTATTTAGTGGTTTCGCGTAACAAGGATGGATGTGAAACACCCTTTTTACGGTTAATTTGTGTTCTTATTCGATCCTTTGTTTCATTGGTTTCGAATTAGAATGCTCAAATGAGAGGTTTAAACATCAGTTTCATATTAACTAATTATGAGTAAAGTTGAACGATGGTCTAATTAATGCGCTCTAATTTACTGTATTTACTTATATTTAATTCATGTGCAACATTTGTCACAGAAATAAAATCCTAACTCAATACAATTCATGAGCTTTCGAACGAAGGTTTTTTTGTTTCGTTCGCTCCTTTTGTGTTTTTTACCATCGCATACAAAATAATGAGGTTCCTATGTTTGGAATATTCAAACCTAAGGCGCACATTGATCGTCTGTCCCCAGGCAGTATCGATAGCACCTACTCTCGCCTCCGTTGGCAACTCTTTATCGGTATATTTGTTGGCTACGCCGGTTACTATTTGGTTCGTAAAAACTTCAGTTTGGCGATGCCTTATCTTATCGAGCAAGGCTTTAGCCGCGGAGACTTAGGTGTCGCGCTGGCAGCTGTTTCCATTGCATATGGTCTCTCTAAATTTCTAATGGGCAGCGTTTCTGACCGCTCCAACCCTCGCTACTTCCTAAGTGGCGGCCTGTTGATGTCTGCATTGGTTATGTTTTGCTTTGGCTTTATGCCATGGGCGACTGGCAGCGTCACTGCGATGTTCATTTTGCTTTTCTTGAATGGTTGGTTCCAAGGCATGGGGTGGCCCGCATGTGGACGAACCATGGTGCACTGGTGGTCACGTAAAGAGCGTGGTGAGATCGTTTCGGTTTGGAACGTGGCACACAACGTGGGTGGCGGTTTGATTGGTCCACTATTTATTCTTGGCCTGTGGGCATTTAACGATGATTGGCGCACTGCATTTTATGTTCCTGCATTTTTCGCCACGTTGGTTGCTGTGTTTGTTTGGATGACGGTTCGCGATACGCCTCAATCTTGTGGTTTGCCACCGATCGAAGAGTATAAAGACGATTATCCTGATGACTATGACAAGTCGCACGAACAAGAAATGACAGCCAAGGAAATCTTCTTTAAGTATGTATTCAACAATAAGCTGCTTTGGTCGATTGCAATTGCAAACGCATTTGTTTACCTAATTCGCTACGGCGTACTGGACTGGGCACCTGTTTACCTAAAAGAAGCGAAGGATTTCTCGGTAGATAAATCGTCATGGGCTTACTTTTTATACGAATGGGCCGGCATTCCAGGCACATTATTGTGTGGTTGGATTTCAGACAAATTGTTCAAAGGTCGTCGTGCACCTGCTGGCATCTTATTTATGGTGCTAGTGACCGTTGCAGTGATGGTTTACTGGTTTAACCCTGCTGGTAACCCAATGGTGGACATGATGGCGCTGATTGCAATTGGCTTCCTAATCTATGGTCCGGTTATGCTGATTGGCTTGTACGCACTTGAACTCGCTCCGAAGAAAGCCGCTGGTACTGCTGCTGGTCTTACTGGTTTATTTGGGTACTTAGGTGGGGCAGTTGCCGCAAACGCGATTCTGGGCTACACGGTAGACCACTTTGGCTGGGATGGTGGCTTTATCATCTTAGTGGGTTCTTGTATTACTTCTATTGTGTGTTTGATGTACGCCTTCTTAGGTGAGCGTGCGCACCACGAGCAAAAAGAGCGCGAAAAGGAAGCGCTAGCGTAATATTTATTTAAAGAGGCAGTGGAATACTGCCTCTTCGCTTTATCAAGGAAATAACAATGAAAACAAAGTCAGTATGTCTTACTTTTTTAGCACTTAGCCTCTCAGCTGGTGCGATTGCGAAACCGCTTGTAATTGCACACCGTGGCGCATCGGGTTACTTGCCTGAGCACACGCTAGAAGCCAAAGCGCTTGCTTACGCAATGAAACCTGACTACATAGAACAAGATGTGGTAATGACGAAAGACGACCAGTTGGTCGTGCTGCATGACCATTATCTCGATCGCGTAACGGATGTTGCGGAGCGTTTTCCTGATCGCGCACGCAAAGACGGTCGCTACTACGCGATTGATTTCACACTGGCGGAAATCAAATCGCTGCGAGTAACTGAAGGCTTTAATATCGATGACAAAGGTAATAAGGTCGCTGGTTATCCGACACGATTCCCAATGTGGAAATCGGATTTCACCGTGCCGACGTTTGCTGAAGAGATTGAGCTGATCCAAGGCTTAAACAAAACGCTGGGTTATGACATCGGTATTTACCCAGAAATTAAAGCGCCTTGGTTCCATCGTCATGAAGGTAAGGACATTTCTAAAGCAGTACTTAAAATCTTGAAGCAGTACGGTTACGACTCGCAAGACGATAAAGTCTACCTGCAGTGTTTTGATGCGAATGAACTTCAACGCATCAACAGTGAGCTCATGCCTGCAATGGACATGGACTTAAAGCTCGTTCAGCTTATGGCTTACACGGACTGGAACGAAACTATGGAGTACAAAGGCGATACAGCAACACCATACAGTTATGACTGGATGTTCGAAGCCGACGGCATGAAGAAAGTGGCGAGTTACGCGGAAGGAATTGGACCTTGGAAGCCGATGCTGGTGGATGATAAGTCAACCAAAGACAACATCATCATCAAGCCGTTGATGAAGGCTGCAAAAGACGCTGATTTACAAGTTCATCCATACACGTTCCGTGCCGATCCAGGACGCATTCCAGCGTACACGGACAGTTTTGAAGGCATGATGGATGTGTACTACAACCAAGTGAAGGTGGATGGTTTGTTTACTGACTTCCCAGATAAAGCGGTCAGCTTTTTAAACCAGTAACCAGCACTCACGAATTTTGCTTTAAGCTAAAAAATCCCCCAACAGTTTCCTGTTGGGGGATTTTTCGTAGGGCTAATTCACTGCAAGCCAAGTTAGCCTCGCTGAATCAAGCATCTCGAGGTTATTTAGGTATTCTTATTAGTTGTTTTTATGCAGTTCGCTGTTCAGTTCAACCGCGCTCTTGTTTGCAAGACACTCGATTTGACCAGTTACAGAGTTACGACGGAACAGTAGGTCAGAAACACCAGCAAGATCGCGAGCCTTAACCACTTCGACTTCTTGACCTTCAGAATCTAGCATGAGTACTTTAGAGCCAGCGGTTACGTACAGACCTGATTCGATAGTACAACGATCACCCATTGGGAAGCCAAGACCTGCGTTTGCGCCTAGTAGAGAGTTTTCACCGATGGAAACCACCACTTTACCGCCGCCAGATAGTGTACCCATGATAGATGCACCGCCACCGATGTCTGAACCGTTACCAACAACAACGCCAGCAGAAATACGGCCTTCAACCATGCTTACGCCAGTAGTTCCCGCGTTGAAGTTGATGAAGCCTTCGTGCATAACAGTTGTGCCTTCGCCAACGTGTGCGCCAAGACGTACGCGAGAAGTGTCTGCGATACGAACACCAGTTGGTACCACGTAGTCCACCATTTTAGGGAACTTGTCTACGCAATCTACGCTTAGCGTACGGCCAGCTAGGCGAGCTTCGATTTGACGCTCAGCCAGCTCAGGTAGGTCGATTGGGCCTTCGTTAGTCCATGCGATGTTGTGTAGTAGACCGAAGATGCCATCCAGTACTGTGCCGTGTGGCTTAACTAGACGGTTGGAGATAAGTTGAAGTTTTAGGAAGCCTTCAGCAACAGATTGTGGTTGTTCATCCGTAGCTAGGATAACCAGTACAAGCGGCTGTGCTGATTCTGCTGCTTTGGTTGCGAAAGATGCGTTTGCTGCATCGCCGTTTGCTTCGAAAGCCGCCGCAAGTTCTGCGCTTTGTGCTGCAGAGATCTCGATAGCTTGGTTGCCTTGTTCGTAACCTGCTACTGCTGCTAGTGCGTTAACAAGCTCTTCATTTGGGTTAAGAACAGGGTTTGGAAAAAACGCTTCAATGATTTTGCCATCGCGGTTTTTAGTCGCTGTACCAAAGGCTAGAGAAAAGAAAGCCATAGTTGATCTCCATGTGTTGAGTCTTGTGTCTCGTCTGTTCACTGACAAGAAATAATTAAGTTGTCAGCCATCATAATGAGAGTGCTAGGGAGTTTAAAGAGGGGAAATAGATAAAGTCTGTAGATGGATACCTTTTGTCTTTTGGGAGATATGTCTGTCTGATGAGAAATGTGGTTGTGAGGTGGTCAATTAGCAGGTGTTTGTTGAAATGAAAGAAGGCGATTTGTCGTATCTGTGCTCGAAAGAAAGGGCGATCTTTCCATGATGATGTGTGCCTTCAGATACAAAAAACGCCACATGATGCGGCGTTTCTTTAACAAATGAGAGGCTTATGCAGCGTCTTCTTGCTTATCTTCTTCTACAGATTCAAGCTTTTTTGCTTTCTTTGGTGCCGGTTTGCGTTTTGCACCCAGTGCGTAAAGCACTTCTTCTTTGTTTTGAGCGAGGTACATCGCAAGATCTTCTTGCTTACCTTCGTCTTCTAGAAGTTCACTTTTACCTAGCAGCGTGAATAGTTCGTCTGCCATGTCTAGCATTTTATCGTATGCGTCAGCTTCCGCTTTAGAGGTAAAAGTCATTTTCTCTTCTCCATTGCGTTCTACCACGTACTTGACGATTACAGCCATGGTTGGTCCCCTAACTTGGTGTATTGATACTGGCTTTTTATACAGTTTTTGACCAGTTAAGTCTAGCGACAAGCCTAAGAATGAGAGACACGTACAACTAACTGACCAGCATTTAAACTATCTCCGTTTCACTTGGAGGGCGTATTCTCTAGATAAAGATTATTTGGTCGTTCCCAATCTTGGCAAAATTCGATAAACGTTTTGAGCAATGGGCTTTGATATTTCTCTTTATGAACCAGTAACCAGAAGCGACGTTTCATATCTAAAGGCATGTCGAGCAGTTTTACGCGGCCGTCACGAATAGCAGGTTCTGCAGACAAACGTGACAAGCAACCTAAGCCCAGCCCAGCAGATACTGAGTTGATCAATGCTTCGGTGGTATTGAGCTGAAAAGCTTCATGCCAATGTTCCAAGCGCGGCGCGACAACGCGCATAAAGAATTCGCGTGAACCAGACCCCGCCTCTCGCAATATCCATTCGCTGTTTTCTAGCTCGGTTAAGTTTACTGGCCCTTCGTGCGCGGCTGGGGAATCTGGCGCGCAAATCACGCACATTTCATCTTCGCTAAACTGGGTGGACTGCAATTCAGGATGAAGAGTTTTACCCTCAATGAGGGCAATGTCTAACTCGTAATCGGTCAGCATGTCGCAGATTTGTGCAGAGTTAGAAATGAACAGGCTTTGAGAACGATGGTTCGTTTGCTGACGAAATTCGCTAAGCAAATAGGGCGCAACTTGGTTGCCAATGGTGTCGCTGGCACCAATGCGAAGTTGGCCCGATAGCGCTTGGTCACCATCGAAAATGCTCTCGATGTCTTTGGCTCGGTTGAGTAATTCATCCGCCAGTGGCAACAGTTTTTGACCTTCTTGGTTCAAAATCAGTCGGTTATTAACACGATCAAACAAGTGATGGCCGATCTGTTTTTCTAATTCTGAGAGTGCCATGCTCACTGCCGCTTTCGATAAAAAGAGACTATCAGAAGCTGCTGTGAGCGTTTTGTGCTGCGTGATCGTCGTAAACACTTTCAGTTGTTTAAGAGAAATGTGACTTGCCATACCCCACCGTTAAGTAATTTTGAACGTTTGTTTTAAATAATTAGATATATCAGAACGAAGTGCAAGCGTATTATACGCTCCATCAAGAGTGAGTCTGGTTGAGGTCATCATGATTCAAAGAACAAAAGCAAAAGTAATGGGAGCACCAACTCCAATGGCGGGTTTGGCTCTTGGTATTGCAAGCTTGGGCTGGAGTTGGGAGAACTTCGCCGAATTACATGGCTACGGACAGTGGATTAGTGCGGGTATCGCGAGCGTATTATTGGCTATATTGGCAACCAAGTTTTTGCTACATAATCATCTATTGAGACAAGATCTTGCTCATCCGGTTGTGGGTAGCGTGGTTCCGACATTTGCGATGGGCACTATGGTGGTATCGAACTCTCTCGGCCATTTTTACCCATTGGCTGGTGATGTGCTTTGGCTGATTGCAGTGGTTCTGCACATCGTGTTCTTGGTGAGCTTTGTTTACCATCGCGCCAAAGATTTTGAATTGCACCACATGGTTCCTAGTTGGTTTGTACCGCCAGTGGGTATCATCGTTGCGGATGTGTCTTTCTCTGGCAACCCGATGTTAGCACCAGTAGCACAAGGTGCATTGATGTTTGGGATGGTGGCGTACGCGATCATGTTGCCGATGATGATTTACCGTTTCATGTTTACCCATGAAATTCCGGATGCAGCGAAACCAACAATGGCAATCATGGCAGCGCCAGCAAGTCTATCATTGGCAGGGTACTTAACGGTCACTGCGACACCATCACCAGTGATCATCGCTATGCTATTTGGTATCGCGGTATTGATGACAGCCATCATTTACCTCGCATTCTTTAAATTGCTTAGACTGCCATTTAGCCCAGGCTATGCGGCGTTCACTTTCCCGATGGTGATCGGTGCGACGGCGCTGTTTAAAATGGCGAATTGGATGGAGTTGCAAGGATTGGCTGCGCACTATGTTCAACAAGTGCGAGGCTTAGCTGGTCTTGAGTTGATTGTGGCAACATTTGTTGTCTCTTATGTGGCTTTACAATACATCAACAACTTATTGATTCAGCCACGCTTGATGCACGCTCATCACGCTTAAATAGCAGATAGGGAAAAGCCTCTTGGTCTTACAGCCAAGAGGCTTTTTTATTTCAATCGGCGTCGATGTTGGACACTAGCCTTTTTTGTAAAATCGCGACATCTCATCCAGAGAATGACGAATGATATCGACAGGAACTTTCTGTTCTTTCTCGACTTTTAACTGGCGATTCAGTTGCTGAGAGTGCCCGCCAGGGTTGACCACAAGCATCAGTTCTTTGCCGACCAATGCATAGTTGTAGTAGCTGCCAGCAATATACCAATCGCGAGGGGCAGAACTATCAAACAAGTTATGACCAACGCTGTATGAACTCGTTGTGCCTTGAACGTCAAACAGCGTATTCATCATGGTTGGCACGACGTCAAAATGGGTCGTGCGGTAATCAATTTGCTCTGGTTGACGATTTGGCATGTACACGTAAAGAGGCACATGCACTTGTACGTCACTGTAGTTACCCGTGTGGCCCCAATAGTTCATCTTATGGTCATTAAACTCTTCACCATGATCAGATGAAATCACCACAATGGTATTGTCTAAGTCGACGTTTTTCAGCACATCACCAATCAAGCTATCGATGTAGTACAACGAGTTCTTGTATCGATTGTGGTAAAGCGAAGCGTCAAAATCGTTGTTGAGCAAAATGTGGTCAACGCGTTCCCAGTATGGTTTGAATTTCGCAAATTCAGGTTCAGGAAACACCGTGCCGTGGGCGGCATCGTAGAACAGAAAACCAAAGTACGGCTTGTCGCTGTCCTGCTTTTGGAACTCGATGAACTTGTCTGTGATCTGCTGATCGCGCTCGACTGCCGTTTCCCCACTTTGTTTCAAGGTCAAGTCCGACACTTTTTTGAATACCGTGCGAGAAAGTGGCGGGCTGGTGAGCGGTGCCGAGCCAAAAATGCCCATGCGGTAGCCTTCTGCTTGCAGCGTATCCATAAAAAGAGGAGAGCGTTGGCTTGCGTAAAAGCTTTCCCAGTAGGTCGCGGG
Organism: Vibrio sp. 1CM7H; assembly: GCF_023161645.1. Classification (NCBI taxonomy): domain Bacteria; kingdom Pseudomonadati; phylum Pseudomonadota; class Gammaproteobacteria; order Vibrionales; family Vibrionaceae; genus Vibrio; species Vibrio sp. 1CM7H. The sequence continues at coordinate 278,424 of NZ_JALNTV010000003.1, forward strand.
CAAGCTGTAAAACAGGCTGAAAATACCCGCTTGAGTTGAGTTGCCGCCGCTCATATGTTGTGTGAAATTCACTGTTTTTTCGGCGAACTTGCTGACATTTGGCATGACTTCTGGCGTCGCATCACTGTAGCGCCACGCGTCAACCAAGATAAACAAAACATTGGGCTGTTTCTCTTTGCTTTGCACTTGAATGGGCGCAAGCGGGTAGTTGAGTGAGCTACGTTCAATGTTGGTTAACTCTACGCGGTTCTTCGATGCAATGTTCTCATCCACTAGGTCGTGTTTGTAAATAAATTTACGAGCCGTCAGCGGGTAGTAAAGTGGCCAGTTATTCGAAAACTGACTGACTTCATCGTCGTAAAGCGCGTTTTTGTACGCATGAATCATCTGTGTGCTGAGCAATACAGCAAACCAGACGCTGATCAAAACGAACTTAGCTCGGCTTTGTGCCAGTTTATTACTTACCCAAACGGTACAGGCGAGCCCGATCACCAGAACGGCAACTTCACTGATGAAGATTAGCCAACTCATCCACGAAATATCGAAGACATCACCGCCACCTTCGAAAAACATACGAATTAATAGGGCGTTGATGTGAAGTTTGTATTGCTGAAAAACGAGGATATCGACTTTAAACATGATCAATAGACAGATCGCGATAGCGATCACGATGCCTTTGAATGCTCGAGTCGGTAGAAAAGAGAGCAATAAACTCAACAACATAAATGGAAGAGCGATCAAGCCCAGCCAGCCATATTGAGTCGAAACCAAATAGTAACCTTGCAACAAGGTTAGTGGTTCATTCTGATTGTTAGACAACACAAAAGGATAACAAGCGATCGACAGATACACTGCAAAGCAAGCAAAAAAAGCAATCAGCCAAGCGCTGTTGAAAGACAGTTTGCGAAACATACTTTTTGTTTGTTTATAAATTATGGGTAGTGGGATTATAAAACAGTGTTTTTTATTATGGAATAGTTGCGACGAATGTCACATTTTGTATGGAGGTGTCAGAATTGATTGACATGTGAAAATTAAGAAGATTCATACTCTATTTGAGTGATATATAATCTTTTGTTTTTTCAGAACGCGAGATCACTGCGGGTTTAAATGGGGCTGTGCTAAGCTAGCTAACAGTTTCAATCGGCGCTCGGTATTCCCAATTTGTTTACTGTTTATCACTCCAACCAAGTTGACGTTCTTAAATCACTCCTTGTCGAACTGATTCGAATCAGTCCGCTGGAAAACCCGTTCGAAAAAGAACAAATTCTGGTTCAAAGTCCGGGCATGTCCCAGTGGCTAAAAATGGAATTGGCCAAAGAGTTTGGTGTTGCCGCGAACATTGATTTTCCGCTTCCTGCTACCTTCATTTGGGAAATGTTTACGCAGGTGTTGCCAGACGTGCCCAAGCGCAGTGCGTTTAACAAAGAAGCGATGACGTGGAAGTTGATGCATCTGCTACCGGGGCTTCTCAACCAAGACGTGTTTTCGCCGTTAGCGCAGTACCTCAAAGATGACAGTGACCACTCTAAGCTGTATCAGCTGGCTGAGAAAATTGCCGATATTTTCGATGGTTACTTGGTGTATCGTCCGGAATGGATCGCAAGTTGGGAAGCTGGGCAGAGTGTGGCAGAGCTGGAAGATGAGCATCCGTGGCAGCCGATCTTATGGCAAGCGTTGTACGATCACACTGTGTCGCTTGGGCAGTCCCCTTATCACCGCGCTAACCTTTATGAGCACTTTATCGACACATTAGCGAATTTTAACGGCAACTTTGACCATTTACCCAAGCGTTTATTTGTTTTTGGTATTTCCTCGTTGCCGCCACGCTATATGGATGCGCTAAAAGCAATTGGTGAGCACATCGATGTGCATCTGATGTTCACCAACCCTTGTCGCTATTACTGGGGTGAAGTTCGAGATCGTAAATATCTGGCTCGCTTGGCGGCGAAACATCGTCAGCACGTTGTGTGGCAGGACGATCACTCGGAAGTGCAAGGTGAAACTGAGCAACTGAAAGGCTCATTGGAAGATAATGTGATCGATGAGCTGCACACCGATGTGGTCGGAAACAGTCTGTTGGCGTCCATGGGTAAACTCGGGCGTGACAATATGTATCTGTTGTCTCAGCTGGAGTCTCATGAAATTGAAGCGTTTGTTGATGTTGAGCGCGACAGTCTGCTCCATCAATTGCAAGCGGATATTCTCAATCTTGAAGAACATCAAGATGACCAACAGATTGAAAACAGTCATCACAAACAAGTGGTTAGCTTGGGTGATAAATCACTTAGCCTACACGCGTGTCACAGCCCGATGCGTGAAGTGGAAGTGCTGCATGATCAACTGTTGGCGATGTTCGATGCTGACTCAACGTTAAAACCGCGCGATATTATCGTGATGGTCGCAGACATCAACGCTTACAGCCCTGCGATTCAGGCGGTCTTTGGTAACGCACCGGGTGAGCGTTTTATTCCATATTCGATTTCTGACCGAACCGCCGATCAAGAGAGCCCAATTCTGGCCGCATTTATGCAGTTGGTGAACTTACCCAATACGCGCTGTTTGGCATCAGAACTACTCGAACTTCTGGAAACGCCGACGATATTAAAGCGTTTTGAACTCAGCGAAGATGATTTCTTACAAGCTAAACAATGGGTTGAGGAATCGGGAATTCGCTGGGGGTTGGATGCCAATACCGGAAGCGAATTTGAACTGCCGGAAACCCGTCAAAACACATGGCAATTTGGTATTCAACGCATGTTGCTTGGCTACGCGATGCCAGAATCCGCAGGTTTGTTTGAAACCGAGCAAGGCAGTTTATCTCCGTACAACGAAGTGCAAGGCATGGGCGCAGAGCTTGCGGGAAAGTTGGCACACTTTATCCAACAAATTAGCACTTATCGAAGCAAACTTTCTCATGTTCAGACTATTGATGGTTGGCGAGAGACTTTGGTTTCACTGCTGGATGACTTCTTCTCAGTTGAGTTAGAAGGCGAAATGGCGCTCAAATCCATTCGCGATACGCTCAGCCAACTCAAAGAGCAATTAGCTGATGCCGCATTTGCTGATGCGTTATCGCCGTCAATCATCAGCCAATACCTTCAAAACAAATTATCTGGCACACGAGTCAGCCAGCGCTTCCTGGCTGGTCAAGTGAACTTTTGTACCCTGATGCCGATGCGCTCTATTCCGTTTAGAACCGTCTGTCTACTGGGGATGAATGACGGCGTGTACCCGCGTTCCATGCCGCCAGAAGGCTTTGACTTGATGACGGGAAGAACCAAACCGGGCGACCGTTCGCGCCGAGATGATGACCGTTACCTATTCCTCGAAGCGATGTTGTCTGCACAGCAAACGCTCTACATCAGTTATGTTGGCCGTTCAATCCAAGACAACACCGAGCGAGTGCCTTCGGTTCTGGTTTCTGAGCTGATGGAATACTGCCACCAAAACTATTGTTTAAGTGGTGATGAAGCGTTGCCCGTTGATGAGTCTGGCGACAACTTATTAAATGCGTTGGTGAATACCCACGCCATGGTGCCGTTTAGCCCAAGTGCGTTCCAAGGCACGCACGCTAGCTACGCGAAAGAGTGGATTCCAGCGGCATTGACTCAAAGTAGTCAATCGCAAGGCTATGTTCGTCGTGATTTTAATCGGGCATTAGACGACTATCTGTTAGGAGCGACGTTCCCACTTGAGCTCGACTTAGTCGAGTTGCAACGTTTCTGGCGCTTACCTGTGCAGTATTTTTTCAATCGTCGTTTAAAAGTAATCTTTGAACCGCCACTGCCGGTGATGGAAGACGACGAACCCTTTGTTTTAGGTGGTTTGGAAAGCTATCAAATGCGTGATGAGCTGTTAGAAACCTTGCTTGAAACGACATTGATGCAGCCAGAGAAAAAAACAGAGGTGCTTAAACACTTTATGAGTCAACAGCGCGCGCAAGGCAAACTGCCGGTGGGGGCGTTTGGTGATATCGAATTTGAAACCAACCGAGTTCAGGCGGAAGAGCTGGTGGACAAACTGGCGTTTTTATCTGGTGCGCCTCAAGACGATTTGGAAATCGACCTGACGTTTGACTCCTTATTTGAGCGAAATGAAGGCGAAGAGAAAAACGTTCGCCTGACTGGTTGGCTAACCCAGTGTTACCAATCTGGGTTGATTCGCTACCGAAGCGGTAAGATTCGAGCGCAAGATTACCTGGCTGCGTGGATCGATCACCTTGCCATGTCGGCGTCGGGTTATGCCAAGAAAACTCATCTGATTGGCTACGATCGTAAAGAAGGCGCGCTGCATTTGATCTACCCAGACATTGCCGATGCGCAGTATGCCAAACAGCTACTGACTGAATTAGTTCGCTTGTTCTTCGAAGGCATGACTAAGCCTTTGCCTTATTTCCCTAAAACGGCGTTGGCTTGTGTTGAAGCGGGCTTTAGCCGTGGTCAGTGGGTCGATGACGAAGAGAAATCTTTGAAGAAAATGGCTGACGCATTCAATGATGGCTTCATGAGTCCGGGCGAAGGCAATAACGCGTACATCTCTCGAATTTGGCCTGCTTGGAATGATGAGTTGGCCTCAGAAGTTCGTTTGCTGACAGCATTAGTACTGCAAGGTGCGCGCTTAGCGGTTCAAGACGCTGATGACGTAAAAGCGTAATAAAGACAGTTGGATAAAGAGAAGGAAGAGTAGGGTGGCCGCCAGAAAATCATTATTTTTTGTAGGGCGTTCGCTGTACGGCCACAAGGTCAGAGGGACCATGATACTTTTGTTTAATTCATTTGAGTTGTGCCGCCAAAAAGGTTTGGCTTATCTCGTGGGGCGCATACTAACGGTACGTCTTATGGATAACCGTGAGAAAGATCTCACAAAGCTCTAAATTATCCAACTTGTTAAACATATTAATAGAATTTTTAACTATAGATCACATTTATTAGGTGATACGTCCTAGTAAATAATCCGGAGAGATTCAGCGTTATGGATCAAATGTCAGGTGCAGAGTGTCCTCTACATACGTTAGACAGCACAGAGCGGCCTCAACCAACGCCACTAGAACCGATGACGTTTCCTCTGCATGGTGCGAGGTTAATCGAGGCATCAGCAGGTACAGGTAAAACCTTCACTATTGCAGGTTTATATCTGCGCCTTTTGCTTGGTCACGGCTGCGCGGAAACTAGGCACCGCGTACCGCTTACGGTCGACCAAATTCTGGTCGTAACCTTTACTGAAGCGGCAACTGCGGAATTACGCGATCGTATCAGGGCAAGAATCCATGATGCGCGAATCGCGTTTGCGCGTGGACAGAGTTCCGATCCGGTGATCCAACCTTTGCTTAATGAGTTTGACGATCACAAGCAAGCCGCAGAAATTTTATTGCAGGCAGAGCGTCAGATGGACGAGGCGGCGGTCTACACGATTCACGGTTTTTGCCAACGTATGCTAACGCAAAATGCGTTTGAATCTGGCAGCCGATTTAACAACGAGTTTGTGACCGATGAAAGTCACCTAAAAGCGCAAGTTGTAGCCGATTACTGGCGCCGCAATTTCTACCCGTTGCCATTTACCTTGGCTGGGGAAATTCGCCAGCTATGGAGCTCTCCATCTGCGTTGTTGTCTGACATCAGCAATTACTTAACTGGTGCACCGTTAAGCCTTTCCGTTCCTGCAATGAAAGGCAGTTTGGCTGATCTTCATACTGAAAATTTGAAAAAAATTGATGAATTAAAAGCACAGTGGCGAGAAAGCCAAGATGACTTCTTCACGCTGATTTCAGATTCAGATATTAACAAACGCAGCTACACCAAAAAGTCTCTGCCGACGTGGTTGGAGGCGGTAAACGCTTGGGCAGCAACGGAAACCACAGGTTACGATTATCCAGACAAGCTGGAGAAATTCGCGCAAAACGTCTTGTTGGAAAAAACACCGAAAGGCAGTGCGCCGCAGCATGCGGTATTTGAAGCCATTGAAACATTTCTTGCCAATCCAATCAGCTTAAAAGCGCCACTGCTTGCTCATGCGATTGAGCATTGTCGTGCAATGCTGGCCAACGCGAAAAATCAAAAACAGTGGCTCTCTTTCGATGATTTGCTGACGCAACTTTCTGCTTCTATCGATACGGACGAAAGCGAGCTTTTAGCGGCGCGTATTCGTACTTTGTATCCCGTCGCAATGATTGACGAGTTCCAAGATACCGACCCGCTTCAATACAGTATTTTCAGTCGTATTTATCTGAACAACCCGGAATGTGGTTTGTTTATGATCGGTGACCCCAAGCAGGCGATTTATGGCTTTCGTGGCGCAGACATTTTCACTTATATCAAAGCGCGTAACCAAGTAAGTGCCCACTACACGTTAGGAACCAACTGGCGTTCTAGCGCAGATATGGTGCAGGCGGTAAACCAAGTATTTGCTTTGCCCGATAGTCCATTTATCTATGATTCGGATATTCCCTTCTTACCCGTTAAGTACAGTCCCAATGCCGAAAAACGCATTTGGACTATGGGTGGCCAAAAGCAACCGGCGCTGACTTATTGGTTGCAAGAAGCGGACGATAAACCGCTACCAAAAGGCGAGTATTTGACTCGAATGGCGGAGGCGACCGCAAGCCAAATCCAAACCATTTTGACGCAGGCTCAACAGGGGCAAGCGTGTCTGGTGAATGGCGAAAAACAGAAAGCGGTTCAAGCGGGCGATATCGCAGTATTGGTTCGAACAGGTAGCGAAGGTCGAATGATCAAACAAGCGCTAGCAGACCAAGGCATTGCCAGCGTGTACCTGTCTAACCGAGACAGTGTGTTTACCAGTTCGGTGGCACAGGATTTACAGCGTTTGCTACAAGCAGTGCTGACTCCAGAAAATGACCGTGCGCTGCGTGCAAGTCTTGCCTCTGAGCTGTTTGCCCTCGATGCAGCAAGTTTGGATGCGCTTAATAACGATGAAATTGTGTGGGAAAACGCCGTTAACGAATTCAAAGAGTATCGCAAACTTTGGGTTCAGCGTGGTGTGCTGCCGATGTTGCGCGCGGTGATCAGTAAACGCCATATTGCCGAGCGATTACTAGAAGAAGGTGCGAGTTCACAGGGTGAGAATGGTGAGCGAGTACTTACCGATTTAATGCACATCGGTGAACTGCTGCAACAAGCCAGTAATGAACTGGATAGCGACCACGGCCTGCTGCGTTGGCTCGCTCAGTCTATCAGTGATGCGGAAAACGGTTTGGGTGGCAGTGATGACCAAATCCAACGTTTAGAATCGGAACGTAACTTAGTGCAGATCGTAACTATTCACAAATCAAAAGGCTTGGAGTATGACCTCGTATTTCTGCCGTTTGTGTTCAGCTATCGAGAAGCCAGTGAAGCCAAATATTACGATGCAGCCAATGACCGCACGGTACTGGATATCACTGGCAACGATGCGTCCATGAAGCAAGCGGATAAAGAGCGTTTGGCGGAAGACTTACGCTTGATATACGTGGCACTAACGCGAGCTGTGTATGCGTGTTTTATTGGAGCCTCGCCTTTGCGCAATGGTCGTTCGACCAAAGAGCCAACCGGCGTACACCGTAGTGCGATTGGCTATTTGATTCAAAATGGTCAAGAAGGTGGCATTAACGATTTGCACCAAGGTTTAACAAAACAACAAGACGAGCTTGATTGTGTCGTTGTGGCCGATCCGCCGCAGCAACTCGAAGAGAAGTACGTAGCGCCACAAGAAGAAATAAACGATCTTAGCGCGAAAGAGCTGCAAAACCCTATCGATAGAAACTGGCGCATCACCAGTTATTCTGGCTTGGTCAAGCAAGGCTCTCATCACGCCGAGCATGATGCCACGATTGAGATTACGGGTTTTGATATCGACTCATCTGAAGAGCAAGACGAAGCGGATTTGGTGGAGCCAGAGCGTTCTATTTTTACCTTCCCTCGCGGTGCGCGTCCGGGTACGTTCCTGCACAGCCTGTTTGAGGAAATTGAATTTACTCAGCCAGCCACGACGGAAGAGAATACACAAATCATCCTTGGTTTGATGGAAAGCGAACAGCTCGATGAAGAGTGGTTGCCCATTTTACAGCAATTGATTGATACCGTACTCGCAACGCCGTTGGATGGTAAATCTTTGCTGCTTAATCAAAAAGCACCGTCGCAACGTTTGGTGGAGATGGAATTTTTGTTGCCGATTGAAGTGTTGTCTGCGCCGGCGTTAAACCGAGTCATTCAACGTCACGATCCGTTGTCGGCGAAAGCGGGGGATTTAGGTTTCCAAACCGTGCAAGGCATGCTCAAAGGTTTTATCGACTTGGTGTTTGAACATCAAGGTAAATACTACGTGCTTGACTGGAAATCGAATCATCTTGGCGACGATGTGACGCACTACCATGGTGAGGCTCTGAAATCGGCCATGGCGGATCACCGCTACGATTTGCAGTACCAGATTTACGCGTTAGCACTGCATCGTTTCCTACGCAGCCGATTGGCGAATTATCAATATGAGCAGCACTTCGGTGGTGTGTATTACTTGTTCTTGCGCGGTATGGATGGGCAGAGTGACCACGGCATTTTTGCCGCGAAACCAACCTTAGACTTCTTACAAGAGATGGATCGTTTGATTGATGGTCAAGCACTTGAAACGCGCTCAACTCAAGCCGGGCAGATGGAGCTACTTTAATGACGACAAATCACAATCTTCATTCTGGCCAAGATAGTTTATTGGTAGTGCTGGAACGCTTGGCGCACAAAGGTGCTATTCGTCAGCTCGACTACCAATTTGCCTGTTTTATTGACTCTCAAACGCATGATGAACAGTCGGATAGCCAAGCACTGGCGTTTATCGCGGGTGTTGTCAGTAGTGAGCTTGGCAAAGGACATATCTGCCTGTCTCTGTTCGATGCACAAGGGCAATCTACGGATTTAGCCAGTAAGCTAGGGCTGTTTGGTGAGTCGGCATTGGCGCTCAACACACAGTTGCAAGGCATAGACTGGATTCAAGTATTAAAAAATTCCACCGTGGTCGGCGCGCAAGGAGAAGCCTTACCGCTGATGTTCGATGGCGAGCGTCTGTATCTGCACCGCTATTGGCATTATGAAGTGACACTGGCGGAAAAGCTTAATCAGTTGGGCGCCGCAGTTAACTTGCAAGCGCAAGAGTTTTCGCGATTATCCGAGTTGCTCAACCATCTGTTCGCACGCCAATACCATTTTCTGTTTAACGCGTTGGGCAAAGCAGTAGAAGCGGGAAGCAGCAACCAAGTGTTGCGTCAACAATTGGTGTGTGATCACCTTGATGTGGTCGCAAGCGAATCGTTGGATTGGCACGCCATTGATTCCGTGCTTAGCAATGCGCGCAAGGTTCAGGATTTGCAGCAACTGGATGAGCTGGTGCCACTTTCAGCTTGTGTGAACTGGCAAAAAGTCGCGGCGGCGGTTGCGTTAACTCGTCGATTTGCTGTGATTTCTGGTGGCCCTGGTACGGGTAAAACGACGACAGTAACCAAATTGCTTGCTGCTTTGATTGAACAGGCGACGCACGAGAAAAATCTAACCATCAAGCTGGTGGCCCCGACGGGGAAAGCGGCGGCGCGATTAACCGAGTCCATTGGTAAAGCAGTGCAAGAGCTGCCAGTTTCTCCGGAGCTAAAAGCCAAAATTCCGACTGAATCGAGCACCTTGCATCGATTGCTTGGCGCGATTCCTAATAGCGCAGAATTTCGTCACAACAAGCAAAATCCACTGCATTTGGATATTTTAGTTATCGACGAAGCGTCGATGGTCGATTTACCGATGATGTACAAAGTGGTCGATGCCTTACCGAAACATGCGCGGCTGATTTTGTTAGGTGATAAAGACCAACTTGCCTCAGTTGAAGCAGGGGCAGTGTTGGGTGATATCTGTTCGTTCCATGCATTGGGTTATGGCAAAGAGCAGGCGTCAGCCATCGCAAAACTGACGGGTTTCGATACTTTAGCCCATACGGGGAACAGTGCCTCCAGCATTGCCGATAGCTTATGTATGCTGCAAAAGAGCTACCGATTTGACGCTCGCTCAGGCATTGGTCAGTTGGCAAAAGCGGTTAACTCAGGTTCTGCTGCGAGTGTAGATAACGTCTGGGCGCGTGACTTTTCCGATATCGAACATTTCGCGCTAAGTAGTCAGCACTACAACCAAATGATGCAGACGTTGGTGCAGGAATACGGTCGTTACCTCAAACGCATTGGACAACAGGAAACCGATCCTGAAACCGGAGAGCCAGAGTCGCTAACGCGTAAAGCCAAAGCGGTATTAGATACCTTCAACCAATGCCGACTGCTTTGCGCGATTCGTGAAGGTGACTTTGGTGTTGCTGGGCTAAACCAGCGCATCGAGAAAGCGCTCGCGGCGCGCAAGTTCATTCAGGTTCAGGATGAAATTTGGTATCACGGTAGACCTGTCATGGTTACGCGTAATGATCATGGTCTAGGTTTGTATAACGGTGATATTGGTATTTGCATGCGAGATGACAGTGAAGAAGAACCGCGTTTGAAAGTCTTTTTCGAGTTACCTGACGGCAGTGTGAAATCGGTCTTGCCAAGCCGAGTGCCTGAACATGAAACGGCTTACGCCATGACCATCCATAAATCGCAAGGCAGTGAATTTGATTACACCCTGATGATTTTGCCACCAGACTTTAGCCCGATATTAACTCGTGAGTTGATTTACACAGGCATTACCCGCGCGAAAAAGCGTTTAGCTCTTTACGCCGAACTCAACGTTCTGAAGCGAGGCATTAAGGTGAAAACGGCTCGCGCGAGTGGATTAGTACAGCGGCTTACGAATTAATTTTTACTTGTGATTGTGACATTTTCGAAGATGATTCTTTGTGGCGGGTCTTATATCCGCCATTTCGTTTTCATGAAAAATGGATTGCTATTGAGTAATATTCTTCCTTAAAGGTATATTTCTCCTTTCTCATTCGCATATCAAAGGCAACTGAATATGAGTTTGCTCGACTCGTCTTTTCTAACCTTCTTTATCGCCGGAGGAGGCGCGTTTTTATGGTTCGTTATTATCGGAGCAATTTTTATATTTTTTATACCACCAAAGGTGAAGCGGTTTGCTTTTAATCCGAAACATTATTCAGAAGTAGAGTTAGCTTTAGTCTCAGGTTTTCACTTTGGTGCTTTAATTCATGGTGTAGGCTTAGTTGTGGCGGTCGCTTTACCAACTTTCGCGAAGAGAAGGGGCTTTGCTGATGTTCATCAAGTTTGCTCCGGTCTATTCATCGGACTTTGCCGTATTTATATAAGCGTTTTATTGCTGCTAGCTATGATCACTTTAGCCTCAATGGTGGTTTGGATGTCTATTACTTGAGAGCTGGAATAGAAGGTCGGTGAAGTTTGCAGTTATTAGAAGTTTCTTTTATTACATTTTTTGTTGCAGGTGCTTTGTTAGTTTTTTGGTACCTGATAGTAGGTATTTTGCTTATTGTTATCACGCCGCAAAAAGTAAAGCACTATGCGTATACTAGTGAGCACTATACAGATATTGAGCTTGCTTTAGTTTCTGGATTTCACTTTGGGGCCTTAATACATGGATTAGCTCTTGTTGCCGCAGTTGCATTTCCTAAGTTGGCCAAAAAAAGAAAGCTAACAGATATTCGTAGAGTTTGCCCAAAGTGGTTCATAAGTATTGGGCTAGTGTACTGGACTATTTTAATCTTTATCGTAGTCACTATTTTTGCATCTTTGTTAGCTATGATTTTGTTTTGAATTGATTACGTACGTAAAAGAAGACCGAGCTTATGGCTCGGTCTTCTTTTATGCATGTTTTGCAAACGCATTGGTAAAAGACACGCTGCGTATTTTGTATTGCTGTTGATAAGCAAGAATAAAATCTCGGATAGCGTCATTTACGGGGAAAACACAGTGGACGTCTAGGCCTTCTAAAAACTGATTGTCAGCCATATCCCAGAAGCTTTGAAGCGAATTACAAATGATTGTTCTCATAACAGTGCTCGTCTCGGCTTATTTAAAGTCAGATTAACAACTGTCCTTGGTGTGCAATACGGAGCTAACTAGTTTTTCAATTGCCCAGTATTTTAGGGTGAAGGCTACATTACATCACCTAGATCCATTCGTATTGGTTAAAAACCAATCACTAGCGAGCAGAGTATAGCCAACCAAATGTATATTTAAAAGATAAAATTGGAACGAAAATTAAGCAATGGTTTGCGCATTTCTAAGTTGGTGTTTACATGATGACTCGCTAGCTCGAAGCAGGATTTATGTGAGGCCTTACTCCAAAACAAACTTGATGTCCGGGATTGAGCGTCAATGAGCTGAATCCCGCACCTTGAGGTGTTGGTATAGCGGAACCTTAAATTTCTCTTCCTGATTTAAGGTTAAGCTACAAATCTAGCGCTAAGATTTTTGACTTACGTTGGAAGTTATATAGCCCTTGTTTGGCTCCGGGCAAATAGTCGACACTGACTTCGTAAAAACCTTGCTCTCTGAACCAATGCAAACTGTGTGTCGTGAGGACAAAGATTTGATCAATGGTTTCGGATTTAGAACGGTGTTTCATGTAGTTGAGCAGTAACAAACCTCGGTTCCCATCACGATAGTCAGGGTGAATCGCTACGCAAGCCATCTCAGCTTTGCGCTCTTCTGGGTATGGATAAAGGGCAGCACAGCCAATAATCAAGCCGTCTTTTTCGATGATGGTAAATTTTCCAATCTCTTGTTCTAGCTGCTCTCGAGAGCGCCTAACGAGTACACCTTGCTCTTCTAAAGGACGAATGAGGTCTAAGATACCGCCAATATCGTCAATATTGGCTTGCCTCACTTGTTCAGCGCTCGCCATAACGACTTGGGTTCCGATACCGTCGAAAGAGAACAACTCCTGAATTAGGGCTCCATCTACTTTATAACTGATCAAGTGGCTGCGAGGTACTCCGGCACGGCAAGCGGCAATAGACCCTTTAAGAAAGCGCAGTGTCCCAGTGTTGTAATCTAGGTCAGGAGACGTATTTTCAGAGAGCGTTTTGATGACATGCTCCGCCTCAATTGGCAGCAACTCGGCGACAGCATTACCGTTGTCATCAATGACACCTTGTTCTGAACAGAAACCAATCAGTTTGTCTGCGCCTAATTTGATCGCCAGTTGTGTCGCAACTTCTTCAGAAAGTAAGTTAAAACACTCGCCAGTCACAGAGCTCGCAATGGGGCCAAGTAGCACAATAGAGCCTTGGTCGAGCGTGCGATTAATCGCGTCGGTGTCAATGCGGCGAATGCGTCCACTATGGCAATAGTCCACACCATCATCAACGCCGAGTGGCTGAGCAATGATGTAGTTTCCGCTAACGACATTGAGCTGGGTGCCTGCCATCGGAGTGTTGTTGAGGCTCATTGATAGGCGCGCAGTAATCGCAAGTTGAAGTTGTCCGGCAGCTTGCATAACAACAGATAAAGCCGATTCATCCGTAATGCGGATATTTTTGTGGTAAGGCGTAGTGAGGTCTTGTTTTTCTAGCAGCTGATTAATTTGAGGACGTGCACCATACACCACCACGACTTTAATTCCGAGGCTGTGCATGAGTGCGATATCATTAATAATATTGCCAAAATTTTTGTGTGCGACGGCTTCTCCGCCCAGCATGATCACCATGGTTTTTCCGCGGTGAGCATTGACATAAGGTGTTGATTGACGGAATCCTTTTACGAGAGCAGTACTACGAATTTTCACTACAGCCATTCCTTTGTTTAATTATGTTAAAATAATGCCTTTTTATTCACTTGGTGGCAAGGTGAAATTTTGGAATAAAGCACAAACATATTGAGGTAGGTTCTTGGTCCCGTTGAGGGGGAGAGTTACAATGAGCGCGTCTTTTCTCAACACGTGAACCTCATGTCTTCTGCTGTTAATAAGAATGCTGCGATCACTGCTTCAAATCTGTCAAAAACGTCATCTAAATCAATGCTTCGTAAGTGGCTAGAGCGTTCTCTTATGCTTATAGCGATAGTTGGAACCGTTGTCGTGTGCATGCTGTATAGTGATTTGATTACTCGAACCATTAATCCGCCTATTCCTAAATCGACTATTTATGGCCGCTGGGTTGAGCAAGATGTTGCGCCTTATGCTCGTGAAGAATTTGTGTTGAGTGAGCGCGGTGTTACTGTAAATGGTTCTACAGTGGCGACCAGTTTTGAATTCGATGGGGATTCGTTTTCGTATCGAGTGGGTTCAAATGAGCGGCACTTCAATTTTGTGGGTAAGCAGCATGCAGAAATGAAGCTGGATGCCAATGCACATTATCTACCTGTATTCCGTTTAGAGGGGCGTGCAAGGATTGCGGTAAGATAGTCGTTTTTATCATTGTCTGTTAAGCAGAGATCTCTTGCGTCTGTGAGTCACATGGATGATCACAATTTCATCTCTCAATCAGTAAATCTTACTTTCAAACATAATCCGGACAATTCCGTAATTCTTCCGCTGCTATCATGTTGCATTAACTGAATGAATTCACAACGAGTAAACGGATTGGCTTAGCGTTGAAACATTTTGTCGTTGCTTTTCAATTGCACCGTATGCATTTGTTTGCCATCCTTTTGCTATTCTCTTTTACGGAAAAGACACGTGTTAAAAAAACTCCTTCCTATTATCTCTTTGAGCCTACTCTTTGGCTGTGCTCAACAAAATGATCGTGCTCAGCAATATCTTGATGGTGAGTTTCCTCAGATCCTCAATCAAGTGGATGTGGTTGAGTCTAACAAACCACGCGATTTTACTGAATTTAACAAGCAAGCTGAGCAAGTGGTGATAAAGTCACCATCCATGGCGAAGATGTACCAACCGCTATATCAACGATTAAGTGAGTGGGCGCAACAGAGCGGAGATACCAGTGCGTTGAGTGCGTTTGGCATTCAAGCCGCGCAATTGGGTGGTGGTGATAAAAAAGGTAATGTGTTGTTTACCGGATACTTTTCTCCCGTGATGGAACTGCGTCATACACCAAACGACATTTTTAAGTACCCAGTTTATGGCAAACCAAACTGCTCATCAGATTGTCCGACTCGCGCGGAGATCTACAATGGAGCACTAGATGGACAAGGTTTGGTGCTAGGTTACGCGCCTAATCGTATCGACCCATTTATGATGGAAGTGCAAGGCAGTGGCTACGTGCATTTTGAAGATGATGATACGTTGGAGTACTTTGCGTACGCGGGTAAAAACAATAAAGCTTACGTCAGCATTGGCCGCATTTTGATTGAGCGTGGTGAAGTCCCGCGTGAAAAAATGTCCCTCAAAGCAATCAAAGAGTGGGTGATGGACAACGACGATGCAACAGTACGCGAGTTGTTGGAGCAAAACCCTTCTTACGTTTTCTTTGCGCCAAAAGCAGAAGCGCCAGTAACGGGGTCGGCTGGTATTCCTTTGTTGCCAATGGCTGCCGTCGCAGGCGATCGTTCTATCTTACCAATGGGCACACCAATCTTGGCGGAAGTGCCGCTGTTGAATGCCGATGGTACGTGGAGCGGTGCGCATCAACTGCGAATGCTGATCGTTTTAGACACTGGTGGTGCGGTAAAACAGAACCATTTGGATCTGTATCATGGCATTGGTGCGAGAGCAGGAACGGAAGCTGGGCACTACAAGCATTTTGGTCGAGTGTGGAAGCTTGGGTTAGAAAACTCACCAACTCAAGCGCCTTGGGCTTTACCGCCAGAAAAGCTACAATAGTCGTCCAAGAGAGAGGAACACTCTCTTATCTAGACATTTCATCAAAGAGTGCGTATAAATCGCACTCTTTGTTTTTCTATCGATCATCTGGACTTCAATATGCGTGAACTCGATACCCCAGCATCTGACAGCTACAATCAACGCTTTGGCGGCACTCGTCGTCTTTATGGCAACAGCGAAGTGGACATTCTTCGCGCTGCACACGTTTGTGTGATTGGTATTGGTGGCGTAGGTTCATGGGCGGTGGAAGCGCTGGCTCGTACGGGGATCGGTGAGCTAACTCTGATTGATATGGACGATGTTTGTGTCACGAACATTAACCGCCAAATTCATGCGATGACGGGCACCGTTGGCCAAAGCAAGATTGAAGTGATGGCCGAGCGTGTCAAATTGATCAACCCAGAGTGTAAAGTTAATCTGATTGATGATTTCATCACGCCAGACAATCAACATGAGTACTTAAGCAAAGAGTTTGATTACGTGTTGGATGCCATTGACAGCGTAAAAGCGAAAGCGTCTTTGTTGGCGTATTGCCGCAGCAACAAGATCAAAGTGATCACCACGGGTGGTGCTGGTGGTCAGGTTGACCCAACGCAGATCATGGTCGCTGATTTAACGAAAACGATCCAAGATCCTCTAGCGAAGAAAATCAAAGACACCTTGCGTCGTCATCATAACTTCCCTAAGAATCCGGCTCGTAAGTTTGGTATTGATTGCGTGTTTTCAACCGAGCAGCTGAAGTACCCTCAAGCAGACGGTTCAGTGTGTGGTGTGAAGTCGACAGCGGAAGGCCCAAAACGTATGGATTGCGCTAGCGGTTTTGGTGCGGCGACTGTCGTAACTGCAACGTTTGGCTTTGTCGCGGTATCGCGAATCGTTGAGAAGTTGATTTCAAAATATAAGAAGTAAACTAGAAGAAGAGCGCATCATGACAGATTTTCCCGTTTCTCCATTTGGTACAGATATCACCAGCGAAGACATTGTAGCGACTATGCAGCAATTTCAAGGCTGGGAAGATCGTTACCGTCAGGTTATTCAGTGGGGTAAAAAGCTGCCACAAATGCCAGAAGAGCTGAAATCAGAACAAGTTACCGTTTCGGGTTGTGAAAGCTTGGTGTGGTTAGTGAGCCAAGAGCAAGATGGCGTTTGGCATTTTTGTGCGGACTCCGATGCGCGTATCGTCCGTGGATTGATTGCCTTGGTGATGGCGGCTTATGACGGAAAAACGGCCGATCAAATTCAAGCATTTGATATTGATGCTTATTTTGATCAACTGGGGCTTGTCTCCCATTTAAGCCCGTCACGTGGTAATGGCTTGAAAGCTATTGTAGAGCAGATTAAACAAACCGCCGTGTAACGAGTCATTTTCCCAATTCTTAAAAAACGCCGAATAGCCTAGCTGTTTGGCGTTTTTTGTATCTGAGTTGAGATATTTTTTGCATATGGATAAAAAGTATGCAAATGGTCGACTATTTTAGCGTTAATTAACCATTCTATTGATCCTGGTTCATTATATTGCCCACTTGGTTTTTATAAACTCAATTGTATTTAAAATTTGTCTATATTAGATAATAGACATATGCCCCATTCGCTCCTATTCCCCAATGTGGAAACACACTTGGAAGCGATTGGGTTACTTAGATACAAATGCTAGGAACCTCCCTATATGCAATTCACCTTGGAACATGCGCAAGACGTGTTATCCGGAATGCCAGACCCCACTTTTATTCTGAGTGAAGATGGTATCTATATTGATGTTTTTGGAGGAACAGATAAAAAAGCCTATCACGATGGAAGTAATTTGATAGGTGAGACGCTGTACAGCGTACTTGAGAAAGATAAAGCTGACTGGTTTATCGAACAGATAAATCGGTCACTGAAACAAGACAGTATTGTGACGATCGAGTACAAGATGTGCGCCGACAGCATTCAGGGAATAGATGCTAACAGTGGGCCAAGAGGCGACCTATACTACGAAGGCAAGATCTCCCCACTCGCTATAAAATACCGAGGTCGTCGCGTTGTCCTTATTCTTACACGCAACATCTCCAATCGCCACCGAGTTGAAACCCTTCTTCGCCATCAAAGCCAAATTGATGCTCTTACCAACATCTACAATCGACGTGTCTTTTTCGAAAAGCTCACAGAAGAAGTTATTAAATCCCAAGCTCCGGATTATCACTCCGCGTTGTTATTATTTGATTTGGATTTTTTTAAAGTCATCAATGATAAACGTGGTCATGATGCGGGGGATTATGTCTTAGAGACGTTAGCTGATTTGGTTTCTCACTTACTCGTCAAAGACGAAATTTTTGCAAGAGTCGGAGGGGAGGAGTTTGCGATTATTTTGCCAGAAACTTCTCTGTCGGCGGCGAAAGAGGTAGGAGAGGAAGTACGTTCCCACATTCAAAATTGTCAGTTCGAATTTGAAAAGATTGAAATTCCGGTCACGGTGAGTGTAGGCGTGGTGGAAATAGGCAGAAATGAAACCACCAAACGTTTGTATGCGCATGCAGATAAAGCGCTTTATGCTGCGAAAAGAAATGGCAGAAATTGCGTGGCGACTCTGGATAGGCAGATGGAGTAACCTTGTTGGTTACTCCAAATCAAACCGTTGGCGTTATAGCATGTCGACGGCTTTTTCTACGGCGGCGATGAGTCTATCCACATCTTCAGCCGTGTTATAAATACCAAAAGAAACGCGTACCGTGCCTTTAACGTTTAGCGCATCCATCAATGGGTGAGCGCAGTGGTGTCCTGCTCGTACCGCAATGCCTTGTTGATCGAGCAGCGTCGCAATATCTTGGTGATGAACATCGTCCATTACGAACGTCAGTACAGAAGCGTTCGGTTGGTAGCCTAGAATATGGATGTCATCCAAAGCGCTTAGTGCTTGGTAGGCCTTATCCTGAAGCGCATGGAGATGATCCTCGACTGCGTGATGGTCAAAACCTTGGTACCACTCAATGGCTTTCGCTAGAGCAATCGCGCCCGCAACGTTTGGTGTGCCCGCTTCAAATTTACCAGGAAGTGCAGAAAACGTCGTTTTCTCGAACGAAACGCGTTCAACCATTTTACCACCGCCGTGCCATGGTGGCATGGCTTCCAAAAGTTCAAGCTTGCCGTATAAAACGCCAATACCTGCTGGCGCATAAAGTTTGTGACCTGAGAAAACGTAAAAATCGATATCTGATACCGATAAATCAAGCTGCTCATGGACGATGCCTTGAGCGCCATCAATCACAACAACCGCGCCAACGCTGTGCGCTAGTTCAGTGATTTTTTCGATAGGTTGTCGTGTGCCCGTGACGTTGGTGATTTGCGCACAAGCAACAATTTTACAGCGGTCAGACAGAAGCGCCTCAAATGCACTGATGTCGAACTGGCAATCTGATGTCATTGGAACTTTTATGACTTTGGCGCCCGTTTGCTCTGCCACGATTTGCCAAGGCACGATGTTAGCGTGGTGCTCCATCTCGCTAATCAAGATCTCATCACCCGGTTGTAACGTGCTGCGGGCGTAAGTCTGAGCAATTAAGTTCAGTGCTTCGGTTGCGCCCCGTGTCCAAATGATCTCTTTAGAGCTGTTTGCACCAATAAAGTTTGCCACTCGTTCTCGTGCCGCTTCAAATTGGCTGGTGGCATTAGCCGTTAAACTATGACTGCCACGGTGAACATTGGCATTTTGCGCACTGTAGTAATGACTGATGACATCAATCACACATTGCGGTTTTTGCGTTGTCGCTGCGCTATCTAGATACACTAAGGGCGTATCGTTGACGGATTGATTTAGAGCGGGAAATTGCTCACGTACAGCATTTACGTCAAACATTATTCTTCACCAAGCTTATGGTAATGCAGAGTAGGCAGAGGGATCATTGGTTCAGCAACTGACCATGCGTGTTTTTTACCTGAGAGTTGAATGATTACTTCCATTGCGAACTCTAAAGCAGTGCCCGGACCTTGACTGGTGATAAGGTTGTGGTTGATATCAAAGGTCACGCGTTTGCTGCGCCACTTCTCTTCCGGGATATGTGACTGAAAGCTCGGGTGACAGGTCATCAGTGATTGTGGGAAAAGATCATGGTGTTGCAATACCAACGCCGGTGCTGCGCAGATAGCAGCGACCAACTTTCCCTCGTAGATGTGCTGCTTAAGGATTTCTATCATCACCGTGCTATCACGAAAAATTTCTGCACCACCAACACCACCAGAAAGCGCTATGGCGTCAAACTCATCATCAGCGATATCGACTAGCTTACAATCGGCTGTTAGTGTGACTCCGCGAGAAGCTTTCATCGTCAATGAGCCATCAAAAGCAGCACTCGCTACCGTAACGTCATAACCCGCGCGAACCATCATGTCGATAACGGTGACGGCTTCCATTTCTTCGGTGCCCGGAGCGATTGGCACTAAGATTTTCTTACTCATTGTTCTGTCCAGCTTTGTTCTATTTGTTTGATGCGTTGGTAAAGTTTTAAATTCTCAGGCGTATTGATGTGATGTTTCTCGGCAGCCTTTAACAAGTATCCGGTTATAAAATCAATTTCCGTTCGACGCTGATGGAATACGTCTTGTCTCATTGAAGAATAGTTCTCAGCTGTGGCGTTCACCACTTGCATTACCGTATCGAAAAGAGAGCGAAACTCGATAGCAATACCTTCTTTACTCATTACTTCAACCAGTTCTTGAGTGATACTTTCGAGTTGTATCTTAAACTCGGGCTGCGCAAGCTCACCATTCTTACACTGGTGAATCGCAGTCAGTGGGTTAATCGCGCAGTTAATTGCTAACTTAGTCCATAACGCAGATCGGATGTGTGGATTCCAAATGGCCTCTGGAAGGGCATGATGCATAACATCTTGCAGAAAAGCGCACTGCATTCCCTTGTCATTATAACCACCCACTTGCGTTGTTCCGTGACCGGTATGCAGTACGTGTTGGTTATCTGGTTTGTATGCGCCGTGCGTCGTTGTGGCGAGCACTATCGGATTGTTTGGCAGAGCCTTCTCTACGCCAGAGGCGGTACCCATACCATTGTGCATCAGCATGATAATCGTGTCAGCGTTGATATGAGGCAGTAAAGGCTGAATGGCGTCTTCCACTTGCCAAACTTTTACCGTGATCAAAATGAGATCCGCTTTATTTACGGAGGAAATATCTTGATTACTGAATACGGTTGCGGGTGTGTCATCCAACTGAAGTGATTGTTGTCTCTCTGAACTTCTTCCCCACAATGAAACATTGTGTCCGGCAAGCTGAAATTTTGTTGCCCAGAGTGAGCCCACCGCACCTGGACCGAGGATAAGGATATTCACCAAACGCTCTCATTAAAAAGGTTTGCTGCAAGGATAATGAGGGAAAAAAGGAAAGCAAATAAAAATGGCGCCGAAAGGCGCCATTTTTGATGAAACTTAGTGGTTCAATTAGAACTTGTAAGTTACAGCTACGTAGTGACCTACGCCTGAAGACTCAGATTTTGTCGAAGAATCCCATGGTAGACCAGTACCATCTTCGAAACCATATACGTCATGGTATAGCTTCAGACCGTAACCTACCGCGAAGCGGTCAGAGTGCCAGTAGATACCGTTGAACATAGCACCGCCATTACTAACTTGAGAATACTCGTCTTTCATACCAAATTGGTAATCGATGTAACCTTGGTAAGAGATGAATGAACCGTTCTCGAAGAAGTAGAATGGTTTGAACCAGTTAGTCGAGATTTGGAAACCGTTCCAATCTTTTTGGTTTGAGTCGTAAGTGCCGTAAAGGTTTAGACCCATTTTACCAAACCAAGGAACCATTACGTCAGAACCAAGACCTACTTTCTGAGTGTTAACACCGCCATTGTTACCGTCCCATTCAAAAAGAGTAGACAAGTAAAGCTCTTGTACTGGACCGAAAGATAAGTCTTTACCAGTAATAGCGTCTAGAGACATACGAGGGGCGAACTTCATAAAGATTTTACCATCTTTATCAGCTTTATCACTGCTGCTGTCGGAAGTTAGGTTGAATACGTCAACGTAGCCGTAAAGGTCGAAAATACCAGAGCGACCGCCAAATTCCATTTCTAGGTAATCGTGAGTTGATTCGTAAGGACCTTTCTCATTTATTGCGCCCATGATGTTGAACTGCATCCACTTGTAATCGTTCTTGTGGATATCGCCATCTGAGTAGTCAGCAGCCATAACTGGAGCTGAAGTAGCCGCTAGAAGGCTAAGAGCTAAAAGTGATTTACGCATAAGGGGACTCTCTATGTTTGTAATGATTCAGAACACGCAATCTGTGCTGCGCTTTCCAATTGGCGGGAATAATAGCGATAAAAATCCCAAATGAAAGTGATAAAGGGTGCAAAATTGAACGTTTTTGGTGAGTTGCGTCACGAAATTATCTTTATTTACGGAACTTTTTGTTTGTTGCATTTGATTGCAATAAATGTGTGATTTGGATCGTTTGCGTAAGCGATTTTATGACTTTTTAAGCCAGTCGATTAACCAACATAAATCGTTAGTGATCGGAGTGATAAGGGATTCGTATGTATCGGTGAATCAAAGAGGACGTTTGAATGAAAGAAGTCATGTTATTCCCACTCACTTCAGTTGTACTCCCTGAAGGTAAAATGAATTTGCGCATTTTTGAGCCACGATATAAGCGAATGGTAAAGGAATGCAGCCTACAAAATGTGGGTTTTGGAGTTTGCCTAGTAGGTAGTGAAGGTGACCCTAAAGACGTGGGAAATGTTTCATCTATCGGAACTTTGGTCAGGATCGTTGATTTTGAAACACTCAGTGATGGTCTTCTTGGTATTACAGTCGCTGGTGAGAAACGCTTTGTTGTCAAGCGAGTTCGTGCAGATGCGGACGGCTTACGCCATGCAGAGGTCGAATGGTTAGACAATTGGCAACATCCAGACAACTCACCAGATTTCTTCTATTTAAGCCAGCAGTTATCCCATGTTTATGAAGAGTTTCCTCAACTTGGAAACCTCTACCAGCATCGTTTTTACGATGACTCAGCTTGGGTGACCCAGCGCTGGCTTGAATTACTTCCTTTAGACTGCAATCTGTTCGAACAGCTCGTTGGCGCAGAGAACTGCATTCCTGCGTTGCAATTTCTGACAGAAGCCATAGAAGCCCCGACTAACAAAGAGGCAAGGATATGAAAGGATTTAGCAGAGCTGCGCTAACTATGGTGGCGGCATTAGGACTGGCGGCGTGTGGCTCCGACAGCGACACCATCGAGTATTCCAATTTGCAAGCAGTACATGCGTCTTCTGATGCGCCGCTTGCAAATGTGTGGATAAACGATAAGTCATCATTGACAGGTGTTGATTATGGTATGGGTTCTGGTTACATGAAGTTACGTGAGGGCATGAACTCAATTCAAGTTGATGTTCAACTTCCAGGCGATGAAACCGCGACTGTAATACCTAAAACAGAATTAGATCTCGATTCAGACCTCAATTACAACGTGTTCGTTGTTGGTGATGCCGATGGTTCGCCAAACCCAGTAGAACCTTTAGTTGTGACTCGCAGCGCCGATTCAATGGCTGATGCCAATAGTTTAGATGTTCAAGTTGTTCATGCAGCGTCTGGCGTTCCTGCCGTTGATCTCTACGTCACTGAGCCAGGGGCTGATCTTGCTAGCGCGACACCGCTTATGAATCTTGCATATAAAGCATCTACAGACGTATTGAACATCCCCGCTGGTGAGTACCAAGTTCGACTTGCTGTTGGGGATAGCGTTGCTTTTGACTCGGGCACAATATCTCTTGCTGCTAATTCAAACTTGACTATTGCCGCTATCAGTACCGGAGATTCAAATAGCACGTCACCAGTTAAGTTGTTGGTATTGGATGGTTCAGGATCTTCTATAATCGAGGATATGGGCAGCCAAGCTGAAGTAAGAGTTGGACATCTTGTCGATGGAGCGCCAATCGTCGATGTCAACGTTAACGGGGCGGCCTTCGGTCCTCTTGCCGACTTAGCGTTCAAAGAGATTCGTGGTTATTTGGATCTCGATGCTGGCGCTTACGATATTGACGTTTACGTGGATGGCACAACAACCAATCCTATTATCGATGTTGACGGATTAATGGTTGCGGGCGGAATGGATTACAGTGTTTACGCAGTCGGTGTTGTTAGCCCAGCGATTGATATCGAACCTCTAGTTGTTGAAGACATGAGACGTGCAGTGGCAACTAGCGCGACGCTGAATGTGACACACGCGGCGGCGAATCCCGTAGCGGAAATGGTGGATATTTATCTCACTACAAGCGCTGGAATAGATGGAAGTGATCCAACTATTGCTAATTTTGCGTACAAAGATAGCGTTCAGGGATTATATGTCGCTGAAGGTACCTATTATGTAACCGTGACAGTGGCAGGCGATCCAAGTACGGTTGCTGTTGATTCAGCACCAGTCAATGTGATGAATGGTGTTGTGTATCAGGTGGTTGCCATTGATGATGGGAACAACGGTGGCTTCAACTTGTTGGTTGATGACGTTACCGATTAGGACGAATGGGAGGAGATGACTCCTCCCTAAAATTAAGGCCGATTATGATGAGTGATAGCCCAAAAAAACTGGGGCGCAGTGATTGGAACGATTACATGGACAAAGTGAAGGCTCGAGATAAAGACGCGTTCGCTTTTGTATTCCGTTTTTACGCACCCAAGCTGAAGCAATTCGCTTACAAACATGTTGGTAATGAGCAAGTTGCTATGGAGATGGTGCAAGAGACCATGGCGACAGTTTGGCAGAAAGCGCACCTCTATGATGGGGAAAAGAGCGCGTTATCGACTTGGATATACACCATAATCCGAAACCTATGCTTTGATCTGTTGAGAAAGCAGAAAGGTAAGGAGTTACACATTCATTCTGATGACATTTGGCCGTCAGAATATTATCCACCAGATCTTGTTGATCACTATTCACCAGAGCAAGACATGTTGAAAGAGCAGGTGGTTAAATTTTTAGATATTTTACCGAAAAATCAGAGAGACGTTTTACAAGCGGTGTATCTTGAGGAGCTACCTCATCAGCAGGTCGCTGAATTATTTGATATACCCCTCGGTACCGTAAAATCCAGGCTGAGGCTTGCAGTAGAAAAGCTAAGGCATTCAATGCATACGGAGCAACTATGAACAAACACCCAGATAACAGCTTGTTAGAAGCATACGCTTCGGGAAGCATTGATGCAGTTTCTGGTCTTGTGGTCGCAACCCATTTAGAAACATGCACCAAGTGCCGAGCTTATGTGAACCAAGTCGAAGCCAGCCAAGCGAATATCGTGAGCGACATCCCCTCTGAATATGTCCCTGAATTCGACGATATGTTCAATGATATTATCAATGCGGAGCCAGCGACAGATAACATCGTTATCCGAGATCCTGCCGCAGTGAATGTTGCAGGAAAGAGCTTTGAACTTCCCAAAACCTTAGCGCGTTTCTCTGACCTTGTAGGGTCATGGAGAAGTTACGGAGGCAAGGTTTTCAGTGCTCAGATTGATCTAGGGGAAGATGCTCGTGTTAGCTTAATGTACATCGGAGAAGATGTGCAAATCCCTCAACATACGCACAAAGGCTTAGAATCTACATTGATCCTACATGGTGGGTTTAGTGATGAGGATGGCCAATATGAAGAGGGCGATTTGATGATTAGAGACGCGTCAGTGAAGCACAGCCCTTACACTAAGGCCGGAGAAGATTGCTTGTGTTTAACCGTACTGACTGAGCCGATGATCTTTACTCAAGGTGTGGCACGTATATTTAATATGTTTGGCAAAGGGCTATACCCATAGACCTCTTATCTTATATCTCGCAAAACAAAAACCACCGAATTCGGTGGTTTTTTGATGCGCTTCTTAGTGCTTGTGACGTGCCTTTTCCAATAGAGCATCAAAGTAATGTCGTAGCGAGTACAACATAATCAAGCTTGGCACGACCATAACAGCGGTAAGCACAAAGAACGTGCTCCAGTCATTGAGGTAGTCCACCAGTTCTCCACTGAAAGAAGCAAGAGTCGTTCGTCCGAAGTTGCCCAAAGAGGCAAGCAACGCATACTGAGTTGCCGAGAATGCTTGTCCGGTTAGAATCGTCAAAAATGAAACAAAAGCGACAGTTGAGAAAGCAGTCGTAAAGTTATCGACAATAATGGTTGCTAAATACAGGTGCTCATTTGGGCCTACCGATGCAATCCAAGCAAACATCAAGTTGCTGGCAGACATAGCAATACCGCCGATCATTAATCCACGTACAATACCAAACCTGACGTTGAACATGCTTCCGACAAAGGTAAAGAAGATAGTGGCTCCCCATCCGATCAGTTTGGAGTAATAACCAATTTGTTCGTTACTAAAACCAATATCTTTATAGAACGCGATCGACATCCTGCCCAAAAACGCTTCGCCAATTTTGAATAGGAAAACGAACAGCAAAAGAGTAATCGCGACACGGACGCCATTGCGATTAAAGAAGTCAAGGAAAGGTTCTACAACAGTCACAGTAAACCAAGCCACGACTTTTGAACCAACCACTTCTTTGTGGCGTTGTTCAGCGGCAGACTGAAGTTGTTCGCGTTGAGTTTTAGGCTCTCCGACTAAAATCGTAAAAACCATTAGAATGCCGACTATCACCGCCATCCCGTAATACACGCCATTCCAACCGACGCTATCAGCATTAACAAACGCTAAATAACCCGGTAGTGAATAACCTGTCCACCAGCCAATGACCGCCATTGCAGAAGCTTGTGGCAGCTTAGATTCTTCTGATTTTGGGAAAGTATCAATACGAAAAGCATCAATCGCAATGTCTTGTGTGGCTGATGCGGTTGCAATACACAAGGCGAGTAGAGACGCAAACACCAAGTTCTCTGCTGGATTCACGCCCGCAATAAATACCGTCGCGACGAGTACGATGCTTTGACAGAAGAAAATCCAGCTACGCCTTTGTCCAAGTAGTCGATAGAGCACTGGTAGCTTCACCCGGTCTACGAGTGGCGCCCAGAGAAAGTTAATTGCATAAACCGCAAAGACACTACCAAAGTAGCCTATTGCGGATAGGGTCAAACCAGCGTCTTTTAGCCAGCCAGACATATTTGAACCGATAAGTACCCACGGAAAGCCGCTAGAGCAGCCCAACATGAAAACCCACATGAGTCGTTTATCGAGGTAACTTTTTACCGTTTCCAACCAAGTGATGGAAGGTAATGAAGACATAAATCAATCCAATAAAATGAAGCCGTTGAAAGAGAAAGCCCTTCGATTATTCAAAGGGCTTATCGTTTTGGCTATTTAAGTAGTGTTGCTTTAGTGATGACGATTTGAGTCTCGGGAACATCACGCATACCGCGAGTCGTCGTAGTTGGCTGTTTTGCCATTTTTTGGATAATGTCGAATCCTTCCGTGACCTCGCCAAATACCGCATAACCCGGTGGACGAGCGCCGTAGTTTAGAAAATCATTGTCGACTAAATTGATAAAAAACTGACGAGTAGCAGAGTCAGGCGCGTTGGTGCGCGCCATTGCAATCGTCGCACGGTCGTTATTTAAACCGTTATTACCCTCGTTTTTGATTGGAGCGTAAGTCTTCACCATTTGCATATCTTGGTTAAAGCCACCACCTTGCGCCATAAAGCCTGGAATAATGCGGTGAAAAATAGTGCCTTCATAGCTACCGTCTTCTACATATTTCAGGAAGTTCGCTACCGTAATCGGCGCTTTCTCTTCATTCAGTTCGACAGTAAATGAACCTAACGTTGTTTCAAACGCCACTTTTGGTCCAGCCCAAACGCTGCAGCTGAGTAGCGCGAGAGAAAGAATTGCCTTGCGTAACATTAGAAACGCTCCTGCATGTACTGACGAAGCTCAGGATCATTGGCAATTTCTTTAAGTGTTAATGTCACAACATCATTCAGTGTTTGCTCAATGTCGGCATCAGACGCACTCAATGTGCCAGAACGCTTCGCAGTGCCTGTGTAAGTTTTGACCAGTTTGCCTTCTGGTGTTTCTGCGGTGATTTCAAGCACGACTTTCGCATCCATCTTATTTTCCATCACCGAATGTTTTACGTTAACTAATGCTTCTTGAACGTTTAATTCAATTGCATTGTTGCTGTTTAGATCGGCATGGAAGCCTTGAGATGAAAACTGCTTCTCTAATGATTCTTCTAACGCAATACGTAAATTCTGTTTAGCATGAAGAGGAAGAATGTTCGAACGGCCGTTATCCACCAACGCCACGTACTGCGCTGCACGTACATCTTTGCTGGTCAAACTGTAAGTCTTGCCTTGAACAATTGGATTGGTGCTCAGTGTGCTTTCTGGCATCAAATTCAGCTGAGGCTGTTGAGGCGCTGAACACGCAGCAAGCAACGCAACCGAAGCCGCAAGTACCAATTTTCTCATTTTATTATTCCTTTTAACTATTTTGCTAAAGCTTATTTTGCGCTTAATTTAGCAGGATTTTTTGTGGCCTGTAAAATCACAAACTTATTGTTGGAAGCGATAAGTTTCACATTCTTATCGCCAAACAGCCGTTTTAGTTTTGCGTCGTAACCAAGATGACGATTTCCAATCACCAGTAACTTACCACCTTGACTCAATACTTGCTTTGCATCACAGAACATTTGCCAAGCAATATGATCGGTGATTGCCTGCTGTTGGTGAAAGGGTGGGTTACACATAATCATAGAGCAGCTGTTGTGTTTAAAACCGTCCAAACAATTGTTTGCAACACACTGTATGTCTCTATCTTCACCAAGGTTATCTAGCAGGTTCTGCTTCGCGGACTCAAGCGCCATAAAGCTTTCATCAACACATGTTAATCGAGCATTCGGATTCAGCTGACCAAACTTCACAGACAAAACACCATTACCGCAACCGAGATCGATAACATTATCTACCAATGGATCTTGAGGTAGGTGCTGAAGCATAAAACGCGCACCTAAATCTAAGCTTTCTCCTGAATAGACATTTGGCATGTTCTTGAGTTCGATATCTTCGCCATCAACGCGCCAAGTCGTGAAAGGGCTTACTTCAATTGTTGGGTCAACCGTTGCTTGAGCAAATACCAATCGGTGCTTTTTCCAGGCCAGAGAGGTTTTTGTCTCACCCAAATATTTTTCAAACAGTTTTAGCGTTGAAGTATGAATGTCTTTCGCTTTATTAACTGCAATGACGGGGCAGGATGCAGGCAGTGCTTTTCTTAACTGACTGAGTATCCAAACGAGGTGACGGTTACTTTTTGGCAGTTGCAGCAATACGAGATCAGTATTGGAAGGTACGGGATCCATCGTGGTTGCAAACACTACCTTATTGCACTGGTTTTGCTCAAGGTTCTGCTGCACACCTTTATGAGAAATGAAAGAATCACTCATTAGCGTCACATGGTGCTTTTCTGAAAACCAGCAGGAGAGGGCACCAAAGCTGTCATTAATCACGAGGATGTTTTGATTGTCTGGCAAAGCAAGTTCTTCAACATGATTAATAAGATACTCATCACCGGCATCCCACGCTTGTAGAGTTTCATTGCTGCGTTTTGGGAAACGATGAAGTGTTAAGCTTCGCTCGTGAATATTCAGTTCGGTTTTCATAGCTAAATGTAAGTTGATTTAGAAATTAAGTGTTATTGTCGCAAATGATGACGTGTCGAGATACAAAAAGCTGTCAAATTTTACGTGTTCAGTGGTGGTCGCTCTCTAGGCATGTTCATAGCGTCAAGCGCTTTGAAATCAGTTGAACGTAAAATGCATCAATAATGAGAGTGATGTTTGAGTGATACACGTCTGCTTTACTTAGGTATATACTTATGGAATTCGCATCAATGAGGAACGAATATGATCCAAGAAATCATAGAGAAGAAACTACACAGTGAGCTGCAACCAAGCTATCTCAAAGTGATTAATGAGAGCTACATGCATAATGTGCCACCAGGCTCGGAGAGTCACTTCAAAGTGATTGTTGTGAGTGATTCGTTCGCGGGACAGCGTTTGATTGGACGCCATCGCCAAGTTCATCAAATTTTGGCAGATGAGCTAGATAACCACATTCATGCACTAGCTATCCATACATACACTGATGAAGAGTGGAAGCGAGAACAAGATGGCGCTCCTGATAGCCCTATGTGTATGGGTGGCGGTCACTAAAGACGCAAAATATAAAGGTGCAGAGAAAAGGTGGCTAAGGCCATCTTTTTTCGCTTTACATTCTTTAGGGGCATTGATGTGGCACAAATTCTGGTTAAAAAATGTGTTAACAGTGTTTCAACAAATGAATGGAAATTGCAGGATATTTCAGGCGATGAATATGACTTTTCCATAAGATATGTATGGAATATGGCATTTGTGCGATCGGTCAAAGTTATGACTATTCTTTGACCTTTTAGACCTGATTCTACCGAAATAACCCCTCTATTCTAATGATTGGTCATGGCATCAAGTTCCTAAAAAATGCTAGACTACGGCACCTGATAAATCTCGCGTATTCCTTGTGACGAGATTTTTAATAGGATGTTGCGATTTTGATGTTTAAAACAACATCAAAACCGGACACTGATGTCGTGTCTAAAAGTTACGCAATCAAAAGAATCTTTTTCCCGATAAAAGTAGTGCAAGTGCGTATGATTACAATAAAGAAGGGCTTGGATCTTCCTATCGCAGGAACTCCATCCCAGGTGATTAATGATGGTAAGACCATCAAAAAAGTCGCCTTGCTTGGCGAAGAGTACGTTGGCATGCGTCCTACCATGCATGTCCGCGTTGGTGATGAAGTGAAAAAAGCGCAAGTTCTTTTTGAAGATAAAAAGAACCCTGGCGTGAAATTTACTGCACCAGCAGCCGGTAAAGTGATCGAAGTTAACCGTGGCGCTAAACGTGTCCTTCAATCTGTAGTGATTGAAGTGGCAGGTGAAGAGCAGGTGACATTTGATAAGTTCGAAGCCGCTCAACTTTCAGGTCTAGATCGTGAAGTGATCAAGACTCAGTTGGTTGACTCTGGCCTATGGACCGCTTTACGTACTCGTCCGTTTAGCAAGGTTCCTGCAATCGAGTCTTCTACTAAGGCTATTTTCGTAACTGCAATGGATACTAATCCATTAGCAGCTAAGCCTGAGTTGATCATTAATGAGCAACAAGAAGCATTCATTGCTGGTCTAGACATTCTTTCAGCCCTGACAGAAGGCAAGGTTTACGTATGTAAATCTGGCACTAGTTTGCCACGCTCTTCACAGTCTAACGTAGAAGAACACGTCTTCGATGGCCCTCACCCAGCAGGTCTTGCTGGCACCCACATGCATTTCCTATACCCAGTGAATGCAGAAAATGTGGCATGGAGCATCAACTACCAAGACGTTATCGCGTTCGGTAAGCTGTTCCTAACTGGTGAGCTATACACAGATCGTGTTGTGTCTCTAGCTGGTCCAGTTGTGAATAACCCTCGTCTAGTTCGTACCGTAATCGGTGCAAGCTTGGATGACCTAACAGATAACGAGCTGATGCCTGGCGAAGTTCGTGTGATTTCTGGTTCTGTACTGACAGGTACACATGCAACTGGTCCACACGCATACCTTGGCCGTTACCATCAACAGGTTTCT
Organism: Vibrio sp. 1CM7H; assembly: GCF_023161645.1. Taxonomy (NCBI): domain Bacteria; kingdom Pseudomonadati; phylum Pseudomonadota; class Gammaproteobacteria; order Vibrionales; family Vibrionaceae; genus Vibrio; species Vibrio sp. 1CM7H. The sequence continues at coordinate 309,716 of NZ_JALNTV010000003.1, forward strand.
GTATTACGTGAAGGCCGTGAAAAAGAACTATTTGGCTGGGCAATGCCTGGTAAGAATAAGTTCTCGGTAACTCGCTCTTTCCTTGGTCACGTATTCAAAGGTCAGTTGTTCAATATGACAACGACGACCAATGGTAGTGATCGTTCAATGGTTCCAATTGGCAACTACGAACGCGTAATGCCTCTAGATATGGAGCCTACTCTGCTGCTTCGTGATCTATGTGCAGGTGATACAGACAGTGCTCAAGCACTGGGTGCGCTTGAACTGGATGAAGAAGATCTAGCATTGTGTACCTTTGTATGTCCAGGTAAGTACGAGTACGGTACGTTACTTCGTGAATGCCTAGATACTATCGAGAAGGAAGGGTAATTTTCATGGCTCTTAAAAAGTTTCTTGAAGACATCGAGCATCATTTTGAGCCTGGTGGTAAACACGAAAAATGGTTTGCCCTGTACGAAGCTGTAGCAACAGTTTTTTACACGCCAGGTATCGTAACAAATAAAAGCTCGCACGTTCGTGATAGCGTTGACCTAAAACGTATCATGATCATGGTTTGGTTTGCGGTATTCCCAGCAATGTTCTGGGGTATGTACAACGCAGGTGGCCAAGCTATTGCAGCGCTTAACCACATGTACGCTGGTGATCAACTAGCGACAGTTATCTCTGGTAACTGGCACTACTGGCTAACTGAAATGCTGGGCGGAACGATTGCCGCTGATGCAGGGGTTGGCAGTAAGATGCTACTAGGTGCGACCTACTTCCTACCTATCTACGCAACAGTATTCCTTGTTGGTGGTTTCTGGGAAGTGCTTTTCTGTATGGTGCGTAAGCACGAAGTAAACGAAGGCTTCTTTGTTACTTCTATCTTGTTCGCACTTATCGTTCCACCAACGCTACCTCTATGGCAAGCGGCACTAGGTATCACATTTGGTGTTGTTGTTGCGAAGGAGATCTTCGGTGGTACAGGTCGTAACTTCCTTAACCCTGCACTTGCAGGTCGTGCATTCCTATTCTTCGCTTACCCAGCGCAAATCTCGGGTGACGTAGTATGGACTGCAGCTGACGGCTTCTCTGGTGCAACTGCTCTTAGCCAATGGGCTCAAGGTGGTAACGGTGCTCTAGTTAACACAGTAACTGGTTCTCCTATCACTTGGATGGACGCTTTCATCGGTAACATCCCTGGCTCTATTGGTGAAGTATCGACTCTAGCTCTAATGATCGGTGCAGCGATGATCGTTTACATGCGAATCGCTTCATGGCGCATCATTGCGGGCGTAATGATCGGTATGATTGCAGTATCGACTCTGTTTAACGTGATCGGTTCTGACACTAACCCAATGTTCAACATGCCATGGCACTGGCACCTAGTTCTAGGTGGTTTTGCATTCGGTATGTTCTTCATGGCAACGGACCCAGTATCAGCGTCATTTACTAACAAAGGTAAATGGTGGTACGGCATCCTGATTGGTGCAATGTGTGTGATGATCCGTGTAGTTAACCCGGCGTACCCAGAAGGTATGATGCTGGCGATTCTATTCGCGAACCTATTCGCACCTCTGTTCGACCATGTAGTGATTGAGAAGAACATCAAGCGGAGACTAGCACGCTATGGCAAGTAATAACGACAGCATTAAAAAGACGCTGGGTGTTGTTATCGGGTTGAGCCTTGTTTGTTCAATCATCGTATCAACAGCAGCAGTAGGTCTGCGTGATAAGCAAAAAGCTAACGCTGTCCTAGATAAGCAATCAAAGATCGTTGAAGTTGCAGGCATTGACGCGAACGGTAAGAAAGTACCAGAGCTATTTGCTGAGTACATCGAACCTCGTCTGGTAGACCTTGAAACAGGTAACTTTACTGAGGGTAATGCATCTACGTACGATCAGCGTGAAGCATCAAAAGATGCAGAACGTTCAATCGCATTGACACCAGAAGAAGACGTCGCTGATATCCGTCGTCGTGCGAATACAGCAGTGGTGTACTTAGTAAAAGACCAAGATGAAGTCCAAAAAGTTATCTTGCCTATGCACGGTAAAGGACTATGGTCGATGATGTATGCCTTTGTAGCCGTTGAAACTGATGGTAACACTGTGTCTGCTATTACTTACTACGAGCAAGGTGAAACTCCTGGACTTGGTGGTGAAGTAGAGAACCCTTCATGGCGTGATCAATTCATTGGCAAGAAATTGTACAATGAAGATCATCAGCCAGCGATTAAGGTCGTGAAAGGCGGCGCACCGCAAGGTTCTGAGCACGGTGTTGATGGCCTATCAGGAGCAACGCTCACTAGTAATGGTGTTCAACACACATTTGACTTCTGGTTAGGTGACAAGGGCTTTGGTCCTTTCCTAGCAAAAGTTCGTGACGGAGAACTTAACTAATGTCTAGTGCACAAAACGTTAAAAAGAGCATTCTAGCGCCAGTATTGGATAACAACCCAATCGCGCTACAAGTTCTTGGTGTATGTTCTGCTCTTGCAGTAACAACTAAACTAGAAACAGCTTTTGTAATGACGCTAGCGGTAACATTTGTAACTGCGCTGTCTAACTTCTCTGTTTCATTGATCCGTAACCACATTCCTAACAGTGTGCGTATCATCGTTCAGATGGCAATTATCGCATCGCTAGTAATCGTGGTAGACCAGGTGCTAAAAGCTTACCTATACGATATATCTAAACAGCTATCTGTATTCGTTGGTCTGATTATCACTAACTGTATCGTAATGGGTCGTGCTGAAGCATTCGCAATGAAGTCTGCGCCAGTACCATCTCTTATTGACGGTATTGGTAACGGTCTAGGTTACGGTTTCGTTCTTATCACTGTAGGTTTCTTCCGTGAGCTATTTGGCTCAGGCAAGCTATTTGGCCTAGAAGTTCTACCTCTAGTGAGCAACGGTGGTTGGTACCAGCCTAACGGCCTAATGCTACTAGCACCATCAGCATTCTTCCTAATCGGCTTCCTTATCTGGGTAATCCGTATTCTGAAACCAGAACAAGTAGAAGCGAAGGAGTAAGGACGTCATGGAACATTACATTAGTCTGTTAGTTAAATCGATTTTCATCGAAAACATGGCTCTGTCTTTCTTCCTAGGTATGTGTACTTTCCTTGCCGTATCTAAGAAGGTTAAGACCTCTTTCGGCCTAGGTGTTGCAGTTGTGGTAGTACTGACTATCGCTGTTCCTGTGAACAACCTAGTATACAACCTAGTTCTGAGAGAGAACGCGTTAGTTGAGGGCGTGGACCTTAGCTTCCTAAACTTCATCACCTTTATCGGTGTAATTGCAGCACTTGTACAGATTCTAGAGATGGTTCTAGACCGTTTCTTCCCACCTTTGTACAACGCGCTAGGCATCTTCCTACCGCTGATCACAGTAAACTGTGCAATCTTCGGTGGTGTATCTTTCATGGTACAACGTGACTACAACTTTGCTGAATCTATCGTTTACGGTTTCGGCTCTGGTGTGGGCTGGATGCTGGCAATCGTTGCTCTTGCAGGTATCCGTGAGAAGATGAAGTACTCTGACGTACCTCCAGGTCTACGTGGTCTTGGTATCACATTTATCACTGTAGGTCTTATGGCGTTAGGCTTTATGTCTTTCTCTGGTGTTCAACTGTAAGTCGGGTAAACCGCAACAATTAAGGAATAGTCAATGGACATTATTCTTGGTGTAGTGATGTTTACTCTGATCGTACTTGCACTAGTACTAGTGATTCTTTTCGCTAAGTCTAAGCTTGTACCAACAGGTGACATTACAATTTCTGTGAACGATGACCCTTCTCTGGCGATCGTTACACAACCAGGTGGTAAGCTACTGAGTGCTCTAGCCGGTGCTGGCGTATTCGTATCTTCTGCTTGTGGTGGCGGTGGCTCATGTGGTCAGTGTCGCGTAAAAGTTAAATCAGGTGGTGGCGACATCCTACCAACCGAGCTTGACCATATTACTAAAGGTGAAGCTCGTGAAGGTGAGCGTCTAGCGTGTCAGGTTGCAATGAAAACTGACATGGACATCGAGCTTCCTGAAGAAATCTTTGGCGTTAAGAAGTGGGAATGTACCGTTATCTCTAACGATAACAAAGCGACATTCATCAAAGAGCTTAAGCTACAAATTCCAGATGGCGAATCAGTACCTTTCCGTGCTGGTGGTTACATCCAGATTGAAGCACCTGCTCACCACGTGAAATACGCAGACTACGATATTCCTGAGGAATACCGTGAAGACTGGGAGAAGTTCAACCTTTTCCGTTACGAGTCTAAAGTTAACGAAGAGACAATCCGTGCATACTCAATGGCTAACTACCCGGAAGAGCACGGTATCATCATGCTTAACGTTCGTATCGCAACTCCGCCGCCGAACAACCCAGACGTACCACCAGGTATCATGTCTTCGTACATCTGGTCTCTAAAAGAAGGCGACAAGTGTACTATTTCTGGTCCATTTGGTGAGTTCTTTGCGAAAGATACAGATGCAGAAATGGTATTCGTAGGTGGTGGTGCTGGTATGGCTCCAATGCGCTCACACATCTTCGACCAACTTAAGCGTCTACACTCTAAGCGTAAGATGTCTTTCTGGTACGGCGCACGTTCTAAGCGTGAAATGTTCTACGTAGAAGACTTCGATATGCTACAAGCTGAGAATGACAACTTCGTATGGCACTGTGCACTGTCTGATCCACTTCCAGAAGATAACTGGGATGGTTACACTGGCTTTATTCACAACGTTCTTTACGAGAACTACCTACGTGATCACGAAGCGCCAGAAGACTGTGAATACTACATGTGTGGTCCACCTATGATGAACGCTGCTGTTATCGGCATGCTAAAAGATCTAGGTGTAGAGGATGAAAACATTCTACTAGATGACTTCGGTGGTTAATCCCTCCAAGTGATTGAATCTATGGCTAGCTCTCTAAGAGCTAGCCATTATTTTTTGTAGAAGTAAAAATAATATTCAACAGTTGATATAGGTAATTGGATTTAAGTAATCGGTCCCATTCCCCATATCAATTCAACAACATTGGGAGTTAACAAGTGAAAACGTGGCTTGTTGCATTCGCTTCTCTATTGATTTTGGCTGGCTGTGAGCAGCCAGCAGATCAAATTCATCTAAGTGGCCCTACCATGGGGACTTCTTATAACATCAAATATATCGAGCAAGATGGTATTCCTACGCCAAAAGCGATGCAGACGGAAATTGATCGCTTACTGGAAGAAGTCAATGACCAAATGTCGACCTACCGTGATGATTCAGAATTAAGTCGCTTTAACCAGCATCAAACGAGTGAGCCATTTACTGTATCGACACAAACAGCAACCGTAGTCAAAGAAGCGATTCGTCTCAACGGTCTTACTTTAGGCGCATTGGATGTGACAGTCGGTCCTTTAGTTAACCTGTGGGGCTTTGGCCCAGAAGCTCGCCCTGATGTCGTTCCTACAGATGAAGAGCTAGCGGCACGCAAAGCCAATACTGGCATTCACCACCTATCTGTTGATGGCAATAAATTGTCCAAAGATATTCCTAACTTGTATGTCGATTTATCAACTATTGCTAAAGGTTGGGGGGTTGACGTGGTTGCTGACTACCTTCAATCTGAAGGGGTTCATAACTTCATGGTAGAAGTGGGCGGCGAAATGCGCCTCAAAGGCGTGAATCGTGAAGGCGTGCCGTGGCGCATAGCGATTGAAAAGCCGACTATTGATGAGCGCTCAATTCAAGAAATTATTGAGCCAGGGGACATGGCAATTGCAACAAGTGGTGACTATCGTAATTACTTTGAGAGTAATGGTGTGAGATACTCTCATATTATTAATCCACGAACAGGCAAACCTATTCATCATAAAGTGGTGTCTGTAACGGTATTAGATAAATCGTCGATGACTGCTGATGGTCTTGCAACTGGTCTTATGGTGCTAGGTGAAGACAAAGGCATGGCAATTGCGAACGAAAATAATATTCCTGTTTTCATGATTGTGAAGACGGAAAATGGTTTTAAAGAGCTGGCTTCGGAAGCATACAAGCCGTTCATGAAGAAATAACAACAGAAGTGAGCATGTTCTTATGAGTACATTTCTAATTACGTTTGCAGTTTTTGTTGCGGTAATCGCAGCGATGGCTGTTGGCTACATCTTCCAGAAGAAAGTAGTGAAGGGTAGCTGTGGCGGTCTTGGTGCAGTAGGTATTGAGAAAGTATGTAACTGTCCAGAACCATGTGACGCGCGTAAGAAACGTGAAGCACGTGAAGCGGCGCGAGCTGAGAAATTGGCTGCATGGGAAAAAGATCGAATTGCTTAAGTATCGATCATCCAAATAGTAATATAAAATAACCCAGCCAAAGCTGGGTTTTTTTATATTTCTCGCTCTACTTCTCTGAGAGTTTATACTTTGCTTGCTACGTTTAATCTAGGATGACCGGAAGCTTAAGTCGGTGCAGACTTCACAGCCAAGTCATTTCCCTTTAATCACCGTACTTAACTGTTATTTGGTTATATACTCAAACTAAAGCGCGTCAACTTAGGAGGAAATATGGAAATGCATCAACACGGTATGGCTGAATTGTTTCAACAACTAGGCCTCGGCAGCTCTCCTCAAGAGATAAAGGACTTTATTAACGAACATCGGCACAAAAGAGCTTCAGCCCCTCTGCATGAAGCCAGCTTTTGGACAAGTTCGCAGGCCACATTTCTCAAACAAGCCATTGAAGAAGACGCAGACTGGGCAGAGTTGGTCGATCAGCTTGATGTGATGTTACGAGATTAAAGCACGTCTACAAACTCTCATTTCTATCAAGGCAGATTTAATTTATACTGTTTTTTTGAACAGTATTTGATGGCTATGTCAGACCGAATTAGAAAAATCATTCACGTCGATATGGATTGTTTTTATGCTGCCGTTGAGATGAGAGATAATCCTAGTTACCGTGGCATTGCACTCGCCGTTGGCGGTCATGAAAAACAGCGTGGCGTGATTAGCACCTGTAATTATGAGGCGCGCAAATATGGCGTTCGTAGTGCAATGTCAACGGCGCGTGCATTGCAACTCTGCCCCCATCTACTGGTCGTTCCCGGTCGAATGCACGTGTACAAACAAGTCTCTCAGCAGATTCGTGCTATTTTTGAGCGTTATACGCCTATCATTGAACCTCTATCATTAGATGAAGCATACCTCGATGTTACGGACTCGACAGCTTGTCGTGGCTCCGCAACGTTGATCGCAGAGTCTATTCGACGCGACATTTGGAATGAGCTTGGGCTGACGGCATCGGCGGGCATTGCACCGATTAAGTTCCTTGCCAAAGTCGCCTCTGATATGAATAAACCCAACGGTCAGTTTGTTATCCCGCCAGATAAGGTCCAGGAAGTTATCGATACACTTCCGCTGGAAAACATTCCTGGAGTAGGGAAGGTGAGTCTTGAGAAGCTACATCAAGCGGGCTTTTATCGATGTGAGGATATTAAAAACAGCGACTATCGTGAATTGCTGAGGCAGTTTGGTCGTCAGGGGGCCTCTTTATGGCAGCGTAGCCATGGAATTGATAATCGAGAAGTCGTTGTTGAGCGCGAGAGAAAATCCGTCGGTGTGGAACGGACATTCAGCCAGAATATCTCGAGCTATGATGAATGTTGGCAAGTGATCGAGGATAAACTTTATCCTGAACTCGAGAAACGCTTAGAGCGTGCAAGCCCAGATAAATCGATTATTAAACAAGGTATTAAAGTTAAATTTGCCGACTTTCAACTGACAACAATTGAGCATATCCATCCGCAATTAGAGCTTGAGGACTTCAAGATCTTGCTAAGAGATATTCTTAAGCGCCAAAACGGACGGGAAATACGCCTTTTAGGCTTGAACGTGATGCTCAAGCCCGAGAACCAAGCGCGTCAATTGAGCTTTTTCTAGGCTCTTACTGCTTCTACCTGAGCTAATACTTGTTCAAAGCTTGTGTTGGCCATCGCACCATAACCCGCCAGTTTTGAAGCTTTTAGCTGGCTAATTAAAGGGGTACTAATTCCACACAAGAAGCGGGCGACAGCATCATTGCTGATAGCTGAAGGGGAGAGCTGAATAAATTCCTGCACCCACATTGCTACTTGAGGTGGCTCAATATCCTCACTTTGTGGTGTTGGGAACGAAGCGACTTGACCACGACACACGGAGCAGTGACCACATTGCTTTGGTGCATTGTGATCAGAAAAGTAGTTCGCCAATTGTGAGCTCAAACAGTGCTCTGACTGGAACAAGCGCAGCATAGTGTGAATTCTTTCGATATCTTTGCTTTCTTTGGATTGGAACAGTTCATACAGTTGTTGGATTAAAACATCAGAACTCTGTGTGGTTGGCAAAACAGAGTACACGTCGGTCAGTTGTTTGCTCTCTAGCTCTATCCAACCATTCTGGTGAAAATAGTCGAGGGCTGCGACAACTCGGCTGCGTTCCGGTTGATAGTTCATCCATAACGCTTCTAGGTCAACTTGGCACCACACTTTGGCTTTTTGCGAGCAGGAGAAAATAGCCTCCACGAATTGACGTCGCTCGCCTTGAAATTGATTCACAATAAATTGCTGATCGTGCAAAAACTTAAAGCGATATTCCGCAAAGTAACTGTATTTTGCTTCAATGAGTTTATGTAGCTCCAAATAAACCAACAAGGTTTTGAGTGGTAATTGGCGGATATTACTTTCACGTGATAAGCGCAGTGGCACTACCTCCCATTGTGGAGCATGTTCTTTCGCTTGCTCGACTACATAGTTAATCGAGGTTAGTTCAGGTGTGTCACCATAGACAAAGTTTTCCAACACCGTTAAGCCGGACGTATTGCCCAGCAGAATGCACTCAGAACGTTGCCCGTCCCTGCCTGCACGTCCAATCTCTTGTGCGTAGTTCTCGATCGATTTGGGTAAGTCGAAGTGAATGACGCGGCGGATATCAGATTTATCGACCCCCATACCAAATGCAATCGTTGCAACAATACAGTCAATTTGGCTATCCATGAACTGCTGTTGGATTTGTTCACGAACGTCGCTTTTCATGCCGGCGTGGTAGGCGTGAGCATTAATGCCAATACGGATTAGTGACTTTGCTACTTGCTCTGCTGTCTGCTGTTGTGTCACGTATACGATAGTCGGAAGCTTAGGTGAAGAGGCGATGATCTCACTTAGCTTTTCTTGTTTCGTTGCTTCCTCGCACGGGATCACCGAGATATCCAGATTGGGGCGGTAGAAGCCTGTAACGGTAATATGTTCACTGGCAATATCGAACTTTTGTTTCATGTCTTCAATAACTGCGGGCGTTGCTGTTGCAGTGAGAAGCAAAGATTGTGGAATGTTCAGTTCACGTTGATATTGCGGTAGCTTGAGATAATCAGGGCGGAAGTTATGTCCCCATTCGGAAATACAGTGCGCTTCATCAACCACCATCAAAGAGATCGGTACTTGGCGAATGAACTCACGAAAACGCTCGTTTTTTAGGCGCTCAACAGAAATCATCAATATTTTGATCTGTCCATTTTTTACCCCTGCCATGACGCGTTGTGACTCTTCTCTGCTTTGACTGCTATCGATAGAAGCGGCCGGGATCCCTTTACTTTGCAAAAAGTTCAGCTGATCTTTCATTAACGCCAACAACGGCGAGATCACCAACGTAAGATTGGGCAATACGGTTGCTGGCAATTGGTAACAGAGAGACTTACCCGAACCTGTAGGAAAGATGGCCGCAGCAGAGTAACCATTCATAACCGCTTCAATTACGGGTTGTTGACCTTGGCGTAATGAGTCAAAACCAAATACGGATTGAAGTGTTTGATGCAGCGAGTCACTTTGCATAATAGGGAAACCTTTCTTTGATGGTAAACTTAGGTACATTAACACACCCTGAGTGCCAAACGCGCGTCCTAAAAGTATGAATAAAGCTGACTTAGTCCAAATTATCATCCAACATCTGGAAGAAAAACTTCAAGTGGCCCATGCATCGGCTCAGCGAGCCATTGATGCCGCGACAGATGAAGAAACTGTTCCCGAGCATAAGTACGATACGTTAGCACTTGAAGCCGCGTATCTTGCTCATGGACAAGCTATGCGAATCCAAGAGAGTGAAGACGAGCTGCGTCAATATCGCGCTCTAGTGACTCGCGACTTTAAAGGCGCACCTGTTGGTGTAGGTGCTTACGTCGTTCTCGCAGATGAGAATTTGCTTGAAAAGCACTTCTTTGTAGGCCCTTGTTCTGGTGGTCTGACTGTTAAATATCAGGCTCAGGAAGTTTTTGTCTTAACAGCAAAATCTCCTCTTGGTCGAGCGTTATTCGGGAAAGAAGAAGGCGATGAGATTGATGTAAAAATAGGAGATAAAACAACTTGTTACGAAGTCGTGACGGTTTGCTGACATCTCATGTATCACTCAGTGTTATGTTTAACACGAGTAATGTTAAATAAAAGAGAATGACATGAAAAAGCTTCTTACACTTTTATTGCTGATGGTCAGTGCAACTGGTTATGCAGCGCAGTGTCGTGTGGACATCAATAATGAAGTTCGTATGGATGGACAAAGCTTGGAAATTAGCCAAGCGACGGGTGACAAAGCGGTCGTGGATGAAGATAACAACCTTTTCATCAAAGGTGAGCTAATTGAACTCAATGCCGACCAAAAAGCGGCAATTGAAGACTATCGCGAAAAAATGAACGCGTATATTCCACAAGCAAAGCAGTTGGCGAGTGATGGTTTAGCGCTTGCAAATGACATCATCGATGATGTCGCGGAAAGCCTAGACGCACCTGGCGCGTTTGATAACGTCAAAGTCGCAGTGCAGGACTTTTTCGCTGATGTTGAATCACGTTACTACAAAGATGGCGATTTCATTCTACCAGCGGAAAGTTTTGAGTCCATGACACAAGGGTGGACTGAAGACTTTGCAAAAGCACAAGAGATCTTCAATAAAGAGTTTTTAGCGAGTTCGTTGGATGCTTTATCGAAAAAAATGAAGGAAGAGGGGGGAATAAACCTCACTGCATTATCGGAGAGTATGGCTGAACTCAGCGCGAAAGTAGAAGAGCGTTTAGCTGAGCATTCGAAAGAGGTAGAGCAACAAGCAGAAGACTTGTGTGACTCGTTGGATGACATGGCAGGGCAAGAAGACGATTTGTTGAAGAAAATCCCTGAGCTAAAAGATTACCGAGTATTTACGATTTAATTACCCTTCAAAAAGTAGAACTCAATGGTATAAAGAAAGAGAGCACAATTGTGCTCTCTTTTCGTTTTTACTTACTTGAACAAGTAATGAAAGCAAGACGATATTTCCGTTTTACCCGCTTGTTCTTTGATAGCTTATTGCGCGTTCATCTCGGTGAGCTTATCGCCGACAGGTTTTGAGAAATTAAAACCATCATACTGATCCCAGTTGATAGACCACGTCATTACCCCTGCATAATTCGGGTAATTGAACGCTGGCTTAACGGTGCCGCATGAAGTGCCTTTGGTTAAACAATCTAGTGCGCTGATAATATTCTGTGTCGGAGCCTGACCTGAATTTGCCGAGCTAGGACCTGAAGGTAAGCCGATTGCGACTTGATCATCACGTAGTGGTGCAAACTGAGTGCCGTCGGCCAATTCAAAGCCTTCGATAAGCATTTTAGATTGCGCTACCATCATATCCACAGAGCCTTCTGGTGCACTGCCTGGCAGATATGGGTTTGGCAAACCACCGTTGTTATATAGCTGGACGTGAAGTAGGTCGAGCGTGCTGCGTGTCTCGTTAATCACAGGAATGTAAGCTCCCCAAATACCGCTGTAAGCCACATAGCCGCCTTGAACATAAGGATGCTCAGGTGCCATGGTTAGGTACATGTCGCCACCCATATTTTGCTCTATTTGAAGCAAAGCACGACCAAGGCGAGCTTGAATTTGCGAGCCATGAACCAAGTTAGATCCACTCTCTAAATCCACATCAAGACCATCAAAGCCCCACTCAGCGATAAGACCTGTTAGGCTAGAGACAAAGTTGGCTTCGTCTTGATCGGTATTCAGCGTAATAGTGCCTTCTGCGCCACCAAGAGAGAGAACAAACTTCTTACCCTTCGCTTGAAGCGCAGCCATGTCTTGCTTGAATTGCGTTGGGTCGAGCGCTGGACAATCGCTGTAAATATCGCCTGAATATAGATTAAAGTGCACGGTACCATCGCTGTTGCGGTCATTCTCGGCGAAGGCAATATCAATCACATCCCACGCATCAGCCATATCCGCTAGACGAATTGGACAGCCAGCCCCATTTACAAAATTGTGCCAGTAACCGATGAGTTTATGACGTTTCTCTGCTTGCTCAACCACCGTTATTGCTGCTGCGTCAGACAATGCATTGCTTCCTGACAAATCCACAGCTTGGGCGCTAACTGTAAAGTTACCAAGTGCAGTTGGTGTCCAGTTGGCTGTGTAAGGTGCCGTGGTATCGGTTGCAACAATAGAGCCGTTGATCATGAAATCAACGTGTTTAATGCCTGAGGTTAAAGATGTTGCATCGGCACTTAATGCGAGGTTTTTGCCTAAGCCGACGGTTTGACCGCTACTTGGTGAAGTCAGTGAGACGACCAAATCTTTATCGCTGACTTCCACACCAACCAAGGACTCTGACGTGTTGTTATCATTATCGGTTGCGACGGCTTTAAGCTGGTTAGAGCCAATAAGTGTGGCGTTCCAAGTAACGGAATATGGTGCTTGAGTGGTGACCCCTAAGCTGGTGTTGTTCGCAAAAAACTCAACTTGCGTGACGGTGCCATCAGCATCGCTTGCGTTAGCCGTGATTTCGTTATTGCTGCCAGCGAGCACGACTTGTCCATCCGTTGGTGCCGTAATGGTAACTTGCGGTGGCGTCGAACAAGCACCTAGGCCACTCCAAGCATCTTGCCAGTATAACCCTTCACCTGGCTCGTAAGCCCATGTCGCATCCGAGGAACACCAACCAGCAACATCACAACGATATTTTTGGTTGAAGTGAGAAACCAGGTCGCCAACTTGATAACTCGTGCCCGCCGCGTAAGGCACTGCATCTGAACATCCGCCCGTCCCTGTTTCTGAATTACTAACAACAAGCGTTACTTCTTGGCTCATGGTTGCGAGGTATGTGTCATCAGTCGCTTGTGCTTTAAACGAATGTGTACCAGCATTCGCGGTCCATTGATATTCGTAAGGTACGCTGGTATCAATCGCAACGGATTGATTGTTCACGAAGAACTCAACTTGTGTGACCACACCATCAATATCATCAGCTTGAGCGGCCACCGTGAGGTTCCCACCCACGTTAAGCGCTTCCGTTCCCGATGGGCTTGTCAGTGAAATGCTAGGTGGTGGCAACTCGACTTGTGGTTGAACTTGGATAGAAATCGTCGTGGTGGTAACGGCTCCCTCATTATCGGTCGCAATTGCGGTCAATTGCGAGACACCTTCAATAGCGGTCCAAGATGCTTCGAATGGTGCTTGAGTTACCACAGCAACCGTTTGGTTGCCTGCAACAAACTCAACTTGTGCGATTTGGCCATCTTCGTCGGCAGCGTTGGCTAGCAAGGTGATCGCACTGCCTTCGGGAATTTGTGCGTTGTTTGTTGGAGAGGAGAATGACACTGTTGGCTCTAGGTTGTTGCTTCCACCATCACATTGCCCTAACGCTTTCCATGCCTCCCAAGCCCCTGAATTGGTAACAGGGTCATTGCCTTGCGTCCAATACGCGGCCTCGTAAGCGGCTCCTTGCGTTTTTACTAAAGTGCCCGATGTATAAGTCGCAGTGCTGTCCCAGTCGGGTAAGCTTTGGCAGTTATAGGCTTGAGCTTGGTAGCTGACGCTGAGTGCTGCAACCATCGCTCCGTGAAGTAGAGTGACCTTCATTTTCCTCTCCTTGAGTCATGGATATAAATGAGAACAGAGTAATAACTAGCTGATAAATAGACATAAGGGGGAAAAAGCGAAGCACAATATTCTGCTTTTCGACACAGTATCACGAGGAACTATTCGTTCCTTACACCAAAGCTCATTATTTTTCGGCTCACTTCACGATGGGAGAATCATAAATTCTAAGCGTGTGAAAAAGACAAAAGTCGCCAGGTCTTAGAATGATGAATGTGAGATGTACGTTAAAATTTACAAGCTGAATGACTGTGAATTGTTTCAACTGTCGAGTATTTAACCGGAGTGCTCTTGTTGAATAGTGAATATTGCTATAGTGTACTAGTTAGCTAGTTCAATGATATTTTGTGTGAGTAGTATGACACAGCAAACCTCTTCTCAGCCTCGTGAGCATTTTGGCTCTCGTCTCGGATTCATCTTAGCAGCCGCAGGTGCCGCAGTTGGCCTTGGCAATATTTGGGGCTTTCCAACCCAAGCTGCCAGTAATGGCGGCGGTGCTTTCCTGTTGGTTTATTTGGTGATGATTCTTATCGTCGCATTTCCTATGCTGGTGGTTGAAATGGCGATTGGTCGTCATGGTCAAGCCAACCCGGTAGATAGTATGCGTTCGCTTACCAATCATCCGGTAGGTAAAAAGCTCGGCGGTATTGTGGGCTGGATAGGTTTAAGCGTACCAAGCGCTGTTTTAGCGTTTTACTCTATTGTCGGTGGTTGGTTGATCTGCTTTTTACTGGGTGCAATCACAGATCTAATGGGGTTAGAAGCCGCAACTCAATGGCTAAAGGGCTTTAGCGTTGAACGTAACTTGTTCGGAACCATTACTTTTTATGTGCTAACGATTCTCATCGTACAAGGTGGCGTAAAACAAGGTATTGAGAAGTGGTCCACACGTTTGATGCCAGCATTGTTTGTTTTGTTTGCTCTACTGTTTGCTTACATCATGACGCAAAACGGTGCGATGGAAGGTCTGAAACATTACTTAGTGCCGGATTTTGAAAAGGTATGGGACCGCAAGTTGATTCTTGCTGCAATGGGACAGGGCTTCTTCTCGCTTACGATCGGTGGCTGCTCAATGTTGATTTACGGATCTTACTTGAGTAAGAAAGAAAACCTACCAAAGATGGCGATGAACGTGACCATGGTAGATACTGCCGTTGCTTTCATTGCAGGATTAGTGGTGATGCCAGCGATGTTTGTGGCAATGCAAAAGGGCGTTCAAATCTATGCAGAAGATGGCTCTCTCTTAAGCTCAGATACGTTAGTGTTTACGGTATTGCCGTTGATGTTTGATAGCTTAGGTTTGCTTGGTCAATTGTTCTCTATTGTGTTCTTTTTATTGCTGACGATTGCGGCGCTAACGTCTTCAATTTCAATGTTAGAGTGTCCAGTGGCGTTAGTGAGTGAGCGTTTCAACACCAAGCGTAGCGCAACGAGCTGGGTTTTAGGTGGTCTCATCGCCTTGTTCAGTGTGGTGATTGTTTATAACTTTGGCGCTCTATTTGGTATGGTCGCGACGGTTGCTACTCAGTATCTACAACCAACCGCTGCGCTCTTATTCTGCTTATTTGGTGGTTGGGTATGGAATCGCAACTCAAAAATCAAAGAGCTTGAGCAAGGTTGCCCGGAGTTTACGCAAGGTTGGTTTGGTAAGTTATGGCCAGCGTATGTGAAGTTTGTATGTCCAATTCTTGTGGCTACGGTCATCTGGGCTTCATTCGGCTAATCGAAACGTCTATTGGACAAAAGAGAAGGGCTTGATGAGTGATCATCAAGCCCTTTTTCATGTTGGTTATTCCCAGTTTCAGTTACCCGCGGTGATTGCAGCGGGTTAACGGAATTGTCCTGCTTCTGGAAGAAAGTCAAAACCAGCAGAAGCCAGTTTTGCTTCTAGTGCTGTGCGATCGATATCGAAGAAAGCTACCAGTTTATCTAAGTCACCACCGAAGTCGTCGCGTAGCTTCATATTTACAATGCTCATGAGCATGACAGGATCCATGGATTCAAAGTTAGCTAGATTCATTACTTATCCTCAAAATCTGAAATCAGTAGGTTTGCTGCAGCAAATGCCGCTTTTTCACGCACTTCTTTAGGCAGAGACTCATCCGCCGCAACATCGTTCAGCGCTTTAACAGCACATGAAATTGCCTGAGGAATGTAAGCTTGATCGCCACTACCAATTTGAGCATAAAGCTCACGAACCAGTTCACAACAGCCGTATACTTGCATGTTTTCTTTCCACTAAATGATAACTTATCTCAATATACACACAGCAGATTTGAAACTCAAAGTGCAGAGTTGTTTTGGCTCAAGTTGAGGAGTTGCTTGAGCGAGATTTAATCACTGCATTTGTACTTCTAACTGCTGAGTGACTTCTGGTGAAAGCTGAAGCTGTTTTGCCAGTTCTTGCAAATACGCTTTTTCCATGAAGTTTTGCTCATCAGAAACAATCAAAGATGCGAGATAAATTTCTGACGCTTGCTGGGGAGAGGCCGCCTGATTAGCAATTTCAGCAGGATCGAGCGGTTTGTTTAGTTCTTGCTGAACGAGCTGACGTACGTGCTCATCTGCGCCCATATCTGCGAGGGCTTGCTCGATGCGGGCCATTTCCTCTTCATCGACATGGCCATCGGCTTTTGCGGCTCCAATCATTGCTTTTAAAATTAGTACACTGTGTTTGCTGTCATCGGGGTCAAAGGTCTCATGAACACCTTGACCGGACTGTTTGGCTTGCCAGTCGTTATAAACTTTGTAGGCTAATGCTCCAAGCGCAGCAGCGCCACCGACTTTTAATGCGCCCGAGCCTATTTTCTTGGTCATTTTTTTACTTTTCTTCGAGCCCATCAGCATGCCGATAAGGCCTCCGCCAACGGCGCCTGCTCCTAGCGTTTTCAGGCTACTTGAGTTTGATGAGGATTTGATGTTGTTAGTTTGTTTACCTAACGCATCAGCCCCTTGCTTGAGTAAGTCTGATTTGAGTACTTGGTTTAGAAGACTTTTTAAATCCATAACTGACCTCCTTTAGATGATGAAATCAGTTTAATAGCAAGAAGCTGAACCAAAGATTAACAAAGTGAATAGATCTAAAGGGGAGTAGTAAGGTTGCCCAGTAATAAAAAAGGGCTGACCGAAGTCAACCCTTACTAATTATTTTGAAATTACTTCAAATGAGAACCGTCGAGCGCTTACTTTAGTTGAGCCTTTACGTGCTCGATAATATCAGTCATTGCGACTGGCGTTTTCTCACCAGTAGCACGGTTCTTGTATTCGAAGTTGCCTTCTTTCATTGAGCGGTCACCGATAATAATGGTATGCGGTACACCAATAAGCTCCATGTCAGAGAACATTACACCTGGGCGTTCTTTACGGTCGTCAAATAGGACTTCGATGCCCATTGCCGTTAGCTCAGCGTACAACTTCTCAGCGGCTTCTTTTACTTCTTCTGACTTGTGCATGTTCATTGGAACGATCGCAACCTGGAATGGTGCGATTGCATCTGGCCAGATGATGCCGTATTTGTCATGGTTTTGCTCAATAGCAGCCGCTACGACGCGAGTGATACCGATGCCGTAACAGCCCATTTCTAGGATGACGTTCTTACCATCAGGACCAAGTACACCACAGTTCATCGCTGCCGAGTAAGCGTTGCCAAGTTGGAAGATATGGCCAACTTCGATACCACGCTTAAGCTGGATAGTGCCTTTACCACATGGGCTTGGATCGCCTTCAACCACGTTGCGTAGGTCTTCAACTTGACCAAGCTCTGCGTCACGACCCCAGTTAATGCCGAAGTAGTGTTTGCCATCGATGTTCGCGCCCGCACCGAAATCACTCATTACCGCTACGCTGCGGTCAACGATGAACGGCAGTTTAAGACCAACAGGGCCTAGAGAACCAGGACCAGCACCGATAAGCTCACGAATTTCTTCTTCAGATGCCATTTCCAGTGGAGCTGCAACCTGAGGAAGGTTTTCTGCTTTCACTTCGTTCAGCTCATGATCGCCACGAATGATAAGCGCGATGATTGGTGCATCAACTTCGTCAGACGCTTTCACAAACAAAGTTTTCACTGTTTTTTCAATTGGCAGCTCGAACTGTTCAACCAATTCAGCGATTGTTTTTGCGTTTGGCGTATCTACCAACGTCATTTCTTGCGTTGGTGCCGCTGCTTCAGAGGCTGGAGCTAGTGCTTCTGCTTTTTCGATGTTTGCCGCGTAATCTGACTCGGTAGAGAATGCGATGATGTCTTCGCCACTTTCAGCCAGTACGTGGAACTCTTGAGAGCCGCTACCACCGATAGCACCGCTATCTGCTAGTACAGGACGGTAATCCAGACCCATGCGATCGAATGCTTTGCAGTAAGCATCGTGCATTGCGTCGTATGACTTTTGTAGGCCGTCTTTATCAATGTCAAAGCTGTACGCATCCATCATTGAGAATTCACGTGAACGCATTACACCGAAGCGTGGACGACGTTCGTCACGGAATTTGGTTTGGATTTGGTACAGGTTTAGCGGAAGCTGTTTGTAAGAGCTCACTTCATTGCGAACAAGGCTAGTGATCACTTCTTCAGCGGTTGGGCTAAGTACAAACGGACGAACATGACGGTCAGTAAAGCGAAGTAGCTCAGGACCCATCTTTTCGCTGCGGCCTGTCTCTTCCCATAGTTCAAACGGCTGAACAACGGGCATCAAAGTTTCGACTGCACCTGCATTGTCGATTTCTTGACGAACGATGTTTTCGACTTTACGCAGTACACGTAGACCAGTAGGTAGCCAGGTGTATAGACCTGAAGCCAGCTTACGGATCATACCTGCACGTAGCATGAGCTGGTGGCTCACTACTTCTGCGTCGTTTGGAGTCTCCTTCAGAGTAGAAAGAAGATAATTACTGGTACGCATTAAATTTATCCGTTTATTTAAGTTAGATACTCAAGCTTGAATAAGCTGGAGTATAGGAGTTCCCGAAAGGGAAATTTATTAGCCGCCTATAATATCAGCCAATTGCGTTTGTCAAAAGCTTTCAATAGCGGTAACCGTTATTAAGTTGCTTGTTGCTGTGAACTTTACGTTCAAGTCGAACAAATTTACCGCATATTCTTTGTCGTCCGGCTTGTTTTTCTTGTATGCAGGACGAGGATCTTGGGCCAGAACTTGTTCAATGACTGATCTTACATAGTCAGTATCGGATCGATTTTCTATCGTTGCTAATGCTTGAGCAGAAAAGTTGACTTGTGACTTTTCTGGTTCTTGGTCTGCGTATCCGCCTTGTGCTTCTGGAATAGAGTCCGAATAGGGGATATAGGGCTTAATGTCCACAATCGGTGTGCCATCCACGAGATCAACACTGCCTAGATCAAGATAGATTTGATCGCCTTGCTTAGTGACTCCTTTCACTTCAACGGCTGACATTCCGATTCCGTTTGGGCGGAAAGTCGAGCGTGAGGCAAAGACACCTATTCGTTCATTGCCGCCCAGTCGTGGTGGACGGACGGTTGGCTTCCAACCTGCTTCCAGATTTTGATCAAACAAAAATAACAGCCAAACGTGAGAGAACTGTTCTAGCCCACGCACTGCTTCAGGGCTATTCGCTGCGCCTAACAGTTTTACGCGTGCTTTCGCTGTTGATACTAAGCGAGGCTGGCGCGGTACTGCAAACTTTTCTTTGTACGGTGTCTCAATGACGCCGATGGGTTCAATGGAATACATGGTGGACATCTTTAAGAATTCATTGAGATGAAAAGTATCACAAATTTCTCTTGCTTTTCTTGTTGATAATGATTATTAATTAAAATGTTATAACATAACATTTCGATTGAGAGGAAAAGTATTATGAAACCAGGAATCCACCCTGAATATCGTCCAGTGGTGTTCCACGACACCAGCGTAGATGAATACTTCGTTGTTGGTTCTACGTTGAAAACAGAGAGAACCATCGAATGGAAAGATGGCAAAACCTACCCTTACTTTACGTTAGATGTGTCGTCAGCATCCCATCCGTACTACACCGGTAAACAGCGAGTGGTTCAAACAGAAGGTCGTATTGCGAACTTCAACCGTCGTTTTGGTCAATTTAAGAGCGAAAAGGAATAAATCATGAAGGTAGTAAAATCATTAAAAAGTGCAAAAAGTCGTCATCCGGATTGCCAGGTCGTAAAACGAAGAGGGCGTCTATATGTCATTTGTAAGGCGAATCCGAGGTTTAAAGCAGTGCAGAAGTAATCGTTCTGCATATTTCTGGCTTATGGTTTTGTTTAATTGATAATTTTGACTTAACTGTTTTACATGGATGAAATATCTACATTTTTGTTTATTATTGGTTATAAAACTCTCTAATGGTCACAGTTTGTAACATTTAGGGCTTTTCTTTAACCTTCTACTCAAGTACCCTTCGCTCGCTTTTTTGACATTTTTGTCACATTTGCACAGGAATAAAAACAAGGAGGGAACAGATGAGTTCATCTGATTCAATTAAACAAAACTCGCCTAAGAAGCCGCTGTTTACGCGCTTTTTGGATACTGTCGAATATTTGGGGAACTTATTACCTCACCCGATCACACTATTTGCCATTTTCTGTTTAGCCATTCTGGTGATGTCGGGCATTGCAGGATACTTCGAAGTTTCCGTTGTAGACCCTCGTCCTGAGGGCGCAAAAGGTCGTGCCGCAGATGGCATGATTCATGTCGTCAGCTTACTTAACGCTGATGGACTCGAACTTATCGTTACCAATTTAGTGAAAAACTTTGTTGGCTTTGCGCCTTTAGGCACGGTTTTGGTTGCGATGTTGGGTGTTGCTATTGCCGAGTACTCTGGTTTGCTATCTGCAGCTATGCGTGGCTTGGTCATGGGCGCATCTCAACGCATGGTAACAGTGACTGTTGTTTTCGCTGGTATCATTTCAAATACGGCATCAGAGCTGGGGTATGTGGTACTTATTCCACTGGCAGCAATGCTGTTCCATTCTCTAGGTCGTCACCCACTTGCAGGCCTTGCTGCGGCATTCGCTGGTGTATCTGGTGGTTATTCAGCAAACCTACTTATCGGTACGGTTGACCCGCTACTGTCAGGTATTACTGAAACCGCAGCGCAAATGATTGACCCAACTTACACTGTTGGTCCAGAAGTTAACTGGTACTTCATGTTTGTTTCGACGTTCTTCATTGCAATCACTGGTGCGTTTGTTACTGAAAAAATTGTTGAGCCAAAGCTTGGCAAATACAGTGAAGAAGAAGCCTCAGAAGATTTGTCGAACGACAAAATGGGCGGCTTAACAGACATTGAGAAGAAAGGTCTAAAACTAGCAGGTGTTGCTGTACTGGTTGTTTCCGCGTTGCTTGCTTGGACGGTTGTTCCAGCTGACGGCATCTTACGTTCTGATGCAGGTACAATTGCAGGTTCTCCATTCCTGAAAAGTATCGTGGCATTCATCTTTGTGTTCTTTGCTATCCCAGGCTTTGTGTTTGGTAAAGTTGTTGGCACGATGAAGACGGATCGCGATGTAATTGATGCAATGGCGAAATCGATGTCTTCTATGGGCATGTACATTGTATTAGTTTTCTTTGCTGCTCAGTTCGTTGCTTTCTTTAAATGGACTAACTTCGGTCAGGTATTCGCAGTTGCTGGCGCTAGCTTCTTGCAAGAAATTGGCTTAACTGGCCCAATGTTGTTCTTTGCCTTCATCCTCATGTGTGGCTTTATCAACCTAATGATTGGTTCGGCATCGGCACAGTGGGCAGTGACGGCACCGATTTTTGTTCCTATGTTGATGCTTGTTGGTTATGCACCGGAAACGATTCAGGCTGCTTACCGAATTGGTGACTCGACGACAAACATTATTACTCCAATGATGAGCTACTTTGGTTTGATTCTTGCCGTAGCAACTCGTTACATGAAGAACTTAGGTATCGGTACGCTGATCGCGACCATGCTACCTTACTCAATCTGCTTCATTGTAGGTTGGAGTGTGCTGTTCTACCTATGGGTATTCGTATTTGGTTTACCAGTAGGCCCTGGCGCAGCAACATACTACACACCGTAAAAAACGGTTACCTCACACAGCTCCATTACAAAAGCCTGCGAACGTCGCAGGCTTTTTTATCGATCCAGATTGTGTGCAAGCAGGTTTGCTTGGTTATCGATGTCGTTTTATAGCTGAAAACGCATCAACAAAGGGCGATAAAAGTGCTGAGTGAGCCAGCACAAGCTTTTCCAAATTACGCGTTTGTACCAAGGTAAGTGCGCAATATAAACATAGCTAAATTCAATTTCTGGCTGGGCTTTTCGGTTGCGTTTAAAAGCTGGAGCCCCTGAGCTCATATTAAAGCGACGCTGGCATATCATTGCGTGGCGGATGGTATAAGCAGATATTCTTCTATACAGCGCAAAACTCTGCGGCTTATTGGTATCGTAGCCAAAAATTGGGCAAGTCATGTCGTTATCAATTTCTACTATGCCTAACGTAGCCAGCATCTCTTCTTGATAAAATAGTCCCACTAAATGCACTAAGTTATTCTGGCTAGCCTGTTTTAAATATTGGATTGAAAACTGGATGTTATTCCGGCTGTATTTATCAAGGTAAAGCATGTCATATAACGCTTTGGCACGCTGAAACTCTTCATCAGTAGCCAGTGGCTTAAACTGCCAATCTTTATCATTAAACAGCTTGAAGTCTTTCGTTAAATCTCGGTTGAAGCTGAATGCTTGCCAATCCTCAAGTAAATACACTTGTCGCGTTACTAAGCTTTGCCATTGTTGTTGTTCTAATCGCTGAATTAAGTGTGAGTGCTGAAGTTGGTTGAGGGAGCGAAGCACCAAGGGAAAGGTGGGGTATTGATCGAGTGCCACGCGACGCAGTTCATCAAGGTTTAAGGATTCCCATTGTTCGCTATACATATTGGTGGACAAGCACTGATTGTTGAGCGTTTGGACTTGATCCAATCCAGCTAATGATAAGATTGGTTTAGTCATATTAATAAGTAGCTTACATACCCATCGAACAGCCACATTTTTGACTTTGTGAAGCTCTTCTTCGGCGTAGCCACTAAGCAGTGTCATAGGGGACACGGCATAACAGTTGTTTGGTATTTTTGGTGTTACGGAGTAGGGAATGGCAACATCATCGATATAGTAGCAACCAAAGCTTGCTGTGCATTCATCAATAGGATTCGACTGCATAAGAGTGATAAAGGTTTGATGCCATTCTTGAGAGGAAAGTGTCATGATCGCAACGCTTCTCCATTCCACTCAATATCAACGGTAGAAGCGGCACTCCACTTCGCCTTGTTCTGCCTAGCTAACCGGAGTAATTCAAACACACTCCGGATTTGGCTCCCGACCGGTAAGTTATGCTGTTGCATCACATTCACTCCAGACCACCAATCTTGCCAAGTTCGAGCCTTGAACAGGGATAACCCACCTTCAGCGATGAGTGTTATTGGACCTAAATGATGCAATCGCTGCTTGGAAGGACTGGTAAACTCCATGTTAGGAAGCAGTTGAGTGCATCGAGAGGAGAGCAGGTGCAAACCACTTGTGGCTCTTGGGTTGCATTCAATCACGTAGAGTTCATTTTGTGATTGGATGAAGTCAAACGAAACTTGCCCATGATAAGTATGACGTTTACCAAAAGCGGCGATAAATGTATCTAGTCGATCGCATGAGATCGGCTGAAAAGCACTGGCGGCCGATCCGTTTACACAGTATTTCGGCACATAAGCTTGGTGTGCTTTAAGGTCACCATGTTCAAAAATCGCATAGTTACACACCGGAGTCCCATGGATTTTTTGTTGCTGAACCCAAGGATAAAGTGGCGATATCGTGACGGCAGAAATAGACTGAGTTGTCACATCTCTTATTACTTGCCCGCCAAACCGAGAGTAAACTGGTTTTAGAACGGTTCTTTCATTAGTTTCAACCTCACTTTTATCAGCGACCAAACGAGTTTTTGGAAGTGTAATTTCTGGCAAGCCTTGAAGCTGTTCAAAGACGGTCAACTTGTTGTGTAGGGCATTGAGTAGTCCCACATTGGGCAGAAAAAAATCTACTTCTGTGCATTGCTTGGCAACATGAGCCAAGTAATACACTTCTTCACAAGTGGGTATCACCATATCAATACGCATCTGAGTAATGATTTTTAGGATCTGCTGTTGGTAGGTGGGAAACGCAAATCGAGGTGAAGCGGTGGGTATATAAGACTCGATGCCTCGCAAAAATGATCCCATAGGCTTTTTTAGCGAATCGGTGAGAATTACTTCATGCCCATGATGCATACACATGGTTGCCCACTCTAGTGCAACTGGTGCCCGGGCTCCGGTGATTAAGACCCGCATATGTTCACCACACGTCGTTGTTTATTCATTGGCGTCCAAATAGGCGCAGGGCGGTAACTAAATCTGACAGGATCAAGCCGTAATTGGTCAAACAACTTTATCAAGGCTTGATGTATAACCCTATGGTGGTGAACATCCGCTTCAATTTGAATGGTTTGTGACCCTGTTTGGGTGATTCGGTAATCCACGCGACCTTGGGCAGATAGTGTTATAGCGCGGTAGATGAGATCTGGTAACACCGTCACTGGGACGTGGTTTGCGTTTAGCGTGAGGCGATCACCACATCGTCCGGCAATTGCGCCAAGAGGTTCAAATACGCCATTATCCTGTTTATTCTCAATAATATCGTCGAGCTGATAACGAATAATTGGCTGAGTTTTACGACGAAAATCGGTAATGATTGGGCTGTAATGAGTACGTTCGGTATTCAGCCAGTGTTTTTCGATATAAACAACATCTTGATTCCAGCGCATTTGTCCATGCTGATCAGTACATGCAAGAAAACCTTCAGTACATTGATAGACTTCATGGAGTTCGCTGTCGAACCGTTGAGAAATATAGTGACGGTCACTCTCGGTTAGAACCTCTGCCCCAGAAATGATCCGTTGTGGTTGAATTGCGGGTTGACCAAATTGACCGCTGAAATGGGCGCAGAGCTGAAGAGCTTGCGCACTACCAACCAAAAGCGTGGGTTGGAACTCATCCAACTCTTTTATCCATTCTTGGTAAGGTTTGGTTAAATCGGCATAAAAGAATGTGACAGGCCCTTTCGCGATGGATTTATACAGTGGGCTGTTGGCTCGCAAGGCTAGTGCAATTCGGTGCTTTTGCCATAGGTTGGGCAAAAGGCGAGCCAATATATTGCCGGCCCACAGTTGTGTTTCCTGCTTGTCAGCAAGAAACAACCCGCGCATGCCTGATGTGCCCGAAGAAAGCCCAACCGTAACATCGCCAACTTTCGAAGCGGCAAAGTTGCGTGACTGCTCTGCTTTGAGTGCCTGCTGCATTAACTGTTCAGCATCTAAGCCCTTCGTATTTAACTCTGAAAGGTTCTCCATCATGGTTTGCTTATTCATGATAGGGAAATCACTGAGTGGTGCACCTTGAAAAGAGCGGTAATACGGTGAATGACAGCATACCCAATCCAGGTGTTGCGTTAAATGTTGTTGCTGCCACGCTTCGACTTGTTCCCTTGAACCGAAAGGGCGGTAGCGGGTTCGCCAGAATTCTGAGATAAGCGTTCTCACTTCATCCATCCTTCTTTGATTAGCTGCTGGATAGTTTCCTGACAATGTGAAGGCACGAAGCGAACAAAGTGGTGGGTTTGTTGGTAGCAACTTCTCAATTCGGAGAGGGTGTTTTTATAGGCCTTTGTGTCATCGCAAAGCATGTTCGCCAGCCAATGCTGATCGATATTTTCACTCAAGCTCTCAATTAACCAACATGCATCGGCGAGTAAGAACATCCAACCTCGTTCTCTTTTAACTAATAGGCCCACTTGACCCGCAGCATGGCCTGGCAAGCTAACCATATAAATAAGTCCATCGTCGAACATGTCTTTACAGAGCAAGTTAACCCCTTGGCACTGAGGAAGAATTTGGCTGATTGGCACAGAAAAATCACCATGAATGATGAAGTTAGATTCTAGTTGTGGAGGAAGCAGAGCTTTTAGGTAGCCTTTTCTTACGCCTCCAATTCGACCACTTTTAGTAATCGCATCTACCCCTTTTTGTTGGCAATGCAATTGAGAGTGAGAAAACTCAGACACGGCGGCAATGTGATCAGCGTGAAAGTGGGAGAGCACTAAATGCTCAATATCATGAGGTTTGAGATTTTCTTTTGCTAACTGCGCAACAATCCCATGTTCTTGTTGATAGCGGCAAGGTGTTGTCCAAGCATAAAAACGTTCAGGGAAGGGACGAGTCGCGCTAAAAAAGTGCTCGTGATATCCCGTATCAAACAGGATGTTGCCTTGTGTCGGGTGCTGAATTAACGCAACGGCTGCCGGAAATGCTCTAGGCTTGATACCAGAACCTGGTTTGACAACAAAGCCTGGGTGTACGCAGTGTCCAGCCTCAAAGATTTTTATTTTTAGACCAGTTTGCATACTGCTGTATTCCTTCTTGAATTGAAAAAAGCGGTTGGTAATTCAGTGTTTGTTTCGCCTTGCTGATATCCAGAGTTTGATGATAGTTAAACAATCCTGCGCTGTATGAGGTGAGCCTTGGCTCTGGCTGATGTGGTAAGCGCCTTCGTATTTGCTCACTGAGCTTTAATAATGGTGATACCACACCGTATGGTAATGATTGTAACGTTACTTTTAGGTTCAACCCCACACATAAAGCTTGTAGAACAGTCTCAATTGGCATTGGTTCGTTGTTGGAAATATTGAAGACATCACCATGCTGAAGCCGGTCTGCCTGAGTGCAAGCGAGCATCGCCGCATGGGCAACGTTGTCGACATAAGTTAGATCAACCACTGGGTTTCTACCCGATGGCAGAAGCAGAGTGTTGTTTTTTATCGCCTTAAGCACTCTTGGGATAATCGCGCGATCGTTGGGACCAAAAATGCCACGCGGTCTTAAAATGATCGCTTTGCTTTGGCCTTTTATGGCTTCAAGTTCAGATAGGTATTTGGTGTGTGCGTAATCATTACACCAGTGTGAAGCAATGGCGTCGGTTTCTCGAATATTCCAACGGTCTTGATGGTCAAAGTAGACGCTGGTGGAGGAAATATGGATAAAACGCGAGATTTGATGCGTATTAGCCGCATTGACGAGGTTTTTGGTGGCATCTACATTGGCTTGATAAAACGCCTGCCACTTTCCCCATGGGCTTGAGAGAGCGGCACAATGGATGATTGCATCCATACCTTGGCATACCGCATGAACTGCTGAGTGGTCTCTTAAATCGACTATATGTGGGATAACATCGAATTGCTCGGCGAGTTGTTTAGCGATGACTGTGTTTCGTGCTGTAAAATGCAGTTCATGCTGCTGGTGAAACATTCTTAGAATTGCGCTACCCAACATCCCACTGCCGCCAGTGACTAATATCTTCATAGTTTTAGCACTCCCATCCCTAGTGACAACCCTGCGGCGGTGCCAGCTAATAACACATGTTTTCCTGCTGTTTCTGGTTGATTACGCAGCCAGTGTAAGTTAATCGGGAGTGAGGCTGCGACTTGGTTTCCCAAAGTCGAAAAGTGATTAACTGTTTTCTCGGTTGGTAACCCGGTGAGTGATGGCAGTTTTTTTAATCCGTGCGCACTGGCTTGATGCGGAAGAAAATAATCAATATCGCTGAGTGTTACCGGAGAGGCGTCAAAGCCTTTTTTTAGAAACGCCGGTAAGGTTTTACGCACATGTTTAAAGAGTGCTTTGCCCTCCATCTCAAACTGGCAGCTTTTTAAATAGGCTTGATGCTCTGAGGTGTGAGGGTTGACATGACTACCTCCGCCCTTAATTTGACAAAATGAATACCCGGTATGATGCGTTTCAAAGTGACTGGTGAGCAATCCATCATCGTTGCGTTCTTCGAGCAAAAATGCGGCGGCACCGTCTGCGAATAGCGTTGCAACTTCTGGTTTGAGCGTAAAATTTCGATTCAGTGTGATGCCAGTGGCGAGTTCGCTGGTGACAATAAGAATCCGACGGTATCGTTTTGCTAAGAATAGACTCTGGGCAAGATCAAGCGCAGAGAGAAAGGATAAACAGGTGCTGTTCAAATCAAAGCTTTCTAGCCATGTTGGAGCGTCTAACGCGGCGAGAACCGCTGAGGCGTCGTAGGGTAGAGACTGGTGATGTGTGCCGCTAGCGTAGATAAGAAGATCAACGGAGCTTAAGGTATGTGTGTTTCCTAAACACTGCTCTATTGCCTGCACCGCCATGTAAATAGCGGTCTCTTTTGTATTGGCTACATGACGATATTCAACGTCGAATTTATTTCGGCAGGTCCCTGGCGCTAATTTTAGGAAGCGATCCATCTCTCGATCAGACCATTGATTCGTTGGCAGGTAGCTTCCACTGGAAACGATGTTAAAGCCCATTATTCTCTATACACTTATTAAAAACGTCGTTCAAAATAAACCACGTTGCATATTGAAGCTATGGCGAGCGAGATGAAAAATAAACAGAACAAAACAAATGGGAGTAAGAGCACGCTTTGGGTGCAATGCTGAGAATGAATTTTCAGGAATGAGCCAGGCTTTGATTTGCTGGCTCAATATGAATAGAGTGAGGGTTACTTCTTAAATTTCGCCAAAATACGATCCAAATGGTTTGCAAATTCGCGTCGATCGGTTTGAGAAAGCGCGGCGGGCCCACCTGTCTGAATTCCGCTTGAACGCATGGTTTCCATAAAGTCGCGGATATTTAGGCGAGCTTTGATGGTGTCTTTTGTATAGAGCTCGCCACGAGAACTGAGGGCTTGAGCGCCTTTAGAGATAACCTCATCTGCAAGCGGAATATCTGACGTGATCACCAAATCGTTGGCTTCTACACGCTTGACGATTTCGTTGTCTGCGATGTCAAGTCCCGCAGGGACTTGCAGCGAGTGGATGTTGTCTCTTTTCGGCACAGGGACAACGTGGTTAGCGACAAACGTACATTCAATCCCCGTACGCTCGGCGGCACGCACAATGGTTTCGCGAATAACTTTCGGACACGCGTCTGCATCTACCCATAACTTCATGATGATTTCTCACTGAGTTTCGCTTCTAACTCTTCAATACGAATGGCTAGCATTTTTACGGTGCGTTCTAGGGCTTCAAGACGATCATTATCGGTGTGGTGCTGTGCTGCGATTTCAACCTTGGGTACGCGTTGAGCACTCTTCCAACTTTTTATTGCGGTGATTAACGCTGGCATTGGAACTGGCGTTTTCAATCGTGCTTTCACTAACGCTACGGTTGGCTCTTTTCCTTGTTGTTGCAACTGTTCCATTGCCGCTTCTAATTCTTTAGTAACGTCTTGAGTTAACATTTTTAATCCTTAACAACGATATATCTATCATCATACGTTGAGTGCGCTGATTTGGCGAATGGCATTTTGGAGAGTGTAGTGTGAGAGATCTCTTACATAGGTTGTGAGAGAAAACGATTTCGTAAGCGGAAAAAGAGAAGCTGAAGAGCTTAAGTTTCTGATAAATAATGATTTAACAACTTGTTAACCAATGTGAGAGCCAAATATTTATCTTGGATAGATTGTCTATTTTTGGAAAAGGCGTAAATTGAGAGTTGTCAGCAGGAAGCAGACATGGAACAGGAAAGCACCAAGGATTTGGTTATCGTCAGGAAGACGATTTGGTTGGTCAGGATGATTAATCAAGCATGGAGCGTAGGACATTGTAAGGATACGATCATCAATAGGATGTTGATGACTAAGGATAGACAATGGACCCCTCTAGGATTGAGGTTATGGACAGCATCAGGAAGATGCAAGGGACACCGCTCAAGGAACAAGTGATGTGTGCTAACGAGGAATGTTAGCAGTCAGGATGATAAGGACACCGCTAGGACGGCGACGTAAGGAATAAGCTGACGGAATCAGCCACTATTATGGATGATGCATGGAGCACTTTTAGTAGCCGGACTGCTGCGAGTAAGACCATGACCCCGATACTTATGTGTCGGGGTCTTTCTTATATAAAAACGATATCCAGTGTTCTCATTGAATTAAGCATCTCGATGTTACTTGGGGATATCAATATCACAAAATATATAAATTCCTAATAACACTTAATAAAAAACAACTCAGATCAATATCCTTTCCAACCAGTTGGTTTAACTTTCGGCTTCTCTACAAGGTGTTATGCCCGCAATCATTGAGCATGTTCAGCTCATCGAGTTTGTGATCTGCGGATAGATTAAGTTTGTTGTAATCAAGGAACAGATGTGGCCATAGTAACCAGAAGAATGCTTCTTCTACCCTACAATGAGTCGTTGCAACTAGAATTCGTCATGCTGAATTGCTGTGCGAAAAACCGTGCTGAATTGAATGGTCCGTATACAGTTGCGTCTGCCAAACAGATGTTTGAGAAAATACTGGATGATGAGAACATTTATAGTATGGCAGTGCTAGAGAGCACCAGTCGTGACTATATGGGGCACGTGTTCATTGCTAATCTCGATTCCGAACCTGAATTAGGGTTTATTTTTGATAAATCATATTGGGGTAAAGGGTTAGCAACAGAAGCACTAAAAGCATTTTTCCCCAAAGCGTGCCGTGAGTTGGGCTTGAATAAGGTGAAAGCTAACGTGAATAGCAATCATCAAGCTTCTATGGCGGTACTGAAAAAGCTGGGATTTGTTAAAACAAAAGAAAGTAAGGATGTATATGGTCCTTACTTTGAAATGGAATTTACAAGCGATGCGGTGGTAGGTGAAAGTTCTGCGGCCTGAAACCGACCATGGTTAACTCTCCTTGGTAGCAATCGTCACCAAGAGATGAAAACTCAAATTGATACACCGTATGCCAACGCCAGACTCCGTCTGGCGTTTTTAGTTTATGGGCACCAAAGGCGATGCTGATTAATTGGAGATCCAATTGCTCACATTTACGCGTGATGGCCGCTTTTGCGAGTTCGGCTTGGCGACGCTGTTGCCAAAACAGGTAACAGAAAAAGCAGAGCCCTAAAATTGCTAAAAGATCACCAATCATTCCTGAACCTTTCTTAGCTTTTTGTTGCTTGTTGTAAGCTTACTAGCGCATTTGCTAGTTCCTCTGATGGGTTTGAATGCAGCAAAGGCAATAACACCATTCTTAACTCTGGCAGCATCACTAAATCGGCAAATAACTGATTAAATAGGGCTTGATTACCGGTTTGAGCTAAACGCAGCAAAAACTGTTCTGCTACCTTTTCATTGGCGAGTAAGTGCCAAGCGCGACCCGCCACACCAATCAATACCTCCTGATGGCTTAAACGAGGGCTATGCAATATCGCATCTAATACTGGAGAGGCAATGGCTGTTGGTGCGCCAGCCAAAGCTCGGATAAGTGCTGAAAGTAGGAATAGATCAGGTTCGCTACTTGCGATTTCTTGCTGTGCCTTTTCCGCGATACGTTCTGCTAAACGCTCTTGAAGCTCTACATGCTCAAGCGCACCTAATAGTGCATAAAGTGGCTCATTTGGTAGGTGGTTCAACGCTTTGCGTATCATTACCCCGTTTTGCTCTTTGTCCAGGCGAGCGGCTATGTCTGTGATACCTTGCAGACCTACAGTTTGCCAATTATCCCAGCCTAAACCTCCAGAGAAGTAATGCTGGGTATGCTCGTAATATTGGCTGGTAGGAAGATTGAGGTTTGCGCGGACCTGGCTATGAAACACGGCCATTTTATCTTCGGAAGGTTTGAAAGTGTATGGGTTGTTAGACAGCTTTTGTTGTTGCTCTTCAGTGATATCAGCATTGAGGCGTGTTCCCATAGCCTCCACGACGTATTTAATGAAATTGCCGATATCCGCTTGCTTTAACAAACCGCGCTCGTCCAATTCAAACTTTAGAAACCAAATCCAAGGTTGCTTTTGTTCATTCCAATAAGCGATGGCAAGGTGTGCTTTACGCTGCATTGGGAATGGGTACGGTGCTTGACCTTTTTCTACATCGGCAAACTCTTTCTTAGCGATGGTTTTGATACGGCGACCAAGATCGAAGATTTGATAATCACAGTGGCTGTTGTTCAACAGTTGAGTGAGGGTTTGAATGTTTTCCATTAAATACGACGTCCTAACGTTCTTTTCACAAGAAATGGTATCATTCTCGGCTAATTCAAGGTTCGAGATAGAATTAATGGTAACAAATACTCAATTGGTCGACTTACTTCACCAACTTGAAACGCAGCTTAGAGAGCATAAATTGTGGCAATACACTATGCCTTCAGAGCAAGCCTTACAAAGTGCGGAGCCATTTGCGATTGATACATTGCATCCTCATGAGTGGTTGCAGTGGATTTTTATAGCCAGAATGCACGCACTAGTGAAAAATAACCAACCACTGCCAAGAGGGTTTTCTCTCGAGCCCTATTTTTCAGAAGCGTGGAAGCAGGAACCGCAGTTCGCCGAGCTGCTCGTTACAATCCGAACCATTGACGAACTGTGTAAGTAAACGAATGCTAGAACAAGAACTAACGCGATCTTCAGAACCAGTTGAGCTGGAGATCGTTTATCAGGATGAATATTTTGTAGCGGTCAACAAGCCTGCAGGCATGTTAGTGCATCGCAGTTGGTTAGATAAACACGAAACTCAGTTTGTCATGCAAACTTTGCGTGACCAAATTGGTCAGCATGTGTTCCCATTGCATCGTCTGGATCGTCCAACATCTGGTGTGCTTGTGTTTGCGTTGTCGAGTGAAGTCGCATCACAAGTCATGCCGATGTTTGCTGAACATAAAATGGAAAAGACATACCACGCAATAGTACGCGGTTGGATTGAGGAAGAGGGCGTCTTGGATTACGCGCTCAAAGTCGAGTTAGACAAGATTGCGGATAAGTTCGCTTCACAAGAAAAAGAAGCGCAAGAAGCGGTGACGGAATATAAGCCGTTGGCTAAAGTGGAAGTTCCCTATTCGACGGGTAAATTTCCTACAACGCGTTATTGCTTAGTTGAGATGAAACCTAAAACGGGGCGTAAGCACCAACTTCGTCGTCATATGGCACATCTACGCCATCCGATCGTGGGTGATACAACGCACGGGGATGGAAAGCACAACAAGCTTTATCGCACAGAGTTTGATGCTCACCGCTTGCTACTGCACGCTTCAGAGTTACGGTTTGTCCACCCATTTACCGATCAAGAGGTTGTCATGACGGCCAATATTGATGAAACTTGGCAGCAATTGTTTACTCGTTTTGAGTGGGATGAATCAATGATCAACCGATAATCGGCTTAGCTAGATCTAGATAATTGAATACAAATAAAAAGGGTTAGCATCAATGCTAACCCTTTTTTAATATTTAAGACTTAACGTTTTACTTTAGTTTTTCGAGATCTGCTTCGATCTCTGCGATCTTGCTCGAAACGACTTTTTCTAAATGACGAAGGTCTGAGAGAATTTTCTCTTTTACATCAACCTCAGGTTGTTTTGTTGGCTTAGTGATTTTATTCAGTTCATCAATGACCAATGTGAGGTTACGGTTGATTTCCGTTACTTCTTTATATTTGTGACTGCCACTGTCCACAAGAACATTTTTGATTTGACGCGGGTATTTGAATTTAACGCTTTTGGCGAACAGCTCGCCTTTTTGCTTGTGGAAATAGATCTTGAGTACGTCTTTGTGTGCTTCTTGGCGTAGGGAATAACGTTCAATCTGCTTGGGGTCGTGAATACCCAAACCAGTGAGGTGGGGATACATAGGCTACCTCTATTACATCGAATTGATATTGATATAACTGTAGCAGCCTATGTATGAGCTAGATAGCTGATATTTAGCCAAAATGCTTAACTTGTGGGCAAGATCGCTCTCGCCCTGAACCGAAAAGATTGGCAGGTTTGATCTAAGCAGCGACCTCATCAGATAACTTTTCGATCAATCTCTCTCTTAGCTCATCCTGTTGTTCTTCACTTAATCTTCCCCCTGCATCACTGGTTAAAATAAACAAGTCTTCTGCTCGCTCACCAATGGTGGTGATTTTTGCACCATGAAGGTTGATATTTAAATCAGCAAATGTACGGCCTACTTTGGCCAACAGCCCTGGTGTGTCTAGCGCGACAAACTCCATTAAAGTGTGTTTTTTACCTTTGGTTGGTAAGAAGTCGACTTTGGTTTTCACATTAAAGTGCTGAAGTTTGTTCGGAGTACGGCGCGTTTTAATCTTGGTTGGTCGGCCAGCCTCCAGTACATGGGTGAGGTGTTTAATCACCGCGGCGTGACGAGACTCATCAATCGCTTCGCCATGTTGATCGAGAACCATAAAGGTATCAATCACGTGCCCATCTTTGCTGGTCATGATTTGCGCGTCGTGTACATTAAAATTACGCCTATCTAACTCCGCCACGACCGTCGCAAATAAAGCTGGCTGGTCTTTCGTATATACAAACACCTCAGTGCCGCCACGAGTGGCTTTTTTACTGATCAACACCAAAGGCTTAGTCGGATCTTCCATGCGAAGTAAGTGTTCGCAGTGCCACGCGATTTGCGTATGAGTATGACGAAGGAAATAGTCAGCTTTAAAGCGCTGCCACAATACTTCAATTTCGCGCGCGGCAAAGCCCTCTTTACGTAGCATTGCGGAGGCCATTTGTTGGTTGTGGCGAATTCGCTCACGCACATCGACAGGATTCTCTAACCCTCTACGTAAAGCACGTTGTGTAGAGTAATACAGCTCTGCGAGTAAGGTTCGTTTCCAAGCATTCCAAAGTTCTGGGTTGGTTGCACAAATATCTGCAACTGTCAGGCACACAAGATAATCGAGAGATTCTTCGTCTCTGACTTTTTTGGCAAATTCGGTAATCACATCGGGATCATAAATGTCTCGGCGCTGTGCGGTGACGGACATTAATAGATGATGCCTTACCAACCAAGCGACAAGTTTGGCCTCGGGCTTTGATAAGCCATGCTCAATACAGAAGTCGTAAGCCTCACCTTCGCCTATAACAGAGTGATCGCCGCCACGTCCTTTACCGATATCGTGGAAAATAGCGGCAATAATCAGCAGTTCTTTCTTTTGCATCCGTGGGTAGACGTCACAACAAATAGGGTGCTTCGCATGATTGTCTGGGTCACTGAAGGTATTAATGTGTTTCAGTAAGCGAATACTGTGCTCATCAACCGTGTAGGCGTGGAATAAGTCAAACTGCATTTGACCAACTATTTGGCTCCATTGCGGTAAATAGGCCGCCATAACCCCTAATCGGTGCATTAGGCTGAATGCTTTATGCAGAGCATTAGGGTGACGACATAACGCCATGAATTTTTCACGCGCAGCAGGAATGGTGTGCAAAAATTTGTTGAGTCGACGGCGAGCGGTGCGCAGTTGACGCAGCGTTGGTGGGCTCACCCCTTCAATGGTTGAGTCGTTCGCGATATGTAAGAACATATCCAGAATAGTTTCTGGGCGAGCTTGAAACAATGCGGGTTTCCGCGCTTCAATCAAAGAGCCACGACGTTGGAAGTCGGCATCGAGAATCTCGGCACTTTCTGTCGCCCCACCATTAATGATCGCTTGATCAAAAAGTTTGAGTAGCATTTTATTGAGCTCTGCCACACGACGAAGTGTGCGGTAGAACTCTTTCATCATCATTTCTACGCCTCGGTTGCCTTCACCGACGTAGCCTAGATTTTCCGCAACTTGTGCTTGATGGGCAAAGGTCAAACGGTTGTCATAGCGGCGAAGCTCCATGTGCAGAGCAAAACGCACTCGCCAAAGGAAGTCCTGACATTCAACCAATTCTCGGTATTCTGCGTCAGTTAAAAATCCGTATCGGCTCATTTCCAGCAATGACGTGGCACCAAAGTGACGTCGGGCGACCCAGCTTAATGTATGAATATCGCGCAGCCCGCCAGGGGTCGACTTAATGTCTGGTTCTAAGTTGTAGGTTGTATCATGGTAACGCGCATGGCGTTCTCTCTGCTCTTGAATTTTAGCGCGATAAAACGTTTCACTTGGCCAAAAGGAGTCTGATAATACGACTTTCTTCAGTGCCTGAAAGGTATCCTCGCTGCCACACAGTAGACGCGCTTCTTGAAGGTTTGTCGCGACGGTCAGATCGGCTTTACCAATTTCCGCACATTCGTTAACGGTGCGAACAGCGTGTCCGACCTCGAGTTTTAAATCCCACAACAGCGTAATGAATTCGCTGATTTTTGCTTCTAGCGCGGTCGGCAGCTTATTGTTCGACAGAATCAAAATATCGATATCGGAGAGCGGATGCAGCTCGCCACGCCCATAGCCACCCACGGCAACTAGGGAAATGTTGTAAATATCTTTGAAGCCAAAATGTTGCCACAAACGATTCAGAAGCAGATCCATGTATTCTGCCCTGGCTAAAACCAAGCTTGTTACCGGATGATGATTGAGAAACTCTTGGTTTTGATCGGAGCTAAATTTCTCTAACTCTTGTTTGAGCTCTCCGATATTGATTTGTTCATCGGAAAAGGTAAGAGGGGACTGAAGTGTCATATTTGCCATCCGTGCAAGCTAATCTAGTTACAATCTAACAAATTTGTGGCAGATAAAAAATATCCCCGCCGAAGCAGGGATATAGTAAACAACGAGTGGTCGTCAGCTTTACGCGTTTTTCATTAGGCGAGGAATTGTATCGTCGCTACGAAGCGTCAGTACTTCACAACCTTCTTTTGTTACAACAATGGTATGTTCCCATTGCGCAGAGTTCTTGCCGTCGCCTGTGTAAACGGTCCAATCGTCTTGAGCGTCAACAGAGCAACCAAATTTACCTGCGTTAATCATCGGCTCAATAGTAAAGCACATGCCTTCTTTTAGTACGCGGCGGTCTTTGTTCTTGTAATGAACCACTTGTGGTTCTTCATGGAACTCATCGCCGATACCGTGGCCACAGAAGTCTTTCACAATAGAAAACTTGTTGCGAGGGTTGTTTTTGTTGTTCTCTTTGATGTATTTCTCGATAGCCGTACCGATGTCACCAACCGTTGAACCTGGCTTAACGGTACGCATACCAACATACAGTGCTTCTTGAGCTACCATGCACAGACGTTTGTTTGCAGGTGAAACATCACCGACTAGGAACATCTTAGAAGTGTCACCATGGTAACCCTGAGGACGCACGCTCAGATCGGCATTCTCATCATTTGGAACGATTACGGTAATATCAACGTTTAAGATGTCGCCATCTTTTAGTACCGCTGGCTTCATTTGACCGTTGCTACCGATTTCGTCTTTTTCTGCTGGAATACCGTGGCATACGATATGGTTGATTGAAGTACAAATCGACTTAGGGAAACCATGGTAATCAAGCGGAGCAGAGTATGCGCCTTTTTCTAGAGCGTACTCATGACAGATTTTGTTCAACTCTTCTGTCGTCACACCAACTTTGATGTGTGGTTCGATCATTTCTAGAATCTCTGCGGCCAGCTTGCCCGCAATGCGCATGCGTTCTATTTCTTCAGCAGTTTTAATCTTGATTGACATTGGCTTTCTCTACTTATTCCTAAGCACGTAAACGTGCGAATGGCCGCATTCTATCAGACATCGGGGCGTTAACCCAAGTTAGATAGGAATATGCATCATTCTTAATTCGATCGTATGTTTAAAGTTTTGCTTATAAATAGGAGAAAGTGGCACGGTGAAGAAATAATTTTTACTAGCCACAGTGAGCTAAAATATGGTATAAAGCGCGCCGGAATAGAGGACTGTTCTCTTCGTTTAGCAAAGCTAAGCGGCGAAGCAAGCTTCATCCGAATAACCTTTTATCTTTAAATCACACACATTCCGTCACATATTCCGGGGTGCTGAGCAGAAGCTTGGTCGGAGTTATGGGGAATGTGGAGGCCTAACCCCATAGAGGAATTTAAAATGGCAACTGTATCAATGCGCGATATGCTAAAAGCTGGTGTTCACTTCGGTCACCAGACTCGTTACTGGAACCCAAAAATGAAGCCATTCATCTTTGGCGCTCGTAACAAAGTTCATATCATCAACCTAGAAAAAACTGTACCAATGTTCAACGACGCTCTAGCTGAACTAGCTAAAGTTGGCGAGAAGAAAGGTAAAGTTCTATTCGTAGGTACTAAGCGCGCTGCATCTGAAGCTGTTAAAGAAGCTGCAATCGCAAGCAACCAGTTTTACGTAAACAACCGCTGGTTAGGCGGTATGCTTACAAACTACAAAACAGTTCGTCAGTCTATCAAGCGTCTAAAAGATCTAGAGACTCAATCTCAAGACGGTACTTTTGACAAACTAACTAAGAAAGAAGCTCTAATGCGTACTCGCGAAATGGAGAAGCTAGAGAAATCTCTTGGTGGTATCAAAGACATGGGCGGCCTACCAGACGCTCTATTCGTAATCGACGCTGATCACGAACACATTGCAATTAAAGAAGCTAACAACCTAGGTATTCCAGTATACGCTGTGGTAGATACTAACTCTAACCCAGACGGCGTTGACTACGTAATCCCAGGTAACGACGACGCGATCCGCGCTGTACAGCTATACCTGAACGCTGCTGCTTCAGCAGTATCTGAAGGTCGTAACAAAGACGTAGCTGCAGTTGCTGAAAAAGACGGTTTCGTAGAAGCTGAATAATAGCGGCTCTGTGTCACACTTGGTCTATGTGAAACCTTTGTGTAGCATAAACTAAGTTATAGTTAGCAATGGGGGCCGACAATGTTAGGCCCCTGTTTTTTACCTTATTTCGAATCAAACGAGGAATACAGAATGGCAACTGTAACTGCTGCTCTAGTTAAAGAACTTCGCGAGCGTACTGGCGCTGGCATGATGGAATGTAAGAAAGCGCTTGTAGAAGCAAACGCTGACATCGAACTAGCAATTGAAAACATGCGTAAATCTGGCGCAGCGAAAGCAGCTAAGAAAGCTGGTAACGTTGCAGCTGAAGGCGCAATCATCATCAAAGAAGAAAACGGCGTTGCTGTTCTTCTTGAAGTTAACTGCCAAACTGACTTCGTTGCTAAAGACGGTAACTTCACTGCATTCGCAGAAGAAGTTGCAGCTGCAGCTCTAGCTTCAAAAGCGACTGTTGAAGAGCTACAAGCACAATTCGAAGACGCACGTGTAGCTCTTGTAGCTAAAATCGGTGAAAACATCACTATCCGTCGCGTAGAATACGTTCAAGGCACTGCAATTGCTTCTTACCGTCACGGTGAGAAAATCGGTGTTGTTGTTGCTGGTGAAGGCGACGCAGAAACTCTTAAGCACGTTGCAATGCACGTTGCTGCTTCTAAGCCTGAGTTCGTTAACCCAGAAGACGTACCAGCTGACGTAGTAGAAAAAGAGAAAGCGGTTCAAGTTGAAATCGCAATGAACGAAGGCAAGCCTGCAGAAATCGCTGAGAAGATGGTTGTTGGCCGCATGAAGAAATTCACTGGCGAGATCTCTCTAACAGGTCAAGCTTTCATCATGGAACCTAAGAAAACTGTAGGTGAAATGCTGAAAGAAAAAGGCGCTTCAGTTTCTACATTCGTTCGCCTAGAAGTAGGTGAAGGTATCGAGAAGAAAGAAGAAATGAGCTTCGCTGAAGAAGTTGCTGCAGCTCAAAAAGGTTAATCCTTAGAGACTGTATAAAGATTAGACCGTAGCCTTGGCTGCGGTCTTTTTATGAGCAGTGAACGATTAGCCGTGATGAATAGCCATAACTGAATTTGTGTCTATTCATGACTGTTAATCAACAACTCTCTTTGGAAGGTAAACTCCATGACTACGAACCCTAAACCAGCGTATCAACGTATTCTATTAAAACTGAGTGGTGAAGCTCTTCAAGGTGAAGACGGTTTTGGTATTGATCCTGCGGTCCTTGATCGCATGGCACAAGAAGTTAAAGAACTGGTTGAACTGGGTGTTCAGGTTGGTGTAGTTATCGGTGGCGGTAACTTGTTCCGTGGTGCAGGCCTTGCTGAAGCTGGTATGAACCGCGTAGTTGGTGACCACATGGGTATGCTTGCTACAGTAATGAATGGCCTAGCGATGCGCGATGCTCTTCACCGTGCATACGTGAATGCGCGCGTTATGTCTGCCATTCCTCTAAAAGGCGTATGTGACGACTATAATTGGGCTGATGCGATCCGTGAGCTTCGCCAAGGCCGTGTTGTCATCTTCTCTGCTGGTACGGGTAACCCGTTCTTTACAACGGATTCTGCTGCTTGCCTACGTGGTATTGAAATCGAAGCGGATGTTGTACTAAAAGCGACGAAAGTTGATGGTGTATTTACTGCTGACCCTGTAGCAAACCCAGACGCAGAGCTGTATGATAAGCTATCTT
Source organism: Vibrio sp. 1CM7H (assembly GCF_023161645.1). Taxonomy (NCBI): domain Bacteria; kingdom Pseudomonadati; phylum Pseudomonadota; class Gammaproteobacteria; order Vibrionales; family Vibrionaceae; genus Vibrio; species Vibrio sp. 1CM7H. The sequence goes on from NZ_JALNTV010000003.1 coordinate 349,821, forward strand.
ACGCAGAAGTTCTGGATAAAGAGCTGAAAGTGATGGACTTGGCGGCGTTTACGCTAGCTCGTGACCACAAAATGCCAATCCGCGTATTTAACATGAACAAGCCAGGCGCACTACGTCGCGTGGTTATGGGCGAAGCAGAAGGCACGCTAATCAACGAATAAGCTTGTCCCAAGGTGCCACCCAAAGCGTTAGGGTGGCGTTTGCTTTGCTCAACCGTTTTAGGCTTTCTTCAGGAAAGATGACATTTTTAAGGTGAAACTGTGATTAACGAAATCAAAAAAGACGCGCAAGAGCGCATGGATAAAAGCGTTGAAGCGCTTAAGAACAACCTTTCTAAAATTCGTACAGGTCGTGCACACCCAAGCCTACTATCTGGTATTTCTGTAGAATACTACGGTGCAGCAACACCTCTAAACCAAGTAGCAAACGTTATTGCTGAAGATGCACGTACACTTGCAATCACGGTTTTCGATAAAGAGCTGACTCCGAAAGTAGAAAAAGCGATCATGACGTCTGATCTTGGTCTAAATCCTATGTCTGCTGGTACTATCATCCGTGTTCCACTTCCACCACTAACGGAAGAGCGTCGTAAAGACCTAGTTAAGATTGTTCGTGGTGAAGCTGAAGGTGGTCGTGTTGCTGTTCGTAACATCCGTCGTGACGCAAACAACGATCTAAAAGCGCTTCTAAAAGATAAAGAAATCTCTGAAGATGAAGATCGTAAAGCACAAGACGAAATTCAAAAACTAACTGACGTTGCAGTTAAGAAGATCGATGAAGTTCTTGCTGCAAAAGAAAAAGAGTTGATGGAAGTTTAATACTCCCACACACATCACTGTTGGAAAACGCTGTGCTCACAGCTCAGCGTTTTTTTATGTTAGTCTATCCAACTGATGGAACTCAATTAACTCCCTATGCAAAATTCTCAAGCCTTCTCTGATTCCCTTCCTAAGCATATTGCCATCATTATGGACGGTAATGGCCGTTGGGCTAAGTCCAAAGGAAAACCTCGCGTATTTGGTCACAAAAAAGGCGTTAATGCCGTTCGTAAGACCGTGGCTGCTGCTTCAAAGCTTGGCATTAAAGCCATGACGCTATTTGCTTTTAGTAGTGAAAACTGGCGTCGTCCGGAGGAAGAAGTGGGTCTTTTGATGGAACTGTTTATCACGGTCCTGTCTAGTGAAGTAAAAAAACTACACAAAAATAATTTACGGTTGCGCGTGATCGGTGATACCAGTCGATTTAGTGAGCGTCTACAAAAGAAGATTGTAGAAGCTGAAAATCTAACGGCAGGTAACACGGGGATGGTGATCAACATTGCAGCCAATTATGGCGGTAAGTGGGACATCACAGAAGCGGCCAAAACGTTAGCGTTAAAAGCACGTAACGGTGAGATTCGTGTAGAGGATATCAATGAGCAGCTAATCACTGAGCATTTGACCATGGCAGACTTACCTGAAGTGGATCTTTTGATTCGTACCAGTGGAGAGTGTCGCATCAGCAACTTTATGTTGTGGCAAATGGCTTATGCAGAAATGTACTTTACACCCGAGTATTGGCCGGAATTCGACGAAGACAGCTTAGTTGAAGCTGTAACTTGGTTTATCAATCGAGAACGTCGTTTTGGCTGTACAGGTGAACAAATAAAGGCATTGATGGCAGCTCAATAAGGACTAGTTAGTTTGAAACAGAGAATAATAACAGCACTAATTTTAGCTCCCCTGGTTATTTTAGGCATTTTTAAATTACCCCTAATGGGCTTTATTGCCGCTTTAACTGCAATTACCCTATTAGGTTTTTGGGAGTGGACTCAATTTACAGGAAGCAACTCTCGCTTTGCTGCCCTCGTTCCGGCAGTCATTGTTACCGGACTTAGTTTTCTATATATTTCGCCTGACGCACATAGCCTCAACCATTTAGCAACGCCTCATTATGTTGTGCTGGGCCTTGGTTTTGTTTGGTGGATTATTGCTAGCTTAATGGCGATTACTTATCCCAAAACGACGAAATCTTGGCAAAATAATTTTGTTTTACGCCATGTGTTTGGTTTTCTGACATTAATTCCATTCCTTTGGAGTGTAGTTATTCTTAGAGCTCATGACATTACGGTAGATCCATACCACGGAGCAAAGCTCGTGCTATACGTTTGTTTCTTGGTATGGGCTGCAGATAGCGGTGCTTACTTTGCAGGCAAAAGCTTAGGCAAACGTAAGATGGCGCCACATGTCAGTCCGAATAAAACCATTGAAGGGCTTATTGGCGGCATTATCACGGCATTGATCGTGGCGTGGGCATTTGCTGATTGGTTCGATATTCAGTTCACCAGTCCCGTCCATATGGTGTTGATTACGTTGGTTACTGTCGTTATATCAGTGCTCGGCGATCTGGTGGAAAGTATGTTCAAGCGTGTCTCAGGCATTAAAGACAGCAGCAACATTATCCCAGGACATGGCGGTGTGCTCGATCGTATTGACAGCCTAACCGCAGCATTCCCAGTTTTTGCTCTTCTTTACTACGTATTCTAATTTATCAGGAGCGGCATTGTCGCTCCTGAGCTTTCTAACGGTCTTACAACATGCAAAAGTTAACGATTCTTGGTGCTACTGGATCCATTGGTGCAAGCACGCTTAAAGTGGTCGAACAAAACCCAGAGCTGTTTTCTGTCGTTGCCTTAGCGGCAAGCACCAACGTTGAAAAGATGATCGGGCTATGTCGTCAGTGGCAACCTAAATACGCGGTCATGGCGGACAAAGCCGCAGCGGTTCAACTCCAATCTGAGTTACATTTGGTTTCTCCAAACACCGAAGTATTAGGTGGTGTGGATGCTCTATGCCATATTGCTTCATTGGACGAAGTTGACAGTGTGATGGCTGCTATTGTCGGAGCGGCTGGTCTACTGCCTACCATGGCTGCTGTGAAAGCTGGTAAGCGAGTATTGTTGGCAAATAAAGAAGCACTGGTCATGTCAGGCCAGTTATTTATTGATGCCGTAGAAGAGTTTGGTGCGGAGCTACTTCCCGTCGATAGTGAACACAATGCTATTTTCCAGTGCTTACCACAACAAGTACAAACCAATTTAGGTCGTTGTAATTTACAAGAACATGGCATTTCTCATATTTTGCTGACTGGTTCTGGTGGTCCTTTCCGTTACACTGATACCGCAGAACTGGAAAAGGTGACTCCTGAGCAGGCGATCGCCCATCCGAACTGGTCGATGGGACCAAAGATTTCCGTTGACTCAGCCACGATGATGAACAAAGGCTTAGAGTATATCGAAGCTAAATGGTTGTTTAATGCGGCTCGCGAGCAGCTAAAGGTTATTATTCATCCGCAGTCTGTTATTCATTCAATGGTTCAATACCGCGATGGTTCGGTTTTGGCACAAATGGGTGAGCCGGATATGGCGACCCCTATTGCACTGACTATGTCATACCCATCAAGAGTTGAAGCTGGAGTTAAGCCACTAGACTTCACGAAAATTGGCGAATTGACGTTTTTGCAACCTGATTTTGCTCGTTACCCATGTTTAAAACTAGCAATTGACGCTTGTTATGAAGGTCAACATGCAACAACGGCACTGAATGCAGCGAATGAAGTCGCTGTTGATGCATTTTTAAATAACAGCCTAGGTTTTACGGATATCGCTCGCATCAATGAGTCTGTGTTGAATAAAATCAATGCAAGCTGCAAAGCTGAGAATGCGAATAGCTTGGAAAGCTTGTTAGAGCTAGATAGAATGGCACGAACTATTGCCCTAGAAACCATACGCGAGCGTATCTGATGACTGGTATATTGTGGAATCTCATTTCTTTTATCGTCGCACTGGGCATTCTTGTCGCTGTGCACGAGTTTGGGCACTTTTGGGTTGCTCGCCGTTGCGGCGTGAAAGTTGAAAAGTTTTCAATCGGTTTCGGTAAGTCTATCTGGAGTAAGGTAGGCAAAGACGGAACGGAGTACAGCATCTCAATGATCCCTCTCGGCGGCTATGTAAAAATGGTTGATAGCCGTGTTGATGAGGTGCCAGAACATGAGAAGCACTTAGCGTTTGATAAGAAGCCGCTATGGAAGCGAACCTCTATTGTTGCGGCAGGCCCTATCTTTAACTTCCTTTTCGCAATCTTCGCCTATTGGCTCGTATTTCTTATTGGTATCCCAGCAGTTAAGCCAGTAATTGGTGAAGTTACGCCCAATTCGATCGTCGCAGAAGCCGGAATTGAATCTGGAATGGAACTTAAATCGATATCTGGTATCAAAACTCCGGATTGGGAATCGGTAAATATGGGATTGATTTCTCATATTGGCGATGATTTGATGACAGTAACACTGACGTCAGCGAATGAAGTTGGTTCAGAAGTAACGAAAACGCTCGATCTGCGCGAATGGGAGTTCGACCCTGAAACTCAGTCTGCGATGCAGTCATTAGGTTTTGCGCCGTATACACCGGAGGTGTATCGCGTTATCGAACAGGTTTCGCAAGGTGGAGCGGCGGAAAAAGCAGGTGTGCTTCCAGGTGATGAGATTGTCGCTATTGGTGAACAACGCATCACGGAGTGGAAGCAAGTTGTTGAAGCGGTTCGCTCTAATCCTGATACACCGATTGAATTAACGGTATTGCGTCAGGGCTATGAGCAAACATTAACGCTGACGCCTGGTAGCCGTGAGCTAGCTAACAAAGAAGTCGTTGGTTTTGCAGGTATTGCACCTAAAGTCGCAGAATGGCCAGAAAGTTATCGCTTCGACCTTCAGTTTGGTGTATTCGAGTCAGTAGGTAAGGCGGTAGACAAAACCGGCCAAGTCATTGGCTTGACAATCAGCATGCTTAAGAAACTGATTGTTGGTGACGTTGGTCTGAATAATCTGAGTGGTCCAATATCAATAGCCAAAGGCGCAGGTGCGACGGCTGATTATGGCTTGGTCTACTTTTTAGGTTTTCTCGCTCTAATTAGTGTTAACCTAGGTATTATTAATCTCGTTCCTTTACCAATGTTGGATGGCGGTCATTTGTTGTTTTTTGCAATTGAAGCAGTCATTCGACGTCCCGTTCCTGAGAGAGTGCAGGAAATGGGCTTTAGAATTGGTGGTGCGATCATCTTCTCGCTCATGGCGTTAGCGCTATTTAATGATTTTACTCGTCTGTGATAGATAGTTCAGAGACAAAAGCAGTAGCAAGGAATAATTAGAACAAGTATGGCGATTAAGCGAATTCTATTTGCAAGTTTACTGGCGACCAGTGTATCTGCAAATGGAGCAGAGAACTTCGTAGTTCAAGATATTGAAATCGATGGATTGCAGCGTGTAGCACTGGGTGCTGCGTTGTTGAAAATGCCTGTACGTGTCGGTGATACCATTGGCCAAGGCGATGTTGCAGAGATTATCCGTGCACTGTATGCATCTGGTAACTTTGAAGATGTGAAAGTGTTACGTGACGGCGGCGTTCTGATGGTTCAAGTCAAAGAGCGTCCTACTATTGCCAGCATCTCATTTTCTGGTAACAAAGCAATCAAAGACGAGCAGCTACAGGAAAACCTGAACGCATCTGGCGTTCGTGAAGGTGAAGCGCTTGACCGCACCACGCTAAGCAACATTGAAAAAGGCTTAGAAGACTTTTATTACAGCGTAGGTAAATACAACGCCACAGTAAAAGCGGTGGTGACTCCACTGCCACGTAATCGTTCTGACCTAAAGTTTGTCTTTACTGAAGGCGTGTCGGCAAAAATTCAGCAAATCAATTTTATCGGCAATGAAGTTTTCAGCGATGAGGACCTTCTTTCTCGTTTTAACTTGAATGTTGATGTGCCGTGGTGGAATTTCCTGTCTGACGAAAAGTATCAAAAGCAAGTCCTTGCAGGTGATATTGAAGCACTCAAATCATTCTACCTGGATCGTGGTTACTTAAAATTTAACGTTGATTCGACACAAGTTGCAATCTCTCCTGACAAGAAAGGGGTATACATTACTCTTGGTCTAGAAGAGGGCGAGGTTTACACCGTTAAGGACGTGAAGTTCCGTGGTGACTTGATCGGTGAGGAAGCGACGTTCGAAAGACTTGTGCCATTTGAAGACAATGAGACATACAACGGCTCGTTGGTCACTTCAATGGAAGAGGGTATTAAACGTGTGCTTGGTGAGTCCGGCTACGCTTATCCACAAGTGAATACCATTCCTGAGTTTGACGACGAGAATCAAGAAGTTTCTTTGGTCGTTAACGTCGATCCAGGTAACCGTATTTACGTACGTGATATCCGCTTCACGGGTAACAACTCAACCAAAGATGAAGTCCTTCGTCGTGAAATGCGTCAGATGGAAGGCAGTTGGTTGAACTCGAAATCGATTGAAACGGGTAAAACTCGTCTAAATCGTTTGGGCTACTTTGAAAATGTTGAAGTACAGACGGTTCGAGTTCCTGGTAGTGATGATCAAGTTGACCTAGTTTACTCTGTCAAAGAAGCGAACTCTGGTAGCGTTAACTTCGGTGTTGGCTACGGTACAGAATCGGGTGTGAGCTTCCAGGTTGGCCTGCAACAAGATAACTTTATTGGTAGCGGTAACCGTGTTGGTATCAACGCGATGATGAATGACTACCAGAAAAACATCAGTCTAGATTACCGAGACCCGTACTGGAACTTAGACGGTGTAAGCTTGGGTGGTAAGGTTTTCTATAACGAATTTGAAGCTAAAGAAGCCAATATCGTTGACTATACCAACGAAAGCTATGGCGCGAGCTTAACGTGGGGCTTCCCATTCGATGAGTTGAACCGTTTTGAATTCGGTGTCGGTTATACGCACAACAAGATCGGTAACTTATCGCCTTACTTGCAGGTAGAGCAGTTCTTAGAAGCGCAAAAAGATAATATAGATTCAAGTGGGGCATTGAATACGAACGACTTCGACTTCAATATCTCTTGGACACGTAATAACTTAAACCGTGGTTACTTCCCAACGGCAGGTAACCACCAACGTGCATTCTATAAAATGACCGTACCTGGCTCTGACGTTCAATACTTTAAACTGCAGTACGATGTTCGCCAGTATGTACCATTAACTAAAAAGCATGAGTTTACCCTCTTGTTCCGTGGCCGCTTGGGTTACGGTAATGGTTACGGTCAAACGGATGGTAACGATAACTTGTTCCCATTCTACGAAAACTACTACGCAGGTGGCTTTACATCGCTTCGTGGCTTTGGCTCAAACTCTGTTGGCCCTAAAGCGGTTTACCGCGATACATCCGGCTCTAACAATGGTACAGATATTGCGACAGATGATTCAGTGGGTGGTAACGCAGTCGCATTAGCAAGTATTGAGTTGATCGTTCCAACGCCGTTCGCATCAGAGGAAGTACAAAACCAAATTCGTACCAGTATCTTCTTTGATATGGCAAGTGTTTGGGATACCGAGTTTGATTATCGAGAAAATAGCAACATTTCGGGTGCTAACTACTACTACGATTACTCAGATCCAACCAACTACCGCTCTTCTTACGGTGCGGCGTTGCAGTGGATGTCTCCAATGGGGCCACTAGTATTCTCACTAGCGAAACCAATTAAGAAATTTGATGGCGATGATGAAGAGTTCTTCACATTCACTATCGGTAGAACTTTCTAAAGAGGAAAATATTTTGAATAAAATGATCAAAGCGGCTGGGATTGGCCTTCTTGTACTGAGCTCTTCAATGTTTGCAAATGCGGCAGAAGCTGCACAGAAAATTGCTTATGTAAATACAGCTCAAGTTTTCCAAGCTCTTCCTCAACGTGAAGTTGTACTACAAAAAATGCAGAAAGACTTCAAAAGCAAAGCTGATGAACTGAAGTCAATCCAAGCACAAGCTAAAACAAAGATTGAGAAGCTACAACGTGACGGCGAGCTTTTGGGTCAAGACGAAGTTGAAAAGCTACGTATCGATATCGCGAAGCTAGACAGCGAGTACAAAGTGAAAGCACAAGCACTTGAAAAAGCAAGTTCGCGTCGTGAAGCTGAAGAAAAAGCGAAGCTTTTCAAAACGATTCAAGATGCAGTTAAGAAAGTCGCAGACAAAAATGGTTACGATCTTGTGATTGATATCTCTGCTTTGCAGTACGGCAAGCCAGAATACAATATCTCTGAAGACGTAATTAAAGCTCTAAAATAAGAAGTTATGAAGACATTAACATTAGCCGAATTGGCGACAATTACCGGGGGTGAGCTGTTTGGTGACGAGTCTCTCGTTGTAAGCCGTGTTGCCCCAATGGATAAAGCACAAGAAGGTGATGTAACCTTCTTGTCTAACCCAAAATACGCAAAACACCTTTCTGAGTGCCAAGCTACCGTTGTTATGGTAAAGGCTGAGCATAAAGAGCAATGCGTTGGAAACGCGCTAGTGGTTTCGGACCCTTATGTCGCATTTGCTCGTGTGGTCCAAGCGATGGATACCACACCAAAACCGGCAGACGATATTGCACCAAGTGCTGTGATTGCCGCTGACGTTAAGATGGGTGAGAACGTTACAATCGGCGCTAACGCCGTGATTGAAACGGGCGTGGAACTCGGCGACAACGTAAGCGTTGGCGCTGGTTGTTTTATCGGTAAGAACGCCAAGCTAGGGAATAACACCAAGCTTTGGGCTAATGTCACTATCTATCATGAAGTGTCATTGGGTGATGACTGTCTTGTTCAATCGGGCACCGTCATTGGCTCTGATGGCTTCGGTTATGCGAATGACAAAGGCGAGTGGATTAAAATTCCTCAGCTTGGTTCAGTGCGTATCGGTAACCGCGTTGAGATTGGTGCTTGTACTACGATTGACCGCGGTGCACTCGAAGATACTATCATTGAAGACAATGTCATTCTGGATAACCAACTTCAAATCGCGCACAACGTGCAGATCGGATATGGTACCGTGATGCCTGGTGGTACTATTGTCGCGGGCAGTACAAAAATTGGTAAGTACTGCCAGATTGGCGGCGCGTCTGTTCTGAATGGCCATATCACTATCGCAGATGGTGTGGCGATTACAGGTATGGGCATGGTAATGCGCAGTATCGAAGAAAAAGGCCTTTACTCATCAGGTATTCCACTACAAACGAACAGAGAGTGGCGTAAAACTGCAACTCGAGTTCACCGTATTGATGAGATGAATAAGCGCCTAAAAGCGGTTGAAAAACAGCTGGAACAGAAAGAAGAAATTTAGAACAAGTTATCTTTCGCTCTGTATTTAACGTGAAAGCTAACAGGCTCTAGTTCCATATTCTGTACGAAGACTCGCGAAATGCGGGTCTTTTTCTTCTATAATGACGCGCTCTAAGTAGATTTAACTCCAAGATGGTGCGTATTTTGCTAGTATATTGCAAAGCGATTCGGCTTTACGACCTGTTGCCACGTTTGCCATCTTGGCGGCAAAAAATTGATATAGGAAGACGACTTTGACTACTGAAAAGAAAACGATGAACATCTCTGAAATTCAAGAGCTACTACCTCATCGCTACCCATTCTTATTGATCGACCGAGTGATAGACTTCCAAGAAGAGAAGTACCTTCACGCGATTAAAAACGTGTCGGTTAACGAACCTCAGTTCACAGGTCACTTTCCTCAACTACCAGTATTCCCAGGTGTTTTGATTTTAGAAGCAATGGCTCAGGCAACAGGCTTACTTGCATTTAAATCATTTGGTGCACCAACAGAAAATGAACTGTACTACTTTGCAAGCGTAGACGGCGCGAAATTCCGTAAACCAGTGGTTCCGGGCGACCAATTGGTTGTTGAGGTAGAATTTCTGAAAGAACGTCGCGGCATTGCTGCATTTAGCGGTGTAGCAAAAGTTGACGGCGAAGTGGTATGTTCTGCAGAACTGAAGTGTGCTCGTCGAGAGTTTTAATATGATTCATGAAACCGCTAAAATCCACCCGGCAGCGGTGGTAGAAGAGGGCGCCAAAATTGGTGCTAACGTAACAGTAGGTCCTTTTACGTACATCACCTCTACGGTTGAAATTGGTGAAGGCACAGATGTGATGTCTCACGTTGTGATCAAAGGTCACACGACTATTGGCAAAGATAACCGTATTTTCCCGCATGCTGTCATTGGCGAAGAAAACCAAGACAAAAAATACGGTGGTGAAGACACAACTGTGGTTATCGGTGATCGTAACGTCATTCGTGAAGCGGTCCAAGTTCACCGCGGCACAGTGCAGGACAAAGCAACCACGATCATTGGTGATGATAACTTATTGTGTGTGAATGCACACGTTGCGCATGATGTTGTTATTGGTAACCACACTCATATCGGTAATAACTCGATTCTTGGTGGTCACGTTACTGTTGATGATTATGCTGGTGTGATGGCACTGTCTGCGATTCACCCGTTTTGTACAGTGGGCGCTTACGCGTACATTGGCGGCTGCTCAGCAGTGGTGCAAGATGTCCCTGCTTACGTACTCGCGCAAGGCAACCACGCGACTCCTTTCGGCTTGAACCTTGTTGGCTTGAAGCGTAACGGCTTTGAGAAACCAGAGATTCGTGCGCTGCAAAAAGCGTATAAAGAAATCTATCGTTCAGGTAAGACGCTAGAAGAAGTGAAGCCTATTCTGGCTGAAATGGCTCAAGAGTGGCCGGCTGTGAAGCGTTTCTCAGATATTCTGGAAACGACGGAACGTGGCATTATTCGTTAATTGGCGAATGAACCAATAAATAAAAAGATCGTGACCGAATTTGAGGTTACGATCTTTTTGTGTTTTATGGATAAGGCAAACCGTTATCCATAGCGCACAGGAAAAATAGCGAAGTAGATATGGAAAGACCATTACGTATTGGCATCATTGCCGGAGAATTGTCTGGCGATACGCTAGGTGAAGGCTTTATCAAAGCAGTAAAGCAGCAATATCCAGACGCAGAGTTCGTAGGCATTGGCGGTCCGAAAATGATAGCCCAAGGTTGCGAGTCTCTGTTTGATATGGAAGAGCTTGCGGTGATGGGGTTAGTCGAGGTTTTAGGCCGCTTACCGAGACTTCTTAAAGTGAAAGCTGAGCTCGTTCAGTATTTTACTCAGAATCCGCCTGATGTTTTCATCGGGATCGATGCTCCTGACTTCAACTTACGCCTAGAGCTTGACCTCAAGCAAGCGGGCATTAAAACCGTTCATTACGTGAGTCCGTCTGTTTGGGCTTGGCGTCAGAAGCGCATCTTTAAAATAGAAGCGGCAACGAACTTGGTGCTAGCATTTCTTCCGTTTGAGAAAGCGTTCTACGACAAATTTAATGTACCTTGCGAGTTCATTGGTCATACCTTGGCTGATTCCATCCCACTAGAATCAGAACAAGCGCCTGCACGTGAGTTGCTTGGTTTAGAACAAGATAAAAAGTGGCTTGCTGTCCTGCCAGGCAGTCGTGGTAGCGAGTTAAAAATGCTCTCTGAGCCATTTATTGAAACCTGCAAGTTACTCCATAAAAAATTTCCAGAACTGGGGTTTGTTGTCGCGCTTGTTAATCAAAAACGCCGTGAGCAGTTTGAACAAGCCTGGAAAGAACTCGCACCAGAGTTGGACTTCAAGTTAGTTGATGACACCGCACGCAACGTCATCACCGCATCCGATGCCGTGATGCTGGCCTCTGGTACCGTAGCGTTGGAGTGTATGCTTCTCAAGCGTCCAATGGTGGTGGGTTATCGTGTGAATGCATTTACTGCTTTCTTAGCTAAACGTCTATTGAAAACGAAGTATGTGTCATTGCCGAATATCTTAGCGGATGATGAGCTCGTCAAAGAATATCTACAAGATGAGTGCACACCAGACAATTTGTTTACTGAGGTTTCTCGCTTATTGGAAAGCGACAATAAACTGATGTTAGATAAGTTTACGGAAATGCATCATTGGATTCGTAAAGATGCGGACCAACAAGCCGCAAACGCGGTTCTAAAACTGATTGAAAAATAGAGATTTATCATGGCTGTTAAACCAAAAGCGACCAAAACCAAAGTTGAACTCCCTCCGTTTGAATATCCGCAAGGTTACCAGCTTGTGGCCGGAGTCGACGAGGTCGGACGTGGCCCTTTGGTGGGAGACGTCGTCACCGCTGCGGTTATCCTTGATCCTAACAATCCTATTGAAGGGTTGAACGATTCGAAAAAATTGACCGAAAAGAAACGCATGGCGCTGCTTCCTGAAATCAAAGAAAAAGCATTGGCGTGGGCGGTCGGGCGTTGTTCTCCTGAAGAAATCGATCAACTGAATATTTTGCAGGCGACTATGGTTGCGATGCAGCGTGCAGTGGCGGGGTTACAGGTTCAACCTGATTTGGTGTTGATTGATGGTAACCGTTGTCCGGAGTTGCCAATGGATGCTCAAGCTGTAGTAAAAGGCGATCTACGTGTTGCCGAAATCAGTGCGGCTTCAATTATTGCCAAAGTCGTGCGTGACCAAGAGATGGAAGAGTTGGATAAACTTCATCCACAATTTGGCTTCGCGAAGCACAAAGGTTACCCAACTAAAGCGCACTTTGAAGCGATTGAGCAACACGGAGTGATCAGTGAACACCGCAAGAGTTTCAAGCCAGTAAAAAAAGCGTTAGGCATAGAATAATCAAACGATCTAATTGGTGTTATAAACCCAACCTCTTTAGGTTAGAATCCCCAACAAAATAGAGTTACACGGTACCTGTTAATGTCAGATCCCAAATTCATCCACCTGCGTGTTCATAGTGACTTCTCGATGGTGGATGGCCTCAACAAAGTTCCGCCAATCGTAAAGAAAGTTGCTGAGCTCGGTATGCCCGCAATGGCGTTGACCGACTTTACCAACCTATGTGGTTTGGTGAAGTTTTACGGTACAGCGCATGGCAGTGGTGTTAAACCGATCATTGGTGCTGACTTTAAAATGCAGTCGGACGAGTTTGGTGAAGAGCTGACTCAAGTGACTTTGCTTGCGGCGGATAATGTGGGTTATAAGAACCTGACGTTATTGATATCAAAAGCGTACTTACGTGGACATGTTCAACACCACCCTGTGATTGATAAAGCCTGGTTGGCTGAAATGTCTGAAGGCCTGATTGTATTATCCGGCGGTAAAAGCGGGGAAATTGGTCGCGGCCTTTTGAAAGGCAACCGTCAAATAGTGCAAGGGTGTGTTGATTTTTATAAACAGCATTTTCCAGATCGCTTTTATCTTGAGTTACTTCGTACCGGTCGTCCAGATGAAGAAACTTATCTTCACTTTGCAGTTGAATTGGCAGAGCAGCAAGACTTGCCAGTAGTGGCGACCAATGAAGTTGTATTCCTGAGTCCTGACCTATTTGATGCTCATGAAATACGCGTAGCGATTCACGATGGTTACACATTAGAAGATCCGCGCAGGCCAAAAAACTACAGTCCGCAGCAATATCTTCGTACAGAAGAAGAAATGTGCGAGTTGTTTGCTGATATTCCTGAAGCGTTAGAAAACAGTGTCGAGATAGCGAAGCGTTGTAACGTGACTGTGCGCTTAGGGGAGTACTTCCTACCAGCCTTCCCAACTGAAGGGATGAAAGAGACTGAGTTCTTAGTCATGAAATCCCGAGAGGGCTTGGAAGAGCGTTTAGAGTTCCTATTTCCAGATGAGGAAGAGAGGAAACGTCGCCGCCCTGAATATGATGAACGTCTTCAGATAGAGCTAGATGTTATCAACCAAATGGGATTCCCTGGTTACTTCTTGATCGTAATGGAATTCATCCAGTGGTCAAAAGATAATGGAATTCCTGTAGGTCCTGGACGTGGTTCAGGTGCCGGCTCTTTGGTGGCTTACGCACTAAAAATCACCGATCTGGATCCACTAGAATACGACTTGCTGTTCGAACGTTTCTTGAACCCAGAACGTGTTTCGATGCCCGATTTCGACGTCGACTTCTGTATGGATAAACGTGACCAAGTTATTGACCACGTTGCGGAAATGTACGGTCGTGACGCGGTGTCTCAGATCATCACGTTTGGTACCATGGCGGCAAAAGCGGTAATCCGTGACGTTGGCCGCGTATTGGGTCATCCATTTGGTTTTGTTGATCGTATTTCAAAGCTGATCCCGCCCGATCCAGGCATGACGCTAGATAAGGCGTTTAAAGCTGAACCTGCACTACCTGAATTGTATGAGGCCGATGAGGAAGTTAAAGAACTCATCGACATGTGTCATATTTTGGAAGGCTGTACGCGAAACGCCGGTAAACACGCTGGTGGTGTTGTAATTTCACCTACAACAATTACCGATTTTGCGCCAATTTATGCAGACGCTGAAGGTCACTTCCCGGTTACTCAATTTGATAAAAACGATGTTGAGACCGCTGGCCTAGTTAAGTTTGACTTCTTGGGTTTACGTACCTTAACCATTATTGACTGGGCGTTAGGGCTGATTAACCCACGTCTAGAGCGAGAAGGTAAAGAACCGGTTCAAATTGAATCCATACCGTTAGAAGACCCTGCCTCTTTCCGTTTGTTGCAAAACTCTGAAACGACAGCAGTATTCCAGCTTGAATCTCGAGGCATGAAAGAGCTGATCAAGCGACTTCAGCCAGACTGTTTCGAAGACATTATCGCATTGGTAGCACTCTTCCGTCCGGGCCCTTTGCAATCGGGTATGGTAGATAACTTTATCGACCGTAAACATGGTCGAGAAGCGATCTCTTATCCAGATGAAAAGTGGCAACACGAGTCGCTAAAAGAGACGCTTGATCCAACCTACGGCATCATCCTGTACCAAGAGCAGGTAATGCAGATTGCGCAGATCTTAGCGGGTTACACGCTAGGTGGTGCGGACATGCTCCGTCGTGCAATGGGTAAGAAAAAGCCAGAAGAGATGGCAAAACAACGTGCTATCTTTGAAGAAGGTGCGATAAAGAACGGTATCGATGGCGAGTTGGCGATGAAAATCTTCGACTTGGTAGAGAAGTTCGCTGGTTATGGTTTTAACAAATCGCACTCTGCTGCTTATGCATTGGTTTCTTATCAGACTCTTTGGCTGAAAACCCATTATCCTGCCGAATTTATGGCCGCGGTAATGACAGCTGATATGGATAACACGGAAAAAGTCGTTGGCTTGGTCGATGAGTGTTTCCGTATGAAGCTCACCGTGCTGCCACCAGACATCAACTCTGGCCTATATCGCTTTAATGTTGATGAAAATGGCGCAATTGTTTACGGTATTGGTGCGATAAAAGGGGTAGGTGAAGGCCCTATCGATGCGATTCTTGAGGCGAGAAATAAAGGTGGTCACTTTAAAGACCTATTTGATTTCTGTGCTCGAGTTGATCTAAAACGCGTCAATAAACGAGTGATAGAGAAGCTGATTTACGCGGGCGCGTTGGATCGACTGGGCCCACACCGTGCGGCGATGATGGCGTCACTCAATGATGCGGTAAAAGCAGCAAGTCAACATCACCAAGCTGAGGCGTTTGGTCAAACGGATATGTTTGGTGTGTTAACGGATGCGCCTGAAGAAGTAGAGCATAAGTATACGCAGGTTCCGCCTTGGCCAGAAAAAGTGTGGTTAGAGGGCGAGCGTGATACCCTAGGTCTATATTTGACAGGGCACCCAATTAACGCCTACGTAAAGGAACTAAACAAATACACCAGTTGTCGACTAAAAGACGCAACGCCTACGCGTCGCGACCAATCTGTCACGGTGGCTGGTTTGGTTATTGCCGCTCGCGTAATGACGACTAAGCGTGGTACACGAATTGGCATTATGACACTGGATGACCGAAGTGGTCGCATGGAAGTGATGTTGTTCTCAGATGCACTGGATCGATACGCTGAACTTCTCGAAAAAGACAGAATTTTGGTCGTTTCTGGACAGGTCAGCTTTGATGACTTCAACGGTGGCCTTAAAATGTCGGCGCGTGAAGTTATGGATCTCGGCAGTGCGCGCGAGAAATACGCTCGTGGTTTGTCGGTATCGATAGATGCAACTCAGATCAACGATCAGTTTTTTGAGCAGTTCAGCCGTATTTTAGAATCGCACAAAGCCGGAACCGTACCCGTCAATGTATACTACCAGCGTGCCGACGCCAGAGCGCGGTTAACATTGGGCACCGAGTGGCGAGTAACGCCAAGTGATACATTACTCGACGATTTAAAACAGTTACTTGGCAAAAGCCAGGTAGAACTCGAATTTAACTAAAAATTCAGCGCAATATGTTAGACGCTGAGTAAACAAGGATTCATAGATGAGCCTAAACTTTCTTGAATTTGAAAAGCCAATTGCAGAACTAGAAGCGAAAATTGAAGCACTACGTGATGTCTCTCGTCACGGTGGTGATTCTGCGATTGACCTGGATAAAGAAATCGAACAGCTTGAGAAGAAAAGCTTAGAGCTGAAGAAAAAAACCTTCAGCGACCTAGGCGCATGGGAAACAGCTCAACTGGCTCGTCACCCACTACGTCCTTACACGCTGGATTACATCCAACACGCTTTTGAGGAGTTTGATGAATTAGCGGGTGACCGCGCGTTTGCAGACGACAAAGCGATTGTGGGTGGCATGGCTCGCCTTGAAGGCCGCCCTGTGATGATTATTGGTCATCAAAAAGGTCGTGAAACCAAAGAAAAAGTGAAACGTAACTTTGGTATGCCAAAACCAGAAGGCTACCGTAAAGCGCTACGTTTGATGGAAATGGCTGAGCGTTTCAACATGCCGATCATCACATTTATCGATACGGCTGGCGCGTACCCAGGTGTGGGCGCAGAAGAGCGTGGTCAATCTGAAGCTATCGCGAAAAACCTAAAAGTGATGTCTGGTCTTAAAGTGCCAGTAATCTGTAACGTTGTTGGTGAAGGTGGTTCAGGCGGCGCACTAGCAATTGGTGTAGGCGACTACGTGAACATGCTTCAGTACTCTACATACTCAGTAATCTCTCCTGAAGGTTGTGCTTCAATCCTATGGCGTGATTCTGACAAAGCGCCGCAAGCGGCAGAAGCGATGGGTCTAACTGCTCCTCGTCTTAAAGAGCTTGAACTGATCGACGAAATCATTGAAGAGCCACTAGGCGGCGCTCATCGCGATCATGTTCAAATGGCAGCGAATATGAAAGCGACACTACTTCGTCAACTAGAAGATCTAGAGCAATTGGATGAAGAGACGCTACGTGAACGTCGTTACCAGCGCCTAATGAGCTACGGTTACTGTTAATTTCGGTGATTGCTATTAAGCGTTAGCTGATATCTCAAGTGATAACAGTTAAAATAGAAAGGGTTGGATGAGAGTCCAGCCCTTTTTTGTACCTATCGGATCGCTTATGGAATCGCTTTACCCGCATTTTGCTCAAGTTCTCGGCCGCTACTATCAATCAGGCACTAAGGTTGTCTTGGCGTTTAGCGGAGGAGTGGATTCACGTCTTTTACTCGAATTACTCAGTCGCTATCAACAAGCGCATTCGATAGAGTGTCACGCTGTGTATGTGCACCATGGTTTGAGCTCGAATGCCGATGATTGGGCCGATAAATGCTTACTTTGGGCAAAACAAGTGGGGATATCATGCTCGATTGAGCGAGTGAGCTTAGACATCAGCAATGGTGAAAGTATTGAACTTCTTGCTCGTGAAGCTCGCTATCAAGCCTTAACTAAGTACATTCAAGACGGCGATATACTTCTGACTGGTCAACATGCCGACGACCAAATAGAGACCTTTCTTCTCGCTCTTAAGCGTGGCAGTGGGCCAAAAGGGTTATCTTCGATGGCGGAGAGTATGCCGTTTTCTAGTGGATCCCTAGTTCGACCATTGCTTACTATCAAGCGGAAGAGCATCGAAGACGCGGCTACTAAATTAGGCTTGGAGTGGGTGGAAGACGAAAGCAACCAAGATACCCGTTATGATCGTAACTTTCTTCGTCATTGTGTTATTCCTGAATTGTCTGGTCGCTGGCCGAGTATCCATCAAGCGGTTCAGCGCAGTGCAAGCTTATGTGCTCAACAAGAAGCGCTATTGGATGAACTATTGAGCGCGGTGTTTGAACACGCTTTACAAACGGATCTAAGTTTAAGTATTGAAGAACTAGCTAAGCACAGTGAATTAGCGCGTGCGCGCTTGATTCGTATGTGGCTGGCTAAGCTTAATACTAGTATGCCGACTCAGGTACAACTCAATCTTATCTGGAATGAAGTCGCATTAGCTCAGCAAGATGCCAACCCCAAACTACAACTTAAACAAGGTGAAGTGCGCCGTTTTCGAAATCGTCTCTACTGGGTAACAGAAATCGCTGACGTCACTGAGTGGCAAAGTACGATTCAAGTCGATACCGTTTTATCGCTTCCAGAGCGGCTAGGGGAACTGACCTTAACGACGAGTTCTAGTAACGCAACGATTGCGCTTCCGAGTCAGCCAGAATTGCTTCGCGTGACCTTCAATCCGGAAGGCTTATCAGCGCATCCAACCACGCGTAATCACAGTCGAAAACTGAAGAAATTATTCCAAGAATACAATGTGCCAAGCTGGCTGCGTCGTCAAATTCCGATTTTGATGTATCAAGACCGAGTCGTTGCTGTGGCAGATCTGTTCGTTGATCAGGCGTTTAATGGTCAAGATTGTGAACTTATTTGGCGCAGGTAATGAAAATTCATGCCACAATGTCGATTATAAAATATAAAAATCCTTAAATAATAATTGATTAGGTGAAGCAATGAAGAAAACAATCATGGGCGCAATGGTGGCGCTAACCATGTTCAGTGGGCAGGCTCTAGCAGCGGGAGATGCCACAGCAGGTCAAGCAAAGGCAGGAGTATGCGCTGCGTGTCATGGCGCCGACGGCATTGCTGTCATTCCGGGTTACCCAAACCTGAAAGGGCAAAACGAGCAATACATTATCAGCTCAATTAAAGCCTATAAAAACAAAGAGCGAACAGGTGGTCTTGCTGCTGTTATGCAAGCTCAAGCTTCACTGTTGTCTGATGAAGATATCGCAAATCTAGCGGCTTACTACGCAAGTTTGAAGTAAACGCGAGTCTGAAAAAGCTTGGACGATTGGGCATTGAGCTGTCCTCATTGGGGTTTTATCAACTCACGATATTCGCCATGTTAATTTGCTCAATCTGGATTTTCGCTGGTGGATCAGAGACAAACATTGAATGTTGCGAAACGCTAAACGATAATAAGCGCAATCGATTGAAGCTTAAGGGATGAACATGAAAAAAATTGAAGCGATTATCAAGCCATTTAAATTGGATGATGTTCGAGAAGCGCTAGCTGAAGTTGGCATTACAGGGATGACCGTCTCTGAAGTGAAAGGCTTTGGTCGCCAAAAAGGTCACACCGAGCTTTACCGTGGTGCAGAGTACATGGTGGACTTTCTGCCTAAAGTGAAGCTCGAAATCGTTGTAACGGAAGATGTGGCTGATAAATGCGTAGAGACGATCATTGAAACCGCGCAAACCGGCAAAATTGGTGATGGTAAAATCTTTGTTACTGATGTTGAGCGTGTGGTTCGTATCCGTACTGGTGAAGAAGACGAAGACGCGATCTAAGGTTTCTTGTTACCTGTCTCGTATTTATTATGCTAAAAGGGAGCCAAGTGGCTCCTTTTTTGTTTTTTACTTTCAGTGAAATCAAATAACCCGAGGTTGGTTGTTCCAGTTTTAGGGTGCGTATATTCAGGTTTGTCGTATGTTTAAGCGTTTTTTTCTGGCGTTAGCTTTTCTTATTATGGCGGTATTGGTCGGCTTCCAGGTTATTTTCACCGTACCAGATCAGCCGCAAATCATTACTCAAACAGGTTCAGAGCTGACGCAGGATATTAGGTGCATCGAATTTAGCGGCTCAAAAGCTCTGGATCAGGGCGGTGAAATCAATGTACTTGTCTGGAATATCTACAAACAGAACCGAACTAATTGGCAAAGCGCACTCAATGAATTCTCTGCTGAGAAACAACTGCTGTTATTGCAAGAGGCCAGCATGACACCATCTTTTAAGCAATGGTTGGTGGATGGCAACTGGGTCAGCAATCAAGTGAGTGCCTTTAAGGCATTGGGCAGCGGTGCCGGTGTGATTAGTATCGCTCAAGGGCAACCAGAAAAAGCCTGTGCTTATACGTCTAAAGAGCCTTGGCTGCGTTTACCCAAGTCTGCACTATACAGTCAGTATCACTTAAGCAATGGCGAGAGGCTCGCTGTGGTGAATGTACATGCGATTAACTTCACGGTTGGCACGCAAGAGTATGTCTCTCAGTTAACGGCTCTTGAAATGCTTTTAAAGCATCATACAGGGCCGATCCTATTCGCTGGAGACTTCAATAGTTGGAGTGAATCTCGCGTTAATGCGATGCGACAGGCCTTAAAAGCCGCGGACTTGCAAGAAGTGACGTTCTCGCCTGATCATCGAGTCCAATTTATAACGGGATTACCGCTGGATCATGTATTTTACCGAGGACTGACCCTCAAATACGCGAAAGCGCCGCAGAGCGACGCTTCCGATCATAACCCATTGTTACTGTCATTTACGTTAGATGACTAGCTTAGGTCACTACAATATAAAGCGCCCAAATAACGTAGAAGAATACCCATGGCAGGCTTGCAATCACCAAGGCTTGCCCACGTTCAAACTCAGTCCAAGTAAGCACAACACCGTAGCCCAGTACAATGTACCAAGGCAGCAGTAGTGGTAGTGAGCTGGCAAAATGCGACCACTCGTTGGTGAGTGGCAGTTTTAATAGACCATTGAGGCTGTTTAAATCTGCTGCGTAAGTCATCACCTGGCCATGCTTGAGCAATAGGCTCGCGTAGCTTGCTATATCGCCTAGTACTGCTGGGAATAAGATTGCACACGACGCGGCAAACCACTTCCAGTAACCATATTGTTGCTTGCTTGCCTTCGTTGCAAGAAAGAACCAAAACGCAAGCAACAGTAAGGTGGCAAAGCGGTTGAATACATCATTGATGATCGCACTGGCCATTAGCGTGTTTGGCTCTAATAGCTCAATCTGCTTTGGGTCGATTTGCTGAAACTGCTCGGCAAGTTGGTCACTGAGCCACGTGAAATCGACATTCGAAAAGTAAGCGCCCCAGAATAAAAACGGACTAAGCATCAAGAAGATGAACGGTTGCCATCCCCATCCGCCGCGTTGGTAAAGTGCTAGAAAGCAAGATGTTGGAGAACGAAAAATGTCCAACAGCATCACAAGTGGGTTGCTTGATGGGTTCATACACTTACCTTCGTTACGTCAACGTACAACTTAAGTTTTTGACCTGGTTGTAAGTATTTTTTCTTGTGTAGCGAGTTCCATTTCACGATGTCGTTCGTTTTTACTTTGAACTTGCTTGCAATGCCGCTAATGGTGTCACCGGAGCGAACGTTGTAGAAAACGGTACGAATCACAGCACCTTTGTCTGAGTCCTTCCAAATCACGAGCTTTTGACCAACGCGCAATGGATCTTTAGGGCCCATGCCATTCCATTTTGCTAACGATTTATACGATACTTTATTTTCACGTGCGATTGACCACAAACTTTCTCCAGACTGAACGACATGAGTGAGCTTGAGTTGTCCACGAGCACGTGATTGAGTCTTGCTTAATCGATTTTGTGCCGTTAGTGCGTATTTCGCATCGTCTTTTGTTGACGTCGGAATCAGTAGGTATTGGCCAATACGAATATTGTTATTCGACAGGCCGTTTGCACGTCGAATCACTTTTGTGGTTGTGCCGTATTTATTAGCTAGCACACTTAAAGAGTCACCAGACTTCACCTTGTAGCGAGCGACCTTCATCCCTTTACCACGGTTTTTCTCCACCTTAGTGAGAAAAGTCTCTTTTTTCTCTACCGGAATCAAAAGTTGATGCGGACCTTCAGGCGCAGTCGACCATTGGTTGTATGCAGGGTTGTAACTTTGTAACTCTTTCACACTAATGCCGGCATAATCTGCTGCAATGGCCAGATCAAGCTGTTCTTTCGGATCGACAAGCGTTAGAACAGGTTTGTTTGGAATCGCAGGAATATTAAGTCCGTACTTGTCTTGGTTTGCGATGACGTCAGCCAAGGCTAGCAGCTTAGGTACGTAACTGCTGGTCTCTTTTGGTAAGTCCAATGAGAAGAAATCGATAGGTTTACCGAGCTTTTTATTTTTACGAATTGCGCTAGAAACACGGCCACCACCACTGTTGTAAGCAGCAATTGCATGCTCCCAGCTACCATCAAAACGCTCGTTTAGTTGTACAAGGTAGTCCAGTGCGGCATCCGTTGCTGCTGCCACATCTCGGCGACCGTCATACCAGTAGTTTTGCTCTAGTCCCATCATCTTTCCGGTGCCAGGGACAAATTGCCACAATCCAGCTGCACTACCATGTGAGTAGGCAAAGGCATCGAATGAGCTTTCCACCACCGGAAGCAAAGCAAGCTCCATTGGAAGTCCACGCTCTTCGATACGTTTTGTGATCATGTATAGAAAAGGAGTCGCACGCTTAGACACCGTGTAAAGGTGATTCGGGTGCTTTAGATACCACGTACGGTAGTAGTCCACTTTCTTATGGTTTGGAATATCCATTTCAAGTTGCATGGCGATACGTTGCCATACATCTTCTTGTTCCTGAGGGGAAAGAACTTTAGGCGCGTCGTTAGCGGATTTTTTTGCTAAAGACGATGTGTTGCCCGGTTGAGCCTTCGCTGCATTTTGTTTTGCAGTCTGCTCAGATTTATTGGTTTCTGGTGTAGAAGACGTTGAGTCTGACTGAGTCAATTGACAGCCAGATAATAACAACGCCAACGCCCAGGTATACTTCAAACGCATGGATTCAGCCTATTTAGGGCCTTTTTATCTTCACCTGCCTGTCGCGCAACACAATGTGCGTGGCAGTCGCAAGATAATAGACATCTTTTAAACACTAACTAATTAATAGAGGCAAAGAGCTTCTAAATTATGCAATGGGGAGAAATTCAAATAGATTTATATCAACCCCAAACGTAAGAGAAGCGCCAGTGGCGCTTCTCGAAAAATCAGCCCCTGATAATACTGGGGTCTTGCAAACTTACAAGCAGAAAATGGTTAAAATTCGTTCTTCCACTCACGCAAAGCAGTAAAAACCGAGCATGGATCGCTATTTTTAATGCGACTAGCAACAGATTGAACCACGTCAGGATTGGTGGTTCGCAAGAACGGATTAATCCACTTTTCTTTGCGTATTGTTGTTGGAAGTGTCGGAATGTTAAGGGCTCGCAGTCGGTTTACATCATCGCGATATTGACGGAGCTGCTCATTATCAGGCTCAACCGCTAAAGCAAACGCCACGTTACTCGCGGTGTATTCATGCGCGCAGAAGACTTGAGTTTCTTCTGGTAGAGACGTTAGCTTGTTTAGTGACTCAAACATTTGCTCTGGCGTACCTTCAAAAATACGACCGCAGCCTGCGGAAAACAACACGTCACCGCAAAACAGTTTTCCGTCTCCAACGTAACCGATATGACCTAAGGTATGACCTGGTAAACCTAGCACCAAAAAGATTTCGCCAAATAACTCCAGTTTGTCGCCTTCTTCCATGGGGGTGGTTAGGGTTGGAATTGGCTCAGATTTCGGGCCCACAACGGCGACTTCAGGAAAGGCACGCACTAAGTCTGGAACGCCACCAATGTGATCGTTGTGGTGGTGCGTAATTAAAATCGCTTCTAAAGTTAATTCGTTAGCCTGCAAGTATTCTAACACTGGCTTCGCATCGCCCGGATCAACGACTGCGCAACGTTTATCGCTATTTTGTATCAGCCAGATGTAATTATCATTAAATGCGGGTATGCTTTTGATCTCTAACACGATTCGTTCTCCGTCACCCATTTTAGTCAGGTGGTTAATGAAACCAGCACTCAGCAACAAAACTATACCACACCCGTCGACTTGGTCAGCAATGAACAACGGTCCGTGGGTGCTTGAGTCAATCCAGACCCGACTTGATGAATGGTGCCCGAAACTCTTCGGCTACCATATGCTCAAACTGGGCGGGTTGAGCTGTGAGCTAACCAGCTGTAATTGTAACATTCAACACCAAGTCAACGTAGATATCCAGAACCCGTTGCATAATGTGATTGCAGATGGTTACGAATTGCCCTTTTTAGAAAAAAGCTTTGATGTTGTGATACTCGCTCATCAGCTCGACTATGCAAGCGATCCACACCGTTTGCTACGGGAAGTCGATAGAGTGATGATGGATGATGGTTATTTGATAATCACTGGATTTAACCCACTAAGTTTGACTGGATTAGCGAGTTTGCTTCCTTGGCGTAAACATAATTTGCCTTGGAGTGGACGAATGTTTACGTCGAACCGCATCAACGACTGGTTAGGGTTACTTAATTATCAAGTGATTCATTGCGATCGTTACGCGCTGTTTCCGATGAAGCGTTACCGTACGATGTGGACATGGTTGGAAAACAGTCTCGGTGATTGGGCGTCACCTGCAGGGAGTTTGTATTACATTGTGGCACGGAAACGAACATACCCTCTCAAGCCTATCAAACCGCATTGGCGCTTGAAGAAAAAGCTCACACCACTTGGGGTTATGAATCGAGAGGGTAACACTATGAGGAAAGAATCTCGTTAAGAGGGTTGGTAACCGGTATCTTCCTCAGTTGGGTTTTCTGCAGCAGTACGGGCTAGCTCATCACAAATTTCGTTCTCACGATGGCCCGCGTGGCCTTTTACCCAATGCCATTCAACTTGATGGCGTGCGGTTTCTTTGTCTAGAGCTTGCCATAAATCGGCATTCTTAACGGGTTTTTTATCCGCTGTTTTCCAACCACGCTTCTTCCAGTTATGGATCCACTGAGTAATACCTTGGCGCACATATTGACTGTCAGTCGTTAAAGTGACTTTGCAAGGTTGTTTTAACGTCTGCAGCGCGACGACAGCCGCCAACATTTCCATACGGTTGTTGGTGGTTAACGTGTAGCCTTTGGAAAGCGTCTTTTCTACGTCTTTGTAACGCAATACAATGCCGTAACCACCTGGTCCTGGGTTACCTAAACAAGAACCGTCAGTGAAAATCTCAACGTGTTTGGTCATATTTTTTGGTACTATTAGCCGAAACATTTAATAAAGCATAGTCTGACATACATAACCTTATGAATACCAGCAGCAATTCTGAATATAACCGCATTGTCGTTCTCGATACCGAAACCACAGGTATGAACCGCGAGGGTGGTCCTCACTACATGGGACACCGCATTATTGAAATCGGTGCCGTGGAGATCATCAACCGTAAGCTGACTGGTCGTCACTTCCACGTTTATTTAAAACCCGATCGTGAAATCCAACCAGAAGCGGTTGAAGTTCACGGTATTACGGATGAATTCTTGGTTGATAAACCGGAATACGCGAGCGTGCACCAAGAGTTTCTTGAGTTTATTAAAGGCGCAGAACTTGTTGCCCACAACGCACCCTTCGATACGGGCTTTATGGATTACGAGTTTGGCATGCTCGATCCCAACATCGGCAAAACGGACGACTACTGCAAGGTGACCGATACCCTTGCTATGGCGAAGAAAATCTTCCCTGGCAAGCGAAACAACCTTGATATCTTATGTGAACGCTACGGTATTGATAACTCGCACCGTACACTCCACGGAGCTTTGCTCGATGCGGAGATTCTAGCCGACGTTTACCTCTTTATGACGGGTGGTCAAACGAGTCTAGAGTTTAACGCGAATAAACAAGAGGGTGGGGTAGAAACCATTCGCCGTATTGAAGGAAGAAAAGCGCTAAAGGTTTTGCGCGCAAGTGCCGATGAACTAGAAGCTCACCAAAAAAGATTAGAGTTGGTGAACGACTGTATTTGGCATCAATAGGAGAAGCTATGCTGAGGGCTTTGTTGGTCGCGTTTTTAGCGATATGGAGTAGTCTCTCGAGTGCATCGAGTGAATCTGCTATGTCTTTGTTAGACAATCGCTTTCGAGTGGATCCAACCATCGAGCAGATCACTTTTTTAGTTTATCGTGAGCAAAGTTCTCAGCCAGTTGTTTTAGTCCGCCCTGACGGTAAAAAGTACTATGCTTGGGACGCCTACGACAATGTACGTTGGTACCAAGAAGCCTCACTCGATATTATCTCCGTTGACAACCCTATGCCAGGCCCATGGCAGGCTGTGGGGAAAGTCACTCCTAAAAATAACATCCGCTTAATTTCTCACTTAAAGCTCAGCACGGATGTGTTCCCAAACCGATTATATAATGGGGAAGCGCTTAAGTTTACAGCTCGCCTAACCTCCGACGACAAACCTCTCGTACTGCGCGACTTCCTTGACCGCGTGAATCTACGCGTGACATTTACCAAGTTTGTCGAAAATGAAGATGAGTTGATCAAAGAAGCACGTCCAGTGCCGATGGTTGTGGGTGAGTTTGCTGATGATGGCCGCGGCTTGGATGAAAAAGCAGGGGATGGTGTGTTCACTGTCCAACTACCAATAGACGTTGAGCCCGGTAAGTACCGTGCGCGAATCACCTCTGGTAATGGCGTATTCTTACGAGCGCAAGAGCAAGTCATCTTGGTTTATCCGAACCCCATTTCTCGTACTTTTATTCAGGCGCGTAATCCTGACAAACCACACCAATTGGTGGTGAGTGGTGAGCAAGGTATGATCGCGCCAGGCTCAATCGCAGTCACGGTGGAACAAGATGCACCCGATGGCTTCGTTAGCTACAGCCAAGGGCAGGTGTCTGAAGATGGAATGAGAACCACGCTGAACCTCAATAACGATGCTGAGCTAGGTAAGTACGCATGGCGTGGCGAGATCTTTGCCACTGATTTTGCGACTCAACGTCCACTGGTGTTTCCTATTCCAGAGCAAACCTTCAGTGTTGTTGATGAAGTTGATCTAGAAGCCGCTCGAATTGCAAAAGAAGCTGAATTAGCCGAGCAGCGCCGTATTGAAATGGAAAAGCAAATTATCGCTGAGCGGGAGGCTGAGCGTAAGCGCAGCATGATTATTATCGCGGTGGGTAACGTGATAATGCTGCTGATTGTGATCATTGCATGGATAGTCTGGCGCAAAATTAAAGCGAAGCGCGATGCCATGCCAGAGATGCAGTTAGAAGTGCCAAAGAAATAGTAGTAACACATGAAGCGAGAAACGGAGCCAATCGGCTCCGTTTTTTTTCAAGTTACCAAATTGGAAGAAGAAAAATGGATAAATTATGAATATTTAAGTTTACTGTACTCAAATATATGTTTGGGATTTTATATAAATAATATATCATTTTTACTTTCTAAATTGGTTGCATTTTTAATGTGACTAACTTTCAAAATAATCAATTAAAGATAAAGAAATAATGAATAAAATTTTAGCTTTTTTTTGTGCAGTGATAATTGTAGGTTGCTCTTCTATTGATAATGGTATTAATAATCCAGATGCGGGAAGTAATAATTTAAAATCACTTGATACCTTCACTTTTGATCCCTTAAGTAAAATCCAAAAAGTAGAAATACCAACTTATTATGATGGCTTGTTTGATACAGCAAGACCCTATTTAGATGAAAAGTACCCTTACACTTATGTCAGTAAACCTCAAGCATACATAATTGATGACGAGATTATTTCTTTTGCTCCCTGGTTTCCTGTCGAAGGAAGGTTTACGGTTTTTCCAACCGCTCACTATATAGTTATAACTCAAGAAACCGAGAGTGGCTTAGTCTCCGCACGATTTAATCATGAACAAGTAATTAAGCTGTTAAGTGAAGAGTATAAAATTACTGAGCATACAAGTCCGTTTTTTCATTATGTTCTAGAGGTTTCTCCAAGTGAACAAGCCAATTTTGTAGAAGATATCCATAAAAAATTGAGTAGACTTCCTTCAGAATAAGGATTTCTGGTTAAATTTTGATCAATAAAGTCAGGGGTTCTGGCTTTATTGATTGCATGGAGTTCTATTTACATTGATTTGGGCTTTGTAATAGGTAGTACGCCATAATAACAAGAGCCGATCTTGTAGGGTTTCTGGATAAATATTCAGCTGTGCGTGATAAATAAGAATAAGTAAACGCGAGGTCTCTGATGAAATACAAAAAGCGTCAGAAGTATAAATACACTCTCCATTCTGAAGAAAAGATTGAGACTCACATTTCAGTGAGTAACGCGTATGACAGCCCTTTTCTTAGTTTGTCCAAACAAGGCGTGTTAACGATTAAAAAGGGCTACGCATGGGATGGAGCGAGTGGGCCGGCGTTAGACACAAAAAACATTATGAAAGCTTCTTTAGTTCATGATGCTGTTTACCAACTCATGAGGGAAGAGGTGTTGCCACAAAGTGCTCGAAAGCATGCGGATATGTTGCTGAGAGAAACATGTTTAGAAAAAGGAATGTCTAGATTCAGAGCGACTTATATCTATTATGGCGTCAGAGTTGTCGGTGGCTTCTTTTCCAGACCCGACACTTTGTGTGCTTAATGGGAACATCTTTCCAATTTTAACTGGTTACTTATACAGTTTGGTTATGTAAGCTCCAAGGTGATACAAAGGAGTCGTACATAATGACAATAAGATATGAAGAACACGTGCCAAGCCCGAAAGAATACTGTGATATGCGCGTCAAAGCCGGGCTATCACCCAAATCGTTGAAAGCTGCTGAAATTGGTCTACCCAATTCGTTATATGGTGTATCTGTTCGGGATGAGGGAAAGCTCATTGCAATGGGTCGGGTTGTTGGTGACGGGGCGTGTAACTTCGAAATTGTCGACGTTGCCGTTGATTCTGATTATCAAGGTAACGGTTTAGGTAGAAAAGTCATGGAATACATCGACGGCTATCTTTCTTCTGTTGCACTTGAAGGCTCTTACGTTTCTATGATTGCTGATGAGCCGGTCTTTTACGAAAAGCTTGGTTATAGGCTGGTGGCTCCTAAAAGCCAAGGGATGACAAAAAAGTTTAAGCCGAAGGGGTAACACGTATTCAGCTGTGAAGATAAGCACTTGAAAATAGGAGTTTAATATCCTGTTTTCTATATTAAATTTCCATTTAAGCCACTTCTGGAATTGGTTTGGGTGGCTGCTCTAAATCAGGCTCTTTTTGAACAGTAGGAATTTGTCCCTCACCCACAGCACTGATGTAACAGCCACTAAGTTTAATGGCAAGGTACATATCGGCTCGCAGTAAGATGCCTCCTTCACTGGTGCTGATACCAGTAAGCTCACACCATTGACGTAAGCGTCGTTTCCTTCCTGCGAGGATTAAGCGTACGCCTCTCTTTTTTAAAGTATTGTGAATATCTGACAGTGTTGCCATCACACTGAGATCTAAGTGAGTAAAGCTCGATACGGCGTCGATGACAACGCAACTTGCGTCTTTGTGATGTTCTACTTGCTCTAACACTCGGCGTTTAAAGTAAGGTGCGTTGAAGTAAGTCAGCGGCGAGTTAAAGCGGTAAATCACCATTCCAGGAATAGGCGAAGCTTTTCCTGAGTCGTCGATGGTCCGAATGGTGCCTTTTTCATCTAAGCCAAGTAGCTGATCACTCGGTCGCATGACAATACGTAAAAATTGAAACAGCCCTAGCAGTACCGCCAAAGTGATCCCCGGTATTACGCCTACGATCAAAACAGAAATAAAAGTGATGATTGCTAGATAGAACGCATCTTTGTCACGAGATTTTAATTTCCAAATGGCTTTGAGATCGAGCAGCGACAAGGATGCGATGATCAACACGACACCAAGTGATGCGATGGGAATAAACTGTAAAGGCTCATAAATAAATATCGCAATAATGGCAATGGTGATTGCGGCGACAATCGAAACTAATTGAGATTTACCGCCGTTTGCATCATTTACCGCTGTGCGTGAGTCAGCTCCGCTTATCGCGAAACCTTGCGAAAACGCTGAGGCAATGTTGGCAAAGCCCAACGCCTGAAACTCTTTATTTGCATCAATATCATAACCGTTTTTAGCGGCGAAACTGCGCGCGGTGAGCATCATGCTAACAAAGCTGACAATCGCAAGGTTGAGCGCCGGGACCACTAGCTCACGAACTTCACCTAGCTCAAACTCCGGCGTTTGAAACTGAGGGAAACCACCTTGAGTGAGCCCAACTACGGATACGCCCATCTCTTGTAAATGGAAAAACCAAACTGACGCGGTAGTCACGAGTATTGCCAGCATGGCAGCAGGCCAAGTTGGTCGGTAGCGCTTGGTGAGTAAATAAACGACAACCGTCACGATACTCAGAGTTACGGTAGGCCAATGAAGCTCGGTTAATCGTTGTGGAGCCTCCCATAAGCGTTCCAGCAAATAACGTTGTTCGTATTTCAAACCGACCACTTTGGCAAACTGACCAACGATAATTGTGAGAGCGACACCGTTGAGTAGACCCAAAAGAATCGGGCGAGAAAGGAAGTCTGCAAACACCCCTAACTTGAAACGACTGGCCAGTACACACCAAATACCAGTCATCGCTGTCATGGTCATGACTAACTGCCAATGTTTTGTAGGATCACCCGCGGCAAGCGGCGTAACAACGGCGGCAATCACTGCACAGGTTGCTGCATCAGGTCCGACAATGAGTTGTCGAGATGTGCCCATCATGGCGTATACCAACATTGGCAGTACACACGAGTACAGACCGACAATTGCAGATACACCGGTTAGCTGTGCATAAGCTATGGCAACTGGCAGGGCAACCGCGACAACAGAAAAGGCGGCTCTAAAGTCGTTAACAAACCATTCTTTTTGATAATGCTTAAGCTGAACAAGCCCAGGGAACCACTGTGCGAATAATATTTTAGCCAACGGATTTACCATATATGTGAGTGAGTTACTTAAAAGTATACACCGCTTGCTTGGAACGTCTGTGAGTTAGTTATCACTGGAAATCGGGGGGAAGGGTCGGAGTGCGTGGATTTTATTGCGCTTGCGCAGAGGTTCTTCGGGTGTGAGGTGTTATGAAGGCTATTCTGGTAGCAATAAAAAACGGGAGTTGTCACTCCCGTTTTATGGTTTCAGATTAGAGAGTTAGGCAACGCTATCCATCTGAGTGTATAGCGGCTTTGCGGCGAGCAATTCCGGCTCAAAGTCGTCAACGTTGATTGTATCCAGACGATGCTGTTCAGCTTCTCTTAGTAGGTCGGCTTCTTCTTGCGTGATCAAGCCTTGCTCTAGCCCTTCCTGAGCAATCATATCCAAACGTAGGAATGGACGACGTTTGCCTTGCGCTTTACATACCTTGTCAAACACAGGCTCAGCTTGAAGAATCACAGACAGCGCAAGCTCAATCTTACCTGCTGCGTTGTGTTCTGTTGGCTCTAGGTACTGACCTCGACCAATGCGTGAGCGCGTTGCACTAGGCGTTTGTAGAATGCGCGCCACTTTGCTGTCTAGTTTATCGCTTGGCGCTTTGCGTACACGACCGAATGGCATGATTAACACGCGCAGTGCACGACCAATCACTTTGTTCGGGAAGTTTGCTAAGAATTCGTCTACCGCCACTTCCGCTTGTTTCAAACTGTCTTGTAGACCCCAGTGTACTAATGGTAAATCTTCGACTGGGCGGCCATCTTGCTCGAAACGTTTCAACGCCGCAGAGCTTAAATATAGCTGGCTTAGAATATCACCAAGACGCGCTGATAGACGCTCTTTACGCTTCAAAGAGCCACCTAGCACTGCCATTGAGATATCCGATAGCAGAGCAAGGTTTGCGCTGTAACGGTTCAATTGTTGGTAGTAACGCTTGGTTGCGTCTTTGGTTGGTGATGAAGAACCTAAACCGTCGCTCAAACCAAACCAGATGCTGCGCACGAGGTTACTCATAGTAAAGCTCACGTGACCAGCAAGCGCTTTATCAAACTTCTCTACAGCATCACTGGCATCAGAGTACGCGGCGTTCATTTCTTCAAGAACGTAAGGGTGACAGCGAATCGCACCTTGACCAAAGATGATCATTGAACGAGTTAGGATGTTTGCACCCTCAACCGTTACCGCGATTGGCGCACCTTGGTAACCACGCGCTAGGAAGTTAGAAGGTCCCATACAGATACCTTTACCGCCTACGATGTCCATTGCGTCGATGATGCTTTGCTGACCGCGATGAGTACAGTGGTACTTCACGATGGCTGAGATTACTGATGGCTTTTCACCTAAGTCGATACCTGCCACGGTTAAGTTGCTTGCCGCGTCCATTACGTAAGCGTTACCACCCAGACGAGCTAATGGCTCTTCAACCCCTTCCATGTGGCCGATAGGTTGTTTGAACTGGCGACGAATGCGTGAGTAAGCGCCCGTTGCCATTGCCGCAGTTTTGATGCCACCTGTTGAGTTTGAAGGTAGCGTGATACCACGACCAACCGATAGACACTCAACCAGCATACGCCAACCTTGGCCCGCCATTTTTTCACCACCGATAATGAAATCGATAGGAACAAAGATGTCTTTACCGCGCGTTGGACCATTTTGGAATGGCACATTGAGCGGGAAGTGTCGGTTACCAATCTCAACACCTTTGACATCAGTTGGGATAAGCGCACAAGTGATGCCAAGATCTTCTTTTTCGCCTAGCAAACCTTCAGGATCGCGAAGTTTAAATGCTAAGCCTAGTACCGTTGCGACTGGCGCTAGGGTGATGTAGCGCTTGTTCCAAGTCAGGCGCATACCCAGTACTTCTTTTCCTTCCCATTCGCCTTTACAAACCACACCGTAATCTGGAATAGAGCCAGCGTCAGAGCCCGCTTCTGGACTCGTTAAGGCGAAACAAGGTATTTCCTTACCTTCAGCTAGGCGAGGTAAGTAATGATTTTTCTGATCTTCAGTACCGTAGTGTTGCAGTAGCTCACCAGGACCCAAAGAGTTAGGAACACCAACGGTAGACGATAGAACGCCAGAAACACCCGTTAGTTTTTGTAGTACTAGTGATTGCGCGTATGCTGAGAACTCAAGACCACCGTACTTTTTCTTAATGATCATGGCAAAGAATTTGTGATCTTTCAGGTATTGCCATACTTCTGGCGGTAAGTCCGCGAGTTCGTGAGTCACTTGGAAATCGCTCACCATGGCACACACTTCATTCACTGGACCGTCTAAAAAGGCTTGTTCTTCTGCACTTAATTTAGGTGCTTGAATTGCGTGAAGCTTTTGCCACTCTGGTTTGCCTTTAAATAGCTCGGCTTCCCACCAGACGGTACCTGCGTCTAACGCTTCTTTTTCGGTTTGAGACATAGCTGGCAGCACTTTCTTGAAAAGCGCTAATGCTTTGCGGCTTATCAAAGACTGACGTACGCCAGGAACCGCGAATACAGCGGCAGCAAGAACGTAAATAGCCCAACCAGTAACGCCAACCGCGCCTATTACTGTGAGCGCTAACATAGCTGCTGTGAGTAAACTAATAGATTTCACGAGAGACATGCGGTGGTAGAGCGTAATGCCTAGCACGACCGTCATCGTGATGATTGAGAGCAAGATGTCCATATGTATTTTCCTTTTCAGACTTTATAAGTGTTGTACGTCTGTATGTTAGGTAAGAGGTCTAACCAGTTGGTTTAAGTGTAATCAAAATATTAAGGAAATGTAAAACATAAGATTGGATAAAAAGTGATCTAAGTAGAGTTAAAGTTCTAAAGTTGCGATTTGAGTGATGGTTTCATGAGCAAGTTGACAAGTTTATTACCATCACCAATCTAAATCTGTTGGTTCACTATCGACACTAATTCTCGTTTGTGGGTAAACTCAGAGTAATCAAACCCGAGTTCAGGTTTATGAAATGTCCGATACCAAATCGGTATCAGAACAATTTGCTCAGTGAATCTAGGACTGACTGAAGCCGAAATAATAAAGAGAACGTCTTATGTACCATGATCTGATTAGAAGTGAATTAAACGAAGCTGCTGAAGTGCTCCACAAATTTTTAAGCGATGACCATAACATTGCGCAAATCGAAGCAGCGGCGAAAATGATTGCTGACTCATTCAAGCAAGATGGTAAAGTACTGTCATGTGGTAACGGTGGTTCTCACTGTGATTCGATGCACTTTGCCGAAGAGTTAACAGGCCGTTACCGAGAAAACCGTCCTGGCTATGCTGGTATTGCTATTTCAGATCCAAGCCACCTTTCTTGCGTGAGTAATGACTTTGGTTATGACTTCGTGTTTTCCCGTTATGTAGAAGCTGTAGGCCGAAAAGGTGACGTACTGTTTGGTCTGTCGACTTCAGGTAACTCAGGTAACATCCTGAAAGCGATTGAAGCGGCGCAAGCGAAAGGCATGAAGACGATTGCGCTAACAGGCAAAGATGGCGGCAAAATGGCAGGGCTTGCCGATATTGAAATCCGCGTGCCACACTTTGGTTATGCGGACCGCATTCAGGAAATTCATATTAAGATTATTCATATCATCATTCAGTTGATTGAAAAAGAGATGGAATAGTCGTTTCACAGCCACCTTTTCGAGCTGTGTTGTTAGGGAGTTTTTTAAATCATGTGTGAATTGCTCGGTATGAGCGCTAATGTTCCGACGGATATTTGTTTCAGTTTTACCGGGCTCATGCAGCGTGGAGGTCGAACTGGCCCACACCGTGACGGATGGGGAATTACCTTCTACGAAGGGAAAGGTTTTCGAACTTTCAAAGATCCCAAGCCAAGTTGTGAGTCGCAAATTGCAGAGTTAGTGCAAAATTATCCTATCAAGAGTCGTGCTGTCGTTAGTCATATCCGGCAGGCGAATCGTGGTGGTGTTAATTTAGAAAATACTCATCCCTTTACACGTGAGTTATGGGGTAGGTATTGGACGTTTGCGCACAACGGTCAGCTCTCAGGCTATCAAGACTTACATACGGGTCGACACCGACCTGTCGGCGAGACAGATAGCGAACTGGCCTTTTGTTGGTTGCTAAAGCAAATGGAAGATCGATATCCTGAGCCGCCAAAGGATATGGAGTCGGTATTCTTATATGTTGCTAAATGTTGTGATGAGCTAAGAGAGAAGGGTGTATTTAACATGCTTCTGAGTGATGGTGAGTATGTAATGACGTATTGCACCAATCATTTGTATTGGATCACGAGACGCGCACCGTTTGGTAAAGCCGCTTTGCTTGATGAAGATGTGGAAATTAACTTCCAAGAAGAAACAACGCCACACGACATTGTGTCTGTGATCGCGACTCAACCTTTAACGGGCAATGAAGCTTGGCAGCGGATGAAGCCTGGCGAATACGGCTTGTTTCACCTAGGTGAACTTGTGAAAAACAATGCCTCTGAACTGGTGAATGTGCCGTTTGCAGCGGCGAAACCGGGCAATCAGGCGCCAACTGAGCCGTTAGAATAGCAGTTAATTCGGAACAACTCGTAAAGCTCGCTTAATCGCGAGCTTTATTTTTATACGTTTTTTAACCGAATGCGTATACTGGTGAACTCTCATACTTTCTAGGTTCCTAGTCTCGCTAAGGCTTGCCGGAAAGACGGAACTGATAGAAATTTCTCATAAAACACCACGTTATTCTGAACGGTGAGGAACGAACCAGATTCAGAATCTACTTTCCG
This sequence comes from Vibrio sp. 1CM7H, assembly GCF_023161645.1. Taxonomy (NCBI): domain Bacteria; kingdom Pseudomonadati; phylum Pseudomonadota; class Gammaproteobacteria; order Vibrionales; family Vibrionaceae; genus Vibrio; species Vibrio sp. 1CM7H. Next base: position 385,208 of record NZ_JALNTV010000003.1, read on the forward strand.
AGTGTCGTGTTACTCAAGTGGTTATGGGATTTTTTAGAATGTTGGGTTTTAGGTTTCTAGTCTCACTACGGTTTTCTTGAATCAGTTTTATATGTTTCAAAATAACAAAAGGCAGCTCTCAGGCTGCTCTTTTGTGTTTGGAGTTTGGTATTCAGGACGACTCATCGGAGGCGTAGCCGTGTGCGCCAAGCTCTGCGCCATCTAAATAGGCTTTACCATCCTTCATGATCAAACGCTCATCTACTAACCACTTAGCCACCATAGGGTAGATTCGGTGTTCCTGAGCCTGAACACGCGCTGCAAGTACACTAGCATCATCGTCTTCGAACACCGGAACTTTTGCTTGCAGTATGACAGGGCCACCATCAAGCTCTTCCGTTACAAAGTGCACACTCGTACCATGTTCTTTGTCGCCAGTATCAATTGCTCTCTGGTGTGTGTGTAGCCCAGGATATTTTGGTAGAAGAGAAGGGTGGATATTGATCATCTTACCCATGTAATGAGAAACAAACTCGCTGCTCAGAATACGCATGTAGCCCGCCAGAATAATCACGTCTGGTTGGTATTCATCGATTTGACTCATTAGCTCTGCATCAAAGCTTTCACGCGAGTCGAATGCTTTAGGGTCGATAAAGTGACCGTCTACATCAAAGTTTTTTGCACGTTCTAAACCAAAAGCATCGGCTTTGTTAGAGAACACGGCTGCTACTCGTGCGTTTGGCATGCTGTCTTCGCAAGCTTCCAAGATAGCTTGCAGGTTACTTCCGTTACCCGAGATGAGGACCACAATGTTTTTTAGGGTATGGTTTTTCATGATGTCGAGAGTGCCTTGGTATTGTAGGTTGGAGTTATGTAGCTTCTAAACTACCTACTAATAGAATGGTTTTTATTGTTCTAGATAGCAAAATGAGGACCTAGTCATCTAGTGTCCTCATTCTTTTTATCTTGTGGGCTCGATTTGCAAATTATTGGATTTCAACTTGCTCTTCATTCGCGTCTGCTTGCGCGATTTGACCAATCACCCACGCGTTTTCACCTTCTTCTTGAAGAAGAGCAACCGCGGCTTCCGCTTGGTCTTTAGGTAGTGCAACGATTAGACCCACACCACAGTTGAACGTACGGTACATTTCGTGTGTGTCGACATTGCCTTTCTCTTGTAGCCACTTGAAGATCACTGGCCATTCCCAGCTGTTACCATCGATAACTGCTTTTGTGCCTTCAGGCAGCACACGTGGGATGTTTTCCCAGAAACCACCACCAGTGATATGAGAAATCGCATGGATGTCGTGTTTCTCAATCATCTTAAGTGCTGATTTGATGTAAATCTTAGTTGGTTCTAGTAGGTGCTCACCGATAGTGCGACCTGCTAGTTCTTCGTTCTTATCTGCACCAGATACTTCTAGTATTTTACGGATAAGGGAGTAACCGTTTGAGTGTGGGCCGCTTGAGCCAACAGCGATAAGTGCATCACCAGCAGCGACTTTCGTGCCGTCGATCACGTCTTCTTTTTCGACTACGCCAACACAGAAACCAGCTACGTCGTAGTCTTCGCCTTCATACATACCAGGCATCTCTGCAGTTTCGCCACCAATTAGGGCGCAACCTGCTTGAATACAGCCTTCCGCGATACCTGAAACAACATCCGCTGCGGTATCAACGTCTAGTTTGCCTGTTGCGTAATAATCTAGGAAGAACAGTGGCTCTGCGCCTTGCACGATAAGATCATTTACACACATCGCAACAAGGTCGATGCCGATAGTGTCGTGCTTGTTCATATCCAGTGCTAGGCGAAGCTTAGTACCTACGCCATCAGTACCAGAAACCAGTACAGGTTGTTTGTATTTGGTTGGCAATTCGCATAGCGCGCCAAAACCACCGATACCACCCATAACTTCAGGGCGACGAGTACGTTTTACCGCACCCTTAATACGATCCACAAGCGCGTTGCCTGCATCAATATCTACACCAGCGTCTTTATAGCTAAGAGAAGAGTTGTTACCACTCACAGGGAAGTCCTCGGTATTAAGTTGGATATGAAAACGGCGCTATTCTAACAGTGCTTAAACACAGATAGCAAACGTTTGCGTCTGTTTTTTTCTTTAGTGATTTATCCTGATATCCCTGTAAAAATCATGTATAATCTGAAGGTTTGTTTAAATATTGCCAACTATAGCCGGAGATGGACATGAAAGTTGTTGAAGTAAAGCACCCTCTAGTAAAACATAAAATTGGTCTAATGAGAGAAGGTGACATCAGCACAAAACGTTTTCGTGAGTTAGCGACTGAGGTCGGTAGCCTACTTACTTACGAAGCAACGTCAGACTTTGAAACAGAAAAAGTGACCATTGATGGTTGGAACGGTCCGGTAGAAGTAGACCAAATTAAAGGTAAAAAAGTAACCGTAGTACCAATCCTACGTGCAGGTCTAGGCATGATGGACGGAGTTCTTGAGCACATGCCAAGCGCACGTATCAGTGTTGTTGGTATTTACCGTGATGAAGAAACACTTGAGCCAGTTCCTTACTTCAACAAGCTTGCTTCTAACATTGATGAGCGTATTGCGCTTGTTGTTGACCCAATGCTTGCAACGGGTGGTTCTATGATTGCTACGATTGATCTTCTAAAAGAGAAAGGTTGTAACCAAATCAAAGTGTTGGTACTTGTTGCTGCACCAGAAGGTATTGAAGCGCTAGAAAAAGCACACCCAGATGTGGAGCTATACACTGCGGCAATCGATGAGAAGCTAAATGACAAAGGCTACATCGTACCGGGTCTAGGTGATGCAGGTGATAAGATCTTCGGTACTAAGTAATTCTTTAATGTATTACTACGACTGAACAGAAAAAACAAAGGCTTGGTGAAAACCAAGCCTTTTTTATATCTATAATACGAGAAGAATAAAATGCGCCACTCAGTAAAGCAGCGCAGACGCATTATTTCGCGTTCTCTTCTTCCATTTGTGCGTTATCTACAACGTGGTTTTCACCTAAATCGTTTGGTAGCACAAGGTTAAGAATAATTGCCACGATACCGCATAGGCTCACACCTTGTAGGCTGAACTCACCAATACCGAAAGCCATACCGCCAATACCAAATACAAGTGTTACGGCAACGATCACTAGGTTACGAGACTTATGTAAATCAACGTTATTCTTGATCAGTGTATTAAGTCCTACCGTGGCGATAGAGCCGAACAACAGAATCATGATACCGCCCATGACAGGTACTGGAATCGTTTGAAGAACCGCGCCTAGCTTACCTACCAATGCAAGTACGATTGCAGTGATCGCAGCCCAAGTCATGATCACAGGGTTAAATGCTTTGGTTAGCATTACCGCTCCTGTAACTTCACTGTAAGTGGTGTTTGGTGGAGCACCCACCATCGAGGCTGCGATAGTTGCCACCCCGTCACCTGCGATTGTGCGATGAAGGCCAGGTTTTTTCAGGTAGTTTTTACCTGTAACGTTTGAGATAGCAAGCATGTCACCTACGTGCTCTACCGCAGGTGCGATAGCGACAGGAATCATGAACAAGATTGCGTTTATGTTGAACTCTGGCGCGGTGAAGTTTGGCATAGCTAGCCAAGCTGCTTGTGTTACTGGAGTGAAATCAACCACCCCATAGAATAGAGAAACAGAGTAACCTGCAAGAATACCACCGACAATTGGAACGAGCTTCAAAAAGCCTTTTGCAAACACGCTTAGTACAATGGTTGTGAGCAGTGAGACCGCCGAGATGATGATCGCAGCATCACCATTAACAAGCTGTGCAGCACCATCACCGGTTTTACCTACCGCCATGTTCACTGCTGTTGGAGCAAGGCCAAGACCAATCACCATGATCACAGGGCCAACGACAACAGGCGGGAGAATTTTATGGATAAATCCAACACCACGCACTTTGATCATCGCCCCTAGAGCCACATAAACCAAGCCCGCTGCCATTAAGCCGCCCATCGTTGCGCCGATACCCCAAGTTTGGATACCGAACATAATAGGAGCAATAAACGCAAAAGAAGAGGCAAGGAAGATGGGAACAGAACGTTTAGTCATTAATTGGAAGAGGAGAGTACCGACACCGGCACCAAAGAGGGCGACATTTGGATCAAGGCCAGTTAGCAGCGGCACAAGCACCAAAGCACCAAAAGCGACAAAGAGCATTTGAGCGCCTTGTAACGCGTTTTTCATAATAATTCCCTATTTTCAAGATACGCAGACAAATCCGGCGAATACTATCATCCTGCAATCGTTTGCAACGTTGCATGGATCAAACTTTCGATTGAATCTTTCCCATAAATAGCGTTTTTGAGAGTTAGTTGCTTGCAAATTGGCCTCTTTTACGAGTCTTGCGTGACGATGAAAAATGAACTGTCTAACTTGTTGAGATAGCTGGATAAGCAATGAGTTTATTATGAAAAACAACGCTAGAGTGCTCGTTGAGACCCGAGTTAACAAAGCTGGTCATAATACAGACAATTTACTCAGTACTTACCTTGCTCAAGATTTGATAGTTGCTTATTATTCGGGTTCTTGTTCAGAGGATTATAAAAACTATGCGCTATTTAGCTCTCTTACTGATAGGTTGGTTGTCCCTACCAGTATATGCATTAACTCAGGTGGATATCTATCGTGCCGAAGTGGTTATCGACAGTGAGCAGAACGACGGTGAGTCTCTGGCTCGTCAACAAGGTATGCAGGATGTGATTGTTCGAGCGACCGGTTCTCAATCCTCTTTAAGCAATCCAGTGATAAAAAAGGCACTTGGTTCAAGTGCGCGTTACATTTCCCAACTGAGCTATGGGCAGGTTGATGGAAAGGTGAGCTTAAAAATGTTGTTTAACAGTGACCAAATCAGCTCGCTTTTAACACAAGCACAATTGCCATCTTGGTCGCCAAATCGCGCCAATATTTTGGTTTGGATGGTGGAAGAGCAGGGCTACGATCGTAATATTGCTTGGGAGCATTCCGACTCTTCAAACGTTGTAGCACTTCGCAGTGCTACGAAATCGAGAGGCTTGCCGATTACGATCCCAGTTGGTGATTTTGATGATGTAACTGGTGTTAATGTTTCTGATCTTTGGGGCGGCTTTATTGAGCCAATTGGCCAAGCGAGCCAGCGCTACCCAGCGGATGCCGTTTTAGTTGTGCGCGCTCAAGGTGAACAAATTCGCTGGACGTTATACGATCAATCACCAATGAGAATTGTTGAAGCACAGCGCTCTCCGCGTAACGGTTCCGCATCAGGCGCCAATGCCATTGCTGAGATGGTTGATGGCATCGCTGACTACTACGCGAGTAAGAGCGCAGTGGTAGTATCTGGAAAATCTTCAAAAGCGTTGGCGGTGAAAGTCCTTAATGTAACGTCTGCCACGGACTTCTTCCGTTTAGAGAATGCGTTAAAACAACTTAATTCGGTTGCGGGTACGGAAATTAAGCGTGTCCAAGGTGATGAGCTGACGCTCAACATCCATCTTTTGGCATCTCAACAAGCTTTTGAGAAAGAAGCTTCTTCTATTTCTCAATTAATGGTTTTTGAAGATCCTTTGGGTGAAGTTGATGCCCCAGCTTTAACTCAAGAAGCAGAGCCAATTGCTCCGATGAATGAAGCTAAAGATACAGCTATGGTCGAAAAAGTGCAGTCTGAAGTGCCTGCGGATATCGCGGCGGAAGCAAAGGACGAAACGCAACCAACTCAGCCGATGATTGTGGAGCCTGTCCGAGAACAGTATGACTTGATCTACGAGTGGCGCTCGGCATCGTAATCGCATTGATAGCTTTCCAGGCGTAAAGCGCAAGGATCAAACACCAATGTGGTAAGCGTAAAAAAGAGTCGCAATAGCGACTCTTGTTGTTTTCTAAATTCGTATTCGAACCAATGCTCAGTGATTGATTGCGATTGGCGTTATTTATTGAATTTCGCTTTTTCTTCTTTTTCTACTTGAGAGAGGCGCTTCAACTTAAGACCTAGCTCTTTGCCTCTCGCTCTAGCAAACAAAATATTGCCAGCGAAACCGAGTGAAGTCAGGAGCAACTCTACTGCCGCAAGCCAACGTTCTCCACCATCCACATAAAGGATGGTCAGCGCATGCAAGAAATACAGCATAAGAACAAAGTTAGCCCAAGCATGAGTGTAAGGCTTACCAGCCAAAATACCAGGCAACGGAAGTAATAGCGGAATACACCAAGCAATAGCAAGTGTTGTGCTGCTAAGGTGAGGGTGAGGGGACAACGCAAGCTGCCAAATTGCGACCCAGGCTAATAAGGCTAAGTTGCCAAATAAAGCTAGGTAACGATAGGTTTTAGCCTGTGTACCGAGTGGTGTTTGGTCTAAAGAGTCAGACATCGATTAACTATCCTTGATTTTACTAACAGACTTTTAGTTTTAACGCTGCAGTTGCCAGCCTTTTGCCTAGTTGTTGTGCCAGACGAATCTCTTCACTGCTGAGGGTTGCCTCATGGCCTACACTGCTGGCGCCATACGGAGTGCCTCCGGACTGCGTAGTGTGTAGCTCTGGTTCGGCATAAGGAATGCCCAAAACCATCATCCCGTGATGCAATAAAGGGGTCATCATGCTTTGTAACGTTGTTTCTTGACCACCATGCATCGAAGAGGAAGAGGTAAAGACACAAGCTGGCTTATCGATTAAGTCACCACTGACCCATAAAGATGTAGTCTGATCCCAGAAGTGCTTTAAAGGCGCAGCCATGTTGCCAAACCAGACGGGACTGCCAAACGCTAGACCGTCGCACGTTTTCAGTTCCTCTAGAGTAACAATTGGATCAGAAGGGGAGTGTGAGTGAGGTGACAATTCTTCAACTGTACGCAAAATTGCTTGGCATTGAGGAGTCGATTCGACTCCTCTTGCTATCTGTCTTGCCAGTTGTTTTGTCGAGCCGTGACGGCTGAAATACAAAATAAGGATCTGGCAATCCATTTATAGAATATCCAACACTTGCTCTGGTGGTCGACCAATTTTCGCTTTGCCGTTGGCAACTACCACCGGACGCTCAAATAATTTTGGATTTTTCGCCATTGCTTCGAACAATTGCTCATCGCTAACAGAGTCTTCGCCTAGGCCAAGTTCTTTGTATTCGCTTTCTTTGGTGCGCATCATTTCACGTACAGATGAAAAGCCAAGTTGTGCGTACAGCGCTTTTAGCTCATCTACGTTAAGTGGTGTGTCTAGGTATTTGACGACTTCCGGTGTAACACCATTTTGCTCAAGCAGTTCAAGTGTTTGACGGCTCTTTGAGCAACGAGGGTTGTGATAAATCACGACTGACATGGTTTTCTCCATTTCGTTATTGTAATGCCATGAATCGATCTCTTTGGATCATGAGTTGGTCAATACGGGCATCGTATCGAGCTTGCTCTAAGCTGCCCAACTTGGCCATTTTACTTGCTTCACTATAATATTGAATCGCTTTATTCCAGTTTGCTCGCAACGCCAAAATTTCCGCTCGCGCAGCCAACTCTTCATCACTACGTCCTAGCGCGTGGTAGCTCTTCGATATTAGGTGCCAGCCATTTGTATCTTCAGGATAATCATGAGTGTATCTTTGAAGAACTCGCGTGGCTTGATCGTTTTTATTGTCCTCAAGTAGCGCATTGGCATAGTTAATGGTCAATACTTTATTTTGAGGGTTCCGAGATAACGCTTTACGGAGCATCTCGGTTGCTTTTTCTGGCTGCTTCTTCTCGATATATAAATCCGTCATAGCATCCAGGTAGAACGGGTTACTTGGGTCCTGCTCCAGCAACTTTTTCAAAATAGGTTCCGCTTGAGACAAGCGTTTGCTGTCTAAATGTACGAGTGCTCGCCCATAGTCAAAAGCAGGTGTGATGTCCGCAGAGGCTTTCTTTTGAGTTCGCTCAAACCAGCCCAAAGCAGCTTGTCCATCAATGCCAGCGTAACGAGCCACAATGCGCGCACGCGCTAGGTGATAGTCTATTGAAGGCACAACACGCATTGGTGGATAGGTCCTTGCTCGTGCACGGCTATCGGTAATTCGATCTTCAGGTAGTGGGTGAGTCAGTAGCATTGGCGGCGGTTTACTCGCATAACGATATTCATCTGCAAGACGGCCAAAAAAACGTGGCATTGCTTGAACATCAAAACCAGCTTTTGCCAGTGTCGAAATACCAAAGCGGTCCGCTTCTTTCTCATTTGCGCGAGTGTAGTTGATTTGGCTTTGCATGTTACCTGCGGTTGCCGCCGTAATTGCAGCCATCCCCGCTTCTGGTGAGGCAATCGAAAGCAGTAATGCGCCAGCGAGTGCAGCTAATGTGGCCGGAGAGCGACGTGCTTGCTCTTCCATGCTGCGCGCAAGGTGGCGTTGTGTGACGTGCGCAATCTCGTGAGCAACAACAGAGGCTAACTCGCTTTCTGAACGTGCATGAAGAAACAACCCAGAGTGCAACGCTACGTAACCACCAAAAAACGCGAACGCGTTAATATTGCGGTCGCGAATCATAAAGAAGTGAAACGGCGTTTTTACATCGTTCGCATTGGCTACTAATCTGTGCCCGAGAGCGTCAATATACTCATTGATAACAGGATCATTAACGATAGGTTTACTGGCTCTGAGCATACGCATATAGGCGTCGCCGTAAATTAACTCTTGGTCTATTGAGAGCGTGCCACCAGCAGCCGTGCCAATGTCTGGCAAGTCGATGCTATTGGCATAAGTTGTCGGCGAACTGATTGCAGCTGCAAGACATAAGCAAACTAGCGAGCGAGTGCGTTTTAACATACGTTTAAAAGGTTCTCCAAAATACATAAGCATGTGGTTAGAGGCTGAGAACCTCTCAACAGCGCCACATGCGTTTTGGTTATCCGCGAGGATATAAGCTAGCAATAAGACCGGAAATAAATGAATTGGTTTCGTAAATTATTTTATATCCGAGTCATTTCAGCATGTGGTTAAATCATGTCAGAAGTGCTAGCACCAGCTCAAAAAGCCGTTACAATACAACCCTATCATAAGTGCAGAGCAATACAATGGAATCCATGTTACTTGATTTGCGTGAACAACGTTGCCCTATGGCACTGTTACTTGCAAAGCGTCACGCTGCTGAAGTCTTTCAAGGAGAAACGCAGCAGTATCATCAACTTGTTATTCAAGTGGTGGATAACAGCTCTAAACGAGACATTGTGAACTATCTCAGTGCCCAAGGGTACTCAGTTGATTGCCAATCTACATCAGAGCACTACACATTGACTGTATTCAATAAGGAATCCGCATAAGATGTTTGAAATGGTTAGTCGTTGGTATAAACGACGTTTCTCAGACCCTCATGCAGTAAGTCTCGTCGCGATCTTGCTGTTTGGTTTTATCACCATTTACTTCTTTGGGCATTTGATTGCGCCATTGCTTGTCGCGATCGTTTTGGCTTATTTACTTGAATGGCCAGTCGTAAAAATGTGTCGCATGGGCGTGCCGCGCACTTTGTCGGTCATCATCGTGATCTTAATGTTCGTCGGATTGATGTTGATCGCTTTGTTTGGTTTGGTTCCGACGATTTGGACTCAGGTCGGTAATCTAATTAACGATATTCCAAACATGTACAACGGGTTACAAAAGTTTATTGTCACGCTACCAGAACGTCATCCTGAGTTAGCAAACTTAGAAATTGTAGAAACCGTGGTGACAAATGCCAAAAACCAAGCGTTGGGACTTGGTGAGAGTGTAGTAAAAGGCTCACTTGCGTCATTAGTCAGTATTGCGACGCTAGCGGTATACCTGATTTTAGTGCCACTACTTATCTTCTTCTTACTGAAAGACAAAGAAGAGATGCTAAGAATCGCGAGTGGTGTTTTGCCGAAAAACCGTAAACTCGCGAATAAAGTTTGGCATGAAATGAACGAGCAGATCTCCAATTACATTCGCGGTAAAGTGCTCGAGATTTTAATCGTGGGTGGCGTGAGCTACGTGACTTTTGCCATTTTAGACCTTCGCTATTCGGCGCTGCTTGCCGTAGCAGTCGGTCTATCGGTGTTAATTCCTTATATCGGCGCGGCAGCTGTAACTGTGCCTGTCGCCATCGTTGGTCTGTTCCAATGGGGTCTTGCGCCTCCGTTTTATTGGTTGCTGCTTGCTTACGGTATTATCCAAGCGCTGGATGGTAATGTGTTGGTTCCTGTTCTGTTTTCTGAGGCGGTAAATCTACACCCAGTTGCCATCATTGTGGCAGTGTTAGTCTTCGGTGGCTTGTGGGGTTTTTGGGGCGTATTCTTCGCCATTCCCTTGGCGACACTAGTTAAAGCCGTATGGCATGCTTTACCAAGTACGGAAGAAAACGAACCCGCCGAACAAGAGTAGGCGTTACCAAAGTACAATGCTCAAAAGAAAGCCCAGCAGTTTGCTGGGCTTTTTGTTATTTGAGAACGGATCGCGCTTATGCGTTTTCGTTCAGGTAATTTAATACGACTTCGTGGTGATCTTTGGTTTTGAACTTGTTGAACACGTGTTCAATTACGCCTTCTTCATTGATCAGGAAGCTAATGCGGTGAAGACCATCGTATACTTTACCCATGAATTTCTTTTCGCCCCAAACGCCAAATTGGTCTGCAACGGCATGATCTTCGTCAGAAAGCAGGGTGAAGTTTAAATCATCACGCTCGATGAATTTGCCTAGGCGTTTTACAGGGTCGATACTTACGCCAAGTACCACCACGTTGTGTGCATCGAGTTCAGCTTTGATGTCACGAAGACCTTTTGCTTGTGTAGTACAACCCGGAGTCATCGCCTTAGGGTAAAAGTAGAAAAGTACTTTCTTGCCTTTAAAGTCTTCAATAGAAACGGTATTTCCGTCTTGGTCGAGCAAAGAGAAGGCTGGCGCTGGCGAGCCTGCTGTCAGCGTATTCATGGTGATTTCCTTTACTTTATAGTGTGTTTTTAATGAAATTCAGAGAACCTTGTACGTTGAGCGACTGACAAAGTTCATCGAAATCTTCTTGTAATTGCATTAAGTTACAATCCGCACTTACTGATGCGGTAATCGCAATGTGGAATTGGTCCGCATCAAGTTGAATTTTCGACTTACTGATAGTTTGGGCGCTAAGAGAGTCCAAACCAATCTGTTGATCCGCGAAGAACTTAGTAAACTTTTCAGTCAGACCTGGGCGGTCTTCAGACTCAATAAACACTTCCATTGTGTAGCTGTTGTCGAGCAATTCGTGCGCCGACGTACGCTTCATAATCGTAATCAGGTCATGCTCTTGGCCAAGTAGAGGCAATTGCGTTTCTACCCGAGTCACGCTACTGGCGTTCCCAGTTAGGAGCATGATCAGCGTAAATTCACTTCCAAAGATAGCGATACGGCTATCGACTATGTTACAACCGGCTTGAGTAACGAGGTGTACGACTTGGTTACAAATGCCTGGACGGTCCGTTCCAACTGCTGTAAGTACCAGATGTTGCTTCATAAATGAGCTTCTTGTCCTTTCTTCAATAGAGAGATGTTAGCACAGATATTGCGGAGAAATATCGAGTCAGTTCTTTTTTTAGTTTACAAAAAAGTAGGTTGGCTCTTGAGGTGAACGATTGGAGGCAAGCAGTAAACGAGGGAGTTGGGGGGAAATAAAACGTTTGCATGATGTGCTTGCGTATTGTTTGGTCTTTTTATTCACTCAGGTCTGACTTGGTGAGCGCAACCCAAGAGTATATTTTCCTGGCTTGTGCACTTCAGTATTTTCCAAATCACTGATAGATTCTAAAGTCACTCGAAGCCCAACACGATTATCAATATTGCCGCTAATCAAACCAAATAGAGCAATTAAGTTGCTAGACCTCTAACAACTGATAATTATTCATTCATTTGTACTTTGTAAGCGAGTTTACGCTCTTGTGTTTTTCAATCGCATTACAGTACCATGCAGAAAGAGTTAAATGAGGGAGATAAACATGTTTTCAGGAAGTATCGTAGCGCTGATTACGCCATTCAAAGCAGATGGCGAAGTAGACTTTGACAGTCTGCAAAAGCTAGTAGAGTACCACGTTGAAGCGGGTACAGACGGTATTGTGGCAGTAGGCACAACAGGTGAGTCAGCGACACTGACCATTGAAGAGCATGTAAAGGTCGTTAATAAAACTGTTGAGTTTGCCGACGGTCGCATCCCTGTGATTGCTGGCACGGGTGCAAATGCAACCCACGAGGCAGTAACATTTAGCAAATTACTGGCTGATTCTGGTATTGCTGGCTTCCTGAGTGTGACACCGTATTACAACAAACCAACTCAAGAAGGTTTGTTCTTGCACTACAAAGCAATTGCTGAAGCGAGTGATGTGCCTCTAATTTTATACAACGTACCAGGCCGTACTGCTGTTGATATGCAGCCAGAAACAGTGGCACGCTTGTCAAAGCTTGATAATATCGTGGCTTTAAAAGATGCAACGGGCGATTTGGACCGAATTGCAATTCACCGTGAACTTTGTGGCGAAGATTTTATCTTACTAAGTGGCGATGATGCGACGGGTCTCGATTTTGTGAAACTTGGCGGCAATGGTGTTATCTCGGTAACAAACAATATTGCAGCTAAAGACATGGCAGACATGTTCCATTTGGCAAGTGAAGGTAAGTATGAAGAAGCAGAAGCGATTAACCAACGCTTGATGACTCTACACAAAAACCTTTTCATTGAAGCAAGCCCTATCCCAGTAAAATGGGCAGCGCAAAAGCTTGGTTTGATTGAAGAAGGTGGTTTGCGTCTTCCTTTAACCACACTTTCTGAAAAATCGCAGCCGATCGTTGAACAGGCGTTAACCGACGCCGGTATTTATTAAAATTGAGCTATTAAGATTGAGTTACTAGGATTGAAGTTCATACTGGGGGCCAAAGCGCCCTCGGTGTTTTAGGAGTATAGATGAAGCTTTCAAGCCAGTTAGTGTTAAGTTCATTAGCTGTATTCGTATTGACTGCCTGTTCAGGTGGTGCCAATCAACGTCGTCAAGCAAAAGATGACTTCGAGTATTTGAACTCCCCCAATTTGGGTGAGTGGAATGTCCCGCAAGGCGCACAGCCACAGTTTTACCCGAACTATGAGATCCCTCAGGGTAACTACGCTGGTGGTGTAGGTAAAGATGTCGACATTCGTCCACCTCAACAAGTCCTAGAGCTTATTCCTGGTGCACGTCTGGACCGCAGTAGTGATGGTGAAGTGACACTTTGGCTACTTCGTAAAGATGAACTAGACAAGGTTTGGCAAACCGTACAAAACATGGTCGCGGCCAACGAGATTCCAGTTGAAAGCCAAACAGATTCTCGCATTGAGACGGGTTGGGTGACGTGGGATTCGCCAGACGAAGAGCTGGAAATTGGTAGCCGATATGAGATCGTACGTGCTGAAGCAAATGGTCGACACGGCTTTAAAGTTAGTCTTATTGACTGGCGTGAAGGCAATCAAGTGAAAGAAGTAACGGCGACCAACCGTGAGCGCTACAATGTGTTCATGACGAACTTGGTAACCGCTCGCTACGATCAAGAAGTACGTGAAGAAGCACAACGTAAAGCGCAAGAGTTGGTTAAACAGATCCCAATTACAATGGGTAAAGACCGTAGTGGGCTTCCTGTGATTGTCGCGCGCGCGCAATACAACATGCTTTGGCAACGACTGCCTAATATTCTACCTAAGATGGGCTTTAAGATTGAAGAGCGTAGCCAGTCTCAGGGCACAATCACTGCGAAATATGCGTCTCCGGATGATGAATTCTGGAACGATATCGGCGTTAAACCAGTGGAGTTAGACGCTGGTAAGTACACATTCTTACTTGGCGATTTAGGCAACCGTACGTCTATCAATATTACGGATTCCTCTGGTAAGCCAGTAGAAGAAGAGTTTTTGAAATCACTAGCGCCTGTATTGGCTGCGACGGTGAAGCAGTAACCAAAGCGAACTTAACGCGATACGTTTACACAATAATTGAAAAGGGACCCAGTGGTCCCTTTTTGATGCTTATATTCGGCGTGTCGAGATAAAGTAGGTGTTTAACTAACGAGGCTCGTCTTTGTTACTCTCCTCGTCAGCGGAGCGCTGTTTATCCAACGTGTTCAGCTTATCTAAATCGTTCTTACGGCTTTTATCCATCTGACCAAACTTCATTTTTGCGGTGTATTTGAGTGCGGCAATGTTACCAATGACCACGCTCAACACTACAATGATAATGACCCAAGGATTGGTGAGTATTTCTATCATAGAGCCTCCGGCGGCGTGATATTGTGAATAAATTTGGCAACGACGTTATCCAAATTATTCAGTATGACGTCAATCCCTGCAATGTTGTCGGTTTGATTTTGCTGAATCAACTGGTTTCTGAGCACATCAGGCGTCAATTGCGCGAGGCACTGTTGCCCGACAGTGCGGTGGCTAATGTGCCAAGGCTCAATCGAAACGCCACCTAAATCTTGCTGATAAGGGAAGAAGAAGCCGAATCGACCAAGGTTGGCTTTTAACCATTGGTAGAACGCTTGTTGGTGGCCTTCAAGGTACTCCCAAGGCTCCAGCTTGAGTTTGGTGTCAGTAGGCAATAAATTGCGCGCATAGACATCAAAATCACAACCCCAATGATGACGACTTCCTCCAGGCAGTGCCGACCAGCGCAAAATGGCCATCAATTTCTCTTCGTCATTTAACTCTGCTTTATTCAAAGGGCGGGAGTTGATGTCGAGAATTGGCAACTCACCAGAAAATTTCCCGTTCCAGATGGCTTTTTGGCGATTAAAGTCACGAAAACCACTGGCGATTTCCATTTTGAAACCTGCTTCGGTCGCGGCATTAATCATCTTCAATAAGTCATTGACTACTTTAGGGTGAAGCATAAATGCCTTTTGCCCCACTAGTGTGGATTGAAGATGAGAATCAGTGATTCCGGTGAGTTGCTCTGGTGTCATGGTGCTCTCGCTGATTACTTCGCTAACAGGTGTTTCAACGTGTTCTCGTACATGTCAGTCAACTTTTCTAGATCGTCCACTTTCACGCATTCGTTCACTTTATGAATCGTAGCATTAACAGGGCCTAACTCTACGACTTGACCACCCATTCGAGCGATAAAGCGACCATCAGACGTACCGCCAGTTGTAAGTAGGGCTGGCTTCGTATCATTCACGTCGGCAACAGCAGCAACAACCGCATCTAGCAGCGCGCCTGTATCGGTCAGGAATGGGTCGCCGTTGAATGTCCATTTTAGATCGTAGTCCAGCTCATGCTTGTCCAATGTTTCGGTAACACGCTGAACAATTGCGTCATTGTTAAGCTCAGTACTAAAACGTAGGTTGAACTGAACATGGAACTCGCCAGGAATGACGTTAGACGCACCAGTGCCAGCCGATACGTTCGGGATCTGGAAGCTGGTTGGTGGGAAATAATCATTTCCTTTGTCCCACTCTGTTGTTGCGAGTTCATGAATCGCGAGTAGAGACTCGTGCACAGGGTTATTGGCTAGGTGAGGATAGGCCACGTGGCCTTGTGTTCCTTTTACCGTTAAATCGCCCGTGATAGAACCGCGACGTCCATTTTTCACCACATCGCCAACTACTTCGGTGCTGGATGGTTCACCGACGATACACATGTCGATATTTTCGCCACGTGCCATCAACGTTTCTACAACACGAACGGTACCATTGATAAATGGTCCTTCTTCATCCGACGTAATGAGAAAGCCGATTGAGCCTTTGTGGTCTGGGTTTTCTGCAATGAAGCGTTCGACAGCAACGACCATAGCAGCTAGCGACCCTTTCATGTCCGCTGCACCGCGACCGTGTAGGTAACCATCAATAATAGTTGGTTCAAACGGATGTGTATCCCAGTGCTCCAGTTTGCCAGCAGGTACCACATCGGTGTGGCCAGCGAATGCAAATAGTGGCGCTTCTGAACCACGGCGAGCCCAGAAGTTCGTGGTATCTTCAAACACCATTACTTCAATTTCAAACCCGAGTGCTTTTAAGCGCTCGATCATCAAATCCTGACAACCTGCGTCTTCCGGCGTTACAGATTGTCTACTGATCAGATCTTTAGCAAGTGCCAATACTGGACTGTCTGTCATCCTTGAGTATTCCTTTATTTAAGAGTTGAAAATGGTAGCGTATTGATCAGCTTTAAAACCGATATGAAGTTGATCATTCACTTTTAAAATTGGGCGCTTGATCATCGCCGGATTTTCTACCAAAAGAGCGATCGCGTTTTCTTCGTTAAGCGTGTCTTTCTGTTCTTGTGTCAGTTGGCGGTAGGTCGTGCCACGTTTGTTGAGCACCTGTTCCCAACCTAAAGCGCGACAAAATTCGCTTACCATAGCTACATCAACGCCTTGCTTACGGTAGTTATGGAAGTCGTAAGCAATATCCTCAGCTTCTAACCATTTTTTGGCTTTTTTGATCGTATCGCAGTTGGGAATACCAAACATGGTAATCGACATAGTGTTTCCTTTTTTCTTTGTTCTATTTTTCACTGGCGCGGTTAAGACGCACTTAAGTGATTTGGACTGCTATAGCATCCTATCAAGAAGCAATCAAACTGACAAAATGCGGTGGAAAATATTTTCAGATAGATTGAGATAACTGATGTTACGTAACTTATTTACGATGAATGCACTATAAATCGAATAAAAAATCGTCTAAATCAAATGGAAAAGTCGAGTTATTGATCAAACGCAACATCTCGCTGAGCAAAAACGAAATAATGAATCAGCACAATTTTAGGAGGTGTCAATGGAATTGAGTCCTGTTTTTGCAAGGCGGCTATATTTGGCCTTGTTGGTGGAAAACCTAGAAAGGCCGAATGTGCCAAAGTTGATCGAAAAAACGGGGTGGCCTCGTCGTACAATTCAAGATGTACTCAAGGCGTTACCTGGGATCGGCATTGAACTCATATTCGTTCAAGATGGCCGACGTCATAATGACGGCTATTATCAACTTTCAGATTGGGGGCCTTTTGATAGCCAATGGGTTCTAGAGCGGGAGAGAGATATCGCTAGCAGTCTTGGATTTCGTGCATAAGCCAGCAATTGCTGGCTTTTTTCATATTCAGGCGTCATCCATTGCAGCGGTAAGCGGAGCCCAGCACGCTAAATGAGGTGATAAAATCTTGCGGGGAGACCATAAAAACGGTGTCCGCATCGATAGCCGCTGCATTGTTTTTTAAATCATTCATCGCGCCTTGCATCATCGCGTCATTAGTCATAAAAATGTAGTTATACCAATGACCCTCGCTTCCGGTGACTTCGCCTTTGTATTCGCATCGATCAGGGTTGAACTGAGCGTCAATGCGAATATGAACATCTTGGCTTTGAGCATGAGTAAGGTGAGAAGGCATCGTGCAACCAGAGAGAAGTACGACAAAAAGTCCAAGTAACAGGCGTCTCATCAGCTATTTCCCCAATACTATGTAAGCAGCAAAGCCAATCCAGCTCAGAGCGAGCAGTATCCAAGGCAGTTTGCTTGATGCATGGTTTGGCGCATCGTCGGTGATGTTGTCTTGTTCGATAGCTTCTTCATGCTGACGTTGTTTTTCACGTTGCTGTTTTTTCTTCGCTTTATCGGCTTGACGATTGCGCTCTTTTTGCTGCTTCTTATATTGAGCGATGCCTTTTTCGATACCTTGAGCGATAAGCTTGGTTTGCTCTTTGGTTTGCCCCGGTTTCTGCGTGGATTTGGCAATTCTCATCGCTTCGGCTTGAGTTTCTTGAGAAGGCGCTGGGGTAGCTGGAGTTCTTTTTTTCATGTTTCTCATCAACGTCATTGTAAATCTTTGTTTAGTTTACCTGTGTAAGATGATGAAATGAACTTTAGTTCTCATCTTTGCTGGCTTGCAACTCTGAAATGATAGGTTAAAGTGGCGTTTTATCACATTAAGAAGAAGATGTTGTGCGCTACTCGTTTGACCAATATGACGCCCATGGATTTTTAAAAGCGCCGATTATTTTATGGTTTGGATGGATGTTTCTTGTACGTTCATGGGTTGTGTTTGCGATGGCAGGCGTAAGTCGTGATAGTGGCAGTAAGCTACTCGCTATTGTTTATCCAGACTCAAGTACGCTGTATTTGGGTTTGGCTATGGGCATTCCAAGCCTGCTTCTCATGTGGTTGATGGGGCTCCGTCACCCCGATAGAGGATGGGTAAACAGAATTACTCGCTATGGTCGAGAGATCACTTTGATCTTGTGCGGTATCCAACTGGCTCAGACCATGTATCATGTGTATCTGGAACATGGTGTATTCAACTGGGCAAACGCCCTTACCATTACCTTATTAGCTTGGTTTATGATCTATCTTCTAAATGGAAGATGGGTAAAAGACTGTTTTCATGTGCCACAATTGGAGCGCAATGAAGAGCAGCCTTCGAAGAATTAAAAACAATAACTTCCCACACCGGGGCAAAGTATAGAGGAAACCTCAATGTCACAAGCTCAAACGGCGATCGTGCCAGAAGCAGGGCCATTTGCACTGTACACTCAACTTAAAGTGAACCAAAACCGTGAAAACGTATTGGATAAGCTGAAAGCACTACCAAAGTTAGTGGAAGAGTTAAATATTACCCAGCCAGGCGCGGCGCTGACCCTTTCTATCGCATTCACAAAATCGTTTTGGCAACACCTCAATGTAGACGCGCCAGAAGAGCTTATTGATTTTACTCAACTTGGCGAAGGGGACATCGTAGCGCCTGCAACGGATGTTGATGTGCTGATTCACTGTCACTCTACTCGTCACGACTTGCACTTTTATGTTCTGCGTAAGTTTCTAGAAGAGACGGCACAAGATGTCACCATTGTGGACGAAACGTATGGGTACCGTTACCTTGATGCTCGTGATATGACAGACTTTATTGATGGGACAGAAAACCCGAAAGGGGAGGCTCGCGCTGATGTGGCTCTAGTAAAAGAGGGCCCATTTGCTGGAGGTAGTTATGTCATGGCTCAACGCTTCGAACATAACCTTGCCGCTTGGAATCGCTTGAATGTCAAAGCGCAAGAAAAAGTGATTGGTCGTACCAAACCAGATTCTATCGAGCTAGAAGACGTTCCTGCTGCATCACACGTTGGTCGCGTTGATATTAAAGAAGAAGGAAAAGGTCTCAAGATTGTTCGTCATAGCTTGCCATACGGGACGGTAACAGGGCCTCATGGCCTGCTGTTTATTTCTTACTGCAATACACTTCATAACATTAAAGTGATGCTAGAAAGTATGTACGGCGTGACAGATGGTAAAACAGACCAAATGCTTCGTTTCACAAAAGCGGTAACTGGTGCGTACTTCTTCGCTCCATCACAAGAAATGCTCGCAGAGCTAGCCATCAAGTAAGTTCTCAGACTTTATTTCTTAAGCCCTCCAATTGGAGGGCTTTTATTTTCTTCTTTTCTATTCCACAGACTTTTTCAAAAAAGACTAAACCTTTCGATTATTTGGTCGATAAGTATCCAAAGCCTTAATTTATTTGGAGTCTGTGTCTCTTGGCTATCACCGTTAATACCAATGTTGCAGCACTTGTCGCACAACGTCATTTGACCAGTGCAACTGACATGCTGAACCAATCCATGGAGCGTTTGTCTTCAGGGAAGCGTATTAACAGCGCAAAGGATGACGCTGCGGGTCTGCAAATCTCCAACCGCTTGCAATCACAAATGCGTGGTTTAGATGTTGCGGTTCGCAACGCGAATGACGGCATTTCCATCATGCAAACTGCGGAAGGCGCGATGAATGAGGTGACCAATATCATGCAACGTATGCGTGATTTGTCGCTACAGTCAGCCAATGGTTCAAACAGCAAAGCGGAACGCACTGCACTGCAAGAAGAAGTGACGGCACTTAACGATGAGCTAAACCGCATTGCCGAAACGACCTCCTTTGGTGGGCGTAAACTGCTCAATGGCAGCTTTGGTAAGTCGGCATTTCAAATCGGTGCAGCGTCAGGTGAAGCTGTGCAAGTTGAATTAAAGTCGATGCGCAGTGATGGTATTGATATGGGCGGCTTTAGTTACATTGCGAATGGACGCGCAAACTCTGATTGGAAAGTAAAAGACGGTGCCAATGATCTTAGCATGTCATTTACAAATCGTTTTGGTGAGACGGAAACTATTCAAATTAATGCCAAAGCTGGCGACGATATCGAAGAGCTTGCGACTTATATCAATGGCCAAACTGACAAAGTCACTGCATCGGTGAATGAAGAAGGCCAGTTACAGCTATTTATGGCTGGAGAAGAAACTTCAGGCACTTTATCGTTTTCAGGTGACTTAGCGAGTGAACTTGGGTTGCAGCTAAAAGGTTACGATGCGGTTGATAACATCGATATTACGTCTGTCGGTGGTGCGCAACAAGCCGTGGCCGTCCTAGATACTGCGATGAAGTACGTTGATAGCCATCGTGCTGAGTTAGGCGCGTATCAAAACCGCTTTAATCACGCGATCAATAATCTGGATAACATCCACGAAAACTTAGCCGCTTCCAACAGTCGTATCCAAGACACTGACTACGCGAAAGAAACCACGCAAATGGTGAAGCAGCAGATCTTGCAGCAGGTCAGTACTTCTATTCTTGCACAAGCAAAACAAGCGCCAAACCTAGCATTAACCTTACTTGGCTAATGATCGACCTCGCTCGAATTTAACGTAAAACCTGCCTGTATCGACAACTCGAAAAGAAGCTTTAGCGAAAATTTGACGTTTTTTTGCTTTTTTATCTGCTTCATCACGATTCCTTCTCCAAATGAACTTTTTCCAAAAAAATCCAAAAAATTCCCTAAAGAAATCAGTTTGAGCGCCGTTAATAAAAGTAACTTTGAGAGAACTACTTGGTTTTCCGAGACGTCGGAAACCGCTATACCGGAAAATCAATTGGAGAAATCACCATGGCAGTGAATGTAAACACTAACGTATCAGCGATGACCGCTCAGCGTTACCTAAACAACGCAAACTCAGCTCAACAAACTTCTATGGAGCGTTTGTCTTCGGGTTTCAAAATCAACAGCGCAAAAGATGACGCTGCGGGTCTACAAATCTCGAACCGTTTGAACGTACAAAGCCGTGGCCTGGATGTGGCGGTTCGCAACGCGAACGACGGTATCTCAATTGCACAAACCGCTGAAGGTGCAATGAACGAGACCACTAACATTCTTCAACGTATGCGTGATTTGTCTCTGCAATCAGCAAACGGTTCAAACTCGAAATCAGAGCGTGTGGCGATTCAAGAAGAAGTGACCGCGCTAAATGACGAACTAAACCGTATCGCAGAAACCACGTCTTTCGGTGGTAACAAGCTACTAAACGGCACACACGGTGCGAAATCGTTCCAAATCGGTGCGGATAACGGTGAAGCCGTGATGCTTGAGCTCAAAGACATGCGTTCAGACAACAAAATGATGGGCGGTGTGAGCTACCAAGCTGAAAGTGGTAAAGGTAAAGACTGGAACGTTGCTGAAGGTAAGAACGACCTAAAAATCAACCTAACGGACAGCTACGGTCAAGAGCAAGAAATCAACATCAGCGCAAAAGCAGGTGACGATATCGAAGAGCTTGCGACTTACATTAACGGTCAAACTGACCTAGTGAAAGCCTCAGTAGATCAAGACGGTAAACTGCAAATCTTTGCTGGCAACAACAAAGTCGAAGGCGAAGTCGAGTTTTCAGGCGGCCTATCTGGCGAGCTGGGTTTGGGCGAAGGTAAAAAAGTAACGGTAGATACTATCGACGTAACCTCAGTTGGTGGCGCACAGGAATCTGTTGCTATCATCGATGCGGCACTGAAATACGTAGACAGCCACCGCGCAGAGCTGGGTGCATTCCAGAACCGTTTCAACCATGCAATCAGCAACTTGGACAACATTAACGAGAACGTGAACGCGTCGAAGAGCCGTATCAAAGATACTGACTTCGCGAAAGAAACGACTCAAATGACCAAGTCACAAATTCTATCGCAAGCGTCAAGCTCAATCCTTGCGCAAGCGAAACAAGCGCCAAACTCAGCGCTAAGTCTGCTAGGTTAATTTCAAACCTAAGACGAGAACCTCATTGGCTCGTGGTGAGAGATGAGCGAGTAAACCCAGCTTCGGCTGGGTTTTTTTCTGTCTTTTTGGGACTCAGAATTTCTGCGAATCACGACATTAGAGCTTCGTCACATTTCAGTAAGCCAAAGAAAATAATCGCAAAAAATTGAAAATTTCTTCTAAAGGATATTCATCGGTCGCCGTTAAAGGGACTGAGAGAAATGAGATGTACCTAAGTGAGGTGAGAGACACGACGGTACATTCACTAAAGCCTTAAGGAGATCAATTATGGCGATTAACGTTAATACTAACGTTTCTGCGATGACTGCACAGCGTTACCTAAACCAGGCAGCTGACGGTCAACAAAAATCAATGGAGCGTTTGTCTTCGGGTTATAAAATCAATAGCGCGAAAGACGATGCTGCAGGTCTACAGATTTCAAACCGCTTGAATGCACAAAGCCGTGGCCTAGACATGGCGGTGAAAAACGCAAACGACGGTATTTCTATTGCACAGGTTGCTGAAGGTGCAATGAATGAATCTACCAACATCCTACAACGTATGCGTGACCTATCGCTTCAATCTGCGAACGGTTCTAACTCAAAAGCAGAACGTGTTGCGATCCAAGAAGAAGTAACAGCGCTAAATGACGAGCTAAACCGTATTGCTGAAACTACCTCTTTCGGTGGTAACAAGTTGCTGAACGGTACATACGGTACGCAATCTTTCCAAATCGGTGCAGACTCAGGTGAAGCAGTGATGCTTTCTATGGGTAGCTTGCGCTCAGACACTTCTGCAATGGGTGGCAAGAGCTACGCAGCAGAAGAGGGTAAAGATGCATCTTGGACTGTTGGTGAGAAAACTGAGTTCAAAATGAGCTACACCAACAAACAAGGTGAAGAGAAAGAGCTATCGATCAGCGCAAAACAAGGCGACGACATTGAGCAGCTAGCAACGTACATCAACGGTCAAAACGATGATGTAAAAGCGTCTGTTGGTGAAGATGGCAAGCTACAAGTATTTGCTTCTTCTCAAAAAGTTCAAGGTGATGTTGAGTTCTCTGGCAACCTAGCGGACGAGATCGGCTTTGGCGGCCCGAAAGACGTAACAGTGAAAGACATCGACGTAACAACAGTAGCAGGCTCTCAAGAAGCCGTGGCTGTTATCGACGGTGCGCTTAAGTCAGTAGACAGCCAACGTGCGTCACTTGGTGCTTTCCAAAACCGCTTCAACCACGCAATCAGCAACCTAGACAACATTAACGAGAACGTTAATGCGTCTAACAGCCGTATTAAAGATACTGATTACGCGAAAGAAACCACTGCGATGACTAAGTCGCAAATTCTTCAGCAAGCAAGTACTTCAATCCTGGCTCAAGCGAAGCAGTCTCCATCTGCAGCGCTAAGCTTGTTGGGCTAAGTGGTTGACCCAGCCTGAGGTAAACACCTTAGTGCTGGGGCACCAAAGCGATAGGTTCTATCGTTAGCCCATAAGGTGGAAGGGAGATTGTAATGGATATATCCTCCTACGCATCGAACATCCAGCCTTACGGCACGCCAAGTGGCACAAAGTTTGCAAATAAAAATGGCAATGATATAGGCACGTCTAGCCCAGCAAATTCAAATGGTGAGGTTTCGCCGCAAAAAGCGAAAGACACCGAATACGACTTCTCTGTTCAAGCAGCGATCGAGATGGCAGAAAGCCGTCAAGAGCTGAACAAAGAAGAACGTGAAAAATTGGTCGCGCAAATGAATGAGTTTGTGACGTCCATAAACAAAGGAGTCGCGTTTCGAGTGGATGAGGAATCCGGGAGAGATGTGGTGACGATTTACGAAGCCAAAACGGGCGACGTGATTCGTCAAATTCCTGATGAAGAAATGCTAGTGGTATTGCGTCGCCTAGCTGAGCACACAGCCAACAGCGGGTTGTTGACTGAAAAAGTGTAAGTCGTTTTTAGAGGTGATTTGATGAGTTTAGGCCCTTTGGGGATGTCTGGCGGCATGGATATCAATTCCATGGTCAGCAAAATTGTGGATGCCGAACGCGTACCAAAGCAGCAACGCATTGACAACGAGCGCACGACAATTAATGCCAGTATCAGTGCCTATGGGCGACTAAGAGAATCACTGGATACGATGAAAAATCTCATGGCGAACTTTCGTCAAGAGAAAGCGTTTGCCGTTCGTACTGTTGAAACGACAGACGACAATATCGTATCTGCTACTGCAACTACAGATGCTATCGCTGGCAAATATGCTATCGATGTGTTGCAGCTTGCCCAGAGCCACAAAGTCGCTTCTGACGTACTGCCAGAAGACGCAAAGTTTGGCCCTGGTAAGCTGCAGATTTCGCTTGGTGATGACACCTTCAACGTGAACGTTCGTTCGAGCTCCAAGCTCGCAGATGTCGTACGCGGCATCAACGGCTCAAAAGACAATCCCGGTGTTCGAGCATCTCTCATTAACGACGTTGAAGGACCACGCCTTATCCTTGCCTCAAATCTCTCTGGTAAGGATCATCAAATCAGAGTCAGTGTGGAGGCCGACAAAGGCAACCCTCTAAAGTATTTCGAATATCAAACACTTGAAGACCGTGTTAACGCGCTTGAAGAAGCTCGTTCAGCGGCGGAAGAAGTGTTAGGTCCTCTTCAATTCCCCGAGCAACCAGTAGAACTGGATGCAAACGGCAATCCTCTACCTCCAGAAGAGCAAAAAGCGGCAGAAAATGGACAAGATGATGGCTCCCAAGAGCCAATCTCTGCTGCGGGTGCAGAAGCTGCTAAAGCTGGGCAGGAAGCGATTGATGAAGCCAACCGACGCGCGAGTTTGCGCCCTGAAGACCGAATTCCAGGGTGGACAGAAACTGCGTCAGGCACTTTGCTGGATTCTTATGAAGAGCCAGAGCTCGAACTCGACGAGAAAGCAATAGAGAAGGCACCAGATGTACCGGGTTGGAGTAATGCGGCATCAGGCACATTAACCGACTCTTACGTTACGACGAAAGAGGCCAAGCAGCTTCTTGAGCAAGAAAAAGCTGAAATTGAGCAAAAAATTGCGAGTGAAAAACAAGCGCTAGACGCAAAAGTTGAACGTGGTGAATTGACCGAAGAGCAAGCGAAACAAATTCATCGCGCTAAGCTGGATCCTCAAGAACGTGAACGTTTAGACAAAATTGATGAAGCAGAAGCGAAAATCGCAAAAGCGCAATCTGCTTTTGAAGAATACCTTGGTATGACAGAGGTACAAGCAGGGCAAGATTCAGAAGTTCTGCTTGATGGAGTAGCAAAGCTTTCTAGTCACAATAATGTGATTGAAGATGCCATAGAAGGTGTTGATTTAACGCTTAAAGGCAAATCAGAACCGAACAAGCCACCTGCTGAAATTGGCGTCGAATACGACCGTCAGAGTGTGCGTAACGACATCGAAAACTTTGTTGCGGCGTACAACTCGTTTTATCAAACGTCTCAAGCGTTGGCGAGTGTGGATCCGGTCACTGGTCAAAAAGGACCGTTGTCGGGTGACAGTACCGTACGCAGCGCAGACTCACGATTAAAATCGGTATTTTCCACTCAAATTGATAAAGCGCCTGAAAACCTAAAGTCATTAACTGAATTTGGCATTACTACCACGCGTCAAGGTACCTTAGAAATCAACTATGACATGTTAGATCGTCAGTTGAACAACAACTTCAACGAGCTAGAAAAGTTCTTCGGTGGCAACACAGGTTTTGCTAAACGAGTCGAAGACGCGATTCATGGTATTACAGGCATTACAGGCAGCATTCGTACTCGAGAGAAAAGTCTCACAGAACAAAATTATCGTTTGAGTGATGATCAAGCGGCATTAGATCGCCGCATGGAAAGCCTAGAAAAGCGCACTCACGCGAAGTTTACCGCCATGCAAGATGCGACTGGCAAAATGCAAGGTCAGTTAGGTGCCTTAATGAGTGCGTTGGGTTAATAAATGCAAAAAGAACTCATAGATATTAGTGATATAGATCAACTAATTACGCAAGAATTGGAAAAAGTCGACTTTAGTACTGAAGAAATTCTTCGCTTGGTCGATATCAGGGAACGGTTATTGCAAAACCTGTTACCAATTATTCATCAAAATCCTTTGGTTAAGCAGGATGCAGAGTGGCAAGCGTTGCTTACTCGTACCAAAAGAATTGTCGAGCTGATGCAATCGGAAACGTCAAAGGTCGGAAAAGAACTTCATAAGTTTCGTTATGGCCAGCGTTCGCTTCAGCAGTACAAAAAATTTATTTAAAAGAGGATTACTATGCGCGGTTCTTTGCAAGCATACAAAAAGGTATCAGTCGACAGCCAGCTAAGCGCGGCTTCTCCGCACAAAGTCATTCAAATGCTTATGGCTGGTGCGATTGAGCGCCTTATTCAAGGTAAAGCGGCCATGCAAGCAGGCAACATTCCAGCAAAAGGTGAGCGTTTAGGTAAAGCGCTAGACATCATCATTGCGCTACGTAGCTGTCTATCGATGGATGACGGTGGTGATATTGCTTCAAACTTAGATTCACTCTATGAGTTTATGATCACGCAAATTTCAGCTGCTAACCATCAAAATGATCCTCAACTGATCGACGACGTTATCGACATTATCCGTGAGATCAAATCCGCTTGGGACCAAATCCCTACAGAGTTTCATAATCTTACAGCAGCTGAAGTCGGTATTTAATAACCAAAACAACGCGTTAAGATATTAGAGGAATATATTTGTCAATTGCGCAACGAGTTGTGTAGCAAAGTTTCTATCAAGCTCACACCTCTTTATTGCTTGGTTGCCTTATTTTTATATTCAAATAAAATAGAAGCCATTAGTAGCCCTAATGGCTTTTTTTGTTGCTGATTTTCCTATTTTGTCTATCGTAAATTGAGTGTGGTGGTTCTGCCTTCTTTTAGCACCCAATTGCGCAAATCAAGGTTTGGCCGCAACGCACCTAAAATAAAGGCAATCATTCTTACTTATGCAAGGTTTGGCAAAGCTGCTTGTAATTGATGATGACGCATCAAGTCGTTTAAATTTAAGCAATATATTGGAATTTGTTGGAGAAAATTGCGAAGCGGTCAGTTCTGATCAGCTCAGCGATGTTGATTGGTCTAGCGTATGGTCGTGCTGTATTGTTGGTAATATTCCAGCAGGTCAAGCGGCGAATACGGTTATCTCTCATTTAAACAGCGCCTACCACATCCCACTTTTAGTCATGGGCCGATTTCCGTTGCCCGTGGATGATCTTCCAAATTTTGTAGGTGAGCTAGAACTACCTCTTAATTACCCACAGCTTAGTGAGGCGTTACGCCACTGCAAAGATTTTCTGGGTCGAAAAGGGGTCAATGTCGTTGCTAGTGCACGAAAAAACACGCTTTTTCGCAGCTTAGTTGGTCAAAGCAGAGGTATTCAAGAAGTTCGTCACCTGATCGAGCAAGTCTCAGACACTGAGGCAAACGTGTTGATCTTGGGTGAATCTGGTACCGGTAAAGAAGTCGTTGCGCGTAACATTCACTATCATTCGTCGTACAGCAGTGGTGCCTTTGTGCCCATTAACTGTGGTGCCATTCCACCGGAGCTTCTAGAAAGTGAATTGTTTGGCCACGAAAAAGGCGCGTTTACTGGTGCGTTAACGGCACGTAAAGGTCGATTTGAGCTCGCAGACGGTGGCACGATCTTTCTTGATGAGATTGGCGATATGCCGATGTCGATGCAAGTTAAGTTACTTCGCGTATTGCAAGAGCGCTGCTTCGAACGTGTGGGTGGCAATAGCACCATCAAGGTCAATGTTCGAGTTGTCGCGGCAACACACCGTAATCTAGAAAGTATGATTGAAGAAGGCACGTTCCGAGAAGACTTGTTCTATCGTTTGAACGTGTTTCCAATCGAGATGCCTGCGCTGAAAGAGCGCAAACAAGATATTCCATTGCTGCTGCAAGAGTTGATGACGCGTCTGGAAGCGGAGGGTGGCCAGCCTATCTGTTTTACCCCTCGTGCGATCAATTCATTGATGGAGCACAACTGGCCGGGTAACGTGCGTGAGTTAGCCAACCTTGTTGAGCGAATGATCATTCTGTACCCAAATAGCTTGGTCGATGTAAACCACTTACCAACCAAATATCGCTACAGTGATATTCCGGAGTTCCAACCAGAAAGTAATCCGTTTATTTCGGTTGAAGAACAAGAGCGTGATGTGTTCCAAGACATCTTCTCAGAAGACTTTAGCTTTGATGATCAAGACGATCTTGACCACAGCATGAACGCTCCGCAAGCGCTGCCGCCTGAAGGTGTAAATCTGAAAGAGCTGTTGGCTGATTTAGAAGTTAATATGATCAGCCAAGCGTTAGAAGCACAAGGTGGAGTCGTGGCACGAGCCGCTGATATGCTGGGTATGCGACGCACAACGTTGGTGGAAAAAATGCGTAAGTACAACTTACAACGCTAGGCAACGTTGAGATTTAAGACGATATCTAAATCATTTGGGCTATTTAGCATCGTTTTTCTGACACCAAAAACCGTTATCTGAGGGTGTCAACTTATTGTCGATGACTTAACGTCATGATAAATATAAAAAATAGCTTGGTACGCTAATTGCTTACCAAGCTATTTTAGTTTTAGCGGCGATATTTCGACAGGCAGTAATGGATAACAACACCAACCAATCCCATTTAGATTCCGTAGAAAATCAGGTTGAGCGCTATAAGCAGGTGCTTGATGTGATGCCTGCCGGAGTGATTCTGCTCGACACGTTCGGCATAGTGCGTGAAGCAAACCCAGAGGCGCACCGAATTCTTGAGATTCCACTGGTTAATGAAAAATGGTTCAACATTATTCAGGCGGTGTTTGATCCTCGTGAGGATGATGGTCACGAAGTTTCCCTGCGGAATGGTCGTAAAGTTCGATTAGCCATTTCGGCTTCTACGACAGGTCAATTGATCCTGATTACCGATTTAACCGAAACTCGCTTACTTCAAGCTCGTGTGAGTGATTTACAACGCTTGTCGTCGTTAGGGCGTATGGTAGCGTCACTTGCTCATCAGGTAAGAACGCCGCTATCGAGCGCCATGCTATATGCATCCAATTTGGGAGCGCCAAACCTTCCACCAGCGACAAGGGATCGCTTTCAAACCAAATTAATGGATCGACTGCACGATTTGGAAAAGCAGGTTAATGATATGCTGCTTTTTGCTAAAGGTGGTGATAATAAAGTCATTAAGCCATTTACGATTGCTCAGTTGGTGGCGGAATATCAGCCGATGGTCGAAACCGCGCTAAAAAATAACGGTATTGATTACTGCCTAGAAGTGGAAGAAGAACAAACTGAGTTGCTAGGCAATGCGAATGCGATTGCATCCGCGTTGAGCAACCTTGTCATGAATGCGATTCAGATGTCTGGTAAAGAGTCGCAAGTCGATATATTTTTCCGCCCGGTAAATGGCGAGTTGCGCATTTCAGTGCAAGACAGCGGACCGGGTGTACCTGAAGAACTACAAGCCAAAATTATGGAGCCATTTTTTACCACGCGTTCTCAAGGAACCGGGTTAGGGCTGGCTGTTGTTCAAATGGTTTGCCGTGCCCATGACGGTCGATTGGAACTTATTTCAGAGCAGGGTGATGGAGCCTGCTTTACCATGTGCATTCCGCTAGAGCGAGTGCAACCAGAAGCGCAGTAAGCAGCTTCTGGTAATAACAATTACTGGAGAATCAGAATGGCGCAAAGCAAAGTGCTGATCGTAGAAGACGATGAAGGTCTTCGTGAAGCCCTAGTGGATACTCTGGCTCTGGCAGGGTATGAGTGGTTAGAAGCTGACTGTGCGGAAGACGCACTACTAAAACTCAAATCGAATACTGTCGATATCGTCGTTTCTGACGTGCAAATGGCAGGTATGGGCGGGTTGGCTCTGCTCAAAAACATCAAGCAGAATTGGCCTAACTTACCAGTACTGTTAATGACGGCGTACGCCAACATTGAGGATGCCGTGTCGGCAATGAAAGACGGCGCGATTGACTACATGGCGAAACCATTTGCACCAGAAGTATTGCTGAACATGGTCAGTCGATATGCACCGATCAAAAGCGATGACAATGGTGACGCGGTCGTGGCTGATGAAAAAAGTCTGCGACTACTTGCTTTGGCCGATAAAGTGGCACGTACAGATGCGAATGTTATGGTGCTAGGTCCGAGTGGCTCAGGTAAAGAAGTGATGTCGCGTTATATTCACAACGCATCAAACCGTAAAGATGGTCCATTCGTTGCTATCAACTGTGCGGCGATTCCAGACAACATGCTGGAAGCGACACTATTTGGTTACGAGAAAGGCGCGTTCACTGGTGCGGTTCAAGCGTGTCCGGGTAAGTTTGAACAAGCACAAGGCGGCACAATCTTGCTGGATGAAATCAGCGAAATGGACTTAAACCTGCAAGCGAAACTATTACGTGTTTTGCAAGAGCGTGAAGTGGAGCGCCTTGGCAGTCGTAAGAGTATCAAGCTGGATGTACGCGTGCTCGCGACCAGTAACCGTGATCTCAAGCAGTATGTCTCAGAAGGCAACTTCCGTGAAGATTTATACTACCGCTTGAATGTGTTCCCAATTGCGTGGCCAGCACTGAACGAACGCAAAGGCGATATTGCGCCACTTGCCAAGCATCTTGCTGAGCGTCATTGCAGCAAGATGGGGATGCCAGTGCCTCAATTTTCAGCCGTTGCGGTAGAAAAGCTGCTGCAATACCCTTGGCCAGGTAACGTTCGTGAGCTGGATAACGTGGTGCAACGAGCTCTTATTTTAAGTGAGAATGGTGATATCGACGCTGAACACATCTTACTAGAAGGGGTGGACTGGCAAGATGCCAACAGCTTGCAACATGTGGTGCAAAATGCAGAGATGGTGGTACCTAATGTTAAGCCAGTCGCTCAACCTGAGAGTGTGAACCGTCCGGTATCTGGCGGGGAAGGCTTGGGCAGCGAGCTGCGTGACCAAGAATACGCCATTATTTTGGAAACCTTGGTGGAGTGTAACGGCCGACGCAAAGAAATGGCGGAGAAACTGGGCATAAGCCCACGAACCTTGCGCTACAAACTTGCCAAAATGCGTGATGCTGGTATAGATATCCCAAATTAACATGTGCAATCGCCATAAGACAAAAAGTGTAAGCAAACCGCTAACAAATGTCTTATGGCACGTTAATTGCTGTGTTAATAATCAGTTTTGTTAATAGTCAATCTTTTGGCTTAGAGGTGCTAATGAAAGTTGATGGTATTCAGGCAGAAATGCGCGCCATGATGGTAGAAGCAACCAATACTGCTCCTACTGCAAGTGGGGCGAAAGTTGGAGCAGATTTTAATGATCTCCTAACTAAAGCCATCAATAACGTGAACACACTTCAAAAAGCATCCGGTGATTTACAAACCCGTTTTGATCGTGGTGATGCCGATGTTTCCCTTTCTGACGTTATGATTGCTCGTAACAAGTCTAGTGTCGCTTTTGATGCGACGGTTCAAATTCGCAATAAACTCGTTGAGGCGTATAAAGACCTCATGAACATGCCAGTGTAATTTAGGTAATAAGTGTGGCAGACAAGTCTACAGATTTAACCGTCACTGAAGGCGGCTCAGATGGTGCACTGGTAGCAAGTTCCGACGTAGATGTGGAGAGTCAAAATCCAGATCTAGATGAGCGCAGTGCGTCAAAATTTGATATGGCAGTGGGTGACCTTGATTTACTTCGTCAAGTTGTACTTGTGCTGTCAATCTCCATCTGTGTTGCATTGATCGTGATGCTGTTCTTTTGGGTCAAAGAGCCGGAGATGCGCCCGCTTGGAGCGTATGAGACCGAAGAGTTGATCCCCGTTTTGGATTATCTGGACCAGCAAAAAATCAATTACAAGCTTGATGGTAATACCATTTCTGTTGAATCGAGCGAATACAACTCGATCAAACTTGGCATGGTTCGCTCGGGCGTAAACCAAGCCACAGAGGCGGGCGATGATATTTTGCTGCAAGATATGGGCTTTGGCGTATCACAACGTTTAGAGCAAGAGCGTCTAAAACTCAGTCGAGAGCGTCAACTGGCTCAAGCGATTGAGGAAATGAAGCAGGTTCGTAAAGCACGAGTCTTATTGGCGCTACCAAAGCACAGTGTTTTTGTGCGTCATAACCAAGAAGCATCAGCCTCCGTATTTTTGACACTGTCGACTGGTACGAACCTCAAACAGCAAGAAGTTGATTCTATCGTTGACATGGTGGCGAGTGCCGTTCCGGGAATGAAAACCTCCCGAATTACCGTCACAGATCAGCATGGCCGTTTGCTCAGTTCAGGCTCTCAAGACCCTGCTTCTGCAGCGCGACGCAAAGAGCAAGAATTAGAGCGTAGTCAGGAACAGGCGCTGCGTGAAAAAATTGATTCAGTGCTATTACCTATTTTAGGTTATGGCAACTACACGGCGCAGGTCGATATCCAAATGGATTTCAGCGCGGTTGAACAAACTCGCAAACGCTTTGATCCCAATACCCCTGCAACCCGCAGTGAGTACGCATTAGAAGATTACAATAACGGCAATATGGTCGCGGGTATTCCGGGGGCGTTAAGTAATCAGCCTCCAGCGGATGCCTCTATTCCGCAAGATGTGGCTCAGATGAAAGACGGTTCTGTCATGGGGCAGGGTTCGGTGCGTAAAGAATCCACGCGTAACTTTGAGCTTGATACCACCATCAGCCATGAGCGTAAGCAGACGGGGACGGTTGCTCGTCAGACGGTTTCTGTTGCGATTAAGGACCGTCGTCAGGTCAACCCAGATACGGGAGAAGTGACCTATACCCCGATGTCCGAATCGGAAATTAATGCTATTCGCCAAGTCTTAATTGGTACGGTCGGTTTTGACCAAGGCCGTGGTGATTTGTTGAATGTACTGAGTGTGAAGTTTGCAGA
The DNA here is from genome assembly GCF_023161645.1 of Vibrio sp. 1CM7H. Taxonomy (NCBI): domain Bacteria; kingdom Pseudomonadati; phylum Pseudomonadota; class Gammaproteobacteria; order Vibrionales; family Vibrionaceae; genus Vibrio; species Vibrio sp. 1CM7H. The sequence goes on from NZ_JALNTV010000003.1 coordinate 418,105, forward strand.
GCCTGAGGCTGAACAGCTGGAAGAACCACCAATTTGGGAGCACCCTAACTTCAGTGACTGGGTTCGTTGGTTCGCAAGTGCATTAGTGATCATCGTTGTTGTGTTGGTTCTGGTTCGCCCAGCAATGAAGAAATTGCTTAACCCTACCAGTGATGACGAAGACGAAATGTACGGACCAGACGGCTTGCCGATTGGTGCAGATGGTGAAACTAGCCTGATTGGCAGCGACATTGAAAGCAGCGAACTGTTTGAGTTTGGTTCAAGTATTGATTTGCCAAACCTTCATAAAGATGAAGATGTATTGAAAGCGGTTCGCGCTCTTGTTGCGAATGAACCTGAACTTGCTGCTCAAGTAGTGAAAAACTGGATGAATGACAATGGCTAACGATATCGTACCTCAAGATGACAACGCCGCGGGAATGCCAGTTGAGCTGGATGTCTCAACCATTACTGGCGAAGAAAAAGCAGCAATTTTGCTACTGAGCCTCAATGAACAAGATGCCGCTGGCATTATTCGTCACCTAGAGCCAAAACAGGTCCAGCGTGTGGGTAGTGCGATGGCTAAGGCGAAAGACCTCAGCCAAGACAAGGTGTCGGCCGTTCACCGTGCGTTTTTGGAGGACATCCAGAAATACACCAACATCGGCATGGGCAGCGAAGACTTCATGCGTAATGCGCTGGTGGCGGCTCTTGGTGAAGACAAAGCCAACAACTTGGTTGATCAGATCCTACTTGGTACGGGGTCAAAAGGCTTGGATTCGCTGAAATGGATGGACCCACGACAAGTGGCGAGCATCATTGTCAACGAACACCCGCAGATCCAAACCATCGTATTGTCTTATTTAGAAGCAGACCAATCCGCGGAGATTTTGTCTCAGTTCCCTGAGCGCGTGCGTTTGGATTTGATGATGCGTATTGCCAACCTTGAAGAAGTTCAGCCATCGGCACTGGCAGAGCTGAACGAAATCATGGAGAAACAGTTCGCGGGTCAAGCTGGCGCTCAAGCAGCCAAGATTGGCGGCCTGAAAGCGGCAGCGGAGATCATGAACTATCTAGACAACAACGTTGAAGGTTTGTTGATGGAACAGATTCGCGATCAAGACGAAGACATGGCGACGCAAATTCAAGACTTGATGTTTGTCTTCGAAAACTTAGTCGAAGTGGACGATCAAGGTATTCAGAAATTGCTGCGTGATGTACCACAAGACGTGTTGCAAAAAGCACTTAAAGGTGCCGACGATTCTCTGCGTGAGAAGGTATTTAAGAACATGTCGAAACGAGCGGCTGAGATGATGCGTGATGACATCGAAGCGATGCCGCCAGTTCGCGTGGCGGATGTCGAAGCGGCACAGAAAGAAATCCTGGCGATCGCTCGTCGCATGGCCGATGCAGGCGAACTCATGTTGTCTGGCGGTGCGGACGAGTTCTTATAATCTCTATTGCTCCGCGATTATCCTATTGCGGAGCACCCTCACTTCTTAATCGAATACATAATAGGTAACCCATGGCTGGCGAAAGAAAACGTGGATTTATCCGTCCTGATGAAGATGATTCGATGATCGAACCACAACGTTGGGGGTTGCCTGATTACGGTGAGCCCAAAGCCAAGCAAGCAAAACAAACCGCGTTTAACTATGACCCGGGTTGGGTACCGAATCTTGAAGAACCAGAAGAAGAGCAAGCACTTGAGCTAACCGAAGAGCAGATAGAGCTGATCAAGCAAGGCGCTTATCAGGAAGGTTTGTATCAAGGTCAAGAAGCAGGCTTTAAGCAAGGTTACGACAAAGGCAAAGAAGAAGGCCTGCAAGCTGGCCATGCTGAAGGGCTGGAGCTTGGAAAAGCCGAAGGCGTGACCGCAGGTCAAGAATATATTCAGCAGCAAGTTGAAACCTTTATGAACTTAGCGAACCAGTTTGCTCAGCCGTTAGAGCTAATGAATGCTCAGGTTGAAAAGCAGCTGGTGGACATGGTGCTCTGTTTAGTTAAAGAAGTCGTGCATGTCGAAGTACAAACCAACCCTCAAATTATTTTAGACACGGTTAAGCAGTCGGTTGAAGCGCTGCCAATATCAGGTCACCCCATTACCTTGCACCTGAATCCAGAAGACGTTGCGATTATTCGTTCAGCTTACGGCGAAGAAGACCTTGATTGCCGCAACTGGACGTTGGTTGCTGAGCCATCACTCAATCGAGGCGACGTCCAAATTGAAGCGGGTGAGTCAAGCATTAACTACCGTATGGAAGAGCGCGTCAAAAGCGTGTTGCACAGTTTTTGTGGTGCAAACCGTCATCAAGAGGGTGAATAATCCATGCAAGCATTGGCTGACCGTTTAAGAAACTACAAAGTTGAAGGCTTAACGACGCGCCCAGTTGCCTCTGGCAAACTGGTTCGAGTGGTTGGGTTAACGTTGGAAGCGACAGGCTGTCGCGCGCCAATTGGCAGTTTATGCTTAGTGGAAACCATGTCCGGTCAGATGGAAGCCGAGGTCGTCGGTTTTTCAGGTGATAACCTATTTTTGATGCCAAGCGAGCAAATTACGGGCATTTTGCCTGGCGCTAGAGTGACGCCATTAACCAGTGACGCTGGCTTGCCTGTTGGCATGGAGTTGCTTGGTCGCGTGATTGACGGGGTTGGTAAGCCGCTTGATGGACTTGGCCTGTTGTATACCGATCATCGCGCCTCTTTTAATGCTGAGCCAATCAACCCGCTGGCTCGAAAGCCAATTTCAGAGCCACTTGATGTGGGCTTGAAAGCGATTAACGGATTATTGACGGTAGGTAAAGGTCAGCGTATCGGTCTGTTTGCCGGCTCTGGTGTGGGTAAATCGGTCACGCTTGGCATGATGACGCGAGGTACAACCGCACAAGTTGTTGTGGTCGGTCTGATAGGTGAGCGTGGACGCGAAGTTAAAGAGTTTATCGAAGAGATTTTAGGTGAGGATGGACGACGTCGCTCTGTCGTTGTGGCTGCGCCTGCCGATGCTTCACCATTGATGCGTTTGAAAGGCTGTCAAACCGCCTTAACCATTGCAGAGTACTTTCGCGATCAAGGTTTGGACGTTCTGTTATTGATGGATTCCTTGACGCGTTTTGCGCAAGCACAGCGTGAAATCGCCCTTTCTGTTGGTGAGCCGCCAGCGACAAAAGGCTATCCGCCATCTGTGTTCGCCAAGCTACCTGCTTTGGTTGAGCGTGCGGGTAACGGAAGCGCCGAACAAGGCTCAATTACGGCGTTCTTTACCGTGTTGACCGAGGGCGATGATTTACAAGACCCGATTGCGGATGCATCGCGGGCAATTCTTGATGGTCACATTGTGCTGTCCCGTGAAATGGCGGATGCAGGTCATTATCCTGCGATTGACGTCGAAAAGTCGGTGAGCCGTGTTATGCCGCAAATCACCACTGAAGAACATGTTCTGATGTCGAAAGCCGTACGTCAGGTCTTGTCGATTTGCCGCAAGAACCAAGATTTGGTCTCGATTGGGGCGTACAAGCCGGGCACCGATCCTGCTATCGATGGCGCGTTTACATTGAAGCCAAAGTTAGACGAATACTTACAGCAGAGCATGAAAGAATCGGTGCCATACGATATGTGCGTCAACATGCTTAGAAACATTTTGGGCGGGTGATAGCGCATGAACAATGCGATGGAGTTCCTACTTGAGCAGACTAAAGAGCGTGAAGATCAAGCCGTACTTGCGCTGAACAAAGCGCGCTCTGAACTTGAAGATTATTACCGTCAGGTTGAGCAAATCGAAAAGTATCGCCTTGATTATTGCCAACAGCTTATCGACCGTGGGCAGGCTGGCTTAACGGCAAGCGAATATGGGCATTTAAATCGCTTTCTCACTCAGCTAGACGAAACGTTATCTAAGCAGAAACAAGCAGAAAGTCATTTCAAAGAACAGGTAGAAAACTGTCAAGAATACTGGTTAACAGTACGCAAAGAACGCAAATCCTATGAGTGGATGATCGAAAAGCGTGAGAAAGAGAAACAGCTTGCTGAAGCCAAACGAGAACAAAAGCAAATGGACGAGTTTTCAACGTTGCTTTACAGCCGTCGAGCGAAGCCTTTTTAATGTTTAAAAATTGACGTTGCTTCCACTTATGACACTCGTTTTGTCACTGCAGCAATGAGCTTGTTATTGGCGTAATTTTTGCAGATATCTTTGTAGATGATCACCCCAATAACCTAAATTTGCCACCGTGTGCAATTTAGCAGCGGCCTAGCGCTCGAAGCTGCTGATAATGAGAATTTCTATATGAATGTGAATTTGTCCAATGTTTCTGCGACGAGCAAGACGTCAGTGTCTGACTCTGCCGCACAAGCACCTACAGAAAACGCGGAGAACAAGGGATTTTTAGAAACCTTGACGGATGCGTTTTCAGGTTCACAAAAGTCAGAAAAAGTAGCAACGAAATCACTAAATGGTGAAGAACAAAACAGTGCCGAGATTAACAAGCTTTCGTCTGGCAAAGCTGATAGCCAAGAAGCAGTCACAGACGTGGCTCACGCGAGTAGTAACGACGCCGAAGAGTTTCTGGCGCAAGAAAGCCATCAAGAGCAAAGCCGCTCTGGCGACATGCTGACAGAGCATGCGAACACCATTCAAAGTGATGAGGCAAGCCTACTGGAAGCCAAACAAGGCGCGCACTCGCAAAATGATGCTGATGTCACTGAGAAAGTAGGTTCACTCTCTAACATCCCTTCAGCTGCTAATGGCGCAAAAAGCGCGATGGGTGAAGGACAACAGCTGCTTGGTCGTATTGAACAAGCGAATCAAACCTTGAAAGCGAATAATGCATCCATCGATAGTGGCAAAGTTTTGCCTCAACGAGCGGGTTTAGAACACTCGTTCAACGGGCAAACAACAGACATTGATGAACTTGCTTTGCATGACATGCCATCAGCTCAATCGCTTGAACAAGTGCAGGCAATGGCCGGGCAAGGCTTAGAGCCAATTTTAGATAAGCATGGTCAACCTATCGATGTCGATAAGCTCTCGTCTGAGTTTGCTACTTGGCAAGGTATGGCTAAACAAGTCAGTCACCCAACCGAGAAGGGCATGGTCAGTGGTGACGTTGCCAATGAACTATCGCCACTGGAGGTGGGTTTGGATGGCTCTAAAATTGATGCGCTTCAGCGTGTTTCCTTGGATGAACTCGAACTCATAGATACTAAACTGGCGCAGGGAAAACCACTGACTCAGCAAGAAACTGAGAACATAGAAGGGTTGAAAAAAGGGACGGTCATTGCCGATATTCCTGAGCAAGATCTTGCCCAGTTTGTTGCGCTTCCTACTGACGTTAAACAGGTTCTCGCCGAGCAGCAAGGACAACAGCATTTGGCTCGCCAGGCTACACCTATGGGGATGTCTCAGCAAGCCCTTAATTTTGCGCCTCAATCAGCTCAGCCACAAGCTGTTCAGAGTACAGATAAAGTCGCATTGTCTCCGATGCCAGATGCGTTGGCCGCAGCTCATTTTCCGACGGCGCTTCAAGGCGTAAAGGACGGAGAGGTTAACCAGAAAGTTGTGAATGCCGCATTGACTGCTGGTGCACTTAAAGCGACAGCGGATAAGCAAGATAAACCAGAACTTCAACATGGTTTAGCAGGGCAGCTTCAGGCGATGGCGGGTCAACAAGGAACAAACGTGCAGCAACAAGCGCGTATTGATGCCGCGCAGCAAGCTCAGCTTCCGTTGCAACTGACCAAAGAGTTGGCCAATGAGCAAGTGGCGGAAAAAGTGCAAATGATGATGTCGAAGAACCTAAAAAACCTCGATATTCGTCTTGATCCACCAGAATTAGGTCGTATGCAAATTCGTATGACGATGAACAACGATGTGGCTAATGTGCATTTTACGGTGAACAACCCGCAAGCGCGTGACATCATTGAACAGACGCTTCCTCGCTTGAGAGAGATGTTGGCGCAGCAGGGCATGCAACTGGCTGATTCTTCTGTTCAGCAACAAAACAGCGGGCAGCAGCAAGGTAGGTATACTGCTGAGCAACATGGTCAAAGTGCTCAAGGCAGCGGTTTTTCTGGACAGTCAGAAGAGAGCTTTGATGCTGACGTCAATCTGGATTTGAATGTGGCTTCAAAGCGTGATGGAATTAGTTTTTACGCATAACAGGCCGTTTAAAGGCAATAATACAAGGTTACCAAACGACTTCCTTAAGCATCTCGGTAACCTAAAAGAACAATAAGAGACAACAATGGCAGAAGAACAGTTACAAGGGGCCGATGCGCCGAAAGGAAAAGGTAAGTTACTTATCATCATAATCGCTGTTGTGGTATTGCTACTTGGCGGTGGTGCAGCAGCATTCTTTCTCATGGGCTCTGATGAACCAGCTCAGGCTGAAGCGTCTCAACAGGTTCAAGCGAAGGCATCAGATGCCTCGCCCATTGCCTACGTGAATCTTCCTCAGGCATTTGTATTTAACGTTACTGGGGACCGTCGCGACAGACTGGTACAAATTAAAGCGCAGTTAATGGTTCGCGGCGCAGAGAATGAAGAGTTGGCGCGGTACCATTCGCCACTGATTGAGAGCTCTTTGTTATCAACGTTTGCTTCGGCGACGGTTGATCAGTTGCGTTCTCCAACGGGACGAGTGGAATTGCGCGATCGTGCTTCCGAAGATATCAAAGCAGCGCTAAACGCTGCGGTCGGTAAGCCAGTGATTGAAAAAGTACTGTTTACAGATTTTGTTATTCAATAGGTAAAACGTGACCGATCTATTAAGCCAAGACGAAATTGATGCGCTATTGCACGGGGTTGACGATGTTGATGACGTCGATGAACCGATAGAAAACGACAACGAAGGTGCCGTCAATTTTGATTTCTCGTCGCAAGACAGGATTGTACGTGGTCGAATGCCGACGCTCGAACTTATCAACGAGCGCTTTGCACGACACATGCGTATTAGTCTGTTTAATATGCTGCGTAAAACGGCAGAAGTGTCGATCAATGGCGTGCAGATGATGAAGTTTGGCGAATACCAAAACACATTGTACGTGCCAACCAGTTTGAACATGGTGCGTTTTCGTCCGTTAAAAGGTACAGCGTTGATCACCATGGAGGCTCGCTTAGTCTTTATTCTGGTAGAAAACTTCTTTGGTGGGGATGGTCGATTCCATGCCAAAATCGAAGGGCGCGAATTTACCCCAACGGAACGCCGCATCATTCAGCTGCTGCTGAAGATTGTATTTGAAGACTACAAAGAAGCGTGGTCGCCAGTGATGGGGGTGGAGTTCGAATATCTCGACTCTGAAGTAAACCCAAGTATGGCTAACATTGTCAGCCCGACAGAAGTGATTGTCGTGAGTTCTTTCCACATTGAGGTCGATGGTGGCGGCGGCGATTTTCATGTCGTTATGCCTTACTCCATGGTTGAGCCGATTCGTGAACTGTTGGATGCAGGTGTTCAGTCCGACAAGATGGAGACAGACGTCCGTTGGAGCTCAGCATTACGTGAAGAGATTATGGATTGTCCGGTTAACTTCCGCGTTAACTTGCTTGAAAAAGACATCTCTTTGCGTGACCTCATGGAATTGCAACCGGGTGACATCATCCCGATTGAAATGCCAGAACATGCGACCATGTTTGTAGAAGACCTGCCGACCTATCGCGTAAAAATGGGCCGTTCGGAAGACAAATTAGCGGTGCAAATTTCTGAGGAAATTGAGCGCCCACATGTAGTCAAAACAGATTTAGCTTTCTTGGGCAAGGACATCATGTCTGAGCTTGAGAATGAAGACGATATAGACGATTAAGATACCTTATTGAACAGACATGCTTTGGCATTAAATAAGGCTTAACACAGGATAGAAAAATGGAACCAAGTGACGATCAAAAGCTAGCAGATGAATGGGCAGCCGCTCTTGGCGAAGACCCGTCTGCACCTTCTGTTGACGTAGATGAAGTATTGGCCGCGCCACTGGAAGAGCTAAAAGACACTTCAAGCCCAATTACCGAAGATGAGCGCCGTAAACTCGACACCATCATGGATATTCCGGTGACGATTTCGATGGAAGTCGGTCGTTCACAAATCAGCATTCGGAACTTGTTGCAATTGAACCAAGGATCGGTTGTTGAGTTGGATCGTCTAGCGGGCGAGTCATTGGACGTATTAGTCAACGGTACACTGATTGCGCATGGCGAAGTCGTGGTCGTGAACGATAAGTTTGGTATCCGTTTGACGGATGTGATCAGCCAAACTGAACGAATTAAGAAGCTACGTTAAGATGAGCCGCTCAATCAAAACGCGATTGACGCAAATCACTGGAGCACTGAGCTTAATGCTGAGTGCTCCTTATGCATTTGCTGCCGCACCAAATAACCTGGATCTTGCGACGACACTGGGCTCGCTTGTGCTTGTGATCGGCGTGATTCTTTTGTTGGCTTGGCTACTTAAACGTATGCAAGTGCCGGCGATGGGACAACAAAAAGGCTTGCGTATTGTGAGTCAGTTGCCAGTGGGCACCAAAGAAAGAATCGCCGTAGTTCAAGTGGGTGAAGAGCAGTTTTTGGTTGGAATTACCAGCCAATCAATCCAAACGTTAGCCAAGTTAGATAAGCCACTGAAAGAGGAAGAGTTGGCGACCAATGCTTTTGCGACTCAATTTAGCCAACTGATCAAAAAACATGACAAAGGGTAACCCGATTCGTTTGCTCCTGAGCACGTTGTTGCTTTTCGTCGGCGTGCTGTTTTCTTCATTTTCGTTTGCTGAGGCAGAGGAGTCTGCTCTGCCTGACAACTTGGCTGATGGAAGTAGCGTCACTGTTCAGGCGATGCAAAGTGATACTGGCGCCAGTCGTGCTATGTCCGTTTCTAGTGGTGGTGGCATCCCTGCGTTTACTATGACCACAAACCCAGATGGCAGTGAAGATTACTCGGTTACGCTGCAAATTTTAGCGTTAATGACCATGCTTGGCTTCTTGCCTGCCATGGTGATTCTAATGACGTCGTTTACTCGAATTGTGGTGGTGATGTCGATATTGCGTCAGGCAATGGGTTTGCAACAAACGCCGTCTAATCAGGTCATCATTGGTATCGCGCTGTTTTTGACCTTCTTTGTTATGTCTCCCGTCCTGAACGAAATCAACGATAAAGCCGTTCAGCCTTATTTGAATGAGCAAGTCACGGCTCGAGAAGCATTTGATGCTGCACAAGCGCCAATGAAAGCGTTCATGCTTAAACAGACCCGAATCAAAGATTTGGAGACGTTTGTAACCATGTCAGGAGAGCAAGTTGAGAACCCAGAAGATGTGTCGATGGCGGTGTTGATTCCGGCTTTCATCACCTCGGAGCTAAAAACTGCATTCCAGATTGGCTTTATGCTCTTCTTGCCGTTTTTGATTATTGACCTCGTGGTAGCGTCGGTATTGATGGCAATGGGTATGATGATGTTGTCACCAATGATTGTTTCGTTGCCGTTCAAGTTGATGCTGTTTGTATTGGTCGATGGCTGGAACTTGATACTTTCGACACTCGCGGGCAGTTTTGCCCTTTAGATAAGCGCAGATAGAGGATAAGACATGACACCAGAAATGTTTGTCGAGCTTTTCCGTGAAGCACTTTGGATGGTGCTTATCATGGTCTGCGCCATTATCATCCCAAGTTTGCTTATCGGCCTTATTGTTGCGATTTTCCAAGCTGCGACTTCCATCAACGAACAAACATTGAGCTTCTTGCCGCGTTTGATTGTCACTCTTTTGGCTCTAATGCTATTTGGTCACTGGATGACGCAAATGTTGATGGAATATTTTTATGGCTTGATTGAGCGCTTACCTCAGGTGCTTTATTAGAGGCGCATATGGAGTACCCCACTAGCGTTGTCTTAGATTGGATCGCAAACTATTTCTGGCCTTACGTTCGTATCTCTTCCATGCTGATGGTGATGACGGTAACTGGGGCTCGATTTGTCTCACCACGAATCCGCCTTTACCTCGGGTTAGCCATTACTTTTGCCGTCATGCCAGCGATCCCTGCAGTGCCTCAAGACATTGAGTTGCTCTCGTTTCGGGGTTTTATGACCATTGCCGAGCAAATGATCATCGGTATTGCGATGGGTATGGTCACTCAATTTATGATTCAAACCTTTGTCTTGTTGGGACAAATATTGGGTATGCAGTCAAGTTTGGGTTTCGCTTCTATGGTTGATCCCGCAAATGGTCAGAACACGCCATTGCTTGGTCAGTTATTCATGTTTTTGACGACAATGTTTTTCCTTGCCACCGATGGGCATTTGAAAATGCTGCAACTGGTCGTGTTCAGCTTTAAAACACTGCCGATTGGCTCCGGCTCGCTCAACGCGGTTGATTTCCGTGAAATGGCAGGCTGGCTTGGTATTATGTTCCAAACGGCACTGAGTATGTCGCTATCTGGCATTATTGCACTACTTACCATTAACTTGTCGTTTGGTGTAATGACCCGTGCTGCACCACAGCTGAATATCTTTTCGCTTGGTTTTGCGTTTGCGTTGATGGTGGGTCTATTACTGTGTTGGTACATACTGGCTGGCCTTTACAGTCATTATGAAATGTTCTGGACAGTGGGTGAGGCGCAGATTTGTCGACTCATTCGCTTGGAGTGCTAAGAATTGGCAGAATCAGACGGTCAGGAACGCACCGAAGAAGCCACGCCCCGGCGGTTACAACAAGCCAGAGAAAAGGGGCAGGTTGCTCGGTCTAAAGAACTTGCATCAGCATCTGTACTGATCGTTGGCGCCATTTCATTGATGTGGTTTGGCGAGGCGTTAGCACGCTCACTGTTTTCCATCATGAGCCGTTTATTTGATCTTCAACGAGAAGAGATTTTCGATACTGCAAAACTGTTTGATATCGCTTTGGGCGCGATGAGTGATTTGTTGTTCCCACTATTTTTGGTGTTAGCGACATTGTTTACTGCCGCCATGATTGGTGCTGCGGGTGTGGGAGGAATCAGTTTTTCTGCTCAAGCGGCCATGCCAAAGCTGTCGAAAATGAATCCGCTTAGCGGTTTAAAGCGGATGGTCGGAATGCAAAGCTGGGTAGAGTTGATCAAATCAATACTTAAAGTGGTTTTGGTTACTGGTGTCGCGATCTATTTGATCCAAGCATCGCAGGCGGATCTGATTCAATTAAGTATGGATGTGTATCCGCAAAACATCTTCCATGCTTTAGATATTCTACTGAACTTTATCTTGTTGATCAGCTGTTCGCTGTTGATCGTGGTTGCCATCGATATTCCATTTCAAATCTGGCAGCACGCTGATCAGTTAAAAATGACCAAGCAAGAAGTCAAAGACGAATATAAAGAAACCGAGGGTAAGCCAGAGGTCAAAGGACGCATTCGTATGCTGCAAAGAGAAGCGGCTCAACGGCGTATGATGGCAGATGTTCCTCAGGCTGATGTTATTGTTACCAACCCAGAGCACTTTTCGGTTGCGCTTCGTTATAAACAGAAGACAGACCGTGCGCCGGTAGTGATCGCTAAAGGCACCGATCACATGGCAATGAAGATTCGAGAAGTCGCCCGAGAGCATGACATCACAATTGTACCTGCTCCGCCACTTGCTCGTGCGCTGTACCATACTACCGAGCTTGAACAAGAGATCCCCGATGGATTATTTACTGCGGTGGCTCAGGTTTTGGCATTTGTATTCCAGTTGAAGCAATACCGAAAACGAGGTGGACAGCGCCCCAAAATTCAGGATTACGATTTGCCAATCCCGCCAGAACACCGGCACTAATACTGAAAGAAGCCCAATTCTAAAAAGGCTAATTTAATCAGATATTAAGCTCTACTTGAGTGTTTAGTCATTATTTTGGCGTTAATTATGGTACATAGCTTGCTTAAAACGCCTTAATTATCAACCATACCTAAACTTTTAGGCCAAAGCGGTCGCGTATTAATAGTAAGAGCTAACGTGACGCTTCAATCGATTGAGATCTCTCGTAGTATGAAGTTAAGCCTGCCATTTGCAGATAAATTGCCACGAATCCCTCAGCGTGAAATGCCAGCTATTGGCGCACCGGTGATGGTTTTGGCCACCTTAGCGATGGTGGTGCTGCCTATTCCAGCCTTTTTGCTGGATATGTTCTTCACCTTTAACATCGCGTTGTCGATGGTGGTGTTGTTAGTGACCGTTTACACACGTCGTCCGTTGGACTTCGCCGCTTTTCCGACGGTACTGCTGATCGCAACCTTGTTGCGCTTGGCTTTGAACGTTGCTTCGACACGTGTCGTCTTACTGCATGGTCATGAAGGCGGCAACGCGGCAGGTAACGTAATTGAAGCGTTTGGTAATGTCGTTATTGGTGGTAACTACGCGGTCGGCTTAGTGGTTTTCCTCATCTTAATGATCATCAACTTTATGGTGGTGACCAAAGGTGCAGGTCGTATCTCTGAGGTAAGTGCTCGCTTCACCCTTGATGCGTTGCCAGGTAAGCAGATGGCGATTGATGCGGACTTAAATGCCGGATTGATAGACCAAGAACAAGCAAGAGTTCGTCGTTTTGAAGTGACCAAAGAAGCGGATTTCTATGGTTCAATGGATGGTGCCTCGAAGTTCGTAAAAGGTGACGCGATTGCCGGTATTTTGATTCTGTTTATCAACATCATTGGCGGTCTGTCGATCGGTATGGCGCAGTATGGATTGGGTTTCGGTGAGGCAATTGAAATCTATACTTTGCTGACGATTGGTGACGGCCTAGTTGCACAGATTCCATCGCTATTGCTGTCGATTGCAGCGGCGATGATGGTGACACGTCAAAACACCGATGAAGACATGGGGGAACAGCTGGTCTTCCAGATGTTCGATAACCCAAAAGCACTGATGATTACCGCAGCTATTCTCGGTGTGATGGGCATCGTACCGGGCATGCCACACTTTGCGTTTTTGAGTCTGGCGGTAGCGGCTGGCGCGGCGGCGTATTTCATCGATAAACGCCAAAAGCAGAAAGCGAAAGAACCGGCTTTACCAGCGAAAGCCGACGAAGGTGCAGAGCCTTCATCACAACGCGAGCTTTCTTGGGACGACGTCCAGCCAGTCGATATTATTGGCCTAGAAGTGGGTTACCGCTTGATTCCGCTAGTGGACCGAGACCAAGGTGGAGAACTGTTAGAGCGCGTAAAAGGTGTGCGTAAAAAGCTATCGCAAGATTTTGGGTTCTTAATCCCTGCGGTTCACATACGTGACAACCTTGAACTGACGCCAAACAGCTATCGAATCACATTAATGGGGGTTGCGGTCGGCGAAGCTGAGATTCGTCCGGATCAAGAGCTAGCGATTAACCCAGGTCAGGTGTATGGCATGATTGATGGCGAGCCAACCATTGACCCTGCATTTGGGCTGGAAGCCGTATGGATTCGCGAAGATCAGCGTGAGCATGCTCAGGCGCTAGGGTATACGGTTGTTGACTCATCGACAGTATTAGCGACGCACCTGAGCCAGTTATTGACTAATAACGCATCGCAGTTGATTGGTCATGAAGAAGTAGAGAATTTATTAGAAATGTTAGGACGCAGCGCGCCTAAGTTGGTTGAGAACTTTGTTCCTGATCAGTTGCCTTTAGGTGTGGTGGTGAAAGTCCTACAAAACTTGTTAAACGAGGCCATCCCAATCCGCGATATTCGCACGATTGTTCAAACTTTGGCTGAGTACTCAAGTAAGAGTCAAGAAGCTGACATATTGACGGCAGCAGTTCGAATTAGTCTAAAACGTCTAATTGTTCAAGAAATCAATGGTATAGAGCCTGAGCTGCCAGTGATTACTTTGATACCTGAACTGGAACAAATATTGCATCAAACTATGCAAGCATCAGGAGGCGAATCCGCGGGGATTGAACCGGGGCTCGCTGAACGATTGCAGTCTTCACTAAGCCAAGCGACACAGGAACAAGAATTGAAAGGCGAGCCAGCCGTTCTGCTTACTTCCGGTGTATTACGCTCGACGTTGGCGAAATTTGTGAAGAACACAATACCTAATCTCCGGGTACTGTCTTACCAAGAAATCCCGGATGAAAAACAGATCAGAATTGTGCAAGCCGTGGGTAACTGATCTCACGCATCATTAATGGATTCATAGTTTGAAAATAAAGCGATTTTTTGCCAAAGACATGAGAACGGCGCTGCTCCAAGTGAAAGAGGAGTTAGGCGCGGAAGCGGTGATCATGTCAAACAAGAAAGTGGCTGGTGGGGTGGCGATTGTTGCGGCGATAGATAGTGAATCAACCCCGTCTCAAGCAAGCGCAGCGTCACAACAAAATCGCGGTGCTTCTCAATCGAATCGCTATAACGAACATCGTCAAATGTCATCGTCTTCTGCAGATCGTTATCAAGATCGTCATTTAGATGAAGATAAAATTAGCCTGAACAGTAATAACAGTAACAACGAAAAAACAGGCTCAATGACGCAGCGATTCGCTAACATGCTTAAGCAATATAGTGGTGGTGCAGCAGATGCTGACGATCATGTAGCGGAAAATGAAGATTCGCTCTCTGCTTTATTGCAACGCCAGAATAAGCATCGCGACGGCTACAACCAAGAAAAGCCAGCGCCATATCAACCAGATTCACCTTTGGCGAAGTTAATCGCACAAGATAATCGATTTGAGCGTCCAACGCCGAAGCTGGATCCGACACGCTATGATCGCCGCCGTCCAAGTGATGAGCGAGAAGAGTCTGCCGATGAGCTGGAGAGTATGCGCGAAGAGATGACGTCAATTCGTCGTCTTTTAGAGCATCAAGTCTCTGGCCTGATGTGGCAGGAAGTGGAACGTCGTGAGCCGCTCAGAGCAATGCTGATTAAGCGCTTAGAGCGTATGGGCGTTTCTCCGGAGTTAGCAGACCAAATGGCTTGCTATATCCCGGAAGATACAAAACCAGCGCGAGCGTGGAAAGCGTTGTTGTCGCTGGTGGCGGATCAAATCAATATTCCTAAACAGGACATTTTAAAACGTGGTGGTGTGGTCGCACTGTTAGGTCCGACGGGGGTGGGAAAAACAACCACCGTTGCGAAGCTCGCAGCACGTGCCGCCATGGAATACGGTGCCGACAATGTGGCCCTTGTGACAACAGATACATATCGCATAGGTGCACATGAGCAGCTCTCAATTTACGGAAGAATCATGGGTTGTCCCGTAAGAGTTGCTAAAGATTCTAACGAGTTAGCCGATGTTATATATCAGCTAAGAAACAGAAGACTGATTTTGGTCGATACGGCAGGGATGGGGCAACGAGATGTCAGGCTTTCTGAGCAGCTCGATACTCTAATGCAAGAGAGCGGAGAAGTGATTCACAGCTACCTTGTTTTGCCAGCTACCGCACAACGTCGCGTTCTACAAGAAACGCTGGATCACTTCCGACGCATACCACTTTCGGGTTGTATTATGACGAAGCTTGATGAGTCATTAAGTCTAGGCGAATTCATCAGTGTAGTGATTCAAAACGCAATGCCAGTGGCTTACATAGCTAATGGTCAGCGCGTGCCAGAAGACATTGTGATAGCGCAACCAAAATATATGCTTGCGAAAGCAAATGAACTGTTAGAGAAGTCGACAGAGAACGAACCTCACTTTTGGAACAGTGACAGTGAAGGACTCTAAGGCGGCGGACTACTATGACTGAGAATATGATACACGATCAAGCAAGCGGCCTCCGTCGCTTAACACAACCATCGTTGACCAAAGTGATTGCTGTTACTGGCGGCAAAGGTGGTGTGGGGAAATCAAACGTAACACTGGGCCTGGCGATTTGTATGGCTCGCCAAGGCAAGAAGGTGATGGTTCTCGACGCTGATTTAGGTCTGGCCAATGTGGACGTGATGCTCGGAATTCGTGCAAAACGTAATCTAGGACATGTCTTAGCGGGTGAATGTGAGCTAAAAGATGCGATTGTCGAAGGGCCTTATGGTATAAAGATAATCCCTGCAACTTCTGGCACACAGAGCATGACAGAGCTTTCTCACGCTCAACATGCTGGACTCATTCGAGCATTTGGTAGTCTTGAAGACGAAATGGACGTCCTGCTGATAGATACCGCCGCAGGCATTTCTGACATGGTAATCAGTTTTTCGCGAGCAGCTCAAGATGTCGTTGTGGTTGTGTGTGATGAACCAACTTCAATCACAGATGCATATGCGTTAATTAAGCTGTTAAGTAAAGAACACCAGGTCCAACGCTTTAAAGTTGTAGCAAATATGGTCAGAAGCTACCGAGAAGGGCGAGAATTGTTTGCAAAGTTGACGCTAGTCACAGAGCGATTCTTGAATGTCAGCCTTGAACTCGTAGCATGTATTCCATTAGATGATAAAGTACGACAGGCTGTAAAAAGACAAAAAATAGTCGTTGATGCGTTCCCTCGCTCACCTGCCGCTTTAGCTATTAGCTCACTAGCAAACAAAGCGTTAACGTGGCCACTACCGAAAACACCAAGTGGACACTTGGAATTTTTTGTGGAAAGGTTGCTAAATCGTACCGAATTCGCAGAGGACCCTTTTGGTGAATAAAGCGATAACCTATGACCAACATGGCAAGTTTAATAGCCAGCAAGCGTTTATAGAGCGCTACTCAGTGTTGGTTAAGCGCATTGCTCACCACCTATTAGGCCGTTTACCGCCGAGTGTTCAGGTAGAGGATTTAATTCAGGCCGGCATGATCGGTCTTATCGAAGCTCAGCAGAATTATGATGGTTCTAAAGGTGCGAGCTTTGAAACTTATGCAGGTATCCGTATTCGCGGTGCAATGTTAGATGACATGCGCAAAGGCGATTGGGTACCGCGTTCTGTTCATAAAAATAATCGAGAGATTAACCAAGCGATTGCGGAGCTGGAAGGCGAATTAAATCGAGATCCTACTGATTCTGAAGTAGCCACGCATCTCGGTATGACACTGGATCAATATCATAGTGCTCTGACCGATATCAACTGCTCAAAATTAGTCGGTATTGAAGATTTAGGCGTTTCTGATGATGTGATTTCACCTGCAGATGAAACTGATGACAGTAACCCGTTCAAAGGGGTTGCCGATGAATCATTTCGAAAAGCACTGGTTGAATCAATAAAACAGCTTCCAGAGCGTGAAGCTTTGGTACTTTCGCTTTATTATGATGAAGAACTCAATTTGAAAGAAATTGGCGATGTGTTAGGCGTAAGCGAATCTCGCGTAAGTCAAATACTGAGTCAAGCGATGCAACGTTTGCGCACCAAGCTCAGTGCGTGGACACAAAATGACTAAAAACACTGATTTTACGATTCAGTGGAGGCAATTTTGAATAAAAACATGAAGATCCTTATTGTTGATGATTTCTCAACAATGCGCCGTATTGTTAAAAACCTGCTTCGTGACTTGGGTTTCAATAACACTCAAGAAGCGGACGATGGTTTAACCGCATTACCAATGCTGAAAAAAGGTGACTTCGATTTTGTTGTAACTGACTGGAACATGCCAGGTATGCAAGGCATCGATTTGCTTAAACACATCCGCGCGGATGCAGAACTTAAGCATTTGCCAGTTCTAATGATCACGGCTGAAGCGAAGCGTGAGCAGATCATTGAAGCTGCTCAAGCAGGCGTAAACGGCTATATTGTTAAGCCATTTACTGCTGCAACATTAAAAGAAAAATTAGATAAAATTTTCGAGCGTTTATAACTCTCTCTTTTTCTCTTTGTTATTCGAGTCATTCATACCAATTATTAAATACCTATTAAATGACTCGTTTAGCGTTATTAAAGTGATAAGAAGAACTAAACGTAAAAGGGTCTATTCAGAATGATCTCACTAGAGCAGGCGAAGTCACTCGTTCAAATGCTAGAAAACGGGGAACAAGACCAAGCCAATATGCTTGTTGCCTCGATCTACGAAGGTGCCGAGAATCCAATGCTGCAAGAAATTGGAGCCTTAACTCGAGACCTTCACGAATCACTCAAGCAGTTCAGTCTCGATCAGCGCATGACCGAAATTGCGAAAGACGAAATCCCTAACGCAAGGGATCGTCTTAATTATGTGATCGAGAAGACAGAGCTAGCAGCCAACAAAACGATGGATGCAGTCGACTGCTGCCTTCCTATCGCTGACAACCTGCATGATTGCCTTCAGAAAGTTCGTCCTCAATGGAATGAACTCATGCACGGGCGCATCGAATTAAGCGAATTCAAAGCACTTTGTCACCGAATCGACGAGCTATTAGTTCAAGTCGAAGGTGACAGCACTGAGTTGCGTGGTCAATTGACCGAAATTCTCATGGCGCAAGACTTCCAAGACCTAACTGGCCAAATTATTCGCCGCGTAATTACGTTGGTAAATGAAGTAGAAGGCCGCTTAGTGGAAATCCTAACCGTATTCTCTGGAAATAAACCTGAAGAACACATTCAAGTTTTGTCAGAACCGGCAGATAAAAAGAATACACAAACAAGCGAAGCCGAAGGCCCGATTCTTCATCCAGAACTGAGAGAAGATGCGGTTTCATCGCAGGACGAAGTCGATGACTTGTTGTCCAGTCTTGGATTTTAAAGGTAACGTATGAGCTACGATTTAGACGAAGATATTCTTCAGGACTTTCTCATTGAGGCTGGGGAAATTCTCGAACTGCTTTCTGAGCAGTTGGTTGAATTGGAAAATAACCCAGAAGACAAAGACTTACTTAATGCAATTTTCCGCGGGTTTCACACCGTAAAAGGCGGTGCTGGCTTCCTGTCTTTGGCAGAGCTAGTCGATACTTGTCATGGTGCGGAGAACGTGTTCGACGTTTTACGAAACGGCCAACGCACGGTTACGCAAAACTTAATGGATACGATGCTAAAAGCGTTGGATACGGTCAATACCCAGTTCCAAGCCGTTCAAGATCGTGAACCATTGGAAGCTGCGGATCCTGCCCTTCTTGAAGAACTTCATCGTCTATGTAAACCTGAATCAGAAGATGAAGTCGCTGCAACCGTGGTTGAAGAGCCAGTGGTTACTCCTGAACCTGTCAGTCCTGAGCCTGTTATTGAAGAACCTGCCGCGCCAGCGTCAAGTGTCGGCTCTGTTGATGAAATTACCCAAGACGAATTCGAAAAGCTGCTGGATGAGCTTCATGGTAAAGGCTCAGCTCCAGGCGCTTCAGAACCTGCGACACCAACAACGCCATCAGAGCCCCCTCAATCAAGTGCGCCATCAGTTGAAAGTGGCGATATCACTGACGATGAATTTGAACGTCTACTTGACGAACTTCACGGCGTTGGCAAAAGTCCATCAGCGGCAGAGGCTGCAGCATCTGCACCAGCAGAACCTCCTAAAGCGGCAGAACCAGCTGCGCCAGTTGCATCGTCAGCAAATCAAGATAGTGATTTAATGACGGACGAAGAGTTCGAAAAGTTACTCGACGAGCTACATGGTGCGGGCAAAGGTCCTACGCTAGAAGAACTGGATATGGCAACGAAGCCGGCATCAGCAAACGTAGAGGAAAGCCCTGCGAAACCTGAGCCTGCGGTTAAGCCAGCACCAGCAGCGCCAACTCCGGCTCCAGCACCAAAACCAGAATCTAAACCTGTCGCGGTGAAAGAAGAGGCGAAAGCGCCAGCGGTTAAAAAGCCTCAGGCCGAGGCAACCGTTCGTGTCGATACCTCGACGCTTGATACCATCATGAACATGGTAGGTGAGCTTGTATTGGTCCGAAACCGTCTATTAAGCCTTGGTTTGAACAGCGACAATGAAGAAATGTCCAAAGCGGTCGCTAACCTTGATGTCGTAACGGCGGATCTGCAAGGCGCGGTAATGAAAACGCGTATGCAGCCAATCAAGAAAGTATTTGGCCGTTTCCCACGCGTTGTCCGTGACTTGGCGCGCAACTTAAATAAAGACATCGTGCTGGAAATGCGCGGTGAAGAAACCGATCTCGATAAAAACCTTGTAGAAGCATTGGCCGATCCATTGATTCACTTGGTTCGTAACTCGGTTGACCACGGTATTGAAATGCCAGACGATCGCGCGAAAGCAGGTAAATCACGCACAGGTAAAGTGATTTTGTCTGCATCACAAGAAGGGGATCACATTGAGCTATCCATCGTAGATGATGGCGGCGGTATGGACCCGAACAAACTGCGTGGTATCGCGGTTAAGCGCGGCATGATGGACGAAGATGCGGCGGCCCGTTTAACAGACAAAGAGTGCTTCAACCTTATCTTTGCGCCAGGTTTCTCAAGTAAAGATAAAATTTCTGACATCTCTGGCCGTGGCGTTGGCATGGATGTGGTTAAGACGGCGATCAACACCTTAAATGGTTCAATCGATATCGATTCTGAGCTAGGGAAAGGCACTAAGATCACCATCAAAGTACCACTGACGCTTGCGATCCTACCAACACTGATGGTTGGTGTTGGCGGTCATCCGTTTGCGCTGCCACTGGCATCGGTGAGCGAAATTTTCCACTTGGATCTGAGTCGCACAAACGTGGTAGATGGTCAGTTGACGATCATTGTGCGTGAAAAATCTATCCCGCTATTTTACTTACAGAACTGGTTAGCATCCAAATCACAAAACGTCGAAGAGCGTACTGGTCACGGTCATGTGGTTATTGTACAGATCGGTAACCAGCGCGTTGGTTTTGTTGTGGATACGCTTATTGGTCAAGAAGAAGTGGTTATTAAGCCACTCGATAATCTATTGCAAGGCACTCCGGGCATGGCTGGTGCAACAATCACTAGCGATGGCCATATTGCATTAATTCTAGATGTGCCTGATTTACTTAAGCGATATGCTGCGGCTTCACGCCTTTAAGCAAAGCTGACGTTATTAAAAGGAATAAGATGGCGATTAAAGTACTAGTCGTTGATGATTCGAGTTTTTTTCGACGTCGCGTGAGCGAAATCATCAACTCAGAATCGCGCCTAGAAGTGATTGACGTTGCGGTAAATGGCAGAGAGGCGGTTGAGAAAGCCAAATCTCTTAAACCGGACGTCATCACGATGGATATTGAAATGCCAGTGATGGATGGCATTACCGCTGTGCGTGAAATCATGGCAGCGGCTCCAACGCCAATCCTAATGTTTTCGTCCCTGACTCATGACGGGGCGAAAGCCACGCTTGATGCGCTAGATGCGGGCGCATTGGATTTCTTACCGAAAAAGTTTGAAGACATCGCACGTAACCGCGAAGAAGCGGTGTCACTGCTTCAGCAACGAGTTATTCAGATTGCTTCGAAGCGCGCTTTTATGCGTCGACCAATCACTCGCGCTGCTGCGAGTACTAATGCGGCAGCTCGTCCACTAGGTTCAAGAACGGCTTCGCCAGCGACTCCAGCTCCTGCTCGAGCGGCTGCGGCAAAGTTCCGAGCCTCCGGTAAGAAGTATCAACTGACCGCAATTGGCACGTCTACTGGTGGTCCGGTTGCTTTGCAAAAAATTCTGACGCGTTTACCGATGAACTACCCGCATCCGATCGTATTGATCCAACATATGCCGGCAACCTTTACTGCTGCATTTGCCAGCCGTTTGAATACCTTGTGTAAGATTCAAGTGAAAGAAGCCCAAGACGGCGATGTCTTACAGCCTGGTGTGGCATATCTTGCTCCAGGTGGTAAGCAAATGATGGTGGATGGTCGAGCGGGGGCTGCTCGTCTTCGTATCATTGATGGCGGCGACCGCATGAACTACAAACCATGTGTGGATGTGACTTTTGGTTCTGCAGCCAAAGTATACAGTGACAAAGTACTCTCTTTAGTGCTGACTGGTATGGGGGCAGACGGTCGTGAAGGCGCTCGTATGTTGAAGTCTGCAGGCTCAACTATTTGGGCTCAAGATGAAGAAAGTTGTGTTGTTTATGGTATGCCCCAAGCTGTTGCT
Source organism: Vibrio sp. 1CM7H (assembly GCF_023161645.1). Lineage (NCBI taxonomy): Bacteria > Pseudomonadati > Pseudomonadota > Gammaproteobacteria > Vibrionales > Vibrionaceae > Vibrio > Vibrio sp. 1CM7H. Next base: position 439,909 of record NZ_JALNTV010000003.1, read on the forward strand.
AAAGCAGGCATTTCTTCAGAAGATTTACCGCTTGACCGCATTGCTGAACGCATGTTGGTGGAAGTTGGCCTAGCGTAGGATTCATCATGATTGTTTGGAGTGTAGCTAACCAGAAAGGTGGCGTGGGTAAAACCACCTCAACAGTGACATTAGCGGGTTTGCTGAGTCAAAAAGGTCATCGCGTACTGATGGTCGATACTGACCCTCACGCATCACTGACTACCTATCTTGGTTATGATCCTGACGCAGTAACTTCGAGCCTGTTTGATTTATTCCAGTTGAAGACATTCTCTCGTGAAACGGTGAGGCCGTTAATCCTAGAGACAAAACTGGAAGGGATGGATATCATTCCCGCGCATATGTCCCTTGCGACGCTTGATCGTGTCATGGGGAATCGCAGTGGGATGGGGCTGATCTTAAAACGAGCTCTACAAGCGGTCTCACAAGACTATGATTATGTGTTGATTGACTGCCCGCCAATTCTTGGTGTGATGATGGTCAACGCACTGGCCGCCAGTGACCGAATTTTGATTCCCGTTCAAACCGAGTTTTTGGCGATGAAAGGCTTGGAACGCATGATGCGCACGTTAACCATTATGCAAAAGTCTCGTCCGGGTGGTTTCAAAGTGACTATCGTTCCAACGATGTATGACAAGCGCACCAAAGCGTCTTTGCAGACATTGATGCAACTGAAGAAAGATTACCCAAATCAAGTATGGACCTCTGCGGTGCCGATTGATACCAAGTTCCGTGATGCTAGTTTAAAGCATTTGCCAGCATCGCATTTTGCATCTGGTAGTCGTGGTGTGTTTGCGTATAAACAGTTACTGATTTACCTGGAGAGGTTAGCGTTCGATGAGCAGTAACGACGTGCTTTCCAGTGAACAAGCGCTTGATGACTACTTTAATGCGCTATTGGGTGATGAGGCTGAAGCAACGACTCTTGAGGAAGAGCTTGACTTGCTGGCTCAAGAAATATCATCTGCAGAGCCAGAGCCAGAGCCAGAGCCAGAGCCAGAGCCAGAGCCAGAGCCAGAGCCAGAGCCAGAGCCAGAGCCAGAGCCAGAATTGCAGTTTCAATACTCGGAGCCGGAAATATACCAGTTTCAAGAAGCTTACCCGCCAGAATTGGAAGCCCCAAATCTGGAAGATGTGCAAAGGTTATTAAGTCAGCTTGAAGCAAGCAACCCTGTAGCCGAGTTAGATATTGATAGTATTCTTGAACAAAATACGATTGATATTGCAGCAGAAATAAAAGCGGCTGAGCCAGACGTACAAACCGTTAGTGAGGCGCCCGAGTTACAAACAGTTGAAGAGATACAAGACTGGGTGATTGATGCGCCAGTTTTTGAGGAAACTCAGCCAGAACTGGTTGAACCTCAATCGGTGATTGAGCATGATGTCAATATAGAATCGAACGTTGATACCGAGCTCGAGACACAAACAGGTTCCGAAATACCAACTGACTGGGAAAGCACGAAGCGAAGTGAAGATTTTCAAGTGCTTTACTTTGATGTGAATGATGTCACGTTTGCCGTACCGCTTGATGAGTTAGGTGGTATTCATCGCATCAGTGAGCTTAACCATTTGATAGGAAAGCCCGCCTGGTATTTGGGGCTACAAACAAATCGTGAGCAACAGTTTGATGTCGTCGATACCGCGAAATGGGTGATGGCAGATAAGCTTCGCGATGACAGTTACAAAGATAATTACCAATACGTTGTCATGCTTGGAGAGAGCATGTGGGGGCTGGCCAGTAACCAACTAATGGGGACGGAAACGCTCAATATCGACAAGGTTCGCTGGCGTGAACAGGCGGGTAAGCGCCCTTGGCTAGCGGGCATGGTAAAAGAAAAAATGTGCGCCTTAATTCATGTCCAGGCGCTCATTGACATGCTAAACGCCGGTTTAGATGTCAAATCACTGAATTAGATTTAAGTCGGGAACGACATTAACGAGGATTAACTATGTCTCAAGCTTTTGAAGTAGAAGTGAAGAAAGATGCATCGAATGACGAAGTTCTTCAGTGGGTGACGTTCCAGCTAGAAGAAGAAACGTACGGCATCAACGTAATGCAAGTTCGTGAAGTACTTCGTTATACTGAAATTGCACCCGTTCCAGGTGCGCCAGATTATGTTCTGGGTATCATCAACCTGCGTGGTAACGTGGTTACTGTTATCGACACGCGTTCGCGTTTCGGCCTGATGGAAGGCGAAGTTACAGATAATACTCGTATTATTGTGATCGAGTCAGAGCGTCAAGTGATTGGTATTTTGGTAGATAGTGTGGCAGAAGTGGTTTACCTACGTTCTTCTGAAATTGACACGACGCCTTCTGTTGGTACTGATGAAAGCGCGAAGTTCATCCAAGGTGTGAGCAACCGTGACGGCAAACTTCTTATCCTTGTGGATTTGAACAAGCTCCTAACGGATGACGAATGGGACGAGATGGCTCACCTATAATGGGCTGAATAATGATGGCTGAAGAGACTCTTTTATCTGTTCCATTCCTTGCGGGTGGCGTCGCTTTTATCGTGTTGGTGTTGGTTGTTTTGCAACTGCGCATTCGCTCGGGGTTGCAAAAGCAAGTAGACCAGCAACGAGCACAGTCTCGACATGTAGATAAAGAAGTACAAAAGTTGAGTAAGCAGTTACTCGAAGTGCGTTCGGTTGTCGTTGGTCTTGGACAAAAAGTAACGGAACAACAAGACATTATTCAGCACCTAAACGAGAGAATTCGTGAACTCGAGCACGCTGATACTGATGGTCGCTTGTACAGTCGAGCTTCTAAAATGGTACAGCTTGGTGCAGATATCAATGAGCTCATTGAAGAGTGTGAACTGCCAAAAGCTGAAGCGGAATTGATGCTTTCACTACAGAAAAAACTGGCGGGAAAAGAGAAAATTCCACCACTAAGCGGCCAGCCATCAGATGATGCAGAATACCCAGCGCGTGGACGTCGTCGACGCTAAAGGTTTTAAAGCGATAAAAAGAGGCGATAAGCCTCTTTTTTTGTGCTCGGTTACTAATTATCTTTTGTAATACAGCCCTAGCTTATCTTAAGCTCTCTTCATTCTTAGCACTCGCTCCCCAAGTTAAAATGAGAGCTTATAACTACTTATAGTTAATTTTATTAAAGTGTGACGATTAATTAACAAAAATACATGAACTTACATACATCCCAGCCCTCTTATCCTGTTTTGTCATAACTAAGCTGTGCTAATATAGCGCTTCGTTCATTTTTTAGTTGAAGCTCTATGTTAGAAGTATCTAACCTGACAGCGATCCGTGATGAGAGGGTCCTGTTTGAAAACCTGCAGTTTGAAATTAAGCCTGGTGAATTGGTCCAGATAGAAGGGCGCAATGGTACTGGCAAAACTACGTTACTACGTATTGTGACAGGTTTAGGTGATAGAGAAGAAGGCATCATTAAGTGGAAAGGAGAAGAGGTTGAAAAATCTCGTGATGTTTTCCATCAAGATCTGCTGTTCTTAGGGCATCAAACTGGAGTGAAACGAGAGCTTACCGCACTAGAAAACTTACGTTTTTACCAATCTATTCAAAATAACCGCTCTTCTGACGAAGAAATCTTCACTGCTTTAACTCAAGTTGGTTTAGCCGGTCGAGAAGATGTGCCTGTAGCACAGCTTTCCGCAGGTCAGCAAAGACGAGTGGCACTAGCGAGATTATGGCTCAGTAAGCAAATTTTATGGATTTTAGATGAACCGTTGACCGCCATCGATAAGCAAGGCGTCAAAGTGCTTGAATCTTTGTTCGCAAGTCACGCTGATAATGGCGGTATTGTCGTGTTGACGACGCATCAAGATATGTTTTCGGACAGCCCGAAACTTAGAAAAATAAAGTTGGGTGATTGATATGATTCCATCTATGACCACCATCATTCGCCGCGAGCTATTGATAGCATTTCGCCGTCAGGCAGACATTCTGAACCCGCTTTGGTTCTTTATTATTGTTATTACTCTGTTTCCTCTTAGTATCGGGCCTGAACCAAATTTGTTAGCACGTATTGCAGCGGGCATTGTTTGGGTTGCCGCATTGCTATCCGCCTTATTATCATTAGAGCGTCTATTTCGTGATGATTTTCAAGACGGTGCATTGGAACAAATGATGCTAATGCCGATTCCATTGCAACTTGTAGTGGTTTCAAAGGTCATAGCACATTGGTTGTTAACAGGGTTACCTCTGATCCTAATTAGCCCATTATTGGCGGTTTTACTTTCGCTTGATTTCAATACTTGGTTATCTGTTGTACTAACCTTGATGATCGGTACACCGACACTAAGTTTTATTGGAGCTATTGGCGTGGCTTTGACGGTTGGGTTGCAAAAGGGTGGCGTTCTTTTGAGTTTGCTTATTCTTCCGCTCTACATCCCAATTTTGATTTTCGCAACATCAGCAATTGATGCCGCCGCGCTTGGTATGGCGTATAACGGTCAACTAGCAATTTTAGGTGCGATGCTAATGGGAGCGATGACGTTAACGCCTTTTGCCATTAGTGCCGCATTGAGAGTTAGTGTTAACTAACTCAATAAAGTGCCAATGAAGCGGCGCTTGATCAAAGAATTATTATTAAAGCACTGCTACGGTCTCAGCCCTTTAGACAGTGTCCCTGAAGTAAGAGTGAGAACAAAACATGTGGAAATGGCTACATCCTTATGCCAAGCCAGAAACCGCTTACCGTTTGAGTGGTAAGTTTCTGCCTTGGTTTTCTGTATTGGCCCTCGTATGCTTATCGGTTGGTACGGTTTGGGGGCTTGCATTTGCGCCTTCAGATTACCAACAAGGTGACAGTTTCCGAATCATCTACATTCATGTCCCATCAGCTATTTGGTCTATGGGCGTTTATATGTCGATGGCGATTGCGGCATTTATTGGCTTAGTATGGCAAGTACGTCTATCTGATATGGCGGCACTTGCGATGGCGCCGATTGGTGCGGTATTTACCTTTATTGCTCTACTTACTGGTGCCGTTTGGGGTAAGCCAATGTGGGGCACTTGGTGGGTATGGGATGCGCGTCTTACTTCAGAGTTGATTCTTCTATTTCTCTATCTTGGTGTTATTGCGCTTTATCACGCGTTTGACGATCAGAAAACAGCCGCAAAAGCGGCGGGTATTTTAGCGATCGTAGGCGTTGTTAACCTTCCGATCATTCACTTTTCCGTAGAGTGGTGGAACACGCTTCACCAAGGCGCGACGATCACGAAATTTGAACAACCTTCTATTTCATCCGACATGCTTTGGCCGTTATTGCTAAACATCTTTGGCTTTGCGTTCTTCTTTGGTGCAGTGACGATGGTCCGTTTCCGTAACGAAATCATCAGTAAAGAAAGTCACCGCCCTTGGGTGCGCAAACTCGCAACAGAACAAACTCAGTGAGGTAATTGATTATGCATTTTGAATCTCTGAGCGACTTTTTTGCCATGGGTGGCTACGCATCATACGTATGGAGTGCGTTTGGTATTACTTTCTTATCCATGCTGATTCTTCTGATCACTAGCCTTCGCCGCGGTGATGCATTATTGAAAGAAGTGAAAGCAAAAATTGACCGTCAAGCTCGTATCGACGCAGCGAAGAACATGGAGAACACCTTATGAATCCGAGACGTAAAAAGAGGCTAGGTATCGTACTAGCGATCTTTATCGGTATTAGTGCCACCATTGGTTTGATACTTTATGCGCTTAACCAAAATATGGACCTTTTCTACACTCCTACGGAATTGGTTAATGGTAAGCCAGATGGCACCAAGCCAGAAGTAGGCCAGCGTCTGCGTATTGGTGGTATGGTGGTTGTGGGCTCGGTTCGTCGAGATCCTAATTCTTTGAAAGTGAGTTTTGACCTGCACGATGTCGGTCCTAAAGTGACGATTACTTATGACGGTATTCTTCCTGACTTGTTCCGTGAAGGGCAGGGTATTGTGGCTCAAGGTGTACTGAAAGATGCCACGACAGTTGAGGCATTTGAGGTCCTAGCGAAGCACGATGAAGAATACATGCCACCAGAAATTGCAGAAGCGATGAAGAAAACGCATGAACCGCTTCAATACAGCACCGAACAGAAACAAGGAAGCGGCCAATGATTGCTGAAATCGGTCACTTTGCTCTCATTCTTTCGCTTGCAATGGCTGTGCTGCTGAGCGTATTGCCATTGTGGGGAGCATCGAATAATAACACCATGCTCATGAACACAGCGCGACCGCTATCTTGGTCTATGTTCCTGATGCTGTTGTTCTCTTTCGCCATTTTATGTTGGGGATTTTATACCAACGACTTCACGTTACAGTATGTAGCGAGCAACTCGAATAGTCAGCTTCCTTGGTACTACCGTTTAACCGCAGTATGGGGTGCACACGAAGGTTCACTGTTGCTATGGGTTTTAATCCAAGCTGCTTGGACTGTCGCTGTAGCGACATTCAGTCGTGGTATGCCGCAAGAGTCGGTTGCACGTGTACTTGCCGTAATGGGCATGATCTCAGTGGGTTTCCTACTGTTTATCATCTTAACGTCAAACCCATTCTTACGTACGTTGCCTTTCTTCCCGGTTGACGGGCGTGACTTGAACCCTCTGCTTCAAGACCCTGGTTTGATTGTTCACCCGCCAATGCTTTACATGGGCTACGTTGGTTTCTCGGTTGCCTTCTCTTTTGCGATCGCATCCCTAATGACTGGACGCCTTGATACGGCTTGGGCCCGTTGGTCTCGTCCTTGGACAACCGCTGCATGGGTATTTTTAACACTCGGTATCGCACTAGGCTCTTGGTGGGCTTACTACGAACTTGGCTGGGGTGGCTGGTGGTTCTGGGACCCAGTAGAAAACGCGTCATTCATGCCTTGGTTAGCGGGTACCGCATTAATGCACTCTCTTGCCGTGACAGAAAAACGCGGCACATTTAAAGCGTGGACAGTACTATTGGCAATCTCTGCATTTTCGTTGAGTTTGTTGGGCACATTCTTAGTCCGTTCCGGTATTTTAGTATCGGTGCACGCGTTCGCGTCTGACCCGTCGCGCGGTATGTTTATTCTAGGTTTCTTAGTTTTCGTTATCGGTGGTTCTTTACTGCTGTTTGCCGTGAAAGGGGCGGCAGTGCGTGTACGAGGTAACTTCGACTTAGTCTCTCGTGAAAACGCGCTCTTAGCCAACAACGTATTACTTATCGCAGCACTTGTTGTGGTGTTAGTGGGGACACTGTTGCCGCTCGTACATAAGCAGCTTGGTTTGGGGTCGGTTTCTATCGGTGCGCCATTTTTCGACATGCTGTTTGCGTGGTTGATGATGCCATTTGCTTTCCTACTTGGTATTGGTCCACTTATCCGTTGGAAGCGAGACAATTTATCTAAACTTGTGAAACCAATGCTCATTTCAGGTGTGCTTGCTTTCGCCTTGGCTGCGGTATGCGTGTTCCTGTTTGCCGACTTCTTCTCAACCATGGCTTACATTGGCTGGGTAATGGCGATTTGGATTATTGCAATGCATGGCTTTGAACTATATGAGCGTGCAACGCACCGTCATAGCTTTAGTGAAGGCGTTCGCAAGCTGCAGCGTAGCCACTGGGCGATGATGTTGGGTCATGTTGGTCTGGCGGTATCTGTTATCGGTATTGCGATGGTACAGAACTACAGCATCGAGCGTGATGTACGTTTAGCACCTGGCGAACATTTCCAAATTCAAGGTTATGATTTCTACTTCTCAGGCCTGCGTGATAAAGATGGTCCAAACTACGATGGCTACATCGCGGATTTTGAGATCACACATGATGGCAAATACGTGAATACGCTTCACGCTGAGAAGCGCTTCTACCGTACGGCTAAGTCTATGATGACTGAAGCTGCCATTGACCGTGGTATTAGTCGCGACTTATACATTGCAATGGGTGAACGTTTAGACGACAACCGATCTTGGGCTGTTCGTATTTACTATAAACCGTTCGTTCGTTGGATTTGGGCTGGCTCTTTGATTATGGCATTAGGCGGCGCACTAGCGATTTCTGATAAACGCTACCGCTTCCGTAAATCGCCGAAGAAAAACGCGAAGTCAAAAGAGCAGGAGGCATAACATGAATAAGAAAATCTTATTTATTCCGCTTGTCGCTTTCATGATTCTAGCGGGCATTTTCGCAACCCAATTAATGCGTAACCAAGAGGGCGATGATCCAACTAAATTGGAGTCGGTTTTGGTTGGCAAGCCAGTTCCTGAATTTCATTTAGAAGACCTGGCTGAGCCTGGAAAACAGTACGACCAATCAATTTTTAAAGGTGAACCGTTGCTCTTGAACGTTTGGGCAACGTGGTGCCCAACGTGTTATGCAGAGCATAAATACCTAAACGAATTGGCGGGTAAGGGCGTTAAGATCATCGGTATGAATTACAAAGATGATCGTAATAAAGCAATAGGTTGGCTGAATGATCTCGGCAACCCGTACTTGATCAGCCTATTTGATGGTAGCGGTATGCTTGGCCTTGACCTTGGCGTTTATGGTGCTCCAGAAACATTCATTATTGATGCAAATGGTGTGATTCGCTATCGCCATGTAGGGGATGTAAACCCACGTAATTGGTCAGAAACACTGGAGCCACTTTACAACAAATTGGTTGAGGAGGCGAAGCAATGAGAAAGCTAATTCTTGCCGTTTTTGCTGCGATGACATTATCTCTTGCTGCTCATGCGGCCATTGAAGTGTACGAGTTTGATAATTTGGAACAAGAACAGCAGTTCAAAGAGTTAAGCCATACGCTCCGTTGCCCTAAATGTCAGAACAACACGATCTCGGATTCTAACGCTGAACTTGCTCAGGACTTACGCCATAAGGTGTACGAAATGACCAAAGAAGGTAAGTCCAAAGATGAGATTGTTGATTACATGATCGCCCGTTACGGTAACTTCGTGACTTACAACCCACCATTTACGGTCGCGACTGCAATTTTGTGGCTAGGGCCTCTAGCTGTGGTATTGGGTGGTTTTGGTTTGATTGTACTGCGTAGCCGTAAATCTAAAGTTAAGGCAAAAGCGAGCAGTGACGAGCAATGGGATGAGCAAAAAGAGGCTCGTTTAAAAGCATTGCTTGAAGAAGAGAACAACGGAGATAAGAAGTAATGACACTATTTTGGATTTCCACCGTTGCTCTTACGCTTATTGCTTGTGCGCTGGTGGCTTTGCCGCTGCTTAAACAAAAAGCGAACAATGATGATGTGTTACGCGATGAGCTCAACAAGGCATTTTATAAAGACCGTCTATCTGAGCTTGCAGAAGAAACCGACGAAGGGCTGGTTGAAAGCGAAGACGAACTGATTTCTGATCTAAAGCAGTCTCTCCTTGACGATATTCCTGGTGATAAAGCGCAAAAAGAAACCAAGGTTTCACCAATCGCGGTTTTAGTCCCATCGGTAATTCTGACGGTGGCGTTGAGCTATGGCTTGTATTACAAATTTGGCGCGTCAGAAGATATTGTTCAGTGGCAAGAAGTGTCTGCAAATCTACCTGAGTTATCGAAAAAGCTGATGTCGGCTTCTTCTGAGCCGTTGAGTGACGATGAAATGGCGGATTTGACCCTTGCCCTTCGAACTCGCTTACATTACCAGCCGGAAGACTCGACAGGTTGGTTACTGCTAGGTCGTATTGCGTTAGCAAATCGTGATGTCACGACTGCTATCGATGCGATGGAAAAGTCATATCGCCTAGAGCCCCAAGATCCTGATGTGATGTTGGGTTATGCACAAGCTCTGATGCTGTCTCAAGAGGAAATGGATCAAGCGACGGCTCGCTCATTACTCGGCAAGCTGATGCAGCAAGACTATGTCGATCTGCGTGTGTTTTCTTTGTTAGCGTTCGATGCGTTTGAGCGTCAAGACTTTCCGGCAGCGATCAAGTACTGGGGAATCATGCAGCAAATGATTGGTCCAGAAGATAGCCGCTACGAGATGTTGTCACGCAGTATTGAGAGTGCTCGTAAGCAAATGGGCGAAGCGGTTTCACCGGATAAGAGTGTCGCTGTGACAATTAATGTGGCACCAAATGCTCAGTTAGATCCAAACGCAGTTCTCATTGTATCGGTACATCGTTCAGATGGCTCACCAATGCCTGTTGCGGCAGCTCGCTATCCGCTGGGTACTTTCCCTCGTACAGTCGTATTAGATGATGGTAATGCCATGATGCAGGGGCAAAAACTATCTTCACTCGACAAGTTAATCGTCCGTGTGCGTGTGGACTCTGACGGTAACGTAGCAACGCGTGACCAAGATTGGCACGGAGAGAGTGACGTCGTTGAATTTGGCACGCCGGTTGAAGTGACCATTGACCAGCAATATTAATCGTTAGCGTCTGTCTCTGAAATATGACAACGGGGTAGAGTCTGTTGCCTTTAGTGGTATGACTCTAAACGATCGAGTAGAATACCGAAGGCCAGCGACTGCTGGCCTTTATTTATTCCCATATCTGAGTCATCTTTACTACGTATACTGCTCAACATACGTACAACTGTTCATTGGGTGACTTAGGTACATTAATAGTCGTTATGGAAAATTAAATGTATAACAAGGGTAAATCTACCTTCTTGTTACTGCTTGCAGTTGGACTGGTTGGCTGTTCAAGTGCGCCTGATGAAGCAGTAACAGGACAAGAAACAAATCAAACGACTTCTGATGTGTATGACCCGTTGGAAGGCTTTAACCGAACCATGTGGGAAATCAACTACGAATATTTAGATCCGTATTTGGTTCGTCCTGTATCACTTGCGTATGTGGAATACACGCCAGTTCCTATTCGTTCCGGTATCGCTAACTTCTTGTCGAACTTAGATGAGCCAGCCAGCATGGTTAATAACTTAGTCATGGGTAACGGCACGAAAGCCGTGGACCACTTTAACCGTTTTTGGATTAACTCGACGTTTGGTATTTTCGGTTTATTCGATATTGCAAGTGCCGCGGGTATTACGAAATACGACGAGAAAGCGTTCAGTGATGCAGTAGGCCACTATGGTGTTGGAAATGGCCCTTACTTCATGATTCCAGGTTATGGCCCGTATACCTTACGTGAAGTGACAGATACCGTAGATAGTACGTATTTACCCCTCTCTTACCTCAACTTCTGGGCGAGTTTGGGTAAGTGGGCGTTTGAAGGCATGGAGAAGCGTGCTTTATTAGTACCGCAAGAAGCACAGCTAGAATCGTCGCCGGATCCATATATTCTTACTCGCGATGTTTATATTCAGCGTCAAAACTTTAAAGCAGAAGTTGAAACGGTGGAAGAAGTTAACATCGAAGAAGAAGAGTATTTAGACGAATACCTAGAAGACTTTTAAGCGCTGTTCTTTACAATATACAAATAAAAAAAGGCTTAGCTGATGCTAAGCCTTTTTTGTATTTTTGCTGTTTGGTTAGAAACGGTAGTTTGCTTGAACACCGATTAGCCAAACATTACCCGTAGTTTCGCCTACGAATTGGCCGCCGACTTGTTCTGCAGCGTCGTCTGACTTGTAACCACGAGACTCAACGATTGGTGCGTCTTTCGCGAAAATATAGGTGAAGCCAGCGTCTAGGCTGAAGTCTTTTGTCCAATCGTACGTTGCACCAATACTTAGCCAAGTACGGTCAGTTTCTGGAATAGTGATCGTACGGTTTTTGTCGCTTACCGCTGAAGTATCGTATGCAATACCAGTACGTAGCGCTAGCTTAGGATCAAGCTGGTAAGTGGCACCAACAGCAAAGCGGTAGTTATCTTCCCAGTTTTCTACTTTAACCATATGCGTGCCAGCGGTATCTAGGCGTGCTTCCAATTTCTCGAAAGAGCTCCAATCCGTCCAGTTAAAGCTTGCGTGTAACGCAAGTTGGTCTGTTACTTGGTGGAAGCTTGCCAACTCAGCCGTTGCAGGCAGGTTTAGGTACATGTAGCCGTTGTCACGTAGTTGTGGAAGCTCAGAAGTACCGAAGCCAAAACCTAGACCTTCAGCATGGCCTTCAAGCTTCAGTTCAACTTCAGATTTGTACGCGAAGCCGATACGGTTATTTTCATTGATCTGCCATGCAGTACCAACTTGCCAGCCCCAAGCGGTATCGTCACCTTCCATGTATTTTAGAGCGGTACCTTGAGGAACACTGATAGGATCGCCAGTTAAAGGGTGCTTTCCTACAACGTTATTCTTAGGAGCTGCTGCGCCAAAGCTGCCTTCGCCGATGATGTAACGGATACCACCACCAACGCTGATTGATTCATTGACTTTGTAAGCTGCGTTTAAGTTCGCTTCCATTGTCGTTACGCTTGCTTCGTTACCGAAGTGTGATGCACCAAAGCCTTTACCTAAATCGGTTTCCATACCGTAGTTGGTGCCAAATGCCAAACCAATCGCGAATTTCTCATTGTATTGGTGTGATAGGTAGAAGTTTGGAATGATTGCATCATGTGCGAAATCATCTGAAGATGCAGAAGAAGTACTACCGTGGAAGTTTACATCACCTTCAATATCAATATTTGGGTTCACATAGATTGTACCAACGGACACTTGAGTGCCTTCCAAATAAGTTAGCATTGCTGGGTTACGCCATTGTGCACTTGCGTTGTCAGCCATTGCTGCTTCACCAGCATATGCTCGACCTAGGCCTGTTGCAGAATATTCAGCAAGTTGGAAACCTGCTGCGTTAGCCATGCCCGTTGTGCCAAGTAGGCTTAATGCCACTGCTGTTGATAGAAGAGTCTTGTTGGTTTTCATTCGAATGTTCGCTGATTTGTTTATAACGTGGGACGAAAGTTTAAAGGTAGAGTTTTTACTTTAGAAATGAAAATCCAGCACAAGCAGTCATTTGGAATATTATGCTTTCAAGTGTTGTTTGGGTGGTTTAATAATCTAACTGTGAAGGGCTTGTAAATGGAATTCAGCGAACAGCTGTGCGTCCTAATTGTGAGATTTAGATACACGTGTTCACTCAAATTGAGTGGGCAATAAATCGCAGATATGAAAAAAGGCTGGAAATCCAGCCTTTTATATAAAGTATTTTTCTACTAACTAACAGCGAAGCGCTTAGAAGCTACGGCTGTATTGTAAGCCGAATAGAATCGCATCAGCGCGTGTTGTTGCTGACAAGCTCGAGATATTTTGAGGGCTTTGAGCGTCACCTGGGTTGTACATTGGGTTTGGTGTTGATTCATTTACCTCAACATCTTTACCCATTAGGTACGTAAAGCCAAAGTCGACATTTGATTTACTATCAATGTGATAAGTAAAGCCGGTAGAGAACCATTGGCGATCCGAGTCAGGAACGGAAACAGACGTTAAGTCAGCTTGGGCGCTCGTGTCGTACATGTAACCAGCACGAAGTGTCCAGTTATTACTTAGGTAATATGTACCACCAATCGAGTAGTGCCAACCATCTTGCCACTGGTACTGTTTATCGTACGATGAGCCAAGAGGAGAGCCTTTTAAGTTAGAGAATTCGATTTGATCGAAAGTTTCCCAGCCAATGTATTGGATGCTGTAGTGTACAGCAAACTTAGTGTCTTGGATTTTGTGGAAGCCGGAGAATTCGGCCATATCTGGTAAAGGTAGTGTGATTTTTTGACCTTTATCGTCTTTTGCTTCCATTTCTGGGCTATGGCGGTATGCAAGACCAAATCGATTGTTTTCATCTAGCTCGTACACAGTACCAACATTGAAACCTACAGCCCAACCATCAGCTTCGTCTACATCGACAAGTGTGCCTATTGCAGCATGTTCACGCTTCATTGTACCTTGGCCGTAGATTAAATCTAAACCAGCACCAAAGCTCCATTGTTCATTGAGACGGTAAGAACCTGCAAGGCCAAAGTTTACGCTCTTAACATCAGTTAAGCCGCCATATTCTTTTGCCGCAAAGCTATTGTCGAATTCTGTCTTAGTACCGAAATTAGAGTATGCATTTACGCCCCATGCAAACTTGTCATTTACAGGAACGATTAGATGAATGTTCGGTGCAATAGAAGTATCGCCAGCGTCGTCATAGTTTGAGTCGACAGGCTTGAACAGTGTTGGTGCTACTTGGCACGTTGAACCACAATATTTCGCATCTTTCACTTCAATCATTGAAGTAATGCTTTCGAAACCTAGCGAAAGCTCCATTTTATCAAATAGAGCCATTGCTGCTGGGTTACGAGCCATTACTGCGGCGTTATCTGCGATTACTGCATCACCAGCAAATGCACGGCCGATGCCAGTTGCTGATTGAGCGTTGATTTGGAAACCCGCTGCCATCGATTGACCTGAGGCAAAAGCTACCGTTACTGCTAGGAGAGTCTTTTTAAACAGACGCGTGTTCTGAGTCATTTGTTTTTCCTTATTAGATTCGTCTCTTTGGACGATAAATTGAGCTTTTGCTCAGTGGCGCAGATAGTAGTATCAATAGTTGCTTGGACAAATCCGACCATTGGATAAAATTGAATAAAAATTGCAGAAATGATGTCTAAAAGACGGGAAATTACACTTAAAATGCATAATTTAGAGTTTAAGCTCTAAATGCTATAGCAAGGGTGAATGTTTTGTGTTCTATTTATACAAAAATGCCGCTAAATAAGATCATTTAGCGGCATTTAACCTTTTGAAGGCTGGAAATCGTCGAAGTTATTACATCGGTTTAATCATTGATGCAAGAGTCGTAGCGATAGCATCAATATTTTCACCTTCTTCTCCGACTAAAATCAAGCTTGAACTCCCGACGGGCTGAACGATTCCGGTCATGCCATCCTTATTAAAGTCGGTACTTTGTTCGCTAGGAATACCAGTAATAAATAACGTTACTTTACCTTTTGGACCTTGGAATACCATATGCACCGCATTGGATTCGCCAAAACCGCAGTGGTTTAGGTAGTAAACGTGATATGGAAAGCTTTCACTAAACTGGTAATGAAATGGCGACATTTTCGCATTAATTTGCGAGCTCGGTACATCCTCATCAAGATGACGAACAAAAGGTTCTTCATGAATAACGTGTTTCATCGCGGTATCAGCTAAACTGGCTTGTGCTGGAGAAACCAAAACATTTCCCCAGTTTACTTGACCAACTAATAATCCTGCGGTGAACGCAATAGAAGCGGCAAGTGCCATTGCTTTGCGCACAAAGTTTGGTCTGACGACCTTCTCTTCATCAAGTGCACTCGACGTCTGACTAAATAAAATCTTATCAGCGAGATCTTCAGGTACATCCACATTCATGGCTTGTTTAATTTTTACGTCGAGATCCAAAACATCATCAACAAACTTATTGTTGGTGTCGCTACCAGCTAAAGCTTGCAGAATCTCTTCATCCTTTTGTTTTGGATCCGACAAAATACGACGACGAAATTCTAAATCATCCATTCTTTTGTCCTCTCTTAGTATCTTGAGAATCCAACATCTCTTTGAGTTGATTACGAGCGCGAAATAATCGAGTCATCACTGTATTTTTATTTAAATCAAGAATGTCGCCAATCTCTTCTCCGCTGAAACCACCGACAACTTGGAGAAATAAAGGCTCGCGGTATTCAACATCGAGTTTCATGATCTGCGCTTGCAGCCATTCTTGCTGATGATGTGGGTCATCGCTGACTTTAGCATCATTGCCGTAATCATCGATATCAACTAAATCAAATTGTTTACGTTCGAAGCGGCGCGCATTTTCTCGTCTCAATATGGTGATGAGCCAAGACTTGGCTGCTTTTTCATCCTGGAGACTATCGAGTGACTTCCAAGCTCTAAGACAGGTTTCCTGAACTAGATCTTCCGCTATCGCTTTATCTTTGCACAACCAGTATGCGTAGCGATATAAGTCACGATGGTACCCTCGGACGAGCGCTTCGTATTTTCTTTGCTTGTCCATATCAGAGTTGACCGGACTGTTGGAATTTTTCTTTCCAAACATTTTTAATATGGCCACAGGAGCCTCCATCCTCGCTCTGTGAGTTTCTTATTTGTTCTGAGCATGACTTTACTTTTCAATAGCCTCGCGGTTTCGGTTGAGCGTGTGTCGTAGATAACCTCTGACACAATAAGCTATGTGGTTACTTAAAAGTGTATACGCAAATGCCAAATATCATCGAACATGAATTGGTAAAGATTGTTAACAATATCATCATTAGTAATCAATGGTTTGGATAAGTTCATTCGATGGGACATAAAAAGAGACTGCTAGCGGTGAATTTTTGAATAGGTTTGCATCGCTGAGCCTTTTAGATGTGCTTAAAGCTCGTAAAATCACTATAAAATTGATCTATTTCAAAATATCAAGCAGTGAAGGGGTTATAGTACATCTTGTCATCTCGTTAGTCATTGCGACTAACATGTTGAGCAAGATGACACTTCCTTTTGAAGGCTGACTTTACTTTCTCCTAATCAGGAAACTGATTAATTTTCAATTGGCGTAAGTTAATTGTTTTATAGATATTCCGACCACACAGTTATGTGTGGTTTTTTTTTTGCTTCGATTTTACCTTCCGTATACCTCTTACCGTTTTAACTCTCTATAGTTAATCATTATTAATCGCATAAGAATCAAAGAAGTAGAGTAATTGATCTACTTGCTTCACGTTTATTTAAACGCATGTTTGATAAATTTAACAAATTCATTACAATGCATCAGGTCAGACCTCTTGTATTTAAGGAGAAACAATGGGCAAGCAGGAAGTAAAAACACGCAATGGTGAGCGTGTCGCTATTGTCGCGGGGCTTCGAACTCCCTTTGCTCGTCAAAGCACGGAATTTAGCCAAGTGCCAGCGGTCGATTTAGGGAAAATGGTAGTAAGCGAAATGCTTGCTCGAACAGATATTGATCCGAAGCTAATCGAACAAGTGGTATTTGGACAAGTAGTACAAATGCCTGAAGCGCCAAATATCGCACGAGAAATCGTGTTAGGCACTGGTATGAACATCCATACTGATGCTTACAGTGTGACTCGTGCGTGTGCAACGAGTTTTCAAGCGGCGGTCAATGTCGCAGAAAGCATCATGGCGGGAACCATCGATATCGGTATTGCTGGTGGTGCAGACTCTTCTTCCGTCCTGCCTATTGGAGTCTCTAAGAAACTGGCCGCTAATCTGCTTGCTCTAAGTAAGACAAAAACAATGGGTCAGAAGCTTAGCATCCTCAAAAACTTGAGCTTTAAAGACCTTATGCCAGTGCCTCCTGCAGTAGCCGAGTACTCGACGGGCTTGTCGATGGGACAAACTGCGGAGCAAATGGCAAAGACGCATGGTATTTCTCGTGCAGAGCAGGATGCGCTAGCACATCGCTCTCATACGCTGGCTTCCCAAGCTTGGAAAGAAGGCAAGATCCAAGGTGAAGTTATGACGGCTTTTCCCGAACCATACAAAAAATGGATTTCGGAAGACAACAATGTCCGTCACGACTCAACCGTAGAAGGGTACGCGAAACTTCGACCTGCCTTTGATCGCCAGTATGGCAGTGTTACGGCAGCTAACAGTACGCCACTGACTGATGGTGGTGCGGCAGTGATGTTGATGCGCGAAGGTAAAGCGAAAGAGCTTGGCATGGAGATTCTTGGCTACATACGTGGCTACGCATTTTCAGCGATCGGTGTGGAAAAGGACATGCTGATGGGACCGACTTATGCCACAGCGAAAGTGCTAGAAAATACAGGCTTGGAATTGTCTGATCTGACGTTGATCGACATGCACGAAGCGTTTGCTGCGCAAGCATTGGCGAATGTGAAGATGTTTGCTTCAGATAAGTTTGCTCAAGAAAATCTAGGTCGTTCGAAAGCGATCGGTGAAATCGACATGGATAAGTTTAACGTGCTTGGTGGCTCAATCGCTTACGGTCACCCATTCGCGGCGACAGGTGCACGAATGATGACGCAAACCCTACGTGAACTGAAACGCCGTGGTGGCGGTATTGCATTGAATACCGCATGTGCAGCTGGCGGTCTTGGTGCAGCAATGATTCTGGAGGTTGAGTAATGAGCGAGCAAAAAGCATTTAGTCTAAAAGTTGATGAGCAGAATATTGCTTGGTTAGCGATTGACGTACCTAATGAAAAAATGAATACGCTACAGGCGGCTTTTGCTGATGAAATGAAAGAAATCTTTGCTCAGCTAAAAGACGCCAGTGGCATCAAAGGGATGATCATTCATTCCCTAAAACCGGACAACTTTGTCGCGGGGGCCGATGTTCGCATGCTAGAAGCGTGCACGACCGCAAGTGAAGCAGAAGCATTAGCGAGGCAAGGTCAAGAGCTATTCCAGCAGCTATCGGACTTACCATATCCTGTGGTTGCCGCTATTCACGGTCCATGTTTGGGCGGTGGTTTAGAGCTTGCTCTTGCATGTGATTATCGTGTTTGTACGGATTCAGATAAAACGCGTTTAGGCCTACCAGAAGTACAGCTTGGATTGCTGCCAGGTTCTGGCGGTACGCAGCGTTTGCCGCGTTTGATTGGCCTGTTACCGTCACTGGACTTGATCTTAACGGGTAAACAGCTTCGCGCAAAGAAAGCTAAAAAGCTGGGTGTGGTTGACGCCTGTGTCCCAGACACCATTTTGCTCGACGTAGCTAAACAGTTTATCGACAAAGGTAAAAACAAGGGTACGAAAAAGCTATCGACGAAAGAAAAAGTGATGTCGGGTAGCGGGTTAGGGCGCAAGTTTGTGTTTGAACAGGCAGCGAAGAAAACCAATCAGAAAACCCGTGGTAACTATCCTGCAACGGTCGCGATTTTAGACGTTATTCAGCATGGTTTAGAGAAAGGTTTCGCCCAAGGACAAGAGCTTGAAGCGAAACGCTTCGGTGAGCTTGTGATGAGCTCTGAATCAAAAGCGCTCCGTTCTATCTTCTTTGCGACAACGGAAATGAAGAAAGAAAATGGTACGGATGCGAAACCCGCGCCAGTTCATAAAGTTGGCGTGCTTGGCGGTGGCTTGATGGGCGCAGGAATCAGCCATGTGTCTGTTGCAAAAGCGAAGGTGCCTGTCCGCATCAAAGACGTCAGCAACGATGGCGTTCTAAACGCACTCAACTACAACTACAAGTTATTCGAGAAACAGCGTAAACGTCGCATTCTATCAAAAGCCGATCTGCAAGCGAAAATGTTGCAATTGTCTGGCGGTGTCGACTTTACCAGCTTTAATCATATTGATGTCGTAATTGAAGCCGTTTTTGAAGACTTAGATCTTAAACAAAAAATGGTGGCGGATATTGAAGCGAATGCCAAGCCGGAAACCATCTTTGCGACCAATACCTCTTCGTTACCAATCCACAAAATTGCAGAAAAAGCGGAGCGTCCAGAAAACGTAGTGGGTTTGCATTACTTCAGCCCGGTAGAAAAAATGCCGTTGGTGGAAGTGATTCCGCATGAAACGACCTCAGATGAAACCATTTCAACAGTCGTTGCACTTGCTAAAAAGCAAGGAAAAACCCCGATCGTAGTGAAAGACAAAGCGGGCTTTTATGTGAACCGCATTCTTGCGCCATACATGAACGAAGCGGCGCATATTCTGCTGGCTAACGAACCGATCGAAAAGATTGATACGGCGTTGCTTGATTTTGGTTTCCCTGTCGGCCCGATTACCTTACTGGATGAAGTCGGGGTCGACATTGGCGCGAAGATCATGCCGATTCTGGTCAACGAGTTAGGTGAGCGATTCAAAGGCCCTGACGTGTTCGATATCTTATTGAATGACGGTCGCAAAGGACGTAAGAGCGGGAAAGGTTTCTACACTTACAAAGGTAAGAAGAAAGAAGTCGATAAATCCATCTACAAGCTGCTTAAGCTCGACCCTGAATCTAAGTTGAGTGATAACGATATTGCGCTACGCTGTGTACTACCAATGCTGAATGAAGCGGTACGTTGTTTGGATGATGGCATCATTCGCTCGCCACGTGATGGTGATATTGGTGCAATATTTGGCATTGGTTTCCCTCCATTCTTGGGCGGTCCATTCCGTTATATGGATCAGTTTGGCATTAAAGAACTGGTTGAGAAAATGAATGAGTTTGCATCGAAGTACGGCGATCGTTACGCACCGTGTGATGGTTTGCTTACTCGAGCTGGAGAAGGAACCACATTCTATTAAGCGTTGCTTCGGTAAAGAAAAAGGCTTGCCAGCGGCAAGCCTTTTTCATAAATAAGAAATAGTTACTTCTTCTTGTCTTTCTTATCTTTATTGTGGCCTTTACCTGGGTTGTCGTCCCCGTGAACGCTGCTGTTGCCTTTGTTGTCTTTATCTTTCCACTGTTTTGAAGAGCAATCATCTGATTTGATAGAAACATTGTCTCCGCTTAGGCGGACACAGTCGTTACTTAGCTCAAAGCCATCACCTTTCACCGAGATTTCAGCGTGTACAGATGCCAGTGGCAGTAAAATAGCCGCAAGTAGTAGTGCTTTCTTCATGATTACCTCATTAATTTATTTTTAGTGTGGTAATTAGAGCATAAGCCGCAATGGCGTAATTTCAATTTTCTGCCAATTATGGTGTCGATTCTATTTATGAGACCCACAACCTCATTGGTTTGTAGGTATATACTTACTAATCGATAATTTTATTACTGCGCAATTAGATCATCCTAAGCCGCAATCTTTTGGCCTAAGTTGGAACTCTTCTATCGATCCAATTTCTTGCCCTAAGTGGATGCGCGGAGCGTCTGAATGCGATTGCCCTTGAGAGTGCATGACCAATCGGTTTGCCGTGCGAGGTTTCAACTCATTAACGACAAAGCGAATCATGTCTGCTCGGGTCAATTTCTTCAGTTCAGCAAGTACCTTGTCACGTTGGTTAAACTCGGTGTCTTTGTTTCCTATTGCAACCCAAAGACGCTGAGCACGACCTCGCAGTGTGGTGTCCGGCGTCGCTATTTGATTCCACAAGCCGCGCTTACTGCTATGCCACTGGTAATCGTTCAGTTCTAACAGCACCATATAAAAGGCATTTAAGAACTCATCGATTGAGGTAACCAGCTCGGCAGGCGCTGCATTGGGTGACTGCACATAAAGCACAATACCCGGATGACGATTAAGTGGCATATTGCCAGTGCCCACCATGTAACCTAATTGCTGTTTTGTGCGGATCTCGTGGAAAAATGTTGCCGACATGAGATGGTTCGCCAATGAGTATAGAGCAATGCTACGAGGCTCAATATCCTCACACTGGTGGTAAATAACGACCGCCGAATCTTGCTGGTTACAATGTACTTCACGTTGAAAACTGCCGTTTTTTCCCAGCATGATGAGTGGGCGGAGCGCCTCTTCATAACGCTGCTCTTTTACTCTTAGGGCATCTTTTAAGGTCGTCGCCATGTCATGCGCTTGTTGACGCTGCCAATCTCCGTAAACAAACATTTCAACGTGCAGTTCTGCAAGAATTGATTCTACGAATACCGAGAGTTCATCGACTTCGATTTCTTCTAGCGCTTCGACTAAGGTTGCGAAAGGCGGGTTATTGGGTTGAAGTAGCCCTGTAAGTGCATTAAACAGCTGCGAAATAGGGCGATCTTGTGAAGCATTTCTCCAGTTACGTAACAGTTGCTGCTTGATGGTTTCAAAGCGTGCAGGGCTGAAATCTCGAGAAGCAAAACGGTGCAGGATCATTTCCAACAATTGAGGCAGTTTTTGGCTGAACCCTGAGAGGGTTAAGGTAACCCCGCCTTGGTGAGCGTACATGTTGTAACCCATCCCTGCGATTTCAGCTTGATAGGTTTCTTTTGCTAGCGAATCGAGGAACATCTCGACACATAGGCGAGTTTTGACAATGTTCTTCGGTGATGCAACAGCATGAGAGCTGTCGATAGCGACATATACAACGCCTTTTGGCACGCGAAATTCATCGTCTTGTAAATGCCAAAGTCGGAAGCCTTCGAGATCTTCAATTAACTCTGGTAGTGAACCACCATTTTCGAACGGCATGGGATCGAGATCGTAGCAAATATAAGGGTTCTTTTCTGGTAAGACGAACTGCCAGCTTGGATCGATTTGTTGATAGAAGCGGCGTTGCTCATCACTAAAAGGCGTGACGGAATATGGAGTAAAGTACCATTCGGCAGTACGGTTGTATTCCAGTCCTTTTGCAATCAGGGTTACGCGGACATTATCGATGGTTAAGTATTGCAGCAACGAACGCTGCAGTTGTTCATCATAGCCCGCCATTTTGTAGTCGCCATAAATGGTATCGTCTGGCTGATAATGCTGCATATTGATAACAAGATGGCTAACCAAATCCATTGGTCGAGATGGTTCCTGGAAACGAAACGCCGACTCAAGCACCGCTTGTTTTTCGAGATAGCGCCATTCATCTAGCCCGTCTTGTTTGATCATCGAGAGGTATTGAAAAACCGCTTGGATGATGTCGTCAGCGTGGTTGAGACCCTGTGGGGTGAGTGTGCAGCTAACCGTAAAATCTCGATAGTTGCTACCACTAGCGCCGCCTCCCGCAGAAAGCGACGTAATCCAGCCTTCATTTTTTAGCTGGAGCATTAAGCTGCCTTCGCCTTCATAGCCGAGTAAATGCGCGAAGTAAGAGAGTGGTTTCAAGCCGTAGTGCTTATCCATCCCTGGCATTGGGAAGGTGAGAATGAGTTTTCGAAATTCTTTGATTGGTTCAACTTGAACTAAAATCCCGGTACTTTCTTTGGTGCTAATGGGGACATCAATCGATTTTCCACGAAGGTGGTGATTTGGGATATTGGCAAACATGGCTTCTACCCATGCTTGCTGATCATCGAGCGACTGTGGCCCAAAGAGCGTCAACGTCATGAGATCGGCAGAGTATTGAGAGTGGTGAAACTCGACAATTTCGTCGCGGATGGACTTACCCTCTCGGTCACCTAATGTATCTAGGTTGCCGACTGAGAACTTAGAGAAAGGGTGCTCTGGATTGATGACTTCTTTATTGACTTGATACAGGCGGCGAGAATCGTCATTAAGTTTGAGTTTGTATTCGGAGTCGACAGCCTGGCGTTCTTTGTCTAAAGCTTCTTCGTTAAACAATGGTGCGGTAAAGAATTGGCTAAATCGATCTAAGGCATTTTCAAAGGCATTCGGAGTAACATCAAAAAAGAAACAAGTGTGCTCAGTACCCGTCCAAGCGTTATTTGTTCCTCCATGCTGGCTAATATAACTTTGAAACTCGCCCACTTTAGGGTATTTTTCCGTACCCAAAAAAAGCATATGTTCTAAATAGTGTGCCAGACCTTGGCGATCTTTTGGGTCGTCGAAGTGTCCAACGTTCACTGCTAGAGCAGCTGCTGACTGTTGAGCTGTCTCGGAATGAATCAGCAGTACACGCAGATCATTGCTCAAGGTAATGTAGCGGTATTGATTTGAATCGTTAGGACTTAGATGCACGATGCGTCTCCAGATTTCGCATTACAGTAATTATGAACCCCTAGCTAGGGGGCGCAAAGTTTGCGTTTCGACAAATACTGCTTGCCGTATTTTTGTTATTCGTAGACTTCTGCACAGGCCCATCGCGTTTGCGTATGGGGAAGAACTGTTTGAATGAATGCTCTGAACTCATAGCACAGTTAAATACTGTGATGAACTGAGTACATTCTTTTTAATAGATTGTTAAGAAAGTCGCTATCTTTAGCAAGCGAATTGGTATAATGAACAGATAATTATATCAGTATTTTTGTTTCGTCATTATTAAAGTTAGCCCCGTCTATCTAATAAAGATAGCAGTCAACCTTTTGGTAGCGTTAGCTATCCCTAGGAAATAACATGAAAATATTCATCATGCGTCACGGCGAAGCCGAGCATTTTGCAGATTCAGACGCAGCACGACAATTGACCCCAAGAGGCAGAGTCGAATCAGAAGCGGTTGCGAGAGCCTGTAAAGAACAAGGTTTTGCGCAATTCGATAAAGTGTTGGTGAGTCCGTACATTAGAGCTCAACAAACTTGGCAAGAGATCAGCGAGTATTTTGCTGCAAAAAGCATCGAAACTTGTGAAGATATTACACCTTACGGCCAATCTGAGCATGTATTTGATTTTGCAAGTGCATTGATTGAAGTGGAAAAACTAGACTCGCTTCTGCTTGTCTCTCACTTGCCTTTGGTTGGTTATCTCACTTCAGAGTTTGTAAAAGACATGGCACCACCGATGTTTCCTACATCAGGTCTAGTATGTATTGAATACGATCTACAAACGCAAAACGGTGAAGTGCTGTGGCATATTACGCCATAAGCGTCGAAACCAAATAAGCATTTAAACATTAGATATAGAATGAAGAAAGGCAGGAAATTTCCTGCCTTTTTGTTTAATTGCTTCTACAGTGAGCTAGTTACTTTTCTGGAATCGAGAGCAAAACTAACAACGCACCATCACCGCCGAATTCTAGCGGCGCTTGGTGGAAAGCCATTACATCTGGGTGTTGTGCTAACCAAAGTGGCGCTTTCTGTTTCAGGATGTGTTTACCAATGCCATGTTGCACACACGCACAGTGAATCTCGTTTTTGACGCAGTAGGCGATCATCGCACCAAGTTCGCGCTTAGCTTCTTGTTGTGTCATGCCGTGCATATCGAGGAATACGTCCGGTACATACACGCCGCGACGTAGACGTTTAACTTCATAAGTGGAGACGTCGTCACGTGCATAACGAGTTGGGCCTTCTTCATTTAAGAGAGGGACAAACTCGTCGGAGAAGTAAAACTCAGAATCACTCGCTTCACGGTTGGAGCGCTTGATTTCTTTTTGCTTAGTATTTTTTTTTGGTTGCTGGATTATGGTATCCTGTCGCAACTTTTTTACGCCCTGTACTGCTTCCTGAAACAAGGCGAAATCGTCATCGTGTTCGGTGTCTTTTTTGCTCATTAGGTAAACAATTTCATTAATAAACTTTTATTGGCAGTATTGTAGCGCTTTTCGGAGGCAATTTTGGATAAGATTTTTGTAGAAGAAGCGGTATCGGAGCTGCATACCCTTCAAGATATGATTCGTTGGACGGTAAGCCGCTTTAACGCAGCGAACCTGTTTTACGGTCATGGTACTGATAATGCGTGGGATGAAGCGGTTCAGCTTATCCTGCCAACCTTATACTTGCCGATTGATGTGCCTCCGCACGTATTAAACTCTCGCCTAACGACCAGCGAGCGTCTGCGTATTGTTGAGCGTGTAGTAAAACGTATCAATGAACGTACACCAACTGCATATCTAACCAACAAAGCGTGGTTCTGCGGTCTTGAATTCTTCGTTGATGAGCGCGTACTTGTGCCACGTTCTCCAATCGGTGAGTTGATTCAAGCAGAATTCCAACCTTGGTTGGTGGAAGAGCCTGCGCGCATCATGGACCTATGCACAGGCAGCGGCTGTATCGCAATTGCATGTGCTCACGCGTTCCCTGAAGCTGAAGTGGATGCGATTGATATCTCAACGGACGCACTACAAGTCGCGGAGCAAAACGTACAAGATCACGGCATGGAGCAGCAAGTATTCCCAATTCGCTCTGACTTGTTCCGCGACCTACCAAAAGAGAAGTACAACCTGATCGTGTCTAACCCACCATATGTGGATGAAGAAGACATGAACAGCTTGCCAGACGAGTTCACACACGAACCTGAGCTTGGTTTAGCAGCCGGTACGGATGGCCTAAAACTTGTGCGTCGTATTCTTGCAAACGCACCAGACTACCTAACAGATAACGGCATTCTTATCTGTGAAGTTGGCAACTCAATGATTCATATGATGGAACAGTACCCACAGATTCCGTTCACTTGGATTGAGTTTGAGAACGGCGGTCACGGCGTATTCATGCTAACGCGTGACCAGCTGGTTGAGTGTGCCGAAGAGTTCAAACTGTACAAAGACTAATAGGGTCTTGCACTAAACGTCAAAACACCGAGCTTTATGCTCGGTGTTTTTTTATGCATAACTCGCCGATATTAACTCTTTACATCAAAACGTAATAAAGCCACTATGAATCCACGAAGAATTGGAAAGCAGTTGCGCTCTGGTTTGAGAGGGCGTAGCGATAAAAACTTGAGGAAGTAATGGCAGGAAACAGTATCGGACAACATTTCCGAGTGACGACATTCGGGGAAAGTCACGGTATCGCACTGGGATGTATCGTAGACGGATGTCCTCCGGGGTTAGAAATTACAGAAGCAGATCTGCAAATCGATCTCGACCGCCGTCGTCCAGGCACATCACGTTACACCACACAACGTCGTGAACCGGATGAAGTTAAAATTCTTTCTGGTGTTTTTGAAGGCAAAACCACAGGCACATCGATCGGTTTGCTAATTGAAAACACCGATCAGCGCTCAAAAGATTACTCGGACATCAAAGATAAATTCCGTCCGGGTCATGCTGATTATACTTACCACCAAAAGTATGGCATCCGTGACTATCGAGGTGGCGGCCGTTCGTCTGCTCGTGAAACCGCAATGCGTGTGGCGGCGGGTGCAATCGCGAAGAAATACTTGAAAGATGAGTTTGGTGTTGAGATTCGCGCGTACTTGTCACAAATGGGTGATGTCTCTATCGACAAGGTAGATTGGAACGAAATCGAAAACAACGCGTTCTTTTGCCCAGATGTGGACAAGGTAGAAGCGTTTGACCAACTTATCCGTGACCTGAAAAAAGAAGGCGACTCAATTGGCGCGAAAATTCAGGTTGTGGCAACTAACGTGCCTGTTGGTCTTGGTGAACCTGTATTTGACCGTCTGGATGCCGACATTGCGCACGCGCTAATGAGCATTAATGCGGTGAAAGGCGTGGAAATCGGTGATGGCTTTGATGTGGTAAACCAAAAAGGCAGTCAACACCGTGATACGCTTGCTCCTGAAGGTTTTGGCAGTAATCACGCGGGCGGTATTCTTGGCGGTATCTCAACTGGTCAAGACATTGTGGCTAACATTGCGCTTAAGCCAACATCAAGCATCACAGTTCCGGGTGAGACCATCACAAAAGAAGGTGAGCCAACTCAGTTGATCACCAAAGGCCGTCATGATCCTTGTGTGGGTATTCGTGCCGTACCAATAGCTGAAGCGATGCTAGCGATTGTGGTGATGGATCATTTGTTGCGTCATCGTGGTCAAAACCATGGCGTAACAACTGAAACACCGAAGATTTAAGCTTAAAAATAAGCTTGATAAAGAGACAAAAGGCTGCTCAATGGGCAGCCTTTTTAATGTGTTTTCATTACGCGTTTAGATAAGTTAATGGAGTGAGCCTTCCGTTTCCAAATTGAAAGAAGGGAGACGCCACTTAAAACGTACCGCAGCCATACGCAGCATATAACCGGTGATCAGCGTAATGATAGTGGCTGTTACATCGGGAATATTAAATTCTAATAGCGCTAAGTACATTCCTGATGCGATAAGAGCGACAGAAGCGTAAAGTTCTTCATGCAGTACCAACGGTGTTTGGCGACAGATTAAGTCGCGGAGTAGACCACCGAATACACCCGTTACTAGCGCTGAAACCATACAAATTCCAGGGTGTAAGCCCATGCCCATCGCAATCTTAGTTCCGATGATGCTGAACACGATCAAACCTAACGCATCAAGGCGGATGAATAGACCTTTTAGCTTAATCACCCATTTAGCTAAGCCTGTGGTAAGTACACCCGCAACACACGTGATTGCTAGGAACTCTGGGTTTTTTACCCAACCAAGAGGGTAGTGCCCCAGTAAAATGTCACGTACGGTGCCACCACCAATGGCCGTTGCACTGGCCACCAACATAACACCAAACCAGTCCATTTTTCTTCTACCAGCACTCAACGCACCTGTCATGGCTTCAGCCGTGATACCAATGATATACAACACACTTAGCAACATAGGGAGACACTCAACGTAAAAAGTTACTACGTTCTACATGAATCATCGTAGGCGCAGCAACAATACTTACAAAAGGTTTTATCATTCTTAAAAAGTGATTAAAACCAGCAACATGCCTGTAATCAAACCGCTTAAAAAACAGCAGTTTGAGCAGCATCAAAATAAGGCGAGAGTGTAGTAGCAAATGAGTACGCTGACGAATGAGAAATTATATGGAGAAAGCGATGTTCAGATAAATTCAACTAATAACCAAAACTGTGGGAGCATCTTTACCTTATAGATAAAAACAGCGACAATACCCAGCGCATGTCAAACTGAAGTACAAACTCGACGATGACCCACGAATACCAAGACCTTATCACTATTTTTAATGACACCTTTTTAGACCAATTTAATACGAAATTGGAGTTAGGTGGTGATGAGCCTATTTATCTTCCTGCTGATGATGAACATCCTCATCATCGGATTATTTTTGCTCGGGGTTTTTATGCCTCCGCATTACACGAAATCTCGCATTGGTGTGTGGCAGGGCCAGAGCGTCGTTTGCTGGAAGATTTTGGCTATTGGTATGAACCCGATGGGCGCACGGCAGAAGTTCAAGCGGAGTTTGAGAAAGTTGAAGTGCGTCCGCAAGCTTATGAATGGATTCTGGCACAAAGTGCTGGCTTCCCTTTTACGGTGAGTTGTGACAATCTACACGGCGATTTTGAACCAGATAGGCTCGGCTTTATGCAGAAAGTGCATAAAGAAGTGTTGGGTATTTTGGAAGCTGGCTTGCCTTTGCGAGTGAGAATGCTTTCGGATGCTCTGCGTGCGTTTTACCAAACCAAGCCGCTGGAAGCGTCAGACTTTTGCGTTAAATAACCTCAAATAACCTCAGAGATACACCATGATTATTGAATTTGAAGAAAAACTACTGGAACTGATTGATGCTCGAATTGAAACAGCATCTGACGATGAATTGTTTGCTGGTGGTTATCTACGTGGTCACATCTCTTTGTCTGCGGCATCTTGTGAAGAAGAAGGCATTAGCGATATTACTGAACTGAAGTCACGCATTGAGAGCAGTTTGGAAGACGCTCGTACCGAATTAAGCCCAGCTGATCGCGCGATCGTCAGTGACTTGTGGCAAGAACTGCAGGCTCAGGCTTAATCTCCGAACGTCGTTCTCCATTTATTAGTCCAAGTCATTTACTACTTCGAAAAATTCGAACCTCTCCATAAAATTTTTGTGGTTGTAGCGAAACTGTTCAACTTTTATTCTGATCAGCATAAAACGTGAACAAAGGATTACAACCATGAAAATTGTCGCATTTGGTGCATCTACCAGCTCTACCTCAATCAACAAATTACTTGCTACATACGCAGCAAACCAAGTCGAAGGCGCTCACGTGAACGTTTTAGACTTAAACAATTATCAAGTACCGATGTTTAGCGAAGACAAAGAAAAAGAAATTGGTCAAGCTGAAGGTGCTGTCGCATTTTTACGTGATTTGGCTGAGGCTGACGCTATTGTTGTTTCCTTTGCAGAGCATAACGGTTCATACCCAGCAGCGTATAAAAACCTGTTTGATTGGGCAACGCGCATTGAGCGCAACGTATTCCAAAACAAGCCGGTCGTTTACTTAGCAACTTCTCCTGGTCCGGGTGGCGCACAGAGCGTTCTTGCAGCGGCAACAGGTTCCGCGCAATTTTTCGGAGCAGATGTGAAAGCATCGCTATCTGTACCGAGCTTCTACGAGAACTTTGACGTGGAGTCTGGTGAGGCGGTAAATCCGGAAGTGGCAGAACAAGTGAAACAGGCAATTGCACGGCTGAAGTAATTTCAACACGAGTGACTTAATGAGTTAGTGATTCCCGACACATATTTGCGTCGGGAATGTAAACGAGAGGATACTCTTACAGCTCAGTAATGGCTTTGCCTTTTCTTAGTTTACGAACCCACATTCGACTTGGATGAAGTTCGGTCAATACATCAACAGGTAATGGCAGCGGGTCCCCACAGATTTGCGAGGCCAACACTTCAGCTAACAATGGTGCAGAGCTCAGCCCACGAGATCCTAAACCTAAGAAGCAGAATAGGTTAGTGAACTGATGAACG
This sequence comes from Vibrio sp. 1CM7H, assembly GCF_023161645.1. Taxonomy (NCBI): domain Bacteria; kingdom Pseudomonadati; phylum Pseudomonadota; class Gammaproteobacteria; order Vibrionales; family Vibrionaceae; genus Vibrio; species Vibrio sp. 1CM7H. Next base: position 469,747 of record NZ_JALNTV010000003.1, read on the forward strand.
GTTTCTACCTCTTCTGCTTTTTGATTTTGTAAGTTGGCGTATTGCGTTTTTATTGTCTCAAAGTCACCCACATTTCCGACAAATGGTAAGTGATCTCGGCTCACGCAGCGAATACCTTGGCGAGATCGATTGCCCCTGATATCTACCTCTTTTGGCCATTCTTGGTTCGGTACGCACTTAACTAATTTTTCTGCGTTATCCTTCTGAGCGTTTTCATCAAATTCGTAGTCTAGGTGACAGCGATCGTAGCTTGCGCCTATGCACAGGTGCTGATTGTTTGGGTTAACAGGCGTCATGTAGCCGTCGTAACACAATACCGTTTTCAATTGACTCAGCGTTTCGGTTGCCGGAGCATGACTGACTTGCCCTTTCACCTGTCCCATCGGCAGGGAAGCGGTTTGGCTCAATGTTTGGAACTCATGGCCATTCGCAACCACAACGGTTGAGTGCTCAAATGTTTGACCATTGACCGTTAGTGTCCAAAGCTGATGCTCTTCATCCCAATTTAATGCTTCAACGTGATGTTCAAACTTCGTTGAGAGTAACGATGTCTGTTCTAATTGTTTGATTAACCCACGCGTTAGCTCGGCAGGGCACAACCACCCTCCCATAGGATAGTGCACAGACGACATATCGATAGGTAATCCGATAGTATTCGCAGTTTCGTCGGCGGACAGTTTTTGAATCAATTCAGAAGGAAAATTACCCGCAAGCATCTTTTCCAGCTTATCAGCAGACTTTTCATCCCACATTAGCTGCGTTACACCACACCAATCGTGATCGAATGTAACCGACTCCGCAGCTTGTTCAATAAATTGTCTTGCAAACAAAAATGCAGGTGCAAAAACACGCGAAACACCAGTATGAGGACCGTTCAACAATGGATACACGGCCCCTTGACGATTCCCCGACGCTCCTTCGGCTGGTTGAGTGTCTTTGCAGTAAAGCGTGACGTTTTGGCCACGACGAACCAACGTTTTTGCCAACGCTGCACTGGCAATACCACCTCCGATTATGGCAATCGAATCAAGATTGCTGGACGCCGTGCGATTGAACCACGGAAGATGATTCGACTGCTTTTCGCGTTGTTCCATCGAACCTGCGATCATTTCACGCTTGGTGCCAAAGCCTTTGACTTTTTTCATTGCAAAGCCTGCTTCGTTCAATCCTCGACGAACAAAGCCCGCTGCGGTAAAAGTGGCAACTGTACAGTCTTGCTTGGCTAACTTAGCCATGTTGTTGAACAGATTTTGGTTCCACATTTCTGGGTTTTTACTTGGCGCGAATCCATCTAAAAACCAAGCGTCAATCAAACCTTGTTCGTTGTATGGGACTTGCGGCATGCAGTCTTTGATGTCGCCAAACCAAAGGTCGAGTGTAATTGCGCCATCTTCAAGCACAATGCGGTGACACTCAGGTACGGCGGCAGGGTAGTGTTTTTGTAACTTTTCCGCGTACTCAGCTAGCTCAGGCCAAGCTTCATGCGCCTTCTTTAAATCCGCTTGGCTTAGCGGGTATTTTTCAAAGCTAATAAAATGCAGCTCTTTCAATGCTGCGTCTGGATGCTGACGACGAAACTCACTAAACCACTGGCATACTGCTAAGAAGTTTAATCCCGTGCCAAATCCTGTTTCACCAATGACAAAACGTCTTTGGTCAAATTCCTGCCATCTTTCTGGGAGATGATTTTGTTTTAAGAAAACGTAGCGTGTCTCTTCAAGACCGTTTACGTTAGAGAAGTAAACATCATCAAATTGGTCTGAAACCGGAGTACCAGCTTCGTTCCAACCAAGTTCTGCGTTTTTTATTGAAGTCATAATGGTGCAAATTTGTGATTTGGCGCGGTAAGAATGGGGCGATTGTACGAATTTATGGGAAAGCTGACCACTTTTGTTGACTATCTTAGTTATCATCTAGCGGATTTTTGAATTATAGGAATGTCATAATGAAACGAGTCGTAATCACCGGTATGGGTATTGTTTCAAGTATCGGTAACAACGTCGAAGAAGTTCTAGCGTCTCTTAAAGCGGGCAAATCTGGCATCACTGCATCTGAGCAGTTCAAAGAACACGGTCTTCGTTCGCAAGTATGGGGTGACCTAAAAATCAACCCGGCGGAACACATCGACCGTAAGCAGATGCGCTTTATGGGTGATGCGGCTGCTTATGCATACCTATCAATGGAGCAGGCAATCGCAGACGCTGGTCTTACAGAGGATCAGGTTTCAAACGATCGTACCGGTATCGTTGCGGGTTCTGGCGGTGCTTCTGCATATAACCAAACGGTAGCGACAGACACGATGCGCGCAAAAGGCGTAAAACGAGTTGGCCCTTACATGGTTCCTCGTACTATGTCTTCTACGGTTTCCGCTTGTCTTGCTACGCCATTTAAGATTCGTGGTGTGAACTACTCAATGAGCTCTGCATGTGCTACTTCTGCACACTGTATCGGTCACGCGATGGAGCTTATTCAACTTGGTAAACAAGACATTGTTTTTGCTGGTGGCGGTGAAGAGCTTGATTGGTCTCAAACCATGATGTTTGACGCTATGGGTGCGCTGTCAACGAAATACAACGACACTCCAGACAAAGCATCTCGTACGTATGATGCGGACCGTGATGGTTTCGTTATCTCTGGCGGTGGCGGCATGCTGGTTATCGAAGAGCTTGAGCACGCTCTAGCACGTGGCGCGAAAATCTACGGTGAGATCGTAGGTTACGGTGCGACTTCAGATGGCTACGACATGGTAGCACCATCAGGTGAAGGCGCGATCCGTTGTATGAAGATGGCGATGCAAGACGTTGACGGTGTGGATTACATCAACACGCACGGCACGTCGACACCAGTTGGTGACGTGAAAGAGCTTGGTGCGATCCAACAATTGTTTGGTGAGAACAGTCCAGCAATCTCTGCAACAAAAGCAATGACTGGTCACGCACTAGGCGCCGCTGGTGTGCACGAAGCGATTTACTCAACACTTATGCTAGACAAAAACTTCATTGCTCCAAGCATCAATATTGAAAACTTGGACGAAGCAGCTCAAGGTCTGGACATCGTGACAGAAGCACGTGATGCAGAGTTAACAACCGTAATGTCAAACAGCTTTGGCTTTGGCGGCACAAACGCAACTTTGGTTATTAAAAAGTACCAAGGTTAACTGAATTTGTTGGCGCGCCACGTGAGTGAGTACAGCGTCAACAATCCAGTTTCCAGAGCTTGATCAGTCACACTGATCGAACAGACGCAGACTCTATCCCATGGAGAGCGGGATAGGATCCTTTTGTTCTGGAACTTTGCCCGGCTATTTAGCCGGGCTTTTTCTTTTCTCAATTTCTGCTTTTTACATTGCTTCCCGTTAAACGATTTCTTTGGAACTAATCTCTTTGAGGTTTATTAGGGTTATTTCTTGAGATTTTTCGGGAAAAGGGCACAATCGCTTTAGTTTCGCATCTTGCGAATAAACGAACTCATACAAATGGATGTTAAAACGCTGGCGCTATGAAAATTATTGTTGATGAAAATATGCCGTACGCTGAAGAGCTATTCAGCCAACTCGGTAACGTAATTCTAAAACCAGGTCGTACACTGACGGCTGATGATTTAGTGGATGTTGATGCCCTAATGATTCGCTCAGTCACCAAAGTGAATGCTGACCTGATCAGCAAAGCAAACAAGCTGAAGTTTGTTGGTACGGCAACAGCAGGTATGGATCATGTTGACCAAGCACTTTTAAAAGAGAAAGGCATTTTCTTCACTGCGGCGCCAGGGTGTAACAAAGTGGGGGTGGCGGAATACGCGTTCAGCGTGATGATGGTGCTCGCTCAGCAACAAGGCTTCTCGGTATTTGACAAGACGGTAGGTATTATTGGTGCAGGCCAAGTAGGTAGCTACCTAGAGAAATGTTTGAAAGGCATGGGGATTAAAGTTCTCATCAATGACCCATTCAAACAAGAGGCTGGTGATCCTCGTAGCTTTACTCCGTTGACAGAACTGATTGAAAGCTCAGACATCATTACACTACATACGCCAATCACCAAAGATGGCCCATATCCAACTCATCACTTAATTGATGAAACGGTTTTAAACTCGCTTCGTAGTGATCAGATTTTGATTAACGCTGCGCGAGGTCCAATCGTTGATAACGAGGCATTGAAGCAACGCCTTTTGAAAAACGATGGTTTTACAGCGGCACTCGACGTATTTGAATTTGAACCAGAGGTTGATATGGAGCTTCTGCCTCTGCTAGCATTCGCAACCCCTCACGTTGCAGGCTACGGCTTGGAAGGGAAAGCTCGCGGTACGACGATGATTTTCAACAGCTACTGTGAGTTCTTAAATAACGAATTACGTGCGCATGCCAGCGATTTACTGCCAACCGCGCCTGTTCCTACTATGGTATTGGACAGAGCTTGGGATGAAGCAACACTGCATAACATCACGCAGTTAATCTATGATGTGCGTAGAGATGACGCTCTTTTCCGTCGTGAGATCAGTAAGCCAGGTGCTTTTGACCTGATGCGTAAAAACTACTGGGATCGCCGTGAATACAGCGCTGTCACGCTAGTGGGTAACAAAACATGTAACCTTGCTCCATTAGCAGAACTAGGTTTTCAGATTGAGGTAAGTCAATGAGCCAGCAATATAATGTTGCCATTTTAGGTGCGACCGGTGCGGTCGGTGAAACAATTTTAGAAGTGCTTCAAGAACGTAAATTCCCAGTGGGTGACATTCACTTATTGGCAAGTGAGCGTAGCGAAGGCAAGACTTATCGCTTTAATGGCAAAACGGTTCGTGTACAGAACGTTGAAGAGTTTGATTGGTCTCAAGCTCATATTGCGTTGTTCTCTGCTGGTGGTGAGCTATCTGAAAAATGGGCGCCAATCGCGGCAGATGAAGGTGTTATCGTTATCGACAACACTTCACACTTCCGTTACGAGTACGACATTCCTCTTGTTGTGCCAGAAGTAAACCCAGAAGCGATTGCAGAGTTTCGTAACCGTAACATTATTGCGAACCCAAACTGTTCGACCATTCAAATGCTGGTGGCACTAAAACCAATTCACGATGCAGTGGGTATTGAGCGTATTAACGTATCTACATACCAATCCGTATCTGGTGCGGGTAAAGCGGGCATTGACGAACTAGCAGGTCAAACGGCTAAGCTTCTAAACGGTCTGCCAGCGGATAAGAAGCAATTCTCTCAACAGATTGCGTTTAACTGTATTCCGCAAATCGATCAGATGATGGAAAATGGCTACACCAAAGAAGAAATGAAAATGGTGTGGGAAACACAGAAGATCTTTAACGATCCATCAATCACAGTAAACCCAACGTGTGTGCGTGTGCCGGTATTCTATGGTCATGCTGAAGCGCTTCACATTGAGACTCGCTCTCCAATCGATGCACAAGAAGTTGTTAACTTGCTTGAGCAAACAGAAGGCATTGAAGTCTTCCACGGTGATGACTTCCCGACACAAGTGCGTGATGCGGGCGGTAAAGATCATGTTATGGTTGGTCGAATCCGCAACGATATCAGCCACCACAGTGGGGTAAACTTGTGGGTTGTGGCGGATAACGTGCGTAAAGGCGCAGCAACTAACGCGGTACAAATCGCTGAAGTTCTGATCCGCGATTACTACTAAGTCACTTACCAGTTCATTTCAAAGCCTCGCACTGTGCGAGGCTTTTTTGTACGAACGGAACAAAATAGTGTGAGATTAGTACGAATATGGCGAGAGCCACACATTTTTTATTCTCAACGCTATAGTTTTGCATGTGATATCCGATATATTTAACCGATCACCATTTCAAATTGTATTTAGCACAAAACTGAGCCTTCTATGCGTCAAAATTATAAGCGTTTGTTAGCAGCCCTTGTGTTGATGAGCGCGACTCAGACATCATCAGTGGTTCAAGCCGAAGGAATTCGTCTTGTTGGACCGTCTGGTGAAGTGCAATCATCTCCGAGCTATGCTGAAGATATTGAGCGAGCATTACCTGCTCCTCCTGCAAATACTCAGCCGTCACGTTTCTTTGGTCCGACTGGTGAAAATCAAACACTATGGTCGATCGCTTCAGAATTACGACCTTCACGCGGTGTTACCGTTCAACAAACGCTTCTTGCCATTTATCGAATTAACCCTCAAGCGTTTGAGAACCAAAACATTCATGAGTTGATCCCAGGGAGTCGACTACGAGTACCGTCTCTAGAGCAAGTGCAAAGCGCGACTACAGAGCAAGCTGTTGCGATTATGAAGGCGCACGAGGCTAAGTTAAAACAGCCGAAGCTGACAAATAGAGCCACGCCAGCGCAACGCGTCACCGAGCAACCAAAGCCACAAATAAAAGTAGAACCCAAGCCTGTTGCTCCTAAACCAGAAACCACTGTAGCTGCGGAACCAAAACCGGTTCAAAAAACAATACCAGTTATTCCTGCGCCACCTGTGAACACCTCTCCGCAGGGTGAAAAGCAGGTCAGTGCGTTAAAAGACAAACTTCAAGGCTCACAAAGTGAATTAGAGTCATTGGAAGAGAAGAACCATCGTCTTCGCTTAATGTTGTCAGAAGTGCAAAGCGAAGTTGAAACCTTGAAAAATGAGCTGAATGACGAAGAACGCATTCGCTCGGAAGTCGAGAAACTGCTTGCTGAAGAGCGCCAGCGCCTTGCTGAGCAACAACGCATGCAGCCAAGTACGATTGACAAGATTTTGTCTAATGGTTGGCTTGTCGGCTTAGCGGCGCTTATTCCAGGTGCATTGCTGGCACTATTGGTTGTGATGTTGCTTGGTCGCCGTTCTAAAAACAAAGAGGAAGAGCCTGCTGCGCAATCGCCGCAGGAAACCGATCCATTAGCTGCGCCAATTGGTTTAGCGGCGACGGACGAGCTGGATGAAGAACTCACACTTGATGATGAGTTGTTCGCAGATGAAGATATAAATACTCAGGCTACACAAGAAGAGAAGCCAGATTTAGAAGAAGACGTCTTTGCCAACCTTGACGATGAAGAACTGGATTTCAACCTAGAAGGGGATGATGACCCATTTGCGGGTATCGGTGATGACGGCGACCTGGATGTTGGTCTGGATGAGTTTGAGTCATCGAACAATGGTATCCAAGTTAACGGCGAAGAAAAAGCGCTTGGTTTAGAAGAGATGGAGCGAGCCTTAGATGAGGTTGCTCCAGAACTAGAAGTGCTCGATGACGATGAGGCTGGCTTCGATCTTTCAGATGATACGAACGAGAAAGCAGACTCGCTTTCAGACGACGCGTTTGCGGAACTACTTGCAGCAGATGAGCCGTCAGAAGAGTTACCAAGTGACACTGTCGATCAGGATATGCTTGATGACTTGTTTGCGGAACTTGGCAATGACGACTTCGACCTAGATACCGATGAACCTGAACTAAAACAGCCCGTATCGGATGATGATTTCAGCGCAGGAGAGGCATCTGATGACGATATCGATAAGCTATTAGCTCAATACGAGCAGCCTGTTACTGAGTCGACAGAAGTTGAAGGTGACGCCAGCGAAGACGTCGTTCTAGATGAAAACAGTACGGACTTACTCGATGAACTGATCGATTTTGACGAAGATGAAACAGACGACGAGTTTGACCCACTGAATGAGCTAGAAGCACTCTCTGGTTTTGAAGGTGATGACTCGATTGAAGAGTTAGATGCAGATAGCACAGATTTACTAGATGAACTCATTGATGACGTTACATCCGAACTGGATGAAGAGACAGGAACTGAGACTGAGTTAGACCCGTTTGATGATCTGATTCGAGAGGACGAAAGCCCTGCACAGAATAAATCGCAAGAGGAAGAGTTACTCGCTTCACTTGGTTTTGGCGAACCAGACGGCGACGAAAAACCATCTTCAATAGCCGAGTCAGAGCCCGCTCATGAAGAGCCGGAAATTGAGTCTGGTTTGGACATCGGCGCTTTATTAAGTGACAGTCAACCAGATCCGCAACAAACAGCGCCAGAGCAACCATTAACCGAGCCAGAAACTGCTTCAGAGCCATTTAGCAGCGATGAGTTTCTGGGTGATTTAGAGGACCTCTCACCAGAGAACGATCCTTTAATGAGCGAGCTAGACGACTTGTTTGAGTCAGACAGTGAAGAGCTTCAGCCTACAGAGCAAGAAAAAGCGGACTTTTCTGCTGAACTGGATGCACTATTTGATACTGAAGATGATTTAACGCAACAACAAGTTGAAGAGCCGCAAGCTGAGATAGAGGAATCTTCGCCACAACAAGAAGAGGATGCCAATTCTAAGTCAACGCAAGATGCATCAGTAGAGCCTGATGCTAAAGTGCCGCCTCAAGTTGAGACAGAAGAAGACGCTCCAGCGTTCACTCCGACACCAAATACAGTAGAAAATGAATTTGGTGTGCCACAAGAAGAAGATTGGCTACTGGATGAGCCTGAACTAGAAAGTGAAACTCAACCAGAACAAGAACAAAACTCGGGTAACAAAAGTGAGCCAGAAAGTTCAGAACTAGCATCAGAAACTGAGTCGGCAACCAATGCAGAAGAAGAGTTCGATTTTGATGAACTCGATCTACCAGAGTTCAGTGAAGAAGACGCACTGGCGTCCATGGCGGACGAACCTGCGTTTGATGAACCAGAGCCTGTCGAGCCTGAGCGCTCTGAAACTGAGTCGGCTACTGAAGCAGAAGAAGATGAACTCAATTTCGATGAACTCGAACTGCCAGAGTTCAGTGA
>NZ_JALNTV010000003.1:478574-769568 GCF_023161645.1 Vibrio sp. 1CM7H
AGAAGACGCACTGGCGTCCATGGCGGACGAACCTGCGTTAGATGAATCAGAGTCTATCGAGCCTGAGCGCTCTGAAGCTGATTCGGCCACTGAAGCAGAAGATGAATTCAATTTTGATGAACTCGATCTACCAGAGTTCAGCGAAGAAGACGCACTGGCGTCCATGGCGGACGAACCTGCGTTAGATGAATCAGAGTCTATCGAGCCTGAGCGCTCTGAAGTTGAGTCGGCGACTGAAGCAGAAGAAGAACTCAATTTTGATGAACTCGATCTACCAGAGTTCAGCGAAGAGGACGCATTGGCGTCTATGGCGGGCGAACCTGAGTTTGATGACCCAGAGTCTATCGAGCCTGAGCGCTCTGAAGCTGATTCGGCCACTGAAGCAGAAGAAGAGTTCGATTTCGATGAACTCGAACTGCCAGAGTTTAGTGAAGAGGATGCATTGGCGTCCATGGCAGGCGAACCTGAGTTTGATGAACCAGAATCTATCGAGCCTGAGCGCTCTGTAGCTGAGTCGGCGACTGAAGCAGAAGAAGAGTTCGATTTTGATGAACTCGATCTACCAGAGTTCAGTGAAGAAGACGCCTTGGCATCTATGGAAGAAGAGCCAGAATTACCGAGCTCTGAGACTGTAGATATAAAACCAATCTCCGGTGAGGATGAAGAGCTAAGTTTTGACGACCAAGATCTTCCTGAGTTCAATGAGGAAGATGTTCTCGCATCAATGAATGAGAGTGCGCCAGAGACTCCTAATGTTGAAACTGAGACATCGAGACCAACTCTTCAAGCCGATAACGATCATGATGCTTTGTTTGAAGTCTTTGCGCAGCAAAACGGTTTTGATACTGAACCAGAAGTGCAGCCAACGGCGACAGTGGGTGAGCCGCTAAGTGACTTAGATGATGAATCTTCAATGGCTAACCTTCTTGCTGAAGACGCAAGTTCAGAGGTGTTTGAAGGTCAGTTAGACAGTGATACCATCGCAAGCGCAGGTATGGATTTTGAAACCATGCTTGATGTTGGAGATGATTGGGATGGCTTTAAACCAGCTGCCGATAGCGTAAGTTCTACGGAAGATGTGCCTGAGGACCAGCGTGATGTTTGGAATTCGAGTGACGCACTAAGTCAGCCAGAGATCGCGCAAGAAAACTGGGCAGAGCAAAGCGACTTGGATGACTTCGACCCGAAGAAAAATCAATTTATGACGATTGATGAATTGATGGCTCAGGTCGATAAAGAAGGTGGTGAGTTCGAAGAGGAAGATCTGAAGCTTGATGTCGGATTGAACGAGTTTCCAGATGTTATCGGTGAGATCGGCGATGTTGACGTAGATAGCAACGCTGAAGCTGCTGGAAAACTGGACCTTGCTAAAATCTATCTCGAGATGAACGATTCTCAAGGGGCGATAAAATTACTAGAAGAGGCGATTGTTTACGGTGAAGATGATATTCGCCGCGAAGCAAAGAGTCTGATTGATGCCATTAATGGCCGATAAATCAAAAAGGGTAGCGTTAGCTACCCTTTTTGTGTCTCGCTAGTATGATGCTACCTCTACGTCATCCTTGTTGAAACTGGCAACTTGAGGTGACTTGAGTATATACTTCCCGCCCCATTTTAGAGTTCGAAGGTTAAGATGAGAATCGCATTAGGTATCGAGTACAACGGTACAAACTACTTTGGTTGGCAGCGCCAAAGAGAAGTGAAAAGTGTCCAAGAAGAGCTAGAAAAAGCATTGTCCGTCGTCGCTAATCACCCAGTTGAAGTTCAGTGTGCTGGTCGGACAGACGCAGGCGTGCATGGCACGGGACAAGTTGTGCACTTTGATACCAACGTTACTCGAAAAATGGTAGCTTGGACCATGGGCGCAAACGCGAACATGCCGAGCGATATAGCGGTTCGTTGGGCTAAGGAAGTCCCAGATGATTTCCATGCACGATTCTCAGCGACAGCGCGCCGTTATCGTTACATTATTTTCAATCATGCTTTACGACCTGGCATCTTAAACTCTGGTGTGAGCCACTATCATGGTGAGCTCGACGAGAAAAAAATGCATGAGGCAGGGCAGTATCTGCTTGGTGAAAATGATTTTACGTCGTTTCGTGCGGCGCATTGTCAGTCTCGTAGCCCATTTCGAAACTTGATGCATCTGAACGTTACGCGCCATGGGAACTATGTGGTTATTGATATTAAAGCCAATGCGTTCGTGCATCATATGGTTCGTAACATCACGGGTAGCTTGATAAAGGTTGGACGTGGTGAAGAGAGTCCTGAATGGATCAAATGGTTGCTAGAGGCTAAAGATCGCAAACTAGCGGGTGCGACAGCGAAAGCGGAAGGTCTGTACCTGGTAGATGTAGACTATCCAGAAGAATTTGGGTTACCTGAAGTGCCGATCGGTCCACTGTTTTTGCCAGATAATTTGAACTAATTTTACAAACTTATTTCAAAATATCGGTAGTGTTTACATTGAATGTGAGCGGAAAACATACGCTATTTATGATATCAAAAATAGGTACAACCAGTTTTTTATCTACAGTAGCTGCAAGATATGGTTTAATCCGTCGGTATTATGTCGAATTTATATCTTTCGCAATGAAGCGGAAGAGTTGAGAGAAAAGGTCTTCCATGAGTTGGCTTGAAAAGATTTTAGAGAAAAGCAACCTAGTAAGTTCACGCAAAGCTTCTATCCCAGAAGGTGTGTGGACTAAATGTACCTCTTGTGAACAGGTTTTATACCATGCTGAACTAGAGCGTAACCTAGAAGTTTGTCCAAAGTGTAACCATCACATGCGCATGAAAGCGCGTCGTCGTTTGGAAACGTTTTTAGATGAAGGCAATCGAGTTGAATTAGGTACCGAACTTGAGCCACAGGATAAACTGAAATTTAAAGATTCTAAGCGATACAAAGAGCGTATCTCTGCAGCACAAAAAAACAGCGGAGAGAAAGATGCGCTAGTTGTGATGCAAGGTGAACTGCTTGGTCTACCGCTTGTGGCGTGTGCGTTTGAATTCTCCTTTATGGGCGGTTCAATGGGGTCAGTTGTTGGTGCTCGCTTTGTAAAAGCGGTGGATGCAGCAATTGAAAACAATTGTGCACTTGTTTGTTTCTCAGCAAGTGGTGGCGCTCGTATGCAAGAGGCATTGATGTCTCTTATGCAAATGGCAAAAACCAGTGCTGCGCTTGAGCGTCTATCAGAAAAAGGTCTGCCGTTTATTTCGGTTCTAACTGACCCTACAATGGGTGGTGTATCAGCAAGTTTGGCTATGTTGGGTGATATCAACATCGGTGAACCTAAGGCGCTGATTGGCTTTGCTGGTCGTCGTGTTATCGAGCAAACTGTACGTGAAGATCTTCCTGAAGGTTTCCAGCGTAGTGAGTTCCTGCTTGATCACGGTGCGATTGATATGATCGTTGACCGTCGTGAAATGCGTCAGCGTGTGGGTGGTCTAATCGCTAAGATGACTAACCACAAGTCTCCTTTGGTGGTTTCGGTTAACGAATCTCCAAATGAAGAGCCATATTCTGTACCAGAAGCGGACGAAAAAGGGTAAAGTATCAACTAACATAAAAACCAAAGAATTTAATGGTTAAAGTTAGATGACCCAAAACCCAATTCCTCAAGCCACATCTTCATTAGAGATGTGGCTTGATTATTTAGCAAATATTCATTCCTCAGCAATTGATCTAGGCTTAGACCGTGTCCAAGCGGTAGCAAACAAAGCCAATCTTACCAAACCAGCTCCAACCGTAATCACTGTTGCCGGCACCAATGGCAAAGGCTCAACGTGTGCGTTAATGGAAGCCATTTTACTCGATGCTGGCTATTCAGTCGGTGTTTACAGCTCTCCGCACCTGATTCGTTACAACGAGCGTGTACGCATTAATGGCGTCGACGTTGTAGATGCAAAGCACTGTGAAGCATTCGACTATGTAGAAAAGCAGCGTGGTGATATCAGCCTTAGCCTCTTTGAATTCGGTACGCTTGCTGCGCTACGTATTTTCCAAGCAGAGAAAGTCGACGTTGTGTTGCTTGAAGTAGGACTTGGCGGCCGTCTAGACGCCACCAACGTTGTTGACCATGATGTTTCTGTTATTACGAGCTTAGCGATCGATCATGTGGATTGGCTTGGTGATGACATCAATGTCATTGGTTTTGAAAAGGCAGGCATTTACCGTCCAGGGAAGCCAGCAATTTGTGGTCAACCAACGCCACCGGCGACCGTGGCAGCTCATGCTGACGATATTGGCTCTGAGTTCTTCCAAGTTGGTATTCAGTATGATTACCAACTAACTAATAATGGTTGGAAGTGGAGCAGTGGCGCATTTGCGTTAGAGGATTTACCTGTCCCATCGTTACCGCTACAAAACGCGGCAACAGCATTGATGGCGTTGGGAGCATCGGAATTGCAAATCACTGACATAAACATTGTCAATGGCTTGAATAATGCTCGCCTGGCAGGGCGTATGCAGATATTGCATCATGAGCCGGAGATAATCCTTGATGTCGCGCACAACCCGCACTCTGCTGAGTATTTGGTAGAGAAAGTGAAGCACCAATATTTGGGTAAGAATATCCATATTGTAGTCGCGATGCTGCATGACAAAGACATTAAAGCAACCATTGAAGCGCTAACTCCAATTGCAACACAATGGTATCCAGCGTCGCTAACCGGACCGAGAGCGGCGACTGCTGGAGAGTTGTGCCAATACTTACCCGATGGGCAAGTTCATTTTGAAAACCCTGTTGACGCCTTTGAGAATGCAAGAAGCCACGCAAAGCAAGAAGACGTCATTCTGGTGGTTGGTTCATTCCATACTGTCGGAGAGGTATTGGAACATTGGCAATCAAAGAATAAATAAGCAAAGGTATTTTGATGGCAAGTAAATTCCAAAGTCGTTTAGTCGGCACCATCATTCTAGTCGCAGTCGGAGTGATTGTTCTTCCCGATGTGCTAGATGGTAAGAAACTGCACTACAAAGAAGAATTTGCCAGTATTCCTATCAAACCTGAACTTGATAGTGATGTGGAAAACTTCGAAATATTAGAGCCAGTGGAAGACGACATAGCGTTACCGGACTCTCCAGTTGAAGCGGTGGTGCAGGAGCAAGAGGGCGCCCAAGTGGCTGCTTCTGAGCCTGACCCAACGCCGACGCCTAAACCAGAGGTCATCAAACAGCCAGAGCAAGTTGAGGTGGCCACTCGTCCTGTGCAAGAAAAAAATCAATATGAAGATTCTGCTTGGATCATTCAGTTGATGGCGCTTAAGAATCACGAAAATGCGGTCGCGCTTGTCGCTGATTTGCAAAAGCGTGGCTATCAAGCTCATACAAAGAAAGAAAACGAGTTTACGAGAGTGATTGTTGGTCCTGATGTGTCAAAAAGTAAACTTGAACGACAAGTCAAGGAATTACAAAAAATTACAGGCTCGAAAGGTCAATTGCTTAAATTTAAGCCATTAAATCCATAAGAAAACGTTTGCGTCAGCATTTTTTCTGTTAAAATGCGCGCCAACTTAAGATGAAGAAAACATGAATTGGATAGATTTTATCATTTTAGGTGTGATCGGATTTTCAGCTCTGATCAGTTTAGTTCGCGGTTTTGCTAAAGAAGCTTTGTCTTTGGTGATTTGGTTTGGAGCGTTTTTTATCTCCAGCAACTACTACGCCAAATTGGCGGTGTACTTCACCAACATCGAAGATGACATGTTTCGTAACGGAGCGGCGATTGCGGCTTTATTTGTCGCGACCTTGGTAGTTGGTGCAGTGGTGAATTACGTCATTGGTCAACTGGTACAAAAAACAGGGCTATCAGGTACGGATCGAATTCTTGGGATTGTATTTGGTGGTCTACGCGGAGTCTTAATTGTTTCTGCGGTGCTGTTTTTTATGGATGCGTTTACTGCATTCCCAAGCTCGGATTGGTGGAAAGATTCACAGTTGATCCCTGAGTTCAGCCGTATCATCGCCCCATTCTTCGAGCATTTACAAGCAACATCAAGTTTTCTGTCTGGCACTATCTAGTAGTGCCAGCTACTGTCGCAAATCGAGGATTAGGACATGTGTGGTATTGTTGGAATCGTGGGCACAACGCCTGTAAACCAGTCTATTTATGACGCGTTAACGGTGTTACAGCATCGTGGCCAAGATGCCGCTGGTATTTGTACCATAGAAAGCAATCGTTTTCGTCTGCGCAAGGCGAACGGTTTAGTCAAGGATGTATTTGAAGCAAGACATATGCAGCGCCTGCAAGGCGAGGTCGGAATTGGTCATGTTCGTTATCCAACAGCAGGCAGTTCAAGCGCTTCAGAAGCTCAACCTTTCTACGTAAACTCTCCTTTCGGTATTACACTTGCCCACAATGGCAACTTGACCAACGCTAACGAAGTTCGTCAAAAGCTGTTTGAAAAAGATCGCCGTCATATCAATACCACTTCAGACTCCGAAGTATTACTAAATGTACTGGCGCACGAAATTGACTCAGTAAAAGGAAATGTCACGACAGAAGACGTATTCCGTGCAGTCACCAATGTGCATCGCACAATTCGTGGTGCTTACGCTGTGACTGCCATGATTATCGGTCATGGTATGATTGCCTTTCGTGACCCACACGGTATTCGCCCTCTATGTTTAGGTAAGCGTGAAGTTAATGGCAGAGCGGAGTACATGGTTGCGTCTGAATCGGTAGCATTGGATGCCGTCGGTTTTGATTTTGTCCGTGATGTTGCACCTGGTGAGGCAATCTACGCAACGTTTGACGGTGAACTGTACACGAAGCAGTGTGCAGACAATCCTAAGCTGAACCCTTGTATTTTCGAGTTCGTGTACTTTGCTCGTCCAGACTCGTTCATCGATAAAATTTCGGTATACAGCGCTCGCGTTGAAATGGGTAAAAAGTTAGGCGAACGTATTCGTGAAGACTACGCAAATCTTGATATTGATGTCGTTATTCCTATCCCTGAAACGTCGTGCGACATCGCACTTCAAATCGCTCAAGCGATCGATATCCCTTACCGCCAAGGCTTCGTGAAAAACCGTTACGTGGGGCGTACGTTTATCATGCCTGGTCAGCAACAACGTAAGAAATCTGTACGTCGCAAGTTGAATGCAATTCGTTCGGAGTTCAAAGATAAGAATGTGTTGCTGGTGGATGACTCTATCGTTCGTGGTACTACGTCAGAACAAATCATCGAAATGGCACGTGATTCTGGTGCGAAGAAAGTGTACATGGTATCAGCAGCACCAGAAGTTCGATTCCCGAACGTGTACGGCATTGATATGCCAAGTGCTACCGAGCTTATTGCTCATGGCCGTGACAACGATACAATTTGTAAGCAGATTGGTGCTGATGCATTGATTTATCAACGTCTAGAAGATTTGGTTGAGGCAGTCGGTCTTGGAAACCAAGATATTACTCAGTTCGATACATCCGTGTTTAACGGCGAATACGTAACGGGTGATATCGACCAACAATACTTAGACTTCTTAGATGGTCTTCGTAACGATGATGCGAAAACACAACTTGAAATCCAACAAGATTTAGCAAACCTAGAGCTGCATAACGAAGGCGCATAATAGGCGTTTTCTTGAGGCGTAAAAAAAACCAGAGCTCCGGCTCTGGTTTTTTGTATTCGCTATCGAATTAGTGAATGTTGTAAGCGATCACAAAGTCGATAAAGAGACGAACTTTCTCTGGCAGGTGATCTTTGTGGTTGTAAAGCATATAAATGTCGCGCGGGTTTGCACTCCAATCTGGCAGTATGCGTACCAAATCGCCGCTTTCGATGTATTCTTTGATCATGACATCTGGCATTAGCGTGATGCCTAAACCTTCGGAACAAGCACTGCGTACTACATTTAGTGCATTCGCCTGAAAGCGACCACGATCAACGTTTACGACAGACTCGCCTTTGCTATTAATTAAGGTCCACTTGATAAGAGGGTAGCCTTTTAGCAATGAATGGTTAGAGAGCTCTTCTGCGTGGTTTGGTGCTGGATTCGAGGCAAGGTAGTCAGGACTTGCGACAAGAATATCCTTCACTTCGCCAATCTTACGTGCGATCAGGCTAGAATCACGTTGGGGCCCCACTCGAAAAATGACATCCCATTCAGTAGGGTCAAGCTTGTCTGCATTATTTTCTGTCGTTAGTTCGATATTGATGTCCGGATACTGCTTCATAAAGCTGTTGAACATCGGCATCATCATGCGCTTAGTTAAGTTATAAGGCGCCGATATCTTAATCTTGCCTGATGCTCCTCGGCAGTCGTCAGTGATTTCCTCTGCTGCCGTGGTTAGCCTTTGTAGCAAAGGGGAGCACTCATGGTAAAAACGTTCCCCGGCTTCTGTAAGCGAGAGTTTGCGAGCGTGACGGTTCAATAGTCGAAGATTGACAGAGTCTTCTAGCGCTTGAATGCGTCGGGTGATGGTCGCAACCGGGATCATGGTTTTTCGCGAAGTTGCGGTGTAGCTCCCATTTTCGACAACCAGTCGAAACAGGTTTAAGTCATCTAATTTCATATTTCCAGACACATTAAATTACCGATTACGGCTAATTTATAATTAACTTTGTGATCAAAGCTTGCTTTAAGTCAACATGTTGCATCATTTGAACACAGCAACCCTGTTTGAGTAAATACTGTTATACCCCGTAATATTTGTATAAACGCCGTTTTCAAGCTACGTTTTATAACAAGGCGGAACGGCCTCAAGTCTTGCTGCGCAACGTTTCGCCGGATGTAAACACAACAAAAATAATGACTTAATAATAAATCTGTTTTTTGACTTAGCTTTGTGAGGTGTAAAGGTATGTTTAAGACTCACAGTCAAACGGCAATGGTCTCGGCACAGGAAGTGGTTAATCAAAAACTAATTATGTTGGTGGATGATGATCCAATATTTCGTAAAGTAACCAATGCTTATTTAGAAAGTCAGGGTTTTAAAGTAGTAGAAGCTGAAAACGGCCTAGAGGCGCTTCAACAACTCAGGGAATGCCAACCCGATCTTATCTTGTGTGATTTATCGATGCCGGTATTAGATGGCATTGAATTCGTCGAAGAAGTCAGTCTTGAATATCCATACTTGCCGCTTATCGTGGTATCCGGCACGGATGAAATGTCCGATGTCGCGAAAGCGTTGCGATTTGGTATTAAAGATTTTCTTCCTAAACCGATAGGTAATTATGAGCACCTATCTCAGGCGATAGACAATACGCTCGAAGATACCGATAGCCATTTCTCAGAACAGCGAGACTTTTCAAGTCAGTGGTTCCGAGTCGATGACGGTGGCGAAATCCCAGATGAGCAAGAGCTTCACTGGCATCTAGAGTATTTGCAGCAGAACCCGAGTGCTGCAAGAGATTTACTGCATGCTCTATTGCCAGAGAAAGATGCTTCTCAAGGTGATTGGCGCTGCTCATACCGTTTATTGCAATCGACGGACGTTATGCCACTGGTGTTTGATTATCGTTGGTTAATGAACGGGCAATTTGCGTTCTATCTCGTTGACTCTGCTTCCCAGAGTAATGATGGTGTCGCGACGACATTGCTTGTTAGGGCTTTGTTTGACGATTACCTGCGTAATTTGAAGAGTTTCAGTGCTGATCTGAAGGATATGGTAGGGATCATTGAAAAAGGAATCGAGTGTTCAGAGTGCGCTGGTGCGGTTAATGCTGTATTTGGTGTCGCCGATCTGGCTTCGTCCTCCGTTTCTATCCTGCCTGCGGGTTTAGATAGCCATTGGTCTGACGGAAATACTAATCAACATATCGCGGCAGGTAACTGTTTAGGGGCAGGAAGTATGAAAAACTTCATAACCCGAGATTTACCGCTAGGTGTTGCTGGTCAGTTATCCATCGGTTGTTTAGGCTCTTCAAGTTTTAGCTTAAATATTGCCCGGAAATCACGACTGGTATAATTCTGACTTCATAACACAATAAGCAGCGTCTTGGCGCTGCTTATTGTCTTTTTAGAACCACAAAAAACAACAAATGCTCGAACAATAACCTTACTTTTTGCTGGTGTTTAGATTTGGCTGTTTAAGGTATAGTCAACGCCTAAAACAATAATGACCCATTTGTGCAACGATAATTTAACGCTGTGCCTTGGGAGAAGCAAAGTCAACTAGTGAGAAGATACATCATGGCAGACAAAGATTTTAAAGAGCCTTATAATATTTTTTACTTTTTAGGTTTCATTGCAGTACTTTTAATTCCAACACTACCTGCAACGCTAACCTGGCTTCGTGTAATGAATGGTTACGCAGGCTTTTAATCTAGCTATTTTGTACCGGAGTTCACCATTCGTATTAAGCGTTACTTTTTCAATACCGTTGGTGGACTCTGTATTGTGCTCGGCATTGCCGGCATAGCCCTTCCGCTTTTACCCACCACTCCTTTCATTCTACTTGCTAGTGCATGTTTTATGCGTGGTAGCCCCGCATTTCATCATTGGCTACACAACCACAAAACGTTTGGACCGATTCTCGATAATTGGCATAAGCACCGGGCTGTTACTTCAAAAGTAAAACAGCGTGGCGCCATTTTTATTGCACTTAGTTTCATGGTTTCAATCGTTGTTGTTCCCCTTGTTTGGGTGAAAATTGGTCTTTTAGTGATGCTAATCGTTTTACTCGGCTGGTTTATGCGTCTGCCTGTGATTGAGTTGGTTGCTGACAGAGAAGAAAATCACTAAGATTGTAGAGAATAGTGTGCCCGCTCTTCGAGTGGGCGTTTGTATTTTCAGCGCCTGTGACTGTTACGAAAATAAGCACATAGTGGTGAAAACCTATTGTTCGTTGCCCTCGTGATACTGCGATTAGAGAGGGCGATGAGCCAATCTAAGTAAATCGGTATTATGACTACAGAAACAATTTCACTGATCAAATCTAGCATCAAAAGCATCCAAGACTACCCAAAGCCAGGCATTCTATTTCGTGATGTGACGAGCCTTCTTGAAGACGCAAAAGCATACCAAGCGACGATCAACCTTCTTGTTGAACGTTACAAAGATATGGGCTTTACCAAGGTTGTGGGTACGGAAGCTCGTGGCTTTTTATTTGGTGCGCCTTTAGCGCTTGAGCTAGGTGTTGGTTTTGTACCAGTGCGTAAACCAGGCAAGCTACCACGTCCTACTGTTGCTCAATCTTATGAGCTTGAATACGGCGTTGATACACTGGAAATCCATACAGATGCCATCGTTGAAGGCGACAAAGTACTGGTTGTCGACGATTTATTGGCAACGGGCGGCACTATTGAAGCGACGACTAAGCTGATTCGCCAACTGGGCGGTGAAGTTGAGCACGCTGCGTTCGTTATCAACCTACCAGAAATCGGTGGTGATAAACGTTTAGAAGCACTAGGTCTAAACGTATACAGCATTTGCGATTTTGAAGGACATTAATACATTCAATGAGTTATTTAGCTTTAGCGCGAAAATGGCGTCCTAATCAGTTTGACCAAGTTGTCGGACAAAAACATGTCCTGACGGCGTTGGAAAACGCACTGGCGCAAAACCGTTTACACCATGCTTATCTGTTCAGCGGGACTCGTGGTGTGGGTAAAACGAGTATCGGTAGGTTGTTTGCCAAAGGCTTGAACTGCGAAACCGGTATTACCGCGACACCTTGTGGTAAGTGCGATACTTGTCGTGAAATTGATGAAGGTCGCTTTGTCGATCTTCTTGAAATCGATGCGGCATCACGTACTAAAGTTGAAGACACTCGCGAACTGTTAGACAACGTTCAATACAAACCTGCTCTTGGACGTTTTAAAGTGTACCTCATCGATGAGGTACACATGCTATCGCGTCACTCTTTCAATGCGTTGTTGAAAACCCTGGAAGAGCCGCCAGAGTATGTGAAGTTCTTACTCGCGACAACCGATCCACAAAAGCTGCCAGTTACTATATTGTCGCGTTGTCTACAGTTCCATCTCAAACCGATCAGCGTTGATGATATTCATCAGCAACTTGACTACATTTTGGGTCAAGAGCAAGTATCGGCAGAACCAAAAGCACTAGGTATGATTTCACATGCTGCAGATGGCAGTATGCGTGATGCTCTCAGCTTGACCGATCAAGCAATTGCTTTAGGTAACGGTGCGGTGCAAACTGATATTGTCAGCCACATGTTGGGGACGATTGATACCGACCAAGCGATTCACTTACTAGAGTCAATCAGCAGCAAGCAACCTCAACAAGCCATAGATAAAATCCAGCAATTAGCGGCAAATGGTGTTGAGTGGGATGGCTTGTTGCAGCAAGTCGCAACACAGCTTCATCGAATTGCGATGTATCAAGCGTTGCCAGCGTCGCTAGACCGAGCGCAGCCAGATGCAGAAAAGATCGAATTATTGAGTAAAGCACTAAGCCCGCAAGATGTGCAGCTTTACTATCAAATTGCATTGAAAGGTCGTGAAGATCTGACCCTCTCTCCAAATGGGCGAGTCGGTCTGGAAATGATTGTGCTGCGTATGATGGCGTTCCGCCCATCAAGTAACAGTGGGGCAAGTGTTGTTTCCAGTAACTGCGAACCAGCTTCAGCCCCAGTTCAAAGTGTCAGTCAATCAAAGACTGCACCAGCTCAGACAGTAGCTGCTCCTCGAACTCAGCAGCCGAGTCCAGCGCAAAGCTCACCACAAGTTGCTCCTCAACCTTCATCCAATTCACAACCTGAGTATCACGCGAGTGGATATGAGGCGGTTCCGCCACAGTATGATATGGCGCCGCCGATGAGCGAAAACCCTGCACCGCAGCATGAAACGCCACCTCAACAAGTGCAAGAGAGCGTTTCAACACCGGCGCGCGGCGGTCTATGCGGTTTACGTCACCAATTACGTTCTCAGCGTCAAGGCCTACAACAGAACACTCCTCAAAATGGTGGCTCAAAAAAGCCTAAAGCGGCATCTGCACAACCAGAATCGGTTATCGACCGAGTAGCGCAATTGCATGGCAATTCCGCGCAGGTGTCGCCAAACTCAGCTCCGAAGTCGACGGAGCCACAAGTTGAGGAAGCGTATCGCTGGCGTCCAAGCAAGCCTGTTGAGACAAAAGTGAATACAAAACTGACACCTACGCAGCTCAAGCAGGCACTTGAGCATGAGAAAACGCCTGAAATGGCACAAAAGCTCATCGATGAATCGTTAGAACATAATGAATGGGCGAAGCTAATCAGCTTAATGGAGATCCCTAAGCTGGTAGAGCAACTTGCGCTAAACTCTCATTATAGTAAGGAAGGAACAACCGTTTCGTTACTATTGAGAAGCAGCCAAGCTCATTTGAATACTGATAGAGCTCAAGCCGAATTGCTTAAAGCACTTAATACCGTGTTAGGTGAAGAGTGCCACATGAGCATCGAAATAGGGGAGAGTGGAGAAACACCACTTGAACTTAGAGATAGGCTCTATCAAGAGAAATTACAGCAAGCGCTGAATAGTTTAGAAAACGATCCAAATGTTCAATTTATTGAACGTCGTTTTGCTGCAGAGCTTGATAAAGATAGTGTGCGCCCTATCTAATAATCGAATGGAATGGGGTTGAAAACCCAAAAGTATAACCCCATTAATTGATGCAACACCTCATTAAACCAGAGAGATAAACATGTTTGGTAAAGGCGGTATGGGCAACCTAATGAAGCAAGCCCAGCAAATGCAAGATCGCATGCAAAAGCTTCAAGAAGAAATCGCGAATATGGAAGTAACTGGCGAGTCTGGTGCTGGCCTAGTAAAAGTTACTATCACTGGTAGTCACAGCGTACGTCGTGTTGACATCGATGAAAGTTTGATGGAAGACGACAAAGAAATGCTTGAAGATTTGATCGCTGCGGCGTTCAACGATGCGGCCCGTCGTGTTGAAGAAACTCAAAAAGAGAAAATGGCTTCTGTAACTGGCGGTATGCAACTACCACCAGGTATGAAAATGCCATTCTAATCTGCTGATATTTAATTAAGCGGACTTTTAATGCGTACCAGTCATATGCTGGAGCAATTGATGGAGGCCTTACGTTGTCTACCTGGGGTTGGCCCCAAGTCGGCGCAGCGTATGGCCTTTCATTTGTTACAGCGCGATAGAAAAGGCGGTTTGCAACTTGCAGATGCGCTTAGCCAGGCAATGACAGAAATCGGTCATTGTACTGAGTGTCGAACCTTCACCGAAGAAGAAGTCTGTCATATTTGTACCAACCCAAAACGCCAAGAAAATGGTCAAATTTGTGTGGTAGAAAGCCCGGCAGACATTGCTGCAGTCGAAGCAACGGGCCAGTATTCTGGTCGATACTTTGTTCTTATGGGACATTTGTCACCACTAGACGGTATTGGTCCAAGTGATATTGGGCTGGATGTGCTTGATTACCGCTTACGTCGCGGTGATATAGCCGAAGTGATTTTGGCAACAAACCCGACGGTTGAAGGCGAAGCCACTGCACATTACATCGCAGAGCTATGTAAAGAACACCAAGTTGATGCCAGCCGCATCGCGCATGGTGTGCCTGTCGGTGGAGAGCTTGAGCTTGTCGATGGCACGACGTTGTCACACTCGCTGTTAGGTCGACACAGAATTTAATAAAAAGCCGCTGAATTCAGCGGCTTTTTTGATTTTGGGAGTTGGGAACGATTAATCGTTCGATTCTTTACCAAGAAGATTTTTGTAGATAACCGCACCAAGCACGCCACCCACAATAGGAGCAACCCAGAACAGCCATAATTGAGAAACTGCCCAGTCACCCATATACATTGCGACTGCTGTACTACGAGCCGGGTTTACTGAGGTGTTTGTCACAGGAATGCTGATCAGGTGAATAAGAGTCAGACACAAACCAATCGCAATAGGTGCAAAACCTTGAGGTGCACGTTTGTCTGTCGCCCCCATGATTACGATAAGGAACATCATCGTCATTACAACTTCAGAAACTAGCGCAGCAAGCATGGAGTACTGACCCGGCGAGTGTTCACCATAACCATTGGCGGCAAAGCCAGAACCCACAACATCGAATCCAGCTTGTCCTGTCGCGATGACATAAAGAATGCCACCAGCGATCAGCCCGCCGAGCACTTGTGCGATGATGTAAGGCGCAACGTCTTTTGTCTCAAAACGACCGCCAGCCCAAAGACCAACCGTCACTGCCGGGTTCAAGTGACAACCTGAAATATGACCGATTGCAAATGCCATGGTTAAAACGGTTAAACCAAAGGCCAGAGCAACGCCCAGCAGACCAATACCCACGTCTGGGAAACCTGCAGCCAACACTGCGCTACCGCAGCCGCCCAATACTAGCCAGAACGTACCAAAAGCCTCTGCCAAATACTTGTTCATGTTATTTCCTAATTTCTACTTAAATGACCCGCTGAACATAGTCGAG
This sequence comes from Vibrio sp. 1CM7H, assembly GCF_023161645.1. Taxonomy (NCBI): domain Bacteria; kingdom Pseudomonadati; phylum Pseudomonadota; class Gammaproteobacteria; order Vibrionales; family Vibrionaceae; genus Vibrio; species Vibrio sp. 1CM7H. Next base: position 493,922 of record NZ_JALNTV010000003.1, read on the forward strand.
AATTGTCAATTAAGTGTGAGGGAGATCGCGTAAAGACTGCAAATAGGACGGTATGTGGCAAGAGTTCTCAAGGATGAGAGAAAAGCAGGGAGAGGAGAGTTGAATCTTAAGGTTGCCTTGGCCATCACTACCTGAGTAACAGCCAAGGCAACGTAGGTTTTAGCTAAATGCGACGAAAGGTGATACGCACAACAAAATACCAGTCGCAATAATCAAGTAAAGCGACGCGCCTTTGTATTTGTGTAAAGAAGGCACTTGGTAGACAAGGTAAGCTGGAATCAAACAGCCAATCAAACCAAAGATAGGGCTACATACTGATGTGAAGCTCAGAACTGGTAGATTCAATACAATCGCACCCCACGCCATGAGAATCGCAAAGAGAATGATTCCCTTGGTGACTAAGTCTTTATTGATTTTCTCTTCAGGCATGACCTTTTTTAGAGCCAGCATCGCTAGACCTTGGCAAGAATCGCGGAAACCTAAGTACACGCCAAAAAACGCAGTCATTACTGAGAAAATATTCAGCATCAAACTCATTAGTTTTAGCGTCGTGCCGTCCATACCTTGCGCAACCATCGCAAGAGCAGAGATGTTCTCTTCTGCTGCTTTAACCGCTTGTTCATGTGACATCGCAAGCGTAAAGGAAATCGCGTAGAAGAAGACGGTCACAAACAAGATACCGAAAGCAATTTTCATTGCGCGCATGGCTTTAAAGCGAGCAACCTCAATCGATTTTTCTTTTGAGCGGTATGAGATCACCATTGGGCTCAAACTTTGAATGAAGAGAATAGACGTCAGAGTAAACGGCAGTAGCTCAATTGCATCTTTCAAACCAGCGCCTGTTTCTGGAATCGCACCGACATTCGCTACATCCCATTTCTCGATCATCATGACGCCAAGTAATGCAACGGTACAAAGTTTAATCAGTACAAGACCAGTACTGACCTTAAACAAAATCTTTTCACCACGAGATGCAATAGCGACCAGCGCGCACACTAAAGCCAGACCATATAGCGGGTTTTCAGACAATAAATCTTCCGTGATGCCAAAACTATGTAGGAAAGATGCCGAGTCATTGTTGATAGCTGTTGAGTAAACAAAGACCCAAATCACCAACATGATGAAGTAGAGCACACCTAATAACGCCCCCCATTTGTTACCAAGGTAGCCGGAAATGACGCCAGCGTAATCTTGGCACTTTGGTGAACTTGAGAGAGTGTTGATGAAAAGGCGTTGGAATAAGTACATTGCTGGGTAGCCGATCACGGCAGAGGCCAAGAATACCCAAAGGCCCAATACGCCTACTTTTACTGGTAAAAAGACAATACCGGCACCGATTGCCATGCCGATACTCATGATCACCCATCCCCAGTCTGTGCTATCAAACTTGATCGCGGCTTTCCACTCGTCTAGGGCCATGCCTGCTTTTACGTGCGGTGGCTCTTTACCGATAGGTAAGGTTTGTGTAGGTGCTGTCACGCTCATTTTATTGTTTCTCTTGTTAGTATGAATTTTTCTCAAATTTAATTGAGAAAATGTATATCACCAATTTTTTTGTGGAAAATTCAGATAAATTTGAGATCTTGGCGAAGAAGTTCAAATAAATTGGAGTTTTTAACGAATTTTGTGATCTGATCTAGTTGTTTAATTCATATTTAATTGAAAAAATAACGCTAATACGGAAGTTGAATTAGAAACTTCTTAATAAAAAATAAAATTTATGTGAGGATTTGAAAATGAAAAAATTGATTTCATCTGAACACGCGCCTGCTGCTATCGGACCTTATTCACATGGCACTAGCTATGGCGATTTGATTTTTACTTCTGGCCAATTACCCGTTGATAAGGCAACAGGAAAAGTCGTTGAAGGCGGCATCAGTGCACAAAGTCATCAATCTCTTACTAACTTGAAGCACGTTTTAGAGGCTGGTGGTGGCAGTGTCGATACTGTTTTAAAAACAACGTGTTACCTATCGAATATTAATGACTTTGCCGAGTTTAACAAGGTCTACGCAGAGTTTTTCCAACAAGATTGTCCGGCACGCAGTTGCTTCGCAGTGAAAGATTTGCCTCTTGGCGTGTTAATTGAAGTCGAAGCGATTGCTCATAAAAAGTAATACGGAGAACAGAGCATGAACCAGCAATGGACACAATATATCCAAATCATTAAGCAAGTTGTGAAACCTGCATTAGGATGTACAGAACCCATTGCTGCTGCGTACGCGGCAGCAGTTGCTAGAAAAGAGTTAGGCACATCCGATATTGATGCGATAGAGGTGCGTGTTTCAGACAACCTATTTAAAAACTCGATGGGTGTTTTCGTACCTGGAACGGGCAAGATAGGCCTCAAAATTGCCGCCTCAGTTGGTGCATTAGCCGGTGACCCAACAGCAGAACTGGAAGTGTTGGCTCGGATTAATAAGCAGGATGTTGCTGCTGCGCAACAATTGATAGATGAAGAGCGGGTAACTGTAGCGCGCATGGATACGCAAGAATTCATTTATTGCAGCGTAACGCTCACCTCTGGTGACGATGTTGTTTCGGTCACGATCAGTGGCGGTCACACCAACATTATCCAGATCATGCGCAATGGCGACGTGATTTTTGATGCTCCACCGCAGCAACGCGTTGCAACCGCTTCTGTTTGTGAAGGTGTGGATATTTCGATCAAACAAATCTATGAGTTTGCCACTCAGGCGCCTTTTGAAGAGATCAAATTCATTCTCCAAGCTGCAGAGCTTAATACCTTGCTGGCTCAAGAGGGTATCGACCGAGGTTACGGCCTAGAAATTGGACGCACGCTAAAAGGCAACATCGAGCAAGGCTTATTGGGCAATGACTTAATGAGTCGTATACAGATGATGACATCAGCGGCGTCTGATGCTCGCATGGGAGGGGCAACGTTGCCAGCCATGAGCAATTTCGGCAGTGGGAACCAAGGTATTGCCGCTACAATGCCAGTTGTAGTTGCGGCAGAAGTATTCCAAAACGACGAAGAACAGTTGGCTCGCGCGTTGATCATGAGCCATTTAGGGGCTATTTACATCAAATCTTATTACCCACCGTTATCCGCATTTTGTGGCAACACTGTTACCAGTGCGGCAGCTTCTATGGCGCTGGTGTATTTAGCTGGTGGTACATTTGAGCAATCATGCTACGCCATTCAAAACGTCATCAGCGACAGTTCAGGTATGGTGTGCGATGGTGCGAAGTCCTCTTGTGCGATGAAAGTGTGTACTTCGTCGACAACGGCGGTGCGCTCATATTTGATGGCGATGGGTAACCACAGTGTTAAGAATCAAGGTATAGTAGGCGAAGAAGTTGAGCAAACGATAAGAAATGTTGGCTCAATGGTTCGTTTCGGTATGCCGTATACTGACAAATCTATTATCGATATTATGTCGGCCTAACCTCCAGTTTTTGCTAAGGGAAGTAACATTGCTACTAAAGAAACTCACCAAGAGTGATCTCGATATTTTGAACTCTATGAAAAACGTCGTGGATGGCATTGCACGTATGTATGGTGAACACACTGAAGTGGTTCTCCACAGCTTAGATGCCGAAGCGCCGGAAATCATCAAAATCGCAAATGGGCACGTGACGGAACGCAGTGAAGGTGCCCCAATTACCAACTTAGCGAGAATGAAGTTAAGAGAGGGTAAGGACGTTTCTGATTCGTACCTGACGAAAACGTCGAACGGAAAGACCTTGCACTCCATTACGACCATTGTCAGAAATCCAAAAAACAAACCGATTGGTTTGCTGTGTATCAACGTAGATATGGATGCACCGATGCAGGCGTTTTTAAAGGCAATGCTGCCTCAGCAACACACCGAGTGTTGTGTTGGTGGCGCTCGATCACCAGAAACGTTTGCGCGTAATATCGATGAAACCATCATCAGCACGATAGAAACCGTACAAACAGAAGTGTGGGAAAATGAAGCCATTGCGCCTTCTAAACGTAACCGTGAACTGGTGACGCGACTGCACGGCTTAGGCATTTTTAAATACAAAGATGCTGTTTTAATGGTTGCAAACCATCTTGGCATTTCGCGCGATACCATCTACTTGTACTTACGAGAGCTTGGTAACGACTAAACGGGGGCTCTGAATAGATTAAGTAAGTTGCTCTAGCTCAGTGATGTTGTCGAGCGCTTCTTGGTTGGTTTTGCCACACACAACCGGACACGGTTTAAAATCGTGACAAACGTTAGGGCGCTCAGGCTTACCAAACAGCTTACACAAATTATCATCGTTGAGTTGTACGCAACGAACACCTGCTGGTTTGCCCTTGGGCATTCCAGGTATCGGTGAAGAGATACTTGGCGCAATACAGCAAGCTCCGCATCCTAGTCGACAATCCATAATGTAAACCTCTTAAAAATTGAGGGGCAATTATGGTCATTTTGACGTGGATTGGAAGAGTCGCCTAAGAAAAAATAAAAAGGAGCACTCAATAGAGTGCTCCTTTTGGCTTCTAAACCGTTGTGATCATCTCAAGAAGCGGTTGTAAACAAACAGCAGAATAAATGCGCCTAGCGTTGCGGTGATTATGCTACCGATATTTACGCCAGTTGCCCCGCCGAAACCCAGAATACCGCCAAGAAAGCCGCCGACAAACGCCCCAGCAATACCGAGTAGCATTGTCGCAATCCAGCCACCCCCATCTTTTCCTGGCATGAGCCATTTTGCGAGTGCACCGGCGATTAAGCCCAAAATAATCCAAGAAATAATACCCATGAAAACTCCTTAATGCCTTCTTGATCAATTGAGTAATGGAAACTCGTTTAAGGATAGAACAGTAAAGCGAAAGTAGTTGAATATCTCTACTGTTATGTGTGAATGATTCGAGATCTTCTCAAAACTTGAACTTTTGCGTCGAGAGGGGTATAAATCGCCCCCTAAATTCCCTTGGTGAGACCTGAAGTATGAGCACTCCATTTTGGCAAAGTAAATCGTTAGAGCAGATGACAGAAGAGGAATGGGAATCTCTCTGTGATGGTTGTGGTAAATGTTGCCTGCATAAGCTAATGGACGAAGATACCGATGAAATCTATTACACCAATGTGGCCTGTAGCTGGCTAAATAGCAAAACGTGTTCTTGTAAGGATTACCCAAATCGTTTTACTTCGGGTGAAGAGTGCACCAAGCTGACGCGCGAAGACATCGACGATTTTACTTGGCTGCCGCATACGTGCGCTTACCGCCTGTTGGCTGAAAAGCAGCCTTTACCAGAATGGCATCCGTTGATTACGGGCTCGAAATCTGCGATGCACGCGGCGGGCGAAAGTGTCCGCAATAAAGTGGTATACGAGATTGATGTGGTGGATTGGGAAGACCATATTCTGAATCACCCCAATCGCCCGTAGTTAAATTTACACAAGCCTTTCATCTAATAATGAAAGGCTTGTTTGTTATTGGGTTTCTCAACTTTGACGCCCAACTAACGAAATGCTGCTCAGTTTATTATTTAGTGTTGTAAACTTAGGTATATAATTTCAAGGCTTTACACTTCTATTCTTGGTCGTTTTGATCAGAACTGTTCCCTAAGAGGTAAACATGACGTTTCATTTCCCCCAGAAAATACGCCTGACATCTTGGGTGGCATTATTCACGCTTATCCTCGGTATGATGGCCCCGATGGTCATCAATGCGAAAGATATTCAGGATACGCCAGAGCCCTCTGCTGCCGAAACTTCTATTGATAACTTGAATCGAGAAATTGTGGATTTATCCCAAGGTCTCTCGCAAGCGAGTGGTGATGAGCGCGACGCGCTTCAACTGCAGCTGTTCCAAAAAAATGAAGAGTTAAGAAGTCAGTTAGCATCAGCGATTGAACGTGAAACTATCCCTCGCGACAAATTGATCTCCTTGGTTAAAAAGCAGGAAAAATACTCTGAGGACGCCACAAACTATCTGTCGGAAAAAATAAAGAAAGTCGTTGAAGATTTAAATAAAGCCAAGGATGAAGAGAAACTTGCTCTTGTTAATGATTACCGAGAGTTACAGCATTACCTCGATGTCAGCTTCGATTCAAGTTGGCAAAACCTTGCTTGGCTGAAAGAGTTAGGGGCTCAAAATGAGCGCGCAGAAGCGGAACTAAAGGATAAAGTTGATAAACGCATGCGTTTGCTGTCTGCCTCAATTGAGTACTTGAGTCAGCAAAGTGAGATCATCGGCTCTCAACTTTCGTCAAGCCCTGAATCGGAAAAAGCGTCACTGCAGCTAAGTCAGCTTATTACTAAACAAAGACTGAATATTGCGACGGAAAGCCTACGCAATTTAATTTCGATTGGCGATAAAGTCGGTTTAGAAACGTCCGAGTACAAACGCCAAATTTTCGAAGTGACAGGGAATATCACCCACGATTTACTGAATACCAAAGTAGTGTGGTCAATACTGAGCCATTGGTCCAACTCGGCACTAGACTGGTTTGCCGAAAATGCGCCACAGCACATTTTCCAGTTGTTTGTATTTGCGCTGATTTTATTGATCGCTCGTGGGCTCGCGAAGTTAACGCGCAAAGTGGTCAGCAAGGCGGTTTCATCGAAAAACTTAAAGCTCTCACACTTGATGCAGGATTTCTTTATCTCAATGTCCGGCAAGTTCGTGTGGGTGATTGGTATCATGGTGGGCCTATCTCAGCTCGGATTGAACCTGGCACCGATCCTAACCGGTTTTGGTATTGCTGGTGTGATTATCGGCTTCGCCTTACAAGACACCTTGTCCAACTTCGCGGCGGGTATGATGTTGCTTATTTACCGCCCATTTGATGTTGGTGACTTTGTGTATGCTGGTGGCGTGGATGGTAAGGTAAGCCATATGAGTTTGGTGAACACCACAATCCGTACGTTTGATAACCAAATTATTATTGTACCTAACAGTAAAATTTGGGGAGATGTCATTAAGAACGTCACACACGAGCGCATTCGCCGTGTGGATATGGTGTTTGGCATTGGCTATGCGGATGACTTGCTGAAGGCCGAGTCAGTGCTGTCTGATATCATTACTTCTCACCCTGCAGTACTTCGTACACCAGAGCCGATGATCAAAGTGCATACGTTAAACACATCATCTGTAGACTTTATTGTTCGTCCTTGGGTAAAAACTGATGATTATTGGGACGTGTATTGGGATGTGACAAAAGAAGTGAAACTGCGCTTTGACCGAGAAGGCATTTCGATTCCTTTCCCACAACAAGATGTGCATTTGCACATGGTAGAGAAACAAGACGCGTAATCACAGCCAAAACAGTACGAAAAGGCACTCTAGAAAGAGTGCCTTTTTATTTGCATTAAGCGGTGTTTTTACAGTTCGTTAAAGAACACCAATTTCGGTTCGTATTCTAGCAAGTTGTCGATTTGGCTAATCAAAAGAGCAAAGTGTTCTGTTTCACCATGAAGATCGAACGCTTGTTGGTCTTTAAATTGCTCTTGAAAAACGAAGTGGCACGCATTGTCTTTATCTTGGAATAACTGATAACGAACACAACCTTCCTCATTGCGAGTGGGTTCAAGTGCTCGGGTGAGCACTGCTTTCAGTTCTTGTTCTTTTCCCGGTTGTGCCTGGAAGGTAGCAGTCAAGTGAATCATGATGTTTACTCTTTTTGTTATAGGTAACGCCCTTGGCGTTGTAAGAACTCAATTTTGTAACCATCAGGATCAGTCACAAAAAAGAACGTTGCCAAATGCTTTTGTTGGTGATCAAAAGCTTTGATGTCACCCGCTTCAATACCGAGAGATTTTATGCGTTTGTGAGTTTGTTCGATGTCCTCTACGCTGACAGCAAGGTGACCGTAGCCTGAGCCGTGAGTGTAAGGCTCAGTTTGATCGTGATTGTGTGTTAGCTCTAATTCAAAGCCAGTTTCTTCGTTGGCTAGATAGGTCAGAGAAAAACCATCAAAGATGTATTGGTCTTTGATTTCTAGCTCAAGTACGTCGCGGTAAAATTGTAGAGAACGGTCCAGATCGCTGACTCGGATCATGGTGTGAATCATTTTTGTCATGGGTACTCCTTGATAGTCCGCATAGGTTAGCGAGTTCAAAAGGAGTCTGGGTAGTACTCTAGTACGACAAATTAGAACATGCTCAATGGCTTACAACTCTGTTGCATAGCCTATGAGGGTTATTGGTAGGTTGGTCGGTGGTTGGTTGTTATTAAGTGTTTAGTTGTGTCAGTGCTTGACGAATCGTCTCTTTAGGCTGGCGAGCGTAAGTGAGACAGGCGCAGCGGAGTAGGGAGGCAAAGTTGTTTACTTCACCATTGTATTCGAGCGCTTCTTGATAGACCGTACTAATAAACTTAGGAACAGTCATGTTTTGAGCGTTAGCAATTTCCTCAAGAATCGTCCAAAAGCTCGCTTCAAGTTTTACACTTGTTGCGTGACCATCAATACGGATAGAGCGGGTGATGAACTGATAGTTGTCTTGGGGTTGCTTAGCAAATATTTCGCACATTTTCTTCATTCATATAATCAAAGACCTATAATTATTGAGGTTTATTGTTTAAAACGTCAACTATTTTCATGCATAAAAAAACGCTCCCTTACGAGAGCGTTTGAACATCACGAGTCGTGAAGTAAGTGCAAGCCGATTATTTGATTTGTTGCTTTAAGTACTCACCTAACTGAGAGTGGTGCATGATTTTTGATACCGGAAGGATAGTTTCTGCCGGTCCCCAAGCAAATACGTTGACTGGGGTATGCGTATGAGTACCCGTTCCCCATACTGTGTTTTGCTTTGTTGCATGTTCACGAGCTAGCAAGTTGCCACGGTCGTTGTAAGGAAAGAACGCATCAAAGTCATTGATTGTAGGAACGTTCTCTTCGCTTAAGTATTTGTGTCCAGCGAGTCGGTATGGATTTGGTTTACTTGCTAATACGCGTTCTGCTTGCTCAGGCGTAATCGAAAAAGCGCTATTTGCATTCACAATTTCTGCAAACTTCTCTGGTGTTTGAGCTTTCTTATCAAGCGCTTGGAATTCGCTGATCATACCGTAGTAGCTTTTCTTCTGGTTGTATAAACCATCGAGGATTTCGAACTGACCAAAGTTGAAGTTTGGCGCGTAATCTTGATTTTTGAATGCTTCGCCGTCGCGTTTTTGCGGTTTAGGCAAGTTTGCTGATGAGTAACTAAAGCCGAAAGAACCGGTCTCGTGGTCAGCGGTAACAATGATCAGTGTGTCATCACGGCCTTTTGCCCACTCATAAACCGAGTCTACCGCTTCGTCGAACTTGATCATTTCATGCAGCATCGTACCCGCATCGTTACTGTGGCCAGCCCAGTCAATTTGACCGCCTTCAACCATTAAGAAAAAGCCGTCTTTGTCTTTTGAAAGGATGTCGATTGCTTTGGTGGTCATTTCTTCCAGTGATGGCTGCGTACGTTTTGGATCGTTTTTGCTTTGACTGTAGGCAATACCATCGTTCATGCCCGAGTAAGCAAAAAGTCCAAGTAATTTGTCACCTTTAGCTTGTGTGAGCATATCGCGGCTGAAAGCCAGGTTGTAACCTTGGTCTTGCGCCTCAGTAAGCAAGTTGCGCTCATCTTTACGTTTCGACTTTAGGTAGATATTACCTTCAGTGAGCTTTTCAAGTTGCTCGTATGTCTCTCCCTTGTCGTTTGTCGACTTTGGAATCCAATGACGAAGTCCGCCAGACATCATCACGTCAACGCCAGTTTCTAGCATGTCCGCCGCAATACTGTTTTCTAGAGAACGGTGTGGTTGATGAGCGGCAAACGCGGCTGGCGTTGCATGAGTCATACGTGTATCAGAGACGAGACCCGTAGCCTTACCTTTGCTTTTGGCTTTTTCCAAAATGGTTTCAACGTGGTTGCCTTGGCTATCAATGCCAATGACTTCAGAAGCGGTAGGTATTCCTGTTGCTAGCATCGTTGCGGAGCACGCAGAGTCGACGACAATCGCGTCTTCTGGATTGGTCAGTGAAGAGCCAATGACACCTTCTTGAGCGAGTTTATACAAAGCGGTAGTTTCGCCTTTGTAAATCGAGTTAGGTGCGTGTTTGGCGTAAGTCTCTAGTAGACCAACTTGTTGAGGCCCCATGCCATCGCCGATCATCAGAATAACGTTTTTGATTTCGGCTGAGAGTGCATTAAAAGATAGGGTTGATGCTGCCACTGCGGTAACGATTGGAGATACTAAGCGCTTCATTATATTTTCCTTGTTTATTAAAAGCGCTGGCATTAAAACAATGATTTATGACGGTTTTGTGTCGGTAATAAAAGTTTAACTAAATTGTCGTCTTTGCTTGGGTTTGTAGAAAAAGTGAATCAACCTCTAACGTTTGTGAATTTAGAAAGAAGAAAGCCCACAAACGTGGGCTTGGATTACGCTTAGGAGTTGAAAGCATGGACTAAAGTTATCCATTCAGTGCCTTCACAAGAAACCTAGTTTAGGGAGCAATAAACGAGTATGCGTTCTAAGGTCATAAGAGCGGTCGAATTGAGGAGTATATAACCTACGTTTACGACATATCGTTCTTTGACGTATCAAATTATGGGCTGCAGTTAGTGATTTATTCAAATAGGATTTATTGTCGTAACGATTATTAGACCAACGCTAATATGATGCCACCGACAGTGAGGGCAGCAGAAAGGTATTGACCCGCAGAGTATGAGCCGTCTTCTTCTTCCTCGATTTTGTCAGGGTGATCCATGCCAAGTGCGCCATGTGTAAAGGACTCCACTTTTTCACCAACAGATTTATCTTCTGCTTCTACTCTCTTACTGTCGTGTTCGATTTGCTGCAGAGCGGCGAGGAGCGCTTTGCCCTCCGTAGACAGTGTCACCTTATTGTGTTCGACTTTTAGCGGCGAAGCGTTGCCTTCCTCTTGTGCAATACTTGTTTGCTTAGAGGCGACAGATTGTTTGGCATAGCTATTAACAGAAGTGCTTCCTACTGGATTCATCGAATACTCCTTGGAACATCGACACTCGTTCACTGAGTGCGGGTAAAAAGCAGTTATATTACTATCGGCGGCAAATTCTATTTCTGAAGCTATTTGGATAAAAACAGGTCTGCTTTTGCCGCTTCTGGTTTCTATTCGTGATCATTAGCAAAAAATAGACCAGCAGGAAGCAGACCGTTGTCACTCTATGAACTCGGAGCAGTGTGATGATGCAACGCAACGACAAGGTAGTAACTTAAATTGGAGACCAGCTACTTACATTGAAGATCGCTATTGCGCTTAGTGAGGTGTTGATATGCCGCCATGCGGTGAGCATCTTGTACATACCGTACTGGTGGTGCAAGAACCTCTAACTGATAATCAGTATGATCAGCAAGCACATTATCTGTTGGGCTAATTAGAACTACTTTTAAGCTCGGATTGCGGCTTAAGATGGATGCAGCCGTACCTAACCCTTGCTCGGTATGAAACTTGCCCGCGACATGAACAACCTGAGCTCCTGGTGTGGCGGTTAGGTAGTTAACAATAGACTCTGCCATGGTTTCATCCCAAGTTACTTGAGCTGCAAACTGTTTCTCGGTTTGTTCTGGTTTCCCATGATGCATGGATGCCATAAACTTCTCTTTGTATGGACTACTGGCCGTGTTGATGGATTCTGCAATAAACGCTCGCTGCTCATCATCGAGCTTGTTAACGTAGTCTATCCCCTGACGACCAATACATCGGACAATGCCCTTTGGTGCATTCGCAGCAATCACCGGGAGATTTTTCTGCTTAGCAAACTCAACGAGAGGGCGATAGTCGCTCTCATAATTGGGCCAAGCATTGGCTTGTTTCATCAAGTACTGTTCACCGATTTCCCCACGCAGGTAAGCGTCAACAACAGGTTGTTTGTCGCGGGTAAATTGTTCCATTGATAACGCGAGTGGGCGGTCATAAGATGAAAGTTGTTTGAGCATATCGGTTTGAAAGCGATGAACGCCGGCATGTGTGTGCCATTCACCAATAAGAATGACATCTGCTTGTTGCAGCTCTTTTGGTAGTTCGCTTAGAGCGATGTGCTCGCCAGAAGGAGTGTAAAGTTGGTAGTCGTAAAAAGTAGTGACTTCCGCAGAGGTAGGGTGAGAGTTGGTTGATGGAACAGAAGAACAACCAGTAAGTAAGCCAGCAAAGAGCAAGCTTAAAATAGAAAAGCGCATTGAAAAGCCTCCAAAAATGTCCGGATGATATTAATGGAGGCTGAACAATGAATCAATATAAATGATAACTATTTGCGTTTATTGTCTGCCACTATTATTACTGAGTGGACTTTTGCGATATACGCGTAGCATAAAATCAGCCTCACATTGATAGAGTGTAGTGGACTTCAATTCTTCACGAAGTGCATCGGTTGCTTTCCATGCGAATGGCGTCATTTGCAATAAATCGAATGCGGCCCCGTCCTTCAAATTCATAACATAGTTAAGATGTTGTTGATGCTCTAATTCATATCCTTCAATATGTTCTGGCTCTTCACTGTGAAGACGAACATCTTGATAAATGCGTTCACGTAGTTGGTATAAGTGACGGCTTGCAGGTGTCACCGTGATGACCACACCGTTCTCTTTTACAACGCGCTGAAGCTCTTCTGCCTTGCAAGGGGCATAAATGCGCAAAATAGCATCTAAGGATTCATTCGCGAAAGGAAGCCGATGGCTAGAAGCGACGCTAAAGTGACACTGTGTGTAGCGCTTCGCCGCATAACGAATCGCAACTTTTGAAATGTCCAGTCCATATATCGTCGCATCGTCCGTTTGCGTTTGTATCGTTTTCTGCACTTGATCCGTGTAGTAACCCTCGCCGCAACCAATATCTAATAATTGATGATCGGTTCCCTCTGTGTATTTCGCACACAGCTGCGCAACCTCTTGGCGCATTGGGTTGTAGTAATTCCCCTCAAGGAATCGACGACGAGCTTGCATCATCTCTTTATTGTCACCAGGATCTTTAGAACGTTTGTGGTGCGCTGGCATCAAGTTAACGTAGCCTTCTTTTGCTAAGTCAAACTGATGATTGTTTTCGCACTTAAACGTTTTTTCATTTAACGCTAGAGCTTGGTGGCATAAAGGGCATTGATAGTTCATGACGATCTCGAACAGAAAGTAGGGCGGCAAATTCTATCAAAAAGCGTGGTCTCAAGTGAAACAAAAAGAGCCGATGGAATCGGCTCTTATTAAGTATTAGTGGAAGAAGTCGACTTGCTCTTTCAAGTTCCGAGCTTGTTGTTGCAGTTCAATGGCACTTTGCGAGGTTTTCGCGCTGGTGTCGCGGCTTTCTCGGTTTAGCTCACTGATAGAATGGGCATTTGCAGCAATTTCTTGGGATACTTGCGCTTGCTCTTCTGAGGTCGCAGCAATGGCGTCGGCTTGAGACGCTATCGACTGGACTTGTACTGCGATGGCTTCTAATGCTGTACCCGCGTCTTGTGCTTTGTCTAAGACCTGGTTGGCACTGCGTTGGCTGTCAGTCATCATATTAACTGCATTATGAGTAGAGCCTTTTAGCTTCTCAATAATTTCAACTACATCCTGAACTGAGCTTTGTGTACGGTGCGCAAGTGTGCGCACTTCATCTGCTACAACTGCGAAGCCACGACCTTGCTCACCTGCTCGTGCGGCTTCAATGGCTGCATTCAACGCAAGTAGGTTGGTTTGCTCTGCAATCTCATCAATCATCTTCGTGACGGTTTGAATACTCTCACTATCGCGATTGACTTGCTCGATAGCCGCTGCTGATTGATCCAACTGATCGTTAAGTTGAGCAACATCGATACATACGCCTTCTACAATCGCGAGACCAGATTGACTATCGGTATTCGCTGAGCGTACGTTTTCCGCAATGCTTTCTACTTGCTGCGCCACCGATTGAGCAGAAGAGGCCATCTCTTCGATTGCTGTTACCACTTGTTCTACTTCTTCTTGTTGGCGGTCAGCTTGGGTTAAATTGCTATGGGCATCATTGGCAACGCTGTTGGAGTTGCTCTCTACTAAGTCGCTTGTGGAACGGATCTTACCAACAAGTTCATTGAGTTGACTTGCCATACTGGCGACACCCGTATTCAGGTTCGTAATTTCATTTTTTGATGCCTTACGAGACGATGGGACGTTCAAGCTGACCTCGCCGCCCGCCAAGCGAGTCATATAGGAGTTTAGAACGGTCAGAGGTTTTAAGCTGCGATTCAAGAAAAGTGTCAGTACAACAAAAGTAATGATTGCCGCTACCGAAGAAATGATGGCGATAAGTTTGAGTAGTGTATCACTGCCTTTGGTCACTTCTTTGATGAACGTACCACCCAGTAGTTTCCAGTTCCAGCCTGGTACTTCGGTAAACACTAAGTACTTTTCGCCGACTGTTGAGCCGAATTGGTAAGGGTAGAGAATTAATCCGCTCTTTTGTTCAAAAATTTTATGGAAAGGCTTATTACCCTCGTAGTCACGAACTTCTGTGATTGAAGGGTCGGTTGCACTTTTGGTCGGATGGAGTAGGTACTTACCAAGATTGTTGTCGTCGTTGTCGACAATGATGGTATAGCCAGTATCGCCCCATTTAATCTCCTCTAGCGCATCGAATAGCGTTTGTGTTGCTTGATCTACAGGCAAACCAATAAACGATAACCCTGCAACTTTTCCTGTAGCATCTTTAATTGGAGAGTAATAGGTAATGTATCGTTCGCCGTACAACTTTATTTGAGCGTAATATGGCTGACCAGCTTTTAGTTGCTGATAACCTGGGTGGTCGAGACCTAGCGTGGTTCCCACTGCTCGTTGACCTTGTGGATCTTTTAGTGAGGTAGATACACGGATAAAGTCATCTCCCAAAGGCGCGAATAAAGTCGCGATAGCACCGGTATCACGTGTGAAGCTATCGACCAGCTTTGTGTCGTTAATTAAGCTTTCACTGTATTGAGTGATGTTTGGTATTTCGTGACCCATGAAATCAACGGTATAGTTTTCGACATAAACACCGGCAAGGTAGCCATTACGAAAAGTGGACTCGAGCACTTTAGCGGTATGCAGATAAGCATCGAATTGGCCAGCAATGGTTTTTGCCATCGACTCTACTTTAGATTGGTGCTCTTTAAGGGTGCTTTCCAATAGAACATCGGAAGCGTTACGGTAAACAAGCGCAGCAATACTGCTGAAAGCAATGAATAGACACAAAGTGATAACCAGCTTTAACTGGAATCCGACACTTTGATTTCGGTATCTCTCTAACATAGAACAGTTCCTGATATTTTTATTATTTATGAGTTTTGTATCGGCATGCTATCGGTTTATATGATCGAATTTTTTGATATTTATTAATGAAATAGTCAAAAGTGACTGATAACCAATAAGTTAGTTGAGAGAGGACCATCTAGTCGGGGCTTTTATTACAAAAAAGGTCGGGTATTCCCGACCTTTGATCTGGTTATAACTACTGCACTGAAATTACAGTGACAAGTTCATGAGTCTCACCTGGCTGGAGCGTTTTACCTTGCTCGATACTTGGAGCGTGAACAGTAGATTCAACACACAGCATGGTTTGGTAACCATCGTCAGCCATATCAGCCATACCTTGTGCACCTTCTGCCCAAGGGTTCCAAAGTACCGCGGAGTTATGACCATGGTTTTCCACGCTTAATGTACGATTCAGTTCCGGATCTTTTACCAAAATTTTCGCTTCTGGTTGCGTGTAAACGCGATCAATGGTGTCTGTGAGTTGCAGAACATCACCACCTTGGCATACCGCATCAGCTTTCAAGCTATCAATGTACTCGGCACCCATGCCTGTTGTTTGTGCTTGCTTAATGTCTCCAACGTTTAGGTAAGTATGTAACGCGCCAGAGAAGGTCCAAGCTTCGTCATCGATGTTCATGACTTTGAGTGTCACTTTTAGCTCATCGCCAACTTCAACCACCAAACGAGCGTCAAACATATGTGGCCAAATATCGTGGATTTCTTCTGTCGGGAACAGAGCAAGTTCAACAATCACGCCGTTATCGTTCTCGCGATGTTCAACCAGCTCCCATTCAGCAGTACGTGCGAAACCATGAGCCGGTGCTGCAATACGCCCAAACCATGGCCAGCAAACGGGAATGCCGCCTCGTAAGGCTTTTTTCCCGTCGAAAATCGCCTTCTCGCTCATCCAAATCAAATCTTCATGACCAGCAGGAGTGAACGAAACAACGTGACCACCATGTAAGGAGATGCCTGCTGTCGCTTTCTCATGAATAACACGTACTACTTTGACCTGATCAATTTCAACGACAGTAACGTTATCAGATAACACGGTTAGAGCTGGGAGAGTTTTTAAATCCATGTGCTGTTTCCTATCATTGGGGAAAGTAGGGTTTCGACATCCGTCGCAAATACAATGCAACAGCGCCGAGGTATTCTCTCAAATTCCAGATACAAAAAAGGCGACTCTAGAGCCGCCTTTTCTTTAACGAAGTTATTCGCTAATTGCTAACTATCTAATTACTTAGAGATGTGAGCGATTAGGTCTAGAACTTTGTTTGAGTAACCGATTTCGTTGTCGTACCAAGATACAACTTTAACGAAGTTATCAGTTAGAGCGATACCAGCTTTAGCATCGAATACAGAAGTTTGAACTTCACCGATGAAGTCTTGAGATACTACTGCATCTTCAGTGTAACCTAGAACACCTTTTAGCTCACCTTCAGAAGCTTCTTTCATTGCTGCACAGATAGCTTCGTAAGATGCGCCTTCTTTTAGGTTAACTGTTAGGTCAACTACAGAAACGTTAGCTGTTGGTACGCGGAAAGCCATACCAGTTAGTTTGCCGTTTAGTTCTGGAAGAACAACGCCTACAGCTTTAGCAGCACCAGTTGAAGATGGGATGATGTTTTGAGAAGCACCACGACCACCGCGCCAGTCTTTAGCAGAAGGACCGTCTACAGTTTTTTGAGTTGCTGTAGTAGCGTGAACTGTAGTCATAAGACCAGATTCGATACCGAACTTGTCGTTAAGAACTTTAGCGATAGGCGCTAGACAGTTAGTAGTACAAGAAGCGTTAGAAACGATGTCTTGACCAGCGTAAGTCGCGTGGTTAACGCCCATTACGAACATTGGAGTAGCGTCTTTTGAAGGACCAGTTAGAACAACTTTCTTCGCGCCAGCTTCGATGTGCTTACGTGCAGTCTCGTCAGTTAGGAAAAGACCAGTTGCTTCTGCAACAACGTCAACACCGATTTCGTCCCACTTAAGGTCCGCAGGGTTGCGCTCTGCAGTAACACGTACAGTTTTACCGTTAACGATTAGGTTACCGCCTTCAACTTCAACAGTACCGTTGAAACGGCCGTGAGTTGAGTCGTACTTAAGCATGTATGCCATGTAATCTACGTCGATAAGGTCGTTGATACCTACAACTTCGATGTCAGCACGCTCTTGCGCTGCACGGAATACGAAACGACCGATACGGCCAAAACCGTTAATACCTACTTTGATAGTCATTATAGTTGCTCCACAACTTAATTTCTGATTAAAGATAACTGGTAGTAAAATTACAGAATCCAGTAAACATCTGCAAGTGATAATCGGACTTAACTTGTTTAAAGTCAAAAAAAAGCGACGCTTTTTTTAACAATTCTTCGTAAATGTTCGTTTTTTAAACTTTTAACTGATTCTTCTGTAGTCCAGTTGGCGTAATATAACTGGTGAGATAAGTGCTCTTATCAAATTAATTACGCATGGTGTCCTGGTGAGAAAGTATGTGCTACAACTGTTAAGAGAAGCAAGTTTTTTGCTAAAAAAGTCAATACCAAAAACAGTAAAGAAGGAGCAGAAAGTCGTGGAACAAAGCGGGAAAAAAGTGGCGAAGTCAGATGAGCAGTGGCGTGAGCAACTTTCTGAAGAAGAGTTTCGTGTCTGCCGAGAGCAAGGTACAGAACCGCCTTTCAGCGGTAAACTACTGCATAATAAAGAGACGGGTGTTTATGCTTGTACCTGTTGCCATGCCCCTCTCTTTGTCTCTGATAACAAGTATGACTCTGGCTGTGGTTGGCCAAGTTTTGATGCGCCCATCAATGATCAAGCGGTGCGCTATTTAGAAGATCTGAGTCACGGAATGGTACGTACAGAGATTCGTTGTGCCGCATGTGATAGCCATCTAGGGCACGTTTTTGAAGATGGCCCACAGACCACGGGTGAGCGTTTTTGTGTTAATTCGGTGTCGTTAATTTTCAACAAATCAGAACAATAACGACAAAATTGTGCTCGATAGTGTTTTATCCTTTCAATACGATTTGTTGTAAGTAGAAAACAGAGTGTAGTTTGACCCAACGAAAAACTCCCGCCAATTGCGGGAGTTTTTTCGTTTATATCTCTTTGGGTATCATTGCTGGAGAGTAGTTCCCTCTCTCTATGGCTTTTGCCACCGATTCAGCTAATTCATCTAGCTGCTGATATTGCTCTGCATGACTAAAATTAAACATACGCTTGAGCTGCTTTTCATCGGCAAGCGGGACGTCGAATCTTTTTGCAACCATTGCCCACAGATACGCGCGCTCTTTTCCTCCAAGCCCTTGATGAATGCTTGCCATTGATTTGAGAATGATCGGATTAAGGTTGTCTTCATCCGATAAAGACAACGCTTTATTCAGCAGTACTAACGTTTTCTTGGCATCTCGATTAGTATAGAAAGTAGCTAATGCATATTGCATCTCAGCAGTATTTAACTTGGGTGAGCCTTCCATTTGTAAAAATGCGCGACGAGCTTGGATGTCACCCGTTTGAGACCACAAAAAATACAAAGTAGCCGGGTCTTCTGAGCCTTTTAACTCGTTTACGATGCGTTCTAGCTCATCAATACTGTGTACCAAAGCGTTAAAACGCTGTCTCTTGAGAGCACTTTGATCAATAGGTGTGATCTGAGAGGCGAGTTCTAAGCATTTTCTATATTCAGCGACCAGACCGTATTCGATGATTTGGTTGGCTTCTGATGGTTTTTTCAATTGCTCAAACCGATGCCATACTAAGTTTGTTCTGGGAACTCGACATTGCCCGTCATCCATATTGAGCTGTTTGCAGCGCAGCTCTGGTGTTTTTTGGCACAACTCTTCGGTTGTCACGTTACCTTCGAAACAGCCCGTTAGTGCGAGACTTGTGAGGCTGAGAAGTAACCAGTGTGTTCTTTTCATGGCTTTGCTTGTGATCCGTTACACCAATTCATTTTCGTATTCTTGACTCAGTTTCTTAACCCGTTATGTTCTGTAAATAGAATGTAATAAGAAGGTACATTATGGACGCAGAACAACTATTACAAGCGATGACTCCAGAAGTTTATGATCGCTTAGTCTATGCAGTAGAAACGGGAAGATGGCCTGAGGGTACAACACTTTCTAAAGAGCAGCGAGATTCGTGTATGCAAGCTGTGATGTTGTATCAATCAAAACATAATACTGATGCGCAGCATATGACGGTTGCAGCCGGCGGTGAAATCAGCTTTAAATCGAAGCAAGAACTTAAAAAACAATTTAGCGGAGAAGAGAGCGACATTGTTCGTGTCAATCCAAACATTGATTAAGTGAACCTTTGATTTTTACAGGGTGTCGTTTACCGCTACTACTTTGACTTTAAAAGAAAAAAGCCCAATCTCTATTGGGCTTTTTAGATCGTAGTAAGCTTGAATTTACAGGCTCATCTCACCACGCAGTACTTGCTGCATTCTCTCTTTCACTTCTTCGTAAGAAAGGTTTTGGCTTAGAAGGTAATGCAGTTTTGCTAGTGCCGCTTCTGGCGTCATGTCAAAGCCGCTGATAACTCCAGAGTCTGCCAGTGCACAACCCGTGGCGTAGCCGCCCATATTCACCTTACCTGCCAAACATTGAGTTAGGTTCACGACAATAACGCCGCGCTCAGAGGCTTCTTTTAGGTGGCCCAGTAGCTCAGGGTTTTGAGGCGCGTTGCCCACACCAAAAGTCAGAAGAATCATCGCATTCACGGGCTGACGAAGCGTGTTTCGGATAACTTCGTGTGAAATGCCTGGGTACATGGTGATCACACCGATTGGTTGTGGTGTGATGTTGTGAACCTTAAATTCACCTTCTGGTTGTGCACCAACGGTTACGCTGTTGCTTACTTGAATATTGATCCCGGCTTCCAGTAGTGGAGGAAGGTTTGGTGAAGTAAAGGCATTAAAACCGTCCGCATGAGATTTTGTGCTGCGGTTACCACGCATCAACTGATTATTGAAGAACAAAGTAACTTCGTTGATCGGGTAGTTTGCGGCAATATGCAGAGCATTCAATAGGTTTGCTTGACCGTCAGAACGCAGCTCTGCGAGAGGGATCTGTGAACCCGTAACAATCACTGGCTTGCCAAGGTTTTCAAGCATGAAAGACAATGCAGATGCTGTGTATGCCATGGTGTCAGTACCATGTAGGATGACGAAACCATCGTATTTGTCATAGTTGTCACGAATATCATCCGCAATCTGCTGCCAGTCGGCAGGCGTCATATCTGATGAGTCAATCAGAGGGTCGTATTCGTGGATAGTGTAATCCGGCATTTCAGGACGGTGAAACTCTGGCATGCTTGCTAGTTGCTTTTCCATAAAGCCAGCAACAGGCACATAGCCGTGATCCGATTTTTGCATTCCGATGGTGCCACCGGTGTAAGCGATGTAGATGTGTTTTCTAGTCATCGTTTTTTCTTTCATGTAGGGGAACAGAGGCGGGGATTATATACCTAAATAACCTTGAGATGCGAGGCTATGCGCACAGCATCAGAAAGTCATCTGAGGAGATGTTGAGCGTAATAAAAAGGGCACCTCAAGTAGAGATACCCTTTGTAATATTAATGAAAAAGCTACTGCACTTGGCAGTTCAAACAAAATGCGTATTGACCTTTAGGATCGTTAAAGCTTTGTAGCAAGCTTGCGTCTTGCTCGAACTGTTGAGCTACGGGTTGAAGACTTTTTGGTAGCAAGCTGGTTGCATCGATACCTAGAGAGACTTTCACCTGTTTCATGAACTCTTGTAAAAATAGTTCAGTAGGAGAAAGAGGTTCTTCTACCCAGTAAATGCCGTAATCGGTCACGTTCGCAAGTTTCGCCGCTAGCTCTACAGCATCATCAAAGTCACCCATCTGGTCGACAAGACCAAAGGATAGTGCATCTTGACCAGTCCAAACTCGACCTTGAGCGACGTTGTCGACTTCCTCTAGAGACATATCTCGATTCTCGCCAACCAAAGAAATAAAGCGCTTATAACCGTGCTCGATACCTAATTGGAATACTTGAGACGCGCCGTCAGAAAGGCCAGTGGTAATACCGTCACCAGAGAACGGCGATGTGCCAACGCCATCAGTATTAATGCCTAACTTACTAAAGCCTTTTTCAAACGTGGTGATGACGCTAAAGATACCAATGGAACCCGTCAGGGTTGTTGGCTGAGCAACGATCTTGTCTGCGCTCATTGAAATCCAATAACCACCAGAGGCAGCCAAACTCGACATGGATACAACAACTGGCTTGCCTGCTTGTTTTAGTGCTTCTACTTCGTTGCGAATCACCTCAGAGGCAAAGGCACTACCCCCAGGGCTATCTACTCGCAACACGACCGCTTTCACCTTTTCATCATTGCGTGCTTGACGCAACAAGCTTGCGACGGTATCACCACCGACAGTACCACGAGGTTGTTGACCATCCATAATCGCGCCACTTGCTAGAACAACGGCGATATCGTGCTGAGGTAGTGTGTAATCAGGGCGAATCGTGGCGAGGTAGTCGTAGTAACCAATCGCGTTGTAGCTGTCTTTGCCGTCACTACCAAACTGCTTTGCAAATAGAGTGCGAATGTCTTGGCGTGTCGCGAGTTCATCAACCAAGCCCAGTTTAACCGCTAGCTGAGCAAGATCACCGTCCACTGACTTCATTTCGTCAATCAGCTCATCCATGGTTGGGTTAAGCACTTTCGCATCAATATTTCGGTTTGTCGTTACGTCATCAACAAAAGCACTCCACAATTGAGTAACCCAACGTGTTGCAGACTCTTTCGCCGCATCGGACATGTCATCACGAATAAACGGTTCGATAGCGGATTTATAAGTACCTACGCGAAAAACATGAGTAGAAACATCAAGCTTTTCCAATAACGTTTTGTAGTACATTGAATAGGCACTGTAACCTTTAATCAATACGCCGCCATCCGGTGCCAGGTAAACTTTATCAGCGTAACTTGCCAAGTAATATTGGCTTTGGTTGTAGAAATCACCTACAGCGTAAATTGGTTTACCTGACGCTTTAAATTCGTTCAACGCTTTCGCGATGTAACGTAATTTCGTGAGATTTGTTTCTGGCATGTCTCGCAGTGCTAGCACTAATCCAGACACTTTAGGATCGTCTTTCGCGTAGCGAATAGTATCAACGATATCGAAAAGGACGTTTTCTTTCGGTAACTCATTGCCCAAAAGGGAACCAGCAAAAGAGTCCATTGGATTTACATAGCGTCTTTGTTCGACAATCGGACCTGAAAGATTCATCACCAATGCCGACTCTTTTTCGACGACGGGTTGACCGTCTCCGGTATAAGTAAAAGCAAAGTAGAAAACGGCAATCATCAGCAAGAAGATCAGGTTTGCCAGTGCGAGTCTGATAAAGGTGATGCTCTTCCATATCCCTTTAAATATCAAACCAATAAATTTGAAGAGTTTTTTCATCTTGTCTCCATAACGAGATAGTTACGCCGAGTCTAACAAAGTATGGGTTCTTATCTCTAAGATCTCAAAAGATAACATTTTTTTAGCTTATCACGACCACTCAACAATTGGCATATTTTCACGCGAGATTGATCGGTGTTACAAAAATGTAAACGCTTGTTTGATTTTTTGGTTGAGCGGGCTTAATCTGGTCAGACCATGATAATAACAATGGATGTTAAGTGATGTCTGCCATGTACCCAAACCTATTAAAGCCACTGGATCTCGGTTTTACACAATTACGAAACCGAGTCCTGATGGGATCAATGCACACGGGCTTAGAAGAGCACAAAGAAGGATTACAGAAGCTCGCCGCTTTCTATGAAGAACGCGTGAAAGGCGGTGTTGGATTGATTGTCACCGGAGGTTTTTCTCCTAACTTACGCGGTCGTTTGCACCCGTTGAGTGCTGAGTTCAGCAAGCCAAAGCATGCCAAGGCCCACAAAGTTGTGACAGAAGCGGTGCACAAGCACGGTGGCAAAATTGCCCTACAAATTCTCCATGCTGGGCGTTATGCCATGCATCCATTCTCGCAAAGTGCGTCTGGCATTAAAGCGCCAATTGCAAAGTTTGCTCCGAGTGAAATGAGCGACCGCCAGATAAAGAAAACCATTGATGCCTTTGCGAACAGCGCTGAGTTAGCCCAGCTTGCAGGTTATGATGGCGTCGAGTTGATGGGCTCGGAAGGTTACCTGATAAACCAATTCTTATGTAAGCGCACGAACATGCGTTACGACGAATGGGGTGGTAGCTACAAAAAACGTATGCGTTTTCCGCTAGAAATTGTCAAAGCGGTTCGTAAGGCGGTGGGTGACAAGTTCATCATCATTTTCCGTCTCTCTATGCTGGATCTTGTCGAGCAGGGCAGCACATTTGAAGACGTTATCGAATTGGCGAAAGCGCTTGAAGAGGCTGGCGTCACGATTATCAATACGGGTATCGGTTGGCACGAGGCTCGAATTCCTACCATTGCGACTCAAGTACCACGCGGTGCGTTTACGTGGGTTACGGAAAAAGTTAAGCCTCACGTTTCGGTTCCTATTATCACATGCAACCGTATAAATACGCCAGATGAAGCAGAACGCATTTTATCTTCAGGTCATGCTGACATGGTTTCGATGGCTCGCCCATTCTTGGCCGATCCTTACTTTGTTGCTAAAGCTGAGCAGGAAAAAGCGCAGCTCATTAATACATGTATTGGATGTAATCAGGCATGTCTAGATAACGTGTTTAAAGGTAAGCGCGCCAGTTGCTTAGTGAACCCACTTGCGTGCTATGAAACCGAAATTGTTGTTGAACCAGCCTTTAAGAAGAAAAACATTGCCGTTGTTGGTGCAGGCCCTGCGGGCTTGGCTTGTGCGACTACACTGGCTGAACGTGGCCATAAGGTTGATTTGTTCGAAAAGAACGACCGCATCGGTGGTCAGTTCCGTCTTGCGATGCAGATCCCTGGTAAGGAAGAGTTTCGAGAGACGATACGATATTTCGCTAACCGTATTGATGAAACAGGCGTGAATCTGCACTTATCGACGGAAGCGAACTATGACTTACTCACAGAATACGATGAGATAGTGATGGCATCGGGTGTTGAGCCACGTAAAGTCAATATTGATGGAATTGATAACCCAGAGAAAGTCGTCGACTATCAAACTCTCATTCGAGACAAAACGCCAGTCGGTGAGAAAGTGGCTATCGTTGGTGCAGGTGGTATTGGCGTAGATGTCGCGACCATGCTCACAGAGCCAGTTGGACAAACGTTGGATGACTGGTTGCATGAATGGGGAATCGACAAAGAGATGTCTCAACCGGGTGGTTTATACCCTTACCCTGATGCGGTCAGCGATAAAGAAGTCTGGGTACTTCAGCGTCGTAAAGGTCGTGTAGGTAAAGGTCCGGGTAAAACGACAGGTTGGATCCATAAACGTACCCTTGAAAAACGGGGCGTACATTTAGTCGGTGGCGTGTCTTACGATAAAATTGATGATCAAGGTTTGCACATTCATGTAGATGGAAAAGAACAATTATTGAACGCGGACAAAGTCGTTATTTGTGCGGGGCAAGAGTCTGTTCGTCCATTTGAAGATAAATGGTCTGAACTTGGAGAGAAGATTCATATCATTGGCGGAGCTGACCATGCGGGTGAACTTGATGCTGTGCGTGCGATTCGTCAAGGTGTTAAATTGGCGGTAAAACTCTAGTCTTTCAAGGTGTGTTTACTATGAAAGCTGCGCTTTGAGCGCAGCTTTTTTGTATAGAACTAGTCACTGATTTCTGGCAGTTGTTTGGCCATTACCACGCCAGCAAAAGTAATAAAAGAGAACACTAACACCACTGCTGAAAGGCTCAAAAAGTTCGACATAACACCAAGAGAACTCATTAGAAGCAGCATTATTCCAACCACCGTGTTACTCACGGCTACATAGCTTGTCCGCTTGTCACCTTCTGCGATATCAACTAAGTAGGTTTTTCGTCCGACTCGTATTCCGTCGTGGGCAATACACACACAAAAGTAGAGCAGAGGAATCACGAATAGGAAGCTTTGGCTAGCGGTGACCCACGTATCGTAAACAAATAAAACAACGCCAAGTAGCGCGCTCATCGTTGCGCCGATGACCATAACACTGCGGCTAGAGCGATCGGACATTCTTCCCCAGAAAGGACCTGACACAAAGGAGGCCAAGCCACTCGCAAACATAAAGAGAGCTAGCACCCAGAGCTGTCCACCGAGAGATTGCTGTGCCAGCACAACGTAGTACGGTGCACTCAGCGCAGAACATAAAAATAGTGTCCGCGTGATAACGAATCGACGAAAGGTCACGTCTGTTTTAAGTAACGCGAGTTGTTTAAATGCCTCAAGGACGCCATTTCGACCACCGTCTACCTCACCGGCATACTCATTAACTCGTGCATAAACTAATGCCGCAATAAGCCATATGACGCCCGCTAACCCTAAACTCAGACTGTAAAAGCGCTCCGTCGGCTCTACGTCCCATAACCAGGCCAGTGCCAGAAGGCTAGCGAAAAGTAGTGTAACAAGGCCAGCAGCGCTTGAAGACCAGCCGTTGACTTGACCTCGTTGGTTTTTAGGGATGGTTTTGCCCAACACATCTTTTGATGCGACGGAATTTAAACCGCGTGAGAGACTGAAGATCACAAGACATGCAATTACACCATAACCCGCAGCAGCTCCTGTCAGAGTTAATGCGACCAATCCGATCGCAAATATGGAAAGAGCCTGCAAGATGCTGCCAATTACCCAGACCCATTTTCTTACTGGAATGCGTCGGATGTAGTGCGCGATGCTAAGTTGTGGGA
Organism: Vibrio sp. 1CM7H; assembly: GCF_023161645.1. Classification (NCBI taxonomy): domain Bacteria; kingdom Pseudomonadati; phylum Pseudomonadota; class Gammaproteobacteria; order Vibrionales; family Vibrionaceae; genus Vibrio; species Vibrio sp. 1CM7H. Next base: position 519,902 of record NZ_JALNTV010000003.1, read on the forward strand.
TAAGGGAACCTGATTCACGAATAGGAACGAGCCAACCAATTAAGTAAACCGGTGCCCCGAGACTTTGTAGTATCCACGGCAACGTGACTTTGGGGTTGATTAACGCATCGCCGACCTTCGTTAAAAACTGAGCAAGAATGATTTTAAGAAAGTTGCCGGGAACTTGATGACAAGCTGATTCAGGAATCGCCTTACAGGCACGGGCATCTTCGTCATTAACGATCTTTTCGTAAATGCTGTTTTGTTTATCCTTGTTCATCAACCTGCCTATGTTCAACTTATTCATTTCGCGAATAAATTAACATTAAATCCAGTTTGATGTTAAGTGAAGCACGTTATCAAGCCCACAGAAAACCGGTTGTTATTCGTAGGAACAGATTGTGCTAAAGTGGCGTAAACAAAATAACAACGATATTCGATAAGGACTCTTTCATGGACGCTCTCGATCTTTTGCTCAATCGCCGATCTATCGCGAAGTTATCTGCGCCTGCACCAGAAGGTAAAGCGCTTGAGAACATCATTCGTGCAGGCCTTCGTGCGCCTGACCATGCGGGATTAACCCCTTGGCGTTTCGTTATCGCACAGGGCGATGGTTTGAAAAAACTGTCAGATATCTTGGTAAAAGCCGCAGAAGCTGAAAATAGTGATGAAGCGGTGGTCGAAAAGGTGAAAAATGCGCCATTTCGTGCGCCAATGGTGATCACGGTGATTGCTAAAGTAACGGAACATGAGAAAGTGCCTGCACTAGAGCAACACTTATCTGCGGGATGTGCCGTACAATCCATGCAGATGGCAGCAGTAGCGCAAGGCTTTCAAGGGTTTTGGCGCTCAGGTAAGTGGATGTTCCATCCAGAAGTTCATCAAGCGTTTGGTTTAGAAGGTGACGATGAGATTGTTGGTTTCTTGTACCTAGGTACGCCTGGTTGCACACCGATGAAAGTTCCTGAGCGTGACCTTTCTCAGTTTGTTGAATTTCTATAACTGAAAACTTAAACAAACTTGACTGTTTATTTATACAGTTTTTCTTGATTTATTAGGGCTACATTCGTTAATGTGGCCCTAATTATATTTATTTCCAAAACGTTATGTCTCGTCTGTTTATTGCTGAAAAACCAAGCTTAGGCCGTGCGATTGCCGCTGCACTGCCAAACCCTCAAAAGAAAGATCAAGGATTCATCCGCTGTGGGAACGGGGATATCGTTACTTGGTGTATCGGCCATTTGCTCGAACAAGTCGAACCTGACGCTTACGATGAGCGTTATAAAAAGTGGAATATGGCAGATTTACCAATTGTTCCGCAGCAATGGCAGCTCAGACCGAGGAAAAGCGCAAGTAAGCAATTAACAGTTATTCGTAAATTGCTCAAAGAAGCTAACGAAGTCATTCATGCAGGAGACCCAGACCGAGAGGGTCAGCTGTTAGTTGATGAAGTTCTCGACTATTGCAAGTTATCTAAAACCAAGAAGGAATCCACACAGCGTTTGCTGATTTCCGACTTGAACTTACCTGCGGTTAAACGCGCACTCAGTTCTATGCGCAGTAATCGCGAGTTTATCCCACTTTCAGTTTCTGCATTGGCCCGCTCTCGGGCTGATTGGTTGTATGGCATGAACATGTCTCGTGCTTATACCTTGCTTGGTCAAAAAGCAGGGTATCAAGGTGTTCTCTCGGTAGGGCGAGTGCAAACGCCAGTTCTTGGCTTAGTGGTGCGTCGTGATGAGGAAATCGAAAACTTTGTACCGAAGGACTATTTTACCCTACATGCTCTGATTCCGTATCAAGATGCCAATGGCACTTTTGATATTCGTGCTCGTTGGAAGCCAAGTGAGGCATGCAAGCCTTGGCAGGATGAAGAAGGGCGAGTGTTAAACCGTAAGTTAGTGGAAAACGTTGCAAACCGCATTGCAAATCAACCCGCGAAAGTGACGGAGTCGGAACAGAAGCAAACCAAGCAATCCGCACCACTACCTTATTCATTATCTGCTTTACAGATCGATGCAGCAAAGCGCTATGGCATGAGTGCGCAACAAGTGCTAGATACTTGTCAGGCATTGTATGAAAAGCACAAGCTGATCACTTATCCACGTTCAGATTGTCGCTATTTACCGATGGAACACTACTCACAAGCAGGGACGGTGACAACAGCTATTGCGAATAACGCAAAAGAGTTGCAAGGTGCCGTTCAGGGAGCAGACTTAACATTAAAGTCCAAAGCCTGGAACGATAAAAAAGTGGATGCGCACCATGCGATTATCCCTACACCAAAACAAGCTAATGTGAATGCGCTTTCGGGCAATGAGATGAAAGTGTATCAATTGATTGCGCGCCAGTATCTCATGCAGTTTTATCCGGCGGCGGTTTACGCAGAAGCGAAATTAGTTTTCGATATCGCTGGTGGTACGTTTATCGCGAAAGGTCGTCAGTTAGTTTCGCCGGGTTGGAAAGCGCTAATGGGCAAAACTGACAAGGAAGATGAAGGTATTGATGCCGTACCACCGTTACCAGAAGGCACCGTGTTAACTTGTCGTGAAGGGGAAATAAAAGACCGAAAAACCGAGCCACCAAAGCACTTTACCGAAGCATCGCTGTTGCAAGCGATGACCGGGATCGCCCGTTACGTTGCGGATAAAGAACTGAAAAAAATCCTTCGTGATACTGATGGGCTAGGTACGGAAGCGACTCGCGCTGGTATTTTGGACACGCTGTTCAAACGCCAACTGCTCACGCGTCAAGGTAAATCAATTCTCAGCTCTCCTGCGGGAAGAGGTCTCATTCATGCCTTGCCACAGGATTCAACGTACCCAGATATGACGGCCCATTGGGAGCACCAGTTACAAGGTATGGCAGAGAGGAATCAGGCATATCAGCCGTTTATGCAAGCACTAGAGCAACGCATTGATGGCTTGATGGCACAAGTAAAAGCAGGGCCGATCCCTGATTCATTGCGTCATCTACCCAAGGTGGAACGTCCTGCGTTTAAACGTAAAAAGCGTAGTTATTCAAAGAGTGGTAGTGCGACTAAATCCCGTGCAATCAAAGGTAAGCGGGCATAGGACAAGCGCGGCGTAATTAAACACCGCGCATGCTTGAAAATAGATTACTCGAACAGGTCACCGTGGTTTTGGATCGCGCCTCTTACTTCACCTTGAGTTAACACGCGTTTGTCCAGTACCTCTTTCACCTGGTTGCCCAAGTCAACTAATGTATCTCGATTCGCTTGAGTTTGGCGTTTACCAGCACTTCTCAAGCAGTAGTTTAGCTCGTGCTCTTCGCTAAAATTAACCAAATCCCTATCTGCTGCCATCGTGCCTTCTCCTTAATTGTTCTACTTTTTCATAAGTCTGGATTGGATATAGATAAATTCAAGTTAGATTGCGCGAATTATGCTGGTAGATCGCCGATGAACATTATGTTTGCCAACCAAGTCACGATTATGAAGCCTAGCTTAGATGTTATTTGGTCTATTGATGGTTGTTTCTTAACGCCGCTACCAAGGTAGTTCAGTACCATCGTAGTTAATAAATCGACCTGAAAGTTGCGGTGTACTCAGCTCTATCACGTTCGCTAGGCCCTGCGCGGAGGCTTGCGTATCTATCAATGCATTTGGCCCGCCCATTGCCGTTTTTACCCAACCAGGATGAAGCGCTAAAACGGTAAATCCTTCAGGTGTTAAATCATTGCTCAAGCTTTTAACAACCGAGTTTAGCGCCGCTTTCGATGAACGATAAATATAACCGCCACCGGACGTATTTTCGGTCATGCTCCCCACTTTTGATGAGATACAAGCAATCTTTTTCATCTTGCCTTGTTGTAAGCGAGGGTAACAGAGCTCAACCAGTTTTAACGGTGCAATTGTGTTTACTTCGAAGACTTTACGCCATTCTTCTACGTCAGTGTCTCCAAAGCCATATCCCTTGGGGCCGTAATATCCTGCATTATTGATGAGTAAGTCGATGGCAGGGAGTTTATCGGCAAGCAGAGCGACTTGTTCGTAGTGAGTGACATCCAGTTCGTGCAAAACTAGATTGCTGTAATGTGAGGCTAGAGTTTGTAGTTCAGAACTGTTCTCCAAGGAACGGCTAGTAGCGTGTACTTGATGGCCTTGCTTTAGGTACAGCTCAGTTAAGCTAAGGCCAATGCCGCGATTTGCTCCGGTAATAAAGACGGTTTGACTCATACAAACACCTATATTTTTTGATTTCAGTTGAAAGTCATTGTGTTAGCTAAGCGCAATAAAATCAACCAACCACCACGCACCAACAACGAGAGATGAAAATAGGGACAGAGCACAAAGAGAGCCAAACAGTGCACCGAGAATAGCAAAGAAAGTAGAATCCATATGTATATTAAATTTAATTGATATTGAAAATCATTATCAATTAAATTGCTTTTTATTCAACCCTTGAAGTTGATACTATTTCGCTACGATTGTTATTAAGAATTTCTCATGCTGCCATTTATCTACCACCCGATTTATTCTCAACTTGAGTTGCCAGAGGGGCATCGTTACCCAATTATGAAATACCAGTACCTCTATGAATCGGTATTGGTGCATATGGAGAAAGATAACTGGAAAGAACACGTGCAGTTTTTCCAGCCAGAAGCATTAACTGTTGAGGAAGTAAAACGTGTTCATGACCAGGAATACGTCGACTTGCTAGTGAATGGAAACATGCCAGCTGCGAAAATGCGCAGAATAGGTTTTCCTTGGAGTGAGTCTCTCATTACCAGAACGCTAACTTCAGCAGCGGGCACGGCTTTGACCGCAAATAAAGCACTTGAGTATGGTGTTGCCATTCATTTGAGTGGCGGGTATCACCACGCACACAAAGAGTTTGGCAGTGGTTTTTGTTTATTTAATGACTTAGTGATCGCGGCCAGGCAAGCGCTCGAAGTCGAACATGTCGATAAAGTATTGATCATTGATAGTGATGTTCACCATGGGGATGGAACAGCAACTTTGTGTCACGATGAGCCAGATATCATCACGCTTTCTTTCCACTGTGACAAAAACTTTCCGGCTAGAAAGCCTCAGTCTGATCTAGATGTGCCTTTGGTGCGAGGAACCGGTGATGAGGATTTTTTAATAGCGTTTAAGGAAGTGGTCGATATGGCGCTTAATCTTCATCGTCCTGATTTGGTTATCTACGATGCTGGTGTTGATATACATCAAGACGATGAGCTTGGATATTTTGATGTGTCGACGCAAGGGATTTTAGAGCGTGATAGATTTTTAATGCAAACAATGAAATCGCGAGGTATCCCTGTCGCAGCTGTCGTCGGAGGTGGATATCGAACGAATCATTCAGACCTCGTCCCAATCCATTTGCAGCTCATTAATGCCGCTAAAGAAGTTTTTGTTGGTAAGTAAATACAACTAGACGTGAGTATCAACCTGATTCATAACGGGACACTGGAACGAAAAGGGCGCTAATTTTCTAATGGGTTCTTTCTGAATGTGGCGATTGCTTGGCTTGTATTCAAGGAGGGATTTGTACAAATCTTTTCAAATCTGGATATACGAAAAAGCCCGCTAATTTCTTAGCGGGCTTTTTCTAAATGTGGCGGAGAGATAGGGATTTGAACCCTAGATACGCTATTAACGTATGCCGGTTTTCAAGACCGGTGCTTTCAACCACTCAGCCATCTCTCCGTTGTTGAGGCGCATAATATAAGGCTTTGAAAATGTTGTAAACCCCTAGTTGAACTGATTGGATGTTTACTGCGCAAATTTGTGGTTTGTGTTGTTTAAATAAACAAAAACTCCCCAAAAAGGGGAGTTTGAATAGTATATGGATTGCTAGGTATTAATCGTTTTTAGAATAAAAACGCTGTAACTCAGTTAAACCTTGCATCAAAACTGGCAACTTCGGTGCATCATCTCGAAGTCGTTTGTAATTTTTGTCATACAACTTGTAGTTGCCAAACTTATCGATCACTGTGGTTTGTGAGCTAGTAATTAAGGCAAGCTCACGAGTGTCACCCGCTAGGATCCAACGGCGACGACTTTCGTCAAATAGGTTACGACCACTACTGTAATCATATGGGTTGGAAGATACACCGAGCATATCCTGCAACAACGTGACCGAAAGGTCCAAGTGGCTTGTGCTGTGATTAAATTCACCAGCCAACATTCCTGGCCATTGGATTACCATAGGAACTTGTAACTGATAACGGCTGTAGTTGCTGTTTGCGCCCCAGCTGTTCGTATTGGTTTCGTTAAACTCACTACCGTGATTAGAAGTGATAATCACGATGGTGTTTGTCAATAGTCCATTTTTTTCAAGCTCATCAATAATACTAGCGACGGTTTTATCCGCTGATTTCACCGCATATTCATAAGCTTTTTTGAAGCGATCACTTGCGGACATTTCTTCGTCATTATTTGAAGGGATCGATTCAAAATTATCAACGGTGGTGACTTCGATGTAACTAAACCATGGTTGACTCGCTTTCTCTGTTAACCATGTATTCCAGTTCGCGATAGATTGCTTATCGGTATGAGCTTGTGTGCCATCGAGGTCTTCCGCTAGTTTTAAGTCGCGGAAAATAATCTCTGAGTAGAGATCATCTTCAAACCCGCTGCCACTGAATAGGCCGAAGTTGTAACCCTGATCTTTCAGTACATCGAGTAACACTGGCGAAGCACCTTGCGCCTTGATGCTTGAGGCGTAACTGGTTGGTAAGCCGTAGAACAAACCAAAAGCCCCGTAAGTATCATTACTTGAACTGTAATGATTACGGAAGTTCTGATTGTTTTCGGCAAACTCATAGAGGTTAGGCATCTCTTCTGGATTCAGCGCGTCTGCACGCAGGTTATTTACGCTGATCATCAACACGTTGAGCTTATTGACTCGACGGTTAAACTCTAGCTTTTCTAGAGGGTAATTGACTAACTCTACGTTGCCTTCATTTTCCGCTAAGCGTTTTAGGTATTCCTCACGGTCAAGTAGACCATGTTTTTCCATAAAGCTCTTCGCCGTCATCGGATAAGACAATGGGAAGTTTGAACGCTGACTGGTAATTGGATTGTAGAAGTATGCATCTGCCCAAATATAAACCAAATGGCTGGTCATAAAGCTGAGGAAAAATACAGCTGCTAGAGGACGTCCTACGTGCTTATGAGATAGTTTGCGCTGTTTTCGCCATACCCATTCGGATAGAGCGAGCTGAATAAGGAAGATCAGCGGCATTACAACAAACAGATGTTGTAGATCAGTGCTGAGTGCACTTTTATCTTCGCTGAATAGTAACTCCCAAACGACAGGAGTTAAGTGCAAATTGATCGACTGATACGCTTGGGTATCAATCAATAATATGGTTTGCCCAACGGTCGCGAAAATCACTGCCACCAAACGGAACAATTTCCGTGATGGCAGGATAAACGTTAACGGGAATAGAACGAGCAAGTAAAGCGCGAAAACTAGAAAGCCAAAGTGACCAACCCAAGAAACCGCCAGATAAAACTGACCAAGTAACGTCTCGGGCCAAGGAGACTGAACAATGTAGCGTGTGCCTATCAACATCGATGCAACGATATTGAAGAATGCAAACCAGTGACCCCAACCAACCAGTCGAGATACACGTTCGCCGTATGAGTTTCCGCTGTCTACCATGTATGTGTTCTATTGTCCGTTATTAGTGTGTTTTTGGTGTTTCTAAAGAAGACATCAGCGCCTGAGCAAATTTTTCAGCAATCGCTTTGCGTTGTGAAGCAGCAACACGTTGATTTAAGACATTGGTTGCGATATTTCCGGCAATCATTAGCGTCAACTCAGGAGAAGCAGCGTGTTTTTCAAGAACTGTTGCTACTTCAGCAAGAATTTTCTCTACTTGCTCGTCAGTATATTTAGATGTAATCGGCATAAAGACTCTAATAATGATAGTAAAAGCGGCTTATGATAACCTACAATGCCCATCAACTAAAACCTTGTAGCAAGATAAAATCACTATGAGCCTTCATCTTTCAAACGTTATTCTGCATCAACTGTGCAAAAACGATCAGGACGAGCTAGTTGTAAACTTTCGTCCAGCATCATTAGAGAACGATGCATCTACTGAAAACTTAGTCGCTGAGCTTCACCGAGTATTCCATTCTAAAGCTGGTAAAGGTTTTGGCTCTTTCCAGTCAGACAGCGAATTTCAATTTTGGCTTCAAGAAATGCGCAAAGGAGAGCGAGATTTTTACGACTTCTCACAAATTAGTGCAAATCGCTTGAAAGAAGAGTTGATTAAGTACCCATTTGCGGATGAAGGTATTTTGGTTTTCGCTGAGTATCAGAGTTTAGCAACGGACTACTTGTTCATCGGTATCTTACCAATGAACCAAAGTTTAAAAGTGACCGAAGGTTTGGACATCAGTGCGACGGATTACCTAGATATCACCAAAATGGATATTGCGGCACGCATTGACTTGTCGAGCTACGACACTGACAAGGAATCTAATCGTTACTTGCAATACATCAAGGGACGCGTTGGCCGTAAAGTGGCGGATTTCTTCCTAGATTTCCTGCAAGCGGACATCGGCTTAGATACTAAACAACAAAACTTAGTGTTGATGCAGGCAGTGGATGATTTTTGTGCTGACTCGAAGCTAGAAAAGCAAGAAGTGAACGAGTACAAGAAACAAGTTTACGATTACTGCAATGAGCAAATTAAATCCGGTGATGAGGTTCAAATCTCAGAGCTTTCTGGAGAGCTTCCTCCAAGCCAAGATGGCACAAGCTTTATGGATTTCACCAAAGAGCAAGGGTACGAGCTTGAAGAGTCTTTCCCTGGTGACCGTGCGACGGTTCGCAAACTGACTAAATTTGTTGGCGCTGGTGGTGGCTTGAATATTAGCTTTGATAGCCTATTGCTTGGCGAGCGTATTTTTTATGACCCAGAGACGGATACCTTAACGATTAAAGGTACGCCACCAAATCTAAAAGATCAGTTGAGTCGCAACTAAAACCATATCGTCAAATTAAGAGAGCCAATGGCTCTCTTTTTTTATGTGAATAAGAAACATCCATAGTATATGCTTGTAATTAATGGAGATATGCGAGGGGCGAGTGTTGCTGAAGCTAAAAGAAGGAATGAGGCGGTTTGTTTGGTTCTGGTTCGTTTTATGGTGTGTTTTAGCGCTAGGGATTTGGTTGCAAGCCAAACAAACGATTCAAACCATTTCAACAGTGAATGAGCTAGGAAGCAAAGTCGAAGAAGTCAGACATTTTTTTAACTTCGATCTGCCTTATCGTGTTAAGCACGTCGACCAAGTTTCACTAAAACTTCAGTTAGCCTATGCAGTTCGCTTACAGCTTGAAAGTGAGTTTTCTGAAGGCAAAATCACACCAGATATTACTCAATTGCTTTATGCGACCGATCGATTTTTAGAAAGTGCTCGAGCCTTTGTAGGGAGTGACAGTGAGCTTGTATCATTGGCTGAACAGTTGCGAAGAAGCCGCTCCCGAGCTGAAAACTCTGAGCAAATTCAATCAATGTACTATCGCTTAGGTGCACTTGTTTTGGAGTCTATTTTTAGTGACTCAGCAACGAATAGCGATACTTATCGTGATTTAGACCGACTTTTTATTGAGTCGGACACGCTTTCTCCTCAAGAGCGAAGTGCTTTTCAGCGTCAACTTGCCCATACTTCAAGCGCGCTATCTGCCAAGGCGCAAGGCAGCTATCTAGTTAATCAACTGCTTAATCCTGATTTCCCGAACCAGTTAACTTCGATAAATGACCAGTTGGAACAAAAGTTGATGACCTTTGTTACTTGGTTGTCAGTAATCAGTGGTTTATTTCTTTCTCTTATTTCATGGGGGCTTTTCTCCCAAAGAACCGTTCAGCCGCTAATACCATCAAGAGCAGAGGATAAAGAGTCTGAGCAAGTTGGTGGGTCTTATGTTGTTTTTTCTGCTCAGTCCGAAAGCGCTCAAAATAGCCAAGTTAACGAACAGAGTCATAATGAGCCGAACTCATCACAAGTGGAAGTCGTGGAACGTGAGCCGTATATAGATATTAATAAGATGCTGGACTCGCTATCGGGAGATGAAAGCGCGGTGCGAATGTTACTTGAAGTCTTTATTCAGGATCACTCTAGCGATGGTTCAAAAATGCATCGGCTATTAGAAGAAGATAAAGAGCAAGCGCAAAGAGCGGCTCATAGTCTTAAAGGGGTCTCGGGAAGTTTAGGGGCAATGCCATTGCACTGCATTTCGGGTGATATTGAGCTGTTGATTAAACAAGGGCAAAAAGTGCCGGAAGAGAAACTGACACGTTTAGATGATGTCCTAAAGCAAACCATACTTTTCGCTAACCACGTTCTCAATAGTGAAAAGATACAAGAAGCGCTAACAGATTGATATTGCTCTGACTTACAATCATCAGAGTTGGGGTATTAAAGGCCCGAACTATATGGCTTAGTTCGCTTTATTCCTGTTCCATACAATTTGTTAAAGGTACTTTCATGTCCGTTCGTCGATTGTCTTCAATGATGTTGATAGGGTTGGTTGTGATGCTTTCAGGGTGCTCCCTGTTAGAAGTGAAAATCGAGAGTCAAACCGTCCCTCTTACCAAACAAGAGCTTAATATGCGTCTCCTGACTCGTGAGTATGCGCAACAGTTTTTTGCTCAGGTAGAGCAAGCTGCTGATGCATTGCACGATCAATATGAGCCGCATGATAAAGTCCATCAATCTTATATTTTGCTTTGGAAGATAAATGCTGAAGAAGGTCTTCAAGCCGCAGCATACCAAGTCTCGCCAATGGCAGCACTGATTGATACTTGGACTTTTACGCTACAGATGGATCAATTCTTTACGACTGGCCCTGGTAATGAACTATTTGCGACAGATGAGGCAAAGTTAGTTTCTGCTCACTTAGCGAAAGAGGTGGATAAACTGGCTCAATCTCTGTTGAAACAAGAAGCGTACATCAAGACACAAGCGTTTGTTGCAGAGTTCGTTAAGCAACATCCATTCGCGGACTTAAGTATGATCAGGACGCCAGCTTACCGTGGGTGGTTAGATGCGAATCAAATTAGCGAGGAAGAGGCAGTGACTACGCTAGGTACAATGCCAGAAGCATTAGGGGATGTCTCGGATCGTCTAAGCCTTGTATCAGAACAGACCCCCAAAATTATGACTTGGAAGGCGCAGTTATTAGCATTAAATAGCTCTGCCAGCATCGAAAAAGTTAATGCTGCGCTAAATAGCCTACAAGTTACGGCTGATTCGATGAAGGACTTTATTGATAACAATCCAGAGTACATGCGCTATTTGGCAGAGCAAATGGCGGTGGAGTTACAACCTTTGGTTGACGATATTGACCAAAAAACGCAAGCGCGTTTATCTCAATTGGGTGAGGAGCGCCAAGCTTTAGAGCTGATGGTAGCCAGAGAGCGCCAAGAAATCGCGCAGATCATTACCCATGAGCGTGAGAAGTTTGCTCAAGATATGGACCGAGTCTCGCAGGAAGTGGTCAGTTTAGCGATGACCAAGCTGATTGAGCTCGTTAAAAGTACCATTATCTACTTCATCTTGTTCATTGCCGTTATATTCTTTGCACCACTTGGCTTGGGCTATTGGTTTGGTAAGCGTGCAGCAGTGAAAACGCAAGTCAAACAAAGTTAACGTTTGGTTGAGATATAAAAAAGAGCGCTCATGCGCTCTTTTTCTTTGTCTTTCACTCGGAAAGAGAGATTCTTCCTATCTATGCGAACTTAAGCGGTTTGCTGCTTCAGTTCGCCTTCTGCTTGTTCAACTGCTTCCGCTGTTGGTTCGCATTTATCAACAAACCAACCCATGTAGGAACTGATGATGGTCACAATGATACATACAAAGCTTAGCCACATGAACGGTGCATAAGACAGTGTCGCAACACCCAGAATACTTGCCATGTAGATACCGTTGTCACTCCAAGGGACCATACCTGAGGTTAATGTGCCGCCGAACTCTGCGTTACGAGACAAGTTCTTACGTTTGTAGCCTAGGCGATCGTAGTTCTTCGCACAGATTTTTGGTGTCAGGATAAGTGAAACGTACATCGCTGAACCAAATACGTTCCCCATAAAGGCTGTACCGATTGTACTTGTTGCCAGTGAACCTGCACTTTGAACGCGTTTTTCAAACAGCTTAGCGATAGTTTCTAACACACCCACTTTATCTAGTAGACCGCCAAAACCAAGGCCGAATACGATAACAGCAACCGAGCCAAGCATTGAAGACATGCCGCCACGGTTAAGAATTGAGTCAATGAAATCTACGCCTGAAGAAATCGCAAACGGAGCCCAAGCGGTGTTGAACGCGGTTAGGAAGTCCACATCTTGAATCATTACTGCCCAAATAATACCAAGCAGAGAACCAAAACTGATCACTGGGAATGAAGGCATACGCATTGCTAGAAGTGACAATACGATGATCACAGGAACAAATGAGTAAGGGGTGATGTAGAATTGCTGCTCCATCGCTTTAATTACAGAGTCTACCTGGCTCATGTCAACTTGACCTGCGTAGTGGAAACCAAATGCAGTAAACATAATGCCTGTAATAATGTAGCTAATGAGTGCGATCGGCAGCATGCCTTTAATATGTTCCATCACTTCAACGTTAGACATAGATGAAGCAAGGATGACGGAGTCCGATAGAGGCGACATTTTGTCACCAAAGTAACAACCTGAAAGCACCGCACCAGCTGTAATTGGTGCAGGAACGCCAAGGCCTTGGCCAATACCCATCATCGCAATACCAGCAGTACCAGCAGCGCCCCAAGAGGTGCCAGTCGCTAGCGCAGTCAATGAACAGATGATCATGGTTGCGAGCAAAAAGATAGAAGGGTGAATTGCTTTAAGGCCGTAGTAAATGATGGTTGGAACAATACCACCAGAGATCCACGTACCAACAAGCGCGCCAACGGCAAGAAGAATTAAGACGGCTCCAAGTCCATTGGAAATGCCATTTAGTGCAGCTTTTTCCAGATCTTTGTACTGATGACCAAGCTTAATGCCTAATATCATGATAATGAACCAACCGATGTACAGCGCTAGCTGGATCGGTAGGTCTAGCTTGGCAGTGAACGAAAATGCCAGCAGTAGAAATAAACCGAGCGAGATAAATACCTGTATCAAGCTTGGTAGGCGTGGTGTAACTTGCTTCATATGTGCCTCTGTCAATCTTGGAGCAATAGAGGAAGGCGCTCCTTGTTGTAATCGCGCATAACATACATTAACAAAAATTATATTTCGAATATTTGGTGTTTTATCTTGATGTTCGTCGGCAAAAACGTTTGCTTGTGAAATTAACTGTTAGTTTGTTTTAACTTTTTTGGTTTTAAATGTTGTGTAATGTGAAATTATTGTGCTTCATGTGTTATTTTATCACTGAGTGGTAAGACCAATTTGGAGTAACAGTGCTTTCCCTACTTGAAAAATGGCCGAAATCGCAAACCAAACACTAAAAAATCTCGTTTAACACGAATTTTCATAGGAAAAGGTTAAAAAATAGGCTTATTTACAAAATAGGGGTTGAGATTTTGATGCGAAAAATTAACTATGGGGTAGGTTTTTTAATACATGGAGAGTTAATACGATGAGAGTTGGTTTAGTTGGTTGGCGCGGTATGGTTGGTTCAGTCCTTATGCAGCGTATGGTTGAAGAGAAAGACTTCGACCTAATCGAACCAGTATTCTACAGTACTTCTCAAGTTGGTATTCCTGCTCCTAACTTAGGAAAAGACGCAGGCTTACTGCAAGACGCGTATGATATTGAAAGCTTAAAACAGCTTGATGCGGTAATTACATGTCAAGGTGGTAGCTACACAGAAAAAGTTTACCCAGCACTTCGACAAGCCGGTTGGAAAGGCTACTGGATTGACGCCGCATCTACGTTACGTATGGCGGAAGATTCCATCATCACGCTTGATCCTGTGAACTTAAAGCAAATCCAACAAGGCATCCACGGTGGCACGAACACATTTGTTGGTGGTAACTGTACGGTTAGTTTAATGCTAATGGGTCTAGGTGGCTTATTCGAAAAAGGCCTTGTTGAGTGGACAAGCGCAATGACATACCAAGCCGCTTCTGGTGCTGGCGCGCAAAACATGCGTGAACTGATCTCGCAAATGGGCGTTATCAATGACTCTGTAAGTTCCGAACTTGCAAACCCATCAAGCTCTATCCTAGATATTGATAAAAAAGTTGCAGACACAATGCGCAGCGGTTCTTTCCCTACCGATAAATTCGGTGTACCACTAGCTGGCTCGCTTATTCCGTGGATCGATGTGAAACGTGATAACGGTCAGAGTAAAGAAGAGTGGAAAGCGGGCGCAGAGGCAAACAAAATTTTGGGCTCACAAAGCTCGCCTGTGCCAATCGATGGTACTTGCGTCCGTATTGGTGCGATGCGCTGTCACTCTCAAGCACTCACTATCAAGCTTAAGCAAAACGTCCCAATGGATGAAATCGAAGAAATCATCGCCACTCATAACGACTGGGTTAAAGTGATTCCTAACGATCGTGACATTACTGCGCAAGAACTTACACCTGCAAAAGTAACAGGCACTATGTCCGTACCAGTAGGTCGTCTACGTAAGATGGCAATGGGTGATGACTTCCTAAATGCTTTCACTGTTGGTGACCAACTACTATGGGGCGCAGCAGAACCATTGCGTCGTACGTTACGCATTATTCTTTCTGAGAAAGCATAATCACATCAATCTTTGTTTGATGACAAAATAAAAGAGCTCCCTAGGGAGCTCTTTTTTATGCTTCGTCTTCTCCACGAACAACGCGTTTATCAGGATCGGCCAGTTCACTACCACAGTGTTTACAGTAAGTCGCATCAGAGTCGTGCCCGGCGTGAGAACAGTTCGGACACTTCACTAATACTTTGTGCGATTGCATTTCTTGGTGAAGCTCTGCTGTGAAAATACCAGTAGGGACCGCCAAAATTGAATAACCCAACAACATGGTGAGTGAGGCAAGCCCTTTTCCGAGATCTGTTTGAGGTACCAAGTCACCATATCCAACCGTTGTGATGGTCACAATAGCCCAATAAATACTTTTCGGAATGCTAGTAAATCCGTTTTCAGGCCCCTCAATGACAAAAATCAACGACCCAAAGATCGTGACCATAATGGCGACAGAGCTAAAGAAGATAAAAATCTTTCTGCGCGCCATCAGTAGAGAGCGTAAGAGGATGTTGGATTCTTGAAGATAGCGGACCAACTTGAGTATGCGGAATATTCGCATGACTCGCAGTGCTCTTATTACGCCCATAAAGGAGGCTGAAGGGAAAAACAGTGCTAAGTAAGTAGGTAAAATCGCGAGTAAATCAACGATGCCATAAAAGCTTTTCGCATAGGCGGCTGGTTTTGGAGAGCAATAAAGCCGGAGAAAATATTCAATAGTGAATAAACCGGTAAAAGTGTACTCCAAGTATTTCAGCTCTTTTGCCCACTCGGCGCGTACGGATGGTATTGAGTCTAATACCAGCACGATTAGAGAACTGATAATCGCGATAATGAGTGCAATATCGAAGGTTCGACCAGCTTTGGTATGAGTACCAAAAATGGTGACATAAAGAGTATGTTTGAGAGAGTCAGTCGTCATGACAAAGCGATCCATTGTTGAATCGCTCTATCATACAATTTTATAGAAACTCAGGCTAATCCTGGAAATAAGTTGCGTAAACCATTGGCGATAAACTCAATACCCAATGCGCCTAATATCAAACCCATGATACGGGTAATGACGTTGATACCAGTTTGGCCCAAAAATCGCACGATCAGTGGGGCAGAGCGGAACAACAGCCACGAGCATAGACAGAACAAGCCAATTGTAATGCTGATGCCTACCGTATCAAACATGCTTGGGTAGCGTGCACCGTAAACAATAGTCGAACTGATTGCGCCTGGTCCTGCCATTAGCGGCATCGCAAGAGGAACAACACCGATCTGCTCGCGACTCACGTATTCTGATTTTTCCTGTTTGTTTTGTTTATCTTCCCCCAGTTTACCGCTCATCATCGAGAACGCGATGCTAAGCAGCAGTAGCCCACCTGCAACACGAAACGAATCCAGAGAAATGCTGAACATATCTAATAGTAACTGGCCAGCAAAGAGCGAAATGATCAGGATGATCGCAACAGCCACGTTCGCTGTGGTTGCCGTATTGCGCTTTTCGTCTGGTGTCATATGTCCGGTTAGTGACACAAACACAGGCATGATACCAACAGGGTTTACTGCGGCGACCAAACCAAGAAAAAACTGCAAGAAGATAGCAAGTTCAAAAGTTTGCATGTTGCGTACTCATTAAAGTTCACATTAGTGAAAAGGAGAAGGGGTAATTTGGGCGTAATGTAAGGCAAAAGTTGGGTTGGAAGAAATGAAAAAAACTAACGCATTTCCTACTGTTTTAGTGAGAAAAACTAATTCTTTAATAAACTGTATCTAATCTGGAAAAGAATTGTTGCGTATAAAGTTGCTGTCAAAGCGTGCTGTTTTACATAAACGTTAACATTCGCACACTTTTGATAAAAACTAAGGTGGTTTGTAGAGAGATGTATTCGGTTCGATATACTCTCAGTAGCACAAGGAATTGGGCCTACATGTAATTTTGTTGGCTAAAAATGAAACTTTTTTACAGGTTGTTGTAGTTTCTTTTATTTATTTGTCTATTTGCTTCTTTTTTGTTCAATAAAAAGTGAAGATTAATTTATTTGTTTATCAGTGAGTTATGTCGTTTTAGTGTGATGGGGCACCACTTTGGTGGTATTTAGGTCGTGAGAACTGATCCAAGTCAATTTTTTTTACACTCTGAAATATTATACTCAGTCCTGAAAGCAATTTACTAAGACGTTTGTTTTCTAAGTGACTGATAAACAGTAAAAACGATAAGTAATAGCCTTAGTAAAAAGTTTTTAATATTTGTTAATTTTAGGAGATTCCCTATGCCTGTAACTAATATGGCTGAACTAGATGCAATGATTGCTCGCGTTAAGAAAGCGCAAGAAGAGTTCGCTACTTACTCTCAAGAGCAAGTAGACAAAATCTTCCGTGCAGCATCGCTTGCAGCTAACCAAGCCCGTATCCCGCTAGCTCAACAAGCGGTTGAAGAATCTGGTATGGGTATTGTTGAAGATAAAGTAATCAAGAACCACTTCGCTTCTGAGTTTATCTACAACAAATACAAAGACGAACAAACGTGTGGCATCCTAGAAGAGGATGACAACCTAGGTACTATGACTATCGCTGAACCTGTAGGTATCATCTGCGGTATCGTACCAACGACTAACCCTACATCTACAGCGATCTTCAAATCTCTAATCTCTCTGAAGACTCGTAACGGTATCATCTTCTCACCACACCCACGTGCGAAAAACTCGACTAACGACGCAGCGAAACTGGTTCTAGACGCAGCAGTAGCAGCGGGTGCACCAAAAGACATCATCGGTTGGATCGACCAACCTTCTGTTGAGCTTTCTAACGCTCTTATGAAACACGATGACATTGCTCTTATCCTTGCAACTGGTGGCCCAGGCATGGTTAAAGCAGCTTACTCTTCTGGTAAACCAGCAATCGGTGTAGGTGCAGGTAACGTTCCTGTTGTTATCGACGAAACTGCTGACATCAAACGTGCAGTGGCTTCTATCCTGATGTCTAAGACTTTCGACAACGGCGTAGTATGTGCTTCTGAGCAGGCTGCAATCGTCGTTGATGAAGTGTACGACGAAGTAAAAGAGCGTTTTGCTTCTCACAAAGCTTACGTACTAAGCAAAGCAGAAGCAGAAAAAGTTCGTAAAGTTCTTCTTATCGATGGCGCGCTAAACGCGAAAATCGTAGGTCAGCCAGCAGCGGCAATCGCTGAAATGGCAGGCGTTAAAGTTCCAGCAGACACGAAAGTCCTTGTTGGTGAAGGTCTAGGTAAAGTGTCTCACGATGACGCATTCGCTCACGAGAAACTATCTCCAACTCTAGGTCTATTCCGTGCTGACAACTTCGAAGACGCGGTTGCTCAAGCGGTAACTATGGTTGAGATTGGTGGTATCGGCCACACATCTGGTCTTTACACTAACCAAGATACTAACGCTGACCGTATCCGTTACTTCGGTGATAAGATGAAGACAGCTCGTATCCTAATCAACATCCCGACTACTCACGGTGGTATCGGTGACTTGTACAACTTCAACGTTGCGCCTTCTCTAACTCTAGGTTGTGGTTCATGGGGTGGTAACTCTATCTCTGAGAACGTAGGTCCTAAACACCTAATCAACAAGAAAACTGTAGCGAAGCGAGCTGAAAACATGTTGTGGCATAAACTACCTAAGTCAATCTACTTCCGTCGTGGTAGCCTTCCAATTGCTCTAGGCGACCTAGAAGGTAAGAAGCGCGCATTCTTAGTAACTGACCGTTTCCTATTCAACAATGGTTACGCAGATGACGTAGTAAGCCTACTTAAAGCTCAAGGCATGGAAGTTCAAACATTCTTCGATGTTGAAGCTGACCCAACGCTTTCTGTAGTAGAGAAAGGTGCGGCTCAAATGGCTAGCTACCAACCAGACGTTATCCTAGCGCTAGGTGGTGGTTCACCAATGGATGCTGCGAAGATCATGTGGGTAATGTACGAGCACCCAGAAACTCACTTCGAAGAACTAGCAATGCGCTTTATGGACATCCGTAAACGTATTTACAAGTTCCCTAAAATGGGTCAAAAAGCTGAGCTTGTATGTATCACTACAACTTCAGGTACTGGTTCAGAAGTTACACCATTTGCGGTTGTTACTGACGACAAGACTGGCGCTAAATACCCACTAGCTGACTACGAAATCACGCCAAACATGGCTATCGTTGATGCTAACCTAGTGATGAACATGCCTAAGTCTCTAACAGCATTTGGTGGTTACGATGCAGTAACTCACGCTCTAGAAGCTTACGTATCTGTTCTTGCGAACGAATACTCTGATGGTCAGGCTCTACAAGCACTTAAGATGCTAAAAGAATACCTACCTTCAAGCTACGCGAACGGCGCTAACGACCCAATCGCTCGTGAGAAAGTACACAACGCAGCAACTATCGCTGGTGTGGCATTTGCTAACGCATTCCTAGGTGTTTGTCACTCAATGGCGCACAAACTAGGTGCTGAGTTCCACATTCCACATGGCCTAGCAAACGCACTACTTATCTCTAACGTTGTACGTTACAACGCGAACGATAACCCAACTAAACAAACAGCGTTCTCTCAATACGACCGCCCACAAGCACGTCGTCGTTACGCTGAAGTTGCTGACCACTTAGGTCTAAGCCAAGCTGGTGACCGTACTGCTCAGAAAATTGAACGTCTACTAGCATGGTTGGATGAGCTAAAAGTGAACCTAGACATCCCAATGTCTATCCAAGCGGCAGGCGTAGCTGAAGCAGACTTTATCGCGAAACTTGATGAGCTAGCAGTTGAAGCGTTCGATGACCAATGTACTGGTGCGAACCCTCGCTACCCACTAATTAGCGAACTTAAAGATGTGTTAATGGCTTCTTACTACGGTAAAGCATTCGTTGAAGGTGAAACTTTCGAAGGTACAACAGTTATCAAGAAGAAAGCAGACCAAGAAGCAGCGAAAGCGGCGCCTAAAGCAAAGAAAGAAAAAGCTGACGCGTAATTAAGAGTCGTGTGAGTAAGGTTTTCGCTAGCACGAAACCTTAACCGGGAAAAAGTAAAGCCCCAGTCATTTGACTGGGGCTTTTTTTGTTGAAAGAGTTGAGTAATAGCGATCCGTTTACGCAACAAACACGTTGTCCATTCATACTTCTGTAGCAACCACTCTGCCACTAAAATACTCATTTGATACGATATATGCGGTATTGCGAACCAATTCATCTTGGATCTCGGCCCAGTGTCTTTCGTTAAGTTCTTCTCTTGTATGGTTTACCGAAGGAATGACGCCACCAACCCGAATATTAAATGGAGTGAGCTCTTTTGCCCAACTGTGAGTAAAACCTGACACCAAAGCAGCCATGCTTTCGACTCCCGTTAAATCTTCATGGCTGTCATGGGAAATGACGTTAACAATTACCCCTTTCTTATTTCTAGCGCGAAATCGTTCGGCTCCCACTTGGCCATAGGTGTAGAGGAAACGTGCTGCAGAAGACAAGTGATCAATGTAAGTACTCATAGGTTCGGGAGCCATCAAGCCTGGCATGGGAGAGCTCGTCCAGCAATTGACTATCACGTCTGGTGTCGCACGCAGCTGCGATTCTATTTGATCAAACAGTAAGTTAATCGACGTTGTGTTATCACTGCACACATTCATCGCATAGACTTTATCTGTGAAGGCACTAATCTGCTCATAGCTCGCTTTTAGAGCGCTAGAGTTTTGGTCACAAAGAATCAACGTCGCTCCAAGGTGAGCAAAGTGACTAGCACAAGTCCTTCCTATAACAGAACCTGCAGACGTGACGAGAATAATTGATTCTTTAATATCCATAACACCTTCACTGTATCCGTGTGTGAAAAAAATACACCAGTGGTTTGTGCTATTAGCATGGTTGAAATTAGAAAGGCTCAGTGTGAAAGACTTCAAACTAACGCTTTTGGATGAGGACTATTGTGCGGTAATTTGTAAGGCGTCACATTTCTGACTGTGGATACTGCAAGCTGTTGGTTGAACAATGATCTCTATACTTGCAGTTGAATTTGATACTGACGTTGAGCCGTCACTAGTTGATTGTATAGCCCTGCATCTGGGATGAGGTTTTTGTTGCGCTCGCCCAATTTGCGTCGCTCATGACCGGATAGGTTGTGATAAACGTCTTCAGGAAGATTAAACGTATCTTCCGGCAAGTAGGTCAGGGCGTCAGGTTTCAAGTAGTGACTCAGTTTCGCTGAGGGTAGACCTGCACCGTGGAATTGTTTTGCTTGCTGTGCTGCTAGCTCATAGCTGCTGCTATCAGAACGAAGAGCTTGAGGCGTTGACAATTCAAGTTGTTGACGGAGTATATCTTCGCTGGTGGCTACTTCTTTGATTTCCTCTACAGGTACAACGTCGCGTACATCGTTAGAAAACATCGACAAAATCAGTGCAAAATCAGCACGACGTCCTTCGTGGACAGCATGGTTGATACCATTGCCGAACTGAAGTTCGTTAATAATTGCCGCTTTGTCTAAAGTATGAATTTGCATGATGTTCCTCGCTCGATGCCATTTTAACGGCGTGTCTGAGAAGAACTTTAGGAAAAAGAAGAGATTAAATTGAGTTTTTAAGCGAAAAATAAAAAGCTCGCTGGTTCAGCGAGCTTTTAAAATAAGACTAAATTGAACTTAGGGGGAAGTAAAATTACTTCGCTAGGTTCTCAGCTACGAAGTCCCAGTTTACAAGTGCCCAGAAGCCGTTCATGTAATCAGGACGTACGTTGCGGTAATCGATGTAGTATGCGTGTTCCCACAGGTCAACAGTTAGAAGTGGTGTTGTACCTTCTTCTGTTAGAGGAGTAGCAGCGTTAGAAGTGTTAACGATCTCTAGAGAGCCGTCAGCTTTCTTAACAAGCCAAGTCCATGAAGAACCGAAGTTGTTGATTGCTGAATCAGTAAACTTCGCTTTGAATTCTTCGAAAGAACCGAATGCTGCGTTGATTGCGTCAGCAACTGCACCAGTTGGTTCGCCGCCCGCGTTTGGAGCAAGACAGTGCCAGTAGAACGTGTGGTTCCAGATTTGCGCTGCGTTGTTGAATACGCCACCAGTAGAAGTCTTGATGATCTCTTCTAGGGTTTTGCCTTCGAACTCAGTGCCAGGGATAAGACCATTTAGCTTAACAACGTATGTGTTGTGGTGCTTACCGTGGTGGTAGTCTAGAGTCTCTGCTGAGATGTGTGGTTCTAGTGCGTCTTTCGCGTAAGGAAGAGCTGGTAGTTCAAATGCCATTACTCGATTCTCCATTGATTTGAAAGGATGACCTTTCGATTGCTTCCAGTGTTTTTTATAGCTATGTAGCCTTTAAGGCTGACTTGCTAAGTATTTTAGCAAGTTTTTACTTTATTAAAACCCCGATATGAAAATATTTTAAGGGGTTAGCGGCTGTGAAGTGCTGAATTGTTCGCCATCAAGCAACCTGAATTTAAGCCTTATTAATTATATGGTTTTTATTCTGTCGTTATTGAGTAGAATGTGGCAAATAAACAAAGTTCAAACCCATGAATGAGGAAGCGATGGAAACTATCGACAAAATCAAACAGCAGATCTCTGAAAACTCAATCCTGCTGTACATGAAAGGATCACCGAAACTGCCAAGCTGTGGTTTCTCTTCTCAAGCGTCACAGGCTCTAATGGCATGTGGTGAGAAGTTCGCTTACGTAGACATTCTGCAAAACCCAGATATCCGTGCTGAGCTACCAAAGTACGCACAATGGCCAACATTCCCTCAACTATGGGTTGAAGGCGAGCTTATCGGCGGTTGCGACATCATTCTAGAAATGTTCCAAAAAGGTGAACTTCAGCCTCTAATCAAAGAAGCTGCAGCGCGCGCTGAAGATCAAGCTGAGTAATTCGTAAATACTTACATTTAGCGATAGAATACGAAGGAGCCGTACTGGCTCCTTTTTCTTTTTAGGTTAGTGGAATGAACATAAAGCTTTATTATGTGTCGCCACCTTGCCTAACCTTCTTAATCGTTGCTATCCCTTGCTATACATAGAGTATAAGTAATTCATCAATCTGACTGTGACCTATAAATAACGACAAAAGCTGACCTTTGTCGCCATTTTGTCGCCATAATTGGCGACTAGATACTAAGATTTGTTAGTGGGTTGAAACGTACGGCATCACTCAGGTGATTTGGCGAAAAATGAGCGTAAATCATCGTGTGATCGATATGCTGATGGCCGAGGATTTCCTTCAATACGAGAATGTTGCCGCCATTAGTCATAAAGTGACTCGCGAAGGTATGACGTAAAACGTGAGTGGCTTGGCCTTTGGGTAAATGGGGAAGGGCTTTAGTCAGCCATTTGTACGCCACGCCGTAACCGCAAGTGAAAAGGCGGTCATTGGTTGGCTTATAGATTTGGTTATACAACTCTTCAGAAATCGGTACCGTTCTGTTTCGTTTTCCTTTGGTATTGTTGTAGGTAATGCGGTGTTTTGTCAGGTTAGAACCCTTCAGATAAATCGCTTCCCTGATACGTGCACCAGTTGCTAGGCAAACTTTATATATCCTTGTTAGCTCATCGCCAATCGGGCTTTGTTGGGCCACTTCAAACAAGTGACGAATCTCTTGTTCGGTCAAAAACGCCAGCTCCGATTCCGGCTTTTTGATTGCCTCAATACCATCAACTGGATTAGGTAGTTTCCACTCTCCAAGCTTTATCAACTTATTGAACAACGCTTTGAGCAACCCAAAATCCACATTATTCGAAGCAATGGAAAGTTCTTTGTGTTGTTGGCCACGACCTTTGTTAGAACGGCTAGAACGGTAAGTCGCGAGTTGCTTTGAATTAAGGTACGAAGCAATAGGATTGCCTAAGTCTGAAACCATGCTTTCCAAGCGTAAGCGAGTGTGGTCACCAGATTTTAGGTTTTTGCCATGCAGCTTAAACCACAATTCGACTAGGTGAGACAATCGACGGTGATCAGTCTTATTACCTAACCACGGCTTGTCATCCACTTCTTTCATTAGATGAAACTCAAAAGCCGTAGCTTCACCTTTGGTAGCGAAGCGTTTACGGACGCGTTTACCAGCTCGGCCTTGCGGGTAGCACTCACAAAGCCAAGGTTTTTTGCTGCCGTCTTTCAGATTTCGTATCGTCATGCTGATATTAAAGTGACTGTTTTTATATACAGTATTTTCAAGTCAGAGATTTTGCAATGTTTAAGTTGATAGTGAACGAACAAGAATGACAAAAATATGGTTGGTATATGGTACTAAGGCACGACAGAATCGATTGGTGATGTGAGTTGACGCTCCTCAAGTTTGTCGAAAGATTTTAGCAGTTAGCGTTTCTAGAAATACGTACAATTTAGCAATTGAATCGCCTACTGTTATTAACCTATTGATTATTAATTGAAGTGCTATATAAAAGATTGCATCATGAAGATATAGAAAGCGGTTTAGTGTCGCTTAATAAGTTAAGTGTCAGGAGATATTATGGATAATTCGATGGTGTTTGAGGTTAACGATGGAGTTTTTTGGTTGTCAATAATAGTAGGTCTATTAGGTATTGTTGCACTTTTAGTGTTGTATCGTTTTGGGAGTCACGTATACAGCAAGACTTGTTGGGATTCTTGTAGGGTAAAGGAACACTGGGTCCTCGATAGGCTGTTAAATAATCAACCAACTAATAATGAGCTAAAAGCGCTTGTCGATACATATGCTGATCATCGTGAGCGAAGAAATGAGTTTTGGGCAATTTATGGCCAGGTTGTTCTAGCTATTTTTATCGTATTAGTTTTAGCTATTTTGCTTTTAACTAAAACCATCAGTGCGGAAGCTGGGCTTCCTATACTTTCGGCCGTATCAGGTTTTGCTATTGCAAAAGGAATAAGTTCTGGAAAAAGTTCGTCAGGATTTGGGCCAAATGATGATGAGCGTAGGCCTAGAGGGTAACACTTAACTAACCGAATAACAGAGATTCGCTAAGCGTGGTATTTTTACTATACGTTGCGCTTAGTGTTTATTTTTGTTTGCAATGGCTTTGGCTTAACGGTGCTCACCCTTTTACAAAGTGTTATGTTTTGGAGAAATAATGGAATTTATATACGCAAAAGAGTTAAAAAAGGAATTTTCCGTAACAGGATATTTTTATAATCTAGTAATTAAAAATGTTATGTTTCCATGCCGTAGCGTATTAGAAATCAAGTCAAATTCTTTAGACAACTCCCCTAATATTAAGCCGTGTGCAGTAGTTGTAATGATGAATCCGGGATCTTCTAAACCAGAAAACCCCGATTATGTGCCTGCTACTATTACAGTTTCACAAATTAAGGATAGTAAGTGGGATAAAGATTTGATCCCAGCGAATCCCGATAATGCTCAGTATCAAATTATGCGTCTGATGAAAAATCGTAACTGGAAGTATGTACGAGTTTTGAATTTGTCGGATTTACGAGCCGGCAACAGTAGGGAGTTTTCAAATCTATTTAATAAGGCACTTAAACTTGATAGCACAAGTCCACACAGCTTGGTTAGCACAAATAGGCAATGCGAACTAAAAGCACATTGTGCTGGGGTTAAAAACGTAACAGCGGCATGGGGTTCAAACTATGTGCTTAAAGAGTTAGCTGAGGAATTTCTTAATTTGTTCCCGGATATTCGTGGTCTACCTTTGGATTACCCATGGTACACGTATCCAAGTCCTTACAAGAAAGCCCAAAAATTAGAGTGGCTTAAATTAATGGGCTAAAAAAGATGTCAAAGCATTTAAGCGTGATTCCTAACGCTTGGCATCATTTATTGTTTTGATTGCTCTATGCGCGTTTTAAGCAAGGATATAGCTGTTTCAGCTTGAAGTTCTGGAGTTCTGTTAATCACCAAGTCAGCTATCCAAGTCAAAGCATTAGCAGTGGAGTTAATAAAGGATCTCATAATTTGCAGTTGGTTTGTAGATTCTGCACCAGCGGCCTCAGCACCCACTTCAGAGATAATGCTGTCTAATTCGTCTCTTTTCTGAGTCCAATTTTTAACTACTTTTAGTCTATCTATTGGATTGTCGATTTTTGCGTCGTCCATAATGACGGGTATTACTTTGCTAACAAACTCCTGCTTTTCATTTTGTGCTCGTTCGTAAACGAGACGAAGTTCATTCATGCAGTGTGATGATTGGTATAGTGACTTTTCACTAATAATCATAAATACGAAATCGGCCTTACCGATTTCTTTCTCAAAAGCTTCGATGCTATCTCCGCTATTCATAGAGTCTCTATCACGGAAAATCTGAATACTGGTATCCGATTTTAGTTTATTGAATATGTCATCACATACTTTCTGTTTTGGGTCGTCTTCGTTTTTTCCCCAAGCGTATGAAAAATATACGTTTGGTTTACGGTTAGGGTCTAGGACACCTTCACCAATATTGGCAAACGGCTCTTTTTTTTCTTGTTCCAATCGGCTTTCCTCTTTTTCTGTTGGTTCACCTTTAAGCCACTTGAGCGTTGCTTTTGCATCTAAGTGCTTGGTTTTTAATATAGAATCGATCAAGTGCTCAATCAGATTTGGTGACGCAGCTTGTACTTTTATATCGATGTAACCAGGTTGGCCATAATTGACAAAATCTTGAGAGTCTTTCTTTTCCTGTTCGGTCAACAGACTGCAATTAAAAAGCACTTTAGCTCTGTGCTTGCTATCATAATAACAACACCCATATTTCCAGTAACAGGCTTCAGATTTTGCATTCTCCCCTATTTTACTAAGCAAATAACGCATAGTAGCGTCATGTAGAAAATCATAATTTAGTCGGATGTGGTAGTTAGGCTCGGCACCTTGCCAAGTTTGTTCAATTCGTTGTTGACTAACTTCGAATTCAGGAAGAGCGTCGGGAGCGATATAGCTATCATCGTCAATTTTAAAACAAGCACCACATTGCGTCATCATTTCAATAAATAAGTGTTTGTCTTCACTAGCTAAGTATCCGACTTCACTGTTTTCTGCATTTTTCCAAAGCAAACGTTCTATAGTTTCCTGATTAAACGTACCTCCCATGCGCAAAAGATACGGGATAGCATCTTCTCTATGTAGCAATAGATAAACACCTTGAAGTGCCCATTGTTGATTCAGAATTAGTTGATTGTTGAAGCACCCTTTGCGATAGAAAACTTTGCCTGACTGATGCAAGTATGAAGCAAGCGTTTCGGGGGCGTGGACATAACATTCTTCACATAACTCTAAGTATTCAGAGTAAGGAAGAGTATCAATGGACTGTTTTTTCAATTGCTCTATTTTTTCAACTATTCTCAACCAAGATTTAGGTATCCAAACATCACCGTTTTGAGACCGCTGAAAATCTACAGCACGCTTAAAGTGGGGTTTAAATATATCTAAGCCGTTGTCTAATTTAGCGCTTAAAGTAAGTGGTAGAACTTTACTAATTGGAGTTGGCTGTGGAATGGGGGCTGTTTGATCCTTACTAGCATCATCACACTGACTTTGGCAAATCAGCACATTCGCATTTTTCCCAGCGAGCGATTTTAGATACGCCAGCCAATAACTAAGAGGGCGGTTGCGTATTTGAATCTCTTCACACTCTACTACGTCTGTATTTTCTGTTTCTGGAGTCCAGAGTAGTAGGTATAAAGCTCTATTATCGATGAACAGAGAGTGTGTCCCCAAGTAGACATCCTGTCCTCCAAAGTCCCAGCATTGAATATCAACATTGCCATCATGCTCCGCTTGAAAATTGAAAACTTCGATGCCATGGGTACTAGTAATAGTGTCGTCATATACTTCACCACGCAGCCTTCTTGCTAGTTGAGTTTTCCCAATACGTCCATTACCAAGAAGCATTACCTTTACCGCTGATGGAGATTCGTAGCCTTGGGTCAATACTTCTTCATACCATGACTCAATTTTTTGAATGTCACCCATTAGGGTTAGTTCCGCAGGTATATGTTCGCAGTAGGTGATCCCGCTAGTACTAATAGTTGTTTTATCAAAGAATAACTTTTTCGATAAAGGCCAGGACATCCTCAACGATCTAGTGTCAAATAAAAATATGCTCCTCAAACTATCTAGGGATGCTATATTTTCAATTGATGTCAAATTGGAACAATTATCGATGAACAGGCTAGATAACTTTGTTAATTGTTCGATTCCAGCAAGGGTTGCTAGAGAGGTATTGCCGTGAACTCTAAGATCTTCAAGATTTGATAGCGTCGAAATCGAGGATAAGTTCTCTATTCCAATATTACCTATTAGAGCTAAGCGTTTTAAAGAACAATTGTGCTCTATAGAGTCAAGAATTTTTTGGCTTTCTGAAAAAACGTCAAGGCTTGTTAAGTTTGGAAATGCAGCTATATTAGAAAATGACTCGTCGCCAGTTAATGTCAAGTGAGTAATACTTGGAAAGGAAATAGACTTACATTTATCATCTGATAACATGCCATTAACATGGAGGCTTTTAAGGTTAGTTAACTTGCAAAGGCACTTTAAAGGAAATGTAGAAACACCAGAAATATTAAGTTCTTTTAAGCTGGATAGATTCGATAATACTTCTAGGTCAGGAGAATCTGAATTCACATGTAAGGAAAGAATCTCCAGTTTATTTAAATCCTTTAAGAAGTTGAAATTGTGATTTTTTTCTTTAGATTCAATGGCTAAGGTCTTCAGATTAGTCAATTTCCCCAAACAATCTAGATTTTCTTGATATAAGTTGAAAGAAATATCCAATTCTTCTAGTTTTGTTAAGTTTTTTATTACTTCAGTGTTCTCTAAGTTATAGTTGTAGAGCTCTAATGTTAAGCTTATGAGAGAATCAGCTGCTTTAATTGGGCTGATATCAAGAGTAGAATTAACATCGGATTTGAAATTCCAAGAAGCTAACTCTAGATGTTGGGGTTTTATTTTTGACAGTTTGTCAATAAAAAATTTATGAACCTCTAGATTTTCGGAATTAATAGATAACGAATTAATGTAACTTAGTTTTGACCAGTCAAAATCTTTAAAAAATGATTTTTGGTCGTCATCAATTATGATGGTAATATCGGAAAAATTTGTGCCTATATTTATTAATTCTGAAAGAAAATTTAGGTCATCTAAATCTCTAATGGTAAATAATGTTATCTTTTTTATTTTTAGGTTTGATTTTAATAGCTCTTTATAAATTTTTTTATTAAATTCAATTTCATCTAAGTTAGATATTTTAATTAGAATGTCAGGTCTTTCAGATAGTGATTTACATTCTTTGATTTTTAATTTTTTTAGTTTTGGAAGCTCTAATATTTGCTCAATTGCAGATGCTCCAATTTTACCTAACTTAATTTCTTCAACGTTTATTAGCGACTCAATATTAGAGAATTTATGGATTACACCCTCATTTGATATGTTTAACTTCTTTAGTTTGTTTGCACACTTTTTTATATTATCTGGAAAAAAAACTCTGCAATCAAACCCGGTATCACGGTTATCTAAGGTACGGATTGACAAAGTATCGTTTGGTTTGTCAAGAAATTGATCGATAGTATGTTCAATATGGTTTCTGAGAGCGAATCCTACGTGAAAGTCCTGCATTATCTCTTCTCCAACGTCACCGCTACGCGGCCAATCACTTTGATATCTTGTTCTGATACTTCAACCGTCGCGTTGCCAAACACGACTGCTAATTTGTTTGGTAATCGTTGAATATGGTTGATAGACATACGCCCATTCATATCAATCAAATACTCGCCACTTACTGCATCGTTCTGTTTTTTATCTACCAGAAAGCGGCCGTCGTTCGTCTCGATTTCAATGGTGTTGCTGGCTTCTAAACCCCAAGAGTTAAACATACGCTGTGCATATGGGATTTCTCCAGTTGGCACAAGTTGACCGTTCGTGAGGCAGAAGCTCTTAATCGCTACGACGGCTAGCTGAGGGTTCTGTAACTCTGGACTAGATGAAGTCACCTCAGCTTCAGGCGCTTTTTTATTACCCCAAAAAGAGTGGTGGAGATCTGTCAGAGGGTAATCTTTTGGAAGAATTAGTTCGTGAACAGGGATTCCTGTCCTCAAATGAATACGAACAACTAACTCGTGAGAGTTCCTATTGTGCGCATTCCATGTGCTAATGGTTTGTCGACTTACATTAGTCACGTCTGCTAACTCTGCAAATGTCGATAACCCTAGAGAGTCCTTCAAGGTTTGAGTAAACTCCTCACCTTTTAGGTACTCGAAAATTGATATTTTTTGTTGACTATCCATATAAGTTGATCAATATTGTACTCGAAAATTGATTGTCATGCCGACCAAAGCAAGAGACAACCGAAGAAGATAGACATAAATACAAGGATATCACCATGTTAACGTACAAGATACCTCCACTAAGTCCATATGTGACTTACGAAGAATACTCTCGCCTTACTGGTTTGCCGATGGGCACCATCAAGCAATACGTGACTGAAGGTCGCGTTATCATCAAGCCAAAAGACAAACGCCGCGATAAACCACTGATTAACATGGTTGCTATGCACGAAATGGCGGCACGTGAAGCCATTACTGCGCTTGGGTAAGTAATGGGCTTTTCCTCTCTTATTCCAACTAAAACGCACTGCCCAATGTGGCTGAATGTGTTCGCGTTGGTTGTCATTCTCGTACCGCCTTTCATGTAAGAGTGTGGAGCATGGACGCAAATATCGCTATGTGCGGATTCCGCGAACGCAAACAGCATTCTTTTAACGCTGCGTGCTGCGACTTCGCCATCAATCACAATATGGAAAAGCTGGCTCCACGTATCGGCCTGACTGGGAGAATGTTGCGTAACAAGCTCAACCCAGAACAGCCGCACAAGTTGGACCCAGTGGATTTGGCATTGCTGAGCAAAGAATCCGGCGATTACACCATTGTGAACACACTCTTTGCTGACCTAGGTGTGGTGACGGTTCAGTTACCTCAAGACGGCGAAGAGAAGAACCTTTTAGAGCGCACACTACTTAACAGCCAATATTCAGGTGAGCTGTCTAGCGATGCAATGCACATGTGCATTGCAGACCGTTTACCTCGCAGTCAAAAACGCAAAACCATAGCCAAGGTTCAAGCGGCCATCGGCAACTTGGTTTTGTTCGTCAATGATTTAGAAAACCGCACCACCGGCTTTCAGCCACTCATGCAAATGGGCACAGATTTCCTCGCCAACGGTGCGCCACTTCCAGGCTTAGCCTAAGGAGAGCCAATGAGTCAGTTAGCTATTCAACAGGAACAACAAAAGCAAATACCCAACGCCAACGAGAGCATTGCCGCTTGTAAAGCTTTGTTCAATGGTTCCGCTACACGCGGCAAGTTGAAGCAGTTGTGGAACACGATGCCACCACGCTTTCGCGGTATGGTTTTAGTCGCCGGTGATCTGAGAGCCTCGGAGCATGTGCGAGAGTTTGAAAGCTTTAATGATTTGGAGCTTCAAAAAATCCGTAACGGCATGCAACAGATTAAAGAAATCGCAACGTTGTTCGATCGCAATCTTGGTGACGTTCGACGCCTCAAGCATTGCCAATTCAGTAGTACGCATTAATTCTCCAAGCCTTTGCCCCTGTAACAGGGGGCTTTTTTTTTCGTCTTAGCGTAGGAGCATAAAAGATGAATCTAAAAGAAGTTGCAAACAAACTCGCTATCCAAACAACCATCAATAGTCTGTTCGCTTTGGCGTTGGATAGCTCAGACGTCATCAGTATTCGTATCGAGTACTCATCAAAAATGAGCCTTCTCAACGTGATTGTGTTCGACGAAAACACAACGAATCACGCTCACAACGTTGTGTTGGTTGATAAAGAGCGTGCGCTTGAAGAGCTACTGAACATTGAAGATTACCTGATTGAACGCATTGCTGTTCGCCGTGATCAAATTGAATCGGAGGATGCAGCATGAGTAATAGTTCGAGTGAAGCCAAGCAGTTAATTGAAATGTTGAAAGATCGATTGGAAGAGTGTTGTGACTGCATTGAAGCTGGATATGAGATTACGCGTTCTGCTGGATACACGACTATCGATGCAGAGTTAACGGTGGAAGGCGGGCGCTCTTTTATTGAAGAGGCGAGTCGCTACTTAGAAGAACAGGAGCGAGCTTCATGCAATAAGCCGCAATAATGCTTTGCCCAGATGGCGGCATCATCCGCCATGAAGACACCCAACAAGTCGCCAATGTAATGGTTGGCGACTTCGACTCACTAGACCAAGCGATCGAACAAGCGTGTGTATCCCTCAGTTGTACTCATTTATCCAAAGGCGTTTTGAGCAAAGGCAATGGGAAAGGCGGCTTTATGTTGGTAACGACCCAAGAACTGGAGGCGGTATGAAAAATAAAAGGATCACTTCAGTTATTGTCGGTGATGATGTCATTCAAATTTTGGAAGGACGAACAAAGACATATGAAAAGTGTGCTATTGCATATTTTGCAGGGCCGGAAGGATGGGGCATAACCATGACTATTCGACTCGAAGAGGTCGACGGTTTTCTGAAGTCTCCTGATACACAGAGACTATTTGTTAAGTTTTCGAAAGAAAAATTAGGGATAGAGTATGAACCAGTCTGACCTTCTCTATATCGGCGGGGCAGTGATGCCCCTTGACCGAATCAAAAATAATGATGCCAGCTATAAAGCTGGTTTTTTAGGTTCCAAAATTTACTCAGACCAAGAACAAGCACTTCTAGATAGTGGAATGGTCAAAAAAATAGCGATATATGACCGCGTTCCCAATCGAAAGTCTAAGCGCGAACGAGATCTTCAAGAGCGAACTGACTTCTATAAATCTGTAAATTATCTCTCGGAACACGACCGCGAAGCGGCGGCGAGAATCGCCGAAGAGTATAGGCTAGTCAAAGGGCGCAAAAGTCCGACAGAGAAATTTCGCCACAGAAAAGACAAGCAAATTAAGCAATTGATGAGTCTGAGCAAGTCTCTACGCCCTAAAAGTATCATCAGCAATGCCGACGCCAACTTCAGCCATGATGCTTTGTATGAAACGAACGAGCGCTCCAAACCTGCCATTCTCAATCAGAATGGAAAACGAGGACAAGGCGAACCTAAAAAGATTCCTATTTCAATGCAGCTAATGCACCGGTCTTGGAATGAAACTTATAAGTTTCAGGCGGTAACCGAAACGCCATCTAGTGCTGCGCCTTCGGAAAACAGTGGTGAGAGATTCTCGGAAAAGTTGACGTCCCGTTCTGTTTCTAAAATCTTTGAGGCAGGGGCTTACACTGCAGCTTGCCATGGTGGTTTCTCTACTTTTCTCACGCTGACCTTCACCAAGGCACAACGAATGGCCATATTCGGTGGAATGTTGGATGGAAGTGAGTGTGTCAGCATGGGGTCGCATCATCCAATAATCTATAAGCGCAACATGGTGACAGTACATCCTAAGCGTGGTGAAAAGAAAGTTGACCAACCAATCACGGATATTGGTGGAGAATACTGGCTGTTTCCAACCTTAGATAGTAAGCGTGTTAAAGCTATGAACCAGGGCAGTGTCATAGCCGGGCCGTATTGCGATCTTAAACAAAAGCCCAAGCAAGAGTTCTCGATGGAAAAAACCTTAGAGACAACGATAGGTAAAGAAGTCTCTCGTTTTCTTGATGGCGCAAAGAAAATGTATCAACGCGGCTGGGTTGCGGATCATACCATCCAAGTTGACAAAGATAGTGGACGAAAGTACTGCGACTTATCCCAGGATAAGGTTGCTAAACATGCTCAACCCAGCGATGTTGGGCCGACTAACTTACCTACTGATTTCCATTACATATGGGTAGCCGAGTGTCCAGCCAATGAAGATGGAGAGCCTAATCCACACGTTCATATTTTGCTACGTTGGACAGTACCAGAGCATCTCTTTAGTCCTTGGGCCAAGCGACTCGAAAAGATATGGGGGCATGGGTTTGCGAAATTAGAGCGAATCAAAAAGCCAAAAGCCGCCGGTTCTTACATCATCAAGGCTGTTGGCTATGCCGCGAAAGGTGAAAATGCTGATCAAGGGCTAATCAAGGGAAATAGATACAATATTGCGAAGTGCTCAAGAGCTCCTGCCTGGGAAACTCTTGCTTCGTTTGAAGCTGGCAATATGACTGCAATAATTAAGGAGTTGGGCTACAAACTTGAGCAATGGAAAAAGCCAATTAAGCGGCAAATCCGCAAGCTACGAAATGCCAAAGAGCAAACTATCAAGGCCAAAGCGATCGCTAAAAAGCAGCAGAAACCTGAGGAATATCAGAACAAGCTTTATCAGAGAATCATCCGTTTGGAAAAACAGGCCGAAAAGCTGAGTCAGAACTTGCATAGCAGGGGAGTGCACGTGAATACGAACAATCGCTTCTGCATTACGTTTGAAGGAGAACTGGCTAAGGATAAAGTAGACAAGTTTATGGTTTGGGCTGCTGGTGCAAGAGGGTGGTCATTGAATTGCAGAGGTTTGGACCTGAGCGATATAAAACAAGACGCGAGCCACTTCTATCAATCTGAATATCAGCGATTTAAGGAGAATCAGTCCTATTGGCAATCACTATTACATGAATCTATACCACACATGGAAGTTGATGAAAGTGAGCTTTTTTATTGGTATAGCATTACGGCAGATTATCTCGAGGGGCGGCTTTTTCCAATATTGAGTTAGTCCGGTTTGTGCCGTCATAAGAACTTGAAGGCTAGAGTAGTGATTCGTTATTTCTTAAAGCTGATTTTAAGTGCTATTGTTTGCATAAAAATCTGAGCGGTAGCCCACATAAAAGCTATTGATTATTTGCTCGTCAGTTATGTGAATGTTATCCAACGGCTTTGTTTGTTCGAGGGATACGAGTATGAAGCATAATTTGAGTATAGTTGGACGAAAAACGAATCGCCCAAGTAATCCAACTGCAGCTGAGTTGGCCTTAGATCGTTTTGATGCGTTAGTCGACGATTTCTATAGCAAGTATCGTGTGGCTCCACCTGCGGGTGAAACTGAACAGCAAAGAGCAAAACGATTGCAGTTTGAAGCACAAGACTTGAGGTTTTTGAAAAAGATGAGGATTGAACTCATTGCTCATGCTCGAGTTGAAGATATGCAAGCTAAGTTGCAATCGTACTCTGCAGAAAACTTAAAAAAAAATGCGAAAGAGTTGTTCGTTGAAAAGCATCATCCGACGACGAAACTAGCTAATAACCTAACCGCTGCAGGAGAGCCTAAACCAACTAAAAACCATGAGCCTCACCATATCATTCCTGGCTCGGGAAGGTTTAGAAAAGCAGAAATGAGAGCTGCAAGATTAAATTTGCACATGCATAAAATTGGTATAAATGCGCCCGTAAATGGTGTTTGGTTAACAAATTATGCGAAACATACGGACTTTAACTGGGAAGCACCTAAGTCTCCGGCTCACCGTTCGATCCATACATTTAATTATGAAACCTGGATTAGTTCCAAATTTTCGAAGGGTATTCCGAGTAAACAGCACTTTGAGGCTAACTTACTTCGGGTCAAAATGGAGTTGAAGAGTGGCACCTACCCTAAAGAGGTCTTGGAAGCTAAGAATGAAGTTTGGAAAGGATGATGAAGGTTTATAAAATTACAGATGATTTAACTAAGTTTCAGTCGGTATGTTCTGGCCCAGATGAAATCGCTACCCAGTTGGGGGATTTCGACTATTTTGAGAGAATCTTATTGCAGGCTGTTGAAAACAAATCACTGAAAGATATTTGGAAGCCTTCAGAGGTCGAGTTTGAAGATGTGTTAACCGACAACTCTGTATTGCCTGATATTAGTTTATGGTTACGAACATATCTTGTTTTATCGCCGAGGGCATATGAAGCTTTAAATAGTTGCTTATCTGAAAGCGGGGATTTTTTACCTGTCAACTATCAAGGTGAACAATGGTATTTATATACATCGCTGACTTTTGGAAAAGAAGATAGACCAAAGTGTGTAGAAAAAATTTCATATGGAAGCCCTGATGGTTTAGAGGTTCTAGCATTCATTGATGATGATGTGAAAGATAAAGTGATTTTTAAATCGAGGTTAGAAGGGGCCGGAAACTTATACTGCACAGAAAGATTCAAGGCTATGTGTGAACAAAATCAGCTTAATGGGCTCGTATTCTCTTCTAATCTGACAGATCCATTTAGTTAACGAATGACTTGATTTTAAACAGCCCTTCCGCAAAGAAAGCAGAGCGAGAGCTCTGCTTATATTTAATATTAGAAACCTAGGGTTTAATTCTCGGAGTTCTGTCAATAATTGTAAGGAGTATCACGAGGTACCGGTAAGCGATCAGCTAACCAGAATTTTAGCCCCTGTGAATAGTCGGGCGAATAATCCGCCGAATATTGATGAACCGGCACTGGCAGCACTGTTAAAAGGCAGCAGTTTACGCATTGATAATGAGACTAGTATCCAAATCCGCGCAGCGGAGATCTATGAGTACCGCAACGCTCGTCCAGCTCAGCTGGTTGAAGTTACCCGCACACCTGCAGAAAACAATAGCTGGATGAATTTTGAAGATTGGGACCAGGCATTAGTCCAACCAGAACAGCAAGAGTATCAACAACCAGACCCGTTATTCTTCCCAGAGATGGAAGATGATTGGCCGTTGATGTGATACTTAAGGATTAGTTCCAGTAGATGTTGAGTTATCTTGTACGAGTAGGTCACATCGCTGGAGACATCTTTCAGCGGTACTAATAGAATCTTGCGCACTTTCTAGATCAGGAGTATCAGAAAGTTCATAATCAGCTACTTGTCTTCGATCTCGTTCTTGTTTCAGCATATAAGCGAGCCCTTTTAAAGAGTTAAAGGGAAGGCTTTCATCATTTGCTGCATCTGTTTGAAGATAGTGTATTAGTGAACCGTGATAGCCTTTATTGGGATACAATATTTGTTCGTGATCCAGAATAGATAGCACTTTATGGTACATACCGTAGTAACAGCGACTTATGCATGAGCGTATATTAATTTCGTTTTGCTCTAACGCCATAAGTTCCTTGGCTTGCTCAAAAAAGTCTTCTGCTTTAACCGGCATATGCTTCTCTCATTTTGATCATTGTTCCTCGCACTGACTCAAATCTAGCGACTAAAGGTAACGTATCCAAATTGGCTTCAATGATTTTTTCACCTAAATCCCAGTTTAAATCCGCAGTTAGAACCTCTTGAGATTCAATCTCAACAAAATAAACAAGACTGATGTAATCCCCCTCATGCGAAATAGACATGCGGCATTTATTAAGAATTAGGTGTGGATTCTGCTCGACTATTTGCGCTGCAAACTCACTTACGCTACCAAAGGTTTCTAGTGGAATCTGAAGTGTATTATGACCATGGTCCATGATTTCTTTCATACATAATAACCTGTTATACATACCTTCGTACGCCTCAATGAAATTACATTTCTTAAGAACGTCGAATAGAGTCGAACAGATATGATAATTTGGTAAGCAATCGACGATTAACTCGTAGGCATAAATCAAGCCTGATTGCTCCACATTATCAACAGTATCTAACGCTAAACTCAGCAGTGTTTTAGGAAAACCATTAATAGCTAAGGTCGTAAGGGAGTTGTTGAATGTTGCTGGGTGTTCAAAAACCTCCAAGCACTCTAAGCAGAGAGATTTGGCTTTTTCTTTATCGCCAGATGCAGTGTAGATTAAAGCAAGAATAGAAAGAGATTGCTCATACGAGGGCAATTCTTTTGCTGCTTTTACAAAACGAGCTTTTGCCATTTCGTTCAATGGGGTGTCAGTAGTAATGTATTCTAATACATCAGCCAACAAGCCGTTCGCTTTGGTCTCTGCTGCAATATGCAAATTTAGCCACCTAGTACATTGAAATATATAAGGTCAGAGAAACTGACAAGATGAATGGATTT
This sequence comes from Vibrio sp. 1CM7H, assembly GCF_023161645.1. Lineage (NCBI taxonomy): Bacteria > Pseudomonadati > Pseudomonadota > Gammaproteobacteria > Vibrionales > Vibrionaceae > Vibrio > Vibrio sp. 1CM7H. The sequence continues at coordinate 557,365 of NZ_JALNTV010000003.1, forward strand.
ATCTTGTTGTGTTTTTAACCGATTTGAGAGCGCCAATACTACTAGAGCCTATTAACATGAGCAACAAGTACGATGTCAAATTATGCCCTATGTCGACAATACTCAGCCGTTATCAGCTACTATCGAACTCTTAAGCGTCTAGCAAGTATAGACTATTCTCGAGTTAGTCAATCAGTCACGAAATTTTAGATTTGCGTCCATATATTAGGTAGTTGCAGCCTGCTCAGATTGTCCCAGACATGGCTAAACAAAATTCGTAATGAGTGAATCATGCCCAAAAATCACTGTAGAATCCTGTATGTATATACAGTATATTTCAATGGTAATTAGTAAGGGTGTTGATATGTCGAATGAAAATCAAAACGATATCATGTTGTCTGCTTTAGAAATCGTCATTGATGGTGTAGCAAATAGTGAGGCGACAGAGCGAACTCGAGCGGCAGGTGCATACATAGCAGGCTTAATACTGGCGGATGCGAAAGGGCAGTTGGACTCCAAAAAACAAAAAGCCATCTTGAGTATTATCGAGATGGCTTGCGAAACGGAGAGTACTGCTTTTATGTCGAAGTAATTTATAACATAGATAGTTGGTGTTTGAGCTGTTGCCGTGCCTCTGGCGGCAACGCCTTACACAAGTTGAATGCCAGTTGGCTTGTCGTTTTTGCCGATGGGCTCAACGTATGGCTATAAGACAAATTCATCACAAAGGTATGTCCACATTCCGGGTCACTGCAGCTGCAATACAAATCTGAATGACTGTTGGTTAAGCGGTTGGATTTTTGGATACGGCTTTTGCTTCCACACTCCGGGCACAACACTCTCATATAAAACACCTGGCTTATTGACTGACTTAATAATCATACGTCAAAAGGCTGTGTTTTTATACAGTTTTTGGGGCGGGTTTAGGCCGTATCTCCATGTATTAAATTGAAGTTAAGGCGCAAGTGCTTAGGTACCTCTGGGTCTGAGTTCACCTCATCCATAATCAACTCACAAACAGGAATGATCTCATCCTTGGCGTATTCACTGCCTATCTTCGTTGGATCGCCTAAACTGGTCGTGCCCTGCGGAATAATTCCTGCTTTACCTACTGGGAAGCGGTGGCCAACAAGAATGTCCTGAGCGGTAATATTTTTGATGCGCTCAAACTCATCTTTGGTGGCGATATCACCAACCGGAATCAGTTGAATCCCTTTCTCTTTGCCGTTCGGAATATTCACAAACATACTGCGGAAGTTACCCACGCCTTTAGAACTGGCGATCTTCTGCTTCAACATTTCTTCATCTTCTTCACTAAGGTTTGGGTCGGTGGCGTAGAAGATAAAGCCCATGTGTGCGCCGTTCTTATAGTAGCGACGGCGGAACAAAGTCGCGTCTTTATTCAACAAGCTGCTTTGAATGCTACCAAGATAATCCGCCAAACCGTAGATTTGCTGCTGCGGATCGTACTGAGGCAAGAAAATAACATCTTCCTTTTTATATTCGCGTTGCTGGTTGTCGCGTTCCAAAATGACGAAATTGCCGTTTTTGCGTCTGCGAAGGTACATGCCAGGTAATGGATGCAAGCGAACCACACGTTTGAAACCGTCACGGATTTTAAGAAAAGCAGCATCGCCAAAGGTGAAGTAATCACGGCAAAAAGCTTGGATATGTCGGCGGCGGGTAGCGCCTCCATTTAGGAAACGTCCGGCTACGTAGTTAGCTCGGGCTATCAACAGTGAACCATGATAGGCATTGGCACGAGCGATATCAGCCAAGCCGCTGCGTGAAATAGGAGGCTCCCAATAGTCGTCACCATCGTTGTAAAACAAATCTGAATAGGTGGTCATCCAACTGTTTGAATCGATGGACTCTGGTGAGGAATCGATGTGATAGACCGACTCTGGCGCGTGTTCTTCTTGTTTGACTAAAGTGTTCATTTGCTCGGTCATGCTGCAGTGGCCCAGGTTGATTTAGTTGGTGTTGAATGATCTAACGGCTCGTTAATGATGGCGTGAGAGATTGCCCAAAATGCATCGGCGTGTCCGGTCGTTTCGCTTCGTTCGGCCTTAAAGGTCATAGCGTTACCGCTGGCGGTTGGCACGCGCTTAATCGCCATAAATGCCATCGCAATGTCTTTGTGCTGCGCATCGAACTGCAAGCGTTTGGCTTCTACGACGTCAATCATCTTCATTACCAAGCGGTTCTTATTTTCGTTGCTGTAGTGGATGGCGTGAGCTTCACGTGGGTATTTCTTTGAAATTAAGTCCCAAACACCGCCGCCAATACCAGTGGTGTCGACTCCGATGTAAGTCACTTTGTAACGCTGAAAGACTTTCTCTATTTCTGAAACGTGATATTGGAAGTTAAGCCCTTTCCAATAGTGCTTTTCTAATACACGGAATCGTTCACCCGCTACGACAGGCGGAGCGATAACCACCAAACAGGCATTGTCTCGGGTGCGGCTTGGGTCATAACCCAACCAAACTTCTCGAGTGGCAAAAGGGCGTTTGTTATTTGGTTTGAAGTCTTGCCAGTGAGCGGTATCCACCATGCCTTTTTCAAGATCAGAGAATTTAAAGACAGACAATGAACCATCGACAAATACGCACATGAATAGGTTTTTGAAGTCATCATCGCTGTATTCTTCGCGCAGTTCGTCAATGTCGAATAGGTCACAACCACCCTTCGCGGCATCTTCAATGGTGACAACATAACGCCACTGTTTGTCGGGGCAGAGTCGCCCGTCATCTCGAAATTCATCAAAGGTCGGGAATTCGACGTGGGCGCGTGAGTCTTTCCCTTTGCGCCACTGGTCACCAGTCCAGAACGGGTACGCCTGGTGCATCTTAGACGATGGCGTAGAAAAGTAGGTTTTGCGCCACTTCTTATGCGTTGCCATTGCCGAAGCTAGTTTGTTTAGCTCGTCGAACTTAGGGATCCAGAAATATTCATCGACATAAACGTGGCCGTGGTAACTCTGCGCGGTTTTGCTGTTCGTGGACAAAAAGCGCAGTTCGGCGCCATTGGAAAGAATAATCGGGTTGCCGGTTAACTCGATGTCTAAGAACTCTTTACCAATCGCAATGATGTAGCTGCGGAAAACCTCAGCCTGTGCGCGTGATGCAGAAAGAAAGATTTGGTTATCACCAGTCAGAATCGCATCTTCTAAGGCTTCACCACTAAAATAGTAAGTAGCACCAATCTGGCGAGACTTGAGAATATTACGAATACGCTGTTTGATGTTGTTGCGCATCGTGTGCTGGTACTCGAACAGAGATTCGTGCCAGCCTTTAAAGTCATCTTCTGTTAGGTGCTCAATGCTGTTTTTCTTACGGCTTCTTTTACGGCTCCCGTTACTGCTGTTCTTAGGTGAGTCACCATCACTTTTTGGTGAGCTGCCTTGCGAAAGGTGCCGCTCTACTTTGGCTTTTGCATCAGCGTGAGCTTTTAACAGCTTAACGTGGTGATCGATAAGCTTGTCCATTTCCTTGAGCTGCTGATCGGTTTTCTCATCCTTATCTATCAACACCGCCAAACGGCGATTAATCATTTCCTCAACAGAAAGTTCATTAAGCAACAAAGCCCAGCCGAATTTCTCCGCCCAGGTATAAATGATGCGCTCACTATTAAGGTTCAGTTGCGCTGCAATTTCTTTCGGAGGAACACCGCGTAAATAAAGCTTTTTCGCGGCTTCTCTTATTTCATCTGAATATGCCATAGCTGCATCATACGCGCCGAAAACTTGCAGATGACCTAGATAAGTTCCTGAAAATTCTAGTTTTGGCAAAATCCGAATTGGTAGGAATTGAAGTGGCTGAAAGCCGTTATTCAAAGGCGTATTGTTTGCTCACACCGATATGTGAATGACAAGTTTGAGTACCAAAATGCCAAAGATTAGTGACTGGAAAATCATTGCTACTGAGGGGCCAACCGTAGACGGGCGCAAAATTACCCGTGATTGGATTGAGCAAATGGCGGCAAGCTATGACCCAAAAGAGTACACCGCACTAATCTGGCCAGAACACCGTCGATTTTATGGCTACGGTGAAAACTGGGGCAATGTTGTTGAGCTTAAAGCGGAAGAAGAAGGCGGCAAATTACGTCTATTCGCGAAGCTGGAGCCAAACGAATACTTGCTGGAAGCCAACCGCAAAAAGCAAAAGCTGTTCACATCCATCGAGCCAAATCCCGATTACAAGGGCGAAGGGCGTTGCTATTTAATGGGCCTAGCTGCGACTGACTCCCCAGCCTCCACAGGTACCTCGCTCCTTCAATTCTCTCGTCAATCAGGTGAAACCACCGAATTAGAGTGCAGCGCATTGGAAGAAGTCGATTTTTCTGAGTGTTTCACGCGCAAAGACCGCTTTTTCGCGGCATTCAATGAATTTTTCTCTTCTGGCGATGAAGGGCCAGAAACTCCATCAAAAGTAGAGGACACCGACGTGACCGAAGAGCAACTTAAAGCAGCACTGCAAGAGCAGTTTTCTGCATTCAAAGGCGAGTTCAAGCAAGAACTGAAAGAAGAGTTCAACTTGCAAGACGAAACAGAAACGCCAGAGCCAGAAGAGAAGGGAACAAGCGTTGATCTGTTCTCTGCCACTCTGGACGAAAAACTAAAACCGTTAATCGAGAAAGTGAACGGTCTCGAAAACCAATTCGCTGAACTTTCAAAAGAAGTTCCGGGTCAAGAACCAGATGGTTCTGGCGCTGACGATAAATTCTCAGCTAAGGAGATGTTTTAATGCTGAACGCAATTTCAACTCAATACCTGCAAGAGTTTTCTGCAACTATGTTGACAAGTGCAGGCGCGTCAGCAGGTCAAACCATGTTTAACCTTACGCCGCCAATGGAAACTAAGCTGCGTCAGGCAATTATGCAGTCAGATGCCTTCTTGGGCATGATCGCGATGCTGCCTGTACAGCAAATCAAAGGTCAGGTTGTTGATGTTGGTAACGACGGTCTATCAACAGGCCGCGGCAACAATGAGCGCTTTAGCGTAGAAGTAGGCCAAAGCGGTAACACCTACGAACTAGTCAAAACTGACTCTGGCGCGCACATTCTTTGGGAAACCATGACTCAATGGGCGAACTCAGGCTCTAAAAATGAGTGGTTGAAGATGATGCAAAATGCCATCTCGCGCCGTTTTGCTCTCGATATTCTACGTGTTGGTTTCAATGGTACATCGGCTGCAACGGTAACAGACCCAGTCGCAAATCCACTTGGTCAGGATGTCAACAAAGGTTGGCTGACTATCGCGAAAGAGAAGAAAGCGAGCCAAGTCCTTGCTTCTGCACAACTCGACTCATCAGGTGCAACCGCGGATTCTTACAAAAACCTAGATTCGTTGGTTCAAGACCTGATCAATACCACGATTGCGCCAGAGCACCGCCAAGACCCTGATCTTGTGGTTCTCGTCGGTTCAAACTTGGTCGCAGCAGAGCAGCACCGTTTACTGGAAGCGGCAAACACGCCTACCGAGCACAAAGCTGCTCAACAACTGGCAAAAACCATTGCAGGTAAGAAAGCCTATCAAGCGCCGTTCTTCCCAGCCGATCAGGTTTGGGTAACCAACACCAAAAACCTGCAAGTACTCACGCAGGAAGGCACGCAGTGGCGCAAGCAAAAGAACGATGAAGACACACTTCGCTTCAAGCAAAACCACATCCGTATGGAAGGTTATGCAATCGGCAATCTTAATAAGTTCGCTGCTATCGAGTCTGTCACCGTTGTTGAGCTTGTAGCTTAAGGAGTAATGCATGGTTAGCCCATTAGCAAAACAGCGCCGAAAGCTCATTGAACAGCAAGCTAACCAGTCTGCACCGGAAGTCGTTTCCGGTGCAGATACCGACAGCCTGCACATCAAGCTGATTGAGTTTGAAGAAGACCGAAAGTATTTGCGCTCATTTAACGCCATCGCTGATCGAATTAAGCACAAGCGTGAAGTGCTGGTACCGAAATACAAGCCGTATGTTCAGGCCTACTTAGAAAGTGGCGAAGCGTTCGAAAACCCAATTTTCACCAACATGGTGGTTTGGCTATTCGACATTAAAGAGCTGGATGCCGCGATTGAGTGGTGCATGAAAGCCATTGAGCTAGATTTGCCTACGCCAGAAAACTTCCGCCGTGACTGGCCGACGTTCTGTGCTGACGAAGTGTTGGCATGGGCGGAGAAAGAATCCGAACGTGGTCATTCCATTGAGCCTTATTTCTCCCAGGTGTTCGACAAGGTCGAGAAAGAGTGGCGCTTGCACGAGAAGGTTCACGCCAAGTGGTACAAGTTCGCGGGTTTATACCTAATCCGAAATGAAGAAGGCCAGCCGCAAGCCACAGCGGTTGGCAACGTAGAAACGCTAGAAAAAGCCTTGGCTCTGCTTCAACACGCGCACGATAAGAACAGCAAAGTGGGGGTGGGTACCCAAATTAAGAAGATTGAAGCCCGTATTCGCGCCATTAACGAAGGCAAGAATCTGTAAAGACTCCTACGCCACCGCGCCTCGGCTGGTGAGGTAAGAGAAGCTAACCGGCTAACTCGATACCGTCGACCCAGTGGCTAGAGGCGCCCTAATTTAACTAATCAAGGGACCGTTATGAGCTTTGGCGGAAATGTTAACAGTGCAGTCGATATCGCCATACCAGGTGAAGGATGGCCGGATTTATCTACGGCTGAATTTCGCAGTTTACGCCGTGTTCCCCATACGTTTGATAACGACTCTTTGAACTACGCGGTGACCATTGCCGCGCTGAATATTCAAGAACGATTAGAAAACCTGATTGTCGGTGGCGAAAAACCAGTGCTGAGCAATCCGAAAATCATGCTCTACAAACGTGCGGTTTATGGTCGGGCTCACGCCGAGCTGCTGAAAGAGTTTGCGACCCAAGACCGCCGAAAAGAAGGTGAAAGCGTGGCAACGGATGAACCGGAACAAGAGGCACGTTTTCTCGCCCAGAGTAACAAAGATGTGCGTGCGCTCCTTGGCCGCAGTGCAAATGGGATTGACTCGATATGAGCGAAACCACTTACAACAAAACCAAGCTGGAACACCTGACGGATTACATCGTCAGTCACCTGAATTCCAATGTGCTCGATAACAAAATTGATGCCTGGCAGGAAAACGGCTCCATTGTGCCAAACGGTGAAGATCGAGGAAACGGCGGTTATATCGCCTGTCACTGGAAGTACAACGCAGTGATCAGTATTGAAGAGTTTCCACACCGACTTCTGGACCCTCGCTGCTTACTTGCTCTGGTTGCCTGTTGGCTCAGTGATTACGACACCACGCGTAATGAAGATGAGTTAGGCGACCCAGACCTTTCGGTTGATGTGATCAGCAGTGAGGTAGCCGACGTTGCCATTGAATTGGAAATGATGGAGCCGATTGAGCTGATCCCTGACCCAGCGGGAATGATTACTTGGCGAGGGGAAACCTACCGAGTGCAGGCCGTTGAAATCTACACCGCAGAAGAAGCGGAGTTGGTGAATGAAGCCGCAAATTAAGGTCAATGAGCGCGATGTGCTCAACATGCAGGAAAAGCTGGCCATGCTGGCTCTGCCACCTAAAAAGCGAGTCTGGATACTGAAAACCCTTGGCCGTTGGGAAACGACCAATACCAGAAAGCGCATTCGCTCCCAAAAAGACGTTAACGGACGCGCTCTGCAACCAAAGAAAGGAAAGAGGAAAGGCAAGGTTTTAAAGCGGATGGCAAAGGGCTTAACGCCTTATGTGAGAAACGCCAACCAGCTTGATTTGACTTGGAGTAACAAGTTAACCGCAAAAATCGCAGCAAGGCACCACCTTGGTCAAAAGCAAAAAATGACCAAGCGCCAAATGCAAAAGCGATGGGGCAAACCGGATTACTCAGCACCTTGTACCAAGGGGCAAGCGAGAAAGCTAAGAGAACTGGGTTACACGGTACCGAGAAAAAGCGGCAAAGGACGAAAGAAAGCCAGCTTACGTGAGTTGATGGTAACCATCACCCACGGACAAGCAGGACAGCTCATTCGAGAACTCTCTAATCAGCCAAATATCACCAGTTGGGATATTCCATTAGCAGAGCGTCAGATTCTCGGTAGTAAAGAACGTGAAGTGAACCGCCAGCTCATCAAGATATTTGAGCAGGCAAAACAGAGGAAATAACCAATGGCAACCGGAAAGGTAGAGGTTAACAATCTCAATTTGGCACAAGGCGGTATCCCTGAGATAGAACGTCACGTGCTTTTCATCGGGCGTACTGACAAGGCCGAACTGCAAGGCAAAGTGACCCGTATTAATAACATGACCAACCTTGACGAAGTTGTTGCCGATGATGCACTTGGTCTGAATGTGAAAGCCGCCCAACTTAACGGCAAACAAAACTGGACGGGTGCGATTGTCGGCTTAGGTGCAGACGATACGTGGCAAGACGCTGTTGATCTGGCGAACCGGACTGACTCATTCGAAGGCATTGCCATTTGTGACCCAGTCACGGTCAAAACTCAGTTTGATGACATGCAGTCGAAAGCAACCGAGCTGACTAGCAAACTTGGTCGTTGGGTGTTCTTCCTCGCCGCTTGTGCGGGCATTGATTCAACCCCTGATACAGGCCAAACGTGGGCAGAGTACGAGACCGCCATGCTTGACCTGGTGAAAGATGTTTCTGCAAACCTCGTGACGCCCGTTCCTCAGCTTAACGGCAATAACGTGGGTGTACTTGCTGGTCGTCTATGTGATCGAAACGTCACGGTAGCAGACAGCCCGATGCGTGTCGCAACAGGTTCAGTCTTGAGTTTGGGTGACATGCCAACGGACAGCGCAGGCAAAGCATTAGAGATGAGCACTATCGCAACGCTAGCCGACGCACGTTACTCACTGCCGCAATGGTACGCCGATTTAGAAGGAGTGTACTGGTCGGACGCAACCACATTGGAAGCCAAAGGCGGCGATTATCAGTACCTCGAATACGTTCGCCCGGTGCACAAGCTTAACCGCCGTGTGCGTATCAAAGCGATCCGCCGTATTGCCGACCGCATTCTTAACTCAACGCCTGCAAGCATTGAGCTGAACCGCACTTACTTTCGCAAAGATATGCGTGATATGTCGAAAATGACAGAAGTCGGCGGTATTACCTTCCCAGGTGAAATCATGCCGCCAGAAGATGGGGACGTCACCATTCAGTGGGTAACCAAAACCAAAGTGTCTATCGGTTTGATGGTTCGCCCTCATAACTGCCCGAAACACATCGTGGTCAACATCGCGCTTGACCTTACTAACCCTACAGATTTGGAGGCGTAATCCATGAGAATTTCTGGCAAGAACATGCATTTCTCCTTAGGTGACTACAAGCTCAAAGCACAAAAAGTCACGTTATCGATTACCGATAACTCCGCCATCAATAAAACCTCGGGTGTGCCAGATGGTTACGTCGACGGCGATGTTGAGGCTAGTGGTGAAATGGAGCTGACCACGCAGCAATTTAACCTGTTAGGCAAAGCTGCGAAACAAGCCGGCTCTTGGCGAGGAATGCCTGATTTTGACGCGCTGTTCTACGGCAAGATTGATAAAGATGAGCTCAAAATTGAAGCCTTCGGATGTCGTATCAAAATCTCTGACCTACTTGATGCCGATTCGAATGGCGGTAGTGCATTAGTTCACAAGCTGCCGTTCGAGGTGACAAGCCCAGACTTTGTCAGCATCAACGGTGTGCCGTACCTACGTCCGGATGAAACCGAAGATTTGGTTCAATAACAAGGAGGCATGATGGCAGATGTTATCGACCATGCCTGCGGTATTGAAACCCAATTCACAGAAGTGGCGCTTGCCAACCAACTGGCAAGGTCTAAGCGAATTGAAAAACGGGAAAGCGCACATGAATGCGGCGAATGTGGCGACTCAATCCCAGAAAAACGCCGCCAAAAAGTACCAGGTTGCATCTACTGCACCCAGTGTCAAAGCGAATTGGAGCGAATGAACCGATGCATTTAGCAAAGCTCTTTGTTGAGAAAATCATGAAGCCAGTCCTTGACCACTTAGATATGGCATCCGGTGGTAAAGGCACGATGAACACTCAAGCGGCCATTAATCTGATCCTGATGATTATTGCCCATGAGTCCGGAAAGTTTACTTACTCAAAACAAGTACGTGGTCCTGCATTGGGCTTTACCCAAATGGAGCCTGCCACCTTCAACTGGCTTGTCGAGTGGTTAGGGAGCAGCCGCCCTCACTTGTTGGATGCATTGTCGATGTTTTGCCCAGTTGAGCACTTAGACCCTCGTTACATGGTGATTTCACCCGAGTTCGCAGTGGCAACCGCACGACTCAATTTAATTCGGTTCCCAGAAGCCTTGCCAGGAGCCGATGACCTAGAAGGCTTGGCTCGGTACGCGAAGAAGTACTGGAACACAAGCGCAGGTAAAGCAACAGCAGAAGATTACCTACAGGCATATCAATCGTTAATCGGAGAAGCAGCATGAGTTTCATAACTGGAATCGTTGGCAAGACATTGTTGGAAGTATTGAAAGGCCTGTTCTTTCAAATCAGTTGGTCAATCATCCTTGAACGCTTCGCCACACGTCTTGTGGTATGGGGCTTGGAAACCTTGAAAGGCCTGAGCACAAACGATGTTCTGCAAGAAACCGTGGATGACATCATCAACGCTTTACAAGGCAAACGCTTGAAAGAAGTGCCACTGAAGGAATAGCGATGGATTCATCATGGATATCGGCGATTGTGGCAACGATAGCGCTGCTTATCGCCATCATCAATGTGGTTTTCGGCAGAACGGATAAAGGGCAGAACACCGCCCGAGATCATGATCGTCGTATCCATGCCAATGAGCTAGCCACTGAGCGACTGCGTGGTGATGTCGCTGAAAAGTACGCCACCAAGCACGAACTACGGGAAGCCGTAGATGATTTGAAAGATTCAATTAACGGACGGTTCGACCGTTTGGAAACCAAGCTAGATAAAGAGAGAGATGTAGCATGAGCAAGCAAATTGTACTAACGGTCGGTGATGCAGATATCACGTTCGTCCCAACAGAAGCGGATTACAACGACTACATGAACGCGTTGGCACAGGGAGAAATCGTGAACTCTGCGCATAACTTTCTGATGAACACCGTTACAGAAGAAAGCAAAGAAGCCTTCCGTGAATTGACGAATGAGAACCCAGGAGCAGCGATTCAGGTTGTGGGTGAAGTTCTCAAGGAATACACGCCGAAGCTACAGATCAAAGTAAAAAAATAGATGCCCTTGTTCGGGCTATGGACTCCAACGAGCTCGAACAAATGCTCACCTGGCGCCGTAAGTGGTTGCCGTGTGAGACAGACAGCGAAGAGAACCTTGCAAGGGCAATTTGGTTAGAGCGTCAGTATTGGGAAAACATGCAAGCTGCGACCGCCAATGGGGTTGCCAGGGCGTTTAGCTGATAAGGAACACGATGTTACCAGAAGCACTCAGATTTCAAGTTGGATTGATTGACCAGATTTCTAAACCTCTGGGCAATATTCAACGCAATTTGAATGATGTCACCAATACCTACCGTCAGGGTACTCATACCATGATGGCTGGCGCGGCAGGCATGGTGGGTGCTGGCTTTGCATTGCAACAAGCCTTGATGCCAGCAATTGAGATGGACAGGGCATTAGGTGAAGTGAAATCACTTGGTGTTGCCGATGACCAACTAAGAACCCTTACCCAAACCGCAATGAAGTTTTCGGTTGAATACGGTAAGTCGGCCACTGAATTTGTGGCGGCTTCGTATGATATCAAATCTGCTATGGGAGATATGACAGGTGATGAACTGGCGGGTGTCACAAGAAGCTCGGCTATTTTAGCCGCTGCGACTAAAGCAGATACAGCCACCATTACCAACTACATGGGCACCATGTACTCGGTTTTTAAAGACCAAGCCGATCGGATTGGTAAAGACAACTGGGCTGAACAAGTTGCAGGTATGACCGCAAAATCTGTCGAGATGTTCAAAACCACGGGTCAAGGCATGTCGGATGCGTTTAAAGGAGTAGGCGCATTAGGTAAAACACACGGTGTAGCCATTCAAGAGCAAATGGCCGTGCTTGGCCTGCTGCAAGGTTCTATGACGGGTAGCGAAGCGGGGACTCGTTACAAAGCTTTTATGAACGGTGTTGTCAAAGCACAAGACAAGCTTGGTATGTCGTTTACCGACAGCAACGGAAGAATGCTGCCCATGTTCGACATTATGTCGAAACTACGCAACCAGTTCGGTGATTTAGATTCGCTTGAAATCGACCAGATAAAACAAGCTTTCGGCTCGGATGAAGCCGTGCTGCTCATCACCGACTTGATCGGTAAAACGGGTGATCTTCAATCGAGCGTTAAAAAGCTAAATGATGCCAGCAACCTAAACACGGCCATTAACATGGCTGGAGCAATGACCGACCAATGGGAACGACTCGAACAAGGCGTGTTTGCGGTTCGCACTGCTTTTGGTGCGGCGTTGTTGCCTTCTCTCTTGCCTGTGATTTCGAGTTTGGCCGATGGGGCGATAGAAATCATCGAATGGACAGAAATGTTCCCGAACCTGACCAAGTACATTGGTTTTGCTGCCATGGCGATTTTAGGTGCAGCCGCAGCAGGTGGTGCTTTTACCTTAATGATGGGGGTCGGTAAGCAAGCCATGGCGACTTACATGCTCACTATGAAGTTGTTTACAGGTGTGAGTTTCTTACTCACCAAAGGCATGGCAGCGCTACGTGTCGCGATGCTTGCCGCCAACATCGCGATTGCGGCTAACCCAATCATTTTGATTGTGGGCGCGCTGATTTACTACTGGGATGATCTCAAAGCCTCGTTTGGTGACACAACATGGTTCCAAGTACTCGAAGGGGCGATCACTTTAATCACACTCCCATTCAGAGCGATGTTTGAGTTCATCAATGCAGGTTGGCAATGGGTTATGAGCGGCTTTACCGACACCAGTGGTTTTGCCTTTATCGGTGAAATGGCCAACTCAATTAAGGAAGTGTTTTCCGGAGTGTTCAATTGGATTACCCAAAGCCTAGCGGGAATTTGGGACTCAGTGAAAGGACTCATTGATTGGATACCAGGCTTCGGCGGTGATGATGACGCTACTCAAGTGAAATCTAAATCGGTTCAAAGCGCTACGCCTCGTGCACGCATTCAACCCGGTGGTGCGGCCAAGAACATTGCCAGCTACCAAACCAGCTCGACCAACTACGGCGGTGTGGCGATTTACCCAACCTACATGAACAGCCCGCAAGACATGGCGAGTGAAATAGAAATGGCGGCAGGCTAATGGCGAATTACCAATACCAAGACATTTTGATTGAGAACGGGGATGTGGTGCTCGATGCAGGCCGCAACCCAATCTTGATCCAAGACCGTGCGGTTATTGCCCAAGACATCAAACACGCCATCATCGAGAGCAATTTAGCGGTGGATTTAATCGCTGAGCGAAGCCCATCAAAGAAAGCCGATATCCGCACAAGGCTGGAACTGCTTGTTGAAGAAGACGTTCGATTGGTACCAGGTACCGTGCGTTTGGATGAACCGACCGAGGGCACGATTTACGTATTTGCCGACACCATGGACTTTGGCGAGTTGCAATTAGAGATAGTGAATAACGGAGAGCGTTAATGACTGATATTCCAAAACCAGACTATTCCGAACTGGTGAAGCAATCGGGTATCCCAACCGATGAAGCAGGGTGGAAGAAAGTACTCAAAGAGGAGATGGACAAAGAAGGTTCCATCATCTCAAACGACTCTCCGTTCTCTCCATTTTGGCGCCTTATTGAAGCCACGGTCGTGAAAGTCACGATGTGGCTTATCAATACTTTATTGGTTGGCTATGTCTTGCCGAATATGTATGTTGCGACCGCCGTTGATCAATGGCTCGACCTGTTGGCGTGGCAATGCAAACTCACCCGCAAAGGGGCAACCAAAGCCAAAGGGATGATCGCTTTTCAACGTTCTGCGGCTAAAGGACCTGCGTTGGTTATTCCCAAAGATACATGGGTACAGACCGAACCGATTAATGGCACGATTTACCGAGTAAAGGTGCTTGCTGATACCACGATGCCAGAAAACGAAACCATGGTGATGGCAGAAGTCGAGGCAGAGAACGAGGGCGCGGCTTACAACCTAGGTGAAGGGTATTACCACATTTTACCAACAGCCATTCCGGGTATTGGCGCAGTGACGAACCCTGCCGAATGGTTGAATGAAGCAGGGGCAGACAAAGAGAGTAATGACGAACTCCGCCTACGTATACGTAACCAATGGAGCGCAGTAGCAAGATGGCACATTGATGCGGCCTACCGTTCGCTGCTCACCAGTCGCGCAGGTATCAACGACGACAATGTCTATTTTGAGCATAACGCTCCACGTGGACCAGGTACCGCAAACGCGTTCATCCTTTTAGATACGGGGGAACCATCGGCAGAAATGTTGGCGGATTTGAATGAGTACATCCGTGTCGAAGGTCAGCACGGACATGGTGATGATCTGCAAGTCCTCGCCATGCCAGAAACGACTCACGATATTGTCTGCCGGGTTTGGCCACTTCGTTCATTAACGATGGAAGACCGAGACGCGTTGAAAATGAAAGTGGAGCAGTTTATTAGCGCGGCTTTCCGTGAGAACACCGACTACTCGCCAACAGTTACTAGTCCGGTTCTTCGGTTCAGTTTCTCAAGATTAGGGCAAGAGCTGCATGAGCAGTTTTCAGAGATTGAATCGCTCGAATTCGATAACGCCGACATCATCAATAACTTGACGGTACCGCGCATTAATTATCTGGGGGTGACCGTTGAAAATTCCTGAGATTAATCTGCGTTACTGGATGGGACGTGGCGAACTGGCTAAGTTCGCACGAGCCATGCGTAACTACTGGGAACATGTGAGAGCGGCATTCGAAATGCCACTGCAGCAGCATGATCCGTTAATCGCGCCAATGGCACTGGTCAATATTCTTGCCTGGCAACGTGAAGTCGAACGCTTAGGCCAAGAGCCGGAAGCTCTGTTTCGTATTCGTGTGGCTCATGCATACGGATTTGCTCGCGACGCGGGCACGATAGCGGGGTGGGAAGAGATGTTCGCTAAGTTGGGCTATCCGCATATCACTCAAGACGAACGTTTAGCCAATGTGGATTGGGATGTCATCAGCTTAAAAATCAAAGACGGTGATTTAACCAACGTCCCTAAGTTGCTCGATACCGTCATCAGGCAATACGGCAGAACCTGTCGTCGTTATCAATACACCAGTTATGTCGAAATGCCCCTAGCGGCGAGAAGTAAGAATATTGAAGCGCAATACTCCATGTCCCACGTTAAGGCCAGGTTCAACGTTGGCATGCTTCCAAGTGTTCTGAACGTCGACTGCGAATATTACCAAGCCACAGTGAAGGGCTGAGGAACTACTAAACATGGCAAATACAACAGATAAGTCAATTTTAACCGCCGCAGGTAAAGCACTGCTGGCACAGCTCAATGCGGAAGAAAAGCCGCTTATCATCGACAAGATGATATTTGCGAATGTAGCAAACCGACCAGAGTTCCCACAGCCCGGTGATGTGGTTCCAACTAATGATATTGTTTACCAAGAGCAGGTTGAACAACGAGGCCGCCTATCCTCAGATTCGGTCATTTACAGTACTACGTTGACCAGTCATGTTGGTCCGTTTCAGTTTAACTGGACCGGGGCGTACTGCTCTGAATACGATGTATTAGTGACCATTGATCATCATGCGTTAACACCAAAGACGGCAGATGAGCCTGGTGTAGCGGGTAATACTTTGGTGCGTTCGGTTGTCCTTGAATACAAAGACATCGCCGAAATCACCAACATCAGTGTGGATGCCTCAAGCTGGCAGTACAACGCCACCGACCGTATGAAGAAAATGGACAGCGATGTAGCACAGTCCATCATCGACCAAAGTGGTAAAGATTGGTTTATCGAAGACGGCTTTTTGGTGACGACATCGGGTAGTACATACAACATCAAAGCGGGGGCTGGTTATGTGTCGGGCAACCGTGTCAGCATGGAGTTTGACCGCAGCGTTCAAGTGTCGAAAAAACCATCGTTTATCTACATTGATGCTTATCGTGAAGGCTCTCCGACAGGCGAGCAGATCACCGTGTTTGATTTCGTCATTACCGAGGAAGAAAAAGACAATTACGTTGACTCTTCAACGGGTAAAGATATTCAGCATTTCGTATGCAAAATTGCTGAGATACACGCTGATGATAGTTTAAGCGACATTCGGCAGGTTAAGAGCAGTTTTGAATTTGATTCTGTTGAGCATGCGCTGAGAGGGGCACGAAAGTACTTTAAACCGTTTATCGGCATGAGAATCAATACAAAACGGTTTAATGCGACGATCAACCAAGCTTGGACTGTCGTAGGCCAAATGACCCCAGGTGAGTTTTGTTTACCCATTGAGGGCACTGGGCTCTTTTTGCAGGAAGCGTCAAACACAAAATATTTCGAGTCGTTTGGTGCCTATGGAAATGGTGTCGACTTAGATGACGCTGCATTTGATTTTGCTCAATCTTATGCTGGCAAGGTATTAGGCCGCTGTGACACTACATACACGGTTAGCCAGTGCTTTAATTTAACCAATACCGCCAAGTGGGATGGAGGCTGGGCGAAAATCCAACTCATAGGGAACTACTATTTTGCAACCGTTTCTAGTGGCTGCAAGCTTGAGAACTTTGATGTTGATGGCCTGGATGAAGATCATACTGCTTACCCAGTTAGTATTGCTACGCCATCAATCAATGCTCAAATAGGCGATATGATTTACCGCAACTTTCACGGTAAAGCATCCACTCAAACATACCCATTGAAAATTCCAGCTTACGGAGCGAAGAACTTTAGTGTCGGTAACCAAAAATTCTTCAACATCTTACAAGATGATGATGGTGCGGTTATTGGTAAAGGCTTTGTCGGTGGGGTTTACCTTGTTGGTGTCGATTCGGAAGTGCCGCTTGGCAAATCATATGGGACGGTTGGAGATATATATGGCGATGGCATCAAATCTGTGGATGCTGGACTGGGTGTCGTTCAAGATTCTGATTTAGTGAGAATGTATGCAGAAACCCCCGAGATAGCAGAACAGTTCGATATTACATTTGGCAACATCATCGGTAGAAACGTTTACAAACGCATCGTCAAGGGGGCTTCATTTCCAGGCGTGAAATTTGGCGATATTTGGTCCTTTAACCCGCAAGAAGAATCTGAAAAATATACTTTATTTGCTGTAGTGGAATGTCTAGGTACCGCGAAGAACCTTAAATTTGGCGATATTTATTCCGAAGGTCCTGCTGAACGAAGTGTATGGATGAAAGGCAATGGTAACCAATGCGGCGATATTTTCGATGGTGCTGGGGCTTATGGCGTCATTTTTGGTGGCGCTGGAGAGCAGGCGGTTTCTTGCCAAGTGGGGAACTTATTAGGCCGTGGATTAAATGACAATTCTCCACAAGGGGCTGCAGTGTATTTTTTCAATGCGGATAAGTGTCAAGCTGGCAGTGTTACGGGGCTCTTTGCTTCTACCGTTCTCACGGCCTCAGAAAATAGAGGACACAACACTGTTGGAGATGTTACCTGCAATGGACGGATGGAAATCTCCAATGGTTCCACGACTGTTGGCGCCATCGATGTCGATATTACCGCGACTCCTGTGGCCGGTTCTCATTACATTCTTGGCAAAAATGCAAAGCTAACACAGGCCGAAATTATCACTGATGGTCGCGTAACGATGAGTGTTACTGGGTCGTCAGTTGATGTCGACCTAGGTAGAACAAGAATCGTGAGAGCATCGAGTCGAAATGGCGATGAAGTGAATCACAGTGTGTTCACCTCCGCTTCTGCTGTCAATGGAGTATTGAGAGGTAAGCTCGAAATTGAAGTTAACGCGACCATCCAAGGTGCGCCATCTGGCTCTTCGGGAAGGACGCTTGCTTACTTTAGTGGATTGAAGGTAGATGATTTCGACTTATCCATGAATGTGACAGCCTCAACACGAGGGGCTACGGGTTTCCATTACTGGTTTAATGGTGTTGATGGTCAAGTGAATCGAATCGCGGTCAAGTCTGCAATCTCATTAGTGGGCTCTCAGCTAAGCGGTAAGCTTGGTATCACGAAGCTAGAAAATCTGGTTCAAGGTGGCTCTTCGGTAACCTGTACTGGAGAAGTCAACGTATTCAACATTGAGAAGCATGCTGACGCGAATGTTACTGGCTTAAACAATCAACCAATGGTTGCTAACTCGACAAGGTAACGATGATGATCAGAGAGTTAAAACAAGGGGAAAGCTATTGTTGCTGTAACGGTTGTGGTGAGTGCGAAATGGACAACGACCAATTAAGCCGCTGCTGCTCTTCTCCCGTCTTCATTTGGGACAATAATCTAGGGGTGTTGGTGGAGACTTCGAGTCAAGATGTTGAGTCTTAACGGTATACAAATCTCATTCAAGAACCTGCGCATTAGCGTTCGCCAACAGCTCGCCGGACAAGATATGTCCGGCCAGTCCTCATCGACTGACCAAGCGGAAACAGGTAACAAGGGCAAGGTGTTGGCGGTGAGTGGCATCATTCCTTTCAGCAAGCCAGAGAGCCTGAGCAATCTTTTCAATATGGCCGGTGGGCAGCAAGATAGCGCTCGCCAAATCTACCGTGTTAGCAATAAAACCGCATCGACACTTAAAGTTCGTGAGGTGAAGTTCCAAGGCACTATTCGGGCCGATGAACAAGAAAGCCTCAGACAATGGAACGTTGCGTTTGAGTTAGTTGAGCATCTTTCGGTGCCGGAGCGGGTTGAACAGCGTCAACAAGACCAACCTGCAACACAACAACAGGTTCAAGGGGTTACGACTCCGGTTGAGTCGGGTCCGAGCGAAGAGGTACCACCGGGTACCAGCATTGAGCTGACGGGAGTGATGAAAGTGCTTAAGGCCATAGACGAGGCCTTGGGTTAAGGGGGAATCGTGACGATAAACAACAAATTTTCCTGCCGTGCTTATCTGGGTAGTCAAAAGGTGAAAGCCAAAGAGCATCGTGTTCTTTTTGATGTGAATACGCCAGCGCGTTGCACAATTAAGGTAGAAGGCTCGCCTATGGTGAACACTATTGTTGCTGTCGATATTGGTTGGGGAGATAGCATCTCTCGCGTTTTTCTTGGGTATGTTGAAAGAGTTCAACCCGCAGAAAAAGGATGGTCAGAATTGTTTTGTCGCGAACTAGCGGCGCTCCTTTTCAAACCGCTTAATGTCACACTTAGGCACCCAACCTTGATGCAATTACTAAGCGATGTAACCAACAAAACAGGGCTGCAGTTTGTGGTACCAGAAGCGGCCTACAGCAAAACATCTATCCCTTGTTTTTACAGCGACGGTAATGGCTATCGAGTGATGGACGAGCTGTCTCAAGCCTTCGGGATTGAAGATCTGTTTTGGCAGCAACAAGGCAATGGTCAGATTTACGTGGGCAGTTGGAAAGACTCTTACTGGGCTGATAAGCCGGTGACCATTCCAGACAATCTAATGACCAACCGAACTGCGTCGAAATCGGTAAAAGTTCCCGCCATTCCAAAGTTAAGACCTGGCGCAATTGTCAACGGCTTACGTTTGGTGGGCGTTGATTTTCAAGGAACAGAGGTGAAATTGACATGGACGTAAATGCAATTAAGCGGATCATCTTCCGACTGTTCCCAGAGCTAACTGGCCGTTGGCATTTACCTCGATGGGGGAAGGTAGTGGCGTTACCTGAGCTGCCAGAAGAGGGCGACATGTCCGATCGCTTTTACCCGCATTACGCGGTGGATGTTCAGCTGCTCGATGAAAAGGGTGTGGAGTTCAAAGATAAATCACCACTTCAGGCGGTACCACTTCCAATACCAGGTGTAGGTGAATACGCCGGTAGACTTGAACCACCGGCAATCGGAAGCATTGTAGAAATAGGCTTTATGTTCGGACAACCGGATAAGCCTTTCATTCGTTGTGTCTTGCCATTGGGATTCAAGTTACCAGCGATTAAGCAAGGCGAAAGCCGATACCAACAACGCCAAGGTGTTTACCAATTGGTAGATGAAGCGGGCAACTTCGAAAGCAAGACCGACAAAGACAACATTACCGAATGTTTAAACCAACGCATCAAAGTGTTGGAAGACAAAATAGAAGAAATCACAAACAACAAAACCACTACGGCCAAGAAAATCATAGAAGTCGCTGATCTCATCACCATGAATGGCGGCACTGGTGTTTGTACCGGAGCGACGATTTGTCCTTTCTCGGGCAAACCTCATGTAGACGTATCAAAGACAGTTAAGGCAGGTAAGTAACATGGCAATGAGTAAAGCCTCACTCAAAGAGAAGTTGGAAAGTGAACTCCAAGCACAAGGGTTCGTCCTTACAGGTGAGTTTGCCATGGCTGGGAAGATGGCAGAAGCGATTGCCAATGCGGTTTACGACGAGATTACGCAAAGAGCAGAAGTATTAATAATTAATGGTAGTTCTGCGGGGGAGTATAAGGTCACGTAACTAAGATAGAAATTAGTCAATATACTGTGGGATTAAGGTAAAGTGCGATGACTGCAGACTTAAAACTAAGAAAGTACACATCGCTTGAGTTGTTTTTTTAATCTAGCTATTAGACACAGCCATGTGCATCTCGATGTGTTTTGTTGGCATTATCGGAAATCCAAGTAATATCATACCAGCCCTCTTGCCAACCACCATACTGGTCGTAAAAGGAGCCGCCCCTAGTATAGAGTCGAAGAGTGACAGATCTTGCTGTATGAGAAAGTTCAGATAATCCCCCTTTATTGCCTCGTTGGTACGTATCTACTCTACAAAACTCAAATTTATCAGGTGCATCCTCCACTCTATCTGCAGACTTACTTGTCCCCCATTTTGCAGTGACTCTCCATGAACCTGGAGCAGTGCTTGTATAGGTAAGAGTTACTTTCATATCAAGAGGCCCTAGTTTTTCATCAGATAGATCGTAATCTTGAGCTTTGTCTCCTTCCGACAACTTATCGCTTAGATCTAAATTAGCTCCGAAAGGTAGGGGCCATTCACCAGAGGCTTTTGCTGCCCCTATTGATGCAACTAACGCTGTGCACATTGCGAATGTTTTTAAGGTACAAATCTTCATATTGCTTTCCTTTTGGTGTATCGAGCATGATAAGAGACGAGGCGTAATATGAGCTCAAAAATCAAGATACATATTAATGATTGCGCTTTCGTCGTCCTTTTAAATCCTAATAGAATTATCACGTATTGCGATAACAGTAAGGACTAGTTTCAATAGGTAAGGTAAATGATAATCACATGTCTGGTCACGGAATCCGCACTCCTCCTCCCCACCTGCGACGTTTTCGATCTAGTTTTTTCGCAATTCTTAAATGTCGAAATTCAGCTGTCTACGTAACACGGTAGATATCAAGCGAAGCCTTAGCCATAGCGGGGTTCGAGAATCCTCCCAGACCTCTAAGAATCGCTTCTAGAGCCATTTTAGAAATTTCAAAAGTTGAAAAGAATTTCAGGAAATTGCAATTTTAATGATCTGGAAAGATCAGGTAGTGATTGGTAAGTGTTTGAAAATCATGGGGTGAGTGTGTTTTTCATCATAAATGAAGACGATCAAAAGAAGAAAGAGACGATCAATTGTGAAGCTTACGAAGCCTTATATAGATTGGCTTGAAGGCGAATTGCCAAGATAAATAAGTTTTTCAATTTATGAGACTGTATAATTACTCTGAGATTTTGAAATGACTTTGAAGTTAACGGTAAGAAATCTCTGTTTTCGTGGGAAGTGCATGAGAAGAGCCAAAGCCTGCTTCTTTGCCGAACAGCTTGTTAACTTCGAAGCCTAAACCAAGCAATTAGATTTAAATGTGTCGCCACTTCATCGCCACTTAATGTTTTTGTTTGATTTAACTAAATGATTTTAAAGGTTTAATTATTAAAGTGGATATAAAGCTTTACTACGTGCATGACCCAATGTGCAGTTGGTGTTGGGGTTACAAACCGACGCTTGATAAATTGAAACAGCAACTGCCAGGCGTTATTCAGTTTGAGTATGTGGTGGGTGGTCTTGCGCCAGATACTAGTTTGCCGATGCCACCAGAGATGCAACAAAAACTCGAAGGTATTTGGAAGCAGATTGAGCGTCAGTTGGGCACCAAGTTTAACTACGATTTCTGGAAGCTTTGTACGCCAGTAAGAAGCACTTACCAATCTTGTCGCGCAGTTATCGCAGCGGGCTTTCAAGATTCTTATGAGCAGATGCTAGAAGCGATTCAACATGCGTATTACTTACGTGCGATGCCTCCTCATGAAGAAGCGACTCACTTGCAGCTAGCTAAAGAAATTGGTTTGAATGTTCAGCAGTTCAAGAACGATATGGACGGCTCTTTCTTAGAAGGTGTGTTCCAAGATCAACTGAGTCTTGCAAAGAGCCTAGGCGTGGATTCTTACCCTAGCTTGGTTCTTCAAATTAACGACGCTTATTTCCCGATTGCCGTGGATTATCTGTCAACAGAGCCTACCTTGAAACTGATACGTGAACGTATTATTGACAATATGCCAGCGCAATAATCGCGATTTCAAATAACAAAAAGCCGCTCAATGAGCGGCTTTTTCGTAACTAAGTATATCCATCAAACAACGGTACTAAAGCACCATTGCAGCAATCCAACCAAAGATGATCAGTGGAATGTTGTAGTGGATAAAGGTTGGAACAACCGTTTCCCAAATGTGCTCATGCTGACCGTCGGCATTTAGACCAGATGTAGGGCCTAATGTAGAGTCAGAAGCAGGAGAGCCTGCATCACCCAAAGCGGCAGCAGTACCAACTAGCGCGATTGTTGCCATTGGCGAAAAACCAAATGCCAACGCGAGTGGAACGTAGATTGTCGCCAAGATTGGAATGGTTGAAAACGATGAACCGATACCCATTGTTACCAACAGACCAACAATTAGCATTAATAGCGCCGCAAGCGGCTTATTATCACCAATGCTGGTAGAGAGAGACTGTACTAATGTCTCAACGCCACCTGTTTGCTTCATTACCGCAGCAAAACCTGCGGCAGCGATCATGATGAAACCAATCATAGCCATCATATGCACGCCTTTTGTAAAGACATCGTGCGTTTCTTTCCAGGCAATCACACCGCCAAAAGTAAACACCATAAAACCAGCTAGAGCACCAATAATCATTGAGCCAGTGTAAAGCTGAACACCCAATGCGGCGACAATACCAAGAGCGGCCACCAAGATGTGCTTTTTATTGATAGCATGAGCTGTCTCGTGAACGACAGTCAACTCCGTTTCTTCGTAGATGCGCGGTTTACGGTAGCTAACAAAGATCGCCAGCAATAGACCAAACAACATACCAGCACCTGGCAGTAACATTGCCGTTGGAACTTGGCTTGCAACCACGTTTTCCAAACCGTTGTCATGTAGGTTCTTTAATAGAATGTTGTTTAAGAAAATACCGCCGAAACCAACAGGTAAGATCATGTAAGGTGTGATTAAACCAAAAGTAAGAACACACGCGACCAAACGTCGATCGAGCTTAAGTTTCGCGAATACGCCCAAAAGAGGTGGAATCAAAATTGGAATAAAGGCGATATGGACCGGAATTACGTTCTGAGATGACATAGTGACAAGAACGAGCGCGACTAACACCGCGTACTTTAACCCGGTAGTTGACGCCGAGTTTTCTTTACCATTTAAGCGCTTGATAACACTTTTTGCCAGTAGGTCCGTGATGCCAGATTTAGAGATAGCAACGGCGAAAGTACCTAACATTGCGTAGCTTAGAGCGATAGTCGCACCGCCACCTAAACCACTTTCGAACGCGGCAACTGTGTCTCCAAGGCTCATGCCTGCGACAAGGCCACCAACGATGGCACTAAACGTGAGGGCAACCACCACGTTTACGCGCATCAATGCTAACACGAGCATGACGCACACTGATATAACGACAGGATTCATACTTTTCCTAATATGTTGTGTTTACTTATTATTCTTCGTCAACAAGCGGCCAACCGCCGAGGGCCTTCCATTTGTTGACAATGCCGCAGAATAATTCTGCTGTTTTTTGTGTATCGTAAAGCGCTGAGTGTGCTTCACGATTATCGAATTCCATCCCGGCCGTTTTGCATGCTTTCGCGAGAACCGTTTGACCATAAGCAAGGCCACTCAATGTTGCCGTGTCAAAAGTAGCAAAGGGATGAAAAGGGACTCTTTTTAGTTTACAGCGCTCATTGGCTGCATTTACAAAACCTAAGTCGAATGCTGCGTTATGGGCAACCATAATTGCGCGCGAGCAATCTGCGGCTTTTTGTTCTTTGCGAATAAGTTTATAAATCTCTTTTAACGCTTCTTGCTCAGAAACTGCACCACGAAGAGGGCTATATGGGTCACGAATACCATTGAATTCTAGCGCTTCTTTTTCTAAGTTAGCACCCTCAAATGGCTCAACATGAAAATGAATGGTGGAGGCTGGATGCAACACGCCATCTTCGTCCATTTTTAACGTAACGGCGCAAATTTCTAAAAGTGCATCAGTTTGAGCATTGAAACCTGCGGTCTCAACGTCTACTACCACAGGGAAATAACCACGAAAGCGTTTTTTCAAGGTCAGAGCTTCATTTTCTATTGTCATGTCGGCTTATTTTTGTGTGACGAAGGCTGCATTATTGCAGATTATACCGACGAGAAAAACCGCAATTTAGGAGAAAAACGGAATTCTATTTTGCATCTCATCAATACGCTCGATCGCATTTCGGGTGATTGAGTTACCATGATTAACGTTAATCGTAATATCACGATATTTCGCACGTTGGCGAGGTTTTTGCATGCCAGGTGAAGTGGTTTTATTGATTCAAATTGACGGCAACAGACTGCCGTTTAAGAGACAGTACTTAGATGAAGAAATGGCTGATTACTAGTGGCGTTGTATTTTCGTTGTTTAGCACAAGCAGTTTTGCTGTGATGGGCA
This sequence comes from Vibrio sp. 1CM7H, assembly GCF_023161645.1. Classification (NCBI taxonomy): domain Bacteria; kingdom Pseudomonadati; phylum Pseudomonadota; class Gammaproteobacteria; order Vibrionales; family Vibrionaceae; genus Vibrio; species Vibrio sp. 1CM7H. Next base: position 582,334 of record NZ_JALNTV010000003.1, read on the forward strand.
AACGTTATGTTGCCACTCCACAGCAATCTCAATGGGAAATGGTGGTCAACACACCGTTAGAATGCCAACTTGTTCACCCTATTCCAAGTTTTGGAGATGCGGTATTTTCATCTCGTGCGAATAAAAAAATCAATTTAGACTTTGAGTTAAAAATGCGTCGTCCGATGGGAGAAACACGTAACGTCAGTCTCATCTCTATGCCGCCACCTTGGCGACCAGGTGAACACGCCGATCGAATTACAAACCTAAAGTTTTTTAAACAGTTTGATGGTTATGTCGGAGGGCAAACAGCATGGGGCATTTTGTCTGAGCTGGAAAAAGGGCGTTATCCGACCTTTAGTTATCAGGATTGGCAGAGCCGAGATCAGAGAATTGAAGTCGCATTGTCATCCGTGCTGTTTCAAAATAAGTACAACGCGTTTAGCGACTGTATTTCCAATTTATTGAAATACAGTTTTGAAGACATTGCCTTTACGATTTTGCACTACGAAAGACAAGGCGATCAGTTAACCAAGGCTTCCAAAAAGCGTTTATCACAAATTGCAGATTATATCCGACATAATCAAGATATCGATCTCGTGCTGGTGGCGACGTACACCGATTCAACCGATGGCAAAAGTGCGAGCCAAAGTTTGTCTGAGCGACGTGCAGAGTCACTTCGTGATTATTTTCAGTCTCTAGGGCTACCGGAAGATCGAATTCAAGTGCAAGGGTACGGCAAGCGTCGTCCTATTGCAGATAATGGCTCGCCAATAGGAAAAGACAAAAACCGCCGAGTCGTAATATCTCTAGGGCGAACCCAAGTCTAATGCATATAAAAACGCCGAAGCTCAAAGCTTCGGCGTTTTTGATTTACTGACGTTGTTAATAATATTTTAATGGGATTTTGCCAAGTACCTTTCGGTGATTCCGGCTGTATAATTTGGATGTTAGTTTAATCGGAATTTGGCAATGACTTCGCAATTGGTTGCGGTATCTATTTTTTCAACCTGTTTGGCAATAGCCGGATTAGGATGACGTTTCATGAAGTCTATTAATGCTTTAGTGCAACATCCTATTGAGTCGATAAAGCTTGCACATTCTTTATTTGGGCATTGTGGGATGAGTGTTAAGACTTTCTCTGAAGCCAGCTGAAGGTATTTGAGTTCATAGTCAGTGTCTCCGGCCCAACGCCAGAACTGAGCTAAGTTATGACAAGAAATCACAGAAATTAATAATCGCTCGTCTGCTTCAATTTCCACACATTCGCTAATATCTTCACTCAGGCTTAGGGCTTGCTGGTAATGAAGAATGCTGCGAACAGGGTCATCTAGTTGAAGTGCCGTATCGGCTAGAAGTGTGTGTTTTTCCCATTCACTGATCATTATCGTAATCCCGCATATCGAAGTTGCGAACAAATCTAAACGATAATTATTATCAAGTAAAGTGTTTTGTTTATAAAAGGACAGGCAGATCGCAGACCTGCCTGTAATCGATGTTCAACTTGCAGTACAAGTGATTATTAGAAGTGCCGCTTAGCCTTCAAGGCCTGCTGAAGCTTGCTTGTTTTGGATAAGCTCAATCATATAACCATCTGGGTCTTTTACGAATGCAATGTGCGTGCTTCCGCCTTTTACTGGACCTGGTTCACGCGTCACATTACCGCCCGCCGCTTTGATAGCGTCGCAAGTTGTGTAGATATCATCAACACCAATGGCGATATGACCAAAAGCAGTACCTAGGTCATATTCAGTTTTACCCCAGTTGTAAGTTAGCTCGATCACAGCACCTTGGGATTCGTCACCGTAGCCAAGAAACGCCAGTGTGTATTCGTACTCTTTATTCTCGTTCGTACGAAGCAACTGCATGCCCATAACTTCAGTGTAAAACTTGATGGATTTGTCTAGATCACCTACGCGAAGCATAGTGTGGAGAATTCGACCATTTGACATTTTTTGCTCCTAGCTTTGATTTTCAAATAGCGTTAGCTATCTGGATATACTTTCTCTTTATATTCGCACAAATCTTCAATAATACAGCTACCGCAGCGAGGCTTTCTCGCCAAGCACGTGTAGCGGCCATGAAGAATGAGCCAGTGGTGCACATCGAGTTTGAACTCTTTTGGCACAACTTTTAATAGCTTTTGCTCGACATCATCAACCGTTTTGCCCATTGCAAACTTAGTACGATTCGACACGCGATAAATGTGCGTATCGACGGCAATGGTTGGCCAACCAAAAGCGGTGTTGAGCACGACGTTTGCGGTCTTGCGACCTACGCCTGGTAGCGCTTCTAACGCTGCACGATCTTCAGGAACTTCACCATTGTGTTTTTCCAACAAGATCTTACAAGTCTTGATAGTGTTTTCTGCTTTTGAGTTAAATAAACCGATGGTCTTTATGTATTCTTTTAAGCCATCAACTCCCAAATCGAGAATACTTTTCGGTGTATTAGCGACAGGGAAAAGCTTGTCGGTGGCTTTATTGACACTTACATCGGTTGCTTGCGCTGATAGTAATACCGCGATTAGCAGCTCAAAAGGGGAGCTCCAGTTAAGCTCAGTTTGAGGATTCGGATTGTTTTCTCGTAATCGCTCAAGAATTTCGATTCTTTTTATTTTGTTCATTGCTGACTTCCAATACCGTCTCTGCGGTTTATGAAAAAGGCTCCTATGACAGAGCCTTATTTTGTTATGCGTTGGTGACGCGAGCACGTTCTATGGTTGGTTTTTCTTCTTTTGGTTGACGTGCCTGGACTGAATTATCGATGACATTTTTAAGCGCTATCAACAGACCAACACCGATAAATGCACCGGGTGGAAGAAGCGCTAGCAGAAAGCTGTTGTCAAATTGGAAAACTTGAATGCGGAGAGCGGATGCCCAGTCTCCTAATAGCAGATCTGCCCCGTCGAATAGTGTGCCATTACCAATTAACTCACGCATGGCACCTAGCACGACCAAAACGCTTGTCATACCAAGCCCCATCCATAAACCGTCTAATGCTGCAGGCGCAACATCATTTTTTGAAGCATATGCTTCAGCTCGACCAATAATGATGCAGTTCGTTACAATCAGAGGAATAAAGATACCAAGAGATAGGTATAAACCATACGCATAGGCATTCATCAATAACTGAACACAGGTAACGAGAGAGGCAATGATCATCACGAACACAGGAATGCGGATCTCTTTTGGTACGTAATTACGAATAAGAGAAACCGTGACGTTGGAGCCGACCAGCACTAATAAGGTTGCAATACCAAGACCTAAGGCATTGGTTATCGTGGAAGAAACCGCTAGTAGTGGACACAGACCCAGCAGCTGTACGAGAGCAGGGTTATTACTCCACATACCGTTTTTCATCAGCAATTTATTCTCATTCATTACTGCTCTCCTTCACAGCCCAAAGGCTGGCTAAGAATGTCTTCACGAGATTGGTTTACGTAGTTAACGGTATTTCGCACCACTTTTACGACGGCTCTAGGCGTGATCGTTGCACCAGTAAATTGATCGAAATCACCACCATCTTTACGAACTTTCCATGAGTTCCAGTTACTTTCCGTGACTTGTTTGCCCGTAAAGCTCAGGATCCAGTCGGTGACACGAAGATCAATTTTATCGCCCAGGCCAGGGGTTTCTTGATGGCTTAAGACGCGTGTCCCCAAAATATTGCCCTGATTGTCAATCCCAGTAATAACTTTTATCTCACCATTGTAGCCATCTGGCGCGATGGATTCTATTGCGATTGCTGTCGGTTCACCATTCTTCGTGGCGAGGTAGGCTGGCATCGCACGTAATGTCCCCAGTTCTGGTGACGTGACCATAGTGCAGGCTTGCGTGAGTGCGTTGTCATGCATGTTTTCTGGAATGACTTGATTCAAAACAGAAAGCAATTGTTGTTGTTCTTGTATCTTGATTTGGTCTTTTGTTAGGTACTGAGTAAAGGCGACTAATCCGGTTGTTGCACAGGCAAAGATCGCAAGTGTCAGACCATTTTTTCTAATAGCGGTTAACATGTTTACCTCAGTGACCGTAAGTTCTAGGTTTGGTGTAGTAATCGATCAGTGGCACACACATATTTGCAAGTAACACTGCGAATGCAACACCATCAGGGAAGCCACCCCAACTGCGAATGATAAAGACCAAAGCACCAATAAGCGCGCCAAAGATCAAACGTCCTTTAACGGTGGTAGACGCCGACACGGGATCGGTTGCAATAAAGAATGCGCCAAGCATGGTTGCACCTGATAACAAGTGGAAGATTGGCGACGCAGTTTCCCCTGGGGTCAGCAAGCTGAACACGAGGCTAAATAGCGTCAGGCTCGCTAGGAAACCTACGGGGATATACCATTGGATGATGCGTTTTTTGATCATCACTAAACCACCAAGTAAGTAGGCAAGATTTACCCATTGCCAACCAATGCCAGCTAATCCATCGAATATTGGCTGCGACAGTACTTCGCTTGGGGTTGCACCTGTATGAATGCCGGTCTTAAATGCATCAAGTGGCGTCGCCATTGTCACACCGTCAACCCCCGTTCGAACTTGCTGAAGCGATAAGCCGTCGTAATCATAGCCCGTAAAAATTAAAGAGAGTGTATCTGCAAAATTTACGTGATCAGGTATGAGTGACGTCGGGGCACTCCAACTCGTCATTTGCACTGGGAATGAGATCAACAAGACCACATAAGCGACCATGGCAGGATTGAATAAGTTTTGACCAAGGCCACCATATAGGTGTTTAGCGATTACGATCGCGAAAATAAGTCCGATCACCATAATCCACCACGGAGACCATGGTGGGATAGCCACGGCTAATAACCAAGCGGTAACGATCGCACTGTTATCACGTAGTGCTCGCATCGGCGAACGTTTACGGAAGACCATAACTAAGGCTTCAAGTGATACAGCGACTGCGATGGCAAAAATCAGCTGAATAAGCGTTCCCCACCCAAAGAAGTAGGTCTGAGCCGCTAAACCTGGGAGAGCACAAAGTGCCACCCATTTCATTAAGTCAGGTGTACTACGACGGCTGTGGGTATGCGGTGAACTGGCAATAAAAAACGACACTACTCGTTCTCCTCAGTATTATTTTTATTAGCTTCTTGCTGCGCTTTGCGAGCCTTCGCGCGCGCAATAGCAGCAGCGACAGCCGCTTTTTTCGGATCTTCAGTTTGTTCAGCAGGCGTTTCAGCTTCTAACGTTTCGGCTGGTTCTTCTTGCTTAGCTTTACGCGCTTTGGCACGCGCAATAGCCGCAGCGACAGCCGCTTTTTTCGGATCTTCAGCTTGTTCAGCAGGCGTTTCAGCTTCTACCGTTTCGGCTGGTTCTTCTTGCTTAGCTTTACGCGCTTTGGCACGCGCAATGGCAGCAGCAACCGCGGCTTTCTTCGGATCTTCAGTTTGTTCATCAGGCGTTTCAGCTTCTACCGTTTCGGCTGGTTCTTCTTGCTTAGCTTTACGCGCTTTGGCTCGCGCAATGGCAGCAGCAACCGCGGCTTTCTTCGGATCTTCAGTTTGTTCAGCAGGCGTTTCAGCTTCTTCCGTTTCAGTTGAATCTGCTTGTTTCGCTTTACGCGCCTTAGCGCGTGCAATGGCAGCAGCCACGGCGGCTTTTTTCGGATCTTCGGTTTGCTCGGCAGGTGCTTCAGCTTTTTCCGCTTCAGTTGAGTCTGCTTGTTTCGCTTTGCGCGCTTTGGCTCGAGCAATTGCAGCGGCAACTGCGGCTTTTTTCGGATCGTCGGTTTGCTCAGCAGATGCTTGAGCTTCTAACGTTTCGGTTGGTTCTTTTTGTTGAGCTTTTTTCGCTTTAGCTCGGGCGATGGCTGCTGCAACTGCCGATTTCTTATCATCAGCGTTGTTGTCTGGTGTTTCGCCTTGCTCTTTTTGTGCTTTACGTTCGCGGGCTAGACGTTTGCGTTCTTCGCGCAGTTTTGCCATTTCTGAGTTATCAGGTTCACTAGAGCCTGCTTTAGCGGCTGCGGCCTGTTTTGCCTTCGCTTTGGCAATGGCTGCTGCGACGGCAGGTTTCACGGCTGGCTCTGCTTTTTCTGTTGTTTCTGTCTTCTGAGCTTTCACTCGTGCGATCGCTGCTGCAATCGCATCATCACCACCAGAAGATTTTATGTCTTTACGGCGCTGATCGGCTGCTTTCTTAAAGCGATTTTCACGTTCTGCTTTTTCGCGCTCCATACGCGCTTTCTTCTCTTCAAAACGCAGCTTCGCTCGCTCAGCAGCTTCCGCTTCTTGTGTTCTGGTGCGAATTTCCGCTTTTGCTTGGCGGTAGTACTGTACGAGAGGAATTTCACTTGGACACACAAACGCACAAGCACCGCACTCGATACAATCCTTTAAGTTTAGTTCTTCGAGTTTGTCATACTCTTCAGCTTTTGCATGCCATTGCAGTTGCTGAGGTAGCAGTGAAGCAGGGCAAGCTTCAGCACATTGGCTACAGCGAATACATTCCATCTCATGTTGGTGTGGAGAGATCTCACGACGAGTCGGGGCAAGGATACAGTTTGCTGTCTTGGTAATCGGCACTTGAGAGTGGGGAAGGGTGAAGCCCATCATTGGTCCACCCATGATTAAACGTTGTAACTTCTTATCGGCTTTATAGCCAAACTCATCCAATAACGCCTGTACTGGTGTACCTAATAATGCCCAAACATTTCGTGGTTGTTTGAATGTTTTACCGGTGAGAGTCACCACGCGTTTTATCATCGGTTCACCATCGATGATTGCGCGTTTGATTGAGTAAAGAGAACCGACATTTTGAACCAAAATACCAATATCGGCTGGAATTGCGCCGCTTGGTACTTCTTTATTGGTCAAAATTTTGATCAGCTGTTTTTCACCACCAGAAGGGTATTTAGTCGGGATAACGCGAATGACGATATCTTTGTTTAGAGCCGCAGCTTCTAACGCTTTGATTGCCTCTGGTTTGTTATCTTCAATACCAATAATCGTGAGCTTTGGTGTCAGGATATGTTCGACAATCTCGATACCTTGGATGAGCTCTTCGGCATGCTCTTGCATGAGCTTGTCATCTGATGTGATGTATGGCTCACACTCAGCCGCGTTGACGATAAGAATCTCTGTGCGAGCAAAACCTGATTGGATTTTTTTTGCGGTAGGGAAACCTGCGCCACCCATACCTGAAATGCCTGCGAGACGAATAATATCGATCAGTGCGTCAGGTGTTTCTTGTTTGTAATCCGCGACGGGTTTTCTGTCACACCATGTATCGTTACCATCAGGTGTAATGACCGCACAGAGTTCACTCAGACCTGAAGGGTGAGCAACGGTTCTAGGCTCAATGGCGGTGATCGTACCCGATGTAGGAGCATGCACTGGAACGGTAAAACCAGTTTCGGATTGCGTTAATGGCTGGCCTTTTAATACGTGGTCACCTTCGGCAACCAATAAGTTACCAGCCTTACCAATGTGCTGTTTTAGCGGTAATACAATTTCTGATGGGATAGCCGCGTGAACGAGCTCAGTTTTGTTGGACTGCTTTTTGTTTTCTGCCGGATGCACACCACCAGGGAAATCCCAAAGCGAGCCTGTACGAATTTGTTCAATCAAAGACAACATGCGAAACCTTACTTAATTGAATCTTTCACGTTCGCTGCATCGTCGGCAGCATCCGTAATGTTGAGTACTGGAATGGAGTTAAGTTGCCACTTCCAGCTTTCCGTGGTGGTTGCCACAGGAATCATTTCAATACAATCAGTTGGACATGGTGCAACACATAAATCACACCCCGTACATTCGTCTTTAATTACGGTATGAACCGCTTTTGTACCGCCTACAATTGCATCCACTGGACACGCTTGAATACACTTAGTACAGCCAATGCACATATCTTCATGGATAAACGCAACGGTTGGAATTTTGCTGTCGAGATCGTGCGCAGATTCTTCTGGCTCAACACCCATTAAGTCGGCGAGCTTTTCGATTGTTGCCTGACCGCCTGGCGGACATTTGTTGATGTGGTCGCCATTTGCAATCGCTTCAGCATAAGGGCGGCAACCAGGGTAGCCACATTGACCGCATTGAGTTTGAGGTAAGATTGCGTCGATTTGATCCACAATTGGGTCTGCCTCGACTTTGAAGCGAATAGAAGCAAAACCAAGTATCGCGCCGAAAATCGCAGCAAGAACCGCTAACGCGATGATCGCAATTAAAATCGTACTCATTGTTTACTTCACCAAACCTGTAAAGCCCATAAAGGCTAGTGACATTAAACCCGCTGTAATCATTGCAATCGATGCACCTTTAAAAGGCACTGGTACGTCGGCGGCAGCTATGCGCTCACGCATGGATGCAAAAAGTATCAACACCAATGAGAAACCAACAGCGGCGCCGAAGCCGTAGATAATCGATTCGATAAAGTTATGGTTCTCATTAATATTAAGAAGCGCGACGCCTAATACCGCGCAGTTTGTAGTGATCAGCGGTAAGAAAATACCAAGCAAGCGATAAAGTGTTGGACTTGTTTTGTGCACAACCATTTCGGTGAACTGCACCACAACGGCTATCACCAAAATAAAACTCATGGTTCGAAGGTACTCAATACCCAGTGGACGAAGAATGTAGCTTTCCACTAAATACGCACACACTGACGCGAGCGTTAGCACAAAAGTTGTCGCTAAGCCCATACCTATTGCTGTTTCCAGTTTTTTGGACACACCCATGAAAGGACATAGGCCCAAAAACTTCACCAGTACAAAGTTGTTCACCAGCACAGTGCCGACCAACAACAAAACATATTCGGTCATAGTTATTACGTTCTTAAAATCCGATCTTGATATTATCGTGTTTTGTGACACCAATAACAACCAGTGAACGATGTGGTTTTACATACACGATGGAAAAATAGTCGTCTATGTGAGGTATTTTGATGAATTAATAAGAAATTGAACAGTTTGCTGAATGGATTTTACAAAGACGCTGGTGCTGTCTTTCCTCAAAGAATCTTTTGCTCAGAAGGCGGGAATTACATTTAGCGAGTAATTTTAAGTCGTCACTTGAGATATTGATGGTGAAAGAAGTTTTTGATTTCAAAACGAAAAAAAGCCGTGTCTTGCGACACGACTTTTCTGGAATTTGGCTCCTCCTGCTGGGCTCGAACCAGCGACCTGCGGATTAACAGTCCGTCGCTCTACCAACTGAGCTAAGGAGGAATTGCTTTGCTTGAAAGCGGGACGAATCTTACCGAGCAGCCAAACTACTGTCAACAGTAAAAAAATACATTTTTAGCAAAAAATATTGAGGGAAGGGCTTTACTTTTCTGTACTGCTTGTCCGTAAAGGGGTGAGGTTACTTATCCACTAATTTTGTGGATAACTATGTTGATGAGATCTGAGTAAAGATCTTTTATATGCAACCTGGTTTTTATTTAGTGAATTTTTAATCAGAGTTATACAGAGAATATGCAATTAAAACATAGATTTATTGATGTTAAGCAAAATGTATTCAAGGTGGATAAAAATCTAGCTTTTGGGGATAAAGAGTGTTTAGGCCAATTTTTGGGGAAAAGTTGTGGAAATTGCAATGTGAAGAATGGGTGTGGCTCTTCAGCTAGGGCGAAGTACTATATCAGAGTCGGTTTTTTATGGCTACAGCATTCTAGACAAACAAGAAAATTTATTAACAATGGTGGGTAAATTTTCGATAGACGTAGATTTCATTGGCCAAGGTGTATATATATACAGCCAAAGCGCAGTAAAGTTGAGGAAGGGTATGAGTAAAGTCTATGAATTGGTCTCCGATTATCAGCCATCGGGTGACCAGCCGGGAGCGATCAAGCAGCTGCTTGAGGGGCTCGATGCTGGACTGGCACATCAAACACTATTGGGGGTAACGGGATCGGGTAAAACGTTCACACTAGCGAATGTTATCGCTCAAGCCCAGCGACCTGCAATATTACTTGCTCCAAACAAAACGCTCGCAGCGCAATTATATGGCGAGATGAAATCATTCTTTCCCAATAATGCGGTGGAGTACTTTGTTTCCTACTACGATTACTACCAGCCTGAAGCTTATGTCCCGACGACGGATACTTTCATTGAAAAAGACGCATCGGTTAACGCTCACATAGAGCAAATGCGCCTTTCCGCAACGAAAGCACTATTGGAACGTAAAGACGCGATTATCGTTGCGTCTGTTTCTGCTATCTATGGTTTGGGTGACCCAGAATCTTACTTGCAAATGATGTTGCATTTACGTCGTGGTGACGTGATTGATCAACGGGACATGCTACGACGTTTGGCAGAGCTACAATATTCGAGAAATGACGTGGCATTTGAGCGAGGACAGTTTCGGGTTCGTGGCGAAGTGATTGATATCTTTCCAGCGGAATCTGACCAAGACGCAGTTCGTGTCGAAATGTTTGATGATGAAATTGACTGCATCAGTGTTTTTGATCCATTGACTGGTGTGGTGAAACAGCGAGATTTACCACGCTACACCATTTATCCTAAGACGCACTACGTGACACCAAGAGATCGTATTCTTGAAGCGATTGAAAATATTAAGGTTGAATTAGAAGTACGCAAAAAACAGCTTCTAGACAACAACAAGCTACTGGAAGAACAGCGTATTAGCCAGCGGACTCAATTCGATATCGAGATGATGAATGAGTTAGGTTTTTGCTCAGGTATCGAAAACTATTCTCGCTATCTCAGCGGACGATCGGAAGGCGAGCCGCCACCGACATTGTTTGATTACTTGCCTCATGACGGTTTGTTGATCATCGATGAATCCCACGTGACTGTGCCGCAGATTGGTGCCATGTATAAAGGTGACCGCTCTCGTAAAGAAACGCTGGTGGAGTTTGGTTTTCGCTTACCTTCTGCGTTAGATAATCGTCCGCTCAAGTTTGAAGAGTTTGAAGCGTTAGCACCGCAGACGATTTTTGTCTCTGCGACGCCAGGAAATTATGAACTAGAAAAATCTTCAGGCGATGTGGCGGATCAAGTTGTTCGTCCAACAGGCTTGCTTGACCCAGAATTGGAAGTTCGCCCAGTAGCGACCCAAGTAGACGACTTGTTATCTGAAATTCGTCTCCGTTCTGCTAAAGATGAGCGAGTTCTAGTGACAACATTGACCAAACGGATGGCCGAAGATCTCACTGAGTACTTGCACGAACATGATGTTAGGGTACGTTACTTACATTCAGATATTGATACCGTAGAACGTGTGGAGATCATCCGCGATCTTCGTCTTGGCGAGTTTGACGTGCTGGTGGGAATTAACTTGCTACGAGAAGGTTTGGACATGCCTGAAGTTTCGCTGGTTGCAATATTGGATGCAGATAAAGAGGGCTTCTTGCGCTCCGAGCGTTCACTGATTCAGACCATTGGTCGTGCTGCGCGAAATCTTGAAGGTAAGGCGATCTTGTATGCTGACCGAATCACCAACTCCATGAAAAAGGCGATGGATGAAACCAACCGCCGCCGCGAGAAGCAGAAAGCGTACAACGAAGAAATGGGCATTTCGCCGCAAGCACTCAAACGAAATATCAAAGATATTATGGAATTGGGCGATATTACCAAGTCTAAACGTCAGCGTAATACTAAACAGGTACCGTTGTCGAAAGTGGCGGAGCCTTCGCAAACATACGAGGTCATGTCTCCTCAACAGTTGGAAAAAGAAATCAGTCGACTTGAGGCGGCAATGTATCAGCACGCGCAAGATTTAGAGTTTGAATTAGCGGCGCAAAAGCGTGACGAGATTGAAAAACTAAGAGCGCAGTTCATCGCAAATAGTTAAGTAAGCTTAATGATCTAGCTTAGCAAAGTGTTTTAGATTGCTTGCAAAAAAAAGAAGCCAATAGGCAGTCGGGTCTATTGGCTTGTTTTGTGAACATCTCGTTCACTAACAACGTCAGTTGGCTAGGTGACCCGAGGGGTCACTAAACTATCAGCATGGTTTATGCCATTTTTTAAATAATTGATATTATTTTTGAATTCTTTCTCTTACCCATAATTTAGCTAATGTTATTTGCAAAATGCAAAGCGTAATGCGATTATTGTTTAAAACACAACAAAATATTAGCTAGGTTATGCAACAAAAATCTGAAGGTCCTAAATCTCGTTACCTTTTAATGGTTGAGGATACCGCATCTGTTGCGGCACTGTACCGCTCATACCTGACACCGCTTGGTATAGATATCAATATTGTCGGTACAGGTAGGGATGCCATTGAAAGTCTCAACCATAGAATTCCAGATCTTATTCTGCTCGATCTTCGTCTACCAGATATGACGGGGATGGACGTTTTACACGCTGTAAAAAAGAGTCATCCAGACGTACCTATTATTTTTATGACCGCTCACGGTTCTATTGATACCGCGGTAGAAGCAATGCGTCATGGCTCTCAAGACTTTTTGATCAAACCGTGTGAAGCTGACCGCTTACGTGTCACGGTTAACAATGCGATTCGTAAAGCGACTAAGCTAAAAAACGAGGCTGATAACCCGGGAAATCAAAGTTATCAAGGCTTTATTGGCAGTAGTCAAACAATGCAACAGGTTTACCGCACGATTGATTCAGCAGCGAGCAGTAAAGCGAGTATCTTCATCACTGGTGAAAGTGGTACGGGTAAAGAGGTATGCGCCGAGGCAATCCATGCGGCAAGCAAGCGTGGTGACAAGCCTTTTATTGCGATTAACTGTGCTGCAATTCCAAAAGATTTGATTGAGAGTGAACTGTTTGGTCACGTGAAAGGTGCTTTTACCGGCGCAGCAAATGATCGTCAGGGTGCAGCGGAATTAGCGGATGGTGGCACACTTTTCCTTGATGAACTGTGTGAGATGGACTTAGATTTGCAAACCAAATTGCTGCGATTTATTCAAACCGGCACGTTCCAAAAAGTGGGCTCATCAAAAATGAAGAGCGTGGATGTTCGCTTTGTTTGTGCAACTAACCGTGATCCATGGAAAGAGGTACAAGAAGGTCGATTCCGTGAAGATTTGTACTATCGTTTGTATGTCATTCCTTTGCATTTGCCGCCTTTACGTGAACGAGGTGAAGATGTCATTGAAATTGCATACTCACTGTTAGGCTATATGTCGCACGAGGAAGGAAAAAGCTTCGTGCGTTTTGCGCCTGATGTAATCGACCGATTTAATAGCTATGAGTGGCCAGGCAACGTTCGTCAGTTACAAAACGTGCTGCGCAATATCGTTGTTCTAAACAACGGTAAAGAAATCACGTTGGATATGTTACCGCCACCGCTGAATCAACCGCTTGACCGTCCGTCTTCTGTGGCGAAATTTATTGAGCCGAAAGTGATGACTGCGTCTGAGATTATGCCGTTGTGGATGACAGAAAAAATGGCGATAGAGCAAGCGATTGAAGCGTGTGATGGCAATATCCCCCGAGCGGCGGGATACCTTGATGTCAGTCCGTCGACGATTTACCGCAAGTTACAGGCTTGGAATGGCAAGGAAGAGCGGCAAAAAGTATGAGTGTGAATGTATTAAATCAGCAAAAAATCGATGAACTGTCGATGGAGATTGGCAGTGACAATGTTCCTGTTTTACTCGATATTTTCTTGGGGGAGATGGATACCTACATCGAGAATTTATCTCAGTTTCAAGGGACAGAGCGATTGCGTTACCTAAAAGAAATCAGTCACGCGTTAAAAAGCAGCGCAGCGAGCTTTGGAGCAGACCGTCTTTGTCAATTGGCGATGTCGATAGATAAAAAAGCCAAAGCAGGTGAGTTAGCTGAAGAGTCAGACGAGTTAAAAACGATGTTCGATCTTTTGCACGAAACACGCGACGCTTACCGTGATTGGCAGCAGTAATGCGCTGTTCTAATGAGGCTCTTACACAAAACCCTTCACTTGAGTGAAGGGTTTTTTCATTGCTGACAGCGAGTAAACTTGAAGCTATCCCCTAGCTTTAGAGGGCTTTTTTAAATTGAAAGCCTTAGCTGGCTTTCAATAGCGAGCTTGAGTTTATCTCGGTCGTGACGCCAATCTCGGTTCGACGAAGCTAACGATTCCGTCACTACATTCCACTGGCTCAATACTTCTTGCTCGGTTTCCTCTGCTAGAACCACGTCTATCTTCCTACCTTGGCAGGCACGCTCACACCATTCTAATTTTTGTGCCATGGTCATTCGTCCGGCTGGGCCGTACTCCGGGCTCAAGTTGGCAACGAAAATGACTTTTGCTTTCTCATTGGCGGCAATGGCTTTGCCGAGCTCAGGCAACAGCAAAGGAGGCATGATGCTGGTTAAAAAGCTGCCAGGACCAAGAATAATAGCGTCTGCCTCTGCCAGTGCAGTTACTGCTTCTTTAGTTGCAGGGACTTCTGGTGATAGATCGAGACGGCGTAAATCGGTGTTCATCTCGTCTACATTCGTTTCTCCCGTGACCCACTTCCCATCCACGGATAACGCGGAAAGATCGGAAGGGTGTTCAGACATAGGAAGAATGTTAACGTCGACTTTTAACATGTTTCGAATCAGATTGATGGCATCTAACGGTCTGACCGATAAGTTATCGAGCGCCGTAAGCATCAAGTTACCGAGGTTATGACCATCAAGCTCGCCAGTACCTTTGAAGCGATATTCAAACATCATTGAACTGATCGACGGCTCTGTGATCAGCTGATTAATGCAGTTCCGTGTGTCGCCCCAGGCGATTCCACCTTGGCAGTGACGAATTCTTCCTGTTGAGCCACCATTGTCTGTTGTGGCGACAATGCCAGTTGCATTGCCGCCAAAATCCCGTAGTGCGGCCAACATTCGACCTAAGCCATGACCACCGCCAACAGCGACCACTTTTTTATCCGTGTAGATATTCATTACGTTCTTCTAATAATCTTGTAAAAAACGGCTACAATTTATCTCAAGGAGTGCTTGAAAGGTACTCACTTAGCGGTAAATTGTGTCTCTAGAGAGTTTTTTATCACTCAAGTCTGGATTCCAGTACAAATATTAAGTATTTTACACCGCAAAGCTATCAGAGGTTTCATATCTCTGGTTGCCATAACTCCGAGCTCACTATTGCTAAGTCCGAGGATAAGCGTTTTGAGCCAGTGGCGTACTGTCACAAGGGCATGATTGGAAATGGCCATGCCTCCCGTGTTTGGAAAGGTGTTCCGTGGCGCAACAATTCGAAGACAAATTTCATCGTAAGTTCTATTACTTGCGTCTGTCTGTGACCGACGTATGTAATTTCAAATGTACCTATTGCCTTCCTGATGGCTATAAGCCTTCGGGCAATAAAAACTCGTCTTTTTTATCTCTTCCTGAAATCAAACGGGTCGTAAAAGCGTTTGCTGATTGTGGCACGTCAAAAGTGCGCATTACTGGCGGTGAACCAAGTTTACGCAAAGATTTTACCGACATTATCCACTCAGTGGCGACGACGCCTGGTATCCAAAAAGTTGCAACGACGACCAATGGTTACCGCATGGCGAAGCAAGTCGCAGACTGGCGTGAAGCGGGCTTAACTCACATCAACGTTAGCGTGGACAGCCTTGATCCGCGCATGTTCCATCAAATCACGGGTGAAAATAAGTTCACTGAGGTGATGAATGGTATCGAGCGTGCGTTTGAAGTTGGTTATGAGCAAGTCAAAGTTAATGTGGTTTTGATGAAAGATCTTAACCATCAAGAACTGCCAGCATTTCTCAACTGGATAAAAGATCGTCCAATCCAACTGCGCTTCATCGAGTTGATGCAAACGGGTGAGATGGATGATTTATTCAATAAGCATCATGTGTCCGGCGTAGCAATTCGTAATCAGTTGATTGCGAACGGTTGGCTGCTTAAAGTGCGCTCTCATAATGACGGCCCCGCGCAAGTGTTTGTTCATCCAGATTACAAGGGTGAAATTGGTCTAATCATGCCTTATGAAAAAGACTTTTGTGAGAGCTGCAACCGACTACGCGTCTCTGCGATGGGTAAGCTGCATCTGTGTTTGTTTGGAGACCACGGTGTAGAACTGCGTGATCTATTGGAACGTGATGAGCAAGAAAGCGAGCTTATTGAACGCATCCAAGCGCAGTTACAAACTAAGTCGGTGAGCCACTTCTTGCACGATGGTAATACGGGTATGACGCCACATCTGGCGTCTATCGGCGGCTAAATCAACTCAAATTTTGTAGGGAAAGCTTATTTATAGGCTAGCTTTCCCTCGCTTTTCTAGAATCGATACCAAACGTATCAAAGTTAAAAGAGAATAGGTGAACACATGGGTCACGCTGAAAGCAAATTTCAACCTGCAAATATTGCCGTTCTAACGGTATCTGACACTCGTACCGAAGAAAACGATACCTCTGGTCGCTACCTTGTTGAACACGCTCAAGAAGCGGGTCACAATGTTGTCGATAAGCAAATTGTTATTGATGACATGTACAAAATTCGCGCAATTGTTTCTCAGTGGATTGCGGACGACAATGTTCAAGCGATCATGATTACTGGTGGTACAGGGTTCACGTCACGTGACAGCACGCCAGAAGCGCTGAAGCCTCTGTTTGATAAAGAAGTAGAAGGTTTTGGTGAGTTATTCCGCATGGTGTCTTACGAAGAAATTGGTACGTCAACGATCCAGTCGCGTGCAATTGCAGGTTTTGCTAACCATACAGTTATCTTCGCAATGCCTGGTTCAACAGGTGCGTGCCGCACTGGCTGGACGAAGATCATCAAGCAGCAGTTAGATGCAAGCCATCGCCCTTGTAACTTCATGCCGCACCTATCTGTATAACCTTTCCTAAAAGCGAAGGAAAAACAATGACTCAATTTACCCATATCAACGCGTCTGGCGAAGCTAACATGGTCGACGTGTCTGCAAAAGCTGAAACGGTTCGTGAAGCACGTGCAGAAGCATTTGTTCACATGGCCCCAGAAACCTTGCAACTGATTGTTTCCGGGCAGCATCACAAAGGTGATGTGTTCGCGACGGCTCGAATTGCTGGTATCCAAGCTGCAAAGAAAACGTGGGATTTGATTCCACTTTGTCATCCTCTGTTGCTTTCTAAAGTCGAAGTTCAGTTGGAGGCTATTGAGTCAGAAAACAAAGTTCGTATTGAATCTGTTTGTAAGCTTGCAGGTAAAACGGGCGTAGAAATGGAAGCGCTCACGGCGGCTTCTGTTGCTGCACTGACGATTTACGATATGTGTAAAGCGGTGCAAAAAGATATGGTTATCGGTCAAGTTCGTCTCCTAGAAAAGACGGGTGGAAAATCTGGACACTTCAAGGCGGAATCATGATTAAAGTACTTTTTTTTGCTCAGACTCGTGAGCTGATTGGTATCGACAGTGTCGAATTAGATGATCAATTTGAAACGGTTGAAGCGATTCGCGCGCATCTCGTGGAAGAGGGCGCTGATAAAAATGGCAAGTGGGATTTGGCTTTAGAGCCAGGAAAGCTACTTGCTGCTGTTAATCAATCTATTGTCCCACTTGACACCGAAGTAAAAGCGGGGGATGAAGTTGCATTTTTCCCACCGGTAACTGGAGGTTAAGATGGATCCTCGCGTCTCTGTACAAGTTGAAGACTTTTCCGTTGATCACGAATATCAACGTTTATCCGAAGGTACGGCTGCTGGTGCTGTCGTAACATTCATTGGTAAAGTTCGAGATATGAACCTTGGCGATAATGTTGTTGGTTTGCACTTGGAACACTACCCAGGCATGACTGAGAAGAGCTTGAGCGACATTTGCGATCAAGCTGAATCACGTTGGCCATTATTGGGCGTACGCGTGATTCATCGCGTTGGTGACATGGATAGCGGTGATCAAATCGTCTTTGTTGGTGTTTCAAGTGCACACCGTGGAGCAGCATTTGATGCTTGCGAGTTCATTATGGACTACTTGAAAACCAAAGCACCATTTTGGAAGAAAGAACGCACGACGAGTGAAGATCGTTGGATTGAGTCGCGCGATACTGATCACCAAGCTGCGCAGCGTTGGGAAAAATAGAACCCACTCCTCATTCTAGTGAAAAAAGCTAAGTGTCAATGGCACTTAGCTTTTTTTGTACTTATCTTCATAATTCTGCTCATTTGACTTCAACACAACCCGTGCTCGCTCTGGTGATATTCTTCACAATAAAAGTTTTTAGCCCAATATATAAACAATTATTTGTTAGACTTCATTTGTCATAAATGTTAAATAATGTGTAAATATCTAGCATAAGATGCTATCAAATGGTTTAAATGTAGATTAATCGAAAGTTTTGTCTGTGGAATGTCGCTTCTGGTCTCCATTTGGCTGGTGAATACTTTTTGATTAGAGTTTACTGCTAGATATGTGTGGTTTAGTCAGGATTATTGGTTTTTTTGCTACATTTTTATGGCAAATTACTTCAATGATTGCTAATGTGTGCCGCAGTCTTTGTAAGGTTTTAGGCTTTTGTGCTCAGAAAATGCACTAAAAAAATCTAAAACTCTGACCGTTCCAGGCCCTTACAAAGAAGTCATGGATGCTAACGAAAAAATTTGGAGTTTTACGCATGTATAAGAATAAAATCACGCGCGCTTTATTTATTGGTGCTGGTCTTTCTCTCGCTTTAGCTGGTTGTGGCGAAAAGCCTGCAGAGAAACAAGCTGCAGAGCCTGCTCCGGCTCCAGCCCCTGAAGCTAAATCTGATTCTAAAGAGCCAAAACTTGCTGCTGTTCAAGAATTGGTGCGTGGTAACGGTACAGAAGTTGCGACAATAGACCCTCATAAATCTCAAGGTGTTCCAGAATCCCACGTGATTCGCGATCTTCTTGAAGGCCTAGTAAACCAAGATGCGGACGGTAACACTATCCCTGGTGTTGCAGAATCTTGGGAAACTGAAGACAACAAAACATACACTTTCCACCTACGTGAAGACGCAAAATGGTCTAACGGTGATCCTGTTACTGCAGGTGATTTTGTATACAGCTTCCAACGCGCAGTCGACCCAGCAACCGCTTCTCCATACGCTTGGTACATGGAATACACCAAGATGAAGAACGCAAAAGACATTGTTGCGGGTAAAAAAGACAAGAGTGAGTTGGGTGTTAAAGCGGTTGACGACCACACGTTAGTGGTTGAGCTAGACACTGCTGTACCATACTTTGTGATGATGATGGGCCACACAACAGTGAAGCCTGTTCACCAAGCAACCGTTGAAAAGTTCGGCGATCAATGGACGAAGCCTGAGAACTTTGTAGGTAACGGTGCTTATGTTGTTGACAACTGGGTTGTAAACGAGCGTTTAGTTCTAAAACGTAACGAACAATACTGGGACAACGAAAACACGACGCTTGATCAAGTTACTTTCCTACCAATCGAAAACCAAGTAGCGGAAATGAACCGCTTCCTAGCAGGTGAAATCGACTTCACGAATGAACTGCCTACAGAGCACTTCAAGCGTTTGAAGCAAGAGCATCCAGAAGACGTGTCTGTATCGGGTAACTTATGTACTTACTACTACATCTTCAACACGAAGAAAAAGCCGTTTGATGATGTTCGCGTACGTAAAGCGATTTCTTATGCGATTGACCGTAATATCGTGACTGATGCGATCCTAGCACAAGGTCAAAAGCCAGCTTATTTCCTAACGCCTGAAATCACGGCGGGTTTCAACCCAGAAATCCCTGCATACGGCAAAATGACGCAAGAAGAGCGTAACGCTGAAGCGGCGCGTCTATTGGAAGAAGCGGGTTACGGCGCAGACAACCCTCTTGAATTTAACCTTCTATACAACACGTCAGAGAACCACAAGAAACTTGCGGTTGCACTGGGTTCAATGTGGAAGAAGACGCTTGGTCTAGACGTTACGCTAGAAAACCAAGAGTGGAAAACTTACCTATCTACCAAAGATTCTGGCAACTTTGAGGTTGCTCGTGCAGGTTGGTGTGGCGACTACAACGAAGCTTCATCTTTCCTAACGCTGATGATGAGTAATAACACTACTGGTGGTATTCACTACGACAGCAAAGAGTACGATGCAATCATGAACAAAGCATTTGCTTCAACTTCTGACGAAGAGCGTCAAGCGCTTTACCTAGAAGCAGAGAAGTTGATGGCAAAAGATATGCCAATCGCACCTATCTACCAGTACGTGAAATCACGTCTACTATCACCGAAAGTTGGTGGCTTCCCAGTCAATAACGCGGAAGACAAGATTTACTCTAAAGATCTCTACATCACAGAGTAATTCGTAACTCGATAGAACTATAAAAATGAGGCTCTACATGTGAGAAATTGCATGTAGCGCCTATCTTTAGTCCAAAAGAATTGGACGACTTCTTTAATTTAACTGTCACAGACTGAAAGAGTGAGTTTATGCTTAAATTCATCGCAAAAAGGATATTTGAGGCGATCCCAACAATGTTGGTTTTGATCACCGTATCTTTCTTTCTTATGCGCTTTGCACCGGGAAACCCTTTCTCGACAGAGCGTCCATTGCCACCCGAAGTTATGGCAAATATCGAAGCTAAATATGGCTTGGATAAACCTGTATTTGAACAATACACCACGTATTTGACCAATGTTATCCAAGGGGATTTCGGGCCGTCATTTAAATACCTTGATTACTCGGTTAACGAGCTGATCGCGGTAGCCTTACCGGTTTCGGCTAAAGTGGGCTTCATCGCCTTTATCTTTACCCTGATTATGGGGGTTACCGTCGGTACCATTGCTGCGCTCAAGCAGAATACTTGGATTGATTACACCATCATGTCGACAGCGATGCTCGGCGTGGTAATGCCTTCTTTTGTATTGGCACCTGCGCTTATCTATCTATTCTCGCTTCACTGGAATATCTTCCCTGCGGGCGGTTGGCAAGATGGTAGCTGGCAGTATTTAGTGCTTCCTGTCATTGGTATGTCACTACTGTATGTTGCAACCTTCGCTCGTATTACGCGTGGTTCGATGATCGAAACCCTAAACAGTAACTTTATTCGTACGGCTCGTGCTAAAGGTCTAAGCTACCGTTACATTATCATCAAGCACGCTCTTAAGCCGGCACTTCTCCCTGTTGTTTCTTACATGGGTCCTGCTTTCGTAGGTATCATCACCGGTTCTGTTGTTATCGAAACCATTTTTGGTCTACCAGGTATTGGTAAGCTATTCGTTAATGCTGCGTTTAACCGTGACTACTCGCTAGTAATGGGTGTAACCATCCTGATTGGTTTCCTATTCATTTTATTCAACGCGATTGTAGATATTCTACTTGCAATGATTGACCCGAAAATTCGCTACTAACAGGGACGTTTGGTTATGTTAACGAAAAAAGAAAACCTAGAAGCGATTGAGAAGTTCTCCGAAAACTTGGAGATTGAAGGTCGCAGTCTTTGGCAAGATGCTCGTATCCGTTTTATGCGCAACAAAGCGGCAATGGTGAGCTTATTCCTTCTTGTTCTAATGACGTTGGCGGTGATTATTCTGCCAATGATCGCACCGCACACCTTTGATGATACTGACTGGTACGCGATGCACGTTGCACCGAATGCTGACCATTGGTTTGGTACTGACAGCCTAGGCCGTGACTTATACGTGCGCACGCTAATCGGCGGTCGTATTTCGTTGATGGTGGGGGTCATGGGTGCCTTTGTAGCCGTACTGATTGGTACGCTCTATGGCGCAGCATCTGGTTTTATCGGCGGTAAAGTTGACCGTGTGATGATGCGTATTCTAGAAATTTTATACGCGGTACCGTTTATGTTCCTAGTTATCGTACTTGTGACATTCTTCGGTCGTAACATCATGCTGATCTTTGTCGCGATTGGTGCTATCGCATGGCTAGATATGGCGCGTATTGTACGTGGTCAGACACTCAGCTTACGTAGCAAGGAGTTCATCGAAGCTGCACACGTGTGTGGTGTTAGCAACTGGAAAATTATCACTCGTCATATCGTGCCGAACGTACTGGGTATTGTAGCGGTATACTCCACGCTGCTTATCCCAAGTATGATTCTAACTGAATCATTTCTATCATTCCTTGGTCTTGGTGTTCAGGAACCAATGACAAGTTGGGGCGCTCTTCTACAAGAAGGTGCACAGACAATGGAAGTAGCAATCTGGCAGCTGGCATTCCCAGCAGTGTTCATGGTTGTGACGCTATTCTGCTTCAACTACGTTGGTGACGGCCTGCGCGATGCGCTGGATCCAAAAGACAGATAATTAAAAGATAAGATTAAGGAAGCAATGATGAGCTTATTAGATGTCAAAGATCTGCGCGTCGAATTCACCACGCAAGATGGTATAGTAACCGCAGTAAACGATTTGAACTTCTCTCTCAACCAAGGCGAAACCTTAGGTATCGTTGGAGAATCGGGATCAGGTAAATCTCAAACCGTATTCGCAATCATGGGCCTGTTGGCTAAGAACGGTATTATTTCTGGTAGCGCAAAGTTTGAAGGCAAAGAAATCCTAAACTTACCAGAAAAAGAACTGAACAAAGTGCGTGCGGAACAGATCGCAATGATCTTCCAAGACCCAATGACATCACTGAACCCTTACATGAAAGTAAGTGATCAGTTGATGGAAGTGCTTATGCTGCACAAAGGCATGGGCAAAGCGGAAGCATTTGAAGAATCAGTACGCATGCTGGAAGCGGTGAAAATCCCTGAAGCGCGTAAGCGTATCACGATGTACCCGCATGAGTTTTCAGGCGGTATGCGTCAGCGTGTAATGATCGCGATGGCGTTGTTATGTCGTCCTAAACTGCTTATTGCCGATGAGCCAACAACAGCACTTGATGTGACGGTTCAAGCACAGATAATGGACCTGCTTAATGAGCTTAAAGACGAGTTCAACACTGCGATCATCATGATCACGCACGACCTTGGTGTTGTTGCAGGTTCGTGTGACAAAGTGCTGGTGATGTATGCAGGTCGTACGATGGAGTACGGCAACGTAAACGAAATCTTCTATAATCCAAGCCACCCTTATGCAGAGGGTCTGCTGAAGGCGATTCCTCGCCTTGATACGGAAGGTGAAATTCTGCCAACCATTCCTGGTAATCCACCAAACTTGCTTCGTCTACCACCGGGCTGCCCTTATCAAGAGCGTTGTCACCGAGTGATGGATCGTTGTAAGCGTGAAGCGCCAATTCTGACTCCATTTGGTGATGGCCGTCAGCGCGCATGTTTTTCTGAATGGGAGGCTTGGAACAAATGAACGCAGTAGATAAAAAGCTAATTCTGGACATTTCAGAGCTGAAAGTTCACTTCAGCATTGCGTCAAAATCGGCATGGCCTTGGTCAAAGCCTTCAAGCCTAAAAGCGGTTGATGGGGTGAACGTTCGACTATACGAAGGGGAAACACTTGGTGTAGTAGGCGAGTCAGGTTGTGGTAAATCGACGTTTGCGCGCGCCATCATCGGTCTTGTTGAAGCGACGGATGGCGAAGTAGTTTGGTTGGGTCAAGATCTAACTAAGATGAAAGACGTCCAACGTCGTGAAACGCGTAAAGAAATCCAAATGATTTTCCAAGATCCTTTGGCATCTCTTAACCCACGTATGACGGTTGGCGACATTATTGCTGAGCCTCTTGAAACGTTCTACCCAGAACTGTCTAAGCAGGAAGTGAAAGACCGCGTTAAAGAAATGATGGCGAAAGTGGGTCTACTACCAAATGTGATCAACCGTTATCCGCATGAATTCTCGGGTGGTCAATGCCAGCGTATCGGTATTGCGCGTGCGCTTATCCTTAAGCCTAAGATGATCATCTGTGATGAACCCGTATCGGCGCTTGATGTATCTATTCAAGCTCAGGTTGTTAACCTGCTTAAAGAGATTCAAAAAGAACTAGGCCTTTCTCTGGTATTCATTGCGCATGATTTGTCAGTGGTTAAACACATCTCAGATCGTGTTTTGGTCATGTACTTGGGTAATGCTGTCGAGCTCGGTGAGGCGGAGGCGCTGTTTGCTGATCCTAAGCACCCATATACACGCGCATTGATGTCAGCGGTTCCGATTCCGGACCCGAACATTGAACGCAGTAAGAAAATCCAAATGCTGGAAGGCGACCTTCCTTCGCCGATCAGCCCACCATCGGGTTGTGTGTTCCGCACTCGTTGCCCACAAGCAACCGAAGAGTGTGCGAAGACAAAGCCAACGATTCAAGGCAACGACGTTCACGCGGTATCTTGTTTGCACGTCAGTGTATAAATTCAGCCTGTGACGGGCTTAAGCGCGACACCTTCATCGGGTCGCGCTTTTTTTATGCATCTGATTTATACATTCGAATTTCTTGAACATGATGTCCTAAGTTCAGTGATTTTCTGTTTGATAGGAAACGCTAATATAGACATAAACAGAATGAGAGGAGCGCAATCATGGGTAAGTTAGTCGAAGGTGTTTGGCATGACGTCTGGTATGACACAAAATCAAATGGTGGCAAATTTGTGCGTGAAGATGCCGGATTCCGTAACTGGGTTAAAAACGAACCTGATGCGGAGTTTAAACCAGAGTCTGGTCGATACCATTTGTATGTCTCTCTTGCTTGTCCTTGGGCACACCGAACGCTCATCTTCCGCAAGCTGAAAGGCTTAGAGCCCCATATTGATGTCACGGTTGTTTGCCCTGATATGTTAAGCCAAGGCTGGCAAATGGGGCTTCCTGAGCCACTATTTGGTCACACTCGTATGCACCAAATCTACACGCAGGCCAAACCAGATTACACAGGCCGTGTAACTGTGCCTGTGCTTTGGGATAAAAAGACCAATACGATAGTGTCGAATGAGTCGTCAGAAATTATTCGTATGTTTAACTCGGAGTTCAATGCGTTAACAGGAAACCACGATGACTATTATCCAGAACAGCTAAAGCATGTTATTGACGAGTGGAACGATTTTGTTTATCCAAACGTCAATAATGGAGTGTATCGCTGTGGTTTTGCGACCACGCAAGAGGCATATGAAGAAGCATTCGATTCTTTATTTGCTGCGCTAGATAAAATCGATTCGCACCTAGCGACGCATCGTTATTTAGCGGGGAATACTATTACTGAGGCTGATTGGCGTTTGTTTACGACTCTGATCCGTTTCGATGTCGTGTATGTGGGCCACTTCAAATGTAACAAGCAGCGCATCGCAGACTACGAAAATATTCAAGGATACTTAAAAGAGCTGTATCAAGTCGAAGGCGTCGAAGAAACCACGGATTTCTACCATATTAAACGTCACTACTATTTCAGCCACACCGGGATTAACCCGACGCAAGTCGTACCCAAAGGGCCTGATTTAGACTTAAACTCTCCTCATGGAAGAGAAATAATTAGCTAGTTTGCTGCCTCCATCAGAAATGAACAAGTACTTAACGGTAAGCAATGTCGTTAAGTACTTTTATGCCAACTAAATACTAGGAGTAGGAGAGTGACTTTTAAGTGTGCGCTCGTCTTACTTAGCGCGCACGACGTCCATCACTAATTTTCCGTCGACTTTTACAGGTCCATCTTCTTTGGCTCCGAGTGTATATTCAAATACGCCAGTCTTCATTCCCCCGTTTTCTCCGTGGACCATTAGCATCAGCATGTCGCCAGACTCAACCGGTTCCATCAAAATTGCATTCACGTTCTCATTCTGTCCCATCTTTAGTGGGGCATAGCCGATAACAGGGCCAGGCTTCATTGATTCGTCTGTTCGGTGGACTACCATCCATTGTCGTCAGCATGAGCCATTTTTGCGGTTACCGTTCCTCCGGACATATCTTGATCAACGCCTTTAATGCTTGGGGCAGAAAAGCTGAATGAAGAAAAACTGAACAGAATTGCAGCTAAACCAAGCTTTAGCAGTGAGTTGTTGATGGAGTTGTTCATATGTATTCCTTACTTATGTGTGAGTTTGCGTAATTGCAGTCCATCTTCGTTACGTAGTTCTAGTAAGAAAGTTCAGTTGAAATGTAAATAATGCTGATAAATTGAACAGGGAGGATCGCTTCGTTCTATTACGTTTTGGTGGTAGATAAAAGAATAATGAAATTATAAGACGCAATGGTAAGCAGGGAACCGGGGCCATTTTCTGATTATCCTCTCATCGTCACAGCTTCTTACCCATATTCAAATAAACTAATGATATAACAACCGCTTTTTAACGGGGTGATGCATGGATATCAATGAGTTTGTCAGTGGCGAGCATCTAATTTGGAATCTGCTTATTGCTCTATTACTAGGGGCAATTGTTGGCACCCAACGTGGCTGGGTGATGCGCAATAGCGTAGAAGGCAGTCGTGTAGCAGGCATTCGTACTTTTTCTTTAGTCGGTTTACTCGGTGGTTTAGTTGGCATTCTCGCCAACATCTATACACCTTTACTCATTGGTTTTGCGCTTATCGCTTTAGTCATCCTCACTTGCATCGCTTTTGTTATACAGCAGAAAAAGAGCGGAGATGTGAGCATCACTGGCGTGGTTAGTATCATGGTGGTGTTTGTTCTGGGTAACCTTGCCGTGTCGGGTGAGGCTGTTTTAGCTGCAGCAGCGGCCGTCATAACCGCTGTGGTGCTCGATAACAAAAGAGAGCTACATCAAGCACTACAAAAACTGCAAGAGTATGAGTTAGACGCAGCACTGCGTTTATTACTTATCTCGATAGTCATGTTACCACTGTTACCAAATCAATCTTACGGCCCTTGGCGTGCACTTAACCCGTATGAGATTTGGTGGATGGTTGTGCTGATCGCTAGTATCTCTTTTGTCGGTTATTTTGCGATAAAGATCGGCGGGGCGAAGCGAGGTATTTTGTTTACGTCTGTATTTGCGGGGCTTAGCTCTTCGACAGCATTAACATTGCAGTTTTCCCATCTTTCTCGTGAGCAAGCGAGCATCAGCCCGTTACTCGCTAGTGGTATTCTTTTGAGCTGCGGAACCATGTTCCCTCGTTTACTTATCGTACTGTCTGTTATCAATCCACAATTAGTGAAACTGCTTTGGCCAATTGTGATGGCGATGATGGTTGCGCTGTACATTCCGGCATGGTGGATTTGGCGCAGAAGTGAAGTTGAGCAGATTGAGCAATCAAATAAGCAAACGAACCCTCTTGCTTTGCAGTCGGCACTGTTCTTTGGCCTCGTGTTGGCGGTGATTATGCTGCTTGCTCATGCTTTGTCTGACTGGTTCGGCAACGCGGGTGTGTTGATCCTTTCTGCTTTATCAGGGATTACTGACGTTGATGCGATCTCGTTAACCCTCGGACGTCAAAGTACGCAAACATTAAGCGTGACCACTGCTGCGTTAGGCATTTTGATCGCCGCTTCGGTTAATACCATTGTGAAAATGGGGATGGTCATCGCGATAGGGGATAAGAAGCTTTGGCACCGAATCGCACCAGTGATGACAGGTGGTGTTGTGGTTGGGGCTGGGGTATTTATGGCGCTGTATTCGTAAGAGCGTATTAGTACTATTGCTCATAGCCTCTTTGCTGTGTGGCCAACAAGAGAAAAAGCCCTCGACGAATCGAGGGCTTTGGATAGTTGTCCAACTAGATGTCAGAAGCGATTATTTAGCTTCTTGGTCTGCTTGGATTGCTGTTAGAGCGATTGTGTACACGATATCGTCTACTAGCGCGCCACGAGACAAGTCGTTTACAGGCTTGCGCATACCTTGCAACATTGGACCGATAGAAACTAGGTCAGCTGAACGTTGTACCGCTTTGTAAGTCGTGTTACCCGTGTTTAGGTCTGGGAATACGAATACTGTCGCTTTACCTGCTACTGGAGAGTTAGGCGCTTTAGACGCTGCCACGTTTTCCATGATAGCTGCGTCGTACTGTAGAGGACCGTCGATCACTAGATCAGGACGCTTCTCTTTCGCGATGCGAGTTGCTTCACGTACTTTATCAACGTCTGCACCCTTACCAGATTCACCAGTAGAGTAAGAGATCATAGCAACGCGAGGGTCGATACCGAATGCTGCTGCAGAGTCAGCAGATTGGATAGCGATTTCAGCAAGCTGTTCAGCAGTTGGATCTGGGTTGATCGCACAGTCACCGTAAACCAGTACTTGATCAGGCAGAAGCATGAAGAATACTGAAGATACGATAGACGCATTTGGTGCAGTCTTGATGATTTGGAACGGAGGAACGATAGTGTTCGCCGTAGTATGAACAGCACCAGAAACTAGGCCGTCAACTTCGTCGTTCTCAAGCATCATTGTGCCTAGGAATACTGAATCTTGTAGCTTCTCACGAGCCACAACTTCAGTCATGCCCTTCGCACCGCGCAGCTCAACTAGACGAGCAACGTAGTTTTCACGAACAGCATCGGCATCGATGATGGTTACGCCAGTACCTAGCTCAACGCCTTGTTGAGCTGCTACGCGACGGATTTCATCTGGGTTACCTAGAAGCACACAGTCTGCAATGCCGCGTTCAGCACAGATTGCTGCCGCTTTAACAGTACGTGGTTCGTCACCTTCTGGAAGAACGATACGCTTGCCTGCTTTACGAGCAAGTTCAGTTAGTTGGTAACGGAACGCTGGTGGGCTTAGACGACGAGACTTCTGAGTACCTTCAGTCATTGACTCGATCCAGTTACCGTCGATGTGACCAGCAACGTGCTCGTTGATGAACTCGATACGCTCTTTATCGTCTGCAGGTACTTCGATGCTGAAGCTCTGTAGGTTTAGAGATGTCTGCCAAGTGTTACCTTGTGCTTTGAAGATAGGTAGACCAGTGTCGAACGCTGGTTTACATAGACCTTCGATTTCGCGAGGGATGTCGTAACCGCCAGTTAGCAGTACAGCACCAATATCCACACCGTTCATTGCAGCAAGAGAAGCAGCAACGATAACATCAGGACGGTCTGCAGAAGTAACAAGTAGAGAGCCAGGTTTGAAATGCTCAATCATGTTTGGCAGAGAACGTGCACAGAAAGTGATGCTCTTGATGCGACGAGTGTTGATGTCACCTTCGTTGATGATATCTGCTTTCAGGTGCTTAGCCATGTCGATTGCACGAGTCGCAATCAGATCAATGCTCCATGGCACACAACCTAGTACACGAATTGGAGAAGTGTTGAAAATTTCCATCACTTTCAATTCGTTTTGTTTCGCGCTGTCTGCATCGTCAAAGATTTCAGATAGGTCAGGGCGAGTACGGCCAGCTTCGTCAACAGGAGCGTTTAGCTTGTTGATGATAACGCCAGAGATGTTTTTGTTCTTAGTGCCGCCGAAGTTAGAACATGCTACTTCGATACGCTCTTTCAGTTGCGCAGGGTTATCAGTACCTGGAGTCGCAACTAGCACGATTTCTGCACCAAGTGTTGCTGCGATTTCCGCGTTTACTTGGTTTGCAAATGGGTGCTTACGAGTAGGTACAAGACCTTCGATTAGCGTAACGTCTGCGTCTTTGTTGATTTGGTTGTAACGTTCAACAACGGTTTCTAACAGCTCGTCCATGTTGTCGTTACCGATTAGGCTTTCAGCAACAGACATCGCCATTGGTTCACCGATCTTCATATCGCTGTTGTGGCCAACGATAGTTGAAGTCAGATCTGGCTGATCACCACCTGAACGTGGCTGACAGATTGGCTTGTAGAAAGAAACTTTAACGCCTTTACGCTCCATAGCGCGAAGAACACCCATGCTAACGCTTGTTAGGCCAACGCCTGCGCTAGTAGGGATAAGCATAATAGTACGAGACATTCGTAGAGTACCTTTAGCTATTTGGGGGATAAAAGCTCAACTCTTATTCCATGAAGCTCGAAGAATAGGAGTTGAGCCCCTAAGAAATTCGTTTGAATGAAAATCTGGCTAGCCGAGTGGCTAGCCAGTAATTCAATTAAAGACCTGTCAGGCGTGCAGTGTCTTCAGCGATGACTAGCTCTTCGTTAGTAGAGATAACCATTGCAGGGATACGGCTGTTTTCAGTCGTGATAACGCCTTCGCCGCCGAAGCGAGCTTTAAGGTTAGCTTCGCTATCTACTTCGATACCGAAGATGCCAAGACGGTTTAGAACCATTTCACGGATAGGGCCAGAGTTCTCGCCGATACCGCCAGTGAAAGTGATTGCGTCTAGACGACCGTCCATTGAAGCAGTGTAGCCAGCTACGTACTTAGCTAGACGGTGGCAGAACACGTCCATTGCGCGTGTTGCTTCTTCTTTCTCACCGTAGTTGTCTTCAACGAAACGACAATCAGAAGTCACTTCAGTTAGACCTTGAAGACCAGACTCTTTAGTTAGCATCGTGTTGATTTGATCAACAGAGTAACCTAGAGCGTCGTGCAGGTGGAAGATGATCGCAGGGTCGATGTCGCCACAGCGAGTACCCATTACTAGACCTTCAAGTGGAGTAAGACCCATAGAAGTGTCTACAGATTGACCGTTCTTGATTGCACATACAGACGCGCCGTTACCTAGGTGACAGTTGATGATGTTTACTTCTTCAACTGGTTTGTTTAGTAGGCCAGCAACTTCACGAGTGATGAACAAGTGAGAAGTACCGTGCATACCGTAACGACGGATACCGTGTTCTTTGTATAGGTTGTATGGAAGAGCGTATAGGTAAGACTCTTCAGGCATAGTTTGGTGGAACGCAGTGTCAAATACAGCAACGTTTTTCAGCTCTGGGAAGTTTTTCTTAGCCGCTTCGATACCGATGATGTGGGCAGGGTTATGAAGAGGTGCAAATGTTGCAGCGTCTTGAATACCTTTTAGAACTTCATCAGTGATTAGTGCAGATTGAGTGAACTGCTCGCCGCCGTGAACGATACGGTGACCGATTGCGCCTAGGTTAGCTTTAAGCTCTGGCTTAGAAGCAAGAATAGTTTCTACCATAAACGCTAGTGCTTCTTCGTGAGCTGCACCATTGCCTAGTTGAGCTTCGTGCTTGCCATCAAGTTTCCACTTGATGCGAGCTTCAGGAAGGTGAAGACACTCAGCAAGACCTGATAAGTGCTCGTCGCCGTTCTCGGCATCAACAACGGCAAATTTAAGAGAAGAACTACCGCAGTTTAAAACTAAAACTAGCTTAGACATGTATGACTACCTGTTATTCGTCTGATAAAAAATCAGTTAAAGAATGAAAAATTAATCACAAGAATAGCCGATACCCAGAAGGCTGCGTACTAATCCTGGTCAAAAATTGTTCTAATTCCATATAAAGAAATAGTGATGAACCCATCCATCACTATGATGCGATCCGTGCAGATAGATATCTCGGAGTTGCTTAAATTGTAAATAACAGCAACAATGAGATTGAGGGTCTGCAAAGGATAGCGATAATAAGCAATGATAACAAAAAAAATTTGAAAGAATATTAACTTTCATCAATTTTTTGTACCTTCAGTTGAAATGTTCAACTATTTTTTAGTGAGAGAGCGGTATGAGTAATAAAGTCGGATTGATCCATAGCCTGAAAGATGGCCAGAATTACATGGAGATCTGGCCGGTTCGTAAAGAGCTAAGCGCCATATTTCCGGAACAGCGTATCATTAAGGCGACTCGCTTTGGCATTAAAGTCATGCCAGCCGTCGCTGCGATCAGCGTACTCACTCAAATGGCATTCAACAATTACCACGCGTTACCTCAGTCTATTGTTGTCGCCTTGTTTGCGATTAGCTTGCCACTCCAAGGGATTTGGTGGCTTGGTGCTCGATCCAACACGAAATTGCCGCCTTCTCTGGCGTCTTGGTATCGGGAGCTGCATCAAAAAATTGTGGAAACAGGTTTTGCACTAGAGCCTGTTAAAGCTCGCCCTCGTTATAAAGAGCTTGCGATAATACTGAACCGAGCGTTTCGCCAGCTCGATAAGTCGTCACTAGAGCGTTGGTTCTAATTTAAATTGTTTGAAATGGAGTGTGCACTAGCCGCTCCATTTTTGATCCTGCCTCTATTACCTACTTTGACGGTCGTTGATGAAGCGAGCGAAGCTTTGTTTACCAAAGATTCTTTCCGGATGAAGAAGTCCCCCGATCACAAATGTTGCTTTAGTGTTAAATCTTTCTTTTCTTTACTAAGACTTAGTAGTAATAATAAAAACAAGATGCGCAAGAAGTGCACAGTTATACGAACACAACATTACCCCCTTCAAACATTTGAATTCACGAGTCGATATTCATGTTGAATGCTCGCGAAACAAGGACGAAGTCACATCAAGGAGTTATGATGAAAACGAAACGTTTATTAGCCACTGCCGTTCTATCTGCTACTGCTATTTTCTCTTCTGCCAATGTACTGGCCGCCACTGCAACCGTTGCAGTTTCACAAATTGTCGAACACCCCGCGTTAGACGCGACGCGTCAAGGATTGCTTGATGGTTTAAAAGCGAAAGGCTACGAAGAAGGCAAAAATCTAGAATTTGATTATAAGACCGCACAGGGTAACCCTGCGATTGCAGTGCAAATTGCCCGTCAGTACGTCGGCGAAAATCCTGATGTGTTAGTGGGTATCGCGACGCCTTCGGCACAAGCCTTGGTGTCGGCAACGCGCTCTATTCCTGTTGTCTTTACTGCGGTAACAGATCCGGTCGGTGCGAAATTGGTTAAGTCGATGGAACAACCAGGCAAAAACGTAACTGGCCTGTCTGATCTTTCACCCGTTGCTCAGCATGTCGACCTCATCCAAGAAATTCTCCCTCAGGTGAAAAGCATCGGGGTTGTATTTAATCCCGGTGAAGCTAATGCCGTGACTTTGGTTGAACTGCTAAAAGAAAGCGCAGAAGCAAAAGGCATACAAGTGGTTGAAGCGACCGCACTAAAAAGTGCTGATGTTCAGTCTGCGACTCAAGCGATTGCAGCGAAATCAGACATTCTTTACGCCCCAACAGACAATACAGTTGCAAGTGCGATTGAAGGGATGATTGTGGCAGCGATTCAAGCGAAAAAACCTGTCTTTGGTGGTGCGACGTCATATGTCGAAAAAGGAGCAATTGCAGGCTTAGGTTTTGACTACTACCAGGTTGGTGTGCAAACCGCTGATTACGTGGCGGCGATTCTTGATGGTCAAGAACCAGGCAAATTGGATGTAAAAGTCGCGACGGGATCTGACCTCGTAATTAATGAAAGCGCGGCATCTAAGCTCGGTATCAAGCTGCCAAGTTCTGTGGTTGAACGTGCGACAAGCATGCAATAAGTAACGCTTTTTTGGGTTAAGCCTGTCACATTGGTTGGTAGATGCTTGCCCCAAAATTGATACTCGCCGGACTTCTCGTGCAGAGCACTCTGCTAAAGAAGAAGGGAGTATACGTTAGAAGTCTTAAGTTCAGGTTGGTATTAGCCAGCCTGAACATGCAGAAAGGAGCAGTTATGTCTGCATTTGCTTTTTTTGGCGCACTCGAAATTGGCTTAATTTATGGCCTAGTTGCCTTGGGTGTGTATCTTACGTTTCGTGTTCTCGATTTCCCCGATTTGAGTGTGGATGGCAGCTTTCCAATGGGAGCGGCGGTGGCTGCAACGGCGATTGTCGCAGGTATTAATCCTTGGCTTGCGACAATAATGGCGATGATAGCCGGTAGTATGACGGGTTGGATAACCGCTTTTCTGGCTGTTCGATGTGGTATTTTGCACCTGTTAGCTTCCATTCTTACCATGATCGCGGCATTTTCAATCAATATTCGTATTATGGGCAAACCTAATATGGCGTTGCTTGGAGAGGATACGATTCTCACGCCGTTTGAAGCCTTGGGCGATCCGATGTTCATTCGTCCTCTGGTTGTTGGGGTCTTAGTTCTTTTGTCCGCTTTCTTTGTGATTCGCTTGCTCAACAGCGACTTTGGTCTTGGTTTACGAGCCACGGGCGTGAATGCGCGTATGGTTTCTGCGCAAGGGGCGAGCACTGGTTTTTATACCTACTTTGGGTTGGCTTTATCCAACGGTTTTGTCGGATTCGCAGGCGCGTTGTTTGCACAAACGAACAGCTTTGCAGATGTGACCTCTGGCGTGGGCACCATTGTGGTTGGTTTGGCTGCTGTGATTTTGGGCCAGACCCTTATTCCCGGGCGAAAAATTTGGGTTGCGGTATTTGCTGTCATCATCGGTTCGGTACTTTATCGTCTTGCAGTGGCTTTCGCTTTGAGCTCTGGCATGTTTGGTTTACAAGCTTCAGACCTCAACCTGGTTACCGCAGTATTGGTGGCTGTGGCGCTTATTGCTCCAAAGCTAAAACAGAGCATGAGAGCGAAACAACGCGTTACTGATGCTAAACAAGCGGCATCAAAAAATGGTTCTGGGGAGGCGTTATGATTGAACTTAATAACATTCAGGTCACGTTCAACCCTGGGACGATTTTAGAAAATCGTGCATTGAAAGGCGTCTCTTTAGAGGTTCCAGAGCATCAATTTCTTACCGTGATTGGTTCTAATGGCGCAGGAAAATCGACGTTGCTTGGTGCGGTGACAGGTGAGACGCCGATGATAGGTGGTCAGGTGATCATTGATGGCAAAGACGTCACCAAGCAGACGGTAGCCCAGCGTGCGACGCAATGCGCACGAGTGTTTCAAGATCCATTGGCCGGAACCTGTGGAGAGCTAACGATAGAAGAGAACATGGCTTTAGCGTACATGCGTGGTAAAAAACGCAGTTGGGGTTTGGCGCTTTCAACTAAACGTCGCAAGCTGTTCCAAGAGCGAATTAGCATCCTAGGGCTTGGCTTAGAAGATCGTCTGGGCGATAGCATTGGCTTACTGTCCGGTGGACAACGACAAGCTGTTAGCCTTGTGATGGCGACGTTATCGGAGAGTAAGTTGTTACTGCTTGATGAACACACGGCTGCGCTTGATCCTCGTATGGCGGCGTTTGTTATCGACTTAACTAAACGTATTGTCGATGAGTTCGATTTAACCGTGATGATGGTGACGCATTCGATGAAAGACGCATTAGCATGTGGCGATAGGACCGTAATGCTTCACCAAGGTAAAATTGTGCTTGATGTGGCTGGAGAGCAGCGCGCTAACATGCAGGTACCAGACTTGTTGGATATGTTCTCCAAAGTGCGTGGTGAAGAGCTTGCAGATGACAGTCTCTTGTTGAACTAAGCGGTATCCGACAAGTCACTACGCCTACTAAGTGTGATCCTCCTTGGGAAAATTGGCTTATATGTCAACTCGCAAGGAGGATTTCTTGTCTCTCATTCTTCAATAACATAGTGGCATATCCGATGACGAGGAGTGCCCATAATGAACCTGCCATTTATTTTTCATAGTCAAACCATTGATGGTTTAGCTTTTAATCACGAGCAAGTCACAGTCAGACTGAAAACCGAGACATTGGATTTTGATTCCGTATATGTGCGTCTTGAGCCGGACAATGAAGAATGTCTGGTCGACATGACTCAAGTAGGAACTGCTGGGGAATTGTTACTATGGGAAGCATCGTTCCGCCCAAATCGAGATCGAGATGTCACACATTATGTGTTTAAGCTTCTCAAAGATGGACAACAATACTGGCTCGATGCACGAGGCATACAAAAGCGTATTCCACCCAAAGAGTTCCACTTTAAGTTGAATGTAAACCATCAACCACCAAGCTGGGTCCAGGAGCAAGTGTTCTATCAAATATTTCCTGACCGTTTTTCTGCTAGTAAAAGTGAATCTGACATTCGTAAAGCTTATGTTCAGCATGATTCAGAAG
This sequence comes from Vibrio sp. 1CM7H, assembly GCF_023161645.1. Taxonomy (NCBI): domain Bacteria; kingdom Pseudomonadati; phylum Pseudomonadota; class Gammaproteobacteria; order Vibrionales; family Vibrionaceae; genus Vibrio; species Vibrio sp. 1CM7H. Next base: position 617,813 of record NZ_JALNTV010000003.1, read on the forward strand.
CGATCATTAAATCGTGGGGAGAAGCGGTAGGCTCTCACCAAAATACCGGGGCACGTGAATTCTTTGGCGGCGACCTCAAAGGTGTGGAACAAAAGTTGGACTATCTTGAACAGCTCGGCGTTACTGCGCTTTATTTTAATCCGATCTTTTCTTCACCAAGTAATCATAAATACGACACCACCGATTACTTCACTGTTGATCCTATGTTTGGAACCAATGCTCAGTTTGCGGAACTGTGTGAGAAGATTCGCGGTAAGAATATGAAGATTGTCTTAGACGCGGTGTTTAACCACACGTCAGTCCATCATTCTTGGTTTGATATCCAACAAAAAGGAGAGGGGGCGTATGGTCATCCGCAGTCAAAGTTCCGCGATTACTACTTTTTCGAAGACGAAACCAATCATTATATCGGTTGGAAGGGTATTGGTAACTTACCGGTTCTGAACTTCGAAAATGAACAAGTGCGTGACTATATCTATCAAAGCGAAGCATCTGTCATTAAGCACTGGCTTAAGCCTCCATACTCAGTCGATGGTTGGCGATTTGATGTTATTCATATGCTTGGCGAAGGAGAGGGTGCGAAAAACAATGCTCATTATGTTGAAGCGTTTCGCCATGCGACGAAGTCAGTCAATCCGAATGCCTATGTGCTAGGTGAACACTTTTTTGAAGCAACACAGTGGCTGCAAGGTGACCAAGAGGATGGGGCGATGAACTACTACGGTTTTGCTCATCCAGTTCGAGCTTTTATCGCGCAGCAAGATATTATGTATGAACCAATCAACATTGATGGTTTGGAGTTTAAAGCATGGTTGGACGAAGCCAGAGCAAAAATTCCATTTTCGAATCAGCTATCGCAGCTAAATCAACTCGATAGTCATGATACTGCTCGTTTTATCACACTGGTTGATGGTGATAAGCGTAAAATGAACATCGCACTTGCTCTGCTCATGACATACGTCGGTACACCTTGTATTTACTATGGGAGTGAAGTCGGACTAGAGGGAGGGCTGGACCCGGATAATCGTCGCTGTTTCCCTTGGAATGAAATCGAAAACTCAGCATGGCTGTCGATTTACAAGCAATGGATTTCGATACGTAAACAGTACAAGTCTTTACAGTCTGGTAGTATTCAATGGCTGCATTGCGATACCAACGAGCTGGCTTATGCGCGCGTACTTGGAAGTGAAGCGATCGTTGTTGTGATGAATCTAAGTGGCGATGAGTGTTCAATTGACTTGCCTCTGTGGCAACTTGGTTTGGAGGCTGCCCACCTTTCGTCATTGCTGGATGGACGCGAACTTATTGATTATAAGAGTCATATCTCTGTCAATATGTCGGCACAGAGCTGCAAATTATGGCGACTAAAGTGACACCACACTCTATATTGATTAAACTCCTTTAATATATAAACGGTCTCAAACAGCGCGCACTCATTTGTTTGGTCTCTTGTTATCTGGTGCTGTATTGCATGCGTCACCAGATAACGAGTATCAATTTAACAGCTGTCATAAGAGACTATTGACCTTTCATATGCATGGTACTCAATGGTAAACCAAAGGCGATTTAGCCTCTCATTTGTCATCTTTTTTCCTCTGGCACTATTTGTAGTGATTTTACTCGTTACAACGAAAAATTACTATGATGCGGTTAACCGTTATATTGATTCAGAGTATGCACGTATTGATCGTGCCATGTCCCGTGGTATTAAAGTTCTCACCGCCTTAGATTACAGCTTTACTAATTATACGAATTACGCTAACCCATTGTCTGAAGAGCACAATTCTTTAGTCAAAAAGGGGATTTGTTATATTTGGCCGATAGACGTTTTGTTGCTAGAGAGTGTCTATAGTGAGGGGTTACCTGCGGTTGATCTTGATTACATGATAGTGGGCGATGAAAGCTTATGTCAGCAAGGTTCAACGATTAACCAATCAGCTGAACAAAAGGCGGGTTTTGCACCGTCATTGTCTTTTCTGCACGATATTGAATCCCACATCGTTGGTATTCATTACATCGATAAGCGTGGTTACGTTATTTCGTCTCCTGACACGTACGCGAAAAACTTCACTAGAGAGCTTTGGTCAACGCTAAAAGCGCGCCCATTTTGGCAAAAAACCGCACAAGATAAAGTGAACATCACCTTGGCCGGACCTGGGCCGACGTTGGATTCGATGGAAGGTCAAACCATTAGTTTGACAGTGCCTGTTTACGAAAAAGGGAGGCATCAAGGAGTGCTGTCCATTGATTTTGATGTCAATGCGTTGATGGCTTCGTCGCTAGGTCTTGTTGGTAAGTTTCATTTGGTTTCCAATTTACAATCCATTCCTTCAAACAGTACACGGATCAAACCAGTCGAGTTAGAGCGATTGAGTGCGAATCACAGCATGTACTACGAGTACAACCTTTGGGATGAAGCTAAGAACCTAGCGGTTTTCGAAAAATACAGCCTTATTGTTGCGCTCTCTATTTACGTTTTGAGCACAGTCGTATTGTTCTATGTGAATATGCATAGTGAGCGTCGTTATTTCAAAGATCTCGCCGCCAGAGATCCGATGACGAGTTTGTTGAACCGTCGAGGAATGCAAACCGTGTGGCGCAATAAGATGACGAAAAAACAGGTTGCATTAGCAGTGTTCGATATTGATAACTTCAAGAAGATCAATGATACCTATGGTCATGATGTCGGCGATTCTGCGATTCAGCTAGTTGCAAAATGTATACGTGAAAATATTCGCCACACCGATGTCGCCTCAAGATTTGGTGGTGAAGAGTTCGTGTTGGCCATTTACGACGAAGACTCGGAAGGCATTAAGCTAATTCTAGAGCGGGTAAAAAAAGCCATAGACGAACGCTCGACACGCGTGACTAAAGAAGGTTTTACGATCTCTGGCGGTGTGGTGTTCAGTAAAGAGAACCGAGTGGAAAGCTTTGATGAGTTATTTAAAGCGGCGGATGAAAAGTTATATCAAGCCAAGAGTACAGGCAAAAATAAGATTTGCTACGAAGACCTAAGCGCTTAAAGGGCGAGCAGTTCGCCCTTTGCAATACTCGGGTTTTATGCAACCTGAGAATTTAACTCATCACGATAACGTTGAATATGCTCAACAATCGGCGCGGCTTTGTTAAACGTTCGGATTTCTCTGAATAGATCTTTTGCTTCAGGATAGGCCTGACGTAAGTAAGAGAACCATTGTTTTACGCGATTTGGATAGTACAAACCTTTGTCGCCTTTCATCTCAAACTTGGAGTAGTAGATCAGTAGCTCAACCACTTCGGGCCATGACATTGGCTGGTGGTTGTGTTTTACCATATTGCCCAAGTTAGGGATATTGAAAGCGCCGCGGCACACCATCAAAGAGTCAACGCCAGTCGTTTCAATGCAACGTTGACCATCTTCATAATTCCAAATTTCGCCATTCGCAATAAGCGGAATATCAAAACGTTCGCGAATTTGGTTGATGTAATCCCATTTTATCTCAGACGCTTTGTAACCACCCTGCTTAGTCCGAGCGTGAACGGTGAGTTCATTTGCACCAGCAGATTGAATGGCATCAACAATTTCAAAGCAATCTTCAGGGTTTTCCCAGCCAAGACGAATTTTTGCGGTCACAGGAATAGCCTCTGGAACGGCTTCTCGACATGCCTTAACCACACGGTGAATTAGCTCAGGGTGCTGAAGTAGAGCAGCACCGCCCTTACTTTTATTGACCATTTTGGCTGGGCAACCAAAATTTATATCGATGCCTCTAGCGCCAAGGCTTGCCGCTTTAATTGCGTTCTCAGCCATCCAGTTTGGTTCTTGTCCTAACAATTGCACATGTACTGGCACACCTGATGCGGTTTGAGAACCTTGCAACAGCTCCGGGCATAAACGGTGAAATACATGATCGGGCAATAACTGGTCGATGACTCGAACAAATTCCGTAACACATAGGTCATAGTCGTTTATCTCGGTCAGGATTTGGCGCATCAAATGGTCTAAAACGCCTTCCATTGGGCCTAGTACAACTCGCATAGTTTGCCTAATACAGTTTGGTGATAAAAAGGAGGGCGATTGTAGCGATGTAAGCTAAGTTTGTCATTAAAAGACTCAAAGCACTCAATACAGTCAAACTCGCAACTCCCGGTTACGTGCTTTTATGCTCTGAGGTATAATGCCGCCAAATTTATGGGAAACCAGATGTCATGCAATACACATTGATTGAGAAAGGCGAAATTCACATCGATGAATCTTGCCTATTTATCGAAGGCGCAGTGCTCGCTGCGAATCTGACGACAAAACCACTCGCTCCTGAAAAGTGGTTAGAGCCGCTATTAGGTGAAGAATTCAAAGCGATTCAACCGGCAGTAGAAGAGCAAATTCACAAGCAGCACAACCGAATTCAACGAAACGAATATTCCGTGCTAGAGCTAGCAGGCAAGAAACCTGAACAACTTGCTGATTTTGCCGAAGGCTTTATGTCTGTTTGGCCAATGATTGAAGAACAATGGCAAGACGTTGAGCTCAATGATGGATTGCAGCGTATGCTACAAGCATTACTGACCACTTTGATGCTGGCTATCGATGAGTCGGCAACGCAGCAACAGATGCGCGACGCCGGTATTGAAACGCCTCCAGCTCTTGCAGACTTGATCGACCAGCTTGATTTGATGGTCGGTGAAGTGGCGTTAGGTGCGGATGAGTTGATGGTAGGCAATAAGGCTCAAAGCCTAAACCCATTCAAAGGTATCGGGCGCAATGATCCTTGTCCTTGTGAGAGCGGCAAAAAGTTCAAGCAGTGTTGTGGTCAATCACGTGGTTGAGTTAACGTGGTTAAGTTAAATAGCCGCGATGTTTACTCAGTAAAAAGCCGACCATCTGGTCGGCTTTTTTCGTTATCATTTCTCTGAAGGATTAACGAATCGGATTAGTGCGTCTTGCTGGGAAGAATTGTGCGATCACAATTAATGCTAAAGCAATTAAATTGCCAGCGAAAATAACTACTAACCATTGTGGCATTGATAAATCGAGGAATTGCCAAACAATCTTCGAGCAATCGCCGTATGCTTCGAACATCCAAGGAACCCACTGATTAAGCGGAGCCCAACTAGGGAATGTTACGAATAAATCACAAGTCGCGAATGGTGATGGGTTAAACTGATAATCAACGTGCTGCTGAGCAAGCAACAGTCCTTTGTAAGAGCTTAATCCCCAGCCAATCAAACCTAGCCAACGGAAAACTGGGTTATTTGGTGCCATAAGACCAACGATTGCAGCGACACCCACTCCCATCATCGCGACTCGTTCGTAGATACACATGACACATGGTGCAAGCATCATGACGTGCTGAAAATAGAGGGCACATGCTTCAAAGAAAACGACGAATAGCAGAAGCAGCAGCCACGATAAGCGTCCCTTCGAAAACTGGTTAAGTGAATTTAAAATAGTCACGTTTTTGTTCCTGTCTGAAATAGAAAAAGCTCTGAATACTCAGAGCTTTTTAACGTGGATAAGTTTCCTAATCAACTCAAATTTTAGTGACCGCCGGAGACTACGGGAGTCAGATCACCACTATGAGGTAAAATCCAGCCTGCATCGTAGAAAGAAGCCGTTGCAGGCTCTAGGAAGAACATAATGCCCATTAGCCCGACAATCGCAAGAACGATGGTGTAAGGCAGCGCCATGATAACCATTCGACCGTAAGACAGACGAATTAATGGAGCGAGAGCCGAGGTGAGTAGGAATAGGAATGCCGCTTGACCGTTTGGCGTAGCAACAGATGGTAGGTTAGTACCAGTGTTGATAGCAACTGCCAGTAAGTCGAACTGCTCGCGAGTAATGAGACCTTCAATGAGTGCTGTTTTTACTTCATTGATGTAAACCGTACCGACGAATACGTTATCCGACACCATTGATAGTAAGCCATTCGCGACATAGAACAGAGCTAACTGAGTGCCTTTATCTTCAACGGCAAGCACCGCGTCGATAACTGGTTTAAACAACTCTTGGTCGATGATTACCGCAACGATAGAGAAAAATACCGCAAGTAGTGCAGTGAAAGGCAGAGCCTCTTCAAACGCTTTACCCATGGAATGCTCTTCAATGACGCCAGTGAAAGCCGTCGCTAAGATGATCACTGAAAGACCAATTAAGCCTACCGCTGCCAAATGCAAGGCTAATGCCACGATCAACCAAACAGCAATAAGTCCTTGAACCCATAGTTTTGCAACATCTTGATTGGTACGCGTTTTGCGCTCTTCATTGTCAAAGTCAACGAGGATTTGACGAACGTTGTTAGGAAGCTTTGCACCGTAGCCAAACACTTTAAGCTTTTCGACTAGAGCACAAGTAATGAGACCGCAGAAAAATACGGGTAGCGTCACTGGAGACATACGGATTAGGAATTCACCAAATAACCAACCCGCTTGGTCTGCAATAATTAAGTTTTGAGGTTCACCTACCATAGTGGTTACGCCACCTAACGCAGTACCTACACCAGCGTGCATCAACAATGAGCGTAAAAAGGCGCGGTAGTTTTCTAAGTCATCACGCGTTAGCTCAGTGATCGTGTCATCTTGTGTGTGGTCATGGTCACCAATCGGGTTACCTGACGCCACTTTGTGGTAGATAGAGTAGAAACCGATCGCCACACTGATAACAACGGCGATAACCGTCAAAGCATCCAAAAACGCAGATAAAAATGCTGCGGCAAAGCAAAACGCAAGTGATAGAAGGGTTTTGGAGCGAATACCAAGTAAAATTTTGGTAAAAATGAATAGCAATAAATGCTTCATGAAGTAGATGCCCGCAACCATAAATACCAGAAGCAGTAATACTTCAATATTTGCCACCAACTCGTGCTTAACTTGCGCAGGGCTAGTCATGCCGATAGCGATGGCTTCAATAGCAAGTAAACCACCAGGTTGTAATGGGTAGCATTTTAATGCCATTGCAAGCGTGAAAATAAATTCAGCAACCAGCAACCACCCAGCAACAAATGGGTTTATTAGGAAGAATACAATCGGGTTAATTATTAAGAAGGCTATAATGGCAACTTTGTACCAATCAGGCGCTTTACCAAGAAAGTTCTTGATAAAAGCGTTTCCGAGCGATATCGGCATGATAATTCTCTTTATAACAAAATTATGAATAGACACTACAATAGTGCTTAAGTATCTGTTTGTTAGACTTATTAACTAGTCTTTTAAAACAATAACTTAGTAAAACAACAATCCTTTGTTTATTGCAGTCTTGCCAAGTTACTTCCCCTGAACTCAAGCACCGCTCACTTTCGACCGCAAACTCTACACTCAGGCATTTATTAGTCAATAACAAAACGTGATGCTACCGACTAAAATGACTTTTTAAATGTAATAACGCGATCAAAACGGCGTTACTATATCATGAAAGGCTCAAAAAAATCCTCTTGGATTTTAAATGACGGTCAGTGACGAGAAAAGGCAAATTAAGAAAGAATATTAACTGTGATATACAAAGTAATTTTTCATATTTTGAATATAAAATTGTGACGCAGTTGTCTTTATTTCTCCGCAATTTGTGAGCTGTTTAATTAAACGAAAATTCAGATTTTACCGCTTTCACTCGCACGTCAGACCGTCCTAGATTGACATAACATATAGAGTATTAACTCTATATTGTAGAATCGTTTCAATTATTGATCGTAAATTTTCTCAAACCGTTAAGTAGTGGTATGATGAGTAGTATCGACCCTCAGAAATCAATATTGGATAAAAAGTAGAATGGTCATAAAGGCGAAAAGCCCTGCGGGATTCGCAGAAAAATATATTATCGAGAGCATTTGGAACGGCCGTTTTCCTCCTGGCTCTATTTTACCTGCTGAACGCGAGCTGTCTGAGCTAATTGGTGTTACTCGAACGACTTTACGAGAGGTTCTTCAACGACTAGCCCGTGATGGTTGGTTAACAATCCAACACGGTAAACCAACGAAGGTAAACCAATTTATGGAGACCTCTGGTCTGCATATTTTGGATACGTTGATGACGTTGGACGTAGATAACGCAACAAACATTGTAGAAGATTTGCTTGCAGCACGTACCAACATCAGCCCTATCTTTATGCGTTATGCATTTAAAGCAAATAAAGAGAACTCTGAGCGCACGATCAAGAATGTAATTGAATCTTGTGAAGCTTTAATGAATGCTGCTTCTTGGGACGATTTCATCGCTTCTTCACCTTATGCTGAGAAAGTCTTACAGAACGTGAAAGAAGACAACGAGAAAGATGAAGCGAAGCGTCAAGAAATCTTGATTGCTAAAACGTTCAACTTTTACGACTACATGTTGTTCCAACGCCTAGCATTCCATTCAGGGAATCAGATTTACGGTTTGATTTTTAATGGCTTGAAGAAGCTCTATGATCGCGTTGGTAGCTATTATTTCTCAAACCCAGCTTCTCGTGAGCTAGCGCTGAAGTTTTACCATCAGTTGCTAGAAACTTGTGAAAGTGGTCAGCGTGAACAACTGCCAGTTGTGATTCGTCACTATGGTATGGAAAGCGCGCTAATCTGGAATGAGATGAAAAAGCAATTACCAACGAACTTCACAGAAGATGACAGCTAAGCGCTAAGAAGTTAGATGAATGAAAAACCGCAGAACCTAAGGTCTGCGGTTTTTTTGTTTTTACCAATAGATACCAGTTACGTTCCTGTTGTGACAATTGGCACGGTACTGTATAGAGCTTATCTTGCTACAGAGAGTTTGGGCAACGGTAGATACAATGCTTCAACGATGTCTGAAAGGACGTGGTCGTAAGTATTGAAGATGGTCAACGATAAGTCTGATGTGACTCCATAAAGCTCAGCTTCTGTTAAATCGACATGACTTCCTGTCACATAGTTATTTAATATCTGTATTGAGCGTGTGGAAGCAGGAGAAACGATACTAAGCGGAGCGATAACTGCTAATTGATTTAGCTTACGTGTCATAACCGATGCGTAATTTTTGAAACGCTCATTCCCCCCTTGCTCTCCCAAGTCTTGAATGCTAATTCTCAATTGAGTCAGGGTTTCTAAGCTATCCATGATGTTTTGCCAGTTCATGTGGTACTCATTATGTAGATCATCTCGTTGTTCTACCGCTAACCAAGCAATCGTGACTTCATCCATCAAGAACAAGCAATGACGAATTAACTTACCATGCTCCATCTGGTTCCTTGCAACACTGTGATCGTTCCATTGTTCAAGCAGTTTTCCTACTTTGATCTGCAGCACGCGATACATGGGTTTATTTTCAAAGCGTGAGGTTTCGACCAAAAGATGCAGTTTGTTGGTGAGATCGTTATGAAGGACTTCTAATTCTTGTTCGTTATTTTGTTGAAATTGAAGTGAGTAGTGCGTCGCAGCTCGATGGCGTCTCAGCAGATGAACAACATCTCGCAATAATGTTAACAGCTGATATTTACGCGCGTGTTGCTGCTCTCGTTTAGAAGATAAGTGATATATTCCGGCTAAAATAGCGATAGATAATAATGTGGAAATCAAAACAAACATAACCAACTCCTTGTTAGTGTTTGGACCTAACAAGGAAGGTTTGCAGTTTTGATGCCAAACAAAAATTAAATTAAAACAATTAGTTATATTAAATGTTCTTTTGGGACGGTCGTTATTGGTGCATGGATTCACCAAATTTGTGAATATGGTTGATTATTCGGTGTCGATGCTTGGTGTACGCGTTATTCTTTGTGAGTTACATATTGCTTACTTTTTGTAGTCTGATTCAAGTCACAATGTTTAGAAATTAAAATACTCGGACACTTTATATGATACAAGTTGTCTATTTTGTTGATTGTTCGAGGTAATTAATTTGTCTAATAAATTCGACCTATGCTTCAGTACTCACTCAAAGATAACGCTCCCTATCGATACAAATGATGAGGATAAGTACCTTCAGTTTCGTAAGGACAACCCACATATATTTGGTAGTTTTATTCCCGCAGGTACTCCTTTCATACTGAACGAAGGCTCTGTGATCAACATAGCTAAGTTGCGTAGCGAGAGACCTGATATAGCTTGTGCTCTTGATACTGTAAAAAGTTGGTCACAAGAAACCAAAAGAAATGTAGCCAATCTAACAAGTGAGTTTGGCGATGAAAACTTACAAGCGGTAGCCCTCCTCTATGAAAAAGAGATTAAGCCTTTTTTAGATGCTACTAATCATACTATGGGGGGGGGAAATCGATGAGTATACTGCAGTAGGTGCTGCCGCTACGGCGGTTAATGAAAAGCAAGTCAGATTGAGTAATTTCGGGAAAGCTTTGCTCAAATATCAAAACGCCTTATTAGATGTACGGAAAGCCTCACGAAGTGGTGCGCAGAAAAAGGAGCTTGTGAAGCTTGGATATAGAGTTAAAGAAGCTCATAGTTCTTTGAATGCAAAATTTACAAAAGAGCTTGCCCATTATGCAGGGCGAATTAAAAGTAGCCGCGGTAACATTTGGAGCAACCCGAATAGGGCAGTCAATATCGCGCGAAGCGGTAGGGATATAACTTAGTTACATTTAACACCTATAGCTAACATCCGCTCAATTCGAGTTCTTGAACAAAGCTCTAGTATTGTAGGTAAAAAGATCATCATGATTGATGCTGGTGTTCGCTTTAACAATGTTCGAAATGCCAAGAATAACGGAGAAAATTGGCAAAAAGAGCGGCAATGGAAGTTGCTGGGTTTGGTGCGAGCAACGCTGCTGGCGTTTGGACCACATCCAAAGTGATTGCATCTGGAATGGGAATCGCTTTAGCTGCTGGCCCATTTGGAGTAGTCGTATTAATAGGTGTTGGTTTAGGGGCTGGTTATGCGGCTGCAAAAATGGGTGATTGATTTGGGCAAGGTTTAGCAGAAAAAACCTATGAAACTAGCTCTAAAGTAAATTGGTTTTAAAGGAGTAATTGTGTTTTGTTTCGATCTTATAGTGATGATTGTTGGTTGGACATGGTTACTGAGCACATTGGTTTTTATTCGTGTATCAGCAAAGCGGATTGAGACAAAAATATTGCAGGATGGTCATGATCCAATTGGCTGGGACAGAAATGGGTGGGGTTTTAGATTTCCCATGTACGCCTCAGTGTTGATGCGAGGTAAACCTGCGAAAGTATCGCTGGTAGAAGACAAACTTATTCTAAAGTACGCGACAGTCTTTGACCGAGTGCTTGCGTATATTGTTACAATAAGCTTCGTGATGGCACTTGCTTTGGGAGCAGTAATGGGGTTGGGGCCTGAAGAGTACAGAGTGAAAACCAGTTAAGCGCAGGGCTCTGTAGAACGGTGAATACAAGTCTAGTTGAAAAGCCAAATCCTGATAAAGGGAGCAACGTGTCTTATTTTGATATTGCAAATATGATTATCGGATGTACTTGGTTAGTTAGTACTTTGCTTTTCATTCGTGTATCGGTAAAGCTGATTGAGAAAAAAATGTTGCGGGATGGTCATGACCCTATTGGTTGGGACAGAAATGGGTGGGGTTTTAGATTTCCCATGTACGCATCAGTATTGATACGAGGAAAGCCAGTCAAATTATCACTAGTGGATGACCAACTAATACTAAAATACGCAACAACGTTTGATAGAATACTTGCGTATGTTGTAAGCATCAGTTTTGTACTTTTCCTTGTGTGTGGCGCGACCATTACTTGGGGACCGGAAGAGTATAGGTTGCATTAAGTAATTTTATCTTGTTGTAGAAAGGCTTAACTGAAATAGTTAAGCCTTTCTATTATGCGAAGAGCATTACATTACACGCATCCCTGGTTGAGCACCTTCGTGTGGCTCAAGGATCCATAGATCGCTACCACCAGGGCCTGCCGCTAGGATCATACCTTCAGACATACCAAACTTCATCTTACGAGGTTTTAGGTTTGCTACCATTACCGTTAGTTTGCCTTCTAGCTCTTCAGGTTTGTACGCTGACTTGATGCCAGAGAACACTTGACGAGTTTCACCACCGATGTCCAGTTGGAACTTAAGCAGTTTGTTTGCTTTTGGCACTTCTTCACAAGAGATGATACGAGCGATACGCATATCTACTGCTGCAAAAGCGTCGAACTCAATCTCTTCAGCGATTGGCTCTTTGTCTAGCTCAGTTTGGCTAGCCTTGTTCTTTTCCGCTTCTGCTTTCTCTTTCGCCGCCATTTCTGCCGCCGCATCTTCTTTAGATGCTTCGATCATCGCTTCAACATTCTTCGGATCGATACGGTTGAACAGTGCTTTGAACTTAGTGATCTCGTGGCCTGTTAGTGGCGCAGCGATGTTTTCCCAAGTCAGCTCTTGGTTTAGGAATGCTTCAGTACGTGCAGCAAGTGCAGGCATCACTGGTTTCAGGTAAGTCATCAGTACACGGAACAGGTTGATACCGACAGAACAGATGTCTTGTAGCTCCTGATCTTTGCCTTCTTCTTTTGCTACAACCCACGGTGCTTTTTCATCAACGTATTGGTTAGCTTTGTCTGCCAGTGCAGTGATTTCACGGATTGCACGACCAAATTCACGTGTTTCGTAAAGCTCAGCGATACGGTCAGCCGCAGCAACAAATTCGTTGTAAAGCTCAGGCTCTGCAAAGTTGTCAGACAGTTTGCCTTCAAAACGTTTTGCGATGAAACCTGCGTTACGAGATGCCAGGTTAACGATCTTGTTAACAACGTCAGCGTTTACGCGCTGAGTGAAGTCTTCAAGGTTAAGATCTAGATCGTCGATACGGCTGTTTAGCTTCGCCGCGTAGTAGTAACGTAGACACTCAGGGTCTAGGTGCTCTAGGTAAGTGCTCGCTTTGACGAAAGTACCTTTAGACTTCGACATTTTCGCGCCGTTTACCGTTACGTAGCCGTGTACGAATACGTTGTTTGGTTTACGGAAGCCAGAACCTTCTAGCATTGCTGGCCAGAATAGACTGTGGAAGTAAACGATGTCTTTACCGATGAAGTGGTACAGTTCTGCTGAGCTGTCTTTTTTCCAGTACTCGTCGAAATCTAGGTCGTCACGCTTGTCACATAGGTTTTTGAAAGAGCCCATGTAGCCGATAGGGGCGTCTAGCCATACGTAGAAGAATTTGTTCTTCTCTCCTGGGATTTCGAAGCCAAAGTATGGCGCATCACGTGAGATATCCCATTGCTGCAAACCAGATTCGAACCATTCTTGCATCTTGTTCGCGGTTTCAGCTTGTAGCGAGCCAGAGCGAGTCCACTCTTTTAGCATGCTTTCAAACTGAGGCAGGTCGAAGAAGAAGTGCTCAGAATCTTTCATTACTGGCGTCGCACCAGAAACCGCAGATTTAGGATTGATCAGTTCTGTTGGGCTGTAAGTCTCGCCACAGTTGTCACAGTTGTCACCGTACTGGTCTTCTGACTTACATTTTGGACACGTACCTTTTACGAAACGGTCCGGTAAGAACATCTCTTTTTCTGGGTCGAACAGCTGAGAGATAGTGCGGCTAGAGATAAAGCCGTTTTTCTTCAGCTCAAGATAAATGTGTGACGCTAGCTCACGGTTCTCATCTGAGTGTGTGCTGTGGTAGTTATCAAAGCTGATATCAAAGCCAGCAAAGTCTTTCTGGTGCTCTTCGCTAACTGCGGCAATCATTTCTTCAGGAGTAATACCCATCTGTTGCGCTTTAAGCATGATTGGCGTGCCATGAGCATCGTCAGCACAGATGAAGTTTACAGTGTTGCCGCGTAGGCGTTGGTAACGAACCCAAATGTCCGCTTGGATATGCTCAAGCATATGGCCAAGGTGGATCGAACCGTTAGCGTACGGAAGGGCACAAGTTACCAGCATTTTCCTTGACGGAAAGTTTCTTGGATCGTTTGCCATACTTAATATTCGCTTTTCTTGATAGGTATAAATAAATTTTGATGGATAATACTACCCCATGAACTCACTAACTCCAAGGTGTCAAACTGCGGAATGCCTTAGTTTTTTTGGGGTTCTGGTTGAGGCAGGACGGTGTTAGCATGACATCTAAAAGGAGGACTTATGCATCAGTTCACTTCAAAACAAGATTTTTGTCACTGGTTTAACCAATTCCAGCATCCACAGTTGGTGGAAAATTGGGCAGATATTCATGGCGCAATTTCGATTACGGCACAAGGTTCTGTTGAGATAACGTTGCCATTCGCAAGTAATGAGCTTCAAACCATATTGCATGACTGGATTAAACAGCAACAAACCGCAGATAAAGTGGCTGAATTCCCATTCAATATTCGCCTTGGAGTTAAAGCATTAGAAACTCAAGTGGCCAATCCGGTTAAAGGTGTTAAGAACATCATTGCCGTTAGTTCTGCGAAAGGTGGGGTCGGTAAATCAACGACTGCGGTTAACTTAGCATTGGCGATTGCTCAATCTGGGGCGAAAGTGGGATTGTTGGATGCGGATATCTACGGACCTTCCGTCCCTATGATGTTAGGGCAAGAAGATGCAAAACCAGAAGTTCGTGATGGTAAGTGGATGGAGCCCATTTTCGCTCACGGCATCTATACTCACTCTATCGGCTATTTGGTGGACAAATCAGAAGCGGCAATATGGCGCGGTCCAATGGCTTCAAAAGCGTTGTCGCAGTTATTAACGGAAACAGACTGGCCCGATTTAGATTATTTGGTGATTGATATGCCGCCAGGTACGGGGGATATACAGTTGACGTTGTCACAACAGATTCCGGTGACAGGTAGTGTGTTAGTCACGACACCGCAAGACTTGGCGCTTGCCGATGCAAGAAAGGGAGCGGCAATGTTTAACAAAGTCCATGTCCCGGTTATCGGTGTTGTGGAAAACATGAGTTATCACATTTGTAGTCAATGTGGCGCGAAAGAGCATATTTTTGGCATGGGTGGTGCAGAAAAAATGTCGCAAGAGTTTGGCTTAGCACTGCTAGGACAAATTCCGCTTCATATCTCTATGCGAGAAGATATTGACGCTGGCGTGCCAACAGTAGCAAGGCGCCCAGAAAGTGAGCATGCAGGGTATTACAAGCAGCTTGCCGATCGCGTATGTAGCACGATGTTTTGGCAAGGCAAAGCAAAACCAGATGCGATTAGCTTTACAATGGTGAACTAAGTTTACTATGCCTATTGGTTGATAATTGCACATTTTAACGTTTGCTCGGAGGTTAATCCTCTGAGCAGGCAGAAACTTATGACTAAACCCTAATTCCAGCTAGTAACTATGGGGTGAACTCCCTATAATCAGGCAGTTTATCTTTTTATGTGACTAGAAATCATCATCGGGTGCAAACTAATGTCTGATAATAATCAATGCGTCATCGTAGGTATTGCTGGCGCTTCTGCTTCTGGAAAAAGTCTGATCGCGAGCACTATTTATAATGAGCTTCGCGCGAAAGTAGGCGATCATCAAATCGGTGTCATCACGGAAGATTGCTACTACAACGACCAAAGCCACCTAAGCATGGAAGAGCGAGTAAAGACGAACTACGATCACCCGAGTGCGTTGGACCACGACCTACTGTGTGAGCACCTTGAAAAATTGGTACGTGGTGAAGCAGTAGAAGTACCTGAGTACAGCTACACTGAACACACAAGAACAAGTAACACGACTACAATGACGCCTAAAAAGGTGATCATTCTAGAAGGCATCCTTCTTCTTACTGACCCTCGTCTTCGTGATTTGATGCACGCGACAGTATTTATGGATACACCGTTAGATATTTGTTTGCTTCGTCGTGTTAAGCGTGACGTGGAAGAACGAGGCCGAACTATGGAATCTGTTCTCAAGCAGTACCAACAAACAGTACGTCCGATGTTCATGCAGTTTATCGAACCTTCTAAGCAATATGCGGACATTATTGTTCCTCGCGGTGGTAAAAACCGTATCGCAATCGATGTATTAAAAGCTCACATTGCAAGACTTTTGAAAGCTTAAGCCTTTAGACGGCTATATCGCTTTATTTTTAAGAGAAGAAGTGGCACCTTAAGTGCCACTTCTTTTTTTGTTTTTAAATTAGTCAGTTGCAGGTTAAAACTAGACATTTTTCACGCTTTTGTGGAACTGTCAGCGGTAAATGGAGTCTGCGCTTATAATTGTAAAAACACTCGAGCAAGGAAAAACAAATGAAGAAACTGCTCTTAATTCTAGCAATACCGATTGTGGTCATTTTGGTCGCAATTTTAGCGTTAACCATCTTCGTCAATCCTAATCAGTTTAAGCCCCTTATTGTTGAGCAAGCGCAAAAGCAAACCGGTTTAGAACTAGTGATTGAAGGAGATATCAGTTGGCAATTTTTCCCATCGATCGGCTTTGAGTTGGGACATACAGAATTGCGAAACCCACAAGGCTTTAGTAAACCCAATTTATTCAAAGTTGATACCGTTGGTGTAGATATCTCTGTCATGCCACTTTTTAGTCAACAGCTTGAAATTGGAAACGTCACGCTTGATGGGGCTGAGTTCTACATTGAAACCAAGAAAGATGGCAGCAAGAATATTGATGCATTGACGAAAGCCCAAACACAACAAGCAGAGCAAGCGAGCGATACTGCGCCTACGCAAAATGGTGAAACGCAGCCTTCTGGCTCTGATTGGAGCATTAATCTTGCTGGTGTTACGGTTTCTAATGGTTCATTAGAAATGCAGGATAAGCAAGCCGGTAGTTACACCAAACTTTATGATATTTCATTAAACCTTTCCGAATTCGCTTTTGACAACTGGACAACGGCTGATTTTGGCGTGAAGGGCGAAATGAATGACCAAAAGTTCACCGCGAAAGGTCAGGCCGACTTTAAGCTAGAAAAAGGTTTGGCAAACTACGCGCTAAAGAACATCAACTTCGATGCGACATACACTGACCCTGCCAATAAGATTGAATCGGCAACGATCGGTTTAGATACATTTGAATTCGATAAAGTAAATAACCTGACTTATGCCTTGAAGGGCGACGCTGGTGGTATGAAGTTAGATATGCAGGGTGCTGGTCAACTTGGTGTAGACAAGGCTATCAGCAAAGTGCAGTTGGATAAGTTAACTCTTAAATCGACTTTTGAGGGTGATGCATTACCTCAGTCACCTATGAAAGTCGACATGGTGTCTGATCTGTCTTTCGACCTGACGAAAAACCACCTGAGTTTTGTCCTAGAGAAGTTAACAGCGAATGCTATCGCCTTAGATGGTAAGGCTGATGTGACACTCGGTGATATTCCTAAAGTACGTTTTGCTCTCCATAGCCCCAATATCGATCTTGATGAGTTCTTAGGGTTAGATAAGCAAGCTGCCGAAGGTAATAAGCCTGCTTCTGGTGGCGAAAGTGCTCCTGCCGGACCTGAGGTTGAACCTGATTTGTCTGCGTTGAAAACGTTAGATGTAAAGGGTGACATTACCATCGACAAATTCAAAGCGGCAAATGCGAAGATGGAAGCGGTAAAAACGAGCTTCACTGTAAATCGTGGCGTGTTTGAGCTTACATCATTTAGTTCGAAGTTGTACCAAGGCTCAATCTCAGCGACAGCGAAGTTAGATGCACGCCAATCACCAGCGACTTACAGTGTTAAAAAGTCAATCAAAGGCGTGAAAGTTCAACCGCTACTTATAGATGTTGCTGAGAACGACAAACTAGAAGGGACAGGTAACATTGATGTGAATGTTACAGGTAAGAGTCTCACGCCTACCGGTATCAAGAAGAATCTTTCTGGTACGGTTGTTATCAATTTTGCTGATGGTGCGGTGAATGGCATCAACGTTGCTCAGTTGATTCGTGAAAACTACGCGAAATTTAAAGGGCAAAAAGTCGAAGGCACCAATGAAGCTAAGAAAACAGACTTCAGTGCGATGATGGCGACATTGAAACTCAACAAAGGTGTTGTATCAACGGATAATATGCAAGCTCAGTCTCCATTGTTACGTGTTCGTGGTAAAGGTACCGCAAACTACATCAATGAAACAGTCGACTTTACTATCAGCACGTCAGTTGTAGGCAGCCTAGAAGGCCAGGGCGGTAAAGATATAGATGAGTTGAAAGACATCACGATTCCAATCAATGTGTCTGGTAAGTGGGCAGAGCCTAAATTCAAGCTCGTATTCGATGATGTTCTGAAGCAGAAAGCTCAGAAAGAAATCGATCGTGGCGTAGAGAAGCTAACGGACAAAATCAAAGACGAAAAAACCAAAGAAGCAGTCGATGGTTTGATAAAGAATCTATTCAATTAGATTCGAGCCAAAGCAAAAAGGGTTGGCATTAGCCAACCCTTTTTTAATTCTGCTGGTGAGCTTTACCAGTCGACACCTTTCAGCGCTTTGACGCCTGACTCAAATGCATGCTTTACATTCTTCACTTCAGAAACGGTATCAGCCATTTCAATCAGAGTGCGATGAGCGCCACGACCAGTAATGACAACCGACTGCATTTTAGGGCGGTTGTTCAGCGCTTCAACGACCTCGTCTAAATCAATGTAGCCGTAGCTCACCATGTACGTCAGCTCGTCAAAAAGAACCACATCGATAGATTCATCTTTGAGCATGCGCTTACATTCTTGCCATACGCCTTGCGCTGCTTCGGTATCAGCGGCTTTGTTTTGAGTTTCCCATGTAAAGCCGGTCGCCATTACTTGGAATTCAACGCCGAGTTTCTCAAGTAGGTTGCGCTCACCATTATCCCAAGTACCTTTAATAAACTGCGCGACAGCACAATTCAAACCATGACCCACTGCGCGTGCTATCGTACCGAACCCTGATGTCGATTTACCTTTACCATTTCCGGTAATTATCAGTAGCAGACCTTTTTCCTCTTGAGCAGCAGCAATTTTTGCGTCTACCTGTTCTTTGACTTTTTGTTGGCGAGCCTTATGGCGTGCTTCTTTATTTTCTTCGATAGACATAATACTTCCTTAATTCCTTTTTGTGCTTTGCCCAAGCTGATTTGGGTTCATTGATTTATCTCGCTATGATAGACCAACATATCGTGAAGAAAAACCACCGATAATTCAGGGAATAAAATGAAGAAAATACTTGTTGTTTGTATGGGAAACATTTGTCGGTCACCAACCGGAGAAGCAGTGTTAAGAGCGAAAGCTCAAGAGTTGGGTATTGCCGTGGAGGTTGATTCGGCAGGTGCGATTGGCTACCACGCAGGAAACCCACCGGATTCAAGGGCAATGGCCGCAGGAAAGCAGCGAGGTTACTCTTTTAAAGGAATGCGTGCGCGTCAAGTTACCATTGATGACTTTGACAAGTTTGACCTGATATTAGCCGCAGATAAAGCAAATTTAGCCGATTTATTGGATATTTGTCCGTTGAAGTATCGACACAAAGTATCGTTATTTTTAAGTCATTCTGGGTCAGATTACGATGAAGTCCCAGACCCATATTACGGTGGAAAAGATGGCTTTGAACTGGTGCTTGATTTAATCGAAGAGGCATCAGAGGAGATTTTGAAGAAGCTATAATCGCCGGGCTTAAAGATAATAGGAAAAGGGATGAGCTGAGCCCATCCCTTTTTATTTGTATTAACCCGCTAAAATGTCGGTTGCCACTTTGTAGCTTGGGTCTTCCTTCACATTGATTTCAACCAAGCTGCCCGCTTTATCTAAAAGCTTGCGGCAATCTGGACTTAGGTGGCGAAGGTGCAGCGTTTTACCTTGAGAGTTGTAACGCTCTGCTAGTGTTTCAATCGCTTCAATTGCGGAGTGATCCGTCACGCGAGAGTCTGCAAAATCGACAATCACATCTTTTGGATCTTCAGGCGCGTTAAACAACTCCAAGAAGTTAGCGGCAGAACCAAAGAAAATAGGACCGTGAATCTTGTACTCTTTTGAACCTTCCTCGTTTAAGCATGTGTCGGCATAGATGTGCTTAGCGTGTTGCCATGCAAACATTAATGCAGAAACAATAACACCAACCGCTACGGCAACGGCTAGGTCAGTAAGAACAGTAACAACGGTCACAAGAACAATAACGAAGAAGTCTTGCTTCGGTACGCGACGCGCTAGTTTAAATGTTGCCCATTCGAATGTACCAATTACAACCATGAACATCACACCAACCAGAGCAGCGAGTGGGATCATTTCAATTAACGAAGAAGCGAATAAGATAAACATCAATAGAGCGATAGCAGCAACGATACCAGATAGACGACCGCGACCACCTGAGTTTACGTTGATCATCGACTGACCAATCATTGCACAACCACCCATAGCACCAAACACAGAACAGGTCATGTTTGCCATACCTTGACCGATACATTCGCGGTTAGATTGACCACGAGTGTTCGTCATCTCATCTAAAACTGTCAGCGTTAGCAGAGATTCAATTAGACCAATGGCCGCTAGAATGATCGCGTATGGAAGAATGATTTGTAGAGTTTCTAGCGTAAATGGCACCGCCGGAATAGAGAAGGTCGGCAGTGAACCTGCGAGTGTTGCCGCTTCATCACCAGACATTGTACGCAAGAAGTCAACAACAGTGCGAGTTTCCAGATCCAAACCAACCACTAAAGCAGTCACCGTTACGATTGCAACAAGTGAAGAGGGTACAGCCGTTGTGATTTTTGGTAGAAAGTGAATGATTGCCATAGTTAGCGCAACCAAACCAAGCATTAGCAGCATTTGGTCTTGTGGTAGCCAAGTAAGCATGCCGTTGATATCTGGCGCTTTAAACTGACCCAACTGAGCTAGGAAGATAACAATAGCCAGACCGTTCACAAAACCAATCATCACAGGGTGAGGCACGATACGGATGAACTTACCCAATTTAAACATACCAGCGGCAATTTGAAGAATACCAGCGAGCATGATGGCTGCGAATAGGTACTGGACACCGTGAGTCGCGACAAGCGAAACCATTACGACTGCCATGGCTCCAGTTGCACCAGAGATCATGCCGGGACGACCACCGAAAATGGAAGTAATAAGACCAACGATGAATGCAGCGTAAAGACCGACCATCGGATCTACGCCTGCGACGAACGCAAATGCGACAGCTTCAGGAACCAATGCTAGCGCAACGGTTAAGCCTGATAGCACATCATTTTTTACGGAGTGCTTAGAAAATTGGGGAAATTCGAACATGTTTGTTTTTAAGTTCTCTTTGCAATGAGTTAAACCCGACACATATTCGTATTTGCACAAGCCACTGAGTGGTTGATTTCTAATCAAACATTGCAGTGTAAACCGTAGTATTAAAAGAGCAGCATCAGAATGGTGTCGAAAACTTGAGTCGGCGCATGCTACCGAAAAGTGTGATTAAGTTCAAGAATGATACGAATAATGGCGTACAAATGTGATCACGAATTGGTATTTATATGAACAATTTATTGGGCAGATATGAAGATAAAAAAGGCTACCAGATGGTAGCCTTTAATTTATTTATGCAGTTAAGCAGTTGAACGTAATGATTTAACCTAGTTAAAGTTAGGCTTTGTCATCTCTGCCGATGCGCGGTTTTTAGCCACTTGGCTACCCGCACCTTTAGCTTGGTAACGTTCGGTTTTGAACGGTGCTGCTGCAACAGTGATTTCGCGTAGCTCTTGAGGGCCAGGTGCTTTTGTCATCGGTGCGCTAGCGTTTAGCTTAGCCGCAACTTTGATGGCTTCGACTTTAGGCTCTGGTTTAGCTACTGGCGCTTCGGCTGCAATCTCTTTTGCTGCTTCAACCACAGGCTCTTCAGCTGGTGCCGTTTCTACAATGGCATCAACCGGTTCAGTCGCAGGAGTTTCAACGATAGGCTCTACCGAAGCTGTTTCTACTACTGCCGATTCAGTTTTTTCTGCGATTACTGCTTCCACAACAGGTGCTTCTACTACAGGAGCTTCCACTTTCGCTTCAACTGTTTCTTGAATCTTTGATTCAACAACTGGCGCTTCTGCTACAACAGGTTGCTCGCGGCGAATAATCACTTTACCCATAGCCATCTCTGGACAAGCAAAACCACCTTGCATTGTAGGTACTGCTGCTACTGTTTCTTCCTTAACTTGCTCTTCTTTCTTAGGTGCAGGTTTCGGAATGTAGCGTGGCATTACTTTACCCATAGCCATCTCAGGAGAAGCTACACCACCTTTACGCAGGCGGAACGGGTTAGGACGGCGATCGCGACCACGGCGACGGCGCTGGCCACTTGCACGCAGGTGACGTGGCGAACGACGGTTACGACGTTGCTTAGACTCTGCTTGCTTGTTGTCTTGTTGTGCTTCTACCGCTGCTTCTGTTGGCTTCTCAACTTTGGTTTCAACCGTTTCTTGAGTCTTAACCGCCGTTTCTTCTGCTTTCTTCTCAACCGCTTCTTGGTCTTTAACGCGTACAGACTTGTTCAGTTTGCGACGTTGGCGACGCTCCTTCACTTTTTCTGCTTTCGCGTTTTGTTGCTTTGGTTTGCTCTCTTCTGGTTTTGTTTCAGTTCGAGCTTCCGCCGCTAGCTGCAGGCCTTTTTCCGCTACTTTTGCATTTGCTTTTTGCTCTTGGGCTTTGTCTGCTTGTTGAGCTTTAGGCTTACGCTTTTGGTTGCGGTTTTGCTGTTTATTGGTTTGTTGTTGAGCTTCGTTTTGTTCATTCGCTTGCTCATCACGAGGCTTACGACGACGTCGGTTATCACGATTGTCGCGGTTCTCACGATTATCGCGTTGGTTGTTATTGCGACGACGATCATTGCGATCACGTTTGTTGCGTCGATTATCGCGATTTGGCTTTTTCTCTTCCTGAGGTTTCGGTTCTTCTTTTACTTCTTCAGAACCGCCGAATAGGAAACTACCAAGTGCTTTAAACAAACGGCTGAACAGTCCAGGTTTTTCTTCTTGTTCAACTTTCTGTTCTTTCTTCTTCGCCTCAGGGGCAGGTTTAGCTGCTGGTGCAGGTGCCGTTTGAGAAGGAGCCGCAAAGCCTTTAAGAACAGGTTCTTCGATTCGTTTAGGTTTTACGTCAACTTCCGCTGGCTCTTTACCTTCCGCTTCTTTCATTGCTTCCAGTTTTTTAGGAAGTAGGTAAGAAATCAGATCGAACTCTTCACCTTCACGAACACGGATAACTTCGAAGTGCGGCGTTTCCATGTCAGAGTTTGGAACAACCGTAATCTTCACTTCTTGAATGCGTTCGATATGGTTAACTGAACGACGTTTTTCGTTCAACAAGTAAGAAGCGATTGGCACAGGTACAACTGCGAGAACTTGCGCTGTATTGTCTTTCAGTGCTTCCTCTTCGATTAAACGAAGCACAGAAAGTGCTAGAGATTCGTTGTCGCGAACGACTCCAGTACCGCTACAGCGAGGACAGATGTGGTGGCTTGCTTCTGCTAGAGAAGGGCTTAAACGTTGACGTGACATCTCCAACAAACCAAAGCGAGAAATACGACCGATTTGTACACGAGCGCGATCAAGACGAACGGCTTCACGTAGACGGTTTTCTACTTCTCGTTGGTGGCGAACAGGTGTCATATCGATAAAGTCGATAACCACTAAGCCACCCAAGTCACGTAGACGTAACTGGCGAGCAATTTCGTCGGCTGCTTCTAGGTTCGTGTTTAGAGCTGTTTCTTCAATATCGCCGCCCTTGGTTGCACGAGCAGAGTTGATATCGATAGACGTTAGTGCTTCGGTTGGGTCAATAACAATAGAACCACCAGATGGCAGACGCACTTCACGTTGGAAAGCTGATTCAATTTGGCTTTCGATTTGGTAGTGGCTGAATAGTGGAACTTCGCCTTCATATTTCTTAACGCGGTTAAGGAAATCAGGGCGCACCAATTGAATGTGCTCTTTTGCACGTTCGTAGATGGTGTTGCTGTCAATTAAGATTTCGCCAATATCACGACGCAAATAGTCACGGATTGCACGAACGATAACGTTACTTTCTTGGTGGATTAAGAATGGAGCAGGGTTAGAGTCCGCTGCACCTTTGATTGCACCCCAGTGGTTAAGTAGTACATTCAAATCCCACTCAAGTTCTTCAGCACTCTTGCCAACGCCAGCAGTACGTACGATTAGGCCCATGCCCTGAGGCAGTTCCAAAGTACTTAATGCGGCTTTTAGTTGAGTACGCTCGTCACCTTCGATTCGGCGAGAAATACCGCCAGCACGAGGGTTGTTAGGCATAAGAACAAGGTAACTACCAGCAAGAGAAATGAAAGTAGTAAGAGCTGCGCCCTTGCTTCCACGTTCTTCTTTTTCCACTTGAACGATAACTTCTTGGCCTTCCGTTAGCACTTCTTTGATGCTTGGACGACCTTGGTAGGTGTAACCTTCAGGGAAATATTCGCGGGCAATTTCTTTGAGAGGGAGGAAACCGTGACGCTCGGCGCCGTAATCAACAAATGCGGCTTCTAAGCTTGGTTCGATACGTGTGATACGTCCTTTGTAGATATTCGCTTTTTTAGATTCATGACCTGGACTCTCGATATCAAGATCGAAAAGTCGCTGGCCATCAACCAGAGCGACACGCAACTCTTCTTTTTGAGTTGCGTTAATTAACATTCTTTTCATTGAAAATTCTCGTTGTCTTTTCTTTTATATCTTTCTTGTCGACTTGCCACTGTTTTTTCGCTCTTTCACGGTGCCTGATCCCATGGCTTGTATTTTGCAGCCTCCCGGCTGGAAGGGGATGCTCTCGGGCACTTCAGTCATCACAAGCCTCTTGTGGTTTCTGTTGGAAACGTAGACTTGTGACCCGCTATTTGGGCGGTAGGTACTCAACGTGAATATGCGAGGAGTAGGGTGGCAAGAGTGTTGAATTCGATGTGTCTCACGCCAATGCTGCACTCGACCTTCAACGATCTACTCACATTGCTTGAGGATAAATGATTGGTAATGAATAAAATGTAACCAAACCTTCCTTAGCAGCTGTGAACTATAGCAGTGCGCGTGGCTATCAGCAATCTGCTTTCACGCAAACGATAGAAAATTTGCCGCTAAACTCAAAATTTCTAATTTATAACTGGCTGTTTCATAAGCAATTGAGATGTGTAAACTGATCAAGACAGAAAACAAATTGAGAACTCGATTGAGAGTTTTAATAATTTAAACAAAAGCTTGGCGAAATTTAGACCAGTTTGTACTATCAAGTGTTTCTTTTACGACAAGAATAATGTGAAGTCGCGCGAAATTGAGTTTACAATACCGCCCATGAGCGAAATAAGAACAAAAGTCCAGTTCGTCGACATTGACGAAGATATGGCGGGTCAGCGCATTGATAATTTTTTGCGCAACCAATTAAAAGACATCCCTAAAAGCATGATTTACCGAATCGTGCGTAAGGGCGAAGTACGTGTAAATAAAAAGCGTATAAAAGCAGAGTACAAGTTAAAAGCAGGCGATCTCGTTCGTATTCCACCGGTGACAGTCGAGAAAAAAGATGACGATGTCGCGCCAAGTACGAAACTAAACAAAGTCGCAGAGTTGGAAGATATGATCATCTTCGAAGATGATCATATGTTGATTCTAAACAAACCATCTGGTACCGCTGTGCATGGTGGCAGTGGCTTAAAGTTTGGCGCGATTGAAGCGCTTAGAGCTCTGCGTCCTCAAGCTCGCTTTCTTGAACTTGTGCATCGTATTGACCGTGATACTTCAGGTATCTTGTTGGTTGCTAAGAAGCGTTCTGCACTTCGTCACTTGCAAGCCCAGTTTCGTGAAAAGACAGTGAAGAAGTTTTACTTAGCTCTTGTCATGGGACAATGGAAAAGCAGTTGTAAGGTTGTGAACGCGCCACTGCTTAAAAACGAAGTGAACAGTATTGTTCGTGTTAACCCTAACGGTAAGCCGTCTGAAACGCGTTTTAAGATTTTGGAAAAGTTTGAACAAGCAACATTGATTCAAGCGAGTCCGATTACTGGTCGAACTCACCAAATCCGAGTTCATACACAATATACGGGCCACCCAATCGCTTGGGATGATCGCTACGGTGACCGCCGCTTTGATGCTTACACAGGTCAAGTTGGTTTAGATCGTTTGTTCCTACACGCGGCAAACATCAAGTTCCAACACCCATCAAATGATGAGTGGATGGAAATAAACGCACCGATGGAACCGAAGCTAGAAAAAGTGTTGGCGGGTTTAAGAAACGCGTAACCATGTTTTCCTCGTGGACATAAAAAGGGAGCCTGTGGCTCCCTTTTATAGTCTTTGGATTAAAGGACATCGAGTCCCTGAACATGCAACATATCAATCAAATCAATCAGTGGTAGCCCGACAAGTGTATTCGGATCTTTCCCCACTAATTTGTTAAACAAACAAATTCCCATTCCTTCGCTTTTAAAGCTGCCTGCGCAGTAAAAAGGTTCCTCCCTGTCGA
Source organism: Vibrio sp. 1CM7H (assembly GCF_023161645.1). Classification (NCBI taxonomy): domain Bacteria; kingdom Pseudomonadati; phylum Pseudomonadota; class Gammaproteobacteria; order Vibrionales; family Vibrionaceae; genus Vibrio; species Vibrio sp. 1CM7H. Next base: position 644,031 of record NZ_JALNTV010000003.1, read on the forward strand.
CGTAGCGCTCGATTTGTTCAAGCGTCAAATCTCTAAAGTGTACTTCGAAAGAATCAAAGCCGACTTCTGTATGGTTTGTGACGGTGTTATGTACCGCAAGACCAGTATAGAAAGTGATGACTTTTCCACTTTGAGACAAAAGTTGATTTATTGCGTTGTCTCTATTTAAAGGTTTGCCAACGATTTCACCATTAATGACACAAACCTGGTCACTGCCGATAACTAAACTTGCTTTATCCGTCTGGCAAGATGTTGCTTTCTCTTGGGCCAATCTTTGCACCAGTTCAAGAGGCGTTTCCTGGTCAAACGGTGTTTCATCGCAATCAGGTGATAAACAAATGAACGGTAGTGAAAGCTTTTCAAGCAGTTGTTTACGAAAAGGGGAGGTTGAGGCTAAAACCAGTTGGTAATTTTTCATTTTGAATTACAATTCGTGGGAGCATTTCCGATAGGATAATCGATCAAAAATGATTCTGGCTAATGCTCTGTATGTTAAGCGTAAAAAAGTACAACTTTTTTGCCTTTTTCTTTGACTAATTTTGATTTGGAAGATAATATTCGCGCCCTATGCAAAAGGTAAAAATACCGCGAACGGTTGACCCAGCAAAAGCTGCACAGAAACGATTGGATTACGATGGCATCATCCAAGCTAGTCTTTTCAAGCGCTTAGCGGAAACAACTGAAGGCGTAAAACGCGACGCAGAAGTCTCATTGTCATTTGGGATGGATGAACAGCGACTTGTTGTTATCTCTGGTAAAGCTAACATCGAAGTCGATTTAGAGTGTCAGCGTTGTAATGAGGTATTCGCACATGAGTGCGAAGTTGAATTCCTTTCTACTCCTTACTACGGTGAGAAAACGGAACAGGAAGCACCAGAAATTTATGATTTGGTAGATCTAAATGAATATGGTGAATTAGACCTTATACAACTGGTTGAAGACGAGTTCATCTTAGCATTACCTCAAATTGCGATGCACGATGAAGCGGATTGTAGCGTTGATTCAAATAACATGGTTTTTGGTGAGATTCCTGAAGAAATTGAGGAAGAAAAACCGAATCCATTCGACGTTTTGAAAAGTCTGAAAAAGTAATAGGTGTGGTAACCGATTCTTCTTCAGGTTTTTAACCCAATAGTATAGGAGTAGGGTCAATGGCCGTACAGAAAAACCGTAAAACTCGTTCTAAGCGCGGTATGCGTCGTTCACACGATGCGCTAACTACAGCTGCTCTATCTGTAGACGCGACTTCTGGTGAAACTCACCTACGCCACAACGTAACTGCTGAAGGTTACTACCGTGGTCAAAAGGTTATCAACAAGTAAGGTTGAACCTTTGCAAAGTATTACCGTTGCACTTGATGCAATGGGCGGGGATTTCGGTCCACGCGTAACAGTGCCTGCCGCCGTGCAGGCACTGTCTCATTTCCCAGAGCTAAAAGTGATTCTTATAGGTGATCAATCTCTGATCACGTCTCAATTATCTCAACTCGGTACCTCGACCAGTTCCCGCTTGACTATTCTTCATAGTGAGAAAGTTATCTCGAACTCAGAAAAACCTTCATTGGCACTACGTAATAGCCAAAATAGTTCCATGCGTATGGCTATCGATTTGGTTTCTGAGCAGAAGGCGGATGCTTGTGTTAGTGGTGGCAACACCGGTGCATTAATGGCACTATCGCGTTTCATTCTTAAGTTACTTCCTGGTATTGAACGTCCTGCTTTAGTTTCAGCTTTACCGACGATTACTGGAAAGCGTACTTGGATGCTAGATCTAGGTGCGAATGTATCGTGCGATGCTGATAGTTTGTTCCAATTTGCTGTAATGGGCAGTGCACTAGCAGAAGAACACTTAGGTTGTCCTCCTCGCGTTGCTGTACTCAATATTGGCGCAGAAGAGATTAAAGGTAACGATTTAGTCAAACGTTGCGCAGAAATGCTTTCTCAGACCGACGCGATTAACTTTGTTGGTTATATTGAAGGTAATCAAATTTTGCATGATGTTGCAGACGTCATTGTATGTGATGGGTTTGTCGGCAACGTATGCTTAAAAGCCAGTGAGGGAACAGCTCAACTTTTTATCGAAAAAATTAAAACCAGTATGATGGCGTCAACGATAAAGGGTTGGATTGCTAGAAAGTTGTTTTCTCGGCTATTTAATGAACTAAAAACACTGAACCCCGACCAGTATAACGGCGCAAGTTTGCTAGGATTGCGCGGCATTGTCATAAAAAGCCATGGAAGTGCGGATGTATCTGCGATTGTCAATGCACTTGGCGAGGCAGTACACGAGGTCAAACGACAAGTACCAAGCCGTATTAGCGATCGTTTGGAAGCGGTTTTACTCGAGAGGCATTATTAGTCTTCATGTATAGCAAAATTTTAGGTACTGGCAGCTACCTGCCATCTCAGGTGCGTACAAACGCAGATCTAGAGAAAATGGTAGATACAAGTGATGAGTGGATCGTTGCTCGCACGGGTATTAAAGAGCGTCGAATTGCTGCAGAAAATGAGACTGTAGCGGACATGGCATTCTACGCAGCTGAAAACGCTATCGATATGGCGGGTATTGATAAAAACGATATCGACCTGATTATCGTAGCCACAACGAGCAGTAGCCATACTTTCCCTTCATCTGCGTGTCAGGTGCAGGCAAAGCTTGGCATTAAAGGTTGTCCAGCTTTTGACTTAGCCGCTGCTTGTTCTGGTTTTGTGTACGCATTATCTGTTGCAGACCAACATATTAAATCGGGTATGTGTAAAAACGTACTTGTTATTGGTTCAGATGCTTTGTCTAAAACGTGTGATCCGACAGACCGTTCAACCATTATCCTATTTGGTGATGGTGCTGGAGCCGTTGTCGTAGGCGCTAGCCAAGAGCCAGGTATTATTTCTACCCACATATACTCGGATGGTCAATTCGGTGAGCTACTAAGCCTACCTGTACCTGAGCGTGGTCAAGATGCTGACAAATGGCTTCATATGGCAGGTAACGAAGTATTCAAAGTCGCTGTCACTCAGTTATCGAAACTAGTAAAAGATACGCTTGAAGCCAACAACATGCATAAGTCTGAACTAGACTGGCTAGTACCGCATCAAGCGAACTATCGAATTATTTCGGCAACAGCGAAAAAGCTTTCAATGTCTTTGGACCAAGTCGTAGTGACATTAGACCGACACGGGAACACTTCTGCGGCGACAGTACCGTCTGCGCTGGATGAAGCTGTGCGCGATGGTCGCATTAAACGCGGGCAGACGTTATTGCTAGAGGCGTTTGGTGGTGGTTTCACTTGGGGCTCTGCTCTGGTGAAGTTCTAAGTTTCACGAGAATTCAAAATTTAAGGTGCACTTGTTGCATCTTATTTCTTTTTACTTTGCTTAAAGGAAAACAACATGAGCAAGTTTGCTATCGTATTTCCAGGTCAAGGTTCTCAAGCTGTAGGTATGCTTGCAGAACTAGGCGAACAATATGACGTAGTAAAACAAACATTTGCAGAAGCATCTGACGCACTAGGTTACGATCTATGGGCGCTTGTTCAAAATGGACCTGCAGAAGATTTAAACGAGACTTTCCGCACTCAACCAGCTTTGCTAGCTTCATCTGTTGCAATCTGGCGTGTATGGCAGGAGCTCGGTTTAGAGCAACCAGCAAACCTAGCCGGTCACAGCCTAGGTGAGTACTCAGCACTTGTATGTGCGGGTGTTATTGATTTTAAAGAAGCAATCAAGCTGGTTGAATTACGTGGTCAACTTATGCAAGAAGCAGTACCAGCTGGTACTGGCGCAATGTACGCGATTATCGGTTTGGCTGATGACGCGATTGCAAAAGCGTGTGAAGACGCAGCGCAAGGCGAAGTGGTCTCTCCAGTAAACTTTAACTCGCCTGGTCAGGTAGTTATCGCGGGTAGCAAAGACGCAGTAGAGCGTGCGGGAGCGCTATGTAAAGAAGCTGGTGCGAAACGTGCGCTTCCTCTTCCTGTTTCAGTTCCATCACACTGTGCGCTTATGAAGCCAGCAGCGGAAAAACTTGCAGTAGCTCTTGAGTCTATCGAATTTAACTCACCACAGCTTCCAGTTATCAACAACGTTGATGTGGTCGCTGAGACAGATCCTGCAAAAATCAAAGATGCGCTTGTTCGTCAGCTACATAGCCCAGTTCGCTGGACTGAAACAGTCGAGCTTATGCACGAGCAAGGGGTAGAACAGCTTCTTGAGCTTGGTCCTGGTAAGGTTTTAACAGGTCTAACAAAACGTATCGTGAAAACGCTAACTGCAGCAGCAGTGAATGATGTTGCGTCGCTAGACGCGGCGAAGTAATCCATCAAGCGATAAAACTTGCGATAAGAAAAGGAAACACAACATGATGAATCTAGAAGGTAAGATCGCGCTAGTTACCGGCGCAAGCCGTGGTATTGGCCGCGCGATCGCGGAACTTCTTGTAGAGCGCGGTGCGACGGTTATCGGTACGGCTACTTCTGAAAGTGGAGCAGCTGCTATCAGCGAGTATCTTGGTGATAACGGTAAAGGTCTAGCTCTTAACGTGACCGATGTCGAGTCTATCGAAGCGACACTAAAAACGATCAACGAAGAATTTGGTGTGATCGATATTCTGGTGAATAACGCTGGTATTACTCGTGACAACCTATTGATGCGTATGAAAGATGATGAGTGGAACGACATCATCGATACCAACCTAACGCCTATCTACCGCATGTCTAAAGCGGTTTTACGCGGCATGATGAAAAAACGTGCGGGTCGTATCATCAACGTAGGCTCGGTTGTTGGTACCATGGGTAACGCAGGTCAAACTAACTACGCAGCAGCGAAAGCGGGCGTGATTGGTTTTACTAAATCAATGGCTCGTGAAGTTGCGTCTCGTGGTGTAACAGTGAACACTGTTGCCCCTGGTTTCATCGAAACTGACATGACAAAGGCACTAAATGATGAGCAACGTGCGGCAACGTTGTCGAACGTGCCAGCTGGTCGTTTAGGTGACCCACGTGAAATTGCATCAGCAGTAGTTTTCCTTGCTTCTCCTGAAGCAGCGTACATTACTGGTGAAACTTTGCATGTAAATGGTGGCATGTACATGGTTTAATGAGACAGTTTGTGCAAAATAAGCTATTTTACATTGTGAAAAATAGCCTATAGTTGCAGTTAACTGTCATGAACTTGTCATGCTTATGCGCAAGATTTGTGCATGATTTAAGTCAAAAATGTATTGAAATTCGGTTAAATTCGCTAATTTTGTGGTTTGACCAGCAAGGACCCCCTTGCAACTTTCAATAGTTCGAATAAACTACGGAATCATCGCATTAGGCGAAATCTGTAAAGGAAAAGAAAAATGAGCAACATCGAAGAACGCGTAAAGAAAATCATTGTTGAACAGCTAGGTGTAGACGAAGCAGAAGTTAAAAACGAAGCTTCTTTCGTTGACGATCTAGGTGCTGATTCTCTAGACACTGTAGAACTAGTTATGGCTCTAGAAGAGGAATTCGACACTGAGATTCCTGACGAAGAAGCTGAGAAGATCACTACTGTTCAAGCTGCAATCGACTACGTAAACAGCGCTCAGTAATTAGCTCTCCCAGGCGGTCTCCTAGACCGCCTGTGTTCTTTCTAACTTCTTCTATCCTCTCATAGAAATATTCAATTCCCGGAGAATTATATCGTGTCCAAGCGTCGTGTAGTTGTCACTGGCATGGGTATGTTGTCACCGGTAGGCAACACAGTAGAATCATCTTGGAAAGCCCTGCTAGAAGGTCAAAGTGGTATCGTGAATATCGAGCACTTTGATGCTACGAACTTCTCAACTCGTTTTGCAGGTCTTGTTAAAGATTTCGATTGCACAGAGTACATGTCTAAAAAAGATGCTCGTAAGATGGATCTTTTCATCCAGTACGGCATTGCAGCGGGTATTCAAGCTCTTGATAACTCTGGCTTACAAATTACCGAAGAAAATGCGGCTCGAGTTGGTGTTGCTATCGGCTCAGGCATTGGCGGTCTAGATCTGATCGAAACAGGTCACACTGCATTAGTAGAAAAAGGCCCTCGCAAAGTTAGCCCATTTTTTGTTCCTTCGACCATCGTAAATATGGTTGCAGGTAACCTATCTATCATGCGTGGTCTTCGTGGTCCAAATATCGCGATTTCTACAGCATGTACTACTGGCCTACATAACATCGGTCATGCTGCACGAATGATTGCGTACGGCGATGCAGATGCGATGGTTGCTGGTGGCGCAGAAAAAGCGTCTACGCCTCTTGGCATGGCTGGCTTCGGTGCAGCTAAAGCGCTATCTACTCGTAATGACGAACCTCAAAAAGCGTCTCGTCCATGGGATAAAGGCCGTGATGGTTTTGTTCTAGGTGATGGTGCTGGCATGATGGTGCTTGAAGAGTACGAACACGCGAAAGCACGTGGCGCGAAGATTTACGCAGAACTGGTTGGTTTTGGTATGTCTGGTGATGCTTACCACATGACTTCTCCAAGCGAAGATGGCTCTGGTGGTGCACTTGCGATGGAAGCGGCAATGCGTGACGCGAACATCACAGGTACCCAAGTGGGTTATGTGAATGCTCACGGTACATCTACTCCTGCTGGCGACGTTGCAGAAATCAAGGGCGTGAAACGTGCTCTTGGTGAAGAAGGTGCGAAGCAAGTACTTGTATCATCAACTAAGTCTATGACTGGTCACCTATTAGGTGCAGCAGGCTCTGTTGAAGCAATTATCACGGTTATGTCTTTGGTTGACCAAATCGTTCCACCAACGATTAATCTTGATGATCCAGAAGAAGGTCTAGACATCGACCTTGTGCCGCACACTGCGCGCAAAGTTGAAGGTATGGAATACGCTATCTGTAACTCGTTTGGCTTTGGTGGTACAAACGGTTCTTTGATCTTCAAAAAGTTCGCTGAGTAACACTATCTAACCTTATTTAGATAAGCGAAACTTGTATTCTAACGGCTCGATGCTTAGCATTGAGCCGTTTTGTTTTATTTGTTGTCTGCTAATTTGAAGGTACGCGAATGTTTTGGGTAAATGGAGTTCCACAAACGCATGTAGAACTGGGTGATCGCTCATTCCAATACGGTGATGGAGGTTTTACCACCATCCTGACCCAAAACGGAGAGTTGGTTTACTGGCAAGAACACATTGAGCGTATGAAGTCCTGCCTTGACGCATTGAAGATCTCTTCCCCTGACTGGCAAGTTGTGCATGATTGGGCAAGCAAAGCGGCTTTATCTGACGCACAAGCGGGGGTGAAAATTCACGTTAGCCGTGGTATTGGTGGGCGAGGGTATAGTCCTAATGGGATTGAAGGCCCTATCGTGACGATCTCGAATTTTGCGTTTCCTTCTCATTACTCTTCTTGGCAAGAAAAAGGCGTGGATTTGGGCGTTTGTGAGACTCGTCTCGGGATCCAACCTTTACTTGCTGGACACAAGCACAACAACCGTTTAGAGCAGATTCTCGCCAAGGCTGAAATCGACGATACCGAGTTTGCAGATGCAATAACGTTAAATGTGCAAAACCATGTCATTGAAACTACAATGGCCAACCTTTTTTGGGTTAAAGGTAATAAAGTATTTACACCGGATCTGACCTTATCTGGCGTTGCGGGCGTAATGCGTCGTAAGGTGCTTGAGTTACTAAAAGTAAGTCATATTGAAGTCATCGAAGGGCGTTTTATACTTCCAGATTTGCTGAGCGCAGACGAGGCTTTCATGTGTAACTCAATATTAGGTGTCGCACCAATTCGCAGCATAGTGGCATCTAACTCTAAGACTATATTTCCGATAGGAAAATTGACTCAACGACTGCAAGGGAATTTAACTACGTGATTAAAAAACTGTTGGCTTTTGTTGTGCTGATCGCAGTGATAGGCGCAGCAGCTGTTTTTTATATAATTTCACAGGCTAAACAATACGTTGAAAAGCCTATTCTATTGGAACAACCTCAGCTGTTTACTGTAGAAAGTGGTACAAGCTTTCATCATGTCATGCGTGCCTTAGTTGAAGATGAGGTAATTGAAACGTCGGAGTACATCCGTTTAATACCTCACTTATATCCAGAACTGTTGCAAGTGCGAGCGGGTACTTATCAACTAGAGCCTAGTATGTCGCTTTCGCAAGCATTGGAGCACCTGAATACCGGAAAAGAATACCAGTTTGCGATCACTTTTGTTGAAGGCAGCCGCTTTTCTGAGTGGGTAGAGCAATTGAAAAGTGCTCCTTATTTAGAGCATGATTTAACCGATCTTTCAGAAAAAGACATGGCTGCGAAGCTTGGAATTGAGAGAGAAAAGCTAGAAGGGTTGTTTTTAGCAGAAACCTACCATTACACAGCGGGTGCGAGTGAAAGCCAGTTGTTAAAACGAGCGCATCGAAAACTCAATAAAATACTGGATGCTAGCTGGGAAGCTCGTCAAGAAAAGCTGCCATTGCAAGACAAATATGAAGCCTTGATTCTGGCGTCTATCATCGAGAAAGAGACGGCCATTGACTCTGAGCGTGAGCGCGTCGCTTCTGTGTTTATCAACCGATTGAACAAACGCATGCGTTTACAAACGGATCCGACGGTTATTTATGGTATGGGTGATGCTTACGACGGAAATATTCGTAAGAAAGATTTGCGCACGCCGACACCATATAACACCTATACCATCAATGGCTTACCTCCAACCCCAATTGCGATGGCAGGTGAAGCCTCTATTGAAGCGGCTTTGAATCCAGAAAGCAGCAACTATTTATATTTCGTAGCAAGTGGAAAGGGCGGACACGTATTTTCGAAATCCCTTGCAGAGCACAATCGTGCTGTTCGAGCCTATTTAAGAGAACTAAGAAAGAACAAATGATGAAAGCAAACTTTATTGTCGTTGAAGGCCTAGAAGGCGCGGGTAAAAGCACTGCGATTAAAACCGTTTTAGATACGCTAAAAGCGGCAGGTATTGAAAATATCGTAAATACTCGTGAGCCAGGAGGCACGCCGCTAGCAGAAAAGATGCGCGCTCTGGTGAAAGAAGAGCATGAAGGCGAAGAACTTAAAGACATGACGGAGTTGCTTCTTCTATATGCTGCACGTGTCCAGTTGGTTGAGAACGTGATCAAACCAGCTTTGGCGAATGGTCAGTGGGTGGTGGGTGACCGCCACGATATGTCATCGCAGGCTTATCAAGGTGGTGGTCGTCAGATTGACGCGTCGCTAATGAAAAACCTTCGAGACACAACGCTTGGTGATTTTAAACCTGCTTTCACTCTCTATATGGATATCGACCCTCGCGTTGGGCTTGAGCGTGCGCGTGGGCGTGGTGAGCTCGATCGTATCGAGAAGATGGATATCAGCTTCTTTGAACGTACACGAGAGCGCTATTTGGAGATTGCTCATGCTGATCCTTCTATCATTATCATTAACGCTGAGCAGGCGATCGAAGACGTGTCGCGTGATATTCGGGACGCTCTTAACGAGTGGTTAGCTCGTCAATAATAAGTGAAACTTAAATTTAGGTGACTCATGTTAAATGATTATCCATGGTTGCAGCCAGTATGGGATAACCTCAAAGTAGGGCTAGAGTCGGACAGAGTACCAGGTGCGCTTTTATTGCAAAGCGAGCAAGGCTTAGGCATCGAAAAACTTATCGAGTTTTTTAGCCAAGCACTTCTTTGCCAAAATTACGCCAGTGAAGCGTGCGGTTTTTGTCATAGCTGTCAATTAAATCAATCACACAACCACCCAGATTTACACTGGATCAAACCAGAAAAAGAAGGAAAAGCGATAACGGTGGACCAAGTTCGATCTTGCAACCGTCTTGCTCAGGAATCATCACAGCTTAATGGTTATCGCCTATTTGTTATAGAGCCAGCGGACTCTATGAATGAATCGGCATCGAATGCATTGTTAAAAACGCTAGAAGAGCCTGGGGCAAAGTGCTTGTTTTTGCTCGTTACCCACAATCAGGAGCACCTGCTTCCAACGATTCGTAGCCGTTGCCAACACTGGGTTGTTGCGCCGCCGTCAACGGAACAAGCGATGCAATGGATGCGCGAACAAGGGGCGCAGCAAGTTCCTGCTTACGCCTTAAAACTGAATATGGGCTCTCCGATAAAAACATTGGATGCGTTAAATAATGGCGATCTCGATGCTTACGTGGCTTTTGAGCGCACTTTTATTAAGGCGATGTCTTCTCCTGCCTCAGACATTTCTGAGTGCGCTTCTTTAATGGCTAAACACTCGGAGCAATCACTAGACTGGGCGTGGTATTTACTGACAGACGCTCAGAAAGCGCAGTTTGGTGTATCAGAAGCACAAATGCTTCCTGGCGCTATAAAGTTTCAGCCTAACAACTACAACGGTTTGTACTCATCAGCGAAGGCGCTGATGGACCTCAAAGCTCAGGTGCAAGCCTTTCCTGGTCTAAACCTTGAGCTACTATCAATGAACTGGTTAATTGAATCACGAGAGGCATTATGTTCGTAGATTCTCATTGTCATTTAGACAAATTGAATTACGACGATCTCCACATCAATGTGGAAGACGTTATTAACAAAGCTAAACAAGCAAAGGTAACCGAGCTGCTTTCTGTGGGAGTTACGCTGGATTCTTTCCCTAAAATGATGGAAATGATTGAGCCTTATGAGAATGTTTATGCTTCGTGCGGTGTACACCCACTTGATGTTGAAAGCGACTTTTCGATGGACGTGCTACGTCACCACGCATCGAATGAAAAAGTCGTTGCCATTGGTGAAACAGGCTTGGATTATCATTACAAGCCAGAAACGGCAGCGTTACAGAAAGAGCGTTTTGAGCAACACGTTGATCTGGCGGTGGAGCTCGACAAACCTTTAATTATCCATACCAGAAACGCACGTGCGGATACTCTAGATATTTTGCGTAAGGGTGGGGCGGAGAAATGTGGTGGTGTTATCCACTGTTTTACAGAAGATCTTCCATTTGCTGAAGCTGCACTTGAGCTGGGGTTTTATATTTCTATCTCGGGGATTGTCACTTTCCGTCAAGCTACAGAGTTGAAAGAAGTGGTGAAGACTCTACCTCTAGAGAAGCTTCTCATTGAGACAGATTCTCCTTACTTGGCTCCAGTCCCTCACCGAGGTAAAGAGAATCAACCTGCTTATGTTGTCGAGGTGGCTTCTTATATTGCGCAACTCAAATCGTGCTCTCTTTCTGAAGTGGCACAAAAAACCACCGAAAATTTCCGAAATCTTTTTTTGCGATGAAAAATCAATAAGAGCATAAAAAAGGAGCGTATGCTCCTTTTTTGTTGATAAAAACAACAGATATACTCATGAGTTTAATGTTTACTAAAAATGTTGATTTAATAACATTCAAAAATCACAAATGTAATTTTGTTACTAAAAATAACATTGGGGCGTATTTTATTTACGCCTTAAAATTAATTATATAAATAATAAACTCTTTATAAAACAGTAATATAACCACAATGCAAACCTTTTCATCAGCTGTTTTTGGGTGTGATCCAAGACTTGTTTTGAAACTAAATTTCGTAACTGTGTGGAAAGTTTGAGGGTCATCAATATATATTTAGAGCCGGAAAATATAATGCAGTTGTGGTTACATTTTCATTGGGTGCTAACCTTTAGGCTACGGGGGTGTGCCGTTAGTGCCCAAATAATACTTATAAATTTATCAGGAGCATAAACATGTTTAAGAACCTTTTTGCTAACCTGCAAAAAGTTGGTAAGGCGCTGATGCTTCCAGTATCAGTTTTACCAGTTGCAGGTATTTTATTAGGTGTGGGTGCTGCCCATCTAAGCTTTATTCCAGAGATCGTTTCTAATCTTATGGAACAAGCTGGTGGTTCAGTATTCGGCCAAATGGCACTTCTATTTGCAGTAGGTGTAGCTCTAGGCTTCACTAATAACGACGGTGTTGCTGGTCTTGCAGCAATTGTTGGTTACGGCATCATGACGGCAACGCTAGGTGTAATGGCGGGTGTTATGGGTGTTGAGAAAATCGATACAGGTGTACTAGGTGGTATCCTTGTCGGTGGTGTGGCTGCTTGGGCATTCAACCGTTTCTTCAAAATTCAACTTCCAGAGTATCTTGGCTTCTTCGCTGGTAAGCGTGCAGTGCCTATCATCACTGGTTTTGCAGCGATCATCCTTGGTGTTATCCTTTCTGTAATTTGGCCACCAATTGGCGGTGCAATCTCTGCATTCTCTGATTGGGCTGCGCACCAAAACCCACAACTAGCATTCGGTATCTACGGTGTTGTAGAGCGTTCTCTAATCCCATTCGGCCTACACCACGTATGGAACGTACCGTTCTTCTTCGAAGCTGGTTCTTGTGTTAACGCTGCTGGTGAAGCTCAAAACGGCGTACTAACTTGTTACCTAGTTGCTGATGAAGCATCTCGTGCTGCTGGTAATGGCTTCGGTCAGCTAGCGGGTGGTTACATGTTCAAGATGTTTGGTCTACCAGCTGCAGCAATCGCAATTGCTCACTGCGCTAAACCAGAAAACCGTGCAAAAGTAATGGGTATCATGGCGTCAGCTGCACTGACTTCATTCCTAACTGGTATTACTGAGCCTATCGAATTCTCATTCCTATTCGTTGCTCCACTACTATACGGTATCCACGCTCTACTAGCTGGTTCTGCATACATTGTTTCTAACACTCTAGGCTTTGTACACGGTACTTCTTTCTCTCACGGTCTGATCGACTTCCTAGTTCTATCTGGTAACGCTCAGAAGATGGGTCTAATGATTGCTGTTGGTCTAGTATACGCAGTGATTTACTACGTAGTGTTCCGTGGCGTAATCACAGCACTTGACCTAAAAACTCCTGGTCGTGAAGATGAAACAGAAAGTGCGGCAGCAACTTCTGGCTCTGACATGGGTGGTGAACTGGTTGCAGCGTTCGGTGGTAAAGCTAACATTACTGGTCTAGACGCATGTATCACTCGCCTACGTGTAGCGGTTGCAGATACAGCAGCTGTTGACCAAGACAAACTGAAACAACTTGGCGCTGCTGGTGTTGTAGTTGTTGCAGGTGGTGTACAGGCTATCTTCGGTACTAAGTCTGACAACCTAAAAACTGAAATGGATGAGTGGATCCGTAACCACGGCTAATCACCGTCATTCATAACAATGAATAAAAGGAGGCTTCGGCCTCCTTTTTTAGTTCCTCTCCCATTGCTAAAAGTGCTTTCTGAGTGTGATCCTAAACTCATCTTTACTTTTGCCAGTCTTTTCATACATCGCGCTTACTCATCGTTGACATATTGAAACACCACTATGTTTGAATAACGCATGATGTTTTTTTAATAATTGATAACGTGTATGAAGAGCAAATTAATTTTATTAGCAGGACTAGTTTCTAGTACCGCAATGGCGGCAAATGAGCCAACAAACTTGTCTGTTGGTATGGCTGTCGATCAACAGTTGAGTGTTGTTGTTGAGTTAGATAATAAGTATCGCGGCATTATCGGTAACGATGGTATGGCGTTTGATTACATCGCTAAACGTGGAACATTCGATCAAAACATGCCTGTGACTTGGTATGTTGGCGTTGGTGGTTGGTATGAATGGGATGATGAGTTTGGCGTGCGTGTACCTCTCGGTGTGAACTGGGATTTATCACGCGGCTGGGATCTTTATGGTCAAATACACCCAGAGCTAGATCTTTACAAAGGTGCTGACTTACAACTTGGTGGTGCCGTTGGCATCAAATACAGTTTCTAGAATAAAAGAAACATAAAAAACGCCGGTAAATACCGGCGTTTTTTATGTTTGGAATGCAATACTGCTATTGTTTATCCATGGCTCGCTTGATACAAACGGCAGCGCCGCCCCAAGTGATACCTAAACCAATAACCATCATAATAATTGCGCTGATTGTCATTTCGCTGTCTCCTTGCGATTCACTGCGTTAATCACTAGACCAAAGATAAATAGTGCGGCGATAAGTGCCCAGCCTACAGTTAGATCATAACCACCGTAGCCTTCAGTAAATAAAGCATAAAGCTTAGTCGCTAAGATAATGGCGAGCATAATCGGTGTTACGAAGCGTAAACAGATCTCAAACCATTGACCAATAGAGAAATCAGAGCGCTCATTTACGTAATTACGTACTTCAGGCACGCGTTTCAATAGCCACGCCATCAATACAATCTCAACCAAGCCGCCTACCATAATGCCAACGTTGTTTGCGAAGTGGTCTACTAGGTCTAGCAGCAATAGACCGCCATTTGTTGCGAACGCCATAGAAACCACAAAACCAGTTCCGATTACAACGTTGGCAGCTTTTTTTCGGCTCCACTTTAGCTTATCGATGATGGCGGATGTTACGGCTTCCATGATAGAAATGTGCGAACTTAGACCAGCAACCACCAGTGCAAAGAAGAACAGAGGACCAAGAATATATGGTGCGGGTAATAAGTTAATTGCCGCAGGTAAAGTAACAAAAGCAAGGCCAACGCCTGCAGATACCACTTCTGTTAGCGGTTTACCTTGTTCTTGAGCCATGTAACCCAAGACAGAGAAGATCATAATACCAGCTAGGATGGAGAAGCCACAGTTGATCAACACGGTCATAAACGCGTTATTCGTGATGTCTGACTTTTCTGGCAGATAACTAGAGTAAGCCAGCATGATCGCGAAGCCGATGCTTAGGGTAAAGAAGATCTGACCGTACGCAGCTGCCCATACTTTCACATCCCAAATTTTGCTGAAATCGGGTTCAAACATGTAGTTAACGCCATCCAAAGCTCCTGGCAAGAAAACCATACGTCCGATTAAAAAAATCACCATCAAAAATAGTATTGGCATCATGATTTTAGATGCGCGCTCAATCCCTGATTTCACGCCTTTGGCAATGGCGGTGTAAGTAATAGCCCAAGCAATCACCATAGATAAGGCAATTTTCCATTGAATACTGCCTAAGTCTGTTGGTGAGTTATCACCTAACTTTAGGTACTCACTAAAGAAAAATGCGTTTGTATCGGTTCCCCAACCTTGAGTGAACGACAACCCAAAGTAAGAAATTGACCAACCGATAACTGCAACATAGTAAACGGCGATAACTGCTGCAACACCAACTTGGAACCAGCCAAGCCATTCAAATTTAGAATGAATTTTCGCTAGCGTTTTTGGTGCTGAGCCTCGGTACTTTTGTCCCATACTGAACTCAAGGATCATAAATGGAATACCGGCCGTGATCATGGCGAAAATGTAAGGAATAAAAAATGCGCCGCCACCGTTTTCATAGGCCATATATGGAAAACGCCAAATGTTTCCCAAACCGATAGCAGACCCGACTGCTGCTAAGATGAATCCCGCTCGGGATCCCCATTGTTCTCGCTTCATATTTGACTCCTATACGACTCCCTGAGGAATGAAGCTCTCTCCGTAACACAGTAATATTTGCGTAAACTGTTGGAAGAAAGGACCGCTGTTATCTATCAGCTTTTCTATCCTTAATTCTAGCTTATTATAATTTTCTAGAGCTATATTCTGGTTACTGTGAGAGAAAGTAGATTATTAATCTTAAAATTTTGATGTGTGTTTGATAAAACTGAAATATTTATCTGTTTTCACTAATCAGACTAACTTCTAATAATACTTAGCGCAATAGAATCTAAATGTTAACTCAGATGCGTTGTCTGGTTTTAATCTTGTTAAATTTGAGTTTGATTATGGTTTTGTGTGGGGGATTGGTTGGTTGTATGGAATAAATGACTAGAATCCAATAATCGACTTGGTGTTTAAAACTATTTTGATGAACTAGGGCGTACGGCTATCTTTTGCGCACCCCGCTAGAGAATGCTTCGTTACTTTTCTAAGCGATGATTTTTAGATGATATTTTCTATCTGCTTTGTGTAGGACTCGCCCAGCACTCTTTGCGGAGAGCCCTACGAAGTGAAGTGTACAAAAAATTAGAAACGGAAACTAAAACCAATATTTGATTGGAATTGATTCATCCAATCGGTATCGAACTTAATGATGCAGTTTGAGCCGTCATTAGGTAGGGTGCAGGCTCCAGAGGTATCGTTATCAACGACCGTTCCTAACCATCTCAATTGGGCTGTCAACGCAAAGTTCTTTGAAAACTCATATTCCAGCCCTGCAAAAGCGCTAGCCGAAAATCCGTATTTTTTGTCTACCCAATCAACATCGGTGTAAGAGGCTCCCAAGCCAACACCAATATAGGTTTGCCAGTTTTCTGCAACAGGGTAGTACATGCTGCTTTGAAATTGCAGGTAATGGATGTCTGCCGAATTTGATAACTTTTCAAGTTCTGTTGATTGGTTGGAGTAAAATAATCCAATTCTTCCTTTCTCAAAAGGCGTCTCGATTGAAAGTGCGTAGTTCACTGCGGGATCGAGGTCGTATGTATTGCCACTTTCGTCTTCTACTTGACCGCCACCTGTATAGCCTATGAATGGAGTAACGATAATATTGGCTTGTGCACTTACCGCGGTGCTGAGCAGTATGCTTCCTACCAGCCAGCTGAGTTTTTGGTTCATGTCCTATCTCCTTATTATGACTAAGCTAATTGTGATGGGTTAGTCAAAATTGCGCGACTAAATTAAGCAAATCTTGAACATATTTCACACTGGTGTTATTAATTTGTTACATATTAAGGAGGTGTTTATGGAACACGATCTAAAATCCGCATTAATCATCGTGGTGACTGTTTTTGCAGTACTTTTGTCGTTTGGCATCATTGCGATTACAACGGCTTAAGATAACTACTTTTACCAAACGTTTTAACAAAATGGCGTGAGCCTATGATACGTAACAGCGGTATAATCACAGAAAGCCACACTGAGCTTGATGTCAAAGTTTATGAGCATTTCAGGCATGGAAAAACTGCTTTAGTCACGCAAGGTGGAGGGCAGAGAGGGATTTTTACCGCTGGCGTATTAGACGCATTTTTACTTTCCAACTTTGATCCTTTCGATGAATTCTACGGTACCTCTGCTGGGGCACTCAATTTATGCTCTTACTTATGTCGTCAACACGGTATGGGCAAAGCTTTTATTACCGAACTGACAACGTCTCCCGAATTTTTTAATCTGTTTCGTTATATTCGAAAGCAGCAGTACTTGGGTTTAGAGTGGGCGTTAGAGCGGATTCAAGATTTCCCTTACAAGCTCGATCTTGATTTAGGCCGCAGTGCACTAGGAGGACGAGGTGCGTTTGCAGCGGTAACAAATGTAGAGACGCTATCGGATCAATATTTACCAATCCTGGGTGAAACGTGGTTTAACACCATGTTAGCAACATGCGCGATTCCTAAGTTGTACCACGGACCTGTCGACGTTAATGGCAATAAGTTTGTTGATGGTGGTGTGTCGGCTTCTATCCCTGTTCAAGAAGCGTGGCGTCAGAATGCTCGCAACATTATTGTCATCCGAACAGAACCGTTCTCGGAGATTGAAGCGAGAGCGCAAAGTGAAGTAGGGGATGTGCCTGTCGAGTGGTATCGAGAGTCTATCAATTCGGTGCAGCAATCATGGCAGCAAAAAGTGAATCGATGGAAGTTGGATTGGGCTTCGTTCTTCCAACAAAAAATTAATGCCGCCCATCAGTCGAAGCTTGCCGGAAAAATGCTATTGAATGGAGGCCGTTGGTTGTTCGGTGCTGATAATTTGTATCGTCTAAGCCATTTAATCGGTGAGAATTTTGACTCAGGTTTAGCCGACATGCTGATGATTCACTATCAAACATTTGAGCTCACTCAGGCCTTTATATCTGCTCCACCTGACGATACTTTCATTTTACAAATTGCGCCTAAAGAGGGGCTTCGTTCTTCTTCTTTGTTAAGTGACCAAGAATCATTAGAGCATGATTATCAACTCGGACTTCAGGCGGGGTTTAATCTGGTTCAACTCTATGACCAACTGAATATTGAAATTGATGGCAGAGAGAGTGCATAACCTTTTGTATTAACGACATACGCTAAATACAAAGTGAAGTGTAAATAAATGAGGCTCCGTTTCGGAGCCTCATTCGTGTGCGTACCTAATCTCTGTGGTTAATAGGGTTAGGTATAAAGGTTATGCTTGCAGAATTCGCATGCAGTTGGTTGAACCAACGACATCCATTACATCGCCTTGAGTGATCATGACTAAATCACCCTTGTGCAAGAACCCTTGTTCTTTAAGGCTGGCAATCGCAGCTTGAGCTGTCGGTAAACCTGCATCACTTCTTGACTCGAAATATACCGGTGTCACGCCTCGGTATAGTGCAGCTCGATTGAGCGTGGATTCATTACGTGATAAGGCAAATATTGGTAAGCCAGAGCTTAAGCGAGACATCATCAACGCAGTCCTGCCAGATTCTGTTAACGAGATCATCGCTTTAATTCCTTCCATGTGATTCGCAGAGTACATGGTTGCCATTGCGATGGTTTCTTCAGCGGTTTCGAAGGTGCGATCTAAGCGATAAGTGGATAGGCTTGCCTCAGACATCTTTTCTGCGCCCACACACACCTCGGCCATGGATTTGACCGTTTCTACAGGGTATTTACCTGCTGCGGTCTCTCCAGATAGCATCACCGCGTCAGTGCCGTCTAGAACCGCATTGGCCACGTCCATCACTTCAGCACGCGTCGGCATCGGGCTAGTAATCATGGACTCCATCATTTGTGTCGCAGTAATCACGATGCGGTTTAAGCTGCGTGCGCGGCGAATCAGCTTTTTCTGGACGCCAATAAGTTCAGGATCGCCGATTTCTACCCCCAGATCGCCACGCGCTACCATCACCACATCGGATGCGAGAATAATATCGTCAATAGACTCATTGGTCGCGACGGTTTCTGC
This sequence comes from Vibrio sp. 1CM7H, assembly GCF_023161645.1. Classification (NCBI taxonomy): domain Bacteria; kingdom Pseudomonadati; phylum Pseudomonadota; class Gammaproteobacteria; order Vibrionales; family Vibrionaceae; genus Vibrio; species Vibrio sp. 1CM7H. The sequence goes on from NZ_JALNTV010000003.1 coordinate 662,834, forward strand.
TCGTTCGACTTTAGCCACCAACATGGCTTCAAGGCCTGCATCTCTGGCTAGACGTCGAGCGTAATGCATGTCTTCGCCGTTACGTGGGAACGAAATAGCAAGGTAGTCCACTTGAATTTCTGCGGCGGTAAGAATGTCGGCTTTATCTTTCTCTGTGAGCGCATCGGCTGACAGTCCGCCGCCTTTTTTGTTGATACCTTTGTTATTAGATAGTGGGCCACCAACAATCACACGGGTATGAACTTTATTGCCTTCGACGCTGGTGACTTGCAGTTGAACGCGTCCATCATCGAGTAACAGAATGTCGTTTGGTGACACATCTTGCGGCAGTTCTTTATAATCTAGCCCTACGGACTCTTGGTTGCCTTCATCTTTTGGTAAATCACTGTCTAATGTGAATTTATCGCCCACATTTAACATGACTTGGCCGTCTTTAAAGGTCGATACGCGGATTTTAGGGCCTTGCAAGTCACCAAGAATTGCAACCTGACGCCCAAGTTTTGCCGCAATAGTACGGACTTTTTTGGCGCGTTGAATGTGGTCTTCACTGGTTCCATGTGAGAAATTCATACGGACAACGTTTGCACCGGCTTTGATGATCTCCTCAAGTACATTGTCCTTATCCGTTGAAGGACCAAGCGTGGTGACAATTTTTGTTCGTCTTAGTTTGGAAGTCATAGATTCTCCGATGAATGTATGTGTAAAGGTAACTTGAACTCTATCCTTACTTTCCTCAATCGCTCTCAAGGTCTGCCTCGTTGCTGAGCCCACACCTTAAAGCTGCTTGAGTATAAGTATATGCACAGAATGTTTACATTAAGAGTAATCCCGGTAAAACAGACAGATATTCCATAGGCTTCAGCTCCTATTGATGAGAATGCGCTGGTGTAACAGGAGTTGCTTCATAATTTAGTGAATAAAAATAAGTTATTTTTCAAACAATTTAACAGGAGTAGATTCTTCGTTATTTGATTGAATACACAAACAAACAGGTTTATACGTGATGCTTGTCACGGGGATTTATTAATTCACTTCACAATTAGTTCGCAAAGTAAAAAAATTGTCTCGTTATAGAATTTCGGAGTGCAAGATGTACATGGCTCAACCGGGCCATATTGATCATATCAAACAGGTCAATGCTGGTCGTGTATATAAACTAATTGACCTAAAAGGTCCTATTTCTCGAATTGATTTGTCCAAGCAGAGTGAGCTTGCTCCTGCCAGTATCACCAAAATCACTCGAGAATTAATTGAAGCGCACTTGATTCATGAAACCACAGTACAAGAAGCGACGAGTCGTGGTCGACCTGCCGTCGGTTTGCAGGTCAACAACGAAGGGTGGCAATTTCTTTCAATGCGTTTGGGGCGAGGTTATTTAACTATTGCTCTGCATGAGCTAGGTGGCGATGTGTTGATCGATACTAAAATCGAGATACACGAACGTGACCAAGACGATGTGCTTGAGCGTCTGCTCTACGAAATTGATGAATTCTTCCAAACTTACGCGGATCAACTTGACCGTGTTACCAGTATTGCAATTACGCTGCCTGGCCTTGTGAATTCAGAGCAAGGTGTCGTGCTGCAAATGCCTCATTACAATGTCGAAAATCTTGCTCTTGGACCAGAGATATACAAAGCAACGGGCTTGCCAGTTTTCATTGCCAATGACACGCGAGCTTGGGCATTAGCAGAAAAGCTTTTCGGCCATTCTCAAGACAATGACAACTCCGTTCTTATCTCTATTCACCATGGTTTAGGTGCCGGCATCATTCTGGATGGGCGCGTTTTGCAAGGCCGTCACGGCAACATTGGTGAGCTTGGGCATATTCAAATCGATCCAAATGGAAAACGTTGTCATTGTGGCAACATTGGTTGTTTGGAAACCGTTGCCAGTTCTCAAGCCATTCGTGAAGAAGTCGTAAGACGAATTGCTGATGGCGAAGACTCTATTCTTGCTGAGCAAGAAGAAATGAGTATTGAGAGCATTTGTGAAGCGGCAGCGAATGGTGATCCGTTGGCAGTTGATGTGATTGAAAAGCTTGGACGCTATTTAGGCTCTGCAATAGCTATTGTGATCAACTTATTTAACCCTGAGAAGATCTTGATCGGTGGTGTGATTAACCAAGCAAAAGATGTACTTTATCCTGCGGTGCGTCGCTGTATCGAAGAGCAGAGTTTACCGGTTTATCACCAAGATCTTGAGCTGGTGGAATCTCGTTTCTATAAGCAAGCAACAATGCCTGGTGCCGCGTTGATCAAGCAAGCGTTGTACGATGGTCAGTTATTGATGAAGGTTGTGGAAGGCTAATTGCTTCAAACATGATGAAGTGCTTAGGTGTCGAGCCTATACATTTTTAGATGATTTAGGGTGAGGCTTAACAGCTCACCCTTTTTGATCGCCTATTACTAGAAGGTGAATTTGAGTTGTGCTGCATTGCTATATCTGCGCCATTCATGTAATTTCCTAAAAAGCTCAAGTAAATAAACCCAAATGGCTTTCAATGTGTAGAGTGACTTTGTGTCTGATACAAATAGAAGGGAAGTAATGCGCTGAAACCGTTGTACTTTCAAGCCATGCTCGAAAAACAAATATCTTAAGGTTATTTGGGTTTAGAACATTGATGTGTCTGTATTGATTTCGAGTAAAAATAAGAATTATCCATAATTTAGGTAGTAGTATGTCCGGAGTGTTAAATACGGTTGACCAGCGTACAAACTTGGTTGGTGAAAACCGACTAGAGCTTCTGCTGTTCACTTTAAATAGTCGCCAATTGTTTGCGATTAATGTGTTCAAAGTGAAAGAGGTCATCAAGCTGCCACCGTTAACCAAGCTTCCTGGCTCACACTACAACATTCGTGGGGTCGCTTCTCTACGAGGTGAAGCAGTGCCAGTGATTGATTTGCGTGGCGCGATAGGTTTCCCAGCTTTGCGTGGTGAAGCGGAAGAAGAAAATTTGATCGTGACAGAGTACAACCGCACGGTGCAGGGCTTCTTAGTCGGTCCGGTCAAGAATATTATTAATACGGCATGGACTGAAATTCAGCCGCCTCCTTCCACGTCTGGTCGCTCGAATTACCTCACAGCTATCACGCAAATCAAAGAGGGGGATGCCTCTCAAATTGTCGAAATTATTGACGTTGAAAAAGTTTTAGCAGAGATCGTGCATTACGACGTCACGATTTCAGCGGACATTCTTGATCAAGAACTTGCCCAAGCAATGGTCGGGCGTAATGTTCTGATTGTGGATGATTCATCTACAGCTCGTAATCAAGTTCGCGATACGCTTTCTCAATTGGGTATGAATATAATCGAGTGTCGTGACGGACTAGAAGCGCTAACAGTTTTAAAACGCTGGTGTGATGAAGGGAAAGACGTAGAAAAAGAGCTGTTGATGATGATTACGGATGCTGAAATGCCTGAAATGGACGGTTATAAACTGACTCATGAAGTGCGCCAAGATCCACGTATGTCTAAGTTGTTTATTACGTTGAACACCTCTCTGAGCGGCAGCTTTAATGAAGCCATGGTACAAAAAGTAGGTTGTGATCGTTTTATCTCTAAATTCCAACCAGATCTGTTGGTTGAAGTTGCTCAAGACCGGTTACGCCAGATGCTTTCTAAAAGTGCATGATTAGATATAGTGAAATCAGAGGGGGAGCAGCTCTCCCTCTGGTTTTTTAACGCCTCGCTTATTAATATCTCTGTACTAATGAAAGTCGCGAGATTTACTTTGTAGATTATTCAAATAGTGCGTGCAATCAATCAACTTGCCAGCAATAACGTGCGTGACTTCTCCCTCTCTTTCAAGAATGCCTTTCACCATTAATACTTTAGCGCCTAAATACGCTTGCTTTTGGGCTCGTGCTGTCGCTTGCCAAACGACCACATTAATGTTGCCTGTGTCATCTTCTAACGTAAAAAATGTCACGCCAGCGGCGGTGCCTGGAGATTGTCTTCCCGTTACCACGCCTACCACTGTGACCAATGACCTATGCGGTTTCTCTGCCAGTTGCCTCATGCGGGTAAAATGAGGGAGTTTGCCCGTTTCTTCTAATAATTTAATCGGGTGGCGGCTAAGAGATAGTCCCGTGCTCGCGTAATCCTCAATTAAATTTTCATATTCTGAGGGCTGAGTTTGGTAGCTAACACTGGGTTCTTCGACCTTGTGAAACAATGGTAGGTCAGATAAGGAATCCATTGCTGCCCAGCGTGCGTTATAACGATTCCCCGATAGGATCTGAAATGCATTGGCTGAAGCCAATAATTCAATGTCACTTCGGCTTCTTAATATCTGCTTTACTTCTTGAATCGAGCGGTAACCATTAAGTGGTTTGCGCTCAATAAGCCTTTGCGCACTTTCTGCGTTAAAGCCTTTCACCAAGCGAAAACCAAGTTGCACGCCGAGCCTGCCATTCGGGCGTGAGACGAGATGATGCTGATATTTTGAATGATTGACGCACACCGGCAATACTTCGACGCCATGTCGGCGAGCATCTTGTACTAATTGCGATGGGCTATAAAATCCCATTGGTTGGCTGTTCAACAGTGCAGTGTAAAATTCTGCTGGGTAATAATATTTTAACCATGCAGAACAATATGCCAGCACTGCGAAAGACGCTGAATGACTTTCAGGGAAGCCGTACTCACCAAAGCCGCAAATCTGATCGAAAATGCGCTCAGCAAACGCTAAGTCATAACCTCTCTCTTGCATACCATTGATCAGTTTTGGCCTGAATTTAGCCAGATCGCCATTCTTTTTCCATGATGCCATTGCTCGACGGAGTTGATCGGCCTCACCGCCGCTAAACCCAGCTGCTACCATGGCTAACTTGATTACTTGCTCTTGGAAAATTGGGACGCCCATAGTCCGCTCAAGAACGCTTTTTACTTCTTCCGATGGATAACTGACAGGCTCTTTGTGATCACGCCGTTTTAAAAAAGGATGCACCATATCACCCTGAATAGGGCCTGGACGAACAATCGCAATTTGAATCACTAAATCGTAATAACAAGCGGGCTTTAAGCGAGGGAGCATGCTCATTTGTGCATGAGATTCAATTTGGAATACGCCTATCGTGTCGGCCTTTTGAATCATGCGGTACACGTGTGGATCATCTTGTCGGCGAGTGATCTCGGAAATAGAGAGGGAGCGCTGGTGGTGTTTCTCGACCAGTTGAAAGCACTTTCTGATGGCGTTTAACATGCCGAGTGCGAGCACATCGACTTTTAATAGCTTCAAGCTTTCTAAATCGTCTTTGTCCCATTGAATGATAGTGCGATCTTCCATCGAGGCATTTTCAACAGGTACTAACTCATATAAAGGGCCAGATGAAATTACAAAACCACCCACGTGCTGAGATAAGTGGCGTGGGAAGCCAATTATCTCGTTGACCAATTGGATAAACTGCTGCCCTTTGAGAGATTCTGGTTGTAAGCCAAGTTCAATAATTTGAGCTTGCCAGCCTTGGCTGCGATCTCGGCGATTAACGTTCTTAATGAAAAAATCTAATTGGGTCTCTTCAATCCCTAGCGCTTTACCGACTTCACGCACGGCACTTTTAAAGCGATAGCTGATCACTGTTGCAGCAAGTGCTGCACGCTCACGGCCATATTTTTTGTAAATATATTGGATAACCTCTTCACGGCGCTCGTGTTCAAAGTCCACATCAATATCCGGCGGTTCCTTACGTTCTTTACTGATAAATCGTTCGAATAAGACAGCGATTTGCCGAGGATCGACGGCGGTAATTTCCAGGCAATAACACACCACAGAGTTTGCAGCGGAACCCCGCCCTTGGTAAAGAATGCCTTGCTGTTTCGCGAACATTACGATGTCGTGAATAGTAAGGAAGTAGTAGTGGTATTTCAGCTCTTGAATAAGCGCCAGTTCATTCTCGATGGTTTGATTGACTTCTGCTGGCACGCCTTCAGGAAAACGCAGCTTTTTACCGCGCTCGACCAACATACGTAAGTAAGAGTCGGGTGTATAACCATCTGGGATCAGCTCGGTAGGATATTCGTATTTTAAATCTGAGAGCTTAAACTCGCATAAATCGGCGATGTAAGTGCTTTCTTCCAGCCATTCTGGTTTGTAAATCCGAATCAACTTTTTAAAAGGACGAAGCGCTCGCTCTGTATTCGAAATACGATCAAAACCGAGTTTATCGACGCTACACCCATGCTTTATAGCAGTAAGTACATGCTGTAATGGCAAGCGTTCAACATCATGCATGAGAACGCCTCCGCAGGCAGTTATAGGTAATTGAAATTCATGTGCTAACTGCTCGCAGTGCGCAATGTACTCAGTATCGTTGTTACTCAAATGGCGCTGAATCGCTACCCACAAACGATTAGCGTGGTGTTGATTGAGCCAGCGCCCCCAATAGTGATCACTTTCTTTATGTGTGGGCAGCCACAATACCAAACAATGTCGAACCGACATCAAATCCCATTCGAACAGTTGATAGTTGCCTTTTTCACTGCGTCTCCTTGCGTTTGTGATGATACGACACAACTCGGCATAAGCCTTGCGACAAGGGCAAAGCAGTACGATTTGGCATTCATCATTTAACCAAAACATACTTCCAACGATTTGTTTGATATCGAGTTTATGTTGTTCGATGGTTGCATGGGCTTTGACAACGCCCGCGACCGAACATTCATCCGTTATAGCTAAAGCTTGATAGCGATAGAAAGCAGCTTGGAGTACCAGCTCTTCTGCATGAGAAGCACCAGTCAAAAAAGAGAAGTTAGACTGACAAAATAGTTCCGCGTAACTCATAATGACCCAACAAAAATAACTGTCGATTTAACAAAAATAGCCATGAAGAAACCAGTGCTTGTGCTGATCGCGAAATATCCATAACCAGCGGCCTTGCTTGGTGTGTGCAATGTAGTAATCACGCATGATCTCATCACCATCCCACCACCCAGAAACTATTCGCTCAGGTCCGTGGACCAAAGAAACTTGCTCTTGCAATACAATGGGAGTCGGTAATTGCATTGCTGGGCGTAGTATGGAGGGTATGGCGTGCCCCTTTTCATCCGGAGCATCAGCAGGGCGATACTGACTGGCCTTTTCTGGTCTAGGATCGCAAGCAATATTGGGTTTTAAAACGGCACTTTTTCCCAATTTAGCTTGCAGTAAAGAGAGCAGCTCTAAAGCATTCATGTTTCCTTTCTGCCCAGCAAAGAGATCGCGTGATGCACTAAGAGGCTCACCTTGACGGATGACTTTTAACGTTAGCCCTGTGACTGGGCCATTAAGCGAGAGTGACTCTAAGCTCAAACTCGCTAACTGTTGCCAACGCTGACATAGGTAATCACCTTGCGCAGAAGTGAGTTGAAGGTGTTGCTCTTGTTTCTCACGCTGGTGGAGTGTTAAACACAGTTCAAAAGCGACCTTATCTCTTAATTTAAGAAAGGTTTCGAGTTGACGAAGTAATTTGGCCAACGGTTTTTCAATCCATTGGACGTTTTCGCTCTCAAACAGTAGCTCCAAATAAACCTGGAAGGATTCGGTTGGATGATAAAAGTCGACCGGATGCTTGAACTGCCCAGTCAGTCGACCAACGTAGTTCACCAAATCGATATCAAAGCGTCGTGCGATGTCTTGCAATGGCAGTTCAAGTAACCCTTTTAAGGAAGTAACGCCTACGCGGTGCAGCTTTTCAACCATAGAGATCGATAAATCGGTTAGAGGCAGAGGTAATGGGAATAACATTTGTTCGATAAGAGATTTGTCGTCACTAAGAACATTTGCTCCTGCCAATGCCATTAACTTGGCCGACAGAGGTGAAAAGCCACAACCAAATTGAAAGCTTAACTGCAGTTTAGTTAAGTGATTACTGACTTTATTCCAGTAATTGTCCAACCCTTCATATAGGGTGAGCATCGGTGTGGCACGCAGTAAAATACCTTGGTTTGGCATCAACACAACGTCAGATGTGATCAAATACAGCCATTGAGCAATTTCTTGTAACTTGCTCCATTCGGTGTGCGGATGATAAGGATGCACTTGTAAATCTCGACACAAGGACGCAGCACTGCCTAGGCCCATACCTGGCTTAATGCCTTGTTGTTCGGCAATCTCGTTGTATTGAATAATCTGGCAACGTTGGCTTTCGACAATCACCACGGGTTGTTCTTGGTTATCACCAAAGAGTGCGTCTAGCTGCAGGCGAGGGAAGTGCAAGTAAATCCACAGAGCCATATCACTAACCTTGGTTCGCCAGTGGGAAATTGACCACAGTCGAGTGCACAGTTTCAGATGATGGTTTCACCAGTTGCGGGTAATGGTGTTGGAAGCCGATACTAACGCTACCTCTATTCCAGCCTCCTTTCCTTTTCAGCACTTCAACATTAATCCCTTGCTCGTCGCCTTTCAGTTTTAAACTGAGTGACACAGGCAAAGACAAGCGGTTGGTAGTATCTGTTTTAAGCATAAAGAGAGGGCAACTCCCTTGTTCACTTGCTACCTGTAAGCGTTTCACTTGATGTATTTCAAGCTCTTCTTGCCATAATAAAACATTACTGCATACCCCACTTTTCAGACATTGCTCTGCAGCCCAAAGAGCATCTTTGGGGTGAGTTGGAGTGACGACCCACACTTGGTTTATATCCAAACCGATGTAGTGTAAGAACAGAGAATTCACTAACGCGGGAGGTTGAATAAATGCAGTCACACCATTGGTCTGGGTGGCTTTTAAATAAGGAGCGAGCAAACGCAATTCACCAATACTACCAATAGATTCCATCTCCACTACGCCATGAGGTGGAAAGCCTCCGCCGAGCAAATCATCTAATTCAGAAAACCCGGAACTAGTCCGCAACTGCTGAGGATCTGTTTTCGTTAAATTTGCTTGCCAAACAAGGTGCTGGCTTTTTAAGTGCTGAATAATATCGTGCATAATAAATACCTGTATATATGTACAGTATATTTCTGTGGCAGAAAGTCGCAAGATTTTTATGAAGAGAGAAATGAAAAAAGGCAGCGTTTGCTGCCTTTTCAATCGATTATGTGAGGTAACCTGAATTAGTTATTTACGCTTCGGTTGAGCGTCGATGCACTGACCATTCACATCGGTAACCGCTGGATCCATTAAGTGCAAATATAGCGGCATGATATCCAATGGCGTTTTGAGAGTATTTGCATCTTCACCCGGGTATGCTTTTTCACGCATGCGAGTACGAGTTGCTCCAGGGTTAATTGCGTTAACACGGATCGGCGTATCACTCAGCTCGTCAGCCAAAACTTGCATCATGCCTTCTACGGCAAATTTAGAGATAGCGTATGGCCCCCAGAAAGCGCGACCAGAGTGGCCGACGGTCGAAGAGGTAAAGATAATACGCCCAGCTTCTGATTTACGCATCACAGGCAGTAGTGCTTGAGTCATTAACACTTCTGCTTTCACGTTGATCTGCATGATATCGTCGAAATCTTCCTCTTTGATTTGATCAAATGGACACAGCGAACTCAAGACACCTGCGTTGTGTAATAGGCCATCCAAACGACCAAACTGTCCTTCGATTGTCTCTGCCATATCAATGTAATTTTGCTTAGTTGCACCCTTGAGATCCAGAGGAATGATAGCAGCTTGTGGGTAGCCAGCTGCTTCAATCTCATCATAGATAGATTCAAGGTTTTGCACATTTCTACCCAAGAGAATAACAGTTGCACCGTGCTCGGCATAAGAAAGCGCGGCTTGACGGCCGATGCCATTACCAGCGCCAGTAACAAGAATGACTTTACCTTTTAGAGCATCAGCTGAAACGGAGTAGTTCACGGCGATAAATCCTTATTATTGTAAGAGGGTCCATGATAGTTAATTGACGCTAAAAAACGCCTGTTTCTCAATGGAAAATCTTGGTAATCGTGACAAGATGGTTACAATACACCAATTCATGTGTTATACCAATTCCAGAACTTTCGTTAGGTATGCTATCAATCAGAACAAGTGGTTACAAACCGCGCTGCCTTCTCGCTGATGTTTCTGCGTAACATACTAACGTCATCTGAAATGAGATAAAGGAGCTCTCGTTGGAATTTTTATTAGATTATGGTCTGTTTCTGGCCAAAATTATCACGGTGGTTGCTGCGATAATTGTTCTGCTCATTATTGCAAAATCGGCTGGTGGCAAATCGGGTGCGGCGAAAGGGGAGTTAGAGATTACCAACCTTTCAGAGCAACACAAACAATCTGTTGAGCAGTTAGAACATCATTTGCATGACGATGCTTTCATCAAGGCTCGAGATAAAGCGGTCAAGAAAGAAGAGAAAGAGAAAAACAAATCTCGTGAAAAAGAGATCAAACAAGCGAGCAAAGACGGTTCATTAGATAGCAAGCGTGAACCACACCTATTCGTTCTTGATTTCAACGGCAGCATAGACGCAAAAGAAGTCGCGTCTCTACGTGAAGAGATCACTGCTATTTTGGCTGTCGCACGTGAAGGTGATGAAGTATTACTTCGTTTAGAATCTGGCGGTGGTATGGTTCATGGTTACGGCCTTGCCTCTTCTCAACTGGACCGAATCAAAGCTGCGGGTCTTCCTCTGACCATCTCTGTTGACAAAGTTGCGGCAAGTGGCGGTTACATGATGGCATGTGTCGCAGATAAGATTGTTTCTGCACCGTTTGCAATTGTGGGCTCTATTGGCGTTATCGCGCAAATTCCTAACTTCAACAAACTGTTGAAGAAACATGACATTGAATACGAACAACTAACCGCGGGTGAATATAAACGCACGCTAACGATGTTTGGTGAGAATACCGATAAAGCGCGCGATAAGTTTAAGCAAGAGCTTGAAGAAACACATGTCTTGTTTAAAGACTTTATTCGCGAGCGTCGTCCTAGTTTGGACCTAGACAAAGTAGCTACAGGTGAGCACTGGTTCGGTACACAAGCGAAAGAGCTTGGTTTGGTGGATGATATTAGTACATCTGATGATATCGTTGTTGCGGCATGCAAAGATAAAACCGTACTTTCTGTGCATTATGTGCAGAAGAAAAAACTGGCAGACAAGCTAGCAGGTGTCGCGGGCAAAGTTGCTGACAGTGTGATCTTAAAGTTAGCTGAGCGTGGTCAAAAACCGATTGTTTAATCGAACCTAAGATCATGACATTTGAAACGGCGAGGGTGGAAGCTCTCGCCGTTTTTGTTGAACCTTATGTTTATTGATGAATCCAATTGCGCATTAGGTGTAATGCTTTACACGACATTTTTCCTCGCTCCAAAAGGCGATTACCCGTATAATGCGCGCCTCGAAAACCGAGCAAATTGCTGAAAAGAAACTATAGGTGGAGAAGAACATGTCCTCTCAAACTCCGGTTGTAACCGTAGATGGACCTAGTGGTGCAGGTAAAGGCACTTTATGTATGTTGCTGGCGAAAAAGTTGGGTTTCCAACTCTTAGATTCTGGCGCAATTTATCGTGTACTTGCACTCGCTGCGATTCACCACGGTGTCGACACAGAGTCAGAAGACGCACTTGTCCCACTGGCAACACACCTAGACGTTCAATTTATCGCAGAGGGTGACTTAGTTAAGGTCGTTCTAGAAGGCGAAGATGTGTCAGGGGAGCTTCGCAAAGAAGAAACGGGTATGGCAGCATCTAAAGTTGCGGCTCTGCCACGTGTTCGTGAAGCATTATTACGTCGTCAGCGTGCATTTGAAGCCGCTCCGGGCCTAGTGGCTGATGGTCGTGATATGGGCACAATTGTATTCCCAAGTGCACAAGCGAAAATCTTCCTTGATGCGAGCGCAGAAGAGCGTGCAAATCGACGCCTTAAACAGTTGCAAGAGAAAGGGTTAGATGTTAAATTTGCTGACCTTTTAAGCGAGATCCAAGAGCGTGACGACCGAGATCGTAACCGCCCAGTGGCGCCACTACGCCCTGCTGAGGATGCGCTTGTGCTAGATTCTACGTCGATGACTATCGACGAAGTAGTAGAAAAGGCACTACAATATATCGAATCGAAGCTAGCTGAGTAATGATACTCGGCTAGACTAAGAGCGTTGGTCGCAAGGATGATGACTGGCGAATTTAATAACCCCATGCGGTAGGATACCCGTGGAAGTTTAATTTATTGAAGATTAACTAAATGACTGAATCTTTTGCTCAACTCTTTGAAGAGTTTCTAAACGAAACAGAATTCCAACAAGGCAGCATCGTTAAAGGTACTGTAGTAGCTATCGAGAACGGTTTCGTTCTTGTTGACGCTGGTCTTAAGTCTGAATCTGCTATCCCTGCTGAACAGTTCAAGAACGCTGCTGGCGAACTTGAAGTTGAAGTTGGCGCTGAAGTAGACGTAGCTCTAGACGCTGTTGAAGATGGTTTCGGTGAAACTCAACTTTCTCGTGAGAAAGCTAAGCGTCACGAAGCTTGGATCGTACTTGAGAAAGCTTACGAAGAAGCTGAAACTGTTGTTGGTATCATCAACGGTAAAGTTAAAGGCGGTTTCACTGTTGAACTAAACGGTATCCGTGCTTTCCTTCCTGGCTCTCTAGTAGACGTACGTCCAATCCGCGACACTGCTCACCTAGAAAACAAAGAGCTAGAGTTCAAAGTTATCAAACTTGACCAAAAACGTAACAACGTAGTTGTTTCACGTCGTGCTGTTATCGAATCTGAAAACAGCGTTGAGCGTGACGAGCTTCTAGAAACTCTACAAGAAGGTTCTGAAGTTAAAGGTATCGTTAAGAACCTTACTGACTACGGTGCGTTCGTTGACCTAGGTGGCGTTGACGGTCTTCTACATATCACTGATATGGCTTGGAAGCGCGTTAAGCACCCATCTGAAATCGTTAACGTTGGTGACGAGATCCAAGTTAAAGTTCTTAAGTTCGACCGTGAGCGTACTCGCGTATCACTAGGTCTTAAGCAACTAGGCGAAGATCCATGGGTAGCAATCGCTAAGCGTTACCCAGAAGGTCACAAACTAACTGGTCGCGTAACTAACCTAACTGACTACGGCTGCTTCGTTGAAATCGAAGAAGGCGTTGAAGGTCTAGTTCACGTTTCAGAAATGGATTGGACTAACAAGAACATCCACCCTTCTAAAGTTGTTAATGTTGGCGACGAAGTTGAGGTTATGGTTCTTGAAATCGACGAAGAACGTCGTCGTATCTCTCTAGGTCTGAAACAGTGTAAAGCTAACCCATGGCAGTCATTCGCTGAAGCACAAGCTAAAGGCGACAAAGTTACTGGTAAGATCAAGTCTATCACTGACTTCGGTATCTTCATCGGTCTAGAAGGCGGCATCGACGGTCTAGTTCACCTATCTGACATTTCTTGGAATGTTGCTGGCGAAGAAGCTGTACGTGAGTACAAGAAAGGCGACGAGATCTCTGCAGTTGTTCTAGCAGTAGACGCTGAGCGTGAGCGCATCTCTCTAGGCATCAAGCAAATGGAAAACGACCCATTCAATGCTTACGTTGCTGACAACAAGAAAGGTGTTCTAGTTAACGCTACTGTAACTGCTGTTGACGCTAAAGGCGCTACTGTTGAAATCGCAGAAGGCGTTGAAGGTTACATCCGTGCTTCTGAAGTATCTCGCGATCGCGTAGAAGATGCTTCTCTAATCCTAAGCGCTGGTGATGTTGTTGAAGCGAAGTTCACAGGTGTAGACCGTAAGAACCGCGTAATCAACCTATCTATCAAAGCTAAAGACGAAGCTGACGAGCAAGAAGCAATGGCATCTATCAACAAGCAAGATGACAATGCATTCGGTAACGCAATGGCTGACGCTTTCAAAGCTGCTAAAGGCGAATAATATACTCGCTTAAGCAAAAAAGGAGCCGCAAGGCTCCTTTTTTATATTTGAGCATATTTAAGTAGTAATACTAATGACGGTAAACTATCTTAATAAAAGGCATTTCTTCATTGCGCATTTTGCATAAAATTTGTCTAGAATTGTCAGCAAGTGTTTGTTGGAATTAGTATTACTTACTATAATAAGTGATAAAGATACTCAAAGAGGGCAACTATGACTAAGTCTGAACTGATTGAAAGACTCTGCGCTGAGCAAACACACTTATCAGCGAAAGAGGTAGAGGATGCTGTAAAAGATATTTTAGAGCACATGGCCTCTACGCTAGAGAGCGGTGACCGTATCGAGATCCGTGGCTTTGGTAGTTTTTCTCTTCATTACCGCGAGCCTCGCGTAGGTCGTAACCCTAAAACGGGCGATAAAGTGGAATTGGAAGGTAAATACGTTCCACATTTCAAACCTGGTAAAGAGCTTCGTGAGCGTGTAAATATTGGCTAACGCACTCTTATTAGTTTGAAAAAAAGCGGCATACGTTTGTGTATGCCGCTTTTTTGTAATGTATCCAAGCAGTTTACGAAGCGAGCTGTTGGTTCTGACTGTTTTCTTTGCAGCTTTCTATACCCAAGTAACTTTAACTTCTAGGCGTGTCTACAAACTAAGCATCTTGAGGTTACTTGGGTATAGATTATTGCTAATATACGTAGTCTGAAGAAGCATTTTCCTGCATAATCTTACCGACTTACTCCTAGAAGGGTGATGTAAATGAAAATTATAAAAATCGTTGCTGTTTTAGCTCTCTTTTTAATTGCATTGGCGTTAGGTTCTCAAAACCAAGAGCTCGTGACTTTTAACTATCTTCTAGCCAAAGGAGAGTTCCACTTATCTACACTATTAGGTGTGGTATTTGTGGTTGGCTTTGCTTTAGCGTGGGTTATCTTTGGTAGTATCCAGCTGAAAACTCAGCTACAAGTTCGTCGTTTAAAGAAAAAACTGAAAAAGTACGAACCTACAGATGCAAACAAACCTGCTGATAAGCCAGCCATCGAAAAACAGGCATAAGGATAAGGCTTAACTTTAATGCTTGAACTACTCTTCTTGTTATTGCCTATAGCTGCTGCGTATGGCTGGTATATGGGGCATCGCAGCGCTCAGCAAGACAAGCAGAAGCAATCTCATCAAATCTCTCGTCAGTATATGACGGGTCTTAATCTGCTGCTCTCTGACCAATCAGATAAGGCTGTTGATCACTTTATTGAATTGCTCCAAGTTGATAACGAGACAATCGATACTCACCTTGCGTTGGGTAATTTGTTCCGGTCTCGTGGCGAAGTCGACCGCGCAATCCGAATTCACCAAAATCTCATTTCTCGCTCTGGCTTAACACTGGATCAAAAGAATCTTGCACTTCAACAGTTGGCGAAAGATTACATGGTCTCTGGTTTTCTCGATCGTGCAGAGAAAATCTTCGAACAGTTAGTCGAAGAGCCAGATTACAAAGAAGCGGCCCTTCAGCAATTAGTAACCATTTACCAACAAACACGTGAATGGGAAAAAGCAATTTATTACGCCAATCAATTGGCTAAGTTGGGTAATAAACGCTCCAGAATGCGTGCGAATATTGCTCATTTTTGGTGTGAAATTGCCATGCTCGACCAAGCCGATGGTAATACTAATAAGGCAATACAGCACTTTAAAAAAGCCCTAGCAGAAGACCCAAAGTGTGTTCGAGCGAGTATTGCTTTGGGACGAATTTATCTAGAGTCTGAAGATTATAAACACACGATAAAATACCTGACGGGTGTGCTTGAGCAAGACAAAGACTTTATCAGCGATGTCTTACCAACCATTGCAGAGTGCTACCATCATTTGGGCCAGGAAGATGAACTTGTAGAGTTTCTGCGAGCTTGTATTGATAAGAAAGCAGGCGTATCAGCCGAGTTAATGTTGGCTCAGTTGGTTGCTCACCACGAGAACGTCGGGGCTGCACAAGAGCTGCTGACAAAACAGCTGCTGAAAAACCCAACCATGAAGGGCTTTTATCGATTAATTGACTACCATATTGCAGAAGCAGAAGACGGTCGCGCGAAGGACAGTCTATCGACGCTACAAGCGATGGTGGGTGAACAGTTAAAAGTGAAACCACACTACCGATGCCGGAAGTGTGGGTTTTCTACTCATTCCCTTTATTGGCACTGCCCGTCCTGTAAAGGGTGGGGGACGATCAAGCCAATCCGCGGATTGGATGGTGAATAATTTTAATGCAGCTGACAGAGTTTCTGTCCGCTGCATTTTTTTAACTTTTTATTTAATAAGAACCAAAATAGTTAGGAGATGAAATGATCGACCAAAAAGTTATTGTCGCACTGGATTATGATAACCAAGCAGACGCACTTGCGTTTGTAGATAGAATTGATCCTGCGTCATGTCGCCTAAAAGTTGGCAAGGAAATGTTTACGCTATTTGGTCCTGATTTCGTACGTGAACTCCACAAACGTGGTTTCTCAGTCTTCCTGGATTTGAAATTTCACGATATTCCAAATACGTGTTCTAAGGCGGTCCGCGCAGCCGCGGAATTAGGGGTTTGGATGGTGAATGTGCATGCGAGCGGTGGTGAGCGCATGATGACGGCATCACGTGAAATTCTTGAGCCATACGGTAAAGATCGCCCACTTCTGATTGGAGTAACGGTACTAACCAGTATGGAACAAGGTGATTTAGCGGGTATTGGTTTGAACATTGCGCCTCAGGATCAAGTTATTCGTCTGGCGACATTGACCAAAAACGCTGGTTTAGATGGTGTCGTATGTTCAGCTCAAGAGTCTTCATTGCTTAAGAGCGAACTTGGTCAAGACTTTAAGTTAGTTACACCAGGAATCCGACCTGCCGGCTCTGAGCAAGGTGACCAGCGCCGTATCATGACACCAGTAGAGGCTATTCATTCAGGCTCTGATTATCTTGTTATTGGGCGTCCAATTACTCAAGCTGTGGATCCTGCTGCAGTGTTGAAATCGATCAATGATAGCTTGTCTAGTATGTAAGCACAGTCTTGTATTGTATAAAGAAAGGTGAGGCTGTGATGCCTCACCTTTTTTGTATCTAATAAAAATACCAACCGTAGTAAGTAACTGCTCATTTTAACCAGTTATATCTGCTCGCTTACTTGCTTGCTTTAATTGGTGTAGGGGGGAGCTTATTCGGATAAAGGTTCTACGGTTTATTATGAGAAAAGTAGGGCTTGGTACTATATCGATCACACTTTTGTAACATAACTCACTGTGATGCATAGAAAATGCGACCATGTATTATTGATGACTTGCGTTACAAAAGCCTAAAGAATACTATGGCGAAGATGCATTCACTGCGTTGTAAGGTCTAGGATGACCTAGTGAAACTCTTTGAAATTAATATAGAAGCTGGCAGGAAGTCACTTCATATTACGCTCCTATTATTTCCTATCTGCGTATTTTCTATTTGCAGCTTTCACACGCCGTCTTCCTTGCTACGACCTTAATCGCAAACACAACAAGGAAGAAACATGACTAAAAAACTGCCATTTTCAGTACTTGCAACACTGACCGCTGCCAGTTTTCAACTGAGTGCGGCAGAGCTACCTGCTGATATAGAATGGATTTCAAATAACAATGAACCTCTGTTCGCCTCTGAAGAAGCGGTACGAGGTGGTACTTATCGTACTTACATTCAGAGCTTTCCTCAGACATTACGAAGTGTTGGTCCAGATGCGAACTCCGGTTTGCGCCAATATTTAATGGATGGTTCACCAAAGCTTGCTCAGCGTCATCCAAACACTGGTAAATGGATCCCCCAACTTGCTAAGTCATGGGCATTTGGAGAGGACAACAAAACCGTATTCTTTAAGCTTGATGAAACGGCCGAGTGGTCAGATGGTGAAAAAATTACGGCAGATGATTACGTCTTTATGATGAAGTACTACACGTCAAAAGACATTATCGACCCGTGGTACAACGACTTTTTCACGAACAGCGTTGTTGGTGTTGAAAAAATTGACGACTACACGATCAAAGTCAATCTTGCTGTAGCTCAAAGTCATGACTCGCTCATGGTTATGATTAACATGCCGAGTAATGGTTTTCAGCCTCGTCCGGAACACTTCTTTGAAGGAGAAAAGGACGTAAATAACGATGGCATGCCTGATAACTTCGTCAGAAAGTTCAACTTTAAATCTGAGCCAACTGCGGCGCCTTACTACATTGATAAAGTGAAGAAAGGTAAGAGCGTGACATTCAAACACGTGGGCGAAGATTGGTGGGGGTATAACAACCGCTACTATAAAAACCGTTACAACGTAGAAAAAGTCCGCATTAAGGTGATTCGCGATCCTGATATTGCCATGAAGCACTTTGAAAAAGGTAACTTAGATTACTTTGAGATGGTGCTACCAAGCTTTTGGCATGACAAAACCGATAGTGATGTGTACAAAAAAGGCTATATCCAAAAGTACTGGGGCTTTAACGAAGCACCACAAGGCGCTGGTGGCCTTTGGATGAACACCGCGATGCCGATGTTGGATAACCTAGAAGTGCGCAAAGGCGTTATGGCAGCTACTGACTATGACGGCATGATTGAAAATATCATGCGTGGGGATTATTCACGCAAGCCGCATGGACTCGGCTTTGGTCATGGCGAATACGATGATCCTAACAATACACCGCCTAAGTTTGATGCCGATGCGGCGGTTAAACATTTCGAAAAAGCAGGCTTTGACAAAGTTGGCGCAGATGGTATTCGTGTCAATGACAAGGGCCAACGCTTGAGCTTTGCTATCACCTATGGATACAACTCTTGGACACCGCGTATTGCGTACTTGAAAGAGCAAGCGAAACTTGCTGGTCTTGAGTTCACGTTAAACTTGGTTGATGGTTCATCTGCGTTTAAATACATTCTTGAGAAAAAGCATCAGTTAGCGTTCTTGAATATGGGTTCTGGTGAGATTCCTGCGTATTGGGAATATCTACACTCGGATAATGCGAATCGACCACAAACGAATGCCCACACCAACTACAGCAGCCCTGAGCTGGACCAGTTGATTGAAGCTTATGACTCTGAGTTTGATCAGGAGAAGCGTTACGATTTATCGCATCAAATCCAAAACTATGTCAGCAAAGCGAATATCATCGTTCCTGGATACATGGTGCCTTATTCTCGAGTTGCACACTGGCGCTGGGTTAAAATTCCTAAAGATGGCATGACAAAAGCGACAGAATGGGTGCTTCATCCAATGGATATTGGTAATTTCTGGATCGATAGCAAAGTAAAAGAAGAGACTGAGGAAGCGATGGACGAGGGTAAAACCTTCCCAGAGACAACGGTCATTGATGATCGCTACAAGTTGTAACTCCACAACTTAGCGGCGATAAAATGAAAGCCCCGGTAATTAAGTTACAGGGGCTTTTTTATTTTTACTTAACTAAGTAAGACGCTTCTAAAAGGTAGGTTTTCACATCACCAAGCAAAGAGAAGGCCTTGTCGATGGTTTTAAATCGCTCATCAAGTGAGTCACTAGATATAAGTTGGCTGAACGTTTTTACCGAGAAAGCTTCGTTTGCTTTAAAGAACTGATGCACATTTTCAAGTTGAACTTTATGAATATGCTCCACCTTATTTAGGGCGGTGGTTAAATCGGAAATGTTAATCGACATTGCTACTCAAGAACCTTATCAACAAGACCTCTACATAAGGTCATAGGATGGGGCTTTATATTTTGCCGTAGAGTAGCACCAAAGAACGGATTGCAGTCTGACTAAGATCAATTTGTCTCGCTTGATTATCTACATCTATTTCGATCGAAAAAACTTCTTGCAGTACAAAAAAGGGAAGCGACTTGCTTCCCTGTAATTAACATCGCTCTTAGATTTTTTGGGCAATCTCCGAAGTCAGTTTTTCCAACCCGACGGACAGTGCGTCGACAAGTGCTCCATAGCCTTCGTCCTGTAGAGGCTGAGAGATTTGTATTGGTGCACTCTTTTCTACCTTACCTTCAGCATTAATGAGTAACCATTCCCCCTCAATTTCGATATTGCCTTTGTAGCTACCATTAAATTTATTTAACGTAAGCTGTAGTTTGGCTTCACCATTTTGATCCAACAGGTTGTTCATTTCAGTCGGCCAGTAATGAGTCTGTTTGTGGCGTAGTTCTGTGACGACTCTCTGAGTGATTTGCTCGGAAATACTATGCGCCCATTGATTGTTTCTTGCCTGGATAACTTGAGTCTCAGAGGTTCGGTAAACGATACCACTATCGTTTAAATAACTTGCCAGTTTTACTGGACGAACAACTAAAGTAGGGCGCTGTGAGATATCAGAAGAGCTCAGCGTCACTGGTTCCGCCTTAGGTAGAAGGTACAAAGCTCCTTTAGTTTCTGGAGTGCTACTGCAACCCGTTAGACCGACAAATAGCGCGATAGACAAAAAGAATACTCGTTTCATTAGTTTTGGCCTTTAACTGGGATTGGGTCACTGATTTCATCTTCTCCAAACACGAGAGAGTTTGGCTTTTCGTTTAGCTGTTTAAGTACGGGTTTAAACTCTGTCATCACGCTTTCTAGTTCTTTGAGCGTGGCTTCCATTTCATTGTACATGGTTGAGTTTGGTCCATAACCATCGAGTGTTTTTTGCAACTGCTGCAAGCTTTGGCGAATATCTGTTGGGATCTCTTGCGTCTCTTTTTGATTTAACAGTTTATCAATACTGTCCGCGACACGTTCTGCCGACGCCAACGTCTTTTCCGACGTTTTTAACGTTGAATTGAGAGAGTTAAGCGTTTCTTCCATTGGTAAGCTATTAATCTTATTTAGGAAGTCATTAACTTGGCGCTGAACTTGGGCAAAACCACCACGCATGGTTGGAAATACATCTAAACCTTCAAATTCACTTGGAACGTACTGATCATCATTAGGATAAAAGTCTGCATCAATATAAAGCGCGCCAGTTAACAAGTTACCAGTCTTTAAGGTGCCACGGAGACCGCGAGCAAACTCTTCCTTCAACTTCTCTTTGAACATAGATAAAGATTGGGATTCTAAATCTCCGTACACTCGACCGAGCTCAACGCGCACCAAAACAGGAATTTTTTTCGCAGAGAAGTTTTCTTCTGGTGTTGGTAAACGCATCGGTACTCTCGTCACGGTACCGATACGAAGACCGCGGTACTCAACAGGCGCATTCGCTTTTAAGCCACGTACCGATTCATCAAATAACATGACGAACTCAATGTAGTCATCGTACATGCCTTCTCTCAGCTGCTTAATATCATCGTACAAGCGGAAGTTAACCATGTCTTCTGTGAGTAGTTCGCCGGACTCAAGACCTGGAACGGTATCGAAGGTAACGCCACCCGTTAGCATGCTCTCTAGCGAGCCAAACTTAACTTCAAACCCTTCGGCATTGAGCTGTAAATCAACACCAGAATTCAGCCAAAACTTAGTACGAGTGCGCACTAAGCTGTCATAAGGTTTGAAAATAAAGAGTTGATACAGCGCCTTGCGAGTATCAACATCAAAGCTGGTTTTCTCTACACGACCAACGGTAAAGCCTTTATAAATAACCGGGTCCCCAACACCTAGTTTGCCAGCTTCGCGGTGTGTTAACACAAGACGTAGGCCTTCTGCATCAGGAGAAGCGACTGGTGGTACATCTAATACTGTAAAGTGCTCCTTTTCTACTTTAGATTTACCCGGCTGAAGTTGGATATAAGCGCCAGAGAGCAAGGTCTCTAAACCTGAAACACCATCACGGCCAATACGAGGCTTCACCACCCAGAACATGGTGTCATCTCGCAGCATGCGCTTCGCGTCTTTATTCATCTGCGCCTTAGCGATGATGTGATCGTAGTTTTCACTGAGAGTAACTTCGGTAATCAGACCGACTTTAACATTCAATGCTCGGATCTCGGTTTTACCAACCTCAATCCCATCTGCGGTTGGCAGTTGGAGAGTAATTTGTGGGCCTGTACTGTTGATGTATTGGAACAGCATCCACGCTCCCATGGCTAGCGCAAGGATCGGTACAATCCAGATCGCAGAAATCTGCTTTTGCGGTTTTATTTGAGCGGTTACGTTGTTCTCATCACTCATATTTGGCTTTCTCGTTTAAGTTGTCAGAAATCGGCTCCTGCACTTCGTTTTGTGGCAACTGCCACAACAAACGTGAGTCAAATATCATTGCAGAAAGCATAGTGAAAATGACCACTGCCGCGAAAGAGAGCGCAGCAGGGCCTGGATAAATCGCCATTAAGTTTTGCAACTGAACCAGTGCAACTAAGATGGCTACGACAAAGATATCGATCATGGACCAACGACCAATAAACTCAGTTAAGCGGTATATCTTTAAGCGTGAAATACTTTCTTTAGGAGGAAGATATCGCGCTTTTTGCGCATTGTAATACAGCCACGCGAGTGCCAGCATTTTCGCCATTGGAATGAATACGCTAGCAAAGAAAATTACCATCGCAATAGGGTAAGAACCTAAATGCCAAAGCAGTATTACCCCTTCCATGATAGTTGAACCTTCTGAATGTCCAAGGCTTACGGTATACATCATTGGATAAAGGTTCGCGGGGATATAGAAAATGACTGACGCAAACAAAAGCGCCCAAGCTTTTTGTAAATTATCTGCTGGGTTGTATTTATGAATAGGGCTTTTACAACGAATGCAGTATTGGTGCTTTTTCGCTTCAATTGGGTTGAGTTGGTGACATGTATGGCAACCAATATGGTTGTGGTTATGGTGTGTATCGCCCTCATTTACATCGGGCAGCACGATGGCTGGAATGAAGTGTCCCCAGAGCCAACTTTTGTCAACCATAGAAATACATTTGACTACCAGTACGGTATAAACGCAGAACGCCCAGAATGAAGTCCCCATTCCAATGTCTGCCAGAGAAGCGATTTTAATTAAGCTGACTAATACGCCAATCAAGAATACATCGACCATCAGCCAGGGTTCGACTCGAAACAGAAGGCGACATAAAACTTTCGCCATCCGTTGCTGTTTTTTGGATGGCGTATGTTTACGCGCTTTTAATGCTTCGAGATGAAGAAAGAGAATGAGACCGACATAGATAGCAGGCAATACGACGACCGTTGCGAGAAGCAACACACCTAAAAGTACATTTTGAAATTCAGCCAGCATTTTGGCTGCATGCAATAAGGTGATTTCTTGCGATAGCCCTTGCACACTGAACGACATAAAAGGGAAAGAAATGCTTAACACCAACATGATCAAACATGCCGATGAAATGGCGATCACGCTTTGATAGGGCTTAGCATTCACTTTTGTCAGAGAATGCGCGCATCGAGGACATTGAGCTTTTTGCCCTTGATCGATATCGGGAATACGAACAACAAGGCCGCACTCTTCGCATGAAATTAACTGACGGGAATTAGGTTGAATACTCATCGGGTAGGTTTTGGATTCATTTGTCCTAAGAATACTCTTTTTTAATTAGACACGCTTGTTTTGATTCAGGAGTTTACGAGTTTCTTACTTTTGGCACCATAGTATATGGAAGCTCTAAGATATAAACAAAGTCGCGTTTGGCGCATTATTTTACTGCGAAGATTGGTATGTTGGAAGCCGAAAACCACTTAACGTTGCTGGTTTGGAGAGGGTAAGTGAATTGCTTCAGGAGAGTAAAACAACCCTGCTCAGAGAACGTGAGCAGGGAGGTGGGAGCACTGGTATTTAAGATGAACGGTTGTTTTTTACTCGACGGTTCCGCTCTTGAAAGCATTCGATCCAACTTGCTTTCCACTAATTGTTTTTCCGTAATAGCCTTGATGTTGGTGATATCTCTCTGCGTTTGCGGCCACGTTGCCTTTAAATCGAGGATCTTGTGGGCGTTCGTGGCTATTGACGTATGCCGCGACATCCCACGCTTCTTGTTTGCTTAACTGGACACTTTTCCCAAGCGGCATGTTTTCGTAAATAAAATAGGCCGCGGTGTTAATCCGGTGCATACCTGCACCCCAGTTATACGCAAATTCGCCCCAAAGCGGAGGAATGTATGAATGGCCGTCGGTGCCTTTGATACCCGAGCCGTCGGCGCGATGGCAAGTTTCGCAGTTCTTTTCGTAGACTAATGCCCCTCGCTCTATTGATGGTTCTTGCTCAGGGGCGTTGATTTTTGGGTAGCCACGCCCAGAGAGATTACCTCGTTTTTCAATTGGTAATGCTTGTGCGATGGCTTCGGGCAACGGGAAGTCTTTTGCTTTTCCACCAATTTGCAACGCTTTTGCGTCTAGCTCTGGAATGGGTTCATCCGCCATACCATGTTTGTCAAGCAAGCCGCCCATCGCTAACCAGTAGGCGTAAACACTAAGGGCAACAATTTCTGGCGAATCGTAAGCGGGCGCTTTACCGTTCATGGAATACTCGAAACAACCCTGGATACGGTCTGCATAGCTGTTTACGCGATCGTTTTTCTTACGATATGCCGGGTATGCCATGTAAGCCGCCCACAGTGGCGCAGCGTTTGCTTTTCGTCCTGCCTCCATATGGCAATTGACACAGTTTTGTTCGTTGCCAACGTATTTTCCGCGCATTTGTTGTGAGTTAACAAAGAGCGAGTAACCACGTTTTACTTGCTCACCAAATGCGGTGTTTGGAATTGTGCTGAGATCACGCGGTTTTAAGTATTCACCGTGCTTTTCTTTTTCTATCGCAGGTAGCTCTTTCTGGCGGTCCGGTAATGGATCGTTAGCTAGTACGAGCGTAGAAATGAAAGGCAGTGCGAACAAAGAATAGAAACGTTTCATGACTGCTCCTAGTAACGTAATGAGGCAAAGTAGTAAGCAAGATTTTCGATCTCTTTGTCAGTGAGATTTTTTGCGATGGTCCCCATCATATTGAGCGGGTCGCCACTGCGAGTGCCGTTTTTCCATGCCATCAATTGCGTTTTTAAGTAATCAGCATGTTGGCTTGCGAGGCGAGGGAACTTGTCGACGCCCATACCGCTGGCTCCATGACAAGTCGCGCAAGCTGGAATGTTTCTATCCCAATCGCCTTGGAAAATTAATTTACGATAAGGGTTACGAATATCAGCTTGGTCGCCGCGTTGTTCTGGATTCGTGAACTCATAGCTCGGGAGGTTAGCAAAGTACTCCATAACTTCCTTACGGTCTGCGGGATCGCTGAGTTCCTTCGCCATGCCTTGCATGACCACATTTTGGCGTTCGCCACTAAGGAAGAGTTCTATTTGGGTGTTGAGATAATTCGCGTTCAGACCGGCAATCATAGGCGCAATGTTTGGTTGACCCATACCATCTTGGCCGTGACAACCGCTGCACACGCTGGCTTTTTCAGGAATAGACGAGGCGCTTGCGCCCATTGTGGTTGCCAGCAAACAGGCCGTCACCACAGGTAGTATTTTTGACATGCTGACTCACTTTAATTGTTATTAATATCTCCAAGTGTCTACTGTGATAGTGACTTGGGTTCTGTATTGTCGGCTTTGTCAATAACTAAAGGTATTGTGGATTTCCACATATTTAGAGGATGTGAAGAGCTGCTAAATGGCAGCTCTTCAGGTTTGGTTGTCTACTAAGCTTTGCGGATTTTGGCTGGTAATGATTGGCGAGCAGCGGCTCCTACCACCCAATCTAACAACACGCCTTTCCCTTCTCGGGTTGGGTCAATTAATCCGATGTCGTTAATGTTGACTCCATCTTGGCTGCGAGTTTTTACTGGTTGCTGTTTATCGCCGATCCAGTGCGAGCGTTGTCCTAGCTCGGTATGACCAAACCCATGTTCAAATCCGAGTGTGCCAGGGCGAATTCCGCTGACTATCATCGCAAGTGCGTTGGTGCTTGCAGATGGAGTCTCGATAACAAACTCATCACCCGTTTTAATGCCTGAGCGCTCGGCATCGATTGGATGGATGTACACTGGGTTTACGCCTTTGATCGAGTTCAACCTTGGCGATAGGTTGGATACCGCACTGTGAATGTTGGATTTAAAGTTCGTCAGGCTGAAAGGCCATTCTGAGCTTGGGAACTGGTCTTCCATTGGTGTGCCGTCGGCCAGTTTTTGTGGATGCCATGTTGGGCAACCCGTGTAGAAATCACCGGTCATGGTGTTTCTTGCGCTGCCGACACGTTCATTCCATATCGCAACTGGTCGTGTCCATTTATGCTTCATCTGCTGACCTTGATACGTTTCGCTGGCATTTTCAAAGCGTCCACCGCGAGCAAAAATAAACGCCACACGTTTCATCTCATCCGCTGTCAGCGTCTTCTGCATCGCTGGCATTAAACGCTCTAAGCCTGACCATGCAATGTCTTCTGCCGAAACTTCAGGCACGCCGCCTTTCACATAAGCCAAGTTTGCCGCAGCTCGCAAATAGAAATCTTCGGCGCGATGGAGAGCGTGC
Organism: Vibrio sp. 1CM7H; assembly: GCF_023161645.1. Classification (NCBI taxonomy): domain Bacteria; kingdom Pseudomonadati; phylum Pseudomonadota; class Gammaproteobacteria; order Vibrionales; family Vibrionaceae; genus Vibrio; species Vibrio sp. 1CM7H. The sequence continues at coordinate 689,009 of NZ_JALNTV010000003.1, forward strand.
CAGTTGCCTTGTGCATCTTGAATTGCGTTGTCACCAAAGCCGCCTAGTTGCATTTTCTTAGCGACATCAATCAGAAAGTTCTCTAAGCAAATCGAGCGACCGTCGGCGGTTTTCTCTGTTCGCGCTTCCACAATCGGCCAACGAGCGGTGACGGTTTTCACTGGAACATCGTGCCAAGGCGTTGCCATGCCCCAGCTTTCGTAAGTAACGGTGTCTGGCACAATGTAATCCGATAACGCGGTGGTTTCGTTAATGAACGCATCAACAGACACAATCAAACCGAGTTGTTTTGGATCTTTAAGCTTATCTTCCAGCAGCGTTTTCAAACCGGGTACACCATACATTGGGTTCGCCATGTGGTTGATCCACGCTTTAACGCGGTATGGATAACCATCAATAGCCGCAGACAGATGCTCAGTCAGCAGTGGCGCGGCAAACGGATACCAAGGGGCGCGAGTTGGGTAAGGGGATTCACCTGCCTCAACGCGACGTTTGTATTCGCTGGTCTTGTGGTATGGGAATTTACTGCGCGATAGAAAGACACCTCTCGGGCCGACTTTGCCAGCAAACTTGGTGAAGTCGTAACGAGGACCCGCAGCGGAAGTTGGGTAGCCACCCGCTTTCGCCATCGCTCCGCCTTTCATGTTGATGTTTCCAATCAACGCATTGAGCATCATGATGGTAAACGAGTTATAGAACCCATTGGTGTGCATGTTGCCACCGTGGGTATCGACTACCGCTTTTGTTCCGTAACTGGTGAAGCGCTTTGCTAGTTCAACAATTTGTTCGACAGGAATCTCACATTGTTGGCTGTAGAACTCAAGGCTGTATTTAAACGCCTCTTCTTTGAGTCTTTGCAGGGAAGATTTTACTCGCACTTCGCCTGATGCAAGCGAAACCGTTTTATCGACAAACAGTGCCGCTTCCCCTGTCTGGGTATGAACACCAAATTCGCCGCTTTGATCATCCACGATGACGTACGGATCGGAGTCAGACAACGCTTCGCCTTCGAATGGCAGATTCAAATCCGACGCGCGTAAAAACGTGCCGTTTCTCGGGTGCTGCTCATCGCTTATCACGAGATGCGTAGCATTACACCAGTGCGCGGTGCCGGCTCGCTTCATCGCGTTTGCCCCCGGCTGCGCTAAGAAGGTTTTGTTGTAGCGTTGGTTTTCGATAATCCACTGGATCATGCCAAGCACGAGGGCAGAGTCGGTGCCTGGTTTGATTGGTACCCAGCGGTTATTGTCACCTGCCGCCAAGCTCGATGAACCCGCAGGCAAACTTGGCGTGATGATGGTGTATTCCAAGCAACCTTCTGTTCGCGCATTGGCGAGTTGACGCGCCTGACGCTTAAAAGGGTTGCCAGCTTGAGCAGGCGACATACCAATAAAGATGATGTATTCGGCATTATCGAAGTCTGGTTTTAAATGGGCAAATTTATCCAAATCATTCATAAATGCGCCGCTGCCAGCACGAAATGCGTAGCCGCAGTAAGAGCCATGATGCCCAAAGTTTCGCGTACCATAGCTGTTGAACGCGAAGCGCTTGAAGATGTCGTCTCGGCCTTCGTTACCGGCGTTGGTCATTAACAGTTGGTTGGCTTTCGGGCCATATTCTGGGTTTTCAGGATCAATGGGCGTTGTTAAATCGCGAATGTCGCGCAAGCCATCAACATGGCCTTCACCAAATAAATCACCACCTTCAACGACTTCTTCTATCAATTGCTCGTAGCTGATCGGAATCCATTTTCCTTCGCCGCGTTTGCCAACTCGTTTCAGCGGTTGAGTGATGCGGTACGGACTGTTGCGAATTTCTAGCATCCCGTTTCCACGTGCGCAGGCGGTGGAGCGACCTTCAAGGCCCGCTTCTCCTGCCAAACTTAAATAAGCATCTTTGACTGGCGTTTCGAACGGAATGTGTTGCTGATGAGAGAGTGGGTGATATGGGTTGCCAGTAATACGCAAAATCTCGTCGTTGCGGTTATCAATGCGCACACGCAACCCGCACAGTGACCAACAACCAAAGCACATGGATGGCGCAACGCGCTGATTTGGATTCGGGATCAGGTTGCCTTTGTTGTTGACCGTGTATTCTGGTTCAAGCGAGTTACCGTGGTGAATATCACGCGTTTTTTCTCCAGCGGTGCCTTCGAGCGCACCTTCGACCATATGTTTGGTGGTGGTGGCGTAACCCGCAGCGAATGCGCCAAGCCCACCCACTGCAATGCCTGATTTCAAAAACTGACGGCGTTTGTTATCCATAATGAAATCCTCTTTGATTAGCGTTCAGTTAAGGTGAGTGATGTTGGTGTCACTTCGGAGTTTCGCTTTGGCTGGATTAACTCTGAAGCGAGTAATGCCAGTGCAAGCCATAATCCGAGCATGCCGATAATGCCTATCCAGCCATTTCCATCCATAGTGAGTTGGTATGGATACAGCCCTGCATCGAATTTAGCTATGGTTTGCACTTCCATGATGGTGAACCAGCGGATCAGCCATGCGCTTGCCAACGTGATCAACGACAGGCACAACGAGCCCATGACACGATGTATACGAGACGTTGTTGACGATTTGGTGTCTCTCATCGTCATAAACGCGAAGGTAATGCTGCCCAAAATAACCAAAGTGAGCAGGGCAATGTTGTGCATCCATTGCTCGCTAGAATAGAGCGAAAAAGCGGAATTGTTGGATGCCCAAATCGGTAGCAGTATCAGCGTTAATACACCGCTGGTAACCACCGATTTTTTCAGTAAATTAGTATCGCCAGATGTTAGCGTCTTTGACTGACTAGGCAGCAAGAGCCAAATCAGCAGAGCGAAACCGACCGAGCCCATAAATGCAGTGACAAACCAAAGAATTGGTGACGCGGGTTGGTGCCATAACGAGCGCGATTTAACGACCGCAATTTCAGCGCCTGTGTAGACAGCGATGGTGATGCCTGATAGTACCGTGATGGCGGACACCATAAGCATGGCTCTACGAGAGAGCACCCACTCACCCAGTGATAGCTTTGAAATTAGAGGCAGTACTTTCCCTGGCTGATTACGTAAGTTGCTTAGATCCTGGCGGAGATACAGCCATGCAGTCACTACCGCTAAACCTGAGAAAACAGGCAAGAAAAGCGATCCTAAAGACATCCATGACCACTGCGTGATGTGCGCGTAAAAATGCCAAGCTCGTCCCGGCTGGTGAAGGTCGCCAGTTAACGCTAATGGCCCCACGATGGCGCCGATGGCCAGCGTCAGCACAAGCGCAGCACGCAGTCTGTGACTAGTGTGTTTTTCAAATAATAGGGCGATTAGGAACAAAATAGCGGCAGCATAAGCCGAACCGATGTAGAAGAAGTACTGCACCGCCCACGGTAGCCAAGCCATCGCTTGAGGTTGGACTAACACTTCGGTGATATTCATGCGTGCTCTCCTTGTGGGTCGTAAATGGCCGGTTGTCCGTCGATATGGCTGGTAAAGCGTTCATCCATGCCGATATAAAACACGTGAGGCTTGGTGCCTTCTTTGGGTTTCAATACTTTGATGTCGTCCTGATGTTCTTTGATTAAGCTGCGAATCTCGCTTGTTGGGTCGTTTAAATCACCAATCACACGCGCACCGCCAACACAGGTTTCCACGCAGGCAGGTAATAGGCCTTGTTCTAAGCGGTGTGCGCAGAAGGTGCATTTGTCTGCGGTGAGCGTGTCTTCACTGATAAAACGTGCATCGTAAGGGCAGGCTTGTACGCAATACGCGCAGGCGACACAGCGACTGTTATCCACCATGACGATGCCGTCTTCGCGCTGAAAGGTCGCTTGAACCGGACAGACAGCCACGCAGGGTGGGTTTTCGCAGTGGTTACAAAGGCGAGGCAGCATAAAGGCCTTTGCTTCTCGTGTGGCTTTCGAACCGTCATCCAGCGTGACTTCGTACTGCTTTACTGTGGTCCGGAACTGACCGATAGGCGCTTGGTTTTCAATGCTGCAACCCACAGTGCAAGCCTGGCAGCCGACGCATTTACGCAAATCCACCACCATGGCATAACGTTTCCCCACTTGTCCTTTTCGGTCAGCGGACTGGTTATTTCGAATAATGTTTCCCGCAGTTGCCGTGCCAATGCCTGCGACTGGAATTAACGCGGCTCCGGCTGTGACCGCGCTGAGAAAGCGACGTTTGGTGGAATCCATAACTCACCTGCTTTTTTTGTTGTATTTGAATTGACTGATTCCATTGTGAGAAATGCACCGCGAGGCTTATATTGTGGATTTCCACATACCCAGACCAAACTTGATCTAAAACAAATGTGGTTTAGGGAAGGTAGCTGTTATTCTTGCTTCATTATTTTCGAAGGAACGATTCGACTCATCATGAACAAAACGCCACGGTTGCTTCAGTTTTGGATTCTTTGCTTGGTTGTCTTTGCATCTTTAGCTCAGGGCGCTGTTTCTGAACAAGCAGATCTGCAAGAGCAAAAGGCAGTGCAGCCAGAGGCCAAGCAGAAAGTCGAAGTGGGCGTGTTAGCGATACGTGGTCATCTTTATGCTGAGCAGAGATGGCAACCGACCATTGATTGGCTCAATCAGCAAATTTCTGATGTGCATTTTGTTCTTCATCCCCTTAACTTGGATGAAATGGGCGAAGCGGTGAAGTTTCAGACGATGGATTTCATCTTAACTAACCCAGGTCAGGCAGTGCGATTGGGTAGGCAATACGCGCTATCGTGGATGGCAACGCTAACCAGCCGAGCGCCGCAAAATTCGAACTACGGCATTGGTTCGGCGCTGGTGGTTCGAGCCGGTTCAAGCTATCAAACATTGCAAGATGTCTCAGGGCTTCCCGTTGCTGCTGTATCAGAAAAAGCCTTTGGCGGTTACTTAACGCTGCGTTACCAGATAGTCGAAATGGGTCTTAATCCTAACGATTTCTTTGCTGATGTCCGTTACCTCGGCTTTCCTATTGACGCCAACCTGTATCAATTGCGTGATGGTAATGTGGAAGCCGCTGTCGTCCCTGCTTGTTTATTGGAACAGATGCAAAATGAAGGTCTGTTACAGCAAGGGGATTTTCGAGTCCTAAATCAACAGCCAAATGAACATTCTTCGTGCGCTGTTTCTACGCCGTTATATCCAAACTGGTCATTTGCCAAAACAGAGCGTGGCTCAGCTCAGCTCGCCAAACAGATTGCGCAAGTCTTGCTTGCTATGCCGCCAGATCACCCTGCGGTTATTGCGGCAGGCGCGTCAGGTTGGACGTCACCCGTCAGCTTGCTGAGCATCGACAAACTTTATCAGGCTCTAGACCTCCATCCGTTGCAACAACCTTGGTGGAGTGAGGCACTGCGCTGGCTGCGTAGCCATCAAGAATGGGCGTGGGCACTGTTTATTTTTGTGATTGTATTGAACGCTTACCACTTTTGGCTTGAGTATCGATTTAGCAAGAGCAAGCAAGCGTTGGAGCATACATCGTTACGTTTAAAAGAGAAAAGTGAACAGTTAGAGCATTCACAAAGAGTCGCGATTGTCGGTGAAATCGGCACCAGTCTTGCCCATGAGCTCAATCAGCCATTGGCGGCCATTCGCAATTACAGTGAAGGCGGTTTACTTCGCTTGGCCAAAAAGCGCCCTCATGAAGATATTGTCCCAGTGCTTGAGAAAATACAGGGGCAAGTTGAACGAGCCGATGCAATTATTCAGCGCTTAAGAACGTTGATCCGCAAGCGTAGTGTCGACAAAGCGCCGTGCGATCTTCAAGTTCTTATTGATGACACGATTGAGTTGCTCCATTTTCGAATGCAGAAGCAAAATATTTCGATTGTGACCAGTATCGAAGGGAACGTCCGCCCGGTACTTGTCGACGCTGTGGGCGTTCAACAGGTTTTAGTTAATGTGATCAGTAACGCGATTGATGCGTGTACTTTGTTCCAAGAGAAATATCACTCGTCAGGTTATCAAGGTAAAATTGCCCTGCATAGTGACTACCAAGTCAATCAACTTTCCATTCGAGTATTGGACAACGGCACAGGGTTGCAGCAAGAGAATCCAACTCAAGCGTTTGTGAGTAGCAAAGAAGAGGGGCTCGGGCTGGGGTTAGCCATTTGTCGTGATGTAATGGAAATGCATGGTGGCGAGTTTCTCATCAGCTCGACAGCGCCACATGGCTGTTTGGTTGAGCTCGTGTTTCCGTATCAAAACTAATCTGAACTAGGCATAGGAGCATTCAATGAGCAGCGGTGAAAAGCAGTTACCTGTTTTTGTAGTCGACGATGATGAATCGGTGCGTGACTCGCTCGCTTTTATGTTGGAAGAACATGACTTCAACGTCACCACTTTTGCTGATGGGCAGTCTTTCCTCGATGAGGTGGACGTTCAGCAAGCGGGGTGTATCATTCTTGATAGTCGAATGCCAAATCTTCGTGGTCAGCAAGTCCATCAAATTTTAAATCAAGCCAACAGTCCCTTGGCCGTTATTTACCTGACCGGACATGGTGATGTCCCGATGGCGGTCGATGCATTACAAGCTGGCGCGGTCAATTTTTTCCAAAAGCCAGTCAAAGGAGATGAGTTGGCACAAGCCATTTTGCAGGGGCAAGTGCAGTCGGCTGCAAACCTTGATATGGCGGCGGCAAAATCGGCGTATGAATCGCTCACTCCCCGAGAAAAAGACATTTTACGTTTGATCATTGCAGGCAAGCGGAACATTCGAATTGCTGATGAGCTTTGCATTGCAATGCGAACGGTTGAAGTACACCGCGCCAACCTATTGAAAAAGTTCTCAGCGAAAACCGTCGCAGAGTTGGCATATATTTATGGCAAGCTAGATTAGAGCTTAGTGAGTGACGCTTCTTAATGCTATTTTGTGGATACAACTTGAGCTTTATGACGACTCGCGTATTATCTTCTTCGTTCCTACTTTATCTGAATTCTTATGAGTTTATTGACTAAACGACATCACACGCCACATAAACGGGTGAAATGGCTACTAGCGATTATTGGCTGGGTGGTTGTCGTGTGTCTGATGCAAAATTCAGGTTTTGCATCGTCATGCTCTATGAAGTACGAGACGGTATCGCCTGTTGTTTCACTTACTGATGAGGGTTCGAGCGTCAAGTCGATTGATGCTAAAGAAACCAGCAAATGCGAATTGTCTGAAAAGTTAATTCAATTTTCTCAACATCAACTCGATGCATTTATTGTTGTTCTGTTTGTCGGTCTTTTGGCGTCGGCTATTTGGATGTGCTGCGCTTATATTCGCGCACAACATTGGACGGAGCCGATAGGTCGTAAGTATCGAGTCCATCTGACTTTCTGTGTATTCCAAGAATAAAAACGTGCTTTCTGACCAATAACGTCAGCGGTTTAGCACATTTGTTTTTATTATTAGGAATTACTATGAATCAAATTACCAAACTGACTCAGTTCGCGTCTATGTTCTTTATGACGCTGGCTTTGAGTTTGTTCTCTCTGAATATTTCAGCACAAACTACCGATACCGGTTGGATGACCAACCCGCAACATCCTCCAGTGCAAACGCGCTTTGTACTAACGGGTCAACAAGATCCGCAAGCCAAAACACTTACAGGTTATTTGGATGTCAAGTTAACCGGAGAGTGGAAAACTTACTGGCGATCGCCGGGCGAGGGTGGTGTCGCGCCATCGATAGATTGGCAAAACTCGCAAAACCTGAGCAAGGTTGATTGGCAATGGCCATATCCGCAAAAGTTCGAGTTATTGGGCATTGAGACTCTCGGTTACAAAGGCGACACTTTGTTCCCAATGACGATGCATATCGACGATATGTCGAAACCCGTCACGATTGATGCAGTGCTCACGCTTTCTTCCTGTACGACGATTTGTGTGCTGACGGACTACCAAATCCAATTGACGTTCTTACCTTCTGAGCTGAAAGTGGACGAAGACGTGATGTTCAGTTACGCCCAAGCGGTGAGTAATGTTCCTCAACCTTCGCCTTTTGTTGAGGTCACGCAAACAAATTGGGATGCGACGCAATCCAAATTACAAATCAAACTAAAGAACACGCAAGGTTGGCAAAATCCTCAAGTGTTGGTGGATGGTGTTGGTGATGCGATTCGTGACTACAGCTTCAAGTTGGATGGACTTCAGCAAGAAGGTGATATCGTCACAGCAAATTACTCGGTTAATACCTGGCTGGGTGAGGTAGAGCTTAATGAACAATCGTTATATGTTTCTATCAAAGATGATAACTTGCTGGTCGAAGAGGTAACACAAGCACAAGCAGGAGCGGTTACATCGTCACTGCCAACTACCTCTTTAGCGAGTATTTTCTTATTTGCACTGTTAGGCGGTTTGATTTTGAACATCATGCCGTGTGTGCTGCCTGTATTGGGGATGAAGCTCAGCAGTATTGTGGCTGCGCATGGTGTAGAGCGCCGTCAAATTCGTACCCAGTTTATCGCTTCTTCTCTGGGGATTCTCACTTCGTTCTGGCTGATAGCTGGATCCATTTTGGTGTTGAAGCTTACGGGTAATGCGATCGGTTGGGGCGTGCAGTTCCAAAGCCCTTGGTTCCTAGGATTGATGGTACTAGTCACTGCTTTGTTCGGCGCCAATATGTTGGGATTATTTGAAATCCGTCTGTCATCGGGTACTAATACATGGCTCGCATCGAAAGGTGATAACTCTCTAGTGGGTCACTACGTTCAAGGTATGTTCGCTACTTTGCTTGCGACACCTTGCTCCGCACCGTTTTTAGGCACCGCCGTTGCTTTTGCCTTGGGCGCGGACGTATTAACGTTATTTGCTACCTTTACAGCATTAGCATTGGGCATGGCACTGCCTTGGATCTTAGTCGCTGTGTTTCCAAGTGTCGCGCTGAAACTACCTAAGCCCGGTCCATGGATGAATGTCGTTAAGATCGTGTTTGGCATAATGATGTTGGCAACCAGCGTTTGGCTGCTTTCATTAATGGCAAATCATGTTCCGATGTTATGGATTGCACTCATCGCTGTGGTTGCTTTTGTCGTCATGATGGCAAGAGTTAAGCGTGTGTATGGTGAGAAAGCACTTGCTGTATCGGGGACCGCATCGTTAGTGTTAATAGCTGGCGGCTTACTACTTGGCAGTGTCACTGCTGACCAATGGGCAACGCCACTTCCGGATGATCTAGCTTGGCAAAAGCTTTCTAATTCAGCGATTGAAGAGCACGTTAATAATGGGCGAGTGGTGTTTGTGGATGTGACTGCGGATTGGTGTGTCACGTGCAAAGCGAACAAGATCGGCGTGATCTGGCAAGATCCTGTCTACTCATTGCTGCAAAGCCCTAATGTGGCGACGTTAAAAGGAGATTGGACACATCCGGACGGCTCGGTAACGGACTTTTTACGAGCTCATGGGCGTTACGGTGTGCCGTTTAACATCGTCTATGGCCCGGCGGCGCCACAAGGTATCCCGTTACCTGTTATTCTGACTGATGATGTTGTTTTAAGCGCCGTGAAACAAGCGAGTGGGGGAACCATTCAATGAGTTCGACAAAGCAGCGTAGAACATTCCGATATTGGCTCGTTCAAATCGTACAGATGGTGCTCATGGTCACCGCTATTTCTATCGCGATGGATTGGTATCGCACCAAAGATATTCCGAGACAGGAGGCACCACCATTGAGCTCAGTATTGAGCGATGGTGAATACTTCGATGCAATCGCGCAAAGTCATGAACAACCTGTCGTTATTTATTTTTGGGCGACTTGGTGTCCCGCTTGTAAATTTGTAAGCCCAAGCGTGAGCTGGCTGAGTGATGACTATGCCGTAGTTGGCGTTTCTGGCTCATCGGGGCCGAATGAGCGCGTGGCGCAGTTTATGCAGGCAAAAGAATATCGTTTTGAAAACATAAACGATCCTTCAAGCGATATTATGCGTGAATGGAAAATTAGCGTGACTCCAACCATTTATATTTTAAGAAATGGTGAAGTGACCTCTATTACGACAGGCATCACAACGCCGATAGGAATATTGGCGAGAATTTGGTTGGCTCGATAACGAAATAAAAATCCGATATTCAAAATACTAAATATCGGATTTTTTCTTTTTATTTTCTCGCTCCAACGGGAATCATAATGTGTGCGTATGGCGTGCCTTTCCACATCACGTATGGGCCACCATAACTTGGGTCGGTTGGTAGAGAGTCCAGCAACGCTTGGTCTGGGGTAATAATCATCAAGTGTGGTCCTTCCACAATCCATTGATTATCGTCCGTCATCCCTTCTGCAAATGGGTCGGTGTTACTGGCACCGCCATCACCCGCTAACATGTAAGAAATACCTAATGCTTTGGCTTGGAAAGGTTTTTTGTTCATCCAAGCGTCTGCCCATTCCATCCAAGGACCATCCATACACATTGGCGCTGTGCCTTCCAATTGAGGAGGCGTTGGGAAGCAAGTGTATTGGCTAGAACCTTCTTGCAGAACATTATTGTTCCAGTCCATCACTGTTACTTTATCGCGAATAGTCGGTGGTGCAGCACTCAGAGCATCTTCTAAAAGTGCTTTTGAATCATCGGCTGCGAATGCGCCAAAAGCGCAGCTGACCGAAACAACAGCAGTTAAATAAGGAGTTAGTTTCATAAATTAAACCTCAAGTTAATACAACATGAGAATTTGAGCACTTTAATTATAGAATGATATTAAAAATAAGAATCATTATTTAAATGGAAAATAATAAGCGATAGGTTTGTTATGTTAATTTAAATATTGTTTTTATATACAGCGAATAGAATGATGGAAATAAGATTCGCTGAATAATCGAAGCAGATTATCAGGACATATTTTTTCTTTATGCACTTAAAAATTCCATCGGAATCACGGGCTAGTACTTTTCAAAATTTCATCTATTTCTACTGGTTAGCGCTGAATAACCAGTCGGTTACGTTTCATAGAAAATTAGCTATTCAATAAGTGCCTAGGTACGTATTGCGTGTTACATTCGAGCATCGTTCTGGTTATCAAGGACGAAATGATGGATGTTTCAATACCACGATCCGGATGGACAAGATTTGCCTCGAAATACTTATAGTGGATCGGTCGTGCATACGGCATATACCGAAAGTGAAGTTGAACAACTCTGTCAGCAGGCGGGGTTGGAAGTGGTTTCCCTAGAAAATGTGATTGGTTATGTATCTGGTGTTGGTTATGTGTGTCGATACGTGATGCTAGAGCTGAAAAAGTCACACCGCTGAAATAAGTAACAAACAAGGACTGTTTTTGAAAACACAAGATTTAACCGAGTTCGGGTCGGGCATTGAATACGATGCCCAATACGAGCAGCATTACCATCACGACATTGCTTTCATCACAAGGTTAATCGAAGAGACCAATGCTCTAAGTGTACTGGATGTCTGTTGTGGTTCCGGCATTGTCACGATTCCAGTCTCTGAGCAACTCAACGAAGCCATTGGCATTGATATTTCTGAAGGGATGCTCAAACACGCAAAGGACAAAGCCAAAAGCAGGAGTAACTTGCGTTTTCTTCACCTCGACGCAACCCAGTTTTCGTTAGGTAAGAAGTTTGACCTAGCCATAATGACAGGGAATGTATTCCAAGCCTTTTTAAGTGATGAGATGCTAGCAGGTGCACTGAGCTCAATATCAAGACACCTCGAAAAAGGTGGGCGATTTGTCTTCGATACGCGGTTACCAACGCCAGAGAATCTAGAACTGGATAATGAGATGGCGCTGTGGCAAACCTATGTTTCTCCAACCTATGGTGAAGTGAATTATTTCGGTATGAAGGCCGAGTATGACTTGCAAACATCCATCATGTATTTGAAGAAAGAGCGCCATTTTGAAGGTGGAACGATTGAGTATTCCAGCATTGATTTAAAATATCGTCCGCTGGAAGACATAGAGGTTTTCCTTGAACAAGCGGGATTCAGAATCATAGAGAAGTACCAGTCTTGGTCAGCGCAAGTATTTGAGGCGAATGCCAACTCGCTTGTCTGTGTGGCTGAGAAAATATAAACCAATGTTGAGGGATACAATGCAAGGGTTTCGAATTACTACATTGTTAGATGACATGGATTTAGACGTTATCTACCAGTTCATTTCAAACAGTTATTGGGGAAAGGGCATTCCAAGAGAACGCCTTGAGAAGTCATTGCGCCATTCGTTCTGTTTCGCGGTTTTGGATGACGAAAATCAACTCGTCGCTTTTGCTCGGTTAATTACCGATCGCACCACGTTTGCGTATCTTGCCGATGTGTTTGTAGTGGAGGCACACCGTGGTAAAGGCATCAGTAAGTGGTTGATCTCAGAAATTGTTGCTCATCCAGAACTACAAGGCTTACGCCGTATGATGCTTGCAACCCGCGATGCTCATGGGTTGTACGAACAGTTTGGGTTCACCCCTATTGCTCCAGTAGAAAACTTTATGCAAATCTGGAAACCGAATGTTTATCAGAGCTAAATCATGATGAGAGTTGAAGCTCAACAAGTGGCAATCAGATACCTCAAAACAACAGACGCTGCTCCCCTGTTTGAAAACTATTTAGGCGATGAGCAAGCATGTCGCTTCCTCAATCGCCAAGCCCACCAAAATTCAAATCAAACCCTTGAAGCTATCGAAAGATGGCGTGCTCAATATGATCAAAAGTCTCCCAATCTATTAGTCTTCACCATTGAAGAACTTACTTCTCAAACTCCTATAGGCTGTCTGGTGCTGATACCTGAGCAAGACAGCAGTGAAATCCATTTTGGTATTTCTGCTCGCTATCAGGGAAAAGGCTATGCAACCCAAGCCTGCAAACTTGGCGTTGTTTACCTGCAAAGCTTGGGTATAACGCGCATTCGCACTGCCCCGCATATTGGCAACCACGCGAGTATTCGTGTGTTGGAGAAATGTGGCTTTATCAGCCAAGGCATTTTAAAAGCGCATGCGGTTTTTCCTGCTCTAGGACGTGAGGCGCAAGACTGTATGGATATGCGATTGGAGGATACAGAACTGCGCCATTTTGCACGTTGTTCAGAATGAAAAGGGGGGCGGTTGAAACGAGCGGTTACAGAGCTTGTTAGTCGCCATCGTAGACAGCGTCTTTGCTGAATGATTCGTCGAGATTTTTTAGTCTTTGATTGTCAGAGGCGACTGACAAAGCCTTACCAACTGTGACAACCAAACCGCTATTAAAGCAGGATATTATTCCTTCAACTTTGTGTTTTAGGAGTAGTCATTAGACTACCCAATAATTGTTGGAATAAATAATGACGAAACGTTGGTTTGTCTCCGCTGTGAGCATCGCGCTGCTCGGCGGTGGTACGTATTTCTATCTCCAATCTGCTGCTCAACCAGAATTGCTGCCTACATTGATTGTGGAAAAAGGCACGATTGAAAAACAAGCGGTGGCTGTTGGTAAAATTGTCCCTGCACACTCCGTGTCTATAAAGTCACAAATCGACGGTATCGTCGGTGAAATTTACGCGAAAGTTGGTGAAAAAGTGAAGCAAGGCCAGCCGCTGATCAAAGTACGACCAAACCCAACTCCCCAAGCATTAACGGATGCATCGGCAGAACTCATGCGTAGCGAAGCCGATCTGGAATCCGCCAAACAAAAACAGTCCAACTTAGAAAGCTTGGTCAAGCAGGACATTATTCCAAGTAACTACGACGAATACGTAAGTGCGTGCTCGGCAGTCAAATCTGCGCAAGCGGACGTATTGCAAAAGCGCCAGAATCTCGAACTCATCCGCAGTGGTGAGGCGTCTATCGGTGATGCGCGTTTAACGTCGACGATCTACGCGCCAATTGATGGCACAGTACTCAACCAGAAAGTAGAGGTCGGAGAGCCGATCATCTCGACTCAATCAAGCCAAGCCGCGACTGAAATGATGTCATTGGCCGACATGAACAGTCTGATTTTTAAAGGTAGCGTCAGTGAGCATGATGCTGCGCAGTTGTCTCCGGGAATGCCCGTTATGTTGACGGTTGCGCCTTATCCTGATGTGGCGATTTCTGGTGTGCTAACCAAAGTGGCGATTCAATCTGAGAACCTTAACTCACCAGAAGGCAACGCTTCGGCAAAAAGTTTTGATAACGGTTTTGAGGTTGAAGTGGGAGAACTCAAGATCCCACAAGATGTGTTGCTTCGTTCTGGTTTTTCATCGACGGCTCAAATCATTCTGAAGAAGTCTGAAAACGTGCTCACTCTACCGGAGCGCGCTCTGCAATTTGATGGTGACGCACCGAATGTTCTGATCCCCGATAGCTCAGAACAAGGGTTTCATAAACAACCTGTGAAACTCGGTCTGTCAGATGGCATCAATGTTGAAGTGCTTGACGGCGTGGAGCTTGATGAAGAGGTTATCGACAACAGCATGATGGGAGCGGCGCATGGTTAAGCTGCAACGATCAAAAATCGCCTTTGCATTGTTGGCTTCCACGCTCAGTTTGCCGACCTACGCAATTTCTATTGAACAAGCTTGGCAACAAGCAAAGCAGAACGATCCAAATTACGAAAAAGCGAAAATCGGCGTCCAGCTTGGCGAGGTTGGCGTACAGAGTAGCCGCAGTGCGTTATTACCGGGTTTAAGTGCCAGTGCGTCAGCGGATTGGAATGAGTCCTCAAGCCATTCCAACAGTTACGGCGCTACCTTATCTCAAACTATTTGGGATAGCAGTTTGTGGTCGGAACTGGATCAAGCGAATGCCAATTATCTCAAAGCACAGTTAGAGCTATCTCAATCGCATAACGAGCTTGCGCAGAAGTTGCTCAACGCTTACCTAGATGTGGCAAGCGCACAGGGCGACCTCAAATTGGCGCAGTCCAAGCTGGAGGAGGGGAAGGAACTTCTCAACATCATTGAGAAACGCTATCGAGCAGGCAAAGTGAAGTCGGTTGATGTCGAAGAGATGCGAGCGAATCAAGTCTCTGAGCAAGCAAGTATCCTCAATGCAAAAGCCGATCTCGAAGTGAAAAAAGCAGAGCTTGCGGCGTTAATCAATCAAATGCCGGAGAGTGTCGACCAAATTCGAACGGATTCTTTAATTCAGCCGCCGATGCTGGTGGACTCTCTGGAGCAATGGCTAAAGCTGGCGAAAGACAGCAGTCCAGAGCTGCTGGTGGCGGCGCAGATGGTGAAAGCGAGCGAGTTCGCGAAAGATTCAGCTAAAGGTGGATACTACCCAACCGTCAAAGGCAGTGTGGGCTACAGCGATGGTGACAATCGTTCAAACGGCGAGTTTAACGCTGGGATTAGTTTGAGTTTGCCGATTGACCTCAATGGTGCAGTGCGAGCGAAAGTGGACGAAGCATCGTTGAACATTTTAAGCGCCAAGCAAGATATGCGTAGAGTGGAAATTGATATTCAGAAACGAGTTATTCAGCAGTTTACGCAGGTCGATATCAATTGGAATCAAGTTTTAATAGCGAACGAGCTGGTTGAGTCGCGCGCCAGAGTGTTGCAAAGCAAAGAGAAACTTTACGACGCTGGTCTGCTTGAAGTGTCGGAAGTTATCAGTGCACACAACAGCTTGTTTGAGGCGAAAAACAGTCTGCAAACCAACTTGTACAGCTATTGGCGTAAGAGAATCGGCTTACTGCAAACCGCAGGGAAACTCGATGACGATACAATGGCGTTGATCTCTCGGGCTTTTCATTCATGAGCAGCCTGTTGCAGCAAACTTGGCAAACGTTGATGGCGCACCGTATGAAGAGCGTGCTAGCCATTATCGCGATTGCTTGGGGCGTGATCTCTGTGGTGGTGTTAATCGCACTTGGCGAAGGCTTTTATCGCCATCAGACCCAGTCGTTTTCATTTATGATCAACAATGTGCAAGTGGTGTTTCCGTCGAGTACCAGTAAACCGTGGCAAGGGTTACCTTCAAGACGACAAATTGATATTCCACAAGAAAAAGTCGACATGATCAAACGGTCGGGCTTCGTGCAACAGGCGTCGAGCGTTTACGCCAAATGGGATGCGAATATCACCAATCTCAAAGGACAGAATTTATCGAGTACGGTCAGCGGTATTGATACGTCTTACTTTCCTTTAATGCAATGCAAGCTGCAATCCGGTTCGAGAAACCTGTCACCAAGTGATATGGACAACCACACTCGCGTGGCGGTGTTAGGCGATCAAATTGCGCAAATGGGCGGAATCCAAATCGGGGATAGGCTCAAAGTCAACGGCATTCCGTTTTTGGTGATTGGGATAACCGTTGGTGAGGACACTGGCATTTCATTCGGCGATAGCCGCACGGTTTTCATTCCTCAAACAACGTACCGCGATTTGTGGGATGCGAAACCTTGGATGGTATTGATGAAGCCGAGAGACGGGATGGATGCACCGTCGTTTCGACAAAATATCGTAAACTTTTTCGCCAAGCAGCTTCATTTTGACCCAAGTGATAAAGATGCGGTCGAATTACCCGATTTTAGTGAAGGTGCAGCGGTCATCAGTGGAATTTTGCGTGGCATTCAGATTTTTCTTGGAGCGAGTGGCGCGATGACCATGGCGGTCGGTGCGCTTGGCGTTGCCAACATCATGTTTTTATCCGTCACCGAGCGCACGCGTGAAATCGGTGTGCGTTTGGCGATCGGGGCGACTCAAAAATCCATACTCAGTCAGTTTATTCTTGAGGGGCTTATTTTGGTAGCCGTGGGCACGGCATTAGGTCTGATGTTTTCGTATGCCGTGGTGTCTGTCCTAAGCAGCATGGCATTACCGGAATGGATTGGTTTACCTGTGATCACGCCAGATTCCATTGCTTGGTCTTTACTTGTGACGCTTATCTTGGCATTGATGGCATCGTATTTCCCAGCAAGGCGAGCATCGCGTCTCACGCCAGTCATTGCTTTGAGTGCGAGGGCCTAGTCATGTTGTTACCGATGAGACAAATTTTCCAAGAAATGGCTGCAGAAAAGCTGAGATTGGGTTTGACCATTCTGGCTGTAGCGTGGGCGACCCTCTGTATCGCTGCTATGTTGGCGGTAGGTGAGGGCATTCGTCAGGGGGTATTGAAAACCGCACAAAATGGTAACGGCAACTTGATCTATTTGACCGGAGGGATGGCCACCGTCGACCACGGTGCTTTTCACCAAGGTAAGTTTCTGACGTTAAAAATGGACGATTCAGAGATCGTTCGAGCATTACCCGATGTAAAAAGCGTTGCGCCAACTGCGAAGTGGAAAGAGCGCATCACCGTTGGTGACAGAAGCTCGTGGCAAGAGCCGTTAGCGGTCACGAGCGAGTTTCAATCCATGACCAATTTGGTGCCGATGGCGGGGGGACGATGGTTAAATCCACTCGATCAAAAAGAGACGCGCAAAGTCGTTGTACTGGGTTATGAACTGGCAGCCGACTTATTCAACCCGAATGAGGACTTTAGTTGGTTTGCGACAGTCACATTGCAAGTCAACCCTGTGGGACAAAAGGTAAAAATCGGCAATGAGGAGTTCACAGTTGTGGGCGTATTGGAGAAAAACAGCGCCCAAATAGAACAGGGGGATCTTATCAACTATTCCAGCTTTGTGCCGTTAGCGACGTGGAAGCGATTTCATGTCAACGGTGAAATTGGTGGCATCAATGTGCAACCACAAGCCGATGTAGACCGAGAAGCCTTAGCAAAGACGATCAGGCAAGTGATTGCCCGTAAGCACGGGGCAAGTGTCAGTGATGAACAGGTCGTCCAAGTCGATGATATGTTCCTTAAACAAAAGAGTATGCAGCAGTTTCTGATAGGTTTGCAGAGTTTTCTTGGCATTATCGGCTTCGTGACGTTAGCTGTTGCTGGCGTCGGCATTGCCAATGTGATGTATGCCACCGTAAAGCGATCTACGCGTGATATCGGCGTGCGCATGGCAGTCGGTGCAACCCCAACGGCTATTCGTATGCACTATTTAGTACAGTCTTTATTGACAATGATGATGGGGGGCGCGCTTGGATTAGCCGTGACGTACGCGCTGGTGTCTGCCATCAGTTCCATTCCTTTAGAGGGCAATGCCTTTTATGAACAACTGGGTAAACCTGTCCCTGAGTTGTCGTGGGTCGTTGTCGCGATTGTCATCCTCACCTTAGTGATCATAGGTGTGGCATCTGCATGGTTACCTGCAAACCGAGCCGCAAAAGTCAGCCCGTTGGAGGCGCTACAAAGTGAATAACAATAATAACTCTGGAGAGAACATGTCGAACAAGCCGCTTGTTGAGCTGACCAACATCTGTAAATACTACTCAAGCGGGGAGGCGGAAGTTCGCGCGCTAGACGGCGTTGACTTAACCATTAATCAAGGCGAGTTTCTTTCGATTCTTGGCCCGTCCGGTTCGGGTAAGTCAACGTTGATGAACATGCTCGGCTGTTTAGATAAGCCCACCGATGGCGAGTACCAACTTGGCGGTCAAAACGTCGCAAGTTTAAGTGCGAATGACCTGGCTGGCATCCGTAACCAGAGGATCGGATTTGTCTTCCAAAGCTTTAACTTATTGGAATACGCGACGGCGCTCGATAACGTGGCACTGCCGTTGGTTTACTCTGGCATCAAAGCCAAAGAACGTCGACAGCGCGCTGCTAAATTGCTAGAGCAAGTCGGGCTAGGGGATCGTTTAGACCATAAACCAAACCAGCTTTCTGGTGGTCAAAAGCAGAGAGTTGCGATTGCAAGAGCCTTGGTCAACGATCCGCAAATCATCTTAGCGGATGAGCCAACGGGTGCATTGGATTCAAAATCCGGCGCAGAGATTGAAGCCTTGTTCAACCAACTCCACGCTGAAGGCAGAACCTTGATCATCGTGACGCACGATAACGCGCTCGCAGAACGCACCAAACGCATCATCACCATCAAAGATGGTAAGGTGATTTCGGATAGGGTGCCGGTAGGTAGAGAGAAATGAGCTTTTCTTAATTGAGAACTGAGTTTTAAGGGAAATAGCGATACAGAGGCTATCTCCCTTTACTTTTTATTCGCGATGTTCGTTTTGTCTCTCTTTTATCAAGTCATGCTTTTGTTCTTTAAGTAGAGTGATTGCGAGTTTAGTGTCCTCAATCAATTTACTGCTATCGTTGAGATCTTTGCTCTTCAAAGGCAAAACCAGATAATGAATGCTGCCATCCTCATTCTGTACTCCGGTAGCAATGATGACATCACCTTCAGACGCCGTACCAAAATACTCTGAAACCACTTTGGTTTCGCTGACACCGTAGCTATCCAAATAGGATGATTCCGTGTTGTCAAACAAGATAGGAACCCCTTGCTTAGCTAATGTTCGCAATTGTTCTTGCTTTTGCTCGTCGAATGGATAGTCGGTTGTACTGATATAACTTACCTGTTCAGCTTCAATAAAATCGTACAGTTCATTGCTCAATTCATTTAATGGGGCAGATATCCAAGGTGTAGCTGGAATGACATCGGAAGTAGCGTCATTGTCATTCTGTGGTGTTGGAACGGTAACCACCTCTTGAGCAGCATCGCTCTCAGGAGGCGTTACATTCATTGTCGCAGCGTCTTCTGTCTTGATTTGCTCGTCAAGGCTTGCAACAGGTTCGGTCTGGGAATTCTTGTTATTTGAATTAATTAGAAATATGGCGAGTACTGCACCAAGTGCTAGCGCCGATCCAGTCAAGAGTTTTTTATTACTTGTCATGTCTTACCGTTTATTTCATTAGTAAATACGGCGGCCACTTATTCACTCCGTGGCCGCAGGCTAATAAGTTAGTGGTAGAGCGCGTCATTCCAAGAGATAGTTACGGCTCGGCTAGTCTCTGTCCATTGACTGCTATCACGATTTTTCTTCCAGGTATTTTCTGGGGTGGTATACCAGCTACACCAGTCACGACCAAAGTAGTAATTGGTTTTTCGCCAACCTGCAACCAGCTTGACTTCTGACGTATCTAGGCCATCTTGAATATCATTTTTTCGATATACAACACCGACTTGCGGTTTAAAGTCAGAGCGCATCACGACAGGTAATTCGCTATAGTCAATTAGGTTGCCCATGTCACAGCTGGTCCAACGGTACAATAACCAGTCTTTAGGTGGAGTATTGTGGCGGATAGTCTGGTTTTCGATAAGCCAATTAATGCTCTCATTGGTCTGATCAAAATCAGCCACCGTCTGAAATTCTGGTTGATCGTAAGTTACGCGGTTGCTCCAGGAGATACCACCGCTAATATTTGGAGAATCAGAAGCACTGAAGCCAAGATTAAAGTCCAAAGACTCACTGACAGATGCTGTTGCAATAGTGTTTTCTGGAGCATGGCTCATATGACGTAAAGGGGCACCATTTAAATAACTCAGTGCCAGTTTAAAGGCGGTTGGGATTGTGTAACGGTAGTCTCCACCGGTGGCAAAACCATAGATCTGCTCTTTATTCGGCACATTAGTCATGTCGAAACCAGAACCTCCGTTTAGAAGCAACTTGGCTTCCTTAGCTCCATTCGGCAGCAAAGATTGATTCCAGACATTTTCTAAGGAGTAAATTAAGCGGATTTTCTTCGAGCGTGCATCGCTATCATCGAGCTGTAGCAAGGTCGAAGTGTAAGCTTTTAATGTATCTTCAGCATGTGCTGGAGCTAGAGAACCAAGTAATGCGAGCGCGATAATACTCGCGGAAAGATGCTGTTTTTCCATTGTTGTTTCCTATTAGTCAGCTCATAAAGGTTATTATTGGTTTTTAACAATAACTCTATGGGTGTTTTATAATTATGGACTGGTTATTAATTGGTGCTCAATAATTGAGCGGTGAAATATTGCATCTTGTTTTTTAATAAAAAAAGGAAAAGTATAGATTCGTGGGATTAATGTCTCATAGTTTTTAAATTCATTACTCAACTATAATAAATAAGAATTTGGTTATTAAGTTTTACCTTTTTAAGTTATTGCTTAATTTTTATCTTCTAATGTTATGTTTAAAATTCCTTATTGATAGAAGTGAGGTTTATAAGTATTAACCATGTTATTGTTGAGGTTTCTGTTATGCCAAATTAAGTAAAGTGTCGTTATGTGGTCATTACGGCTTCCTGAATTTAATTTAAATTAAAACAGTAGGTTATGTTTGTTTTATTATTAGTTATTTCGAGCTTCATGTAATAGTTGGGTGACAAAGCTTGTCAATGAAGTTGTCATATTCGTGTATGAGGTTATATGTGCTTTTACAACAGAAAAATGAAACTTTACGTTTGAGATGGTAAATATAGGAAAAGAAAGAAATAAGATAATTAAATAATAATTTTTCCGAAAATATTAAATGTAAGGTACTTCTGATTAAACGAATGCTTGAATAAATGATTGAATGTGAAAAGTACTATTTAAGCTACGCTGTCCTATATTCCAGTTAGCATCTTGTTTATATAATGCGTTTTCCAAGTTTAAAACTGGTTCACATACAGCTAATCCCTCACGAGTCATCAGTTTCTTAATTACACATATTGGCACTATGCTCGCCAAGTTACGTGTATTGGTGTCAATGAATAACAGTATCTACGATAGTTCCCTCAGGGTCGGAACTCCCACTATGAATTTCTTTCATGTTCAATGTGAAACAATACCAATATTATTCAACTCGTGAAGCAAGTATAAAAAACGGACTGCTCTGGTGTTAGGCACTGTGACCACCGTTTTTAGTACGAACTGTTCGTCGTGAACGCTGCGTAACCTAACGATTGGGAAAACCAAAAACAAAAATATCCCCATGTACAGAGTTAGGAAAAGTCTGCTTTATCTAAGGAAATAGGATACCAACTCACGATGAATAACGATTTCACATTTGCTATCAAAAGCATTCGCTTTGATGAGAATTACCAACCATCAGACAACACGCGAATCACTACCAACTTTGCTAATCTGGCTCGAGGAAACTACCGCCGAGAGAATCTGCGCAATGCACTCCGAATGATCGACAATCGTTTTAATGCGTTGGCATATTGGGATAACGCGCAAGGTGACCGCTACTCTGTTGAGCTTGAAATCATCTCTGTTGATATGGATATCCAAGGTAGTGGCGAAGCCTTCCCATCGATTGAAGTGCTCAAAACCAACATTGTTGACCACAACACTAACGAGCGCATTGAAGGCATTGTGGGTAACAACTTCTCGTCTTACGTGCGTGATTACGACTTTAGCGTTTTGCTTTTGGACCACAACAAAAACCAGCCCCGTTTCAGCATCCCAGCTAACTTCGGTGATTTGCATGGCAAACTGTTCAAAGCTTTCGTTAATTCTGAGTCTTACAAACAGCATTTCAAAAAGCTGCCTGTGATTTGTTTGAGCGTATCGGACAACAAAGTATACCGACGCACCGAAAATCAACATCCTGTTTTGGGCTTTGAATATCAGCCGAACGAATCTTCGTTGACGGAGCAGTACTTCAAAAAGATGGGCTTACAGGTGCGCTACTTTATGCCACCAAACAGTGTCGCACCATTGGCATTCTATTTCTTCGGTGACTTGCTGAACGATTATTCAAACCTAGAGCTTATCAGTACGATTAGCACGATGGAGACATTCCAGAAGATTTACCGACCTGAGATTTACAATGCCAACGCGGTTGCCGGTAATTGCTACCAGCCAAACCTAAAAAACCTAGACCACTCGCTAACTCAAATCGTTTACGACCGAGAAGAGCGCAGCCAACTGGCGATTGAACAAGGGAAATTTGCCGAGGAGCATTTCATCAAACCTTATCAATCTGTGCTTGAACAATGGTCTGCAAGCTACGCGTAATCGATAACGAGAATCTAGAAAGGAATGACGATGAAAACACTATTACCGACTTCAACGGCTGGCAGCTTGCCGAAACCTTCTTGGCTAGCGGAGCCAGAAAAACTTTGGTCACCGTGGAAACTGCAAGGTGAAGAACTTATTGATGGCAAACGCGATGCGCTACGTGTCGCTTTGCAAGAGCAAGAACTGGCAGGCGTTGATATCGTCAGTGATGGCGAGCAAACTCGCCAACATTTTGTGACGACCTTTATTGAGTATTTAAGCGGCGTAGATTTTGAAAACCGTAAAACGGTGACCATTCGCAACCGCTATGAAGCAAGTGTTCCGACGGTGGTTGGCCCAGTAAGCCGCACAAAGTCCGTGTTTGTTGAAGATGCAAAGTTCTTGCGTCAGCAAACTAAGCAACCGATCAAATGGGCGCTGCCAGGCCCTATGACGATGATCGACACGCTTTATGATGATCATTACGGTAGCCGTGAAAAGCTGGCTTGGGAATTTGCGAAGATCCTCAATCAAGAAGCGAAAGAGCTTGAAGCGGCAGGTGTCGACATTATCCAATTTGATGAGCCTGCGTTCAATGTGTTTTTCGATGATGTGAACGAGTGGGGCATTGCATGTTTAGAGCGTGCGATTGAAGGGCTGAAATGTGAAACGGCGGTGCATATCTGCTATGGCTACGGCATCAAAGCGAACACGGATTGGAAGCAAACGCTAGGCACTGAATGGCGACAATACGAAGAAGTATTTCCGAAATTGCAGCAGTCTAATATCGATATTATCTCGCTCGAATGTCATAACTCACGAGTGCCTATTGAGTTACTTGAGTTGATTCGCGGTAAGAAAGTGATGGTTGGTGCGATTGACGTTGCAACCAACGAAATTGAAACGCCAGAAGAAGTGGCGAATACACTGCGAGAGGCATTGAAATACGTTGATGCCGACAAGCTTTACCCATGTACCAACTGTGGTATGGCGCCTTTGTCTCGTGAAGTATCAACCGCTAAGCTCAATGCGCTAAGTGCGGGAGCGGAGATCATTCGTAAAGAGTTGGTGGGTTGATATTAAGACTTGGGCTCGACACCATAAACTAAAGTTAGGGTCATTCCAGCGAGTTTAAACGAGACTAGGAATCTGATTACAGCTCGCTAGGAAATGGCGATAACTTTCGCACTTCAAAGCACGTGGTTAGTAGATCCTGAATCACGCTCGTCCCTCGCTGTTCAGGATGACGGATGTTGGGAGATACGTTACTCAAATACCCAATTATTTGGTTTGTATCCAAGATTGGGTCATTCCAGCGAGTCTAAACGAGACTAGGAATCGGATTACAACTCACTGGAAAGATGGCTATAACCTTAGAACTTCACAGCACTCGGTGGGTAGATCCTGAATCACGCTCGTTCCTCGCTGTTCAGGATGACGGTTGTTGAGATATACGTTACTCATGTACACAACTATTTGGTTTGTATCCAAAGTTGGGTCATTCCAGCGAGTCTAGGAATCTACTAACAACTCGACGGGAAATGGCGATAACCTCCAAGCTTTACAGCACTCGGTGGGTAGATCCTGAATCACGCTCGTTCCTCGATGTTCAGGATGACCGTTTTAAATAAAAATGCCGCTCGCAGTAAAGTGAGCGGCATAGTTTGTTTTCCGTTTTCCGTTTTCAGCCTCGGCCAAGGCTTAATTCAACTCCACGTTCCTCATCTCAGGATGCTTTAGCAACATCACACGAATCCAGTGATGTACCACCCACATCACCATCGCGGTGAGCAGAACCGCGACGAAAATCGAGCTGAAACGGTACAAGATCGAAAAGAACGCGTCTTTTTGTTCTGGCACCAATGAGGTCGTCAGCGGAACCGATAGGGCAGACATGGCAGAAAACGCGATAGCCGCTTTAATTTGCCCCTTGGTGAGCCACAAGCAGAATGGTCCCATGGCAATGGTAAAGGCGAGCCAAAAGAGTAGCCCATGCCCATACCAACTGCCTAATATAAGCTGAACAGCCATCCCCGCTATGCAGCCTAGTGCGGTGCCGATGATGCGAATTTTTGCCATGGCGAGCGAGCCCGCTAAAGTCATTGGGGTTAGGATGATCAAAATGGAAGCTTGTGCGGATAGCGAGTCATATAAGTCCGCTACTTGGAATACGATAAACGCCGCCATCGCCACTACCCAACCCATGGCAACTTGGCTGATGTAGTCAATATCGCTTTTCACTGGGGTCGACATCTCAATGTGCTCGGCGGGGGATTTTGGCTCCGGGAACAACCAATACGCGAATGCGCAAACAAAAATATTGCTGAACGCCATCACCCACATGTTGACGTTGAACTCTTCAATATCCATGAAGTTATAGCTGGCAAAGTTCAACACAATTGAACCCACCAATAACCCCATGTAACCAAACAAATAGGTTTTCTGGTTCATCATTGCAATGCACTTAAACAGCATCATGATTCCGACGGCAACGGTCATTAATGTTGGATGAAACTGCAAGTATTCCAGCAAAAATGTGGCTTGTATGGTTGTCCACACCGCAGAGAAAAACACGATCAATAAAGCCGAAAGATTAAAGTTGTCCATTCTGCCCAATATAAACAGCGGCATCATGATGGCAAAAAATCCGTAAGACCAACCGAAGACCATGCTTAGCGCAAGCCCTAAAGAGCAGCCGAACCAAATTCGTAAGGTTTTCATTGTCACCGCCTAGTAAATGAAGTGGAACCAGCTTGCGAGGTGAATCTGTGCTTGCGCCATCCACTGCCAGAAAATGCTGTTGTCTGGGTACAAAACAATGGTAGCGCGAGAGCCGACAAACAGTGCTGGTGGTAACTCTTCGCTGCTGGTTAGGTTCACTCGTGTACGCTGCGCATCACGTACCCAGCGGTTGTTCACTTCCACTTTGGTTAGTGCGCCATTAGGCGTTTGTTGTGCGGCTGCTACACCGTAATCGCGGCTAGCTAAATCAAAGTCGTACACCGAACCTGGGTTGGCATCAAATGTGACCAAGGCGTGGAAAGTCTTGTCTACGTTCGCGACGGATTTTTCACGAAAATCAGCGGCTACCCAGAGTGATCCTGTTGGTACAAATGTCAGCAATGGCATGTTGGTGTTTGCCATCGTGCCAACTTCTAGTTGCAGGTTGGTCACGACACCATCACTGGGAGCGAGTACCGCGGTATTTGCCAAATCAAGTTGAGCCTTTTCGATGCCGTTTTTGGCAATTCGAACGGCGGTGCTTTGACCTTTTTGATCGCCTAATTGCGCCTCAATGACTTTTAAGTTTTGTCTTTCCGCTTTAAGCGCTGCACGTGATACCTGATTTTGGGCAAAGGCATTATCGAGTGTCGATTGAGAGATGACTTTCTGCTTCGATAGTGTCAGTAAGCGGGTGTACTCGCGGTGCGCATTATCAAATGTCGCTTGGGCGCGGGCAATATTGGCAAGAGCGGCTTCGCGTTGAGAATACAGCGTTGCTTCTTTTTCATAAGCGGATTGCAGAGACAGCTCCGCCTGTTCAAGTGCTATCTTGTATTTACGATCATCAATCGTAAACAACACATCGCCTTTTTGAACGGACTGGTTATTCTCGATGAGAACGTCGGTCACTTTACCAGATACCTCGGGCGCGACTTGGACAACGTATCCTTGCACTCGTCCTTCGGTCGTTAAGGGGGCGTGGCGGTCAGCAATGATAATGTACAAAAATAGTACGATGAACAGGACAATCAAAGTTCGCATCCAGTGTTTGAATTTTTGGTCAGCCGTCATTACAAGTTCCGTTAAACATATTGGATACCGGATTATAGAGAAGTCACTCACAATTCAGTAGAATGATAATACGAACATAAATGACCTAAAAATAGGACAATGAACGTTAGTTTTGATGATATTTATCTATTCACTCAGACGGTGGTTCACGGTGGTATAAGTGCAGCGGCAGAGGCGAATCAACTACAACGCTCAAAAGTGAGTCGTCGCCTGCAAGAATTAGAGAAATCGCTCGGGGTACAGCTTTTGATCCGCACAACACGCAGCATTGAGTTGACGGAGCACGGGAAACGCTTGTTTGAGTTGGTGGGGCAGCCTATTGACCATATTCAGCAAGGTTTAAATGCCATGCACGAATATCAACAAGAGCTGACGGGCAAGGTGCGTTTAGCCATTCCTTCCGCATTGATGAGCTCTGCCGCGTTTAACGCGATCATCACCGAGTACACAACGCGGTATCCGGAGATTTCGGTCGAGATTGAAAACCATCAAGAGAGTGTCGATCTCAAGCGTCAATCGTTTGATTTACAGCTTCTTCCGAGCGTGGTCAAAGTCACCGATGACAGCTATGTGCAGTTCAGTCTTTTGCCTTATCGTAGTCACTTTGTTGCGTCAAAAGCCTATCTAGAATCGCATCCGCCAGTAAAAACGGTGGAAGATCTTAAGCAGCATCGCCTTTTAACTAATCGTTACAATGCCGATTTGCTCGATTCAGATCTGCATGTGGCGTTGCGCTCGGACGACCTCAACTTGCTGCGCTCGATGGCGATAGCAGGAAACGGCATCGCGTTTATTCCTCAAATTCATTCCAAGCCTGCACTGAGAGACGGTTTGTTGGTCGAGGTTCTGCCTCAATTCGCGCATCCGAAGCAGCATCTTACTCTGATTTATCCCTCGGCCTTATTTCTGCCCAATAAAGTCAAAGCCTTGATTGAACTAATTCGAGAGAAATTTAAATAGTCAGTTCAAACCACTCTTACCTAAGGGCAAAGGTGTGAGCGAAGGTCATCTTTCTAGGTTTTATTGTTCTAACATGAAAGGATTCTGATACATTAACTGTTGTTCAACTTGTTGAGTATGGTTTGTGGTCGCACAAGATAGGAGATGGAAATGTTATCGAAAGGAAACACGGGCCTGATTGTGGTGGATGTTCAGGGCAAACTCGCTACATTAATGCATGAAAGCGACGCACTGATTGAAAATATCACAAAACTGGTAAAGGGCGCCAAAGCACTAGATTTGCCTATTCTGTGGCTAGAACAGAATCCTGAAAGGTTGGGCCCAACCGCGGAGCCGATTCGTGAAGTGCTTGAAAGCACGCATTTACCTATTACCAAGTACACGTTTGATGGCTGTAAAGAGGCGACGTTTAAAGTGGCGGTGGAGAACGCGAAAGTTGATACCTGGTTGGTTTGCGGTATTGAATCCCACATTTGCGTCTATCAAACCGCGGTTTCTCTGCGCCAGTCCGGTTATCGCGTTGAATTAGTCACGGATTGTGTATCTTCCCGAACCGCTGCCAATAAAGCGCTCGCTCTTGCGAAGTTAACCGCTAACGGTGTGGTGCTCACTGGGCTAGAAATGTGTTTGTATGAAATGGTCGAAGATTGCCGAGCACCTGAATTCAAAGAAATTCTGGCGCTCATCAAATAGTGGAATCACTGTAATCAGCAACAACTTTATTTGAACACGCTATTCAAATTCTCGTTGATATCTTGGCAACATCGACTCGTTGCCAAGTAACCCGCCTTGGTGAATGTAAATCACCGTTTTATCTGTGTTCTCTTCCAACCAAGGGGTGAGGCATTGCCACATATACGGGTCGTATAACAGGTCAAATTCGAGGTCGGTTTGTTCAAAGAGAGCTTTCCATGTGATGTAATCTTCTTCGTACAAGCGGCCAAAATGGTGTTTGTTGCGCACGGTTAAAATGGTTGGGTGGCTGTTTTCACCGAGCTGGTAGAACTGCTCAGCTAAGTAATCTGCATCGCCTACGCAAGGGCAAGTTAGCACTTCAATGCCGTGTGGGCTTAAATGTTTATGAAGATATAAAGCGGTCGTGCCGGTGCCTGATGGTAGGGCGACGGTAAACTGCTCTTTACCTCTTAATCGCGTCCAATCAAGAATTTCTCGTGCTAACTGTTTGATGCCAGCTTCAGCGAGGTGGGAACGTCCACCTTCTGGAATAAGCAATGTCGACTCATCTAATCTTCGTACCTGGTGGATGTATTCACTAGGGTGGAGTTCGCTACCGATGTCTTGCATGGCGGTGATTTTCATACCCAAATCGAGAGCGCCGCGATAGTTTCCTATGGGGGAGCTTTTTAGCCAAGATGGAATGTGATGAACATAAAACTCAAATGCCCAACCTTTAATCTGGGCGAGAGCCGCTAGCGAGTACATGGCATTAGATTGAGCGGAGCCAAAGCTTATTAACGTGGTGATGTCGGGATTTTGCTCTTCCATTAACGTCATAAACTTACGTGCTTTGTTCCCAGAAAAGTGGGAGTGGAGCATGTCGTCACGTTTAAGGAAAAATTTGTGCCCATTAAAGCTATGTTGGGTGATAGGACTTTCTGAGAGTTTCATGTCGATGCTGACGGAATAAACCGTGTCACCTTTGCCATTTAAAAAGGGCGCGTAGTGTAACGCCATTAAACCCAGATAAAAAGTCTGTGTTTCAGTACAACCATTTCGGTTATTCCTGATGTTTTGACTCGCACTCACCGGTGCTGTAATACCATTGTAATGGTTTCACTTCTATCCTTTGGTTGCTTTGATTCCATGCTATTCCACCCCATGTCTCGCCTTTCTGCCTCAAGCCACGTACACTACTCAGCTTATTTCCATTCAATCAGAAGGCTTGGTTTTGCAGACTCTAGAACAATTAAAAACAGGACAATTAGTAGGAATTAAACAACTGAAGTTGGCGGAAGGGCTAACTGAGTTCCCTATGGAAATTTTAGAGCTTGCAGACTCGCTTGAAGTGTTAGATTTATCCGGCAACGCACTGTCAGATTTGCCACAAGAACTGGAACAGTTGACCAAACTAAAAATCATCTTTGCGTCCAATAATCAGTTCACTCATTTACCAGAGGTATTGGGCAAGCTGCCAAACCTTGAGATGGTTGGGTTTAAAACCAACAAGATCAAAGTGGTGAGTGAAGCCTCACTACCAAGTCAGTTACGTTGGCTGATCCTGACCGACAACGAGATTGAAACGCTGCCAAACAGTCTGGGTGAAAGGCCGCGCTTAAGAAAGCTTGCACTGGCGGGGAATCGCATCAAACGACTGCCAAGTAGCATGGAAAACTTAGTTAATTTGGAATTGGTTCGTCTCTCTGCGAACCAGCTAGAGCACTTTCCGGATGTGTTGATGAAGCTACCTAAATTGGCATGGTTTGCTTTTGCAGGTAACCCATTCTGCAAACACCCATCTTCGCTAGACAGTGTGCCGAAAGTGACCTCAAACAGTTACTCGCTTAATCATGTTCTCGGCCAAGGAGCAAGTGGCGTGATTTCTCATGCTAACTGGACTGATGCTCAATACGACTTCCCGAGTGAAGTTGCGGTAAAAGTGTTCAAGGGCGAGGTCACAAGTGACGGCTACCCTCATGATGAACTTGAAGCGTGTTTGCAAGCTGGGCATCACAACAATCTAGTGAAATCCATCGCGCAAGTGGATGACGGTAAAGAGCTTGCGTTGGTGATGGAGTTGATTCCTAACAGTTACTACAACTTAGGTTTACCGCCAACGTTGGAAACCTGCACCCGAGATACGTTCCCACAAGGGTTTACGCTGACAGTCGAGCAAATGAATTCTATTGTTGAGCAGATGGTGGACGTATTTTATCACCTACACGACAACAAGGTGTGTCATGGTGATTTGTATGCGCACAATACGTTGGTGAACGAACAAGGCGAGATGATCTTCGGTGACTTTGGCGCGGCGAGCATTTACGGCTATTTATCAGACGAGCAGCAAGCTGCAATCAGAGCCATTGAATCCAGAGCGTTGAAGTACTTTATCGAAGATGTGTTTTCTGTGTGTGAAGCGTCGGAATCGGCATCGCAAGCATTCGAACGACTAGTTGGGCTTGCGGCATAAGATTTCATTCAATCGAATCAGAAAGAGGTATCGAACTGCCCGTTTTGATACTGAGCAAATGAGATACCTCTTGATTGAATCTAGTGCTGAGGAAGTTACTCTGAGCAAGCCTCATGATGCTCTGACGAAAGGTCAATCACTGCCTCACATCCCCCCTCAGGATGTGTATCAATAGTGAATTGCCAGCCATAGCGTCGGCATAAGTCGTCCACAATCATGAGCCCCAAACCATGGCCTTCGGCATCTGGCACGGAAGAGAAGCCTTCGCCTTCATCTCTCACCGACAGTGTGGTATCGGTCATGGTGATATGAATCGTTCCCGCTGACGTGGCTGCAATGCCGTTGCGAATTAAGTTACTCAACGTAATGTTAAGCACTGCAGTGGTCGCTTTGGTTTGCGGATGACCCAATATCTGTACATTAAATTCCAACGACTTTTCATCGGCTTGCGCTTGGCTAAGAGCAACGATGTTGTGAAGCTCTTGCTCTGATATGGTTCGAACGGGGCTGTCGTCTGTGTTGCGTTCATATCGCACCAAACCCAACAAAGCATCAACCATGGTCGACATCTGCAAAGTGGCATCTTGAATACGGCCAATCTGACGTTCTTGAAACGATGTACTTGGACTTCTGGCTAGCAAGCTGCTTGAGCCTTTCATCACTGTGAGCGGTGTTCTCAGTTCATGGCTGGCATATCGTGCAAAAGCTTGTTCTCGTTTAATCACTTGATTGATTTGATGTCGATATTCATTAAGCTGATTTGCGAGCGTTTGGAATTCATTTGCAGAGCCTTCAGGGACAACAAATTTTTGTGTAGTGTCACCTTGATGGCGGTCCAGCTGTGTTTTTAGGGCACTAACAGGTTCAATGAGACGCAGAGAAAGTCTCGATAATAGGCTGCCAAAAATCAAAAGTAACCCGATGACAACCGCCAGCACCATAACGAGAACAAACATAAACTCGTTAGATGTAATTTCTATCTCATCAATCAGAGAGATCAGAATAATAGGGTGTTCCTCTCCATCTTGCGTGTAGGTGCTCATGTAAATCATGCGAGTGTCTGGTTCGTCAGCAACTTCAGCGAGAAAATATTTTTTATTTTGAATAAAGGGTTGATAGAGCTCAGGAACGAGATTGATGTCGTTGTATGCCGTTGTCAGTAAATCGAGTTTGATGATTCCGCTATCAGGATGGTTTCGAAAGTGCTCAATCGCCTCTTTTTTATCGATCATAATGCGTCGTTCACCGACGCGATCTTCCGACCATAATAGCGCTCCGCTAACCAATGCGAAGCATAGCAAGCCAATCACAACCGACACTAGAAGGAAGAAGAGTTCAAGGCGTCCGGTTAAGCTTTGTGTATTGTTAAATAAGCGGCGAATCATGCCCCGGGCTCCAATCGGAAGCCGACTTTTGGAATGGTTTTCAAAACGTGCTCTTTGAATGGTTTGTCGAGCTGCCCACGCAATTGATAAATATGGCTACGCAACACATCGTTATTTGGCTCATCTTCTTGCCACAATCGGAAAGCAATCTCCTCACGTGTGACCACTTCTGGCGCGTTTTTCACCAGCATTTCTAGAATCGTGTACGTGGTTGGATTCAACGCCAACAGCTTATCTTGACGGTAGGCTTGATGCGTTTTTTGATCGATAGACACTTCGCCATACTGGAGTTTGGTTGATGCAACCGTACCGCGGTAGCGTTTAATCAATGCAGTCATGCGTGCTTCAAGAATATCGAGATCAAACGGTTTGGTGAGGTAGTCGTCGGCGCCGTGTTGGAAGCCTTTGAGCATGTCGTCTCGGCTATCAAGTGCTGTCAGCATCAACACCGGAGTGTTATTACCTGCATCGCGTAGCTTGTTGCACAGTGTTAGGCCATCCATGCGCGGCAGCATGAGGTCGAGCAAAATGATGTCAAACGCATTATCCATCGCTAGTTTTAAGCCTAGCTCACCGTTGTCGGCATAATCCAGCTGCATGCCAGCACACTCAAAATAATCAAACAACATTCCCGCTATTTCACGATTATCTTCTACCAAAAGTACACGCTTCATTTATTCTTATCCAATCTCGATAAATTCGAATGTTGATCTTAACGAACATTATTCACTATAGGTGTGAAAAAGTTGTCGACGATGATTTTCTCACCTTTGTGTCGGTTTTCAATGTCTAGCTTGAATACCGTCTTATTATCCAAGTAAATCTACGATCTTTTGTTCATATCTATCAATTTCTCTTGATGTATAAATGGGGTGGATTATTTGATTCTGTTAACTCTATATAAAACATGAAGATACTAAATTATTTATGTGACCTTGAGCACATTGTTAGTAATTACTGATTTTTACTGACTCACTCATAGAAAAAGTTCTTACTTCTCTTAAGTCCATTTTTTAATTATGGTTATTGCTTTTAAATACAAACGCTTAGATTCTCCTTTTTGAGATAATTCAATTAAATCAATGGCTTCATGTATAAGCGAAAACCTGCATTATTTTATTTTTATTAATAAAACTACATTTTCTGTTCTTGCTCTGTTCATAAATGAAAGCCTTCCATTAACTTTACTTGTTTAAAATCCATGATCCTTCCAATGCTTAATGCCAGATAAAAATCAATTTGTGAGGCGATCATGTTTAACAGTATACGCACTCGAATTGCTGTCAGTGCGGGTGGGGCAATGGCCTTCACTCTATTGATTGCAATGGGTATGACAACCAATGCGTTCACGCAAGTGAATGAACAAATCACTACAAAAGTAAAATCTCAACTGAACGAAGCCACCACGACCGACCTGAGCAATACGGCGATTCAGCAAGGGCTGAATATTTCCAACCAGTTAGAGCCAGTGTTGGCGAACCTAAAGCAAGCGCGTTCAATTATCGAATTAAGCGCAGAGACGGCCGCGACGCCAGACATTATTGTTAAACAGTTTATTGCGTCGCTAGAAGCTCAGAACAAAGCTGTGTTTGCTGGTTACATGGTATGGGAAAAGCCATCGTGGGTTGAGCCAACGATTCAAGACAAAAGCCTTGGCTTTAATAGCGAAGGCTACTTAGCGCCATTCTTTTCGCCAAATTCGCACAACAGTTTTGATGTCGTGGCGATGGATAGCTTTAGCAATACTGAATTAAACAACAACGGTGAGCGTAAAGACGATTGGCACTTGATGCCTTACGAAACGGGCAAAACGTTCGTGATGGAACCGTACATGTATCCGGTTCGCGGCAAACAAGAACTGATCACGACCATTAGCCAACCAATCAAGTTACGTGGCGAGATCATTGGTTCTCTCGGTTTTGATTTGTCATTGAACGAGTTACAAAGCCAAAGTGAAGATTACGCGAGCGACTTATTTGATGGACAAGGCCGTATTCTGATTTCTTCGTGGAAAGGCATCACGCTGGCGAACAGCAGCCAAGCGGATCAAGTGGGTAAGAAAGTCTCTCATGAGTTGGCGTCTCAATGGGCGCGTATTCAATCCATTGCGAAACAAAAAGGCGCAGGCCTTGTGACGTTTGGCGGGGATGAGTATGCGATTACTGCAATTGACACCAGCGATGCGCCTTGGATCGTTATGGTGTCGGTTCCCAGTAGCTTCCTTAAAAAGAACGTGGATGACTACGAGCGATGGAGTGAAGAACAAAGTGCAGAAGCTCTTGAAAAGGGAGTGTGGGCAGGGATTATTGCGGCTCTGATTGGTATTGTTGCGATGACGGTGATCGCGACCTCGTTGGGCAAAGTATTAACTAACTTAGTGGAGCGTTTTAAAGACGCAGCACAAGGCGAGGGCGACCTAACTTACCGCATTGAGGTTAAAGGTAAGGACGAAACCGCCCAACTGGCGCACTGGTTTAATACCTTCCTCGCTCGCATTCAGGAAATGCTTTTAACCGTAATGGCGACGGCGGATCAAGTCGATAAAAGTGCAAGTGAAGGTCAAGCTCGCGCGGCAGCTTCGAGAGATCAACTGAACGTTCAAGTGAACGAAGTCAACTCGCTAGCAACGGCGATTAATGAGATGAGCGCAACCGCACAAGAAGTGGCAAATTCTGCGGTACAAGCAGCAGCGGCGGCAAGCCAAGTTCAAAGCAATAGTGCGAATGGCATGTCGCGTATGGACAATGCTGCAAGCGCGGTGGATAACCTCGCTTCGCAAGTGAATGATGCACAGCACCAGACGCAGAATTTGGTGGCTTCAAGCACGGCGATTCAGGGGATTCTGAGTGAGATTGGTGGCATTGCCGATCAAACCAACTTGTTGGCTCTGAACGCTGCGATTGAAGCTGCGCGTGCTGGTGAAGCGGGTCGTGGTTTTGCTGTGGTAGCCGATGAAGTCCGCAACCTTGCAACGCGCACACAAGGCTCGACAGAAGAAATTCGTGCAATGTTGGCTCGTTTGGAGCAAGAAACGCAATCAATCGTCCTGTTAATGGAGCAAAGCCAGAAGCAAGCGGTGGATACCAAAGAAGAAACACAAGCAGCGCAGTTGGCGTTGGCCGAAATCAACCAAGCTATTGAAGTGATTAATGATATGAATAATCAGATCGCTTCAGCGGCAGAAGAGCAAAGCTCGGTATCAGAAGAGATCAACCGTAATGTGGTTGTGATTAATGATACGGCGATGGAAGTGATGGATACCATGTCATCTTCGGTAGCGATCAGCAATGAACTGACGGCAAAAGCCAGTGATCTTCACGGTGAGTTGAGTAAGTTCAAGTTGTCTTAATCAAGCGAGTGAGAGAGTTTAACCCAACTTAAAACGTTTACTTCTCACAAAAAAAAGGCTCCAGAGTTACCTCTGGAGCCTTTTTTTAATGCTTGCTGCAAACTATGAAGCGGGAGTTGCTTGCTGTTCACTAGCCGCTTTTAAGCGCTCGATTTCTGATTCGGTTTGCCACTTGCCGTTGTAAAGATACTTACACTCTGGGAGAGGCGCTTTCGCATCCCTTAAATCAAACACTTCATTGGTAGGGTATTCTCGATAACAAGCAGGAGTCGTAAAAAGTCTAGGTTCAGGCTTCGCTTCAAACAGCTTTTTATGATCATTGACCTCTTTACAATCCAGCTTGTAGATATTTGAAAGTTGTGTGACCATGGATTCTAAGTCCGATTCAGTTTTAAAGAAAATGTAACAATAGAATCGCCCCTGTGAGCGAAAAGTAATCTCCTGAGCAGTATCTTGGTATTCGCACCTGTCATACTTAAAAAAGAACTTAATTACTTTTCTTTTCTTATTGTAATCAGCAAAGAGCCAGTCTTCTCGCTCTCCAACTCTCACTTCTGTTGGTTCATCAGGCTTGCGTTTAAGCATACCAAATGAAAGCAAAATGAAGGCACCTGCTCCCGCTAATGACATCGGACCAACCAGTGCTACCATCACCACACACACCACTGCACCTATCCAGCCAACAGCTTGCGTAGCGGTATTTACCCATTTAGGCATATTGCGACGCTTTTTCATCACAAAGCCTTTGCTAGAAAAAATATAGTCATAGCGATAGTCGAGGCCAATCGTAAGGTA
This sequence comes from Vibrio sp. 1CM7H, assembly GCF_023161645.1. Classification (NCBI taxonomy): domain Bacteria; kingdom Pseudomonadati; phylum Pseudomonadota; class Gammaproteobacteria; order Vibrionales; family Vibrionaceae; genus Vibrio; species Vibrio sp. 1CM7H. The sequence goes on from NZ_JALNTV010000003.1 coordinate 725,084, forward strand.
AAAGGCTCCAGACACCATCACCGACAAAATAAAAGAAAAAATAGTTACGCCAACCGTGTCACTCGTGTGTATAAACAAAGTTAATAGGAATGGGGCGATCACAAATGGAAGCGAAAAAAGTTTAAAGTAATAGCGAAATGGTTCCTCTACATCATACTTATGCCATGTTCTGACATTATCGCCTGCGAGTATTTCTTGCTCTTGCGCCTCTTGATAAACTGCCAATTCTTCTGGGGTGATATAAAATGGTGAATATGCCAAGGGTTACTCCTGAAAACCTAATGTGCCAACAATGGGGATGAGTGATTTCTTAATGATGTTTTGTTTGGTATTGTCTGAAATCACGCCATAAGTTGCACTCTGTTTTACGCTATTTTGGAACCAATACTCATGCTTGGCTGGAGCATCATCTTCCACATCATATGATACTTGCATGGCAAAGTATTGGTCTGCTTCTTCAATTGGCAATGTTACCTTGTACACCAGTGATTCTTTTCTCGCTTGGTCTTGAGTTTGTAGCGTAACTAAATCTGCGTTGTGATGCCACGAGCCTGACGTCAAATCATCTTCTGTTGCCTTGGTGTTGGTAGTCACTGTAATACCATTCGTTGCAGCACGCCGTGGCAGTTGAATATGTACTTCCAAGCCAACTAACTCACGATGTGTATAGCCTGGATAAGCCTGTACTTTTTCAATAGGTTGATGGTATACCGTAGGCTGTTGAATAATAGATTGTAAGTCAAACAGTGCTTGCTGCACCAATGCTGAATTATGCTTCTCTCTTTCGGGTAAGCTCGAAGATTGGCTCCACTGAGTGCGAGACGGGTGATAACCCCAAGGCAGTTTATCTAACCATTTTTGGTAATCATCTTGTTTCATTTTATTCAGCATATAACTGATGGCTAGGTATGTGACTGTAAGAATAACTAAAGCTGCCGTTACCGGGCCTCCAAAAAGCAAGTTAGTCGAAAAAGTACCAGTAGAGGCTCCTAAGAACTGAAACGCACCAATCGCACCAGTTAAACCAAGCGTTACGGTATTTGCTAAATATAATTTGCTCTCGAGACCATATACGTCATCTACACTCTGCCAAGAACGGTAAGCCTCAATACCTGAAGCTAACGCACCTAAAGCTCCTGTAATCGCGAGCCATTTATTGAATACCTTTAAATCATCTAGGATCAAGTTTTCAAAACCTTCGACATTTTGATTCACTAGCTCTTTTAAGACTTTGTATGAATGAGCTCTTAATTTGGGATCACCCTTCACACTATCCCAGAATTTACCTGTACGAATACCCGTCCAAGCTCCGGCTGTATAAAAAAGCTTTTGCTGAATATCCAAGAAATCATCTTGAGACATAAGCCCGGTCTCTTGAATACTGTTTATCGCATCAGCAAGTGCGAGGCAGTTGAAAATTAGAGCTAGGAAACCTAGGCCACCCACATCTTCAAACCGTTTATTAAGATTACTTAACCTGTTATCCCATATGTCTTTACGCATTTGAATTGTTGCCTCAAGTACGTCATCTGGAAGTTCTATGTAATGTGGGTATTCCAACGTCGCAACGGCTAAGCTTTTTTGGAGGTGCCGCTGTTGCTGGAGAGCCTTCTTATACTGCTTGTTTGATATAGTTTTATCGCCCTTTTTGAAGGCTGCTAACACTTCCTTGTTTTGATTCGATGCGATGAGTTTTTTATCATGATTAGATTTCCAAGAACCAAAATTTTGTGCGTAGCCTTTGTTGACGTTGATTGGAGTATCCATCGACAGACGTTCTACAACGGCAGCTCTTATGTAAAAACTTTTTCGGGTGAACGGTTTTGACAATAGAGATATTATGATGATGGACGCTTGGGCTGTAAGGCTAACGCCAACCTCTATTGCCCCCTTCAATAAAGCGCTGTTAGTCGCTTTGAATATGCTATCTAGCTCATCGAACCCTTTTGCTATATCTTTTAAAAATTCGGTTTCGGCAGTATTTGGGTTAGAAATAAAGTCCATTACTTTTGCATACATACCCACACGGTTACTTGCCTCCGAAACGTAGTCCATAAACTTTTTGTCTGAGCTTTCAGTGTCTGGAACATTTTTGGCAACGTCTACTTCACCTACCTGATTTGAAACTTGTTCAGGAATTAGCTTCTCCACTTGTTTAAAGAGACTACGACTAAACCCGGAAGTGTAGAGTGCAAGTAAACTGGTTGGTTTATCCCATTGGCTTTCAGCCCATTGGCGGTCTTCTTCTTGCACCACCAAAGTAAATGACTCAACGGCTTGTTTATGAAGTTGATACAAGCTGTATTGTGTATCTTCACTGTATAGGTCGAAGGTTCTTTCGAGATGATGGGGCGTTAAGGACTCCATGACTGCTATAAAGTCTCGTTTTACTGAGACAACTTCGGCAAGCATGGTTTCTTTTTGTTCTGACAGCTCTTGCATCTCACTCAGCATTTGCTTCCAGTTGAGCTGCTTACGCCAACGTTCAGTCGCTATCCATTGCTCGTATTTACCAAATCGGTTTGCTGAAATGCCATATTTCTTCTGTATGGCCTCTGCTATTTCTGAAGTGGATTTTTGGTAATCATCGATAGCTTGCTGGGAAAATGAAGATGGCATTCCTTTGATGATAGCTGCTTGAGATTCACTGGTAAGGTCAACCATTGCTGAGTTGTCATAGTAATCCGCCATGTCCATATAGAATTCAAGCTCTTGGTTTTTGCGCTTTACTCCTGTAGGCATGTCTATCTCGTCACTTGCCCCGAACATGCACAATTGCATGGCGGTCTGCATCAAGTTCCACTGGTTTGAAAACTGATCAATGAAAAGGCGGTAGGGGCTTGCTGCGCCAACAAAATGCAGCGACATGTCTTGAATGTCTGCGGCGTAATCTTTTATCGCGACGAAGTAGCCCGATTCTTCTTCTGGAATCGCAGAGGTTAAGTCACTCTCGGCTGCGACAGGTTTAAAGGTAGAACCATCTTCGTCAGCTTTGGTAGCGATGCCAGAATCTGCAAAACGCCCATCATCAACTGCAGAAGGTTCAATATCAGCCACTTGAGTTAACTTATCGATTGGTGCAATGTTGTGCTGATTCTCGTTTGCAGACAGAACAATGGTTTGCATGCGATCGATATGATTACTCGGATTGTTAAGGACGCGCATGAACGTGTGCCATGTCCACCGGTGCTCAGAGAAACAAATCGATAGTACGCTTCCGTTGACGTAAGTAAGGAAAGGCCTTGCATCTTGTGGTGTCCCACGCTGTTCTGATTTTGGGCTTTCTGATTCTCCCAACTTATAGAGCGTGAATTGCGTTCCTTTGATTTCGTATTCGTCTAAGCTTTTGTTAATTGCATCATAGACATACAGCCAACCATCGCGTAGTTGACGCAGGGTGTAGCCAACGGTATTGAGTTTGGCTGGGCCTTGGCCTTTCCATTCTTCAGGCAAACCAAAAGGTTGTGTTTCTTCCGTTTCTAGCTGATCGATGGCGTAGCGAACAGGGATGAAGTGTGCCGGTAAAGCCTCTGTTGGTTCTTTCTCGTTTTTTAAATTGAGAGGTTCTGGTTCTGACGGCGGTGGCGGATCGATTTTTTTTGTTTCTCCCTCCCAAAACATACTGCGCTCTGGGGGTGAGCCAGCAAGATCATCGGATTCCGTGGTTGGAACGATATTCAGCGATTTCAGCGTTCAAATGCCTGAACGGCCTCCTCATAGGTATAGCTGTTGTCGTGCCAGAACATCGAAGTTTTTGGAGGAAGTGGATTACTCATCGTTAGCCCATGTTTAAGAGTTTTACTCTATTACGCAAATATCGCACCAAAATAAAGTAATTTAAAATCAATGAGTTAGTTTTTTATTATTTTTCTTCAATCAAATAATTGTTTGTTTTTCCAATAAGTTGGTTGGTGTTTACCATTTTTTGTATTGATTGAATCAAAGTTTGAGTTGTGAGTGATACCTCAATGAACCGACAAAACAAAAGGGCTCCAGAGTTACCTCTGGAGCCCTTTCTAGTATTTAAGTGCTAAAGAATTAACGACGCTTTGGTTTACGTTGACCAGCTGGTTTGCCTTGTCCTTGTGGGCGACCTTGACCTTGCGGCTTGCTGCCTGCCGGGCGGTTTGCACCGTTGCCGCTAGGACGTTGGCCGTTGCTTGCAGGGCGTTGACCACCTTGTGCTTTGCCAGAACCGTTACGGTTGCCAGATGGTTTACCATCTTTTGAACCGCCTTCAGAGCGTTTGTTCAAATGACCACCGAAGCCTGGTTGGTTTTTGGTATGTTTGGTTGCAAAGCGGTTTGCCCCGTGACGACCAGATTTACGACGTTGTGCAGGTGTTTGTGCTTCAATGTCTTCCGCAGGAACGAGACAGCCTTGTTTGTCACCAATCAAATGTTTTTTACCCATACTGATTAGGGCTTCGCGAATCATTGGCCAGTTTGCTGGATCGTGGTAACGCAACAGCGCTTTATGTAGGCGACGTTGACGTTCACCTTTTGCTACAGGTACATCTTCACGTTTTTTATACTTCACTCGTTTCAGAGGGTTTGTCTCTGAGTAGTACATCGACGTTGCGTTACACATCGGTGATGGGTAGAAGTTTTGTACTTGGTCACACTCGAAGTTGTTTTTCTTCAGCCACAGAGCAAGGTTCAGCATGTCTTCGTCTTCTGTGCCTGGGTGCGCAGAGATAAAGTAAGGGATTAAGTACTGCTTCTTACCCGCTTCTGCGCTGTACTTCTCGAACATCTCTTTAAAGCGATCATACGTGCCCATGCCAGGTTTCATCATCAGATCAAGAGGGCCTTTCTCTGTATGTTCCGGTGCAATCTTCAAGTAACCACCAACGTGGTGAGTTACGAGCTCTTTTACGTATTCTGGTGATTCAATCGCAAGGTCGTAACGTACGCCAGATGCGACCATCACTTTCTTCACGCCTTCAACTTTACGCGCTTCGCGGTATAGATCGATGGTGTGTTTGTGGTCTGTATTTAGCTTGTTACAGATGCCCGGGAAGACACAAGAAGGACGACGACAGTTCGCTTCTGCTTTTGGATCTTTACAACCTAGGCGGTACATGTTTGCAGTCGGGCCACCAAGATCGGAAATTGTGCCGGTAAAGCCCGGAACTTTGTCGCGAATTTCTTCAATTTCGTTAATGATTGACTCTTTCGAGCGGTTTTGAATGATTCGGCCTTCGTGCTCGGTAATCGAACAGAAAGAACAGCCACCAAAACAACCACGCATGATGTTCACAGACGTTTTGATCATGTCATACGCTGGAATTTTTGCTTTGCCGTACATAGGATGAGGAACACGCGCGTAAGGCAAGCCAAACACAAAATCCATCTCTTCGGTCGTCAATGGGATTGGGGCTTGGTTTACCCAAAGTTCACGATCACCATGGCTTTGAAGTAACGCTCGACCTGAGTACGGGTTCGTTTCTAAATGCAATACACGACTTGCATGAGCATAAAGAATGCGATCGTTTCTTAGCTTTTCAAACGAAGGTAAGCGAACCGCAGTTGTTGCAGCATCGTGGCGTGATGGGCGAATCGTGATTGGTTTTGCAACTGGCTCATCTTTTTTAGTTTCACACTGAGTTTCTACTTCGTATGGGTTCTTTGGTACGAACGCTTCTTTACGAGGTTTTTCAATGCGAGAAGAATCGATAACCGTGTAGCCTTCTGGCGCGGCTGGCAAGTTCACGGCGGTACCACGAATATTGGTCATGGTGCTGATGTCTTCGCCATTTGCGATGCGATGCGCTACTTCTACAAGTGCGCGTTCTGCGTTACCGAAAAGTAGGATGTCTGCTTTTGCATCAAACAGTACCGAACGGCGAACTTTGTCTGACCAGTAATCGTAGTGCGCAACACGGCGTAGGCTGGCTTCGATACCACCTAAAACAATAGGCACTTCTTTATAGGCTTCACGACAACGCTGAGAGTAAACCAAAGTCGCGCGGTCTGGGCGTTTACCACCTTCGTTATTTGGTGTGTACGCGTCATCGTGACGAAGTTTTTTATCCGCGGTGTAACGGTTGATCATGGAGTCCATGTTACCCGCAGTGATCCCGAAGAACAGATTTGGCTTACCAAGCTGCATGAATGCATCTTTGTTTTGCCATTCTGGTTGAGCAATGATACCGACACGGAAACCTTGTGCTTCTAGCAGACGGCCAATGATAGCCATACCAAAGCTTGGGTGATCCACGTAAGCATCACCGGTTACGATGATAATGTCACAGCTATCCCATCCTAGGGCGTCCATTTCTTTGCGACTGGTCGGCAAGAAAGGTGCCGTACCAAAACACTCTGCCCAGTATTTTTTGTACTCATGAATAGGAGTGATGTTATTGGTCATATTTTGCTCTCTGTTCCAGGGAGCGCGAATTATAGCGATTTGAGGATCAGGTATCTATACCAAACTCATCTATTCAAGCTTAGTTCATCGAGTTTTATTTGGTTTGCAAAAATATCAAGGCTATATCGGCGATTTTATGTCTAATATCACCTTGAAAGCCTCATGGTTATAGGTCGAGTCGTGAAAAATGTCGCAATGTTAATACAACCAATAAGCAATGGTGTGCTTATTAAAAACAACGCCTATAATCAAATTAATGCATAGGAAAATGCAAAAAGCCGAACAAGCTCTGAAAAGGTTCTAAGTCGATTGGCTTACGTTGCCAGAATCTATTTTACAAGAGGATCAGCAGGTCCCAAATGGAATAAGGCACGTTGACTACGAACCCTGAGCATGAGGCTAATTAAAAAGGGGGCTAGGGAATGAGTGACTCAACAACAATAGCACATGAAAAAGTGCAACCGACATCCAATCCGACTCCAGTGATTGAATGGTCTTACAAGATTGATACTCGCGAGTTCGAATGCGACCAGCTAGGAATGGCAAATGCTTTTGGGTTAAATACGCCAGTCACCTGCTTAGATGATTTGTTTGAGCACATGCTGATGGGGCAACAGGAAACACTAAGGCAACGAATTTTAGAAGTGGAGCTCCTAGGTGGGCAAGGTCGTTTTTCTTGTTGCATGATGCTTAATGAAGCTCGCTTAATACATGTCACAATTAGCTTTGAAAAGCTCAATGAGCGTATTGTTCAAGGCTCTATCATCCCGCAATTGACGATCACTGGCTGCGAAGAGTTAGCGAAAATTCTCGAAACGATTTTTGATTTACCGAACGTAGGGGTTTTAGTCGCGGACGAAGACACCCGAATCTTAGGTTGTAACCGTGCCTTTGAATTGCAAATGGGTTATCAAAACCGTGATTTGGTTGGACTTAAAACCTATATCTTTAGCTCATCTCACCATAGTCAGGCGTTTTACGACCAGCTCTGGCAACATATTGATGATGAAGGATACTGGAGCGGTAATTTATTGAGTAGAACTGCAAATGGTAGTAATCAGGCGCATCATCTTTGTATCTATCGGCTAACATTTCATTCTGGACGGATTCTTTATCTCGGCTTCTCTACTGACATTTCGGCTTCCTTGTTGTGGATGAAAAATCGCTGTGAACAACAACATGATTGGTCAGCTTTTTTGCCTTCTAGAGAAGAGTTCGAACTGCAATTAGCTAATTTGGCGAACGAAAGTGGGAGTAAAGAACTCAATATCGTCATGACTCTCAGACCAAATTTTTCTGAAAAATGCTTACTTGAACAGCAACTAGGCTTCGCCGATTTTATTATGCGAAGCCGCTACACCAGTATAGCGGGTCAACTTTCTAGGGATGTGTTTGTTGTCTGTTTACAAACTCCTCACTGTCAATGGCTAAGTCCTTTACGTTTGATTCAAATTGCAATGAAAGGTTTCTTCACTGAGCTTAGGAATGAAATGGGAACAAAAATGCATACCACTATCGTCGAGGGACAAACGGGTGTGTCAATCCTCGGCTATGATACAAACAGGCCAAAGCAAGCGTTAGCGCATGCAGCCCAGGCGATGTTGTCCTCACTTTCTGGAGAAGGTGGCTATTTTAATTTTTATAATAGTGAGCTTCATTCTGAGTTAGTAAAACGCCAGCATTTAGAGGCGTTTTTGGAAGCGCAAATAGACAGTGGGCTGGTGGATGTTCATTTTCAACCAATCATTGACAGCCGAACTGGTAAAGTCGTTAAGTTCGAGGCCTTAGCGCGCTTTTATCATGAAAGTGATGCCTATAGCACTCAAGAGATGATTACTGTTATTGAAGATTTAGAGTTGATTGCGGCTCTGGATGATGGGGTTTGTCAAGCCGCGCTCAAACACTTTCCGCGCTTGCAAGACATATATGGAGAGGAAATAGGGTTAACCATCAATCGCTCACTGAATACTAAATTGGATTCGCTCCAGGTTCTTCAGCGTTCGCATGACCTAATTAAAGCCAGTGGTGTCGATCCTAAACGAGTCACGATTGAGCTGACGGAAACAGCGTATTTTGAGCAAGACGAAGAGCATACCCAAGCGCTAGAACAAGTGCGCAAAGAGGGCATTAAAATTGCGATTGATGACTTCGGTACAGGGTATTCTTCTTTTTCTTACCTAGAGAAAGGGCAGTTTGATTTACTGAAAATCGATCGAAAATTCGTTAAGAACATTCAGCACGGTAATACCAGTTATAACATTGTCAAAATGGTCACTGATCTTGCTCAGCAAATGAATGTAAAAGTGGTTGCCGAGGGCGTGGAGTCAGAACAGGAGCTTCAAACATTGGCTGAAATAGGTGTGGATTACATGCAAGGCTTTTTGTTCTCTCGTGCTCGGCCTGTCGATTTGATGGAGAAAGCGGAAAGTTACGAACATTTGTTTTCGGGTGTTGCTGTCAAACCAAAACAAGATGATGTATTGCAATCACTGAGCCATGAAGAGGTAAGGCACCTTGATCCCGGGGAACCATTATCGTTGGCGGTGGAATATATGAATTTAAGTCCAAGTTCGCCGTTGGTTGTCATTAACGAAAAGCGCTGTGTTGGCTTAGTTACTAAAGAGCAAGTTAACTTACACCTAACGCCTTCCATGGGGACAGAATTAGAGACTGAGCGAGAAAATTGGATTTGGAAACGCCCGGTGAACCAGATAATGAGCACGGAGTTTGTGCTCGTCAATGCGCACTTATCTGTCGCTGCTGTTCGAGAGCTAATCAAAACAGGCATTCGCTTCCCGTGGGTTTTATGTGATGAAAAAGAAGAATACAGAGGCGTGTTAACTCAAGAAGATGCGTTGAAGTATCTCGCTTCTTGTTGAATAAAAAGTCTCGCTGTTCTAGTACATTTGGGGATAGACTTTCGGTGGTTTGACGATCGGTGATTTGATATTATCGCCACCCCAAAATGACTTTTGAGCGTGCATTTAACATGATTCAACAATTGCTGGTTACTTTTCCTCCGATGCTATTTGGCGCGCAAGCGCTACTGACTTTACTTCTTATCAAGGGCGATATTTGTCCGGGTCAGAGAGGCCGTCTTCATAAAATGTTGCCAGCAGTGGCGTTATTGTGGCTTGCGGTTGCTTCTCTTCGCATTGAAGCATTTATGATCGTGTTCGCTATTTTCTATTTCTACTCTCAGGTTCAAACCAAGAAAACGCGTGAAAAAGGCCCTCTTTGGGCGATGCATTTAGCGAATGGTTTGGCTTTTGCGTATGTAAGTATTCAAGCATTTGAACAGCCAAGCTGGCCTGCGTCTATTGCGATGGCAATAATGATATTTTTCCTTGGGGCGTCATTTTCTCAATTGCTTCTGACTATCGCTCGTAGCAGATTGCAGGCATTTCACCGCATTTTGCCAGTTACGGGCATTGTGTCTGGAATGCTGCTGGTAATCGCAACTCTATTTGCTTCTTACCAGTTAAATGAAGCGACATTGAGCGCCGCAACACAACCAATTTTGTTGTCTTTAGCCATGCTAATTTCTTCAATCATTGTTTGGTGTTGGCATATCTTCACACATAAAAAACCGGAAAAGGTTCAACTGAGCGTCGCCCTGTTGCTCGCGCTCGCGTCAATGACGAGCCTACAAGGTTTATTCTCTCTGGCGGCTTAATCTCGAGTCGAGAAACAGATCAATACTGCTTGTACTCAAGTCCTTTCTAGGTTGCTTGAGTATAAGGCACTCACGTTTTGGATCGCGCTCACTTTAAATTCACGTGATTACGTCTACGCTTGTTTATATACCTTGTCGAAGAGGAGAGTCGCGATGGATTTAAGCAATGTAGGTAATTTGGATAGCATTATTTTGCTAGGTATCGTCAATGAAAAGCTACGTTTAGAGTGCGACAGTTTTGACGAGTTAGTATCGGTGTATGAAATGGATGTAGAGTCCGTAGTAGGCAAGCTTGATATGCTTGGTTATCAGTACGATCCATTGACCAACCAATTTAAAGCATATCAACGCTAAACCTTCTTAATCCATATCCCTAAGCCATCTTGATTCCGTCAAGGTGGCTTTTACATTGTAGCCTTGCGGTTGCGAAAAAGGCTTGTAAGTAACGTTTATCTTTCTCTGAGTGACGCGTTGCAGCAAATAAGCGACGCCATAAGCCTTGGCCAAAAGGTTTACTGGTAATAAGCCCTTGGCGCGAAAATTCAGAAATCGCCCAATTTGGCAGTGCTGCAACCCCTAATCCTGCGGAGACCATTTGCACTAACATTAGAGTATTGTCGGCTTGCTTCCATTTGGCGGGTTCTACACCCGCTGGCTGCAAGAAGTGTTTTACGACGTCTAGCCTTTGTTTTTGAACCGGATAAGAGAGCATGGTTTGATCTGCGAGATCTTGCGGATCAATAACTTCTTTTTCCGCCAATGGGTGGTTGGTCGCGGTAATTAAGCGCATTTCAAAGTCGAATAAAGGTTCATAATGCACTTCAGAACGAGGTTGAATATCTGACGTGATAACGAGATCCAACTCGCCAGCTAACAGTGCAGGAAGTGGTTCAAAGCCAAAACCTGATGAAAAATCCAGTGTTACGCTAGGCCAGGCAAGTTGATATTCCCTAAGAGCAGGCATGAGCCATTGGAAACATGAGTGACATTCAATCGCCATATGCAACCGACCATTGACGTCTTCTTTCAAGCTTGCCAAATCATTTTCTGCTCTTGCGAGTTTGGGAAGAATATCTTCTGCAAGACGCAATAGGATTTCTCCCTCTGAAGTGAACTTCACCGGACGAGTTTTTCTAAGGAATAATTGTCCCCCAATCCGTGCCTCTAAATCTTTGATCTGGTGAGACAAGGCCGATTGAGTGAGATGCAACGCGGTCGCGGTCGCGGTTAGAGAGCCGGTGTCTCGAAGCGAAGTGAGTGTCCGCAAATGTTTTAGCTCTATCATGAATTCCTTTCATCCTTTGTTGCTCGCTATGAACAGAATAGCAATCGTATAAATAACTTAACGACAAAAAATGGATATGTAAACGTCTAGACGTCTATTTGTTGTGTTTATTTGCGAATCATGTCGCCTCATGATGAATTTTTTTAATAAACAAGTTGAATAAATGGACGTTGTTCAAACCGCAGATGAGAGCGATAGTTTAGCCATCCAGACATCTTTTATGACGAAAGATACTCTGACCCAAACAAATTAAACAAGATTGAAAAAGGAATAGGGACATGGCTACAACAACGCACGTATTAGGTTATCCACGCATCGGTGAAAAACGAGAATTAAAATTCGCTCAGGAAAAATACTGGCGCGGAGAAATTGATCAAGCAGAGCTTAAAAAGGTTGGGGCAGATCTGCGCGCTAAAAACTGGCAAACACAAACAGATGCTGGCTTGAGTTTTACCACCGCTGGCGATTTCGCTTGGTACGATCATGTACTGACGACCACGTTGTTACTGGGTCACGTGCCAAAACGTCACGCAGAAGGTTTCCCTGATTTGGATACGCTATTCAAAGTGGGTCGCGGTCAATCTCAAGCTGGTTGCGGCTGTGCGGGCGCTGCAGCATCGGATATGACTAAATGGTTCAACACAAACTACCACTACATCGTACCTGAATTCAGCAAGGACGATACATTTGAAGTGAGTTGGCCTCAACTGTTTGAAGAAATCAACGACGCAACCCTAGCTGGGCATAAAGTGAAGCCAGTTTTGCTTGGCCCAGTCAGTTATCTTTACTTAGGTAAAGAGGTAGAAGAAGGGTTCGATCGCCTGACGCTACTGCCACGATTGCTTACGGCTTACCAAGCTATTTTGGCAAAGCTCGCGAGTCAAGGTGTTGAGTGGGTTCAGATTGATGAGCCAATTTTGTCACTAGAGCTTGAAAGTCAGTGGGCTGATGCGTTCAAGCTAGCGTACCAAGTGATTCGAAGCGATGTAAAAGTGCTGCTAACGACGTACTTTGACTCTATAAGCGATACGCTAGACAAAATTGTAAAGCTACCAGTGGATGGTTTACATATCGATTTATCTGCCGCGCCTCAGCAGCTTGACGACGTGGTTGCCAAACTACCGGAGGGGTGGGTGCTGTCTGCTGGCGTGGTCAACGGTCGTAACGTGTGGCGCTCGGATTTGAGTGCGCAACTTGAACGTCTACAGCCAGTAAAAGAAAAACTGGGCGACAACCTTTGGGTTGCGAGCTCATGCTCTTTGCTACATAGCCCGGTTGATCTGGAACTGGAAACAGAGCTAAGTGAAGAAGTGAAAAGCTGGTTTGCGTTTGCAAAACAAAAAGTAACAGAAGTCGCCTTGCTTGGCCGAGCACTCGATGGTGATCAAGATGCGATTCTCGCTTGTGATACCTACAGCCAGCCAATCAAAGCACGTAAAACGGCAACGCATGTGAATAAGCCACAAGTTCAAGCACGTTTAAACAGTATTACTGCGTCACTTGCCGAGCGCAGCGCACCTTACGCGGAGCGTGCTGCGCATCAAGCTGAAGTATTGGGCTTGCCTCTGTTGCCAACCACGACAATCGGTTCTTTCCCTCAAACGGGTGAAATTCGTGTTCAGCGCAGTGCTTATCGCACTGGCCAGTTATCTGAGTCCGACTATATCCAAGCACTAAAAGGACATATTGCGGATGCGGTAAAACGTCAAGAAGCCCTTGACCTAGATGTGCTTGTTCACGGTGAAGCTGAGCGGAACGACATGGTGGAATACTTCGCGGAGAACTTGGCGGGCTTCCAAACGACGAAATTTGGTTGGGTACAGAGTTATGGCTCTCGCTGTGTGAAACCAGCCATTGTGGTTGCTGACATTGAGCGTGAAAAGCCGATTACGGTGGAGTGGTCGACGTACGCACAATCGCTAACCAGCAAGCAGATGAAAGGTATGCTGACGGGCCCGGTAACGATTTTATGTTGGACATTCCCGCGTGAAGACATCACACGTCAAGAAATCGCCCAGCAACTGGCACTGGCACTGCGTGATGAGGTTTCTGATCTGCAAGATGCAGGCATCAATATCATTCAAATCGATGAGCCTGCGATTCGTGAAGGTCTGCCGTTGAAAAAGCGCGATCACAAAGCGTATTTAGAATGGGCGGTGGATGCATTTAAGATCTCGGCAGCGAGTGCAAAACCAGAGACTCAGATTCACACTCACATGTGTTACAGCGAGTTCAATGAAATCATTGATTCAGTCGCGGCGCTCGATGCGGATGTGATTACCATTGAAACATCACGCTCAAATATGGAACTGCTTAAAGCGTTTGAAGAGTTCAATTACCCGAATGAAATCGGTCCAGGTGTTTATGACATTCACTCACCAAACATTCCGACGGAAGAGTGGATTGAAGGCCTAATAAAGAAAGCGGCAGAAAAGATTCCGGTACAACGTTTGTGGGTGAACCCAGACTGTGGTCTGAAAACACGTAACTGGGCAGAGACAGAAGCGGCATTGGCGAACCTCGTGTCAGCGGCGAAGAAACTTCGTGCTGAGCTGGCGTAAGGCACCTTTTTAGCAAATAAAAACGGAGACCGTTGTCTCCGTTTTTCTATTCTTAGCCGTTCATTTTCGTCGTTATACTATCCCGCAATAGCGGATGAATTGCTCGTATCGAAAACAACGCACTCACTGTGACTATTTCATTTGAGTACAAGTTTGCGCGGAAACCAACTCATCTGCCATCAACTGACCGCGAGAGTTACGCACTTTAATACGGTACATTAAGCCCATATCAATTTGCTTACGAACTTCCGGGTTATTGCAATAGGTGTAGATACTGGTATTCAGTACTTGATTTAACGGCTTTGCACCGAGTGCGTCATCGTTATAAATCATCATCATTTCAACAACATTTTTGTTGGATGAGACACGCATTATCTGCAGTGGACCGTATTCCAAAGGGAGACCTGCGGACAAGACTCCCGCTCGGTTTGATGCCAATAGCTCAAGCTGGCGTTGATTATCATCGGTAGATGAACAGCCCGCCAGCGCACCAAATGCCAAGAAAAGACACAGTAATTTTTTCATAAATTAAAACACTTTTTTGAACGGTTTCACGATTACATTATCGTAAACACCAGCCGCTACGTAAGGATCGGCTTCTGCCCACGCTTTAGCGTCTTCTAGAGAGGCGAACTCAGCGATGACAGTCGAGCCCGTAAATCCAGCTTCTCCTGGGTTGTCAGAGTCTATCGCAGGCATAGGACCAGCAGTAAGAAGGCGACCTTCGTCTTGAAGCTTTTGTAAGCGCTCCAAGTGTTGCGGGCGAACGCTCATGCGTTTTTCCAGCGAGTTCTCGACGTCCTGAGAAAAGATGACATACCACATAGCATAGTTCCTTAATTGGTAAGGTAAAGTGTTAATTTAACGCCTTTTTTGTGTCTCTCACAAGTGAACAACAGAAAATGTGAGATCCTTTCTAACAGTTAGCGCTGTAGGTTGACTAATTCTGAACCGGGCGTGGTTTGCCTTCACTGTCAATGGCTACGTAGTTGAAAGTCGCATCACAAACCATGAAGCGCTCGCCGACACCGTGTGCTTTTACCGGCTTGACCCATACTTCCAGATCGACACTCATTGAGGTGCGACCAATCTTAGTGCATTCGCCATAGCAGCAAACGACATCGCCAACACCTACAGGCTTCTTGAAGGTAATGCTTGACACTGAAACGGTAACAACGCGACCAGAAGAGATCTCTTTGGCCAGAATCGCACCTGCTAGGTCGAGCTGAGACATAATCCAACCACCAAAAATATCGCCATTGGCATTAGTATCGGCAGGCATTGCAAGGGTACGAAGCAGCAGTTGACCTCTCGGAGAGCTAATTTCTTGACTCATTGTGACATCCTAAATCTTAAAGGCGCTCAAACTAAGCGCCAACATAGTAAATACCTAGAACCAAAGGTCCTTAAAAAAACCGCAGACACCGGACCAGAGAAAGTTGGTTTACAGCAGCAAGAATGGTCTGATTCCGGTATGCCGTTTGATCGGTTTAGTGATACATGGAGCAAAACAGCGACCCGAAGGTCGCTGCAAAGTGCGCGGATTATAGCAAAACTGAGTTTTTAATCATCAGTCGACACATCGGATGAGTTATTTTTTTGTTCTTTTGGCATGTGTTTGTAAATGTAGAAGCCAGTCGCAATCATGTAGGCAAATGTCGCAATCAACATTCCGAATACTTTGAAGTTGACCCAAACATCCAGTGGTAGCTCGTAAGCGATATAAATGTTCAGACCAGCAAAGAATGAGAAGAAGCCGACCCAAGCCCAGTTGATCTTCGCCCAAATAGCATCAGGTAGTGAAATTTCTTTGCCCAACATGCCTTTAATGGCCGATTTCCCCATTGCGTGACTCGCTGCTAAACCGATAGCTAGAATCACATAAATGATGGTGACTTTCCATTTTATGAAATTGTCGTCGTGGAAGAAAAGGGTCATGCTGCCAAATATCGTCACGATAACGAACGTAATTAGCTGCATTTTCTCGACTTTTTTATACAGAGCATAGGTGACGACAAGCTGAATTGCCGTTGCAACGATCAGCGCTCCTGTTGCTGCGTAGATGTCGTACATCTTGTACAAAGCGAAGAAGACGATGAGTGGGATAAAATCTAGGATTTGCTTCATGGTGGCAAAATCTACCTAATTAGTGAATTGAAGACAGTCTAACGGAATCTGACAAGATGTGAATACCGTCAAGGTTAGAGGTAAGAGAAGTAATCCCCTGACTGAATGATACAACAAGCAACATTTCGCAAAGATGAAGTAGTAAACCGAAGGCATAAAAATTGCCGCGATAGAGCGGCAATTGAGTTGATAGAATTTAAGATTTAAGCAACACGTTGATATTGAGAAATAAGCGTTTTGACATCTTCTAAATAGCCTTCACGTAACAGGTTATCAACGGTTGCTTCAAGCTCTTCGAGAGACATCGTAAAGCAAGTGGATTTGCCGGTCATTAGGCTCAAATACTGATGGTATTCTTCTTCTGTATAGTGGCCTAAGCGATCGAGTAGTAGTGCTTTGATTCCATGATGAATCAAGCCGTAGTATGTGTGTCGATGAAGTAACATGGCGATCTCCTTATCAAGCTCATCCGCTAACCATTTGCAGCTTGCTTGACCCTCTGGATAATTCGATTTACTTCAGTAATGCACATCTAGTGCCAGTTTTATCTTCGCAAATTAGAAAGTGTTGGAAGTAGCAAAACTCTCATGTTGCAACCAGCGCTTGATGACGGTTTGGAGCGCATTTAACGTGGTTGGCTTTTCAAGTCTGTCATCCATGAGTTTTGCAATGAGCTCCAGCTCTTTGGCTCCAGACTCTCCAGATAGTGCGATGATCGGAACGGAAGACGCAATTTGCTTAATTCGTTGGCTTGCGTCAAATCCATTCATCACTGGCATCTGTACATCCATAAGCACCAAATCAATCTTGTGCGACTGAAATAGCTCCACCGCAGAAGCGCCATTATTTGCTTGTAAGCTGTTGACTCCCAGCCTTTTTAAGTACATTTGAACCAAAGTACGCTGCACCTCTTTGTCATCAACAATGAGCACTGTTGGTGCATCGTTACTTACTTGTACGTGTTGGTCTGTGCGAGGTTCAGAATGTGGTGCATTTACTTTCCAGCCATTGAAGTCCGGTGTTCTCAACGTCTCTGGTTTGGGGGCGTTTGGGACGACCGGGAAATACAAGTAGAACTCAGTAAATTCGCCTAATTCAGATTGGCACTCAATTCGTCCGCCAAAAGAGCGCATAACGCGTTGACAGTAGCCCAAGCCAAGGCCGCTGCCGCCACTTTTTTGATACGAGAAGAAGTCGTCAAATATCTTGTGTAAGATACTGCTATCTATGCCAGGGCCACTATCTCGGAAGACCAGAATGTTTTCGTAGGCCCCCGTTTGGCTACGAATCTCAATTTGACTATCGGGATAAGAATCAAAATAGTAGATAGCATTGCGAATCAAATTGAAAATGACAAAGTTAAACAGAGTTTCGTTTAATTTCGCGACAAAATCGTGCTCTTGGGGCAGATTGATCCTTTCAATTATTTGATCGTTTTCAAAGCCATAACGGCTGACCGCTTGATCGACAGCTTTATGTATAGACGTAATAGTTAAGGGTTCGTGCTCAGGTGAGCTGTCGCTGACTTCTCGCAAAATAATGTCGATAAGTTGGCGACCACGCTGAATCGCTGCTTCTCCTTTATCAATCTCACTCTTTAACGTCTCAAGTGAAGCGTTTGATTCGATATGCTGTTTTAAAGCTTCAAATCGTAATTGCACTTGAGCGAGAGGGTTACGCATTTCATGCGCAATAGAGTTAGCGAGCGCACGGCTTTGGCGTACTTTTCTATCGGCCTCGATGGTGCTCTGGATGCGAACTAATAAGGTTTGCAATGCTGAAATTTCTTCATTAGAAAACAGCTTATTATCCATTTTGTGTGAAGAAATCAGTAAGTGCGTAACGGACTTTCCACGACCAAAAAGAGGCATTACGAGCGCCGTATTGCTGGATCGCATACGTTCGTAGAGCTTGCGCATTGAGCCTTTCGACGAGGAGGCATAATCAATTTCTTCAGACAGTTCATCAAGCACGAGAACAGACTTGCTTGACGGCAGATAATCTTCATAAAACGTTTCGGTGTAACTGCTGGTGACGAGCTGCAATTTATTATTTGGTATATTCAGTAACGCTGCTAACTGGCGCATTGCATCATCTATTGAGCGTTTAAATTCCTCTTCTAATCCAAGAATTTGTTGAACGGGTGTATGTCGTTTCCCATAAATAAAATAGGACGCGAAACGACTGACGCGTTTGTAAAGCAAGTGCCAAGTGATACCGATGAGTGCGCATAAAGGCACCGCTACAAGCCATTGGTTATCTTCCGAGATAGGAATAAATATTGCGCCCAGCGGGAGGACGAAAATGGCACAGACAAACAGCGCGCTAACGGTTAAGTATGTGAGGTATTTAGCGCTATAAAAGCGAGAGGTAAGCAGGGCATAGCCTACAAACAACATTTCACTAATTGAAAGTGCTGGTGGTAACCAGGTTAAGGAAAAGTCACCAAGGAAGTAAGTCATTCCAAGGTGTATCACTGCAGTTGATAACATGAAGACCAAAATGCCGGCTATCATATAGTTACTTTTTGCCAGCGTGAGTTTGCTGCTGTTCGCTCGCATGGTAATCAAGTTCAGCAGGGTTAATACCACAAATGTCAGCAAACTAATAAAGAAATATGAGGTATGGGGACCAAACTCGATCACGAACTGGCTTGGACCGCTAATGGTGACATTTTCGACAGTAAGGTTTGGCACTAAGTTGATGTAAAGCGAGTACGTTGCTAGTGCCACAAAGATGATTTTTTGCCAGGCTTTGACCGCAGTTTTTTTGATATCAGCCGCTAGCTGGCAAGAAAAATAGAACGCGAATGCAAAGGCAAAGAATGACGCCAAGTTCGCCAACTTAGCCATAAAAATACCGCCAGCGGAGCCCAACTCCGGCAATAAATCGGTATGGAAGTATGCATTGCTGCTGATCCAAACGATGATGCAACTAGAATAAGCAATGTACGGCGCATGATGCGAGCCTAAAATCGTTTCACTCTTCTGTTTTAGGCGATAGCAGTAATATAACAACCAAGCGAATACCACCAGTACAGTAGCGTATAGCGTCATTGCTTTTGGATAAAAAAGGCCGTGAAGATGAATATCAAGCATGTTCATTCACCTTTTCATCAATTCTTTTTGTTCGTACGCGGTGTTTGTAGTCGCGAAACTGTATGTCTTGAAATGCTTCAACCATCATACCTAAATTCCAGAAACCGCGGTATGTCTTGGTACCGTCACCGTTAATGTCGCGGTATCCTGAGTGAAAGTAGGCCTCTAAATCAATAGATTGATAGAAATTTAACATAAATATTTGTTCAATAATGGTAAAGCTGAGCTTATAGCCTGCTTTATATAGCTCACTCATCAATGCTTTTTGTGCCAAATACAAAAAGTACAGTTTTTGTTGGATGTTGCCACCCACTGTCAGACGCAGCACTTCGCAAACCGCTTCAGTGTTTTTCAAGTGAGATTGGAACTGCGCATCAAATTCAATAAGAGTCCGTTGGCGAGTTAGATCGTTACCTCCAAAAAGGCCTAATTGATTAAGAGTAATGTAGCCATAATCAGGAAGGCAAAACTGCCATTGCTCACTACTAAATGGTGATGAATAGCTGAGCCAGGTATTTCTTTGGTGCCAGTTTTGCACCAAAGCGGAGGAGACCATGATTGGTGTAGATGACGGCTTGAACAATAGCACAAAGTGTTGACCTTTCTGCGAGAGTGATAATAGAGGCAATATCTCAAACCATTGTTCAGTTTGGACGAAGAGCTCAAGATTGCTCAGTGTGATTGCTTCGGAAATCGGCATTAATGCAGCGTGATTTGGCAGTGTTACCTTTAGGTCGCATTCGGCAATATCTTCGATCAATATGCTTGAATAGTCGCGGTCGTCAAACGAGAGCTGAGTTGGTCTTGTCGCTTCATTTAAAGGGTGCTTTTGCTTGATCGCAGCAATCTCACATTCACACCAGAAAACCATCCAATGCGGGTAACAATCTGCGGCAATTTGTTCAATTAAGAGCGCCTCTTCGGAGAAAGGCGTTGGATACTGCTGTACTAAATCTCGATAATCTATTAATTCAAACAGTACGGACAGACTCTTAGATGCGTATTTAGGAAAGAGGGATTTAAGAAGCTTTATTCTATACAAAGCAACTTGTTGAAAAAGAGAAGACCTTCCTTGCGGTGTAAGAGTAAGAAGAACCGTGTCAACCAGCGCCTGTTGTTTTGACTCGATCGGCAAATCTGTACTGGCGAGGGGCTCCAAAGACAGCTTAAGACTCATGATATAACCTAGTTCTGACGTTTTTTATATTTTGTAATGGTTTATATCATTTTGATAAATTTATGCTATTGGTTTCTATTTATATAGTTACGTAATGCAAGAAAAGACAAAAAAACCGCTCATAGTGAGCGGTTTTTAGTTCATTCGAGAAAGGACTAAGCTTCTTGCTTTTTAAGCTCAGCTTCTGCCGCTTCCTCTTCTATTAGCGCATCAACGATAACTGCACATGCTGCATCACCAGTGATGTTTAGTGCTGTACGAATCATATCGAAAATACGGTCAAGAGCGAATAGCAGTGGTAGACCTTCAATTGGAATGCCAGCGGCAAGAAGTACGGCAACCACTAGGAAAGAAGGACCAGGAACACCCGCTTGACCAACCGCACCCAATGTAGACGTTACGATAATTGCAATGTAAGCGCCCATACCTAGGTCGATATTGAACAGTTGAGCAAAGAAGATAGCAACCAAGCCATAGTAAATCGCATTACCTGACATGTTGATCGTTGCGCCTAGAGGCAGAACAAATGACGCGGTTGAATTTTTTACGCCCAGTTCTTTTTCACAGGTGTCCATTGTGACAGGCAGTGTTGCCATAGAAGAGGCCGTTGAAAGCGCAACAGCTTGTGGTTTTTTCATTGAAGACAGGAACTTCTTCGCTGATGTCTTGGTGAAAATATGCACCATTGCTGGGTAAACAACGAAACCGAAGATTAGGATTGCGGCAACGTAAACAACGAACAGTTTGAATACCACCATTAGTGCGCCAAAACCGAATGTACCGACTGCTTCTGCCATCAGACCGAACACGCCGATAGGGGCAATGATCATCACTTTGTTGATCATCCAAACCATTGCGTCAACGATGCAGTTAACACCATTAATGATTGGCTCACGACGCTCTTTTGCTTGCTTAGAAATTGCAATACCAAAGAACATACAGAAAACTAGGATCTGTAGGATGTTTGCTTCATTTAGTGATTGGAAAACGTTGGTTGGGATCATACCAGTGATGGTTGCCCAGAAAGTAGGTAGTTCACCTTTTGAAGCGTATTCTGCTGAGAACATGCCTTCAACGCCAGAGACGTCGATCCCCATGCCTGGTTGGAATACTTCACCCATAAATAGTGCAAGCGCAACGGCTAGGGCGGATGTTAAACCGAAATAACCTAGAGTGACGATGCCAACTTTGCCTGCTGACTGGCTGTTCCCAAGACCAGCTGCGCCAGAAATCAAGGCTACAGCGACCAAAGGAATAACCAACATTTTGATTAAGTTGATAAAGATAGCACCTAAAGGAGCGAACACTGTCGCATCATGACCCATCATGGCACCAACGGCTGTGCCCACGATCATGGCGATTACGACTTGTACGCCAATGTTGTTTAGCAAACTCTTTTCTTTTAACACTTCCATAACCTCTGTGCTAATAAAATGTAAAATCCTAAAATTACCCACTAACCATGAATGGTTTTATGGATAATTATCTCGCCTTGCTTTTTACACTTATCGTTTACAATTGGCAATATGCAGCAAGGTATTATTGATGGATTAATCGATATTTTATTGACGAACGATAAAGTTTTGTTCAATAGCAAACGTTTGCTATTGATTTTTGTTATGCCTGTTAGCTGTGTAATTGTTTTTGTTTATTTCTTTTTCTTGTTTGTTTTTTGTTAACTGAGATGGGTTTTGTGTTTGCGAGCGTAGTCTGCGTCTTGCGTGACTTGGATTGATATTTATAACAATTAACCTCTTTCAAGCTCACATTTTTACCAATTAGCTTTGTGAAATGTTAATTGCTTTACATTCTTAGTTCGGATTGCATTGTAAACATAATGTTAATCAAAAATGGCAAAACAAATATTAAGTACCAACATTTTAGTGTAGGGGAGTGCTCTCTCTGTTAATGCTCCCGAGCCGATAAAACGAAAATCAACAAGTAAGAGGTGAAGCGATTATGATGAATCTTGCTGCTGCATTACAAAGAAATGCTGCGAGTAAACCAGGTAAGACGGCGTTGATATGTGGTGATGTCGAGATAACTTATGCGCAGTTTGATGCGATTACCGGAAAGATCGCGGCATCTTTAATCAACAAAGGGGTCGTTCCGGGCGATCGTATTGCGCTCTCATGCCCAAACATTCCTTTTTTCGCGTTTGTTTATTATGCGATACAAAAAGCTGGCGCGGTTGCTGTTCCATTAAATGTGCTTTTGAAAGCGCGAGAAATTAAGTATCACTTAGAAGATTCAAAAGCGAAGTTTTACTTCTGTTTTGAAGGGACAGCAGAACTGCCAATGGCAAAAGAGGGGGTTAAAGCGTTTGAGCAGGCTGATATATGTGAAAATATGGTCGTGATGACTCAATCTCAAAGTGAAAACGAATGGAATGGTGTGCCAACTCTCAATGCGTTTATAGCCGATGCAGAACCATTGTCAGATTATGTACCGCGTAATGCGGATGATACTTGTGTTATTTTGTATACATCAGGGACGACAGGCTTACCAAAAGGAGCTGAACTGACGCAGCAGAACATCATAATGAATGCTCTGGTGGCACAAAACATTATGGGCAGCCAGGCCGATGATATTCACTTAGTAACTTTGCCTTTATTTCATACCTTTGGTCAAACCGTCCACTTAAATGCTAGTGTTTTGGGCGGGGCAACCTTGGTGTTAGTGCCTAGGTTTGAGCCTAAACATGTTCTTGAGCTGATGGAAAAACACAAAGTGACGTTGTTTGCTGGGGTGCCAACGATGTATATCGGTTTGCTTCATGTCCAACACCAATTTGATACATCCTCACTACGTGTTGCTATCAGCGGTGGAGCCCCGTTGCCAACCGAAATATTTAGAGCCTTTGAGGAACAATTTAATGTCCCAATTCTTGAAGGATACGGGTTATCAGAAACAAGTCCTATTGCATGTTTTAATCATTTAGATCAGGAACGTATACCAGGATCGGTAGGTCAACCGATTCAAGGCGTTGAAGTAAAAGTTGTCGACATTGAAGGCAATGCACTACCGATCGGTGAAGAAGGTGAGATTGTTGTGCGTGGGCATAATGTTATGAAAGGATACCTTGACCGCCCGGAAGTCACTGAATCCGCGCTACAAAATGGTTGGTTCCATACTGGTGATGTTGGCCGTTTTGACAGTTCAGGTAATCTATTTATCGTCGATAGAATGAAAGATCTGATCATTCGAGGTGGATTTAACGTTTACCCTAGAGAAATTGAAGAAGTGTTTATGACTCATCCTGCAATCTCAATGGTAGCGGTGATAGGGATTCCAAATGAAGAGTATGGCGAAGAGATAAAGGCTTACGTTGTGCTTAAACCGGGAGAGTACATTGACGCAGAAACATTACAAACGTGGGGCAAAGAGCAGTTAGCCTCTTTTAAATATCCTCGTTATGTTGAAATTCGTGAGCATCTCCCGATGAGTGCAACAGGAAAGATTTTAAAGCGTGAATTGAAATCTGAATTGAATGTGGCTTAGTCGATTCAATGAACTTCTCGTCACAGCGCCACTTGCTTAGAGAGAGTGGTGTTGTGCACGTTACTCAAGAATAGAAGATGGCAATCTCTCGCTAGCGTGTACACATGAACTATCTGTTTACTCTATTGTTCGAGTTGTTTTATGTGCGCTTCTAAGCGTTTTGGATTAGTAATGGTCACTGAACCATATTTCAGTTCTAGCATCCCAATACTCTCTAAGTTTTTTAGTACTTTATGAACACTTTGACGAGTTAGCCCCATCATGTTGGCGATATGCTCTCTAGTCACTCTCACGACACACGGCTGAGTATTGATAGCTTGGTTGTGTTGGTATTCAGCAAGCAACAGCAATCTTCTTGCAATCCGCTCTTCGATTCCTCTAATCGCATCATCTTCGATAACTGAAATGGCAGACCATAAGCGGCGGCTAAGTAAGTCGAGAATCGTAGGGTAACTTTGAGGATATTTGGCGAGTAATTGGCGAAACTTATCACCAGGTAGTTCCAGTAAGGTCACGCCCGAATGCGCGGTTGCGCCAAAAATACGGGGCATGCCGGGAGAAAAAACATTGTCTCCAAACCAGCCTCCTGCCTCGAAAATCATTAATGTGACTTCTTTGCCTTTTGAACTCATCGAATTAATTCGTACGGCACCCTGTGCAATGACCATAAGAGAAGATTGAGGTTCCCCTTTATTGCAAATCAGTGCTTTTTCGTCGAAACAGCGAACTTTAGCTATTTGTGCTGCTTCACTAAGTCCTTTCTCGGGCAGCCCTGATAATACAGGACATTTGGCTAATAATGCTTTGACATCTTCCATGTGCAACCTTACTGCATCCTGCTCTAGTTATTATTTGTGCTGGTTAAGTGGCAAAGTTTATCACTCTTTGATTGCTCTGCTTTAGATTGGTTTGGAAAGTGCGGGCGTTGAATAAAAATGATATGGTATAAACGCCATACAAGAAAACGCCCGCTAAACAGAATGTTAAGCGGGCGCTATAGCGTTACATCAAATGGAAATTATTTCTGAGTGGCAGCTTTCATCGCTGACACAAAATCACCAAGTTTATCGAGCATAATTTGTGGCTGCTCGACATTCGCTTCAATGATTTTCACCACAGCTGAGCCGGAGATGGCCCCTGCAGCGCCAGACTCTATTGCTTGTTTCACCTGTGCTGGTTCAGAAATACCGAAGCCAAGCAGCGCTGGTGGTGCATCGAACTGGTTTAATCTATCTAACATGTGACCAACTGGCATATTTGCTTTTGTCTCTGCGCCTGTCACGCCAGCACGAGAAAGCAAGTAAGTGTAGCCACCACCCAGTTCTGATACTTGCTTCAGTGTTTCGTCACTTGCCGTTGGCGGTGCGATGAAGATTGGGTGAATACCAAACTTCTCTGCTGCTGCAACAAACTCTGCACTTTCATTGGTTGGTACGTCTGCAATCAAAACAGAATCGATGCCTGCTTTTGCACAGCGCTCGTAGAAGTTTTCGACACCGCGTGAGTAAACTAGGTTCGCGTACATCAGAAGGCCAATAGGCAGCTCTGGGTATTTAGCACGAATCTTACCAATTTGTTCAAAGCAGATATCTGGTGTAGCGCCTGAATCTAGCGCACGAATGTTAGCGCCTTGGATGGTTGGGCCATCTGCAAGCGGATCTGAAAATGGAATACCAAGTTCAAGGGCGTCTGCGCCAGACTCAATGAGGGTTTCCATGATCTTGTAAGATTGTTCTGCGTCTGGATCGCAAACCGTTACGAACGGTACAAATGCGCCTTGGTTTTTTTCGTTTAGGCGCGTAAACATCTTCTCATAACGGCTCATTAAATCACTCCTTTTTCTTCTAGGATGGCGTGTACGGTGAAGATGTCTTTGTCACCACGACCAGATAGGTTTACGACCAATAGTTGTTCTTTCTCAGGATTCTCACGAGCCATGCGCAATGCATGAGCTAGAGCGTGAGAAGACTCTAGAGCTGGGATTATCCCTTCGCTGCGAGCCAATTCTTGGAATGCCTCGAGCGCTTCGTCGTCCGTTACGTTGTCGTATTCTGCACGGCCAATTGCGTTTAGGTGTGCGTGCTGTGGACCAACTGAAGGGAAATCAAGACCCGCAGATACAGAGTAAGACTCCTCAACTTGGCCGTTAGGATCTTGCATCAATGGCGCTTTCATACCAAAGAAGATGCCCGTTTTGCCATGTTTAAGTGGTGCACCGTGTTGGTCTGTATCGATACCTTTACCTGCTGGCTCAACACCAATTAGGCGAACGCTTTCTTCTTCGATGAAGTCAGCAAACATACCGATAGCGTTTGAACCGCCGCCCACACACGCGATAACGGCGTCAGGAAGACGACCTTCACGTGCCAAAATCTGATTCTTAGTTTCTTCACCGATCATTCGTTGGAAATCACGCACGATGGTTGGGAATGGGTGAGGACCTGCCGCTGTACCTAGTAGGTAGTGCGCATCTTCATAAGTTGCAGACCAGTCGCGCAGCGCTTCGTTACATGCGTCTTTAAGTGTCGCTGAACCTGAGTGAACCGGAATGACTTCCGCGCCCATTAGCTTCATACGGAATACGTTTGGGCTCTGACGCTCAACGTCTTTTGCTCCCATGTAAACGCGACACTTAAGGCCAAGTAGTGCACACGCTAGTGCGGTTGCTACGCCGTGTTGACCTGCGCCGGTTTCTGCGATGATTTCGTTTTTACCCATGCGTTTCGCAAGCAGAGCTTGACCTAACACTTGGTTGGTCTTGTGTGCGCCACCGTGAAGCAGGTCTTCACGTTTTAGGTACAGTTTGGTTTTCGTACCTTTAGTTAGGTTACGAGTTAGAGTTAAAGCCGTTGGGCGGCCCGCATACTCTTGAAGAAGCGTCATGAACTCACTGCGGAATTCTGGATCTTCTTGCGCGTCGATAAACGCTTGCTCTAGTTGCTCCAATGCAGGAACTAGAATTTGCGGAACGTACTGACCGCCGTATTCGCCAAAGTAGGCATTCAGTTTTGCCATCGTTATATTCCTTCTCGTATTTTTCGCTACGAATAGCTTTAAATTTTTTAGCTGATATCCAGCTTTAGTAGTTGCGAATGGCGGTGAATGCCGCAAGCAACTTCTGTGAATCTTTTTTGCCTGGTGCACTTTCTACACCAGAGTTTAAATCTAACCCCAAGCAACCTAGTGTCGCTGCTTGTTGAGCATTTTCTGGCGACAGTCCGCCTGCTAGCATAATTTGACTTGGGTCACCGATCAGTGACCAGTCGAACACTTGACCAGTTCCGCCAGTTTGGGTGCCAACTTGAGCATCTAATAGATGGCGGTCAATGTGGTCTGCAAGTAGTTCTGGCTTCGCATCAGTCACGCCGTAAGCTTTCCAAATTTCTACTGTTGTTGGCAGTTCGGCTTTGAGTTGGTTTACGTAAGCTTGGTCTTCTTGACCGTGCAGCTGAACTGCTTTTAAACCCAAAGAGGTCACGACTGAAGCAACAAAATCGATATCGTGATTTTGGAAAACGCCAACGTAATTCAGTGGAGCACCGCTCATGGTTAAGCGAGCACTTTCAAGGTCAACTGCACGCTTCGACTTCTCGACAAAAATCAGGCCACCAAATACCGCACCAGCTTGATATGCTTTTGCTGCGTCATCTGGATGCGTTAAGCCACAGACTTTGTTTTCACCCAACGTGACTTTGCGTACTGCAAGCTCTAGGTTGTCTTCCGCCATCAGCGAACTACCAATCAAGAAGCCGTCTGCGTATTCCGCTAAATCACGAACTTGTTGATGCGTATAAATGCCAGACTCTGAAATCACGGTCGCGTTTGGTGCTAATTCGCGAATTGTCGGTGCCAGTTCTTTAGTACGATTCAAATCAGTACTTAGGTCGCGCAAGTTACGATTATTGATTCCGATAACACGCGCTCCTAACTTAACCGCGCGATGAAGCTCTTCTTCGTTGCTGACTTCGGTCAGGATACCCATGTTCAGGCTGTGTGCTGCTTCTTCTAGGACTTTGTACTCTTCATCATTGAGGACAGACAGCATTAGCAAGACAGCATCAGCACTGTAATGACGCGCTAGGTAAACTTGGTAGGTATCTACCATGAAGTCTTTGCACAGAACTGGCTGTTTGACTTGACCACGCACTTGAGGAAGAAAGTCAAAGTTACCTTGGAAGTATTTCTCGTCTGTTAATACTGAAATTGCATCAGCATGGTTGTTGTAAACCGATGCAATGTAATCCAAGTCGAAGTGATCACGAATCAAACCTTTGGAAGGAGACGCCTTCTTACATTCGGTGATGAATGCCGTCTTTTCGCCACTCAGTGCATCGTAGAAGCTGCGGTCCGATGGCAGCAAATCAGACTGAAATGTGCTTAGCGGTTGAGACACCTTACGGTCTGCTACCCACTGATATTTGTCGCGGACAATTTTTGCCAGTACTTCTGCCATTTCTGCTTCTTTCTTAGAAACGTGTTCAGACAGATTGTCAGCTTGCTGAGTGTTGAAGTCAGTCATATTCTTCAATTCCTTAAGCGTGTGCGGCAAGTTGTTGTACCAATTGGTACGCCTTGCCTGAATTCATTGCCTCAATCGCTTGTTGCGTGTTGGCTTTTAAATCTTCGTTACCGAATAGACGCATTAGCAGAGCAACGTTCACCGCTACTGCACCCAATTGTGCGTCTGTACCTTTACCCGTCAGGATATTGGTAATGATCGCCTTGTTTTCTTCAGGATCGCCACCTTTGATTGCTTCTAACGTGTGCGCTTCTAGACCGAAGTCTGCAGGCGTTAGTTTGTATTCTGTGATCTTACCGTCTTTGATTTCTGCAACCGTTGTTTCGCCATGAATCGCGACTTCGTCCAAACCACTTCCGTGTACCACTGCGGCGCGCTTCATACCCATTTGTAGCATGGTTTCCGCGATAGGACGAACCAGTTCTTCACTGTAAACACCCATCAATTCGATGTTTGGACGAGCTGGGTTAATCAGCGGACCAAGAATGTTAAAGATGGTTCGTGTTTTCATAGTTTGACGCACAGGCATCGCATGGCGCACACCACCGTGGTATTGAGGTGCAAATAGGAAAGCAACACCGATATCGTCGACCGCTTTGCGTGTATCTTCTGCGCTCATGGCTAGGTTGATACCAAATGAATCAAGAAGGTCAGAAGAACCCGATTTGCTTGAAACGCTGCGGTTGCCGTGTTTTGCTACTTTTAGACCACATGCTGCAGCAACAAACGCCGCAGTGGTTGAGATATTGATGGTGTTGTGGCCGTCACCGCCGGTACCTACGATATCTGCGAAATCGTAATCTGGGCGAGGAAATGGGATTGCGTTTGCCAGCAGTGCTTTTGCCGCACCCGCAATTTCATCCGGTGTCTCGCCTTTGATTTTTAGTGCAGTCAGTGCTGACGCCATTAAAATTGGGTCTAGTTCTCCACGGATAATGATGTCGAATAGCTGTTGGCTCTCTTCCTGAGTAAGCGATTCTTGCTCGTACAATTTGGTAATAATAGGGTTGATGATTGCGTCCATATTTCCTCTCCTAAATTTCTTATGTGCCAGTGCTTTTTAAGCAGTGAGTGGGTTCATTGAAGTTTGTTCTTCAAGTGCCCATTCAATGGCATTGGCCAACAGTGTTGCTCCGTAGGTCGTCATAATAGATTCCGGGTGGAACTGGAACCCGCAAACTTTATCTTCTTCATGTACAACAGACATCACCAAGTCATCCACTTCTGCCGTGATGGTTAGACTCTCAGGAACCTTGGTCGCAACCAGCGAATGGTAACGTGCAATCGCAAGTGGTGATGGTAGGTTCTGGTAAATCGCATGGTTTTGGTGCTCCATCATAGAGACCTTACCGTGAATGATTTCGCCTGCGCCAGCAACGGTGCCGCCGTATGCTTCAACAATCGCTTGGTGACCAAGACAAATACCAATCATAGGAACTTTGCCTTTCAGCAATTGAATTAGCTCTGGCATTGAGCCTGCTTCAGACGGCGCACCAGGACCTGGCGATAGCAGTACCACAGGGTTCTCAAGCTCATTCACTGCTTGTTCAATGGTTTTTGCTGGAATGTTGTTTCGGTAAATCTTGACTGAGTGACCTAGCGAGCGGAATTGATCCACAAGGTTGTAGGTGAACGAGTCAAAGTTGTCGATAAAAATGATATTAGCCATCTCTGAACCCTATTCCTTATTGTGACTTATGCGCTGCTTGGATAGCAGAGATTACCGCTTGTGCTTTGCCGCGCGTTTCGTCTGCTTCCGCTTGTGGATCAGAGTCGAACACCACGCCAGCACCAGCTTGAACTTGAGCAATGCCGTTCTCAACGTAAGCTGAGCGAATTACGATACATGTGTCGAGTGTACCTTCACCAGTTAGGTAGCCCACAGCACCGCCGTAACTACCGCGTCGTGCGCCTTCTACGTCGCGAATCAACTGCATTGCACGAATCTTTGGTGCGCCAGTGAGCGTTCCCATGTTCATACATGCTTGGTATGCGTGCAACGCGTCTAGGTCTTCACGCAGTTGACCAACCACACGAGATACCAAGTGCATTACGTGGCTGTAGCGGTCGACTTTTAGGAGGTCTGCTACGTGGCGAGTGCCAGCTTGAGCAATACGAGCGACGTCGTTACGTGCCAAGTCAACCAACATCATGTGTTCTGCGTTTTCTTTCATGTCGGTGCGCAGTTCAAGTTCGATGCGGCTATCTAGGTCGAAATCAATCTCGCCGTTAGGGTGCTTGCCACGGCGACGAGTGCCTGCGATTGGGTAGATTTCAATTTGGTTAGTGTCGGTTTCGTACTTAAGCGCACTTTCTGGTGATGCGCCAAACAGAGTGAACAGCTCATCTTGCATGTAGAACATGTAAGGGCTTGGATTACTTTGTTTCAGTTCTTTGTAAGCCGCGAGTGGAGCAGGGCAAGGTAGAGTGAATCGGCGAGATGGTACAACTTGGAATACATCGCCTTTCACTACGAACTCTTTTAAGTCGCGAACAGTTTGGCAGAAGTCTGCATCAGATACGCTAGGTTCTACCGTTACGTCAGCGATTTGTTTTGCGCTTGGCAGTAGTTTTGGCGCTGCACACTGAGCGCTAATTTCTGCAATACGAGTCTCTAACGCTGTTTTCTCTGAACCGTCAACAAACAACGTCGCTTGAAGCTGGCAAGATTCCGTTTGATGGTCGACAACAAGTAGTGTTTCCGCGACGTAGAAAACGTAATCTGGACACTGATTTGTTACTTCTGCATTACCAAGCGGCTCGAAGTTTGCGACTAAGTCGTAGGCAAACAGACCACCAAGGAAAATCGCGTGTTTGTCTTGCTGTGAAATATCAAAACTATGCTGAACCAAACGCAGCGCATCGAAAGAAGAGGCTTTACGTAGGCGAGAATCTTCATCTAACGTGTCGCATGGCTGGCTAAACTCCAAAGTCAGCGTTTCGCCATCGAACTTACTTTCAACGTCACCACGGATGTTCTGGTTTAGGTGAGACAGTAGGTTTTTACCGTTGTTGGTTAACGCCTGCATGTTTACAGTGTGGCCGTAACAAACGATGCGCACCGCTGAATCGACGATTAAAAGTGATTTTAGATTCTGTTTCGAATCAATTTCAGCGGATTCGAGAAGCAAGCTATCTCTTTTGTTCTCACAAATGGTATGGAACAAACGTGTTGGGTCTTGAGTGTAAGGAACCGAAGTCTTTAATACTTCTAGGCATCCAAGTTTCTTGATTTCTATGGCCTTATTCACAAGACCTCCTTGTAGCTGTCTAAATCTTCCTGCCGTACATAGTCGCATAAAGCAAACGTTCTCCCAATCTAGAGTTAGCCATATTCGATTAATGTTTAGGCAGTTGAGTGTGAAATGAGCAAAAAAACAAAAAAGCCCGCTTGAGTAGCGGGCTTTACAACGTTTGGTTCTATAAACTAGAAGTATACGTTTGCCCACCAAGAACTAGTCCAAGTGCGCCACCAAGCAAGATCTGATGAGTTTGTCTTATTAAGACAAACCGCAACTTTCGCTTTTTGGTTTTGGTTAAATTCTTGTAACATGGTGAACCTTAAATTACGTACTTTGTATTTGTGTACTAGTTAACTAGTGCGAGAGTAAAAAGTCAACCCCAAAACAGCATTAAAACGATAAAAATATGAGAATTGATTTACATAGTCACACCACTGCATCGGACGGTCGGTTAGAGCCTAAAGATTTAGTGGAAAGGGCGCTGAGTTTTGATATCGAGGTTTTGGCGATCACTGATCACGATACGGTTGACGGTTTGGCGTTAGCCAAGCAACACGTTCAAGACAATAACTTGCCGATCAAAATCATCAACGGCATTGAGATATCGACTGTCTGGCAAAACAAAGACATTCATATTGTCGGCTTGAATATCGATCCGGAAAATGAACAATTATCCGCCCTCATCGAGCAGCAGAAGCAGTATCGCATAACAAGGTCAGAGTTGATTGCAGAGCGACTACAAAAAGCAACTCGGGAAGGCGTGCTCGAAGAGGTAAGGCAGATCGCCGGTGATGCGCCTGTTACGAGAGCGCACTTCGCGAAATGGCTGGTGGATAATGGTTACGCAAAAACCATGCAAATGGTGTTTAAAAAATACCTAACGCGTAATAACCCAGGTTATGTACCACCGAATTGGTGTTCGATGAAAGATGCGGTTGATGCTATTCATGCGGCTGGTGGGATGGCGGTATTGGCGCATCCTGGAAGATATAAGTTGACAGCGAAGTGGATTAAGCGTCTTCTAGCAGCGTTTGTAGAAGCAAACGGCGATGCGATGGAAGTTGCACAGCCACAGCAAGCGCAACAAGAAAGGCGCAACTTGGCTGATTATGCTATACAATACAAACTATTAGCGTCTCAAGGCAGTGATTTTCACTACCCATCCCCTTGGATGGAGCTAGGAAGGAACCTTTGGTTGCCCGCAGGCGTCAAACCAGTTTGGAAAGATTGGGGTATTGATCCTTCGTTGGATATATCAAAGTAACCTCAAAGCGTGGGTTTCAGCATCAAATAACTGGAAAGTGTATATTAGGTATTAATGTGGCTTTCCTTGTCGTTGGAACTGCACAACACTTTGAATCTTGAAGTCACTTGATAAAGCACAACAAGGCGGCATTCAAGCTCCACATAAGAATATAGAGCCGAGAGGCTCGATAATGAGGAATTACAATGAGCCAGTTTTTTTACGTTCACCCAGAAAACCCACAGGCTCGCTTGATTAATCAAGCAGTAGCAATCATTCGTAACGGCGGCGTTGTGGTGTACCCTACCGATTCAGGGTACGCACTTGGCTGTCAGTTGGAGAACAAACAGGCACTGGAACGAATCTGTCAGATCCGTCGTCTGGATGATAAGCATAACTTTACATTACTGTGTCGTGATTTGTCGGAACTTTCTCTATATGCGCGAGTGGATAACTCTGCATTCCGACTACTGAAAAACAACACACCAGGTCCTTACACCTTCATCTTCAAAGGCACGAAAGAAGTGCCGCGTCGTTTGATGAACGCGAAACGTAAGACCATCGGTATCCGTGTTCCAGACAATCAAATTGCCTTGGACTTGTTGGAAGCATTAGGTGAACCGATGATGTCTACGTCGTTGATTCTACCTGGCAGTGACGTAACAGAGTCTGATCCGGAAGATATTCGCGATAAACTAGAACATGCGGTTGATGTGATTCTTAATGGCGGTTACTTAGGTGAACAACCTACGACCGTCATTGACTTTAGCGAAGGTGAACCTGTTGTGGTGCGTTTGGGATCAGGTGACCCGGCACCATTCGAATAATTCGATTAATAGACGTACACCACCGTCAAACAAAATAGGAGGCATCGCGCCTCCTATTTTAGTTTCTTATTATTGAGTATCTCAGCGAACTTCGCTGATTGAGATTAAGCGAAATCGAAAATGTCGATACCATTTTGTTCAGCATAGTTGATGTATGCAGAGCTCACGCCGTTTAATGTTACTTCGACATTGTATTCATCACTAGAGAATACTGCCCAGCCACACTCATTATAAGATAAAGTCAGATCATCCGCTGAATCCAAGAACGTATCTCGAATGCCATCATTGTCGGTGTCTCTGCCCATATCGAAGACAAGTTTGTCATGAAAAATATTAAAATCGACAATATCGGCTTTAATATCAATATCGTTGGAGGATACAGGTTGATCCGGTACACCAATAGCCAGGCGGTTTGTAAGCACGAAAGTGTCGTCTCCACAGCCGCCGCTCAGTACTGATTCACCATCGCCAACGACGAGCGTGTCGTTACCCCAACCCCCACTCAAGTAGTTGTTGCCTGAGTAATCAAAAATTGTATCATCGCCACAACCACCAAAGAGCTTGT
This sequence comes from Vibrio sp. 1CM7H, assembly GCF_023161645.1. Classification (NCBI taxonomy): domain Bacteria; kingdom Pseudomonadati; phylum Pseudomonadota; class Gammaproteobacteria; order Vibrionales; family Vibrionaceae; genus Vibrio; species Vibrio sp. 1CM7H. The sequence goes on from NZ_JALNTV010000003.1 coordinate 759,277, forward strand.
CATTTCCTAATCCGCCCGATAGGAAGTCGTTGCCAAAGCCGCCAGAAACAAAGTCGTTCCCTCGGCCACCGAGCAAGGTATCGTCTCCCCAGCCCCCGAAGACAACATCATTGCCTCCGTATCCTACGAACTTATCATCACCACAGAAGCCGAAGAAAATATCGGTTGTTTCAGACCCTTTTGTACCGGTCATATCGTCATCTTGAGATGTCCCAAAAATCCAATTTAGGTCTAGATTTAGCATAGACATTGTTCTATTCCTTTTTGTCTGATTTATGCCAATCGCCGAAAATGCAGAGCTAATCTAGCTAGTTAAAATACACGATAACGTTAGTGTCATTTTTAATAGTAAATAGTGACTTACCGATGCTTCTTGTCTTGCTATGAGTGCTCATTTATCCACGATGATTGGTATTACTTAGCAGCAAACTGGGACTGTTTATTCTTCGTTGTTTTTAAAGCAGCACGAACAGTAAACACACCCCAAGTGGTTATCGTTGTAACCCTGACAATTTTATCAGGTACTGCACGGTTAAAGTGGCTCGGGAAGACCGATATTAGTGGGATTCTCGCTGGGCAATATCAGCATTAAGTAGGAAAAAAGTTGCAGAATAGAGTAAATATTTTCGATGTTTTAAAGTGAATTTTTGGTGTGGAGAATGGCGCCGATTTAGCTTACATTAACTGAGAAAGTTACGTATAATGTCGGACCGAAAAATCCCACTGAAATGGGTAATTAGCAAAATACAGACCAATTCTGGTCTAGACGTCTGTGAAGACGACACATAGGTAGATAAATGAGCGAAAAGTTACAAAAAGTATTAGCACGTGCTGGTCACGGTTCTCGTCGTGAGATTGAATCGTTAATTAAATCTGGTCGCGTTAGCGTGAACGGTGTAGTCGCTAAGCTTGGTGAAAGACTTGAAGACGAGAGCAGCGTAGTTCGTATCGATGGTCACATTGTCTCTGCAAAGATTCAAGAAGAAGTGATTTGTCGTGTACTTGCGTACTACAAACCCGAGGGTGAACTGTGTACTCGTCACGATCCAGAAGGTCGTCGTACTGTTTTTGATCGTCTGCCAAAAATTCGTGGCTCTCGTTGGATTTCAGTTGGTCGTCTGGATGCGAACACTTCTGGTCTTCTACTTTTCACAACGGATGGTGAACTGGCGAACCGCTTAATGCACCCAAGCCGCCAAGTTGAACGTGAATACCTAGTACGTGTGTTCGGTGAAGTAACTGAACAGAAAGTTCGTAATCTAGTAAAAGGTGTTGAACTGGAAGACGGTTTAGCTCGCTTCGAAGATGTTGTTTACGCGGGTGGTGAAGGCATGAACCACACGTTTTACGTTGTTATCAACGAAGGTCGTAACCGCGAAGTTCGTCGACTATGGGAATCGCAAGAGTGTACCGTTAGTCGTCTGAAACGTGTTCGTTACGGCGACATCTTCTTAGACAAGAAACTGCCTCGTGGTGGTTGGATGGAGCTTGACCTGAAAGAAGTAAACTACTTGCGTGAGCTTGTAGAGCTTCGTCCAGAAAAAGAAACCATGCTTGATCTGAACAAAGACAACACGTCACGCAAACGTGAGCGTGCACGCAGCCAAAAAATTCGTCGCGCAGTTAAGCGCCATGAAGAGCGTGTTAACACGCCAAAAGGTCGCAGTAACAACCCTTCTCGTCGTAAGCCGAAGAAGACTGCTGGTGACCAAGGCGCACGTAACAAGCATCGTTAATCGATAGCAAAACATCAGAAAGGCTTGCCAATTCGGCAAGCCTTTTTCTTATTTGTTACATAGCGAAAGGATCTAAAGCCGATATAGAGAAGGGTGTTTGGATAAACAAATATCGCAGCTAAACAAAACAGCAGATAAAAAAATACCAGCACTAGGCTGGTATTTTTGTTCATGATGAAGAAACGTTAATCGCGTTTCCAAAGCATATGGCAGAACTTATGTTCAGGGTCTCGGCTGATTAGCATACGAGCAAATACGTCATCAAGAACGTCATTTTCCTCATTTACTAGGCCGATACGAACCTCTGCATATACTTCTTTGTCGATCTCAAAGCCAACATGTTCAACCCAGTCATCACCAGTTTCAACAAGTTCTGCGGCACCACGATCTTCAAATTGCGCAGTAAACAGAATCACGTCAGCAGGCTCTAGATTATCTGGAGCCATTTCAAGGAAAATGTCGTACGCTGCGTCGATGACGTCGTCGTAAGAAATCAAATCAGACATGCTTATGCTCGGCTCATGTATTTACGTTCAGCTGTGTTAATGATAACACGGTCACCAGTTGCAATGTACTCAGGAACCTGGATGACAAGACCTGAAGCGAAGCGTGCTGGTTTAGTACGAGCAGATGCAGAAGCACCTTTGATTGAAGGGTCAGTTTCTTCAATCACTAGCTCAACAGAAGATGGTAGTTCAATACCCACAGCAGCACCGTTAACAAGGATAATGTGGATACCTTGTGTATCTTCGTTGATGAACAGCATGTCGTCTTCAACTTCATTGTGCTTGAATGTGTATTGTGAGTAGTCTTCGTTATCCATGAAGATGTGCTCATCGCCGTCAGCGTATGAGTACACAACTGCACGTTTGTTCATTTCTACCGTTTCAACAACGTCATCAGACTTGTAACGCTCATCTACACGTGCGCCCGTGTTTAGATCTGTACAACGCATTTTGTAGATTTTAGCGCCGCCACGACCGCCAGGAGTCGTTACTTCGATGTCTTTAACTAGAAGAGTTTTACCATTAGACTCGATTGCGAAGCCTTTTTTGATTTCACTTGCCTTTGGCATTGTATATTCCTATTCATACTTATTAAGCAAAACTCGGTGATTATAGCGCTAAGTTAGCCGCCTAGCATTAAAATTCATTGCAGAAATTTGTTGTTACTCCCATGACTAAACACCTGAATGGACTTGATTCAGTGAGTCGGCTAAGAGAACATATAGTCCAACTTCTTGAACCATCTGAGATCACGTTTTAAGTCATGCCTCTGCCTGTTATCGATCCTAAACAACCATTTCAACCAGAGTTTGCGCCTTTAATTAGAGAAGTTACCGCTTGTCTCAAAGGTGGACTGGGGCAAAACTTACACAGCGTGTATGTGTATGGTAGCGTCGCTCGCAAAACAGCGGTCGCAGGAAGGTCGAACTTAGACCTGGTTGTCGTTACTCAATCATCCTTTGAGCACAATCGCGCGACTTTACTCAACACGATTAAGTGGCGCGCGCAGCAAAGTCATCCTCAAGTTAGTGGCGTATCGGTCCGCACAGCGTTAGTGAGTGAAGTGGCTAACTTAGATAGCATTTTCACTTGGGGCTTTATGCTTAAGCATTGCTGTGTCTGTGTCTATGGTGATGATCTGGCAGACTGTTTTGGTGATTACGTTCCAAGTTGGGAAATTGCTAAGCACTGGAATATGGATGTGGAAGATTGGATTACGGTGTATCGCAAAAAAATCGTCCAAGCGAAGACGATAGAAGAGCAGGTGGTCGTTCAACGCGTGATTGCTAAAAAGCTACTAAGGGCGTCATACTCTTTGGTGATGTATCGAGATAAACGTTGGTTTGATGACCCTATACAATGTGGCAAGGTATTCTTAACTTATCATCCTGAAAAGCAGCTTGAGATCGAGCGGCTAGAAATTTTACTTTCTGGCCGGGGTATTCCCAAGCGTTCTGTTATCGGGCTAATTGATGCGTTTGGTGATTGGTTAGTCAAACAGTACCAGAAAACAGAGTTTCGTATCGGTTAAAACAACCCCATTTGAGGTGCTGAAAGCCTGTCAAAATCCGTCCCAATGAAAGGGAGAATCGCATCTGCAACGGGTTTGAGTTGTTTATCAATGTAATGTTGATAATCAATCGGGCTATTGAGGTACTCATAAGGTTCAGGACCGTTCACGGTTATAATGTATTCAATTCGTCCTTTGTTTTGATACTGTAATGGGCGTCCAAGCTTGGCATTTATCTCATCCGCTAAACGAGCTGCACGCACTTGTGGCGGGACGTTCTTCTGATACTCATGCAGTTTTCTGCGCAGTCGCTTTTGATACACTAACTGTTCATCAAATTCACCGTTGTTAGTTTTCTCAACCATCTCTCGGACATAGTCGCTTGGGTCTTCACCATGGAAAATCATGCTATAGAGTGTATTTTGAAATTTCTGTGCTAATGAGGTCCAGTCAGTACGGGCGCTTTCTAACCCTTTAAATACAATCCGCTCTTGCTCTCCTTCACCGATTAAACCCGCATAGCGCTTTTTCGAGCCAGTTTCTGCGCCACGAATCGTTGGCATAAGGAATCTGCGATAGTGGGTTTCATATTCAATTTCCAACATAGATGTTAGGTTGTACTCAGAGCGCAGATGTTCTTGCCACCAAGAGTTGATGTAATCAACTAATTGATTTCCAACAGCGTCGGCTTCTACTTGACTGTATGGTCGATTCAACGACACAAATGTGGAATCCGTATCGCCGTAAATCACTTGATAGCCTTGTTCCTCAATCAGCACTTTAGTTTGCTTCATGATCTCATGTCCGCGCATGGTAATACTAGAAGCTAACCGAGTATCAAAGAAACGACATCCCGATGAGCCCAGTACGCCATAAAAGGAGTTCATGATGATTTTGATTGCCTGAGAAAAAGCTTTTTCATTGTTCTTTTTCGCGACATCACGTGCCGCCCAAAGCTTTTCAATCATTTCTGGTAAAAAGTGTTTCGTACGATGGAACTGACCACCGCGAAAGCCAGGTACTGCCTGCTCATCTTCTTTACCAATATCGAGTAATAACCCCTCAACCAAACCCATAGGATCAATCAAGAAAGAGCGAATAATCGATGGGTATAGACTCTTAAAGTCCAACACTAAAACGGAATCATATAGGTTAGGGATGGAGTCCATCACGTAACCGCCGGGGCTCGCAATCCAATTTTCTGGGTGTAGGTTCGGGGCAACATAGCCTGCGCGGTGTATTTGCGGCATGTATAAATTAGTGAATGCCGCTACCGAGCCACCGACACGATCCAGTTCTACACCAGTGAGGCGAGAGCGTTCAATTGCAAAGTCGAGCAGGTGAGTGTGATTGAAAATCTTGTTCACCAACACGCAGTCTTGTAAGTTATATTTAGCCAGCGATGGTTTGTCGGAGCGGTACATACGATTGATCTCATCCATACGGTCATGAACGTTGTGGATTTCTTTACCTTCCCCCAAGAGTTCTTGAGATACAGACTCTAATGACCAAGATCGAAAGTGGTAAGTAGCCGTTTTTAGCGTATCGATACCATCCATCACAACTCGCCCGGGAATGGAGATAAACCCTTGTTGGCTTTGAGATGAACTTCTAAAAAAGCTGGCTTGGTCTGCTCTGCCAAGCATTAGCTTCATGTTGTGCCATTCTGCTCGTTTGTGTAGCAGACGAAAGTCAAAATCAATGACATTCCAACCGACAATGACATCGGGGTCGAATTTTTTAAACCAATCGATGAGTGCTTCTAGAAGCGCCTTTTCATCCTGGACCCATTGTATCGGTGTATCCGAAGGTTCTGGTTCTCCGATCATGATAACGCGGGAATCCATGACGCTGTCTAATCCGATGGAGTAAAGAATGCCTTTCTCAGAGCATTCTAGATCTAACGAGACAACGTTTAACTTCGGCTCATATTGCCCCGTACGGCATTTTGCGTTCTGGACGCGTTGGTAGCCATTGGTACGAGTCACATTGCCTGTAAACTCAATACTGCCTTTAATAAAACGCTCCATGAGGTAGCGATCGGCGAGGCGAATATCACTTTCGTAAGTGGTGATATCATTTTGAGCGAACGTGTCTTTAAGTGTGAGAGCGTCTCTGGTTACGTTGGTATAGCATGCAGAAAGAGGCGTATGTTCAAACGTTTTGAGATCCAAAAGGCGGATGTCGACGGGTATGTTTTTTTCTCGCGCGAGTGTTTTTGCTTGCTCTGAGTGTTTCTGAGCGATGAAAAATACTGGCTTCTCACCATTAATAAGTAACTGAGTAGGACCTGCTTCTGTCGAAAGCCACAGCTCGATTTGAGTTTGACCTTTGATGTCTCGTGCCTGTCGAGTAAGCAGAAAGCCTTGTTGGATATTCAAATGTGAGAAACCTTAGAAAACTTGAAGAACGTTAGTTTAACATTAAGAACTGTAAAAATAACCAGTAAAGAAAACGGTTCAAATTTTTGCTGGAATTAGTGATTACAAGTTAGCCTCTGGTGCAAGAGGGACAGTGTCATTTTAAGTTATAGCGTGTTTCTCTGGGCAATATGAAACCTAGTTACTTGATTTATTGTACTTAATGTTGTTAATTGTCTTTTCTTAGATTTCGGTTCTGCTCATCACGCTCTAAAATAATAGAGTGGTTTATGAATAAGTTCTTGCTAAAGTTTGCGTTTCAGCACATATTCATAGAAAGCAATTTTTTGTCGATTACGTTAGTATATAGGCAGTCATACTGATATCCACATTTAACAAATAATGGTTATGTGGGTGCAGAACCAATACAAAGTGTGGAGATACAAGTTTGATAAATGTTTTCCTTGTAGATGATCACGAGCTGGTTCGCACAGGGATACGACGTATTATTGAAGACGTCCGTGGAATGAACGTAGCAGGAGAAGCTGACAGCGGTGAAGATGCAGTAAAATGGTGTCGCAGTAATCATGCTGACGTCGTTTTAATGGACATGAACATGCCAGGAATTGGTGGCTTGGAAGCCACTAAAAAAATTCTTCGCGTGAATCCTGATGTGAAAATCATCGTACTTACCGTTCATACAGAAAACCCGTTTCCAACCAAGGTGATGCAGGCAGGTGCGTCTGGTTATTTAACTAAAGGTGCTGGCCCTGATGAAATGGTGAATGCGATTCGTGTAGTTAATAGTGGGCAGCGTTACATCTCACCAGAGATTGCGCAGCAGATGGCATTGAGTCAATTTTCTCCAGCCTCTGAGAACCCTTTTAAAGACTTATCCGAACGTGAATTGCAGATCATGCTTATGATCACCAAAGGCCAAAAGGTAACGGATATTTCTGAGCAACTTAATTTAAGTCCAAAGACAGTCAACAGCTATCGCTACCGACTCTTTAGTAAATTGGACATTAATGGTGACGTTGAGTTAACTCACTTAGCGATTCGCCACGGAATGCTGGACACCGAGACCCTTTAGTGTGAATCCTCCCTTCGATTCGGCTTCCTTTCTCAAGACAGTAACTCATCAGCCCGGCGTTTACAGAATGTACAACGCCGAAGCTGTTGTCATCTATGTAGGTAAAGCCAAAGACCTAAAAAAGCGCCTTTCAAGCTACTTTCGGAGAAAAGTAGACAGTGAGAAAACTCGCGCGCTTGTCAGTAATATCGCCAAAATTGACGTCACAGTGACTCACACTGAGACAGAAGCACTGATCTTAGAGCATAACTACATCAAGCAGTATTTACCGAAATACAATGTTTTGCTGCGAGATGATAAGTCTTACCCTTATATCTTTATTAGCGGTCATAAGCACCCACGGCTTTCTATCCACCGTGGCGCCAAGAAGCGCAAAGGTGAATATTTTGGCCCCTACCCAGATTCTGGTGCAGTAAGAGAAACATTGCATTTGCTGCAAAAGATATTTCCTGTGCGCCAGTGTGAAGACACTGTCTATTCCAACCGAACGCGTCCATGTTTGATGTACCAAATTGGCCGTTGTGCAGGGCCATGCGTTGATACCATCATTTCTGATGAAGAATACGCAGAGTTGGTTAGCTTTGTGCGTATGTTTTTGCAAGGCAAAGACCAGCAAGTACTCAAACAACTGATCGAGAAAATGGAAGTTGCCAGTCAGCAATTGCGCTTTGAAGATGCCGCTAAATTTCGCGATCAAATCCAAGCGATTAGACGTGTTCAAGAGCAGCAGTACGTCTCAGAAGACAGCATGGATGATATGGATGTACTAGGGTTTGCTCAGGAGAATGGTATTGCGTGTATTCATATCCTGATGATACGCCAAGGTAAAGTGCTTGGTAGCCGTAGCCATTTTCCGAAAATCCCACAAAATACAAGCCAGCAGGAAGTATTCGATAGTTTTCTGACTCAATACTATTTGAGCCATAACGAAGCACGTACAATTCCTTCTCGTATTATTTTGAATCAAGAGTTGGCAGAAGATATTGCGCCAATACAGAAAGCGTTAAGTGAAGTGGCAGGTCGTAAGGTTCATTTCCATACCTCGCCAACTGGCTCTCGAGCAAGGTATCTCAAGCTTTCGAACACGAATGCACTAACGGCGATTACCACCAAAATCAATCACAAGATGACGATTAATCAGCGTTTTCATGCGCTTCGCGAAACATTGAAGTTGGAGTCTATTGCTCGAATGGAGTGTTTTGATATCTCCCATACCATGGGGGAAAGTACGATTGCATCGTGTGTGGTGTTCAACAATGAAGGCCCCGTTAAGCAGGAGTATCGTCGCTATAACATCACTGGGATTACCGGTGGTGACGATTACGCTGCAATGGGACAAGCGTTGGAGCGCCGTTATTCGAAGCAATTGGACGTAGAGAAAATTCCCGACATCATCTTTATCGATGGTGGTAAAGGTCAGTTAAATCGTGCGCATGATATTATTTCGCAATATTGGGGTGATTGGCCAAAGCGTCCCATCATGATTGGTATTGCGAAAGGGGTCACTCGCAAACCAGGCTTAGAAACGCTGATTACAGTCGATGGGGACGAGTTTCATTTACCAAGCGATGCTCCAGCGCTGCACCTTATTCAACATATTCGTGATGAAAGCCATAACCATGCTATAGCGGGGCATCGTGCTAAGCGAGGTAAAACCAGACGTACGAGTGCACTCGAAGGGATTGAGGGAATCGGCCCTAAACGACGTCAGGCGTTACTCAAGTACATGGGTGGGTTACAAGAACTTAAACGTGCAAGTGTCGAAGAAATCGCCAAAGTACCGGGAATAAGTCACTCTTTAGCAGAAATTATTTTCCAAGCATTGAAACAATAAGGAAAATCGCGCAACATTAAGCCGCAATGTGTAAGAGAATAATAAAATGCGTTTGAATATCCCGAACATTCTGTCTCTTCTTAGACTGTTCCTAATCCCTGTTTTTGTGGTTGTCTTTTATCTACCTTATTCATGGGCACCGTTTGCAGCAGCAATGGTGTTTTGGGTAGCGGGTTTTACTGACTGGCTTGACGGCATGTTGGCCCGTAAACTTGGCCAAACTTCTCGTTTTGGTGCGTTTATTGATCCTGTTGCTGATAAAGTGCTAGTGGCAACGGCATTGATTTTAATCACGGAACATTACCATTCAATTTGGGTGACCATTCCTGCGGTAACGATGATCGCGCGAGAAATCATTATCTCAGCATTGCGAGAATGGATGGCTGAAATCGGTAAGCGAGCCAGTGTTGCGGTATCTTGGGTTGGCAAAGTAAAAACTGTTTCGCAAATGTTCGCCTTATGGGTGTTGATATGGCGTTACGATGAATGGATGGTTTGGCTAGGCTTTGCAGCATTGTATGTGGCAACTTTCTTGACGTACTGGTCAATGATTCAATATTTAGCAGCTGCGAAAGACGATCTGTTGAATGAAGAGCATCATTAAATTCTGATATTAGAAAGCAGGCTTAATAGCCTGCTTTTTTGTATCTAAGATAATCTACAGCATTTCTTTGCTTCTCACGTTTTTCAATGCTTGCTAACGGTCATGCTTGAAATTTGTATCTGGGGCTTTTGCTTCGATAGAGTTCCATATGTGATCTAAGTCTTGTTTTTACCCTTGGAGAGTCTCAGAGAAGCGAGTCTCCTGATTGTTAACGCTTCAATACACGTAACGCACGGCCAGCAGTGTAAGGCGTAGCCAAAGTTTTATGATAAACAAGTGTATTTAAGCGATTTTTAGTATTAAAACTAAGCAATCTACCGTCTTTCGCACAAATTCTAGTCAAACGATTTAAAAAAATAAAAATAGTGTTGACTCGATCGCTCGAATCCGTAGAATGCATCCCGTACCCAAGAGAGCACAGCTCAGTAGGGTGGTGAAAAAAGCTTAGCTTTATTCACAGATGAGGCGCCTTGGCAGAGTGGCTATGCAGCGGATTGCAAATCCGTGGACCTCGGTTCGACTCCGGGAGGCGCCTCCATTATTCTTTTGAGAGTGAATAGCTTTCGAGAATAAATGCGACACTAGCTCAGTTGGTAGAGCGCAACCTTGCCAAGGTTGAGGTCACGAGTTCGAACCTCGTGTGTCGCTC